>CAMFKI010000022.1 GCA_945957365.1 uncultured Alphaproteobacteria bacterium | reverse complement strand
ACACCATAAGCTGGTGTTGCACTTCGTTTGTGAACTCAGGGGACCCCGCTTTCTGACTCCGCACACTGATTGAAAGCTGGGCCCCGGCTTTCGCCGGGGTGACGACCGAGAGAGAGTGTGTGCGACAGCACAAGAGAAGTGTGACGGCCGACTCAGCCCTTCCTCATCACCGCCATGAAGAACCCGTCGGTATCATGCCGGGCGGGCGTCAGCACCAGCGTATCCGCCGCGCCGTCGGCCGAGTCCGGCACTGGTCCGCCGATCATGCGCTCCCAAACCTCTTTGTAAGGAACGAGTCGCATCTCCCTGTGGCGACTCAGGAAAGCCGAAACCTGCTCGGTGTTCTCCTCCGCCAGCATCGAGCACGTGATGTAGAGGATCGTGCCGCCGGGCTTCGTCAAATCGAATCCTCTTTCAAGCACTTGCGCCTGGTCCTTGATTCTTTGTGCGAACTGCTTGGGCGTGAGGCGCCATTTGGCGTCGGGCTTTCTTCGCCACGAACCCGAACCAGAGCACGGCGCGTCGATCACCACGCAGTCGAACGGGCCAGCGGCCTCGAGCTTGCCCTTGTCCTGCGCCGAGATCACCTCGCAATTGGTGACGCCCGCGCGCGTCAGGCGCTCGAAGATCGGGCGCAGGCGGAAGCGGTCGAGGTCGTGGGCGACGAGCTTGCCCTCGTTCTTCATCATGGCGGCGAGCGCCAGCGTCTTGCCGCCCGCCCCCGCGCAGATGTCGGCGACACTCATGCCGGGCGCGACGCACGACATCAGAGCCGCCACCTGGGATCCCGCATCCTGCACCTCGAACCAGCCCAGCCCATGGGCGGGCTCGGCTTCCACATTGGCGTTCCGCGTCTCGGGCCCCGGCGCTGCGATGCGCACGGCGAGCGGCGACCATGGGCCTTCCACCGCGCCGAAGCGTTCGAGCGCCGCGAGCACCTGCCCGCGATCTGCCTTGAGCAGGTTGACTCTAAGGTCAACCGGCGCGCGCTGCGCCAGCGCCGCCCCCTCCTCCGCCACACGCCCGCCGAAGGCCTTCTCGTAGGACGGCCCCAGCCACTCCGGCACGTCGCCCGCCACATGCACCGGCACCTCAGCGGGCAAGGCGCGGGAGAGCGCCGCGCGCTCCTCCGCCGTCAGCTTGCCGGGGCCGTGCTGTTCCTCGGCCATCGCGCCGATCGCATCGACCGGCAATCTCCACACGTCCCTGAGGCCCGCCAGCGCCAGCGCGCGCGGCGCTTCGCTGCCCATCCTGTAGGAAAGAGAGTTCCGCCGGCGCAGCGCGTCATAGACCAGCGTGCCAATGGCATGGCGGTCGGTCGAACCGGCGAAGCGGTGCGCCTTGCCCCAGTCCTTCAGCGCCTCCGAGGCGGGGCGATGGCGCTCGAAGATATCGGCGAGGACGTCGATTGCCGCGGACACGCGGCCGGCCAGACGCATGGCTTATCCGATCACATAGAGGCGTAGCGCGAACCAGCCCCACATGGCGACGAGCGCGATGAACCCCACGACGAAGGCGCGGAAGCGGTGCAGCACCACATTGTCGCCGGTATGGATCAAGCTGTGCACGATGCGGCTGGCGACGAACACGAAGGCCAGCGCCACCATCAGCCAGTCCACCTTCACCAGCAGGATGAGCAGCGGCAGGATGGCATAGAACAGCACCGGCAGCTGGAACTGGTTGTCGTAATTGTTCGACAGCTTGCGGACGTCGTCGGGCCAGCGCGAACTGTCGAGCGCCACGTCCCTGATCTTCACCTGGCCCGCCCGTACGGCCTTCACGCGGGCACTGCCCATGCGCCGGGCGAGCCAGAGAATCCACGCGACATGCACGAAAGCCGGCAGCAGCAGCCACTGGACGATGGTCATGCCCTATCCCTGCCGCTGGTAGTTGGGCGCCTCGCGCGTGATCATCACGTCATGCACATGGCTTTCGCGCATGCCGGCCGAGGTGATGCGGATGAACTGCACCTTGTCGCGCATCTCGGCGAGATCGGCCGCACCCACATAGCCCATCGCAGCGCGCAGCCCGCCCACCAGCTGGTGCAGCACCGCACCCACGGGCCCCTTGTAGGGCACCTGGCCCTCGATCCCTTCCGGCACCAGCTTCAGGCTGTCCTTCACCTCCTGCTGGAAGTAGCGGTCGGCGGAGCCGCGCGCCATGGCGCCAACCGAGCCCATGCCGCGATAGGCCTTGTAGCTGCGGCCATTGTAGAGATAGACCTCGCCCGGGCTTTCATCCGTGCCGGCGAGCAGCGAGCCCACCATGGCGACTTCGGCGCCCGCGGCCAGCGCCTTGGCGAGATCGCCCGACAGCTTGATGCCGCCGTCGGCGATCACCGGCACGTCCTGCTTCGCGCCCTCTTCCGCGCAGTCCATGATGGCGGAGAGCTGCGGCACGCCGACGCCCGCGACGACGCGCGTGGTGCAGATGGAGCCGGGCCCGATGCCGATCTTCACCGCATCCGCCCCCGCCCCGATCAGCGCCTTCACGGCTTCCGCCGTGGCGACGTTGCCGGCCACGATCTGCACCTTGTTGGACAGCGCCTTCAGCCGGGCGACCTGCTTGATCACGTTGTCCGAGTGCCCGTGCGCGGTGTCGACCACGATCAGGTCGGCCCCGGCATCGACCAGCATGGCGGCGCGCTCGAAGCCGGCATCACCCGTGCCGGTGGCCGCACCCACCAGCAGCCGCTCGTGCTCGTCCTTGGCGGCGAGGGGATGGTCGGCGGCCTTCTCCATGTCGTTGACGGTGATGAGGCCAACGCACTTGTAGTCGTCGTCGACCACGATCAGCTTCTCGATGCGGTACTTGTGGAGGAGACGGCGGGCCTCGGCGCGGTCCACCCCGGCCTTGACGGTGATGAGGTTTTGGTTGGTCATGAGGTCAGCCACCTTCATCTGCAGGTCGGTGGCGAAGCGGACGTCGCGGTTGGTGATGATGCCGCAAAGCTTGCCCTTCGCGTCGACCACGGGAATGCCCGAGATGCGGTGGCGCTCCTTCAGCGCCAGCACGTCGCCGAGCGTCGCATCCGGCGCGATGGTGATTGGGTTCACCACCATGCCCGATTCGAAGCGCTTCACCTGGCGCACGTGTTCGGCCTGCTCATGGGGCTCGAGGTTCTTGTGGATGATGCCGAGGCCCCCGGCCTGCGCCATGGCGATGGCGAGCCGGGCCTCGGTCACCGTGTCCATCGCGGCGGAAATGATGGGGATCGACAGCCGCAGCGATTTCGTCAGCCGGGTTCCGGTCTTCACCTCTCCCGGCAGGACGGAGGATGCGCCGGGCTTCATCAGCACGTCGTCGAAGGTCAAATATTCGGGGATCTGCCGCGGCATGGGCCAACCTCTCGGGCGAATTGGAGTCGGGTGAAGATTGGCGACCGTCCTTAACACTGCGGTTACGGCCCGGGCAAGCGGGGAATCCCAGCCTTCACTTGCAATTGCCCCTGCCAAGCGCCTATTTCTGGGACATGATTTCCCAGCGCGCCCGCTATGCCTTCAAGGCGATGGTCGCTCTCGCCCGCGCGAAGCCCGGCGAGGGCCTGCAGATCCGCCAGCTCTGCGAACAGGAAAAGCTGCCGCGCAAGTTTCTCGAGCAGATCCTGCTCACGCTGAAGGCCGCCGGCTACATCACCAGCCGGCGCGGCCGGGACGGCGGCTACGAGATCCTCAAGGATCCGGAAAACATCCATATCGGCCCCTTGCTGCGCACCGTGGACGGGCCCATCGCACCCCTTCCCTGCCTGTCGCGCACCGCTTACCGCCGCTGCGAGGATTGCCGCAACGAAGCCCATTGCGAGGTCCGGATCGCCTTCGACAAGGCCTATTCGCTGTATTTGTCGGCGCTCGAGAAGACGACCCTGGCGGAAGTCATGAACGCCGCGGGTGCCCCGGCATCTCAACTTCTCCTGGAGCAATGACCGCTTCGTCCTTTTCCACTTCTTGAGCGGGCTCTCTCCTGTTCACCTCCCCCGGGCTCGACCCGGGGGTCCTTTTCGGCGGCACCGCAAAGGATGCCCCGGTCGAGCCGGGGCAAGGTGAGAACAGGGTAAATTCCCGCCTGCAGGGAGAGGCCAACGGCCGGACCATTCCTAAACCACTGAAATCTTTCTTCAGTACAGTTTGTTCGACAAATCGAACTTTCTCACTTGATATCCTACTAATCCCGTATAGTATTGGGCAATCAACAGATGGAGACCCCGATGCGACTTCTGACCCGCCGTTCCCTCGCCCTTGGCGCCGCTGCGCTGTTCCTGTCCTTCGAAGCCGCCCAGGCGCTGGCCGACCGCACCCTGCTCAACGTCTCCTATGATCCGACGCGCGAGTTCTACAAGGACTTCAACGCCGCCTTCGCCGCCGACTGGAAGGCCAAGACCGGTGAAACCGTCACCATCGAGCAGTCGCACGGCGGCTCCGGCAAGCAGGCCCGCGCCGTGATCGACGGCCTCCAGGCCGATGTCGTGACCCTGGCGCTGGCCGGCGACATCGACCAGATCGCTGCCAAGACCGACAAGCTGCCGAAGGACTGGGCCTCGAAGCTGCCCAATAACTCCGCGCCCTACACCTCCACCATCGTGTTCGTGGTCCGCAAGGGCAACCCCAAGGGCATCAAGGACTGGAACGACCTGGTGAAGGACGGCGTGCAGGTCATCACGCCCAATCCCAAGACCTCCGGCGGTGCCCGCTGGAATTATCTGGCCGCCTGGGCCTATGCCGAGAAGGCGACCGGCGGTGACGAGGCCAAGACCAAGCAATGGGTGGCGGATCTCTATCGCAACGTGCCGGTGCTCGACACCGGCGCGCGCGGCTCCACCACCACCTTCGCCCAGCGCGGCATCGGCGACGTGCTGATCAGCTGGGAAAACGAGGCCTTCCTCGTCCAGAAGGAATTCGGCGCCGACAACTTCGACATCGTCGTGCCCTCGCTCTCGATCAAGGCCGAGCCGCCGGTGGCCGTCGTCGAAGGCAACGCCAAGGCAAAGGGCAACCTGGATGTGGCCGAGGCCTACCTGAAATTCCTCTATTCCCCGGAAGGCCAGAAGCTCGCCGCCCGGAACTTCTTCCGCCCGGTCGATCCCTCCTCGGCGGACCCCGCCGACCTCGCCCGCTTCCCCAAGATCGACCTCGTGTCGATCGACAAGGACTTCGGCGGCTGGACCAAAGCGCAGAACGAATTCTTCGCCGACGGCGCGATCTTCGACCAGATCTACAAGCCGACCAACTGATGTCCTTCCTGCCGTCCTCCCTGCGGCAGCCGAGCGCCCTTCCCGGTTTCGGGTTGGCGCTCGGTTTCACGCTGGCCGCCCTCAGCCTCATCGTGCTCATCCCGCTCGCCGCCCTCGTGCTGCGGGCGGCCTCGATCGGCCCGGCCGACTTCTTCGCCATCGCGCGCGATCCGCGCACGCTCGCGGCCCTGCGCCTGTCCTTCGGCACCGCGTTGATCGCGGCGCTCGTCAACACGGTGTTCGGCCTGCTCATCGCCTGGGTGCTGGTGCGCTACCGCTTCCCCGGCCGCCGCATCATCGATGCCGCCGTCGACCTGCCCTTCGCACTTCCCACCGCCGTCGCGGGCATTTCCATGGCCGCGATCTATGCGCCGAACGGTCCCATCGGGTCGATTGCCCAGCAGTTCGGCCTCAAGATCGCCTACACGCCGCTCGGCATCGTGCTGGCCCTCGTCTTCATCGGCCTGCCCTTCGTGGTGCGCACCGTGCAGCCCGTCCTCGAGGAAGTGGAAAGCGACATCGAGGAAGCATCCGCACTGCTCGGCGCCAGCCGGCTCCGCACCGTGTTCCAGGTGGTGCTGCCGCATGTCTATCCCGCACTCCTCACCGGCTTCGCGCTGGCCTTCGCGCGCGGTGTGGGCGAATACGGCTCGGTCATCTTCATCGCCGGCAACATTCCGCTCGTCTCGGAAATCGCGCCGCTGCTGATCGTCATCAAGCTCGAGGAGTTCGACTATGGCGGCGCCACCGTCATCGCCACGCTGATGCTGGCGATCTCGTTCGCCATGCTCTTCCTCATCAACGCCATCCAGGGCTGGAGCCGGACCAAACATGGCAATGTCTGACCGCTTCCTTCCGCTCAGCCATCACCCCGAGCGCGCCACCAGCGAGACGGCCCCGACCAAGGCCGTGCTGATCGCGGTCGCCGGACTGTTCCTTGGCGCCATCCTGTTCTTTCCGCTCGTCACCGTCTTCATCGAGGCGCTGCGCAAGGGCTGGGGCACGCTGTTCGGCACCTTCGCCGATCCGGACACGCTGGCCGCCATCCGCCTCACCCTGCTGGTCGCCGCCATCGCCGTGCCGTTCAATGCCGCCGTCGGCCTTGCCGCTTCCTGGGCCATCGCCAAGTTCGAGTTCAGGGGCAAGAACCTGCTGCTGACGCTGATCGACCTGCCGTTCTCGATCTCGCCCGTCATCTCGGGCCTCGTCTACGTGCTGCTGTTCGGCGCGCAAGGCTGGCTTGGCCCATGGCTCGACCAGCATAACATCCACATCATCTTCGCGGTGCCCGGCATCGTTCTGGCCACCGTGCTCGTCACCTTCCCCTTCGTGGCGCGCGAGCTGATCCCGCTCATGCAGTCGCAGGGAACGTCCGAAGAGGAAGCCGCGCTGATGCTCGGCGCGTCGGGCTGGTACACCTTCCTCAAGGTGACGCTGCCCAACGTCAAGTGGGCCCTGCTCTATGGCGTGCTGCTGTGCAACGCCCGCGCCATGGGCGAGTTCGGTGCGGTGTCGGTGGTGTCGGGCCACATCCGCGGCCTCACCAACACCATGCCGCTGCACATCGAGATTCTTTATAACGACTACAACTTCGTCGGCGCCTTCGCGGTGGCCTCGCTGCTGGCCGGCCTCGCGCTCGTCACGCTGCTGGCCAAGACCTTCCTCGAATGGCGCTTTGCCGGCGAACTCGCCGCGACGAGCCGCCGCCACTAGATCAAGGAGACACCCCATGTCCGTTCCCGTCCGCGTCAGGAACCTGGAAAAGACCTTCGGCCGGTATCCGGCGCTGAAGGGCGTCTCGCTCGATGTCGAGGCCGGCGAGCTCGTTGCACTGCTCGGTCCTTCAGGCTCGGGCAAGACCACGCTGTTGCGCGCCATCGCCGGTCTCGAGCAGCCCGATGCCGGCCAGGTTCTGTTCGGTGACATCGATGCCAACACGCTCTCTCTGCGCGAACGCCGCATCGGCTTCGTGTTCCAGCAATATGCACTGTTCAGGCACATGCGCGTGATCGACAACATCGCCTTCGGCCTGCGCGCCCGGCCGCGCAGCTCGCGGCCTTCCGAAGCGGCGATCAAGTCGAAGGTGCTGGAGCTGCTGCACCTCGTCCAGCTCGACGGGCTCGAGGCGCGGTATCCCGCCCAGCTCTCGGGCGGGCAGCGGCAGCGCGTGGCGCTTGCCCGCGCACTCGCCATCGAGCCGCGCGTGCTGCTGCTCGATGAACCCTTCGGCGCGCTCGACGCACGCGTCAGGAAGGACCTGCGCAAGTGGCTGCGCGAGCTCCACCAGCGCACCGGCCACACCACGCTCTTCGTCACCCACGACCAGGACGAGGCCTTCGAACTCGCCGACCGCATCGCCATCCTCGACCAGGGCCGCATCGAACAGGTGGGCACCGCGGCGGAAATCCTCGAACGCCCGGCGACGCCCTTCATCGACAGCTTCATCGAAGGCATCGCCCGGCGCGAGGCCCAGGCCCGCGACCGCACCAAGCCGCACGTGGTGGCGAGCCGGTAGAACGATCGGAGCCAGGCGCCCAAAACGAAAATGGCCGGGACGAGCCCGGCCATGGCGAAGAAGAGATCTTTGGACATTGCGCCCTTCTAGCACGACGAGCGCGCGCTGTCAAGGACTAAATTCGTGTAATAGGCTGAAAAGCATTTCAGCCTGCCGCTCTAGGAAGCGCCTTTCTGTTCCGCGCCGCGAAATCCCATCGCCAGCACGAAGAGTTCGGCCGAGTCGTCGCGGCTCGCCATCGGCTTCACGTGGCGCACGCTGGCGAAGTCCTTCTTCATCATCTTCAGCATGTCGCCCTCGGTGCCGCCGCGCAGCACCTTGGCGAGATAGGTGCCGCCGGGCTTCAGCACTTCCTTCGCGAATTCATAACCCGCCTCGGCCAGCGCCATGATGTTGATGTGGTCGGTCTGGCGGTGGCCCGTCGCATGGGCCGCCATGTCGGAGAGCACGCAGTCCGCCTTCTCGCCGCCCAGCGCCTCGATCAGCAACGCCGGTGCATCCTCCTCGAGGAAGTCCTTCTTGAAGATGGTCACGGCGGCGATCGGGTCCATGCCATGCATGTCGATGGCGATCACCTTGCCACGGCCCTCTTCCGCCTTGGTGCGCTTCACCGCAACCTGGCTCCAGCCGCCGGGGGCCGCACCCAGGTCGACGATGCGGCCGCCGGGCTTCAGGAACTTGTACTTGTCGTCGATCTCGGTGAGCTTGAAGGCGGCGCGCGAGCGATAGCCCTGCTTCCGCGCCTCCTGCACGTAAGGATCGTTGAGCTGGCGCTCCAGCCAGTTCTTCTGCGACACGGTGCGGCCCTTGCCGGTCTTCACCCGCACCTTGAGGCGCACGCCCGGCTTCTTGCCGCTTCCAGGCCTGCTCATGCCGCACCCCCGTAGGTTCCGTCTTCCTTCATCAGCATGGTGAGGATGCCCTCGCGCAGGCCCCGGTCCGCCACGCGGATGCGCTGCGCCGGGAAGGCCAGTCGGATCTCCTCGAGGATCGCGCAGCCCGCCAACACGAGGTCGGCGCGCTCGCGCCCGATGCAGGGGTTGGCGGCCCGCTGTTCGTAGGTGAGGTGCAGCAGCCTGCTGGTCACCGCGCCGATGTCGTCGCTGTCGAGCCAGCAGCCATCGACGCGCGCCCGGTCGTAGCGCTGCAGGCCCAGCTGCACGCCCGCGATGGTGGTCACCGTTCCGGACGTTCCGAGCAGGTGCGACGGCACGGGAGGTGCGCCGCCATTGGCCGCCGACACCCGGCCCGCGAAGTCGCGCAGCATCGGCCGCAGGTGATCGCGCATGGCCGCGAAGGAATCGGGCGTCACGTCCATGCCGCCGCCGAAGCGTTCCGAAATGGTGACGACGCCGGCCGCCAGCGACGTCCAGGCCACGGTCTCGAACCGCGCCCCCGCCCGCCGCATCCACAGCACCTCCGTCGAGCCGCCGCCGATGTCGAAGACCAGCGCCGTCTCGGCCAGCTGGTCGACCAGCGGCTCGGCGCCAACGGCGGCGAGGCCCGCCTCGGTCTCGCGGTCGATGATTTCCAGCCGGAGCCCGGTTTCCGCCTTCACCCGTGCGATGAAGGCCGGGCCGTTCTCCGCCATGCGGCAGGCCTCGGTCGCCACCAGCCGTACCCGCTCGACGTTGCGCCAGCGCAGCTTGTTGGCGCAGACCCTGAGCGCCTCGATGGTGCGGTCCATGGCCTCCTCGCTCAGCCGCCCGGTCTGGGCCAGCCGTTCGCCGAGCCGCACGATGCGGGAGAATGCGTCGACCACGGAAAAGCCCGCGGCCGCCGGTGTCGCGATCAGAAGGCGGCAGTTGTTCGTGCCGAGATCGAGGGCGCCATACAGGCCCCCCGGCGGCTGCTCGCGCGAAACCGGCGGTTTCCGGGCATGGGAAGCCCCGGCCGCCGGTTTGCGCCGTGACCGGTCCTTGCCCGGCCTGCTGGTCGCATCCACGTCCAAACCTTTCAAGGGCAACCGGGCTCGACGGAGGACCGGAGCGGCGGCGGCCGCCCTTACAATCATTGCGTTATCCGGAATGTAACAGTTTCGGCCCCCCCTCACAAAGCAATTCTCCATCCGGAACCGGCGGGGACATTAACCTGAAGTTGAGACATCGGGTGACAAATGGCGATGTAACTTGCAGGTGAGTAATGCGTAGTTTCGGCCCAAAGTGGTTCAAGGACGGTTCGCTGATCGGCGAGTTCTCCGACCATCTCGGGCTCGCCATCCCGCAGCGCAAGCAGGCGATCGCGCTGCAGGCCGCCAAGGTCGATGCCGAGCTCGCCTCCAAGGCCAAGTCGGAATTCATCGCCAACATGAGCCATGAGCTCCGCACCCCGCTCAATGCCATCATCGGCTTCTCGGACATGCTGCACACGAAGACCGCGACCAGCCCCGAGAAGGTCCATCAGTATACCGGCTACATCAAGCAGGCGGCCGAGCACCTGCTCGAACTCATCAACGGCATCCTCGACATCTCCAAGATCCAGGCCGGCAAGCTCGGCGTCGAGGTGGAGCCGGTCGAGCTCGAGCCCGTCCTCGCCTCCTGCCTGCTCATCGTCGAGGCCAAGGCGCGGGAAAAGCAGATCACCGTCGAGCACAGTATCGACCCGGACCTGCCGCCCCTGCTCGCCGATCCGCTGCGGCTGAAGCAGATCCTCATCAACCTGCTCGGCAATGCCGTGAAGTTCACCCCCGAAGGCGGCCGCATCCGGATCACCGCCGCGGCGTCCGGGGCCTGGGCGCGGATCGAGGTCGTGGATACCGGCATCGGCATGTCGCCCGATGAGATCGAAACGGCCCTCCGGCCCTTCGGCCAGGTCGATTCAGGCTTCAACCGGCGCAACGAGGGCACCGGCCTCGGCCTGCCCATCGCATTCGCGCTGGCCCGGCTGCATGGCGGCGACCTCGTCATCGCCTCGCAGAAAGGGGCGGGCACCCGCATCACCGTCACACTTCCGCTGATCCACGGCCCGGCGGACGACAGCAACCTTCATTGAGAGCGCCATGCCGACCTCACAGCCATTGACGATTTCCAACCGCATCGGGCGCATCGTCGCGGTCACCGGTGCCCATGCGGTCATCCTCATCGACGGTTCGGGCGATGCCGACGCCCGCGCCAAGACTCCCGAGATCGGAACGCTGCTGCGCGTCGACACGCCCCGCACGATCTCGCTGTGCATCGTGTCGGCGCTCTCCGCGCCGATGCCGAGCCAGACGCCGGACGAGCCGGAACTGCGCATCATCGAGGTCGAGTTCCTCGGCGAGCTGCCCAAGGACGACAACGGCGAACCCCTGACCTTCCGCCGCGGCGTCTCGTGCTATCCCTCGCTCGGCGACAGCGTGTTCCGCGCCTCGAAGCGCGAGCTCGAGCGGGCCTATGCCTACGACAACGACACCGCGATCAGGGTCGGCCACATCACCCAGGACGAGAGCATTCCCGCGATGGTGCGGATCGACGAGATGCTCGGCAAGCATTTCGCCATCCTGGGCGCCACCGGCACCGGCAAGTCCTGCACCGTGGCCCTGCTGCTGCGCCGCATCCTCGAAAAGAACCCGCAGGGCCACGTGCTGCTGCTCGACGTCCACCGCGAATACGCCCACGCCTTCCGCGACATCGCCGAAGTCATCAGCCCCACCAACATGAACCTGCCGTTCTGGCTCCTCAATTTCGAGGAGATCGTGGAGATCCTCATCGGCCAGCAGCCCAACCGCGAACCGGACGTCGAGGTGCTGCGCGAGATGATCCCCATCGCCAAGCTGCGCTACATGAACAACCAGCGCCGCGAGCGCCCCGCCCTGCAGCGGGCGCGCGAGCAGGCCGAGCCCTCCTCGATCGGCGTCGACACGCCCGTGCCCTACCGCTCGTCGGACCTGATCGGCATCATCGACGAGCACATGGGCAAGCTCGACCTGCGCGGCGAACTCGCCCCCTACAAGCGCCTGAAGGCCAGGCTCGAGGCGATCAACCGCGACAGCCGCTATGCCTTCATGTTCGGCTCGCTCACCGTGCAGGACACCATGTCCCAGGTGCTGGCCCGGCTGTTCCGCATTCCGGTGAACGGCAAGCCCATCGCCATCCTCGAACTGGGCGGCCTGCCGTCCGAAATCGTCAACGTGGTGGTCTCGGTGCTGGCGCGGCTGGCCTTCGATTTCGGCGTGTGGAGTGCGGGCCGCATCCCCATCACCTTCGTCTGCGAGGAGGCCCACCGCTACGTTCCGGTGGACCGCACGCTGGGCTTCGAGCCCACCAAGCGCTCGATCTCGCGCATTGCCAAGGAGGGCCGCAAATACGGCATCTCGCTGTGCATCGTGTCGCAGCGCCCGGCGGAACTCGACGCCACCATCCTGTCGCAGTGCAACACCATCTTCTCGATGCGGCTCGTCAACGAGCGCGACCAGGCGATCCTGCGCGCCGGCATCTCGGACGCCGCCTCGAGCCTGCTCGACTTCATGCCGAACATGGGCACGGGCGAAGCCATCACCTTCGGCGAAGGCGTGGCGCTGCCCACCCGGATCAAGTTCGACGTGCTGCCGGCCGCCCAATGGCCGATGAGCAACACCGGTTCGGTGACCGCGAGCTGGGCCCGCGAAATGCCCGAGGACAATTTCCTGCAGGACATCGTGCTGCGCTGGCGCGCCCAGAGCTTCGCTCCCGAAGGCACCGTCTTCGACGTGCCCCAGCAGGCGACCTTCGGCCAGCAGGCAGTGCCGTCCGCCGCGGCGTCAGACCTCGCCGCCCCCCTGCGCCGCCTCGCCGCCTCCGCCGCCGCGAGGCCCGCCGACGGCGAAGAACGCCAGAGCCTCGCCAGCCTGATCCGCCAGATCCGCAGCTGACCCAGATACCCCTTGCGCAACCGCACCTCAGCCGCTATCTGTCCGCGGCATCGCCGTTGGGGGATCGTCTAACGGTAGGACCGCGGACTCTGACTCCGCTAGTCTAGGTTCGAATCCTAGTCCCCCAGCCAACAACTTTGCAGTGCAATATCAATTCCCTTCGGTGTCGGCCGCACCGGTTTCGTGCGGGCAGCAGTCCAGCGCTAGGCGAGGGCCGGCGCGAACAGTTTGCCGGTGGAATGTCAGCCCTTGGATTACCGATAAAATTGCCACTCATCCGGTGAGGGTGCGGCAACCTTGGCGGCGGGGAAAGCGGGTGGTGTGGCGGAGCGGTGCTACAAACGTTCTCAGACAATTCGGAGAGACCATGTCCAGCAATGCCCCGCAGCCCCGCATCGATCGTGAAACGCGCAATGCTTTCAACGAACTCGTGTTGATGGAGGCGCTGTCGGCGATGCCCGTGGGCGGGCTGCTGCGGGTGTTGAAAACGATACCATCGGCGGTTCTCGAGGCCGCCGTCGCGGAACGGCAGCGCAAAGAGTGCAATCGTTTAATATCGTGATCTCTTAAGACCGTGACTTTCCGAGCTTCTCGAACCCCTTGCCGAGATGGGTGGGTCTGGCGTGGTCGCAGCCCTCGGCGAGGCTTTCGAGGATCGGGCACTCGGGCCGCCCGTCGCCATGGCAGTTGGCAGCCAGGTGCTTCAGGGTGTTGGCCATTTCGGCGATCTCGCGCTGCTTGGCCTCGAGGGCCGCGACCTGCTCCAGCGCCATGCGCTTGACGTCGGCGCTGGCCCGGCCGCGGTCGCGCCAGAGATGCATGAGCGCGGAAATCTGCTCCACGGTGAAGCCCAGATCGCGCGCCCGGCGGATGAATTTCAGCTCGTGAATGTTGTTCTTGTCGTAGCTGCGGTAGCCATTCCGGTTGCGCGCCGGATGGCGGATGAGACCAACCTCCTCGTAGTAGCGGATCATCTTGGCCGACACGCCGGAATGGTTTGCAGCTTCACCGATGTTCATGCCGTGACCTCCTTCGGACGGTAGCGCCTGAGGCGCAGGGCATTGCTGACGACGAAGACGCTGGACAACGCCATGGCCCCCGCCCCGATCATCGGCGAGAGCAGCGTGCCGTTCACCGGATAGAGCGCCCCGGCGGCGACGGGGATGAGCAGCACGTTGTAGGCGAAGGCCCAGAACAGGTTTTCCCCGATGTTGCGGATCACCGCCTGCGAGAGGCCGATGGCGGTGGCCACCCCGCGCAGGTCGCCCGACATCAGCACCACGTCGGCGCTCTCGATGGCGATGTCGGTGCCGGTGCCGATGGCGATGCCGACGTCCGCCGCGGCCAGCGCCGGCGCATCGTTGATGCCGTCGCCGACGAAGGCGAGGCGGCCTTTGGCCTTGAGGCGCGCGACGGCCTCGACCTTGCCTTCGGGCAGCACCTCGGCCACCACCTCATCGATGCCGAGCGTCTTGGCGATGGCTTGCGCCGTGCGGCGGTTGTCGCCGGTGATCATCGCGACCCTGAGGCCCATGGCATGGAGTGCGGCGAGGGCTGCCGGTGTGGTCGGCTTCACCGGGTCGGCCACCGCGATGATGGCGGCGAGCCTGCCGTCGATGGCGGCGTAGAGCGGGGTCTTGCCTTGCTCACCCAAACGCTGCGCGCTCGCGGCGAAGGCGGAGACGTCGAGACCGAGCTTCACCATGTAGCGGTCGGCACCAACCGCAACCTCGTGACCGTCAACGCGGCCGCGCGCGCCGAAGCCGGGCACGGCCTCGAAGCCGTCAACGGCCGGGACCGCGAGACCCTTGTCCTTCGCCGCACTGACGATTGCCGCGGCGATGGGATGCTCCGACGGGCTCTCGACGGACGCGACAAGGGCCAGCGCTTCGTCCGGCGCAAAGCCCTGCACCTCGAAATCGGTGAGCTCCGGCCGGCCCTCGGTGAGGGTGCCGGTCTTGTCGACCGCGACGATCGTCACGTCGCGCAGCGACTGCAGCGCCTCGCCCTTGCGGAAGAGAACGCCCAGTTCGGCGGCACGGCCGGTGCCGACCATGATCGAGGTGGGCGTCGCCAGCCCCATGGCGCAGGGACAGGCGATGATGAGCACGGCCACCGCGTTGACGAGGCCGAAGGTGAGCGCCGGCGGCGGCCCGAAGGCGAGCCAGACGAGAAAGGTGACGGCGGCCACCGCCATCACGGCGGGCACGAACCATGCGGTGATGCGGTCGACCAGCGCCTGGACCGGCAGCTTGGCGCCCTGCGCCTGCTCCACCATGCGGATGATCTGGGCCAAGAGCGTGTCCGCCCCCACGCGGGTGGCGCGATAGGTGAAGCTGCCGGTGGTGTTGATGGTGCCGCCGACCACCTCCGCGCCCTCGCCCTTGGCGACGGGAACGGGCTCGCCGGTGATCATCGACTGATCGACGAAGGACTGGCCCGCCACCACCACGCCGTCGACCGGCAGCCTCTCGCCCGGGCGCACCTGCACGACGTCACCCGCGATCACCTGGTCGAGCGGAATGTCGACGATCCCGCCATCGCGCGCGACGCGTGCCGACTTGGCCTGGAGCCCGACGAGCTTGGCGACCGCCGCGCTGGTGCGGCCCTTGGCGCGCGCTTCGAGCAGGCGGCCGAGCAGGATGAGCGTCACGATGACGGCGGAGGCTTCGTAATAGACATTGGCGGTGCCGGCGGGCAGCAGTGATGGCCAGAAGGTGGCGACGACGGAATAGCCCCAGGCGGCGGACGAGCCGAGCACGACGAGCGAGTTCATGTCGGGCGCCAGCTTCAGCAGGTTGGGAATGCCCTTCCTGTAGAAGCGCATTCCCGGCCCGAACTGCACGATGCTGGCGAGCACGAAATAGAAGACATAGAGCGTGAAGCGATCCATGCCATGCAGCCAGTGTCCGACGGCCGGAATGAGGTGGGCGCCCATCTCCATCACGAAGAGCGGCAAGGTGAACACGGCGGCGACGGTGACGTCGCGCTTCAGCTTGTGATAGTCCTCGTCCTTCGCCGCCTGATGGGCATCGGCGCCGGCATGGTCGAGACGGCGCGGCGCGTAGCCCGCCTGGCGGATGGCGGCTTCGACCGATGACAGCGGCGTGCCGGCCACCAGCTTCACCGTCGCACGCTCGGTGGCGAGGTTGACGGCGGCGGAGACGACACCCGGCACGCCGTCGATGGCCTTCTCCACGCGCCTGACGCAGGAGGCGCAGGTCATGCCCTCGACGCCGAGATCGATGGTCTGGCTGGCCACCTCGTAACCCGCACCCTGGATGGCGGCGATGACGGCCTCGGACGTCGCCGGTTCGGCGAGGCGCACGTCGGCGCGCTCGGTGGCGAGATTGACCGACGCGCTCTCGACGCCCGGCACGGCCGCGATGGCCTTCTCCACGCGCCGCACGCAGGAGGCACAGGTCATGCCCTCGACGGGGAAGCTTTGAAGCGGCGGCGAAATCTGGTTCACGGTGACATCCTCGGTATGACCGGGATATGGACCCTCCCATCATGGGAGGGTCAAGGGGCGATTTCAAGCCACACCCCGGACCGCGCCTGCCGCGGTTGCAGGGTCACCGTCTCCGCCGTCCTGAGCCCGACAGCTTGGCGCGCTGCACAGCTGACCGGGCGCCGCCCGTTCACCTTCGTAGAACTACCCGCTTGAAGATTTTCTCATTAGCGCATAGCCGTGCACGCCAAGCGTGCCGTTCGGCGGCCGTGCAGCGGCACGGGCCGTCGGGCGGGCAAGAAACCACCTCGTCTGATCAAGGATCCGCACCATGAAACGCACTGTCATCGCCGCCAGCCTGCTTGCCGCCGTGGCGCTTTGCGCCGGCTCCGCCGCCGCCGAGGCGGGCTTCAGGCCGAAGATCAAGCATGCCGAGGTCAACGGCGTGTCGCTGGCCTATTACATGCGCGGCCACGGCAAGCCGCTGCTGATGATCAACGGCTTCATGTCCTCGATGAGCCTGTGGGATCCCGCCCTCCTCACCGCGCTCGAGAAGCACCACACGCTGATCCTGTTCGACAACCGCGGTGTCGGCCTGTCGACCGATACGGTCGAGAACAACACCACGATCCCGCAGATGGCGGATGATGCCGCGGCCTTGATCGGCGCGCTGAAGCTCGACAAGCCCGACGTGCTCGCCTGGTCGATGGGTGCGCGCATCGGGCAGCAACTGGCGATCCGTCATCCGGAGGTGCTGAACAAGCTGGTGCTGGTCTCGGCCGATCCGGGCGGCACCCACAACGACCCGGCCACCAAGGAGGTCGAGATGGAGCTCAACAATCCCAACGTCGAAAAGTGGAAGAAGCTCTACCTCACCTACCCCGACAGCGATGCCGGACGCGCGGCCGCCAAGACGACGGTGGAGCGGCTCGAGGCGGCGGTGAAGAGCGGCAGCATGCCGGACGACTTCGCCGTGTCGAAGGAGACCACGCTGCGCCAGGATCGCGCCCGCACCACGCTGTGGGAAGGCAACGACGCGAACTACGATGCGCTCCACACCATCACCACCCCGGTGCTGGTGACTGCCGGCAAGGACGACATCATCGACCCGCCGAAGAACGCCGAGATCATCGCCGGCCAGATCCCCTTCGCCTGGACGGCCTACTTCACCGGCGGCCATGCCTTCCTGTTCCAGTCCTACGCGCGGTTCAGCGCGGCGGTGGACATGTTCCTCGCCGACCAGGACAAGTAGGCCGGCACCATTGCGCCCGCCCCGCCGGGCGGGCATGGCCGGGGTGACGGGGCGGTCTTAACCCAACTGTCACACACTGCACACACACTGCATCAAAAGGTCGTCGTGATCTCTTGATGCTGCCTTTCGAGAAACGCTTCCTCGCCCTGACGCTGGCCATTGCCGGTTCGCTGCTGCTGGCCGGGCTGGCGCTGGCCCTGCCGGACTGGCGGGAGCAGGCGCTGGTCGGGATGGCGGTCACCCTGCCCTTGTCGCTCGTCGGGGTGCGCGACCTGTTCCAGACCCGCCACGCGGTGCTGCGCAACTATCCGATCATCGGGCACCTGCGCTTCCTGCTCGAGGACATCCGGCCCGAGATCCGCCAGTATTTCTTCGAGGACGACAAGAGCGGCATGCCGTTTGCGCGCGACAAACGCGCCATCGTCTATCAGCGCGCCAAGAACCAGCTCGACAAGCGGCCCTTCGGCACCCACTACAATGTCTATGACAGCCACTATGAATGGCTGCACCACTCGATCGCCCCGCGGCCCGCGGCCACCCAGGGCTTCCGCACGCTGATCGGCGGGCCGGCCTGCCGCCAGCCCTATGATGCCTCGGTGTTCAACATTTCGGCGATGAGCTTCGGCGCGCTGTCATCCAACGCCATCCGGGCGCTGAACCGCGGCGCGAGGCTGGGCGGCTTCGCCCATGACACCGGCGAGGGCGGCGTCAGCCCCTATCACCGCGAGGCGGGCGGCGACCTGATCTGGGAGATCGGCTCGGGCTATTTCGGCTGCAGGGCCTCCGACGGCGGCTTCGACCCCGACCGCTTCGCCGCGGCGGCCGCCGACCCGCAGATCCGGATGATCGAGGTGAAGTTGAGCCAGGGCGCCAAGCCGGGCCATGGCGGCGTGCTGCCGAAGGCCAAGATCACGGCCGAGATCGCGGCGATCCGCGGCGTGCCGATGGACCGCGACTGCGTGTCGCCGGCCTGCCACGCGGCCTTCTCGACACCCATCGGGCTGCTGCAGTTCCTCGACCAGCTGCGCGCCCTGTCGGGCGGCAAGCCCGTCGGCTTCAAGCTGTGCATCGGCCATCCGTGGGAGTTCCTCGGCATCGTCAAGGCCATGCTCGAGACCGGGCTGAAGCCCGATTTCATCGTGGTCGACGGCAAGGAGGGCGGCACGGGTGCGGCACCGCTCGAGTTCATGGACCATATCGGCATGCCGCTGCGCGACGGCCTGGCCTTCGTCAATGCGGCCCTGGTGGGCGCAGATCTCCGCCACGACATCCGGCTGGGCTGTGCCGGCAAGATCATCTCGGGATTCGACATGGCCCGCGTCATGGCGCTGGGGGCGGACTGGTGCAACGCGGCGCGCGGCTTCATGTTCGCCATCGGCTGCATCCAGGCCCAGCATTGCCACACCGGCGCCTGCCCGACCGGTGTCGCCACCCAGGACCCGATGCGCCAGCGCGCCCTCGACGTGTCCGACAAGGCCGAGCGCGTGGCGCGCTTCCACCAGGAGACGGTGAGGTCGCTGGCCGAAATCCTCGCCGCCGCGGGGCTCGACACCCCGCGGCAGCTGATGCCCCAGCACATCATGCGCCGCGGCGCGGACGGCCGCATCCACAGCTTCAACGACCGCTATCCTTCGCTGCACCCGGGCGAACTGCTGCGTGGCGCCAAGGGCACCCTCTTCGAGGAGCCCTGGGCGCTGGCCTCGAGCACGCGCTTCGCCCCGGCGCCGGGAAGCCTTTAGCCGCTGGTCTCGCCGCTTGACCTTGCCACGTTGGCAATCGCCATGTGCTATGGCAGGCAGGTGCCCCAGGAGACACGCGCATGAAATTCAAGGTTCCCGACATGAGCTGCGGCCACTGCGTGGCGAGCATCACCAGGGCGGTGAAGGCAATCGACCCGGCAGCGGAGGTGACGGCGGACGTCGCGGGCAAGACCGTGACGGTGGCAAGCGCCGTTTCCGCGGCGGCAGTGGCGAAGGCGCTGAATGACGCGGGCTATCCCAGCACGGCAGCGTGACAGGCCGGACTCGCGGTGGGAGGCCCTCATCCGCCCTGTCGGGCACCTTCTCCCATCGCGCCGCGACGGGAGAAGGACTCGTGGCGCGATCTTTCCCAAACTCCTTCTCCCGTCCCGCAGGGATGGGAGAAGGTGGGCCGACAGGCCGGATGAGGGCCCTTTCGGCAACCTGATCCTCGACGCGCATTGCGGCTGGGACAAGCCTCACCCCATCCCCATATAGTTGGGCCTGAGCAAGGACATGGGAGATTTCGTGCAGCAGGACGTTCCACCCGCGTATGACGGCGGCCTTCACGGGCCGCAGAGGCCGGTCCGGCTTTCGGACATCGTGCGGTCGATGGATTCGACCCAGGACACCACCATCGGCGAACTGGCGGATTCGCTCGGCGAGCGGGCCTTCGGGGCGCTGCTGTTCATCTTCGCGGTGCCCAACGCCATTCCGATGCCGCCCGGCACCTCGGCGATCCTCGGGCTGCCGCTGGTCATCCTCACCTGGCAGGTGATGGTGGGGCGGCAGACGCTGTGGCTGCCGCAAACGATCCGCCGGCGCCGCATCTCGAAGGAGATGCTGGAACGCTTCGTCGGCAAGGTGACGCCCGTCATGGCCAGGCTGGAGCGCATCCTGAAGCCGCGGCTCGGCTTCATCGTGGTGCCGCATCTGGCGGAGCGGCTGATCGGGCTCGTTGCCTTCCCGCTGGCGCTGATCCTGTTCCTGCCCATCCCCTTCGGCAACATTCCGCCCGCCGCCGCCATCGCCTGCCTGGCGCTGGGCCTGGCCGAACGCGACGGGGCGGCGGTCATCGCGGGCTATGTGCTGTCGGCAGCCTCTGTGGCGATCCTCGCCGCGGTGTCTTCCGCCCTCTATGCGGGCGTCGTGGCGTTTTTCCACGCGCTGTTCGGCTAGGGCGCCGCGGCCGGCAAATCAGGCAGTTGCTTCCCCTGCCGCGGAGTTCCTGCTATCGGGCCTCATCCATCCAGGTTTCGCAAGGAAGTTTGCCGCCGTGTCCTCCCCCGTCCTCACCGTCATGACCGCCGCCGTCCGCAAGGCCGCCCGCTCGCTGCAGCGCGATTATGGCGAGCTCGCCAACCTGCAGGTTTCCCAGAAGGCGCCGGGCGACTACGTCACCATCGCCGACCAGAAGGTCGACAAGTTCCTGCGCGAGGAACTGGCCAAGGTCAGGCCGGGCTATGCCTTCCTGACCGAGGAGACGGGTTCCGTCCCCGGCACCGACCCGGATCACCGCTTCATCATCGACCCGATCGACGGCACCATGAACTTCATGCATTCGGTGCCGTTCTTCGCCATCACCGTGGCGCTCGAGCGCAAGGGCGAACTCGTCGCGGCGCTCACCTACAATCCGATCACGGACGAAATGTATTCCGCCGAAAAGGGCGGCGGCGCCTTCCTCAACAACAAGCGCATGCGCGTGGCCCAGCGCAGCGACATCCACGACACGCTGGTGAGCTATGAGATGCCGCACCGCGGCGGCAAGGACCTGCCCCTGTCGCGCGCCGAACTCTCGGTGCTGCAGGCGCGCGTCGTCGGCATCCGCGGCACCGGCTCGGCGGCCCTCTCGCTGGCCTATGTCGCGGCCGGCCGCTTCGACGCCATGGTGTGCCGCAACATCCACGCCTGGGACATCGCGGCCGGCATCCTGCTGGTCAAGGAAGCGGGCGGATTCGTTGCTGACCCCGACGGCGACAAGAACCCGATGGAGAGCGGCAACATCCTCGCCACCAATGCCGACCTGCTGCCGCAGTTCAAGGACGCACTGAGCAAGGCGCGGGAGAAGTAATTCCGCCGACCCGAGGAGAACGCCATGACCGACCTTCACTGGAAGTCCGCCGCGAAGCTCGTGAAGGGCTATGCGAAGAAGAAGTTCTCCCCCGTCGAGGTGGCCAAGGCCTGCCTCGCCCAGATCGAGCGCCATGACAAGACGCTGAACGCCATGGTGGCGGTCCACGCCGAGGAGGCGCTGGCCCAGGCCAGCGCGAGCGAAGGGCGCTGGATGAAGGCCGAGCCGCAGGGACCGGTCGACGGCGTGCCGACGCTGATCAAGGACCTGCTGCTGGTGCGCGGCTGGCCGACGCTGCGCGGTTCGCGCACCGTCGACAAGAACCAGGACTGGAACCAGGATGCGCCGAGCGTTGCGCGCCTGCGCGAGTGCGGCGCCGTTTTCCTCGGCGCAACCACCACTCCGGAGTTCGGCTGGAAAGGCGTCACGGACTCGCCCCTGACCGGCATCACGCGCAACCCGTGGGACACGGGCAAGACGCCGGGCGGCTCGTCCGGCGGGTCGTCGTCGTCGGCGGCGGCTGGCTATGCGCCCTTGACGCTCGGCACCGATGGCGGCGGGTCGATCCGCATTCCGGCGGGCTTCTCAGGCATCTTTGGTCACAAGCCGTCCTTCGGGCGCGTTCCGGCCTATCCGCTGTCGCCCTTCGGCACGGTGGCCCATGTGGGACCGATGACCCGCACGGTGGAAGACGCCTGCCTGCTGATGAACGTGATCTCCCAGCCCGACCCCCGCGACTGGACCTCGCTGCCGTCCGACGGGGTCGACTACACGGCGAAGCTCGCCAAGGGCATCAAGGGCCTGAAGGTCGCCTTCAGCCCGACGCTCGGCTACGTGAAGGTCGATCCGGAGATCGCCAGGCTGGTGAAGGCGGCGGTGAAGGTGCTGGAGGAGCTCGGTGCCAAGGTCGAGGAAGTGGACCCCGGTTTCGAGGATCCGGCGGCGTGCTTCCGGGTGCTGTGGTGGTCCGGCGCGCGGGCCCTGCTCGGCAAGCTGCCGGATGACAAGAAGAAGCTGCTCGACCCGGCGCTGGCCGAGGTGGTCGAGCAGTCCATGGCGATCAGCCTCGACGATTACCAGGACGCCGTGAAGGCCCGTGGCGCGCTGGGCAGCCAGATGCGCCAGTTCATGGAAGGCTATGACCTGCTGGTGACGCCCACCCTGCCCATCCCCGCCTTCGAGGCCGGCAAGCTGGCACCCGCCGCCCCCGACAATACCGGAAAATGGGTGAACTGGACGCCTTTCAGCTATCCCTTCAACCTCACACAGCAGCCCGCCGCCAGCGTGCCCTGCGGCTTCACCGCCAAGGGCCTGCCCGCAGGCCTGCACCTGATCGGGCGCATGTTCGACGACAGGACGGTGCTGAACGCTGCCCACGCCTACGAACGTGCGACCGACTGGCACAAGGCCCGGCCGCCAGGCTGTTGATCCAGAACGCCTTTAGGCGGCGTGCTGGTGTTCGAGCCGGGTGATTTCGTCCTTGAGCTTGAGTTTCTTGCGCTTGAGTTCGGCGATTTCCGCGTCCGATGACGCCGGGTGGTTCATGGCTTCCGCGAGCTCGGCCTCGAGGGCCCTGTGCTTCGCGTGCAGTTCGCCAAGATGCGCTTGAAGACTCATGCGATCCTCCATTGTTTGGCTATGGATTGGAACCATCATCGCACAGAGTTGGGGGCTTGTCGAACACGCGGAAAGGGCATTAGTGAAGAAACGCCGAAAACAAATCCGTGAACTGTCGGGGACGCAATGCCGAAGCTGGACTTGATACAGGAGGTGCAGCTCCGGACGCAGCTGCAGAACCTCATCCACCAGCACCGCGACCTCGACACCGCGATCTATTCGCTCGAGCAGACCGGCACGGGCGACCAGCTGCAGCTGCGCCGGCTGAAGAAGATGAAGCTTGAGATCAAGGACAAGATCCAGGCCATCGAGAACATGCTCATCCCCGACATCATCGCCTGAGGACTGACCTTCGTGACCACTCCCGTCGCCATCATCATGGGCAGCCAGTCCGACTGGGCCACCATGAAACACGCCGCCGAAACACTGGACAAGCTGGGCATCGCTCATGACGATCGCATCGTCTCCGCCCACCGCACGCCCAGGCGGCTCTATGACTTCGCCACGGCAGCGCGCGACAACGGCTTCAAGGTGATCATCGCCGGAGCGGGCGGCGCAGCACACCTTCCGGGCATGGCCGCCTCGATGACCTCGCTTCCGGTCTTTGGCGTGCCGGTCGAGTCCAAGGCTCTGTCGGGGCAGGACTCGCTCCTCTCCATCGTGCAGATGCCGGCGGGCATTCCGGTCGGCACGCTGGCCATCGGCAAGGCCGGGGCGGTGAACGCCGCCCTGCTGGCGGCGAGCGTGCTGTCGCTGAACGACACGGCACTTGCAAAGCGTCTCGATGCCTTCCGCGCCGAGCAGACGGCCGCCGTCGCCGAACGCCCGAAGGACGAGGCATGAAGAAGGTTTCGTCTGCCCTGCCACCCGGTTCCACCGTGGGCATCCTCGGCGGCGGGCAGCTGGCCCGCATGCTGGCGCTCGCCGCTGGCCAGCTGGGGCTCGACTGCCACATCTACGCGCCGGAAGCCGACAGCCCCGCCTTCGCCGTCTCGGCCGCGCAGACGGTGGCGGCCTATGACGACTTCAAGGCGCTCGAAGCCTTCGCTGCGACATGCGACGTAGTCACCTATGAATTCGAGAACGTGCCGGGCGATACGGCGGCCTTCCTCGACGCCCTGGTGCCGGTGGCGCCGGGTGTGTCCGCGCTGAAGACGGCGCAGGACCGGATCGCGGAAAAGACCTTCATCTCAGGCCTCGGCATTCCCGTCGCCCCCTTCGCCGAGGTTTCGGACCTCGCCTCGCTGGAAGCGGCAATCGGCCGGATCGGACGTCCGGCCGTGCTGAAGACCCGCCGCTTCGGCTATGACGGCAAGGGCCAGACCAAGATTTACGACACCACCGACCTTGGCCAGGCCTTTGCCGAGATCGGACGCCAGCCGGCGGTGCTGGAGGGCTTCGTGCGCTTCGAACGGGAAATCTCGGTGATCGCCGCGCGCAGCTGGTCGGGCGAGGTCAGGGTCTATGACGTTCCCGAGAACCGTCACGAGAATCACATCCTCAAGACCTCCACCGTTCCGGCCCAAATCACCCCTGCCGTCGCCGCGACCGCCATGGACTTCGGCAGCCGCATCATCGCGGCACTCGACTATGTGGGGGTGATCGGCGTCGAGATGTTCGTGGCGGGCGACCGCGTGATCGTCAACGAAATCGCGCCCCGCGTGCATAATTCGGGGCACTGGACCATGGATGCCTGCGCCGTGTCGCAGTTCGAGCAGCACATCCGGGCCGTGTGCGGCTGGCCGCTGGGGAGCCCGGAACGCCACGCCGACGTGGTGATGACCAATCTCCTTGGCGCCGAGGCCGATGGCTGGCGGGAACTCGCGGCTGAGCCCCAGGTTCACCTCCACCTCTATGGCAAGCGCGAGACCCGCCCGGGCCGCAAAATGGGCCATTTCAACAGGGTGACCCCTCGACAGGCTTGAGACTCTGTGCTAACTCGCCGCCCACGCTGGGGGACCTTGGAGGCCCTCTGAACAACCCAACCCTGTTTGCAGAGGTAGAACTTGCAAGTCGTCGTCCGTGACAACAATGTCGATCAGGCTCTCAAGGCGCTCAAGAAGAAGATGCAGCGCGAGGGCATTTTCCGCGAGATGAAGCTCCGCGGACATTACGAGAAGCCCTCCGAGAAGAAGGCCCGCGAAAAGGCCGAGGCCGTGCGCCGCGCCCGCAAGCTGCAGCGCAAGAAGCTGCAGCGCGAAGGCCTGCTGCCGATGCCGAAGAAGGTCGAACTGCCCGGCCGCGGACCCCGCCCTCAGTAAAAAACCTTTCCGGTTCGCCGGTTTAAGGGCCGCCTCCCCCCGGGAGCGCGGCCCTTTTCAATTGTGGCAAGCGCCGCAATTGCCCCAAACTGAACACAACCCACCACAAACCGGTTACAAGACCGTCCTATGGTTGGACAGATCGCCCCCTAGATAAGGATCATCAACGAAGTCCAAGGGGGGACGAACAATGATCCGCTACGCTTTCATCCTGCTGGCCGCCATGGGTGCTGTTGCCACCGCCGCCGCCTTCCAGGACGCGCCCGCCGGCACGCCGGCCGCCAATGTCCACCCCGTCATCGTCAACCAGACCATCGTCGCCAAGAACAGCGCCTTCCCGGTGATCGGCCCGGAAAGCTGGGTCCAGTGCAAGACGGCGGACTGCTCGGACGTGCCTAACGAATAATTAACGCGCCGCCGCCGCCTGCGGCATTGAATAATCACATTCCAATCCCAACATGTATCCCATCCCCAGGCAGTACTTCCCCCCCATCCCCTGCAAACACTGCCTGTACCTGAGCCCCGGCCCTCTGCGCCGGGGTTCTTTTTTCGCCTCCGCCAAGGTTACCGAAAAATTACCGCGTGTGACGTGCAGCACATCGCTGCCCGCCGCCGCGACCTACAAAGGGACCATCAACACGGACGGGACCTACGAACATGAAGCGCACCACACTCTATCTGCTGATCGCCCTGGCCACCGCCGCAAGCGCGCTCGCTTCGGTGTCGCCTCACGAAGCCACCGGGATCGAGCCGGTTTCCGGACACGAAACGGTGATCGAGAAGAACCAGGCCTTCCCGCTGATGGGCCCGCTCACCGTCGAGGAATGCCTGAACGAAGATTGCACGCAGACCCGCAGCTGACGATTTCCCTGGACGGCCGCTTCCCCCCATCCCCTGCAAAAGGCCGCCCATAACTTGGCGGCCCCGGGACAAAAACCCGGGGCCACCTTTCTTCCAACGAAACCAAATTCCGCTCACTGACGTTTCTCCTGCACGGAGCAAGACAATGAAGACGCTGACCACATCGACCATCCTGAGCGTGATGTTTCTCTCGGCCGGCGCCTTCGCCGGGTCGAACCATGGCGTCCACCCGGCCGTTCTGTCGGCCGCCAATCCCGCCAATGTCACGGTCATCACCAAGAACGCCGCGTGGCCGCCGGCCGGGCAGATCTCGGTCGAGCCCTGCAGCCACACCCGCTGCTTCGCCATCTGATCGCGGAGGACACCACAATGCGCGCCCTGCTCGCCGGTTTCATGCTGCTCGCCACGCTCGGCCAGGCGCAGGCCGGCGAAGTGCGCAATTTCTTTGCGCCGCAGGTCGGCGGCGAGCCGATCAATGCCTGCCTCGCCGACGGCGCCTGCGGCAAGGCGGCGGCCGACGCCTTCTGCAAGGTCGAGGGCTATGACCAGGCCATGATCTTCCAGCGCGAGCCCGCCCAGACCGCCAGGCTGATCGATTCGGACAAGGTCTGCGACGGGAAATGCACCGCCTTCAGGCAGGTGAAGTGCTTCACCGTGCGGAGCGACCTGCAGGGCGCCGGAACGGCACTTTGAGGCGATTTCCAACGCTCGACACTTGCACCCTTCACCTTGCCCCGGCTCGACCGGGGCACCCTTTTGAGCGGCGGGAAAAGGACCCCCGGGTCACGCCCGGGGGACGTGAATTCTTGTGTTTTTGCGGCCCACGGGCGCGAGGTGTGGAGCCCGCCCGGTTTAAGCTTGGAATCCCCCGCCCTTATGTGTAGGAAACCCAAAATTCGGGTTCCCCTCACATGCCAAAACGCGACGACATCAAATCCATCCTCATCATCGGGGCTGGACCGATCATTATCGGCCAGGCTTGCGAGTTCGACTATTCCGGCACCCAGGCCTGCAAGGCGCTGAAGGCCGAGGGCTACCGCATCATCCTCGTCAATTCCAATCCGGCCACCATCATGACGGACCCGGACCTGGCGGATGCCACCTATATCGAGCCGATCACGCCTGAAGTCGTCGCCCGCATCATCGAGAAGGAGCGCCCCGACGCGCTGCTGCCCACCATGGGCGGCCAGACGGCTCTGAATACAGCCCTGTCGCTCAACCGCATGGGTGTGCTCGAGAAGTTCAACGTCGAACTGATCGGCGCCAAGGCGGACGCCATCGACAAGGCGGAAGACCGCGAGCTGTTCCGCGAGGCGATGAAGAAGATCGGCCTCGACACGCCGAAGTCGATGCTGGCCAACGCCTCCGACGCCAAGGATGCCGACAAGGACTTCTACGCCGCCGAAATGGCGCGGCTGATGGAAGCGGGCGGCGACGTCGAGGCTTTCGAGAAGCAATGGGCGGCACAGGAACCCGAACGCCAGAGGAACTATCGCAACCGCGCCATGGTCGAGGCTTTCGAGGCCATGCTGGAAGTGGGCCTGCCCTGCATCATCCGCCCGTCTTTCACGCTGGGCGGCACCGGTGGCG
Organism: uncultured Alphaproteobacteria bacterium; assembly: GCA_945957365.1. GTDB lineage: Bacteria > Pseudomonadota > Alphaproteobacteria > Rhizobiales > Aestuariivirgaceae > Aestuariivirga. Next base: position 40,402 of record CAMFKI010000022.1, on the reverse strand, counting down.
GCATCGCCTACAACCGCGAGGAATTCTTCGACATCGTCGAGAAGGGCCTCGACGCCTCCCCCACGGCCGAAGTCCTCATCGAGGAATCGGTGCTGGGCTGGAAGGAGTATGAGATGGAAGTGGTCCGCGACAAGGCGGACAACTGCATCATCATCTGCTCGATCGAGAACGTCGACCCGATGGGCGTGCACACGGGTGACTCGATCACCGTCGCGCCGGCGCTGACGCTGACCGACAAGGAATACCAGATCATGCGCAACGCCTCGATCGCGGTGCTGCGCGAGATCGGCATCGAGACGGGCGGATCCAACGTGCAGTTCGGCGTCAACCCCGCCGACGGCCGGCTCGTCGTCATCGAGATGAACCCGCGCGTGTCGCGCTCCTCCGCGCTCGCCTCGAAGGCCACCGGCTTCCCCATCGCCAAGGTCGCGGCCAAGCTGGCCGTGGGCTACACGCTGGACGAGCTCGCCAACGACATCACCGGCGGGGCCACGCCCGCGGCCTTCGAGCCCACCATCGACTATGTCGTCACCAAGATCCCGCGCTTCGCCTTCGAGAAGTTCCCCGGTTCCTCCCCCACGCTGACCACCGCCATGAAGTCGGTGGGTGAAGTCATGGCCATCGGCCGTTCGTTCCAGGAGTCGATGCAGAAGGCGCTGCGCGGCCTCGAAACCGGGCTCACCGGCTTCAACGAGGTCGAGATCCCCGGCGCCGGCGAAGGCGACGACAAGAATGCCATCCGCGCCGCCCTCGGCACGCCCACCCCCGACCGGCTGCTGAAAATCGCGCAGGCCTTCCGCATGGGCGCGACGGTCGACCAGATCTTCGCCTCGTGCAAATACGAGCCGTGGTTCCTGCGCCAGATCGAGGAGATCGTGCAGACCGAGGAGAAGATCCGCGCGCGCGGGCTTCCGAAGGATGCGGCGAACCTGAAGAAGCTGAAGGCCATGGGCTTCTCCGACCAGCGGCTGGGCGAGCTCGTCGGGCTCACAGAAGACAAGGTGCGCGCGCACCGCCACAAGACCGGCGTCAGGCCCGTGTTCAAGCGCATCGACACCTGTGCGGCCGAGTTCGCCTCGCCCACCGCCTACATGTACTCGAGCTACGACGCCGAGGACGAGGCACGCCCCTCGGACCGCCAGAAGGTGATCATCCTCGGCGGCGGCCCGAACCGCATCGGCCAGGGGATCGAGTTCGACTATTGCTGCTGCCATGCCTGCTTCGCGCTGCATGACGCGGGCTATGAGTCGATCATGGTCAACTGCAACCCCGAGACCGTGTCGACCGACTACGACACCTCGGACCGGCTCTATTTCGAGCCGCTCACCGCCGAGGACGTGCTCGAGATCATCCACAAAGAACAGCAGAACGGCACGCTGAAGGGCGTGATCGTGCAGTTCGGCGGCCAGACGCCGCTGAAGCTGGCGGGTGCCCTCGAGAAGGCCGGCGTGCCGATCCTCGGCACCACGCCTGACGCGATCGACCTCGCCGAGGACCGCGACCGCTTCTCGAAGCTCCTCAAGAAGCTGAAGCTGCGCCAGCCGGAGAACGGCATCGCCTATTCGGGTGCGGAAGCCAAGAAGATCGCCAAGAAGATCGGCTTCCCCGTGGTCATCCGCCCGTCCTACGTGCTGGGCGGCCGCGCCATGGAGATCGTGAAGGACGACGCGCAGCTCGAGCGCTACATCACCGAAGCCGTGGTGGTGTCCGGCTCCTCGCCGGTGCTCATCGACAGCTATCTCTCCAATGCCACCGAGGTCGACGTCGACGCCATCTGCGACGGCAAGGACGTGTTCATCGCCGGGGTGATGGAGCACATCGAGGAGGCGGGCATCCATTCGGGTGACTCGGCCTGCTCGCTGCCGCCCTATTCGCTGAAGGCCGCGGAGATCGCCGAGATGGAACGCCAGGCCAAGGTGATGGCGCTGGCCCTCAACGTGGTCGGCCTGATGAATGTGCAGTTCGCCATCAAGGACGGCGACATCTACGTGCTGGAAGTGAACCCGCGCGCCTCGCGCACCGTGCCCTTCGTGGCCAAGGTGATCGGGCTTCCCGTCGCCAAGATCGCCGCACGCGTCATGGCCGGCGAAGCGCTCGCCTCGTTCAAGCTGAAGCAGAAGAAGCTCGCCCACGTGGCGGTGAAGGAAGCCGTGTTCCCCTTCAACCGCTTCCCCGGTGTCGACGTGCTGCTCGGACCCGAGATGCGCTCGACCGGCGAGGTCATGGGCCTCGACATGAGCTACGACATGGCCTTCGCCAAGAGCCAGCTCGGTGCCGGCATGCGCATGCCGCAGGCGGGCACCGTGTTCATCTCGGTGAAGGACGCCGACAAGCCGAAGATCCTGCCGGCCATGAAGAAGCTCATCGACATGGGCTTCAAGCTGGTGGCAACGGGGGGCACGCAGCGCTACTTCGAGGACAAGGGCGTGCCGTCGACCAAGATCAACAAGATCCTGGAAGGCCGTCCGCACGTGGTCGACGCCATCAAGAACGGCGAGATCCAGCTGGTGCTGAACACCACCGAAACGCGCTCTTCGCAGTCCGACTCGAAGCCCATCCGCCAGACCGCGCTGATGCAGAAGGTACCCTACTACACCACGCTGCCCGGCATCCTCGCCGTCACCAAGGCCATCGCCGCCCAGAAGGAAGGCCGCCTCGACGTGAAGCCGCTGCAGGACTACTTCTGAGGCGCCGACCCGCCGCGGCGTGGGCAAACCGGCGAGCACTCGCTCCCCGGCATCGCTGCGCGAATATTTCGATACCGAACCGCTGCGCCGGCCCTGATCGCCGTGTGAGACGGTGAATGGCGCAATTCAAAGGGTTACGCGTCGTCCATCTTTAGCTTGTCCGGCGCCGGGCCCGCCTGTAAGACCTTCAAAATGTTCGATATGTCAATCTTCCAAGGCAGCTGCCGGCGGCTGTCTCACGCCGCGATTGCGCCGCACGGTCGCAGGGCTGCAAACGATATGTGCCCGGGTAGAATGGCGTTTTGGACGATGCTTCGTCCCTCGATGACCCGCTGACCTTGCGGCCGGGCCCCGACAGCAATGGTGAACGCATGACCCAGCGCCAGGCCCCCCGCGACCGCGCCGCGGCCGGTTCCGATCTCTCCGGCCTCGCCATCGACCGCAGCGCCGGTCCGCGGCGGCGCGGCTGGCTGCGGCGCATCCTGACACGGCTGCTCATCCTCGTCGTGCTCGCCGGTGCGGGCTATGGCGCATGGTACTGGAGCCAGCATGCGCCGCTCGCCGTCGACACCGCGGTCGTGTCGAGCGTCTATCCCTCGCAGGCGCTGACGCTGCTCAACGCCACCGGCTATGTGGTGGCGCAGCGCAAGGCCTCGGTCGCGTCGAAGGCCACCGGGCGCCTCGAATGGCTGGGCGTTCTGGAAGGCAGCAAGGTGCAGGCCGGCGAGGTGATCGCGCGCCTCGAGAACCGCGACACCGAGGCGGGGCGCGATCTCGCCGCCGCGAACGTGCTGGTCGCCAAGGCAAATCTCGGACAGGGCCAGGCCGATCTGGCCGAGGCGCAGCTCGCCTTCAAGCGCTCCGACACGCTCGCCGCCAAGAAACTCACCAGCGATTCCGATCATGACAGCGCGGTGGCCAGGCTGGCCAAGGCGCAGGCGGCCCTCGCCGGCTACCAGGCGGCCGTCGCGGTGGCGGAGGCCAATCAGCGCGTGGCGGAGGCCGCCCTCGACCAGACGCTCATCCGCGCCCCCTTCGATGGCGTGGTGCTGACGCGCAATGCCAATGTCGGCGACACCATCACGCCGTTCTCGCAGGCCGTCGACACCAAGGGCGCGGTCGTCACCATCGCCGACATGGACACGCTCGAGGTCGAGGCCGACGTCGCCGAATCCTCGTTCCTCAGCATCTGGGTGGGCCAGCCGGTGGAAATCCAGCTCGAAGCCATGCCGGGCGAGCGCTTCGAAGGCGTGGTGAGCCGCATGGTGCCGACGGTGGACCGCTCCAAGGCATCGATGCTGGTCAAGATCCGCTTCGTCAAGCACGATCCGCGCATCCTGCCGGAGATGAGCGCGCGCGCCGCCTTCCTGAAGCGCCAAGTGACCGACGCCGAGCGCAAGCCCGTTCTGGCCCTGCCGCTCGCGGCCGTCATCCAGGCGCCGGGCGGCAAGGAGGTCTATACGATCGAGGACGGCAAGGTCCGCATCCGGCCGGTGAAGATCGGCGCCGAGATCGGCGACCAGGTCACGGTCAGCGGCCTCGAGGCAGGAACGCGCGTGGTGCTCAATCCGCCGGAGGACCTCATCGAGGGCCGCGCCGTCAAGGAGGCCACGCCGTGACGACGCCGCGCGTCGCCGCCCACGCTGCGCGCGACGACGTGCTCATCGCATTGCGCGGGGTGAGCAAGGGATACCGGCGCGGCGGGCAGACCATCCCCGTTCTCACCGACATCAGCTTCGACATCCGGCGCGCCGAGTTCCTCGCCCTCATGGGTCCCTCGGGATCCGGCAAGTCGACGCTGCTCAATCTCATCGCCGGGCTCGATTCGGCCGATCGCGGCTCCATCAAGGTGAGCGGCGAGGACATCACCCGCCTGTCGGAGAGCGATCTCGCCGACTGGCGCGCGGCGAACGTGGGCTTCATCTTCCAGTTCTACAACCTGATGCCGGTGCTCACCGCGCTCGAGAATGTCGAACTGCCGCTGACGCTGAAGCACCTCGGCCGGCGCGACCGCCGCGACCGCGCGCATCTGGCGCTCGAACTGGTGGGGCTGGGCGACCGCGTCAGGCACCTGCCCTCCGAGCTCTCCGGCGGGCAGCAGCAGCGCGTGGCGATTGCCCGGGCGATCGTCACCGATCCGATGCTGCTCGTGGCCGACGAGCCCACCGGCGACCTCGACCGCCAGTCGGCGGAGGACGCGCTCGCCATCATGCAGCGCCTCAACCGCGAGATGGGCAAGACCATCGTGATGGTCACGCATGACCGCCGCGCCGCCGAACATGCCGGCGCCATCATGCATCTCGAAAAGGGAGAACTCTCGCAGCGCGTGGAACTCGCCCATGGGTGAGCCGCGGCCATGAGCCAGTGGCTGAAGCTCGTGGCCCGCAACGCGCTGCGCCACCGGCTGCGCACGTCGCTGACGGTGGCAGGCCTCGTCGTCGCCATCCTGTCCTTCGGCGTGCTCCAGACCATCGTCGGTGCGTGGTATGCCGGGGTCGATGCCGCCGTGCCGTCGCGGCTCATCACCCGCAATGCGCTGTCCTTCACCCTGCCGCTGCCGATCACCTATGAAAACCGGATCCGTGCCGTCGATGGCGTGAAGCGGGTCAGCTACATGAACTGGTTCGGCGGCATCTACAAGGAGCCGAAGAACTTCTTCCCGCAATTCGCGATCGAACCGGCGAGCTATCTCGATCTCCATCCGGAAATCTACATGCCCGCCGCGGTGCGCAAGGACTTCCTGGCCGACCGCCGCGCCGCCATCGTCGGGCGCAAGCTCGCCAACCGCTACGGCTTCAAGCCCGGTGACGTGGTGCAGCTGCGCGGCACGATCTTTCCCGGCGACTGGGACTTCGTGATCGCCGGCATCTTCGATGGCCGCGGCAAGACCGATACTTCGCAATTCTTCTTCCGCTGGGACTATCTCGACGAGACGCTGCGCCAGCGCTCGCCGACGCAGGCGGGCCTCGTCGGCTTCTTCATCGTCGATGCCGGCGATCTCAACCACGTCGCCCAGGTGAGCCAGGCGATCGACGCCCTGTTCCGCAACTCGCTGGCCGAAACCCTGACCGAAACCGAACGCGCCTTCCAGATCGGCTTCGTGAAGCAGACCGAGGCGATCCTCGTCTCGATCCGCATCGTCTCCTTCGTCGTCATCGCCATCATCCTCGCGGTGATGGCCAACACCATGGCGATGACGGCGCGCGAGCGGCTGTCGGAATATGCGACGCTCAAGGCCCTGGGCTTCAGCCCCGGCTATGTGGCGCGGCTGATCCTCGGCGAGTCACTCGTCATCGCGCTGGCCGGAGGGGCTGTCGCCATCGCCCTCACCCCGCCCGCCGCGGCGCGCATCGGCGAGATGACCGATACGCTGTTTCCCTCGCTGATCGTCAGCGCCAACACCGTCGGCATGCAGGCCCTCGCGGCATTTGGCGTGGGCCTGCTCGCATCGCTGCTGCCGATGCGCCGTGCGGCCAGCGTGCGCATCGTCGATGGCCTCAGGGCCGTGGGCTGAGCATGCCGTTGCTGCTCGCCTACAGCCTGCGGAACCTGCGCGTGCGCAAGCTCACGACGCTGCTGACGGCGGGCGGCATGGCCCTCGTGGTCTTCGTCTTTGCCGCGGTGCTCATGCTCGATTCAGGGCTGAAGCAGACGCTGGTGGCGACCGGCGACGACACCAACGTCATCTTCGTGCGACGCTCGGCGGAGGTCGAGATCCAGAGCATTCTCGACCGCGCCCAGGCGCGGATCATCGAGAGCCAGCCCGAGGTGATGATCGGGAACGATGGCGCGCCCGTCGTCTCCAAGGAACTGGTGGTGCTGATCGCGCTGCCCAAGCGCGGCAGCACGCAGGTGAGCAACCTGCTGGTGCGCGGCGTCGGCCGCGAAGCCCTCGCGGTGCGGCCGCGGGTGCGGATCGTGGAGGGCCGCATGTTCCGCCCTGGCGCGAGCGAGATCGTGATCGGCGGGGCGCTGGCCGGGCGTTTCGAAGGCGTGGCACTCGGATCGAGCATCCATTTCGCGCAGCGCGACTGGCAGATCGTCGGGCGCTTCGACGCCGGCGGCAGTGGCTTCGATTCCGAGATCTGGGGCGACAGCGAGCAGCTCATGCAGGCGTTCCGCCGCGATGCCTTCTCCTCGGTCGTGGTGCGGCTTGCCGATAGAGCGCGCTTCGACGCGCTCAAGACCCGCCTCGAGGCCGATCCGCGGATGACGGTCGAGGCCAAGCCGGAACGCATCTTCTACGAGGAGCAGTCGCGCCTGCTCTCGGGCTTCATCCGCATCATCGGGCTGGCGCTGTCGCTGATGTTTTCGCTGGGCGCGGTGTTCGGCGCCACCATCACCATGTATGCCGCCGTGGCCAGCCGCCAGCGCGAGATCGGCGCCCTGCGCGCGCTGGGGTTCCGGCGCGCCAGCATCCTCTGGGCCTTTCTCGCCGAGGCGCTGCTGCTGGGCTTCACCGGCTGGGCGGTTGGACTGTCGCTCGCCTCGCTGATGACGCTGGTGCGGGTGACGACGCTCAACTGGACATCGCTGTCGGAACTCGCCTTCAGCTTCGTGCTAACACCGGCGATCGTGCTGCAATCCTTGCTGTTCGCGCTGGCGATGGGCTTCCTCGGAGGCTTCCTGCCGGCGGTGCGGGCGGCGCGGCTGAAGATCGTCGACGCCCTGCGGGCGGCCTGAGCGTCTGTCAGGACAGCGTAGCGGAAAGGCCCAGCGCGGCGAGCGCCGCCTCCACGGCGGGAGCCAGCCCGGCGCGGTCCGTGATGTGGCCCGGAGAATGGCCCGTGACCGTGACGAGCACCTGCCCGCCCAGCCGGTAGCAGACGAGGAAAAGCAGTCCCCCGAGACGGGCGAGATCGCCTTGCGAATAGCGCTCGAGCAGCGAGATCTGCAACAGCGAGGCCGCACCACAGGGACGTTCGAGCTCGCCCGGCAGCGCACCGAGAATGCTGCAGCCGACGGGCCGGTCGGAGCCGAGGGCAAGCCGCTCGGCGTTGCGCGCCAGCCGCAGCGGCACATAGGGCAGGAGCGGCAGCAGCGGCGAGATTTCGTCGCCATGGCGCAGCAGCGTGGCGAGTGCCGCCCTGATGTCGCGCTGCAGGCGCTTCGGATTTGTCAGCGTGTCGCCGGGCTCGACGAGCACCGTCGCGGCGCGCAGTGCATTGCCACGGGTATCGCCGGGCTGCCGGTCACTCACCGGCATCACCAGCTTGACGCGGCCCGTGGCATCCACGCGGCCCATGCTCGAGGCCAGGCCCACCGCGAGCGCCGCGAACAGCGTGTTGGCCGCCACGCCAAGGTCCGCCGCCCGCCTGTCGAAGGCATCAGCCACGATGGCCACCTGCACGACCGGCACGATGACGCTGCGCGAGTTCCCGGCATGGCTTTGCAGCCTTGAAGGAGAAGTTCCATCCACCGGGGCGGACGCCGCGCGCCGGCGCTGCACGAGGGCCTTGATGGCGCGCGCCACCTCCGGCAGCCCGCGCAGGCTTTCGGCGCCGTCGTCGAGCAATCGGCGGGGCGACCACCGGCCGGACGGGGCCGCATGACCGACGTCGTGACGCCGGCCTGCCAGCGCGTCGGCGATGGTCTGCACGCTGGCCTGGCCGTCGGCCAGCGTATGCGACACCAGAACCGACAGGGCGCAGCCACCGCCGGCAAGCGGCTGCACCACAAGCCGCCAGCCCGGACCGTGCTCGGGGTCGACCGCAAGATCGAGCAGCCTCGCATGGAGCTGCGTCGGCTGCTCGCCCGGCGGCGGCGCCGGGAACCAGGTCACCGGCGGCAGCACCGCGCTTGCGACCCAGCGATGACGGCCCCACGGCAGGGGCGAACGCTGCACCAGGCGCGCGAACAGTCCCTGCCCGAGCCTTGCATTGAGTGCGAGCACCTCCGCGTCGTCCGGCTGGCGGGCGAGCAGCCACGTGAACTGCAGCACCGGCCCCCGCCCCAGCGCCCGCAACCCGAGGAACGAGCCCTGGTCGGCGAGACACAGGAGGTCCTTGCCGGATGCCGCGGCGCTCATGAGCCGCCGCCACTGCGCTGCTGCCACAGCAGCCGCAGAACCGCCAGCACGTCATGTTCCGAAGCCACGCGATGCGCGGCACGCGTCGGGCCCGCACCCACCTTGATGCCGAGATCGCCGTCGCGGAGGGTGGCGAACACCGTCTCGTCTGTGACATCGTCGCCGAGATAGATCACCGTGGTGCCGTTGCCCTGCTCCTCCCGCAGCCTCTGCACGGCATCCGCCTTGTTCACCCGCGACAGCGACAGTTCGAGGACGGCCTTGCCCTCCGTGACGTTCAGCGCCGGATGGCCGAGGAGTGCGCGTCGCACTTCATTGAGAGCCCGCAGGCCGTCCGCAGCACTGGCCTGGCGCACATGCACGGTGAGGCCGAGCGGCTTGCGTTCCAGCCACGCGCCGGGCGTTGCCGCGCAGATCGGCGCGAGCAGCGCCGCCACGGCATCGAGCTGCGCCGCGCCATCGCTGCGCAGGACTTGGCCCGGCAATTCGGCGCCGTGCGACCCGACCAGCAGCACCGGATCCTCGAAGCCCGAGTGACTGCGGAGGTTGTCGCGCGCGCGCCCCGAGACGATGGCGACGCGCGTATCGGCAAGGGCCGCGAGACGGTACAAAAGATCGGAAGCGCCCGGCAGCAGCCGCGCCTGTTCCGGGCGCGGCGCGAGCGGCGCGAGCGTGCCGTCATAATCGGTGCAGAGGAGCAGTTGCGGAGCCGCGGCGAGCGCCAGCAGACGCTGGCCGAGGCCCTCGGGCAGCGGCGTGGTCATGGCCTGTCGTGGAGGCAGGCCAAGAACGATTGCGCCCATTGCCGCGCATCGGCTCCGAAGACCGCCTCGCGCAGCCTCGCCATGCGCATGCGGGCATCTTCGGCGCTGGCCCGCATCGCGTCGCCGATGCCGCGCCGCAGGTCGGCGCCGTCGCAGGGGTCCACCAGCCAGGCGTCGCGCAGCTGTGCGGCCGCGCCCGTGGCATTGCTCAGCACCAGGCGGCCATCCTGCCGGTGCCGGCAGGCGACGAATTCCTTGCTCACCAGGTTCATGCCGTCGGCGAGCGAGGTGACGAGCATGACGTCCGCCGCGACATAGAGCGCCGCCACCTGTTCGGTGGACAGCACCTCGTTGACATAGTGAATGGGACGAAGCCCGCGCGCGGCGAGACGGGCGTTGGCGGCGCGCAGCGTCTCCTCGACCCTGATGCGCAGCTGCCGGTAGGCCGAAAGCTCGCTGCGGCTGGGCACCGCGACCTGGATATACTGGATGTCGCGGCTGGCGAACTCGTCGCTCATCAGCAGGTCGGCCACGGCGCGGATGCGAAGGTCGATGCCCTTGGTGTAGTCGAGCCTGTCGACGCCCAGCAGGATCTGTTCCGGCGCACTGAAATCCGCCCGGATGCGGGCCGCGGCATCCTGCAGGGCCGGACTTGCCGCCAGCCGCGCAAAGCGCCGCGCGTCGGGCCCCACCGGAAACACCCCGACGTCGACGCGCCGTTGACCGGCCTCTTCGGGTAACAGCAGGCTTCGGCCGTCATCGCACGCGGCTCGCCAGCGGCAAGCCTCGGCGCGAAAGCAGTCGGCCGCGGCCTGTGTCTGGAACCCGATCAGGTCGGCGCCCAGCAGCCCGTCGAGGACGTCCTCCTTCCACGGCAGCGCGGCGAATTCCGCGGCCGAGGGGAAGGGCACGTGAAGGAAGAAGCCGATGCGCAGGTCGGGGCGCGCCATGCGTAGCATCGCCGGCACCAGCTGCAGCTGGTAATCATGCACCCACACCGCTGCCCCCGGCGGCGCGGCGGCGGCGACGCAGTCGGCGAAGCGCTGGTTGATGCGACGGTAGACGGCGAATTCCTCGTCGCGAAACACCGGGCTGACCACCGCATCGTGATAGAGCGGCCAGAACGCGGCATTGCAGATGCCGTCGTAGAAGTGGCTGACCTCCCACTGGCTCATGGGGATCTCGAGCACGGCGATGTTGCCGGCATAGGGCGTGCGGGTGGGATGGGGCCCGCGGCCATCTTCCGGCGCCGGGCTGCCGCGCCAGCCGACCCACACGGCACTCAGCCCCTGCAGGGCAGGCTCGAGCGCGCTTACCAGTCCGCCGGGCGAGGTCCGCCAGCCGAAGACGGCGTGGTATTCCACCGGCAGCCGGTTGGCCACGATGAAGGTGCGCGCGGCCTGGTCAATGGCAGCGCCCGGTTCGGCGGTGACGGTGTCGCTGTCGCAGCCCTTCAGCATGGGAATATACATTCCGCCTCAACCGGCATCCGCGGCCGCAACCGCGGTGCGGGCGACCCCGGTGTGCAGAACCGCAAAGACAGCCCGGAGGAACCGCGTCATGGCGTCCCGACCTCCGGCTTGCGTAACCTTCGCCAATTCACCCCCCGATGTTGCAGAGCCCGCCTTCGTTTAGGGGATGCCGCGGCCGAAAACCAGCGCAACGAAGCCAATTTCAAAAACTGCACGAAAGAGTTGCGGACAGTCTCCGGTGGTGGTCGATCGACGTTGACGCCGGCGAGACAAATCAAGTAATTCGCATGTGTCGGCGCGCTGCGGCAGCTGCCTCCGTCACGACAGCAGCCCCAGATCTTGCGCGAGGAGAGGCCCCCAACGTGTCCGAACTGCGTCCGCTGAGCCACTGGTCGGGAGCGCCGGCGGTCCTGACACTCTGGCGTCCTGCCGCAGCCACGCTGGAGGCCGTCCGCCGGGCGCCGCCCTCGCCGGTGCCGCCGAGCTATGAACAGGAACAGCATCTGCGCTCCTTCCGCGCCTGTGAAAGCCAGCGCGAGGAGATGGCGCGGCTCCTCATGGTGGTATGGGAGGAACCCGGCCAATGCGACCTCGCGGTGATGAGCGAGGTGCTGACGGCGCATGTGCGCCGGCATGACACCTATCACAGCTGGTTCGCGGAGCGGGGCGGGCAGATGCTGCGCCACGTGCTCGCCGATGCCGCCGACATCCGCCTCGTGCCGGAGACACTCGGCGAGGTGGAGGCCGAAGACTGGCAGCGCCACGCCACGGCGGTGCCCTCGCCCTTCACGTGGAACTGCTTTCAGTTCGGCATCCTGCAGCGCGCCGCGGGCTTCACCTGTTTTGCCAGCATCGACCACCTGCACGGCGATGTCTCGGTGATCCCGCTGATGATGCGGGAAGTGCACCGCGCCTATCGCGCCATGGTCGACGGCGGCACGCCGCTGCGGCTGCCGGCGCCGTTGCGCTATCTCGACTATTGCACGCGCCAGCGCCAGCGCACGGCCGCGCTGACGCTTGACGCGCCAGCCGTCGCGGAATGGATCGCCTTCCTGCACCGCCACCACGGCCGCATGCCCAAATTCCCATTGCCGCTCGGTGTGCTCGAGGATCGCTGCCTGGCCGAATTTGCCGAGATCGACCTTCTCGACGCGGCCGGAACGACGGCCTTCGAAGCGGCCTGCGCGGCGGCGGATGCGCGCGTCATCGGCGGCCTGATGGCCTGTGCCGCGATGACCGAAAGGGAACTGGCGGGCACCGGTCGCTACGGCGTGGTGACCCCGGCCTCGACGCGCAAGTCGTCCCAGGCCTACAAGTCCGCGGGCTGGTGCATGGGGATCGTGCCCATCGATTTCGAGACCGGCGCCGGTGGCTTCGGCACTCTCGCCGCTGCGGCGCAGCGCGCCTTCGACGACCGCCTCGCCCTTGCCGACGTGCCGATCGAGCGCGTTCTCGAACTGGCCGCGAGCCTGACGACGATCAGGCCTGCCGCCACCGGCGGCGTGATGCTCTCCTACAATGACATGAGCCGCCCGCCGCTGACCCCGGAGATCGAGCGCGACTGGCAAAGGGCGGACGGGCGCACCCATTTCAACCAGGGCATGGCGGCGCAGGTTGCCATGTGGATCTTCCGCACCAGGCGCGGACTGGCGCTCACGGCCGCCTATCCGGCCAACCCCACGGCGCGCGCCTCGATCGCGCGATACCTCGCCACGCTCGCGCGCAGCTGCCAGCAGGTGGCCGAGGACCGCGAGCACCTTGCCGCCGGCGCAATTGCCTGAGATGTCGGCGTTCCTGCCCTTCGCCGACCAGGGCATGTATCTCGCGCATGTGGCCGGCGGCCAGCACGCCGTCATCCAGCTCTTGTGGCGCTATCTCCGCCCGGTGGACCACGCTGCACTCATGCGCTTCCGCGACACCCTCGCCCAGGGCCCGCTGTCGCGGCTGATCCGGCCGGCACGGCTGCCCTTCGGCCGTCACCAGTGGGTGGCAGCGCACATGCAACCTCCACCCCTCGACGCCGGAGTGGCACCCCTGGCTCCTTCCGAACTGCAGGCATGGGCCGATGCACAGGTCGACCTGCCGCTCGATCCGACGCACGGGCCGCCCTGGACATTGTCGCTCCAGCCCTTTGCCGATGGCTCGACCGTTGTGTCGCTCGTCGTGTCGCACTGCATCGCCGACGGCATGGCAACGGCACTTGCGGTCAGCGAGGCGGCGCGCGGCCATTGCCGGACGTTGGGCTTGCCGGTGGCTCAAGCAAGCGCGGCCGGCATGGCCTCCGAGATGTGGCGCTGCCTCGGCGATGCGCCGGCAACCCTGAAGGCACTCGCCGGACTGGTGCGCATGGCGCGTGCGCCGCGCCCCAGGCATGATCGGGCCGCGCCCGCAGCGGCCGGCAAGGCTGCCGATGACCGGACGGTGGATTTTCCCACGGCGTTCCTGCGCGTTTCCCTCGCCGACTGGGATGCCAGGGCGCGCAGCCTCGGCGCCAACCGCTTCACCCTGCTCGCCGCGCTGACCGCGTCATTCGCCGTGGCGCTCGGGCGTGTGCAGAACGACGAGGTGACCCTGCTCGTCCCCGTCAACCAGCGCGAGGGACTGTCGGACGACGGCGGCAACCGCGTGTCGCTCGCCACCGTGAAGCTCGAGCGGACCGTCGCGACAGGTCGCCTGCATGCCCTGCAGCGACGGTTGCAGACGGAACTGGTGCGCACCAGGCGCGAACCCGATCCGCTGGCCGCCGTGCTGCCGCTGGTGCCCTTCGTACCGCCCCGGGCTTTCGCCGCGACAAGCCGTCTGGCGCTTGGCGCCCTTGCGGATCTGCCCGTGACCTGCTCGCACATGGGCGACCTGCCGAAGGACATCACGCGGATCGACGGCAGCGAAGCCGATCGCTTCTGCTTTCGGGGCATCGACCGTCAGGCGGCGGTCACCACGCTCGAACAGCGCCAGGGCGTCGCGACGCTCCTCGCCGGCGTCATTCCCGGAGACATGCTGCTGAACTTCGTGGCCTACCAGCCGGGCGTGCTCACGCAGTCGCACGACTTGCGCCACATGGCGCGGGGGCTGCTCGCCGATGTCGGGCTCACCGGAGCTTTCTTCGATGACTGATGCAAGGCCCGAAAACGGCCGGCTCGCCTGGCTCGATCATGTTGCCTTCGAACTCTATCGGGCCACCGGCCGCAGCCAGCTGATGCAATGCATCTGGCTCTATGACCGCGAGGTCGACCATGCTGCCCTGGCGCGGACCTATGAGAGACTGGCGGCCCTGTCGTTCAACCGGCTGATCGAACCCTCGCGCCTGCCGCTGGCGCGGCCGCGCTGGGTGAGGCCTGCCGGCGCACCGGAGCCGATCGCCACCACTGCCGGAACACTCCCGCGGGCGCAGCTGCTGAGCTGGGCCAACGCTCATGCGCGGCGCCCCATCGATCCCGTGGCGGGCCCCGCCTGGCGCATGGCGATCCAGCGCTTCGATGACGCCACGACGGCGGTGAGCATCGTCGGCTCGCATCTGGTGATCGACGGCATGGGCGCCTTGCGCGCCATCGCGGCCGCAACACAGGCGGTGGAGGTTCCCAACCGCTATCCCGCGCAGCACGGGCGCGGCGCAATCGCCGGCGCGCTGTCGGACCTGCGGCAGATCATCACCGACACGCCGCGCAGCCTCGCAGCCCTGGCGCGGATGGCGAAGGGCGCCTGGCGCGAGCGCCCGGCACAGGCCGCCCGGCAACAGGCGGCCAATGCCGGGACGGTCGATCTCGCCGCCGTCGCCGCCAGCATCGATGCCCGCGAATGGGACGCCTGCGCGCGGCGGCTGGGCGGCCACCCCAACACGCTGTTTCCCGGCGTGGTCGCGGCGCTGGCGGCGCGGCTGGGCCGCCGCCGCGCCTCCGACGGCGCAGTGAGCCTGGTGGTCCCCGTCGACCGGCGGCGCGGGCTCGACGATGAGCGCGCGCTGGCGATTGCCTTCCGCTCGCTGAACGTCATGCCGGAACCGCTGACGTCCGACCTCAGTCCGCTCTCCAAGCCGCTGAAGTCGCTGTTGCGCGGTGTGTCGGACAGCGCGACCGACGCGCTCGCGCCGCTGCTGCCGGCGATCGCCTGGATGCCGCGAACCATCGCCACCGCGCTGGTCAACCGGCTCTTCACCTACGAGGATGACCGGCCGGTGAGCTGTTCCAATCTCGGAACATTGCCGGAGGGCCTGGCCCACATCGACGGCACGCCGTGCCGGCGCATCCTGGCGCGCGCCGTCGACGTCAACGTGACCAGCACCGATCTCGCGCGTTCGCACGGCCACCTGGTGGTCGTCGCCTCGCGCTTCGGCGACAGAGTGACCCTGTGCATCGAGGCCTGCCAGCTCGACCCCGCGCCGACGACCACCGCCACCCTGCGCGAGGCTACCGCGCGATGCCTCGCCGACTTCGGGCTGGGTGCTGATCTCGAGGCATGAAACTCACGGCGTGTTCTTGCGCGCCGTGGTCACGATCAGGTCGATCCAGCGCTTTACCCGCGCCAGGTTCACGCCCATGTCGCCCTTGCCGAGTTGAGAGCGCGAATAGATCAGCACGGCCGAAGCGCCGTCCGGCGTCGCCACAACCTTGACGTTGACGGTGTCGGGAAAGCCCATGATCTTGCTGCGCTGCACGAAGCGGAGTGTGCCCTGGCCGGAATCGGCATCGACCTGCTCGAGGCCGGGCTCGTGCACCACGGCGTCCTGCACGGCCAGGAACACGTCGCCGAAGGGGCGCCCGATGACGGGAGCCGGAACATCCGCCTTCGCGGCACAGTATTGCGGCAGGCAGGCCAGCGCGTCGTTCGGCGTGTCGCGCCGCACGAGGGTGGCGAAATCCACGTCACCCAGGTCGGCGGGCCCGAACTGCGCCCACAGCCGTTCAGGGCCGAGGATGAAGAAGGCAGCCGCGAAGGCGATGATGAGGGCCACGACAAGGGCGGCCAGGAGCTTGAGGAATCTGCGCATGGGAGGAGGTTATCACTCTCACATGCAGGCCGTCATCCCGGGCCGCCAAACCCGTCATGCCAGCGCAAGCTGGCACCCAGCTTCCTTACCGGCAGGCAAAGCGGGGCCCCAGCTTTCGCTGGGGTGACGGCTTAAATATCAATGGCTTAGCTGACAGGTTCCCGCTCCTCTTGAATTTGGAGCCGAGTTGGGCCATCTTCCTGCTTCGCCCGGCATGACACGGTGAACCCGTCTCGCCGGGTGTCGTTTTTCCCAGACACGGATGGACGTTCGCCTCCGGGCCATCCCGGGGGCATGACGAAACTGGAATAGATTGGACGAGACCGATGGACAAAGTGCCAATGACTGCCGAAGGCCACTCCGCCATGATGGATGAGGTGAAGCACCTCAAGTCCGTGGAGCGCCCGCGCATCATCAAGGCCATCGAGGAAGCCCGCTCGCACGGCGATCTCTCCGAAAACGCCGAATACCACGCCGCCAAGGAGCAGCAGGGCTGGACCGAGGCTCGCGTCGCGGAGCTCGAGGACAAGCTGTCGCGCGCCGAGATCATCGACATCTCGAAGCTGTCTGGCGACGTCGTGATGTTCGGCGCCAAGGTGACCCTGATCGACGAGGAAACCGACGAGAAGACCGCCTACCAGATCGTCGGCGAATTCGAGGCCGACGTGAAGAAGGGCAAGATCTCGGTCTCCTCCCCGATCGCGCGCGCCATCATCGGCAAGCGCAAGGGTGACTCGGTCGAGGTCAACACGCCGGGCGGCGGCAAGTCCTACGAAATCGCCAAGGTGAGCTGGAAGTAGGCTGCGTGGCGCCACGCATCCAACCATCATCCTTTACCTCACACCTCTCACCTCCCGCCCGGCTTGACCGGGCGATCCTTTTTGCTGGTCACAAAGGAGCATGCCCTAGTCGAGCCGGGGCAAGGTGAAACGAGAGCTTATGCCGAACTACTTCGCCGTCAGCGCCTTGTTCACCGCGGCGGTGATCTTCGGCCCCATCGGCTTGGTCGGAGTCGAGAACCAGTCGATGAAGCGGCCATCGGCGCCGATCAGGTATTTGTGGAAGTTCCACTTCGGCCGGCCAAGAAGGCCCGCCTGCTCACCGGCCCACTTGTAGAACGGTATGGCGTTGTCGCCCTTCACCACGGACTTGTCGGCGAGCGGGAAGGTCACGCCATAGTTCACCTTGCAGAAGGTGGCGATCTCGGTCGAGTTTCCTGGCTCCTGCTGGCCGAAGTCGTTGGACGGCACGCCGATGACGATGAGCCCCTTGTCCTTGTAGGCCTGCCACAGCTTCTCCAGATCCTCGTACTGGGGCGTGTAGCCGCATTCCGATGCCGTGTTGACGATCAGCATCGGATGACCCTTGAACTGCGACAGCGGCATGGGCTTGCCGTCGATGCCGGTCAGGGTGAAATCATAGGCGGTGGTTTCGGCCATGGCGCTTGCGCTCGCGAGGAAGAGGGCGAAAAGGGTGAGGATCAGCTGTCGCATGACCCTCAAACGAGCGCAAGCCTTGGGCGGATCAGGCGAGCCGCGAAGCCCCGGCCTGATCAGCGCAGGTGGACCCGGGCCACGTGTTCCTTCGCGTCCTGCTTCGGATCGTGACCGAACAGCATCTTCAGGCCGGCGAACAGGCCGCTCTCGTTTTCCCAGATCTCGGCGCGGTCGGCGTCGAAGCGCAGCAGGGCGAGTTCGGGATCGTCCCTGCCGCCCTCGAACCAGGCTGCGACATAGGGATTCCACAATTCGTCGATGACGTCGGGATCATTGTCGAGGCTGAGCCGGCCATGCACGGTGGCGAAGACCTCATGATCCTTCGAGGTGAAGGTGCCGATGGCACGGCTGTCGGCGCGCAGGTTCTGCACCAGGGTATTCTCGCGCGCGGTGAAGAACCAGATCGGGCCTTCGGACCCGCGCAGCTGCGCCGTCATCGGGCGGGTATGGCTTTCCTCGACGCCCACGAGCCCCAGCATCATGGTCATGTCGGACTTCAGCGCCATCCAGAACTTGGTTTCGAGTTCGTGGTTCTTGGAACCCATTGCAACCTCCTCATGAGAACTGGAGGCAGCAACGCCTGGCTTGCGCGCCTAGTTCCGCTGGATGAGGTGGCGCGCCCCAAACAGCACGAGCCCCGCGACCAGTCCCCAGAAGGCCGAGCCCACCCCCAGTATGGTGAGGCCGCTCGCCGTGACCAGGAAGGTGACGAGCGCGCTCTCGATGTCGCGCGGCTCCTTCATCATGGCGGTGACGCCGCCCATCAGCGGCGAGAACAGGGCCAGACCCGCGATGGCGGTGATCACGTCCTTGGGCAGCGCGCCGAGGATCTGCACGAAGCTCGCCGCCATCAGGCCGATCAGACCGTAGAGCACGAAATAGGGATAGGCGACGAGCCAGCGCTTCTTCGGGTCCGCGTGGCAATCGGGGCCGGTGACGATCGAGGCGGTGATCGCCGCCATGTTGATGGCGTGGCTGCCGAAGGGCGCCATCAGCGTCGAGCCGATGCCGGTGACGAGAAGTGCGGGCTGCACCGGCGGCTGGTAGCCACTGGCCCGCAGCACCGCGAAGCCCGGCAGGTTCTGCGACGCCATGGTGACGAGGAACAGCGGCACGCCGATCGACAGGATGGTCTGCCAGTCGAAGCTGGGCGTCGTCCAGACCAGCGAGGTGATGCCGAAGCTGCAGCAGTTGGCCGCAAAGCCGCCGCCCAGCGCCGCCAGCCCCACGCCCAGCACCACGACCACCGGCACGGCGTAGAGCGGATAGGACAGCCTGAGCCCGAAGAACACGACGACCAGCGGCAGCACTGCCCAGGGCATGGCCATGGCAGCGCCGGGAACGCCCAGCGTGTAGCGCAGCAGCACGCCCGCCAGCATGGCCGCGGCGACGGGGGCGGGAATCTTCTCGATGGCCTTTTCCAGGGGCTTGATCAGGCCCGCCACCACCATGAGAAGGCCCGCCACGAGGAAGGCACCCAGCGCATTGGAATAGGTGATGCCGGCGCCCGAGGTGGCGATCAGCACGGCGCCCGGCGTCGACCAGGCCGTGATCATCGGCATCTTGTAGCGCCATGACAGGAAGAACGAGGTGACCGCCATGCCGAAGCACAGGGCGGCGGCCCATGAAGCCTGCTGTGCCGGCGAGGCGCCGACGTTGCGCGCCGCCTCCATGATGACGAGGATGGTGGAGGCGAAGCCCACGACCACCGCAGTGAGTGTCGAGGAAAAAATGCTGAACCACCCGGAGTGGTCTCGCTTCAGGATGGTCTCGGTCACGTAATGGGAACTCCGGGCTCGTATTTCGCCACGCGAAGCATGAGCGTGGTCTTGACGTTCTCGACATTCGGCGCCGACGTCAAATCACTGATTATGAAGTTTTGTAACGACGGAAGATCGCGCGCCACCAGCTTGAGCAGGAAATCCGCCTCGCCCGACACCGCATAGGCCTCGCGCACCAGCACCCATTGCGCCACGCGGTCGGTGAAGGCGCGGAGTTCCGCCTCGGTCTGGGTCTTCAGGCCCACGAAGGCGAAGAGGGTGACGTCGAAGCCCAGCGCCGCGGCATCGAGCAGCGCGCGGTAGCCCGCGATCACCCCCGCCCTTTCCAGCGCCTGCACCCGCCTCAGGCAAGGAGGCGGCGACAGGCCGACGCGGCTTGCCAACTCGACATTGGTCAGCCGGCCGTCGCGCTGCAATTCGCGCAGGATCTTCCAGTCGGTGGCGTCGAGGTCCATGGAGGTCGCTCTAGCCCATCACGCTGCGGGATGCATCCCGCCTCTTGCCGGACCGCCCGGACTGACCCCACATACAGCGGGTGCAATGCTGGGATGGTGCAGCGCAACATGCCGAAAATCGGGCGCCGGCCCGGCCGCTGCCCGCAACCTCCGGCAGAACCAAGCTAATTTCCAATTGCAACGCTTGATGAGAATTGGACCGATGTCGGATGTTCACAACAGCTTGTAGTACCCTTGCCGTTGCGACCAAATAAGCTATGCTGTTTTTTCATAGCAACTGGAGGAATTCATGTCCGCCCGCCATGCCCGCGTGCTGATCCTGGGATCGGGACCCGCCGGCTATACTGCCGCCATCTATGCCGCCCGCGCAATGCTGAAGCCGCTGCTCGTGCAGGGCATCCAGCCGGGCGGGCAGCTGACCATCACCACCGACGTCGAGAACTATCCGGGATTCGCCGACGTGATCCAGGGTCCGTGGCTGATGGAACAGATGAAGGCGCAGGCGGAACATGTGGGCACCGAGATCGTGTCCGACACCATTACCGAGGTCAGGCTCACCGCGAAGCCGATCTGGCTAAAGGGCGACTCGGGCGATGAATATACCTGCGATGCGCTGATCATCTGCACCGGGGCGCAGGCCAAGTGGCTCGACCTTCCCTCCGAGCAGGCGTTCCGCGGCTTCGGCGTGTCGGCCTGTGCGACCTGCGACGGGTTCTTCTATCGCAACAAGCGCGTGGTGGTGGTGGGCGGCGGCAACACCGCCGTCGAGGAGGCGCTGTTCCTCACCAACTTCGCCTCCGAGGTCATCGTGGTGCACCGCCGCGACGCGTTCAAGGCGGAGCGCATCCTGCAGAACCGCCTCTTCGCGCACCCCAAGATCAAGGTGATGTGGGACACCGCGCTCGCCGATGTTCTGGGTACGGACAATCCGCGCGGCGTCACCCATGCCCGCCTGCAAAACGTCAAGACCGGCCACAGCGAAGACGTGGCCGTCGACGGCATCTTCATCGCCATCGGCCACAAGCCGGCCACCGAACTGTTCGAGGGGCAGCTGCCCTTCAAGCAGGGCGGCTATCTCGTCACCGAGCCGCGTTCGACGCAGACCGCCATCGAGGGCGTCTATGCCGCGGGCGACGTGACGGACGACGTCTACCGCCAGGCGGTCACGGCCGCCGGCATGGGTTGCATGGCGGCACTCGAAGCGGAGCGCTGGCTCCATACACGCACGGAGATGCGCCATGCCGCTGAGTAATTCGGTGATGGACTGGGACAAGCTGAGGATCTTCCACGCGGTGGCGGATGCCGGCAGCTTCACCCATGCCGGGCATGAGCTCGGCCTGTCGCAGTCGGCGGTGAGCCGGCAGATCTCGGCGCTGGAAGATGCCTTGAACGTGCCGCTGTTCCACCGCCATGCGCGCGGCCTCATCCTCACCGAGCAGGGCGAGATGCTCTACCGCACGGCGCATGAGGTGTTCACCAAGCTCACCGCCGCGCAGACGCGGCTGATGGATTCGAAGGAGAAGCCGTCGGGCGAGCTGCGCATCACCACCACGGTGGGGCTGGGCTCCGTATGGCTCACGCCGCGGCTCAAGGAATTCTCGGAAATCTATCCGGACATCGCGGTGACGCTGCTGCTCGACGACCGCGAACTCGACCTCTCGATGCGCGAGGCCGATGTCGCAGTCAGGCTGCGGCGCCCGACCCAGCCGGACCTCATCCAGAGGAAGCTGTTCACCGTGCATCACCACCTCTACGCGTCGGCGGACTATCTCAAGAAGCACGGCATCCCGAAGTCGCTCGAGGAGCTCGACAAGCACAAGATCCTCACCTTCGGCCAGGCGCCCAACTATCTCACGCCGGTCAACTGGCTGGAATACGTGGGCCGTCCCGAGGGCGAGCCCCGCCCCGTCGCGCTGCGCGTCAACAATGCCTATGGCCTGCGCCGCGCCGTGCAGGCCGGCATGGGCATCGCCTCGCTCGCCGACTACATCGTGCCGGAAGATTCAGGCCTGGTGCAGATCGACGTGCCGGTGGAGACGCCGGAGTTCGACACCTACTTCGTCTATCCCGAAGAGCTGAAGGACACCAAGCGCGTGACCGTGTTCCGCGACTTCCTGGTGGCGAAGGCCAAGGAGTGGAGCTTCTAGCATCTTTGTCTTCTCCCGCTTCTTCAGCGGGAGAAGAAGGGACCCGTTGCGGCACGCAACGGGGAGATGAGGGGAATTGAATGACGCTGCCCCGATGGAGCCGTCATTCCCTCACCTACCCCGACTGCGTCGGGGCCCCTTCCTCTCGCGCTGAAGCGGGAGAGGACGAGAAGGCGCATTCCGCCGCGTCATGGCTCCCATGTACGCGCCAAGCTTGTCGAATGGCGCGGCGAAAGCCATCCTTGCCCTCGCCGCGCATTCCGGTGCGGATTTCGCCGCTCCACTGTCTCCCCTTGCGGAGCGGCAAAGGGTCTTCGCCCCTCACCCCTGATCGGGCGGACGGGACCAATCCCTCGGAGACGAGGGGGAACGGGTAACTTCAAAGGCCGGTCGCTTCGACTGGCCTTTTTCTTTCACATGTACAGCTTCTCGGCATCGAGGCCCTTGTAGAGGTCAGCGACCTGCGCGCCATAGCCGTTGAAGAGCACCGTGGGCACGCGCTCGCCGGTGCCGAGCACCTCTTCCGTGGCCTGGCTCCAGCGCGGATGCGGCACCTCCGGGTTGACGTTGGCCCAGAAGCCATATTCCTCCGGCCCCAGCTGCTCCCAGAAGCTCAGCGGCCGCTCGCTGACGAAGCTCACCTTGACGATGCCCTTGATCGACTTGAAGCCATACTTCCAGGGGAGATGCAGGCGCAGCGGCGAGCCCATGGAATTGGGCAAGGGCTTGCCATAGGCGCCGGTCACCATCAGCGGCAGGTCGTTCATCGCCTCGGCCATGGTGACGCCCTCGATGTAGGGCCACGGGAACGAGGTGAACAAGCCGTCCTTCTGGCCCACCGCAACATCGGGCTTGTTGAAGGTCTCGAAGCGCACGTACTTGGCGTTGGAGTTGGGCTTGGCGATCTCGACCAGGCGCTTCAGCGGGAAACCCGTCCATGGCACCACCATCGACCAGGCCTCGACGCAACGGTGCCGGTAGATGCGCTCCTCGAAGGTGACCTGCTTGAACAGGTCGTCGATGGCGATGGTCATGGGCTTCTCGACCTCGCCGTCGATGGCGATGGACCATGGCCGGATGGGCAGGGCCATGGCGGCGTCCGAAATCTGTTTCGAGGTGCCGAATTCGTAATAGTTGTTGAAGGTCGAGTTATCCGCCTCGCCGGTCACCGGACGGCCGGCATCGCCATAGGCGGGATTGCGCTTGGCGGGGTAGAGCGAAGCCGACGGGTCATCCGCCGCCCGGGCTGGCCTCACCGCGGCAAGCGCCAGGGCGCCGGCGCCGGCGGCCATGAGCTGGCGGCGGTTGAAGAACACATGCTCCGGCGTGACGCGCGCCTCCGGAATTTCCCAGCCCCGATTGCGCTTGATCAACATTTCACTCGTCTCCTCTGTTGCGAGCACCATAGGCCCATCCCGCCAATGCTGGCCAATCAAGCCCCGATCACTTTCCGGAGAGGCAGATCGCGGCTAGGCTCCCACGGCTGAGGAGGTGCGCCATGCCCCATGCCGTCCTGACCGACATCGACCTCCCGGATTTCGGGGCCCCGGTGGCCGAACCGTCGCTCGGGCGGGCGCTCTATGCCGCGAGGCTGGAGCGGCTCGCCGCCCGCATGGCGCAAGACCGGCTCGACGCCCTGGTGATCTATGGCGACCGCGAGCACATGGCGAACATCTGCTGGGCCACCGGCCATGACCCGCGTTTCGAGGAGGCGCTGCTGCTGGTCATGCCGGGGCGAACGCCGGTGCTCTTCACCGGCAACGAGGGCTTCCCCTATGCCGAGGCGGCGCCTGGCCTGTTCGAGCGCCGCCTGTGGCAGCCCCTGAGCCTGATGGGCCAGCCCCGCGACCGATACCGCCCCCTGGCGGACTTGCTGCGGGAGGCGGGGCTGACCGGCGCGAAGACCATCGGCCTTGCCGGCTGGAAGGGCTTCGAGAGTGCCGATGGCGCGTTCGACCCCCAGTGGTTCGAGACGCCGCATTACCTGGTCGAGACGCTGAAAGGCTTCGGCACGCTGCGCAATGCCGCCCTCCTCTTCATG
Organism: uncultured Alphaproteobacteria bacterium; assembly: GCA_945957365.1. GTDB lineage: Bacteria > Pseudomonadota > Alphaproteobacteria > Rhizobiales > Aestuariivirgaceae > Aestuariivirga. Next base: position 16,547 of record CAMFKI010000022.1, on the reverse strand, counting down.
CACCCGGAACGCGGCCTGCGCTGCCTGAACGAGGCCGACCAGATCGCCTGCTTCGAATATGCCGCGACCAAGACCTCCTCCGCCATCCGTGACGTCATCCGCGCCGTCAAACCCGGCATGACCGAGTACGAAGCGTGCCGCCACTTGCGTCTCGACGGGTCCATGCTGTCGGTCCACGTCAACATGAGTTCGGGCCCCCGCGCCCGCTATGGCCTGTGCAGCCCCTCGAGCCGCGTCATCGCGCGCGGCGACCCGATCGTGCTGGGCCACGGCCTTCCCGGCGCGCTCAACTGCCGCGCCGGCTTCGTCGCGGAAACGGCGGCGGATCTGCCGCCGGGCATCGCCGACTATGTCGCCCGGCTCGTGGCCCCTTACTTCACGGCCGCAGTCGCGTGGTACGAGACGGTCGGCATCGGCGTCACGGGCGGTGCGGTCTACGAGGCCGTCATGTCACGCCTGTCGGACCCCTTCTTCGGCATCGGCCTCAATCCCGGCCATCTGATCCATCTCGACGAATGGGTGCATTCGCCGATACGTGAAGCTTCACGCATGACGTTGCGCTCCGGCATGGCGCTGCAATGCGACATCATTCCCGCCACCGGCACCGACTACTTCACCTCCAACATCGAGGACGGCATCGCGCTGGCCGACGCGGCGCTGCGAGACGAGATCGCCGAACGCCACCCCGAAGCATGGTCGCGCATCGCCGGGCGCCAGCGCTTCATGCGCGAGGTGCTGGGCATCGCGCTCAGGCCGGACGTCCTGCCGCTGTCCAGCATGCCCGCCTGGCTGCCACCCTTCTGGCTGGCGCCGGGCAAGGCGATGGCGATGCGCTGACGGACAGGCGCGTGCCGCTCCTCGATCGGCCTGCCGGAATGGAGGGCGGTCTTCCCCCGCCTCACGGCGGGAGAAGACGACTGGACGTCAGGCCGCCTCGGCCTTGCGGCCCGCCACCACCTGCTCGGCGGCGCGGCCCGTGAGTTCGGCCATGTGGTCGAGCGTGAAGGTGAAGGTGCCGACACCCGAGGTGGCCGAGCGCAGCTCGATGATCAGCGAGGCCATTTCGGATTCCGGCATGTGGGCCTTCACCGTGTCCCAGCCCGGCCAGCCGTCGCGACCGTCATAGCCGAGCAGCTGCCCGCGATGGCCGGTCACGATCTGGTTGATGCGCGAGGTGGCATCGCTCGGGCTGTGGATCTCGACCAGCACGATGGGTTCGAGCAGCACCGGCGCGCATTGCGGCATGCCGTCGGTCATGGCGATGCGCGCCGCCGTCTTGAACGCCATTTCGGAGGAGTCGACGTCGTGGTACGAGCCGTCCGACAGGTTCACCCCGAAATCGACCACGGGAAAGCCCAGGGGTCCGTGCCCCATCCATTCGCGCACGCCCTGCTCGACGGCGGGAATATATTGCTTGGGCACCACGCCGCCGGTGATCGTGTCGGTGAACTGAAAGCCCGAGCCCCGCGGCAGCGGTGCGATCTCCACCACCACGTCGCCATATTGCCCGTGCCCGCCCGACTGCTTCTTGTGGCGGCCGCGGATCTGCACGGGCTTGCGGATCGTCTCCTTGTAGGCGATGCGGCGCGGCTTGGCGCTGGCATGGACGCCGAACTTGCCCATGAGCTTCTCCAGCGCCACGCGCAGGTGCATCTCGCCCTGCCCCCACAGCACCATTTCATGCGTGTCGTGATTATGCTCGAGCGACAGCGAAGGGTCTTCCTCGACCAGCTTGGCGATGGCGCTCGTCAGCTTCACCTCGTCCTTGCGGTCGGCAACCGAGATGGCGAAGCCATAGACGCCGGGCGCGGTCTCGAGCTTCACCAGCTGCGCCGTGTTGCCCTTCGTGGCGGACAGCGTCTCCCCGGTGCGCGCCCCGTCGAGACGGCCCAGCGCTACGGTATCGCCCGCCGTCGCCTTCTGCACCTTGCCGGGCACAGCACCCATCAGGGTGAAGACGCCGGCCACCCGCGTGTCCTGGCCCTGCGCGCCATAGAGCACGGCGCCATCGGCAACCTCGCCCGCAAGCACGCGCGACAGGGAGAGCTTGCCGCCATGCGCAGTGTGGAAGGTCTTGAGCACCTGGATCGTGGTGCCATTGGGCTTGAGGCCCAGCCGCTTCGCCGTTTCGGCAATGCCCGGCGCCTCGTGGCGCAGCGCCTTGAGCAGGCGCTCGATGCCGGTGCCGTGCTCGGCCGAGCCGAACAGCACCGGCGTGATGAAGCCATCGGCCAGTTCGCTGGCGAGATCGGTGAAGATGCGGTCGCGCGGCGGCTCCATGTCGGAGAGCAGCTGCTCCATCAGCTCGTCGTCGTGGTCGGCCAGGCGCTCCAGCATGGCGAAGCGCTGCGACTTCTCGAGTTCCGCCATCTCGGCGGGCATGTCGATGAGCTTGCTCTCGAGATGCTCCTGGTAGACGAAGGCGCGCTCCAGGGCGAGGTCGACGAAGCCCGTGACGATCGAGCCCTTCATGATCGGCAGCTGGCGCAGGATCAGGGGCTTCGAGGACGCGGGCTGCAGCCACTCGAGCACGTTGCGCGGCGATGAATCGGACTTGTCCACCTTGTTGATGAACAGGATGCGGGGAAGGTTGATCTCGTCCAGCTGCTTCAGAATCAGCTGCAGCGCGGGCGCCTTCTTGTCGTCGGCCTCGCAGACGACGACCGCGACGTCGGCACCGGCAAGTGCCGCGCGCTGGTCCTGCGCGAATTCGACCGAACCCGGACAATCGAGGAAGGTGTAGCTGTCGCCCAGATAGCTGGTGGTGGCGGCGTTGAGTTCGATCGACATGCCATGGGCGCGCGCTTCGGGTGCCGCATCGCCGACCGAGGACTTGTCGGACACGCGGCCCTGGCGCGCAATGGCGCCGGTGCGGAACAGGATGGCTTCGAGGAGTGTGGTCTTGCCGCTGAGATAGGGGCCCACCAGTGCGACGCACCGCGAGCCCTGGGGCCTTCTGCCGGTTTGGGTATCCATGGACAATGCTCCTTTGACTGCTGAAACTCAGTGCAGCGAAGGACCGCCCTCTTCTACCCGTGTCACCACGCCGGGGCGGTTCCACGGGTCAAAGACTGACTCCGTTGCCTGCGCCCGGCAAGCGAATTCCGAAATGCAAAAGGCCCGGCGTCGCCGCCGGGCCCTGTCGCAGAAATCCGAAGGGATTTACTTGACAGCCTTGAGGCGCAGCGCGGCGACGCCGGCGGCGACGTTCAGGCCGGTCTGGGCCTGGACGCTGAGGGGCTGCAGCGCGATCGACTTGTTGCCGCCGCCGACCAGCACGTTGGCGCCGAGGCCAACCGCGATCGAGGCTTCAGCCGAGGCGCCGGCATAGGTGCCGGCCAGCGCGCCGCGCGAGATCTTGCCCGGGGCGAAGACCACCCACGACATGACGCCCTTGCCGGTGAAGCCCACGTCGATGCCGAGGCGCTCGATGGTGCCGGTGTAGTGCTCGCGGCCGCCGACGCTGCGGTCGAAGGTGCAGGTCATGGTGCGCGAGGAAGCAATGATCATGCCGACGCCGGCCGACACGTTGCAGCTGAGGACGCCGATCTTGACGCCACTCTTGCTGGCGGCGAGAGCGGGCGAGGCCAGGAGGCCCAGGGTGACGAGTGCCGCAATGGCAAGTTTCTTCATGTGTTCAATCTCCTATTGGACGGGGTAAGGCTAGAGGCCCGCATTGTGTCAGGAATTAGACAAAATCCGTAGCGAAGGTAAAAATGGCAGTTAATCCGCAGGGTTAATTACCATTTTGTGAGAAATTCTCAGGGCACGTATTCGAGCCTGAAATTGGCGAGGCCGGCCGCGATGTTCACCCCCACCTGGCCCTCGACGCTGAGCGGCTGCAGGGCGACCGACTGCTGCGAGCCGCCGACCAGGACGTTGGCGCCCAGACCCACGGCAAAGGCGGCATCCGCCGTCGCCCCGGCATAGTCGCCGGCGAGCGCGCCGCGCGCCAGCTGGCCCGGCGCGAACACCGCCCAGGACATGACGGCCCCGGCCGTGACGCCGATGTCGAGGCCGACCTGGGTGATGCGGCCCTTGTAGTATTCGACGCCGTTCGGACCCTGGAAGGTGCAGCTCGCGGCTTCCGAGCCGCCGAGGATCAGGCCGATCGAGCCCGAGACGTCACAGACCAGCACGCCGAGCTTCACGCCGGTTGCGGCATGCGCCGGCATCGCCAGAAGGCCGAGGGCCAGGAGGGAAGCTGCAATTCTTTTCATGACAAGGCCGTCCTTTCGGTTTGGTTCTGCAACGCGTGGATCACTGTCCGCCAGCCAGGAAATCCGGCTTGCCCAGCTCGATTCCATTGTGCCGGAGGATGGCATAGGCGGTGGTGAGGTGGAAGAAGAAGTTCGGCTTGGCCCAGGTCTCGAGATAGGCCGCGCCCTTGAAGTCGAGCTCGCGCGGGCCGGCCTTGATGTGGATGTCGCGCTCGCCCGAACCGTCGAACTGCTGGCGCGTCAGGCTGGCCAGAAAGTCGATGGTTTTGGCGATGCGCGCCTGCAGCTCCTCGAAGCTCTTTTCCTCGTCGGGGAAGCTCGGCGAGGCCATGCCGACGAGCCTGGCGCCCGCACCCTTGGCGGCGTCTGAGGCGATCTGCACCTGGCGGGTCAGCGCGAACATGTCGGGGAAGAGCCGCGCGTTGAGCAGCACCGAGGGATCGATCTTCTTCGCGGCGCAATGGGCCTCCGCCTTCTTCAGGATCGCCGACAGCGACCTGAGGAAATGGGTGAAGACGGGAACGGTGGTGTCATAGAGGTTCATGTGGTCGGTCCTCAGCGCAGGTTGCCGCAGAATCGCTGAATGCGCCTGCACGCATCATCGAGGGTTTCGGTCGCAGTGGCGTATGAAATCCGGAAGAAGGGCGACATGCCGAAGGCCGCGCCATGCACCGCCGCCACACCTTCCGCCGCGAGCAGCTCGGTCACGAAATCCTCGTCCGAGCGGATGACGTTGCCCGAGGGCGCGGTCTTGCCGATGCAGCCCATGCAGGAGGGATAGACGTAGAAGGCGCCTTCCGGCGTCGGGCACGACAGCCCCTTGGCCTGGTTCAGCATCGAGACCACGAGGTCGCGGCGCTCCTTGAACACCTTGTTGTTGTCGGCGATGAAGCCCTGCGGGCCGTTCAGCGCCTCGACCGCCGCCCACTGCGCGATCGAGGACGGGTTCGACGTCGACTGCGACTGCAGCTTCGCCATCGCCTTGATCAGCTGTTCGGGGCCCGCGCCATAGCCGATGCGCCAGCCGGTCATGCAGTAGGACTTGGAGACGCCGTTCATGGTCAGGGTGCGGTCGTAGAGCTTGGGCTCGACCTGCGCCGGCGTGGTGAACTCGAATTCGTCGTAGACGAGGTGCTCGTACATGTCGTCCGACAGCACCCAGACATTGGGGTGCTTCAGCAGCACGTCGGTCAAGGCCTTCAGCTCGGCGCGCGAGTAGGCAGCACCCGAGGGGTTGGACGGCGAGTTGAGGATCAGCCACTTGGTCCTGGGGCTGATCGCCTTCTCGAGGTCGGCAGCCTGCAGCTTGAAGCCGTTCTCGACCTTGCCCTCGACGAACACCGGTGTGCCGCCGGCCAGCATCACGATGTCGGGGTAGCTCACCCAGTAGGGGGCGGGCACGATCACCTCGTCGCCGGGATTGACGGTGGCCATCAGCGCGTTGAACAGCACCTGCTTGCCGCCGGTGCCGACCGAGACCTGGGAGGGCTTGTAGTCGAGGTTGTTCTCGCGCTTGAACTTGTCGACGATGGCCTGCTTCAGTTCGGGAATGCCGTCGACCGCGGTGTACTTGGTCTTGCCGGCCTGGATCGCCTTGATCGCCGCGTCCTTGATGTTCTGGGGCGTATCGAAGTCGGGCTCGCCCGCCGCCAGGCCGATCACGTTCTTGCCCTCGGCCTTCAGCTGCATCGCCTTGGTGGAAATCGCGATCGTGGCGGACGGCTGGATGCGGTTCAGCGAATCGGAGATGAAGCCCATGGCGGTAACCTTTCGATTTTTCGGGCTGAATAGGCGCAAGCCGGGCCGGGGGCAAGCCACAATCGGCGGCTGCTGGGCCAGCCTGGGCCGCCCCGCAGGACGCTTTGCCGCAAGCCGTTCCGCCCGGACCCAAATCGCTCTAGAACCCCGCCATGGACGATCACCCCTTCCTGGTCGCCGGCGGCGGCATCGGCGGCCTCGCGGCGGCTCTCGCGCTGGCCCGGCACGGTCGGCAGGTCCGCCTGTTCGAGCAGTCCGCGGGCTTCGAGGAGGTGGGGGCCGGCCTCCAGATGTCGCCCAACGGGGTCCGCGCGCTGAAGGCCATCGGCGCCTGGGAGGCGGTCGAGCCGTCCTGCGTGATCCCCTCCGAAATCCATGTGCGCGACGGGCTTTCGGGCGCCCTGCTGCAGCGCATTCGGCTCGGCAAGAGCTTCGAGCAGCGCTTCGGCGCGCCCTACCGCGTCTGCCACCGGGCGGACCTCCTGGCCGGCCTGCTCGCCGCCGTGCGCCGCAACTTCGGCATCGAGCTCAACACCGGCAGGCGCGCCACCGCCGTGGCGGAGGACGGCGCAACCACCCGCCTCGGGTTCGCCGACGGCACCTCCGCCAGCGGGGCGGCGGTGATCGCCGCCGACGGCATCCGCTCGGCACTGCGACAGGCCGTCGCGGGCATCGTGCAACCCATTCCACGCGGCGTCATCCTGTATCGCGCCCTCATGCCGTTGCAGCGCGTGCCGCCCGAGATCGAGGCGGACTGCGTCACCCTGTGGCTCTGCCCCGGCGCCCACGTGGTGCACTACCCGGTCTCCAACTGGCGCAATTTCAACATCGTCGCGGCCATCGACGGAACGCTGCCCGACGACGGCTGGAAGACGCCAGCCCACGCCGGGGAGGTGACGAAGCGCCTCGCCGGCGTCTGCGAGGAACTGGCGCTGCTGCTGGCAGCGCCCGCGTCCTGGATGCGCTGGCCGGGGGCCGACCTTCCGGCGCTGCCGCGCTGGTCCAGCGGCCGGGTGACGCTGCTGGGCGATTCCGCCCATGCCACATTGCCCTTCCTCGCCCAGGGCGCGGTGATGGCGCTCGAGGATGCGGTGATCCTGGCACGGTCGCTGGGCCGCGGCGACGGGGTGGCGGAAGCCTTCCGCGCCTATGACGCCGCACGGCGGCCCCGCACCGCGAGGCTGCAGGAGCAGTCGCGCGCCATGAGCCGCATCTATCACGCCTCCGGGCCGCTGGCGGTGGCGCGCAACCTCACCTTCCGCCTCGCCGGCCAGGGCTTCGCACTCAGCCGGCTGGAATGGCTCTACCGCTGGACCCCGGACACGCCGGCGTGATCACCAAATCGTGTGGAATGCGCCGGCACCATGCTGCGTATCATCAGCAGACCCAACCCCGGAGGACACCATGTCACGATCAGTCCCGGTCGCCCTAGCCTTCATCATCGCCCTTGCAGTCCCCGCCCTCGCCTCGGGCGGCGGCGATTCCAGTGGCGGAAGCGGCGGAAGCGGCGCCAGCAGCGGCGGCGGCAATGCCTCGCCCACCACGCATGGCTGCAAGAAGGGTGAGGTGTGGAACACCAAGACCAAGAAATGCGCCCCCGTGCAGTCCGGCATCCTGCCCGACGAGGAGCTCTATCAGCAGGGCCGCGCGCTCGCCAAGGAAGCGCAGTACGACTGGGCGATCCAGGTGCTGTCCACCATCCAGGACCAGCAGGACCCGCGCGTCCTCAACTATCTCGGCTACTCCAACCGCAAGGCCGGCCGCCTCGAAATCGGCATCACCTATTATTCGAAGGCGCTCGCCATCGACCCCAACTTCAACCTCGCCCGCGAATATCTGGGCGAAGGCTACCTCGCGGCCGGCCGCGCCGACCTCGCCATGAACCAGCTCGCCGCCATTGCCAAGAGCTGCGGCACCGGCTGCGAGGAGTACAAGGAACTGAACGCGGCGATCACCTCGGCGCGCTGACGGATCCGCCTTACCCGTCCAACCTCGAACATCGCCGGGCGCAGCGCCCGGCGATGCCACGTCGGAGGCGCCGGCCGGTGCACGTCAGCACTCGAAGGCAAGCTGCACCCGCTGCCTGCCTCCGACCTGGTCGACGCTGGAATAGTCCGACATCCGCCGGACGATCCAGCCTGCCATTTGCGCCACGCCATCAGGCTTGTCCGCGAGATCGTCCATGGTTGGCGCCGCGCTCGGCAGCGCGATCGGCTGGCCCTCGTAGGCGAACCGCATCGTGAGCACGAGCTCGTTGTAGGTGACGGTGCAGGCGACAGGGCCTGTGGCGACGGTGGCCAGAAGGTCGCGCATTTCGCTCATCGCGGCGGCGGCTCGCGCGCCGGTCTGGCGGTGCATGCCCCAGCGCTCGCCCAGCGTGTTGAAGATCTCGTCGGCGTCCTCGCCCGCATCCGGGCGCGCGAAGGTCATGGTCTCGGTCTGGCGGATGCCGATGCGCATGAGCATGTTGAGCACGATGGCAACGATGGTGGCGAAGGTCATCGGCGCCAGCACATGTTCGACGGAGGTTCCGGCAAAGTGGGTGGTGAGCGCGGGTGCCGACTGCAGCAGGACGCCTGCCCCCACGGACAGCCCGATGACCAGCGCGCGCCGCGGTGACAGCATTCGCGACAGCGCCAGCTCGGCGCCGGACACGATGAAATAGCACGCCGCATAGAAGAGGATTCCCGCCACCACGGCATCGGGCAGCGACAGGACGTGCTTGAGCACCAGCGGCATGAAGGTGACGCCGATGAGGATGGCGCCCGCCGCCATGGCCACCACGCGCGACGTGACGCCCGTGGCATAGGCGAGGCTCAGGTTCGCGGACGACATTCCCATGGCCGTGCCGCCGAGCACGCCCGAGATCGCCGTGAACAGTCCCGAGGCCTGGAGGCCCAGCGACATCTTCCTGAAGTCGGGACGGCGCCAGTCGGCGTCGTCCAGCCTCTCGGTGCCGATCAGGACGCCAAGCTCGTCGACGACGTTGACGAGCGCGGCCACCACCGCGAGATAGACGAGGCCGATGTTGAAACTGAAGCCCGGCAGATGGATCGAGGGCAGCGCGAAGGCCGGAACGTCGAGCGCCGTCTTGCTCTCGCCGAACTGCCAGATGCCGAGCGCATAGGCGACGATCATCCCGGCGACACAGCCCAGCAGCAGCGAGAAGAAGCGCGCCATGCCCTTGAGCCAGACCGAGCCCGCCGACGCCACCGCGAGCGTTGCGAGCGCCACGGCAAGGCCCGCCGGCTCCACCTGCAGCAGGGTCTTGTCGGCCGACTGGGTCACGATGCCGCGCAGCGTGCCGGGCAACAGGGAGACGCCGAGCATGATGACCACGACGCCGCAGACTTCCGGGGGAAAGAACACCCGCAGGCGGCGTACCACCGAGCCGAAGATGAATTGCACGATGCCGGCCGACAGCATCAGGACGGCGATGCCGCCCGGCCCCTGCGTAAGTCCCGCCGCGATGGCGAGCGGAATGTAGATCGGGTTGGGATGGAACACGATGAGAAGTTTCGAGCCGAAGCGCGCCTGCAGCAGCGTGCCCGCGCCGCAGGCCAGAAGCGTGGTCGACAGCATAGCGAACTGATCGGCTGCAGACAGGTTCAGGCCCTTGGTGATGATGACCACATAGACCAGGTTGATGAGCACGATGGCCGAATGCTGGAAGGCCAGGATGGCGGTGGACAGGGGCGGCGGCGTTTCGTCGTTCGCAAACTGCAGATAGGTCGGCCGCTTCGCCATCAGTCACTCACCCCTGGAACGGGCCATTCTCCGATGGCCTGGCTATGGCAGGCAAATAAGCACGGCGACGGCCATCGACATAGGGCGATGTTGCCCCCGAGGGCGACCTCGTCCACAGGATCATGGCGGGCTCGTCAATCTCAAGTAGGAAAATTAATCCAGCTGACCTCGCCCCGGCCCCAGCTGCCGATGCCAAGCCGCGCCGCCAGCGCGGCGACCAGCGGCTTCAACTCCAAGTCGAATTTCCACGGCGCGTTGAGGATGACGAGGCCGGATCCGGCCAGCCCGCCGCCGCTGAAGGCCTCGCGCACCCGCAGCTCGACCTTCAGCGTGCCCGGAAGCCCGATGTCGCGCGCGCCCGAGAGCACCGTCTCGGCGGTCGCGTCCGCCTTCATCGGATACCACACCACGAACACGCCCTGGGCGAAGCGGCGCACGCCCTGCTCCAGCATGCGCACCGCGCGCTCGGCCTCGTTCTTCACCTCGTAGGGCGGATCGACGAGGATCACGCCGCGGCGCTCCGGCGGCGGGAGCTTCGCCTTGAGGCAGGTCTCGGCGTCCATCGACGTCACGTCGCAGCGCGGGTCGTGGAGATATTGCCGCTCCAGCGCCACGGCGTCCTGCGGATGAAGCTCGTTGGCGATCAGCCGGTCATTGGCGCGCATCAGCCGGAGTGCGAGTTCGGGCGAGCCCGGGTAATGCCGCAGCCCGCCCCCCGGGTTGAGCGCCGCGATCACCGCGCGATAGGGGGCGAGCAGCGCCTCGACATCCGGACTGAAAGGTTCCGCCAGCCTGCCGATGCCGCCTTCCCATTCGCCGGTCTTGCCCGCCTCGATGCCGCCGAGGTCGTAGACCCCGATCCCGGCATGCGCGTCGACCACGCGGAACGGCTTCTCCTTCTTCTTCATGTGTTCCATGAGGCGCGCCAGCACGGCGTGCTTCAGCACGTCGGCGTGGTTCCCCGCGTGGTAGGCGTGGCGGTAGTTCATGCGCGGAAGACGAAGAAGGCGCCGGCACAGATCAGCGCGAAGCCGATCACGTGGTTGATGGTGATCGCCTGGCCCAGGTAGAACACCGAGAACACCGAGAACACGATGAAGGTGATGACCTCCTGCATGGTTTTGAGTTCGGCGGCGTTATACACCTGGTAGCCGATGCGGTTGGCCGGCACGGCCAGCCAGTATTCGAACAGCGCGATGCCCCAGCTCGCCATCACCGCCATCCACAGGGGCTTGTTGGTGTAATGCAGGTGGCCGTACCAGGCGAAGGTCATGAACACGTTGGATGCGATGAGCATCAGGATGGGCAGCACGTAAGGCGACATCAGCGAAGGCATGTTGCGGGTTCCGGTTACTTGAAGCGGATGGAGGAGAGGTCGATCATGGTGCCGTCCTGGCCCAGATTGGCGTAGAGCACGCGGTCGGGGTGATCGTCCTTCACCATGAAGAAGCCGATCGAATCGGCGTCATAACCCAGCTTGCCGCAGGGTGGTTCCGGCACCTGCACCTGTACTTCCTTGTCGAATTCCTCCTTGAGCTTGCCGGTGGGCATCACCTGCCAGGCGGTCCAGCCTTCGGGCGCCGGCTGGTCGGTCGCCGTTGCCATCACGCATTCGGCCTTGTCGAACACCAGGCCCTGCTGCTTGAGCCGGGAGAGCAGTGCCGGTGCGCCGCCCTGCTGCTCGAATTCCTGCAGCACGGTATAGGGTTCGCCCGCATTGACGCGCAGCGCGAAGGTGTTTTTCGCGGCGTCGTAGACGACGTCCCACAGCCCGGTGTCGAACTTGCAGGTTTCCGTCCACAGTCCGAGGTCGCGGCCCTGCCGCCACACCCAGTTGCAGGCCAGCCGGTCGGTTGCATAGAACGGCACGGGCGAAGCGCCGTCGACCGGCTCATGCTCCGGCACCCGCACGCTGACATCGGCCAGCGGCACGCAGATGTCGCCGCCGCCATCGGGCGAGGCGAAGGCCGACAGGCCCGGCGCCGTGGCCTCGAGCCCCTTGCCCTGTCCATAGAGGCAGAGCTTGTCTTTGGTGAGGCCATAGACGATGACGCCGTCGACGTCGGGCTTGGCCAGCCGGTCATGCGCGAAGCCGTCGGAGAAATGCACGTCGATCTGCTTGCCATAGGCGGCGCGCAGTTCGGCCAGCGCCGAGGCGGCGGGCACCAGCGTGGCGTCGGCCAGGGCGGGTGCCGCGAACAGCAGCAGGCCGGCTGCCGCGGAGAGGAGATGCTTCATGGCCGGCACTCATGCCAGAAGCTGCAGGCTTTGGCTATTGCCGGAACCATTGCGGAGACGAGGCCGTTGCGCTCCGAAACCGGAGGATGAGTGGCATGGCGGACGACCGCAGCGAGACCGATCGACACCTGATGCAGTGGCTGCGCGACGCGCATGCCATGGAGCGGCAGGCCGAAACCATGCTCACCGGCATGGAGAGCCGCATCGAGCATTATCCGCACCTGCGAAAGCGCATCGCCCAGCACCTGAAGGAAACCCAGCACCAGTCGCAGCGGCTGGAGGAGGCCATCGGCCGCCGCGGCGGTTCGGCCTCGGCGGTCAAGGACACGGTGGCGAGCCTCACCACCATGGCCCAGGGCCTGCTGGGCAGCATGGCCGGCGACGAGGTGGTGAAGGGCCTGCTCGCCGGCTATACCTTCGAGCATTACGAAATCGGGTCCTACCGCATCCTGATCGCCGCCGCCGCGGCGCTGGGCGACATCGAAACCACCCGCATCCTCCGCGAGAACCTGCGCGAGGAAGAGGACATGGCGCAGTGGCTCTCCTCCAACATCGACCCGCTCACGGCGGAATATCTGGAGCGCCAAGACCAGGGGAGCGCGCGGGCGAAGCGCTAGGGAAAGGGCCCTCATCCGCCCTTCGGGCACCTTCTCCCATCGGCTGCGCCGACGGGAGAAGGACTCGCTGCACGATCTCACCACGAATCCTTCTCCCGTCCCGCAGGGATGGGAGAAGGTGCCCGACAGGGCGGATGAGGGCCACTTTCCGCGAGTCTCAACCCTTCCCCACTCCCCTTCCCCGCCCTATATTCCCCCCATCATGGGACATTCACGCCAGGAAGGCGGATTCGCGGAAGCCCCGCAGCCGTTCGATCTCGACTCGTCCGAGTCCGTCACCGAGGGGCTCGGCCCCCTGCGGCCGGAATTCGTGCCGCTGTCGAGCTTCACCCCCGTCAAGCCGCCGAAGCCGCCGAAGTCGGACGGCGGACGGCCCCTGAAGGTCGTCTCGGAATTCGAGCCGCAGGGCGACCAGCCCACCGCCATCAAGGAACTGGTCGACGGCGTGAAGGGGCTGGAGCGCGACCAGGTGCTCTTGGGCGTCACCGGCTCGGGCAAGACCTTCACCGTGGCCAAGGTGATCGAGGCCACCCAGCGTCCGGCCCTGATCCTCGCCCCCAACAAGACGCTCGCCGCCCAGCTCTATGGCGAGTTCCAGAGCTTCTTCCCGGACAACGCGGTCGAGTATTTCGTCTCCTACTACGACTACTACACGCCGGAAGCCTATGTGGCGCGCAGCGACACCTACATCGAGAAGGAATCCGCCATCAACGAGCAGATCGACCGCATGCGCCACTCGGCCACGCGCTCGCTGCTGGAGCGCGACGACGTGATCGTGGTGGCCTCGGTCTCCTGCATCTACGGCATCGGCGACGTCGAGACCTATTCCGCCATGGCCTTCCAGCTGAAGAAGGGCGACCGCACGCCCCAGCGCCAGCTCTTGGCCGATCTCGTGGCGCTGCACTACAAGCGCAATGACGGGAACTTCGTGCGCGGCACTTTCCGGGTGCGCGGCGATACGATCGAGCTCTTCCCCTCCCACTTCGAGGACCGCGCCTGGCGCATCTCGCTGTTCGGCGACGAGGTCGAGTCGATCTCCGAGTTCGATCCCCTGACCGGCCAGAAGGCGGCGGAGCTGGAGCAGATCAAGGTCTATTCCAATTCGCATTACGTGACGCCCAAGCCGACGCTGGAACAGGCGGTGAGCCGCATCAAGAACGACCTGCGCATCCGCCTGCAGGAGTTCAACAGCGCCGGCCGCCTGCTCGAGGCCCAGCGCCTCGAGCAGCGCACCATGTTCGACATCGAGATGATGATGGCGACGGGCAGCTGCGCGGGCATCGAGAACTATTCGCGCTACCTCACCGGACGCAAGCCCGGCGAGCCGCCGCCCACCCTGTTCGAATATCTCCCTGACAACGCGCTGGTCTTCATCGACGAGAGCCATGTCACCATCCCGCAGATCGGCGGCATGTTCCGCGGCGACTTCAACCGCAAGGCCACGCTGGCCGAATATGGCTTCCGCCTGCCCTCCTGCATCGACAACCGTCCCCTGCGCTTCGAGGAGTGGGACGCGATGCGCCCGCAGACCGTCTGCGTCTCGGCCACGCCGGGCAAGTGGGAGCTGAACCAGACCGGCGGCGTCTTCGCCGAGCAGGTCATCCGCCCGACGGGCCTCATCGATCCGCCGGTCTTCATCCGCCCGGTCAAGACCCAGGTGGACGATCTCGTGGCCGAGTGCAAGGAGGTGGCGCTGAAGGGCTACCGCGTCCTCGTCACCACGCTGACGAAGCGCATGGCCGAGGACCTCACGGAATACATGCACGAGCAGGGCATCCGTGTCCGCTACATGCACTCCGACATCGACACGCTGGAGCGCATCGAGATCATCCGTGACCTCAGGCTGGGCGCCTTCGACGTGCTGATCGGCATCAACCTGCTGCGCGAGGGCCTGGACATTCCGGAATGCGCCCTCGTCGCCATCCTCGATGCCGACAAGGAAGGCTTCCTGCGCTCGGAAACCTCGCTGGTCCAGACCATCGGCCGCGCCGCCCGCAACGTCGACGGCCGGGTGATCCTCTATGCCGACCAGGTCACCGGCTCGATGGAACGCGCCATCGCGGAGACCGACCGCCGCCGCGAGAAGCAGGTTGCCTACAACGAGGCCAACGGCATCACGCCGCAATCGGTGCGCAAGAACATCGGCGACATCCTGAAGAGCGTCTACGAACGCGACCACGTCCGCGCCGACGCGGGCCTCCTGGAGGACGGCCCCCTCATCGGCCACAACCTCGAAAAGGTCCTGGCCGACCTCGAAAAGAAAATGCGCGAAGCCGCCGCGAATTTGGAATTCGAGGAAGCCGCCAGACTCCGCGACGAGGTGAAGCGCCTGAAGGCCGTGGAACTGGCCGTCATCGACGACCCCACCGCCCGCCAGAGCAAGATCAAGGACGCAACAGCAAGCTGGCCGCAGCCGAAGGCGGGCGAACGCCGGGCGAGTTCATCGGCGGGGAAACCGGGGACGCGGGCGTATCGGGGGCCGAAGAGGAAGTAGACGGCCTCGCGCCACCCCCTCCTCCCGTCACCCCCGTCCGTCACCCCCCTTGGTCCCGTCACCCCGGCGAAAGCCGGGGCCCCGCTTCCGCCGTCCATCCGGTGGAAACATTTCGCCATCCGTGCTATCCTCCCTCGCATGACCAAGCTCGAGAAAATCGAACAGGACATCGCCAGCCTCACCCCCGGCGAAGTGGCGAAACTCGCCCGCTGGTTCGCCGACTTCCACGCCGACGTGTGGGATAAGCAGATCGAGAATGACGCCAAGGCCGGGCGTCTCGACCGTCTGGCGGACGAGGCACTTTCGGCCCACAAGGCGGGCAAGACCCGCCCGCTGTGACGCACTTCGCGTCACCGGATTGTGACCGTCGAGTCGCCCGATGGTCTGATCTGGTTAGGATGATTGACCAAATGGGACCTTCAGCACGCGGCATCGCCGTAGTGTCAGCAGTGCCGGCGCTCTGCCTTGTGTGAGTGAAGGCTACAGCAATGCGTGGCCGAGCTTTCGCTGAGGTGACGCCAAGAATGGGAGAGCGCTGGCAGTTGTCCCTTCTCCCGTTGCGGCACGCAATGGGAGAAGGGGCAGTCCGCAAACGCCGGGGCTCGGTGCCTGCCTCTTATCGCCGTCATCCCGGCGAAGGCCTGGATCCAGCTTTCTCTCCCCATGGTTCGTTCTGGCCAAGCAAACGTCGCTTCGATATCGCGCGATAGTATGGAACTGACATGATGAAACCGCCGACCACCACGCCCGGAAGGCCGCTCCCTGTCATCGTGTACAGGACAATGCACACCAGGAAACTGAGCAAGTAGTAGACCCAGGACGGAGCTCGCAAACGTCGCTTCATCGCATGTACCCGTTGCCTGGTTCAGCGACGTGCGGTGTCCAACGGGACATACGGGTTGTCCTTGAATTGGCGTGACGGATCACCCGCTCAAGCCTTCCGGAAGAACTTCAAATAGATGTAGAGCGGGATAATCGGAAGCACCAGGAGGCGCTGGTCCACTCCGGTCATGACGCGCATATCCCTCCCCATCAGCAGAAGGCCGAAAATCACCACGACGGCGCTCAGCAAACGAAGTGCGGTTCTCATGACTGGTGTCATCTTCATGGGGATCGGCGGGCTCCAAACCTAACCAGAGGGCGATGTCGACCTCTCCATGAAAAATCAAATAGTTTTATCTAGACGCAACGACGCAATCCATTTCATGGATATGCAACGACCCCATTAACCCGGACGAATGAAGGGCAAGCCTGCGCAGTCCTGCCGCAAGTCCCCAACCGGCGTGCCCCCGTCGATGCCGTCATGCCAACGAGAGCTGCCACCCCACTTTCTGGCCGCCCATGCTGAATCAAAGCGGGGCCCCAGCTTTCGCTGGGGTGACGGCCTTGATGGGTGTGTGAGCCGACAGCCCGCAACCCCTTCTCCCGTTGGCAAAGCCAATGGGAGAAGGTGCCCGAAGGGCGGATGAGGGC
>CAMFKI010000021.1 GCA_945957365.1 uncultured Alphaproteobacteria bacterium | reverse complement strand
CCGCGGCCACGGCGAGGTGGGCGGCGTGCACGAAGATCAGGTCGATGTCGGGGTTCGCCACCATCTGGTCGGCGACGATGGTGCCGGCGTTGGAGGCTTCCCAGTTCATGGCGGGGAGCGAGATGATCTTCACGTCGGGAAACGCCGCCATCTTCTCCTCGAAGCCGTGCTGGATGTCGAGGGTGTAGGGATCGGACGGATCGCCCAGCACCTGCAGCACCTTGCCCTTCACGGCGCCGTTCTTGGCCTTGAGCAGGCCCTGGATCTGGTCGGCGGCGATGTGCCCGATCTCCACCGTGCCGGCGACCGAGGTGAGGTCCGAAGGCGTCGAGGTGATCTGGCGGTCGAAGATCATGACCGGGATCCCGGCGGCGCGCGCCTTGTCGATGTAGGGGGCGAGTGCATTGAAGTCGACGGCGGCGAGGATGATGGCCTTCGGCTTCTGCAGGATGGTGTCGTCCATCTGGCTCTGCTGCACGTCGGTCTTGTTGTCGGCATTGAGCGCCACGACCTCGTAGCCAACGTCGCCCATGAACTTGGTGAGCGCGTTGACGGACTCGGTCTGGAACTCGTCGAGCAGGGTCGGGACCATGTAGAAGATCTTGCCCTTGGACCCGTCGGCATAGGCGGGGTTGAACACGCCCATCGCGGCGATCGCGATGGAGGCAGTCAAGAGTCGGCGCAGTCGGTTCATGTTCGTCTCCTCTGTTGGTGCTTGTTGTGGTTCAGTTCGGCGGAGGGCCGTTCGGCCTCGTTTCTTGGGCTTGGCCCAGCAGGGCCTCGCCGGTGATCATGCTCACGACGTCGCCGGGGCTGGTTTCTCGGGTCGGCACGTCTCCGGCAACACGGCCCTGGCGGATGACCACGATGCGGTCCGCCACCTGGAAGGCCTGCTGCATGATGTGGGTGATGATGATGACGCCGATCCCCTGAGCGGCGATGCGCTTGATGAGGTCGAGACCGCGCCTTGTCTGTTCGACGCCCAGGGCCGCGAAGGGTTCGTCGAGCAGCACCAGCTTGCCGCCCCAGTGGGCGAAGCGGTTCAGTTCGATCGCCTGGCGCTGGCCGCCGGAAAGGTGCTCGACATTGGTGCGCAGGCTGGGGATGCGGGTGCCGGCATTGGCCAGCGCCTGCGCCACCACCACTTCCATCTCCTTTTCCTGCAGCACGGGAAGAAAGCCGAAGCGCTTCTTCACGATCTCGCGGCCCATGAAGAAATTCGCCACCACGTCGACGTTGGTGCACAGCGAGAGGTCCTGGTACACCGTCTCGATGCCCTGCGCCTTGGCCTCGGCAGGCGTCGGGAAAAAGCGCTCCTCGCCGTCGAACACCATGCGCCCGGCGGAGGCCTTGAGGCCGCCCGAGATGATCTTGACCAGCGTCGACTTGCCGGCACCATTGTCGCCCAGCAGCGCCACCACCTCGCCCTTGCCCACCTTGAAGGACACGCCCTTCAAGGCCTCGATGGCGCCGAAGTTCATGCGGATGTCGTCGAGTTCCAGGAGAGTGGGAAAGCTCATGCCACGCGGCTCCTTGCGAAGAGGGGGTCGGCGCCGGCGCCCGCCGCCTGGCCGAAGCCGAAGCGCGGCGACAGCACGCCGGAAAAGGCCAGCGATGCCGCACCGCGCAGCACCGCGTCCTGCCCGCTCGCCGAACGCATGATGCGCGGCGCGGCGCGTTCCTTGCGGTCGGCCACGGAGGTCGGCAGCGGATCGGCGGCCGCCACCAGTTCGCCCAGCAGCTGGTCGTCCATGATGCCGCCGACCACCACGGTCTCGGGGTCGAAGAGGTTTTCGATGGTGACGATGGCGTTGCGCAGCAGCGGTGCGGCCTCCTCGATCCAGGCCGCCTGGCCGATGATCGGCGCCCGGCGCTGATAGGCCTCGAGCGAGACATAGCGTTCGAGGCAGCCCTTGTTGCCGCAGGAGCATGGCCGGCCATTGGGCACCAAAGGCACATGGCCGATTTCGCCGGCATTGCCATAATAACCGCGCAGCGGCACGCCGTCCTTCACCATCGAGCCGCCGAGGCCCACGCCGAAATAGAGATAATAGAAGGCCCCGACGTTGCGGCCCGCGCCATAGAGGCTTTCACCCAGGGCGGCCGCGGCCGTGTCGGTTTCGACGAATCCCGCGAGACCCGTCGCCTCCGAAAGACGCTCCGCCACGGCCACGCCGCGCCAGCTTTCCAGCGTGGTGGGGCCGACGAAGCTCATCGACTCGACGTCGAAGGGGCCGGGCATGGCGAGGCCCGCACCGAGCAGCAGGCGGCCGCCGGTCTTGGTGCGGAAGCGCTGGGCCAGCTGCCCGATCTCGCGGAAGCTGTCGTCGGGATGGGGTGGGGAAATGTTCAGCCGTTCGCTCGCCACGATGTCGCCGGCGAGGTCGACGAGGGCGGCCTCGATACCGCGCGGCGTGACGTTGACACCGATCGCATAGGCGCCCTGCGGATTGAGGGTGAGGCTCATCGGCGGCGAGCCGCGGCTCTTCTTGTGGGTGCGTTCGCCGGAGACCAGGCCAAGCTCCTCCAACTCGCGGATGATGTTGGCGACCGTCTGGACGGTCAGCCCCACCCTTCTCGCGATCGCCGCGCGTTCGATCGGCCCATGCTGCCGGATCGTCTCCAAGACGATCCGCCGGTTATAGGGCCGGCCGAATTCCTGGTTCGTCCCCTTGAGGGACATGTTTCCACCCGTCTTCTTTGACGGGGATCATGCGCCGAATCCGGAATAATGCAAATGAATTTAGAATTGACGCAGAACGCGTGCGATCTGCTGGCCTGCAACCTCCGCATCGCCGGGTCTGAGGCACATCGGATTGACGGTGACGATGCCCTTGTCGCGCAGCGCCGGGTCGAGCGCCACGGCCGGTTCTCCCGCCAGCAGGCGCAGGCAGAGTTCGGTCGGGCTCATGCGGTCGGGGTCGAGCGTGATCTCGACGGCGGGAACGGCGGCAATGTCGTTGCTGCCGGTGATGGTGACGAGGAAGCCGTCGAGGGCGGCGGCAATCGTTTCGCAATCCTTCAGCCAGCGGGCATGCCGCGCGGCATCGCCCTCGGCGACGAAGAGCTGCAGTGCGCTCAGCAGCCCGACGATCTCTTCCTTCCCGGCCTTGCAGCTGCGCCCGATGCCGTGCTGCGGAGCCCCCTTCAGGCGGTACTTGTCGATCAGCATGGGCGGCGGCGACCACATGTCCCAGAACACGTCGAGGTCGAGGTGCTGCAGGGCGGCGGCCATCACGAGGTCGCGGCGCCCGGCCAGGACTCCGCTGGCCTGCGGGCCGCCCAGCGCCTTGCCGCCCGAAAACGCCACGAGGTCGGCGCCCTCGGCGATGAAGCGCCGGAGATTGTCCTGCGGCGGCAACTGGGCCGCCGCATCGACGAGCACCGGAACGCCGCGGGCATGGGCGACGGCGACGACGTCGGGCAACGACGGACGCGCCTGGGCGTCGGCCACATAGAAGACGCAGGCGGTGGCGTCGGTGATCGCGTCGTCGATCTCCCAGGCTTCCGCATCGCGTACGCCGGCCCCCGCATAGCGGTCGGGCAGGCCGACCTCGACGATCCTGAGACCCGTGGCGCGAATGGCATGGTCATAGAAATTGCGCTGGCTGCGCACCATCACGCACTGGTTCTTCATGCCGGTCGTGTCGGGCAGGCGCGCCATCCGCCCGGGGTCGAGCCCGGTGATGCAGGCAGCCGCCCCGATCAGCAGGCAGGCCGAGGCGCCGGAGGCGACATAGCCCGCCTCCGCCCCCGTCGCCGCGGCGATGAAGCGGGAGGCCGCGGCCTGCAATTCCGCGATGTCGACGCAAGCCTGCGAGGCCTCCACCATGGCGGCGGCAACCTCGCGCCGCATGATGCCGCCCGAAAGCCGCGTGGCGGTGCCCTTGGCATTGATGAGGGTCCTCACCCCCAGCTCGTCATAAACCGTCACGGCGCACTCCGCATTTGCCCGCGTTTATGCGCGCCGCGTCAGGGGTGATCAAGCCAGTCGCCGAGGCGGGCAAATTCCGGGCGGAAATAGGCGATCATCCGGCCCTCGGGCCCGGCCGTCGCCGAAGGCCCCCAGGGGGCGACCCCGTGCAGCACATGGCGGTGCAGCAGCACCGCTTCACCGGGCGAGGTCGGCAGCAGGACACGCGGGCAGCGGGCGAAGGCATCCCGCCGCGCCGCCTGGTAGGGGGCGGTCACGTCGATGCCCGCCCACGTCTCCGGCTTGCGGCCTGCGAAGGCCGCGGCGAACATCGGCGTCATCAGCCGGTGCGAGCCCTGCCACACCGAGAGCGGTGCCGCATCGGCCGACTGCTCGGTGAGGGCGATGCCGAGGATGAAGGCATGCGGCTCCTTCAGATGGCGGCGTCGGTCGGCACCTTCGGCGTGGAGGCCGTCGACATGGGCGGCGTCGCGGTTGCGGCGGAAATCGAAGGCAGCCGGGCTTTCCTCGGGCGATGGCTGCGGATAGCCGGGATAGCAGACCGACACCTGCGCGCGGTGCAGCGGCAGGCGAAGGTCGAGCGCACCGGCAATGAAATCCCTGGCTGCTCCGGCCAGCGGCGGGCCATCCGCGAGACGACCATCAGCATCATTGGGTAGCGCATCGACACCGACGAACCACGTTCCGCCGCAGCGCAGCCAGGCGGCATGGGCGGGGTCGCGTGCAGCCGCAGCCGCCACCGGGCGAGCGTGGCGCGCCCAGGCAGCAACGGCCGCATCGGCGGGAAAGCGCAGGAAGCCGTCAGCGAGAAAGGTGTCGAGCAGGCGCATGCGCGTTTCCTAGCATGCCATGCGCCTGCTTCAACGGGTGTTACGGCATCTTCATGCCGGCGAGCTTCTGCGCCATGGCGAGATGCTTCTCGAGAACCGGAAGGCCCTTCTTGGCGAAGGCCTTGAGCTGCGGGTTGTCGCCAGCGCCGGGGTTGCCGCCAGCAGGCCGGCGAATGCCGCGGCCAGCATGAAATGACGTTTCATGGTGAAGAACTCCTGAAGAGGCTGCAGTCCTCCGGACAAGAAAATGGCAGCTCCGAAGGTTCCAAACCGGCGAAATTCACACGCCCAATGTATAAAAGCGTGCATTTGGCGAATGAATACAACTGAACAGTGTGGCAAGGGCGCCTTTCTTGACCCACATCAGGGTCGCGGGGCGCCATACCGTCCCCATATTTCGACCACACCGGACTGCCAAACGGGCGTCCGAACGCAACGGGCAAGCGGCCGGGGGCCGGGCTTGCCGCAAATACGGGATTTTCGGCATGAACCTTCGCACCGCTCTTGCGGCAACCCTGATTGCTGCCACCTCCCTCCCGCTCGCCGGCTTCGCCGTGGCGGCGCCGCTGGCGCGCTCCGAGGTCACCAAGCTGTTCCCCGGCCAGTTCGAGGCCCAGGTGAAGGGCTACCGCGTCAGCTTCTCCGGCAGCGGCAATGGCTCGATCGTCGGCGCGGCCTATGGCCAGCAGGATACCGGGCGCTGGTTCATGCGCGGCTCCGCCCTGTGCGTCGCCTTCGACAAGTGGACGAAGGGCGAGGCCAAGTGCGGCCGCATCAGCCAGCAGGGCGGCTGGTACGTTGCCAGCGGCAATGACGGTGACGTGCTGAAGTTCCGCCGCACCGACGTCGCCCAGAACTAGTTTTCGCACGCCGGCAGCCGAAAATGGCCCTTCGGGGCCCTATTCTCGACTTCCCCGTGATTGACGCAGCAACCGCTACACGCCAAGGTGCCGCCCGGATCGCAGTGGAGACATGACGGCGTTGGCTTCGAATTCAGCGCGCGGCGCCAAGCCGCGCTTCGGCATTGGGCAGATCGCTGCCGCACTTCTCTGCATCGGCGTCCTGGCTGGCTGCGCCAGCCTTCCCAAGGGTGAACTGCAGGCGATCGGCTCGCAGATCGTTCACGAGAAGATCGACTTCGAGGTGCTCGACGCCAATGCTAAGCGGGCCAAGGCGGCCTACGCGACGCCCGCCCAGATCCGCGCCGCCTATCCCAAGACGGTCCGCGTGGCGACGCCGGGCAAGCGCGACGTGCAATATTTCATCGAGCGCGACGACAAGGCCAAGATCCAGTACCTCGTGGTGCGCGGCACCACCGACGACACGACGCTCGACGAGGATTTCGACGTCAAGGTGCGCGATGACCGCGCCACCAAGATTCCCGTCCACACCGGCTTCGACCAGGACGCCCGCGCCGTGTGGAAGGATGCCCAGCCCTACGTCAAGAACGGCTACCAGACCTACGTGGTCGGGCACTCGCTGGGCGGCGCCGTGGCGGCCATACTGGGCATCTACATGATCGAGGACGGCTACAAGGTCGACAAGATCTACACCTACGGCCAGCCGCGCTTCACCACCTCCAAGGGCGTGAAGGAACTGGGCTTTCTCCCCCTGCTGCGGGTGGTCGACGAGAACGACCTGGTGCCGCTGCTGCCGCCCGGCCTGATGGTCAACAAGCAGTTCGGGCCCTACCAGCAGGTCGGACCCGAGGTCATCCTCCTGTCGGGCCCCGATTATGTCTACGAGCCGTCGCAGGACGCGAGCGAGCTCAGCCTCGGCGAATTCTGGCGCGACCTGCATGTCGCGGACCTGAAGGACCACAACATCAACAATTATATCCGCCGGATCGAGGACAAGATCACCGGCAGCCGCGAAGTTGCCTATAATGCGCGCGAGAATTTTATCGCCAAGAAGAACGTCGTCGCCACGCTGCCATCCAAGCAACAATGACGCCTGCCGAAACGCTGGTTTCCGCCTATCCGGTGCTCGAGCTGCTGATCGGGCTCAGCATCCTCACGGTCGTCATCCTAGTGCACGGCATCGGGGTGCGCCTGGTCTACCGCCACTTCACCCGCACCTGGGAGAGGAGCGGCCACAAGATGGCGTCATGGCACTACAACGCCATCGTCTCGGTGGCTGCCGCGTCGCTCGCTGCCCTGCATCTGCTGGTGACCCTGATGTGGGCGCTGCCGATCTGGGGCAGCGGCCTCATCCCCTCGATGCGCGACAGCTATTTCTTCGTGCTCGAAAACTACACGACGCTGGGAGACGACACGGTGAGCCTGCCCCGGGCGTGGCGGCTGATCGGCCCGGTGATCGCCATTTCGGGCCTGTTCAACTTCGGCTGGATGGCCTCGATCTTCGTCAACATGATGCATGACGTGGGCGCGCTGGACCGCGCCGAGGCGCGCCGAGAGAACCGCTGAAGGCGGGGCCCTGCCCCCTGCCGTTAACTTAACTTTTCGTTTACGATTGCCCGGTTTCCGGCCCCAAGGCATGTTTACGCCATATTAACGATATGGCCGGGGCATGAAGATGGCGAGGATTGCAAGGGGAGTGGCGCTGCTGCTGGGCTGCCTTCTCACGCTCGCCAGCCCGTCCCTCGCCGGCGGCTTCGGCCAGAAGACCCAGGCCTTCGCCCGCGAATACGCCGACACCCTGCCGCCCATCGGCTTCGTCGAGTTCTGCCAGCGCAGCCCGGAAAACTGCCAGCCCGACGGGTCGCGCCCGCACCGCCTCGATCTCACCGAGCAGCAGTGGCTGCTGGTCCGCATGGTCAATGCCTTCGTCAACGGCGCCATCGCGCCGGTGACCGACCAGACACTCTATGGCACGCCGGAATACTGGACGATCCCGACCGACGCCGGCGACTGCGAGGACGTGGCGCTGCTGAAGAAGAAGATCCTGATGTCCAAGGGCCTGCCCGAGGAGGCGCTGCGCATGACCGTGGTGCTCGACGAGCACGGCGAGGGCCATGCCGTCCTCACCCTGACCACCGCTGCCGGCGACTACATCCTCGACAACCGCCGCAACGAAATCCGCTTGTGGGACACCACGGGCTACACCATGCTGAAGCGCCAGTCGGCGCAGGACCCGCGCAAGTGGGTGTCGCTCGAACCGGCCCGCCAGGGCTCGTCGATCGCCGGCACGGCCAGCAAGTAAGGCAGTTTGCACATGTTAGGGCTCCCCTTCCGCATCGTCTCCACCATCGTCATCGCGCTGTTCTTCTCCAGCAAGTGGCTGCGCCGTGCGGTTGCAGGGGTCGTGATTTCCGCCGTCATGGTGGGCTACCAGCACCAGGCGGTGCTGATGGCGATGGCTGGCCCCGAGACCGGCCACGCCCCGCTGCTGAAGGCGCTGAGCGCACTCGCCGGCGGCTGAGACGGGGCTGCGACCGCGCGGGCGGTGGACTTCCGCCGCCCCCTCGGGCTAATTCACCCCATGCGCAGGGGAGTTCTTGCAGGTTTGAGGGACATGCGCCGCTGGCTCGCCCGGACGGTGATCCTCGCCTTCATGCTGCCCGCCCTCGTCGGCCTCCTGCCGCAGCCGGCCGTCTCGGCCGCCGTGGCGCTCGAGCGCGACATTCTCACCTCGGTTTGCGGGCAGAGCGGTTCGAGCCAGCCGGATCAAGACCGCCACGGCGCCAGCCACGAGCATTGCGTGCTGTGCGGCAACCCCTGTCCCAGCTGCGCGCCCAGCCTCGCTGCCGCCACGCCGGCCTTCACCGCGCGGCCGCGCCTGTCGGCAGCCCCCTGCGCCGCAACGGCCGATGCCGCGGCCGCGCCGTTGCAGGCCCTGCTGGATGACAGTCCGCCGCGCGGGCCCCCGGCGGTTTCCTGATCCGACATTCGAAGCAGCCTGCGCGCTCCTGCGCAGCTGCATTCCCTCACCCGAACATGCGGAACGCATCGCAGGTCATCGTCACCCGGCGTTCCATCAAGGACAGGTCCATGAAACTCATCAACCAAATTGCATTCGCCTCGGCTCTCACCCTCGCCTCGATCATCGGGATGGCGGCGGGAGACGCGCATGAAATCAAGTTCGGCACGCTGGTGATCCACCATCCCTGGTCGCGCCAGGCGCCGGGCTCCGCCGATGTCGCGGCGGGCTTCATGATCATCACCAACAACGGCAAGCAGGACGACCGTCTCGTCAAGGCCACCGCCGAAATCAGCACCGGCGCGCAGATTCACGACATGAAGATGGTGGGTGACGTGATGAAGATGAGCGAACTGCCGGATGGCATCGTCATTCCCGCCGGCGCCACCGTCAAGCTGGTGCCCAAGTCGCTGCACATCATGTTCACCGGCGTGAAGGACGCGATCGCGGAAGGCGAGGAGTTCAGCGGCACACTGACCTTCGAGAAGGCCGGCACGGTCACCGTGGATTACGAGGTGGCCGCACCCGGCGGCGACATGAGCGGCATGGACTGACACGACGACGGCGAGGCGGAGCGCGTGGACGCTGCTCCGCCGGCAATGGGAAAGGCACGGGAATGAGACACATGCGGATCGTCGCTGCCGCCGCGCTGGCCATCGTGCTGGTCACGGGGGCAGCTGCCTGGTACGGCGCGAGCCTGATTGCCAACCGCGGCACCGGTTCGGTCTTCGACATCGGCGGCCCCTTCGTGCTGGCCTCGGCGCGCGGCGGAACGGTCGATTCGAAGAGCCTCGCGGGCAAGCCCTATGCGGTGTTCTTCGGCTTCACCCATTGCCCGGAAGTCTGCCCCACCACGCTCTACGACATGAGCAACAGCCTTGCCGGACTGGGCGATGCGGCGAAGGATTTCCGCGTCTTCTTCATCACCGTCGACCCCGCGCGCGACACGCTGGCCGCGATGAAGGACTACGTCTCCAACTTCGACCCGCGCATCGAGGCCCTGGTGCCGAGCGAGGACCAGCTGAAGCAGCTCGCCTCCGATTTCCGCGTCTATTATGCCAAGGTGCCGACGAGCGACGGCAGCTACACCATGGACCACACGGCAAGCGTGTTCCTGTTCGGGCGCGACGGCCGCTTCGCCGGAACGCTCGCCTATGACGAGCCGGCCGCCACCAAGCAGGCCAAGCTGAAGCGCCTGCTTGGCGGCTGACCGAAACGTCGCTGGACACCCGCAAAGCGTGCGCCCCTTCCTGTTAAGCACATAGTAACTACGGGCTTTTTTCTTAACTAAGCGTCGGCTAAACTGGGCTTCTGGAAGGACGTGGCCGGGACGTGCACAGCGCAGACCGTCGATAGCGCCACGCGGGCGGGAATGATGGAAGCGAGCAGCTTCGTCGACTACTACAAGATCATGGGCGTCAGGCCCGACATCGCGTCGGAGGACCTCAACAGGCGCTTCCACCGCCTCGCAAAGCGCTTCCACCCGGACAATCCGCAGACCGGCAACCGCGACCGCTTCGACCTCCTGGTGGAGGCCCACAACCTGCTCAAGGACACGGCCAAGCGCGCCCAATACGACATGCTGTACAAGCAGGTGGTGGGCACCACGCAGGGCTTTGCCGCCGACGGCAACGGCCATGACACGGTGGGCCAGGACGTCGACATCCAGACCAAGCTGCTGTCGGTGTTCTACAGCCGGCGGCGCCACAACATCCGCGATCCCGGCGTTCCCGAGATCGAGCTTGAGCGGATCTTCGGCTGCAAGATCGAGAACCTCGAATTCCACCTGTGGTATCTCAAGGCCAAGCGCTGGGTCGAGCGGCTGGAGAACGGCATGCTGTCGATCACCGTCGAGGGCATCGACCACGTCAATTCCGAGCATCACCGCAAGACCACCACCATGCTGCTGATGGACCGCAGCCAGGAGTTCGACGACCTCGACTGATATCGCAGTTCTCCCAGCCTTGCCGGGCTGTGGCGATCCGTGTAGCCTCAGCCCGCTGAACTCCGGGGCACGGCATGGAACAGCTCGACGAGTGGGCCATAGACATCGGCGATGCGACGTGCAGCTTCCTCTCGGGCTCCGAGCACGAGGGGCTCTACCAGCTGGTGTGCTACAATGGTTCGTCGTCTGCCGGCTGGCGGATGATCGTGGCGTTCCTGGTGCTGACCGGATTCGGCCTCATCATCTGGTTCAACCGCGAACGCGGCCGGCGCTGACCGGCCCGTCACCGCAGCCACAGGGTCCTGTCATCACCACGGGTTCTGCTGCGGGAAGTGCTGGAACAGCCACGTCTCGCTCAGCGCCTGGCCGTCCTTGGTGCGCAGATAGGCCCTGAGGTTCACCGGCGCGGGGCCATGCACATCGAGATCGAACATCACGCGCCAGCGGTCGGTGCCGGCAATGCGGATCGCGAATGGGTTCACCACGCGGCCGCGCGAGATGGTGATGTCCGGGATGGCCTGGTTCTTGTCGCTCTCGCGCGTGGCGAGGTCGCCGCCCTCGAAGTCGATCACGTATTTCACATAGCCCGTTGACTGGTCCTTCACCGCCGGGTTGCCGCCATTGCCGCGGCGCGTGGCGACGACATGGGCGATGCTGTCGGGACGATAGGGCTCGGCATCGACCCAGTGCAGGCGATAGTCGAGCGCGAAGGACTGGCCAGCCTTCACCGCGGCGCGCGGCGACCAGAAGGCGACGATGTTGTCGTGGATCTCGTCGTCGGTCGGGATCTCGACGAGCTGGACTTCGCCGTCGCCCCAATCGCCCTTGGGCTCGACCCACAGGGTGGGCCGCTTGTCGTAGAACACGCCGTCGTCTTCGTAGTGCGTGAAGTCGCGATCGCGCTGCACCAGTCCGAAGCCCCTGGGATTGCGGTCGACGAAGCTGTTGGTCATCACCTGCGGCGGATTGTTGAGCGGCCGCCAGATGCGTTCGCCGGCACCCGTCCAGATGGCGAGGCCTTCGGAATCGTGAACCTGCGGCCGCCAGTCGCGCGCCTGGCGCTGGTTGGTCTCGGAGAACCAGAACATCGAGGTGAGCGGCGCGAAGCCCAGCTGCTCGATGTCGCTGCGCGCGAAGATGCGCGCCTCGACGTCCATGATCACGGCCTTGGGCTTCGAGCAGGTGAAGCGGAAGGCGCCGGTGACGCTCTCGCTGTCGAGCAGCGCCGTGATCACCAGGGCTGCCGGCTGTTCCTCGAGATAGAATTCGGTGAAGCGCGGGAATTCCTCGGGCCGCAAGGCCGTGGTGTCGATGGTGAGCCCGCGCGCCGAAAGGCCATACTGGTTGAGTTCGCCCGCCGAGCGGAAATAGGCCGCCCCGAGGAAGGCGAGCCAGTCGCTGCTGGTGCCGGCCTCGTGGACGCGGAAGCCTGCGAAGCCCAGGTCGGGCGGCAGCTTGTCGGCGATTGCCCTGGCCTTGGGCCCGAAGGTGAAGAGGTCGGGATTGTACAGCACGTCGCGCGACTGGCCGCCCTCGACCACCGCGATCTTGACGGGCGACTTGAAGTAGCGCCCGAGGTGGAACAGCCGCACCGGATATTGCGAGCCCTTGAACAGGGCGTCCTCGGGCTTGAAGGTGATCTGCTGGTAGGCGTCGAAGTCGATCTGCTCGAGCAGCTCCGCGGCGCGCACCTCGGCAGGCGCGAAGGGCTTCAGCGACTTTTCCCGCGCCGTTGCGATGAGGCTGTCGAAGCTGAAGGGAACGGGGCCTGACAGCTGGACGCCGGTGACGTCTTCGGCGCTGGCGAGGCCGGGGAGGGCGGTGGCGAGGCCGGAGGCCGCCGCCGCCAGGAAGAAGGCGCGTCTGGAGAGTGTCGGGTACATGCTTGATCTTGCCGCCGCGGTTGAAGGCACTTGCGTTACTGAATGGGCCCCCCCGATGCAATTGAAAAAAGGCAGCGAAATGGCAAGCTTCGGGCGTTGCGCGTCAGGCCTCGACGGTCCGCATGCTGGCCCGCGCCGCGACCCAGCAGCCGACGATGATGAGGCCCGCGCCCGCC
Organism: uncultured Alphaproteobacteria bacterium; assembly: GCA_945957365.1. Classification (GTDB taxonomy): domain Bacteria; phylum Pseudomonadota; class Alphaproteobacteria; order Rhizobiales; family Aestuariivirgaceae; genus Aestuariivirga. The sequence goes on along the minus strand of CAMFKI010000021.1, from coordinate 56,446 downwards.
AGCGTCTGCCACGACACGGTTTCGCCAAAGAAGTACCAGCCGAGCCCGATGGCCCAGATGAAGGCGGTGTATTCCGTGGTGATCAGATACTGCGCCTCGGCGCGGGCGTAGGACCAGCTCATCATGTACTGGCCCGAGAGCGACAGCGCGGTGACGCCCACCAGCGGCAGCCAGTATTGCCGGTCCAGCATGCTGGCAAGCCAGGGCGCCGCCAGGCTCAGGATGATCAGCAGCGACAGGTTCTGGAAGAACATGATCTCGATCGGCTTGGCGATCTGCGCCTGCTTGCGGGTGAGGATCAGGTTCAGCCCGTAGAACATGGTGGACACCAGGATCGACAGCGTGCCGAGCATCGCCTCGTGGGTGAAGCTGGCGGCGCCGAACTGCCCGGCCACGATGACCGCGACACCGGCAAAGCCGAGGATGGCCGCCCAGATGGCCTGCCCGCGGATACGCTCCTTCAGCATCAGCGCGGCGAGGAACAGGGCGATCAGCGGTGCGATGAAGCTGAGGCCGATCGCCTCCGCCAGCGGCAGGCGTGCGAGGCCCCAGAAGAAGGTGATCAGCACGATGCCGACGATCAGCGCCCGGAGTCCGTGCAGGCGCAGCGCACCGAGCCCGGGGCGTGTCGGCGACCGCGCCGCCCAGCCCGCGGCCGATGCGAGTGTCGCCAGCACGCTGCGCCACAGGACGATGTTGTAGACGCCTGCCGCGATGACCAGCGACTTCATGCCGGCATCCATGGCGGACAGCAGGAAGATCGCGAGCGTGCAGACAAGCACCGGGATCGTTGCTGAAACGGCGCTCTTCACACTGGCCTGCCTTCGGGAATTCACTGTGTCTGATTGCGCCGGCAACTTATCCCAGCCGCGCCCCGACGGCCAGAGCGCCGCAGGGTTGCAAGGATGTCAGGGCTGGCGCGGCGCCCGTGCCGCCGCCCTAGTGCAGCGCGCCGATCTCGTCTAATTGGCAGATTAACAACAGGCATTCTGGATATTCGCTGGTGGCCAACTCGCTGCATATCGCCGTCATCAGGAGCGGCAATCATCCCGCCGACGTGCATCAGCGCCTGCAGTCCGATCCGCTGCTCGCAGGCCTTGCTGGGATGGGCGTTCGCACCTCGCTGATCACGCCCGGCACATCGGTCGAGGCGGATGTGCCGAGCCACGTGGTGTTCCACTTCTATGACCGGCCAGCGGTGGTCACCGCCTTCCGCCTGCGCCAGCGCTTCAACTTCAGGCTCGTCTGCCTGTGTTGCGACATCTACGATCTGGCGCCGTTGCGGGCCATCGCGGAAGGGGCGGACCTGATGCTCACGCCGACGGCGCTGCACCGCGACATCCTGCGCTCGGCCGTGCTGAAGCCCGTGCGGGTGCTGCCGGAGGCCGTCGATTCCATCGCGCTGCCGGGGGCCGGGCCCGCGGTACCGGCGCAGGGCGGCAACCGGGTGTGCTGGTTCGGCTATCCGGAGTCCTTCGCCAAGTCGCTGCAGTTCGTGATGCCGCATCTGCTGCAGCAGCCGGATTTTCCGGCCGACCGCTTCGACATCATCACCACGGCGGGGGCAGACCTCTGCCCCGGGGTTCGCCATCGCGCCTTCGACGCCGCGACCTTCTATGCCGACACTGCCGATTACAGCCATGCGCTGCTCTGCCACTTCGCCCACGACCTGCAACTCAACACCTACATCAAGTCGCCCAACAAGCTGGTGACGTCGATCGTGCGGGGTCTCGTGCCGCTGGTCTCGGCCACTCCCTCCTACCTCCAGATGGCGCGGCGCTTCGGCTTCGAGGGCCTGCTCTATGGCAGTGCCGGGCGTGCGGCGCAGTTCTTCAGCTCGCTCGATGCCGAACGCGACCGGGCGAAATACGGCTTCGCCGACATCGCCCGCACCCTGGTGGCCGAAGGCTCACCCGCGGCCGTCGCCACGCGTTTCCTCGAGGCCATCGCCTGAGGCGACGCACCGTCAACGGTGCGATACCTGGGGTGTTGCGTGGCCGCGTCAGCCCCTTGTCGCGCGCCTTGGCGATGTCCTAGTGTCCAACTGCCGGAGGTTCGGACGGCATGCGAAGGAGCAGACGTTGCCCACAAGCAAAATCATTGCCGGCGTGATCGGCGGACTGTTTGCCGTGCTGGTGGCAGGACCGCTTGGTGCGGAAGCCCAGACTGCGCCTGCGGCCACGCCCAGCGTCTGGGACCTGCTGAAAGCGGGCGAAGCCGCGGCAAGCGGCAATGGCGTGGCCAAGGACCCCGACAAGGCGCGCAAGATCTTCGAAGGCCTCATGCAGTCGGACGACAACAAGGCCGCCGCCGCCGCGGCCTTCGACCTTGCCAAGCTGGCCAAGGCCGACCTCCATGACGAGGCGCTGGCCACCCAGGCGCTGGAGCGCTGCACGGCGCTGGGCGATCCCTATTGCATGATGATGCGGGCACAGGACCTCGCCAAGGGCAAGGCCCAGGACCAGCAGCGCGCCATCGCGCTCTACCAGCAAGTCATCGACACCAACGGGCCCGACGTCAAGAAGGAGGCCTATTACGAATTGGGCCAGCTCTACCTGACGCCGCCGCTGCTGTCGGCCAAGCTGGCGATCCTGAACCATCAGAAGGCGGCCGATCTCGGAAACCTGTGGTCGCTGTTCGCCATCGGCGGGATTTACGACAAGGGCACGGGCACCAAGCCCGACTGGAAGAAGGCGGTCGACTTCTATCAGCGCGCCTTCGACAAGGGCGGAACCGACGTCAAGGGCGCCACGGCCTATGCCCTCGCACAGCTCTATCTGAAGCCTGCCCACAGCGACCCCAAGCGCGCCGTCGGCTATCTCATGACGGGGCAGCAGAACGGCAATGTCTGGTCCACCCTGCAGCTGGCGGATTGCTATCTGAAGGGGCTGGGCGTCAAGAAGAGCACCGCCACCGGCCTTCGCATGTACAACGACCTGCGCAACGGCAAGGACCCCGCGGCGGCAAAGGCTGCTGCCTTCCAGCTCGGCCGCTATTACAGTGGGCCGCCGCGCCGCGACCTCAAGCTGGCGGAGAACAATTTCGCCTTCGGCGTGGCCCAGGGCGACGTGTGGTCGGCCTATTTCCTGGCCCAGCTCTACATCAGGGACATGCCCTCCAAGGCGAACCGCCGCAAGGCCCGCGACCTGCTGCAGACGGTGAGCAAGAGCGATGATCCGAACGCCCGCTCGGCGGCCGCGGCACTGCTCAAGACCATTCGCTGAGGCCGCAGCGTGATCCAACCATTTACCAAGCCGTGGCGCACCGGTTGCAAGGGCGGCTTTTAATTTTAATGTGACCGGCTTCAGGGGCGAGGGCAGGTGACGACTTCAATCGCAGATCGGCAGCGCGAAGCCACGGATCAGAGCCGCCTCATCATCGGACTGCTCGTCGCCCTGTACTGGGTGTTCTGCACCTTCGCCGTCAGCGACAAGATGCTGGGCGAGCCCGACATGTGGTGGCACATCCGGACCGGCCAGTGGATCTGGGAGCACAAGGCGGTGCCGACCACCGATCCCTTTTCCTATACCTTTGCCGGCCATCCCTGGATCGCCAAGGAATGGCTGTCGCAAGTTCTCTATTACGGCGCCTATCAGCTGGCCGGCTGGAACGGCGTACTGGCGCTGGGCGCCCTCGCCCTCGGTCTCGCGGCACTGGCGCTCTACATGTTCGTCTCCGAGGACCTGTTTCCCAGCCTCGCGGCGGCGCTGGTACTGTGCGGCGTGTTCCTCGCCAGCCCCTCGATCACGGTGCGCCCGCACCTGCTGACGCTGCCGATCTTCGTGCTGTGGACGCATCAACTGTTCAAGGCCTCGCGCGCCGGCCGGGCCCCCAATTATCTGTGGCTCCTTGTGCTCGTGCTGTGGGCCAACCTGCATGCGGCCTTCACCTTCGGCTTCGTCATCGCCTTCTTCGCCTTCCTCGACTATGTCGAGAATTCGCGCCTCAAGGACCGCAAGGGATTGCTGGCGTGGGTCGGCTTCCTGGTGCTGTGCCCGGTGGTGACGCTGATCCACCCCTATACCTACCATGCGATGCTCGCCACGTGGCTGGTGGTGGGCCCCAACGAGGCGGTGCCGCTGATCGACGAATGGAAGCCCTTCGATGCCCAGACCCAGGTCGTCTATGCCGTATCGATCCTCGGCCTGGTGTTCGCCGCACTCGCGTCGGGCTTCCGTCTCGGCATGGCGCGCGCGCTGTTCCTGATGGTGGTGGCGTTCCTGTTCCTCACCCATGTGCGCTACAGCTTCTATCTCTTCCCCATCCTGTCGCTCATCGTGGCGCCCGACATGGCGGCACAGTTCACCCGCTTCGCAACCTCATCCTGGCGGATGCAGCCGCTCGACCGTTTCGACCGCTTCATCAGCACCCGCTTCAGGCCGCTGCTGGCGACGGTGGCGGCAGGCTTCCTGCTGACCTTCGCCTGGGGCAGCGCCTGGCTGAAGGCCGCGCCGCCCGAGTACATCGCTGCCACCGCCGCCTTCGACTATGTCAAGAGCCATCGCCTCACCGGCCACGTGATGAACTTCTACAATTTCGGCGGTCCGATGGTGTTTCACGACATCCCGACTTTCATCGACGGCCGGGTGGAGCAGCTCTTCCTCGGCAACTTCATCAAGACCTATGCCTGGGGGCCCGATACCGAGCAGGCGATGGCCGACACGCTCAAGCAATATGACGTGCGCTGGACCATGATGCCGCCGGACGACAAGCGCACAGCGCTGCTCGACAAGATGCCGGGCTGGAAGCGCGTCTACGCCGATGCCAATGCGGTGATCCACCAGCGCCAGGATGCGCCCGCCCCCTAGCGGCTTGTGCAAGCGCATGCCGGGCCGCGCGCGCCGCCGCCCCGCTCAGAAGCTCGCACCGAGGTTCACCAGGACGCCGTTGTCGGTGTCGCCGTTGCTGTCGAGCAGGCCGCGGTATTCGAGCCTCACCGCAATGTCATCCGTGGTCTGAATATTGAGGCCGATGCCCAGCAGGAAGCGGTCCTGGCCCATGCCGGCGATCGCGGCGGAGTAGAACGGGCCATTGGCCAGGTCGGCATAGTTCATGGTGACCTTGCTGTCGCCCTGGAAGTCGTGCTGGTACTGCAGCCGCAGCTGTGGCGAGACGGTGCCGAATTCGGCCACGTAGTCATAGTCGACGGTGAGCCCGAGATTGCCCGTCGTGGTGTCGACGTCCTGCTGGCCGTAGTGCAGCGCGGTCACCGGATCGCCATCTTCGGTATAGGCATCGAGGCTGGCGCGCGCCAGGTCGAGCCGCGCATAGGGCGTGATGCGCCAGGCATCCAGCGCGAACTTGCCGCCCGCCGAAAGCGATGCGAACCACTGGGTGCCGTCACGATGGCCGTCGGCGCTGCCACCGTCCGACGCGGCCTGGCGCTCGGGGTCGAAGGACAGCCACTGATAGCCCGCCACGCCATCGAAAAAGAGATGGCGCCCGGGCTGATAGCTGCCATAGATCGCCGCGCTATAGCTGCTGCCGGTGCTGCGGCTGCCGCCGTTGCCGACATCGCTGATGTCGTGGCCATAGCCGCCGCCCACGCCCAGCACGACATCACGCGCCACGCGGTAGTCGATGCCGGCGCTGAGGCCGGTGGTCTGGAAATCGAAGCCGTCGCTGCCGCCGTTGCTGCCGAAATTGATCGCGCCGCCGGTCCACACCGTGAGCCTGCTGTGGCTGGGGGCGGGGGCGTCAGCGGCGGGTTTTCCGCTCGCGGCCAGGCCATGCGGATCGGCCGCGGCGCGCCAGAGCGGGTCAGCCGCAGGCTCAATGCCGGCGCAGCTGCCGGCCGCCTGCGCCACGGGATCGAAGGCGCCGCAGCTGTTGTCCACGGCGATCACCACGCCCTGCACGAAGGCGACGTCGTCGGTGATCTCGCCGGCGTCGGCGAAGTCATGCAGGGCCTCCAGCCGCTCCTGGAAATTGCCGATCTGCGAGCCGACGAAGCGGCGGGTGGCGGCGGTCTGGGCGTTGAGCAGGCCCATCACGTCTGCATCGCGGGTGGGGTCCGGGCGCTCCGCCACGGTGATGGTGATGGCGGTGACGGCCGATGTCGCATTGTCATTGCTGAGGGTGAAGGTCACCGTGGCGGCGCCGGCGAAGGCCGGCGCCGGCGTGAAGCTCAGCTGGAAGCCGTTGAGCTGCGCCGTCCCGGCAGATGCCGGCGGCACAGCAACGAGGTGCGCCGCCGTGAACGGCCCGCCGCTGGCGCCGGCGGCGAGATCCACCGTCACGGGCGTGGCCGACGCCGTCGACACCTGCCGCGCGGCCGCCACCGGAACGGCATGGACGGTGATGGCGATGGTTGCGGGGGTGGAGGTTCCGCCCGGCCCGGCGAGCACGTATTGCAGCGCGTCGGCTCCGGTGAACGAGGCGTTGGGCGTGTAGAGGATGGTCAGGCCACTGACGCTGGCGGTGCCATTGGCCGGCGCCGTGACGATGCTCGCCGATGAGATGGTGCCCGTGCCGAGCGCGCCGACATCGATCGTCACCGGCTGGCCTTCCAGCGTCTCGGCTGACACCGGGCCCGGAAGCGGGGGATTGGCCGCCACGACGATGTGATAGATTCGGCTGCCGGCGAAGCCCAGGCTGTCCACCGCCTCGATGGCGGACTCGAAGGTGCCTGCTGCGGTGGGCGTGCCCGACAGCACGCCAGCAGCGGACAGCGTCAGTCCGGGCGGAAGGTCGCTGCCGCTCGCGACCTGATACGAATAGGGCGTCACGCCGCCCGAAGCGCCGAGGCTGGCCGAATAGGCGGTTCCCGCCGTGGCGCCGGGCAGCGATGCGGGCGTCAGGGCGATGGAGGGCGCGGCAATGGTGAGGGAATAGGCCTGGCTGCCGCTGTAGCCCGCGCCCGTCGAATCGGTGGCGGTGATGGTGAAGTCGAAGGTTCCCGCGGTGGTCGGGTTGCCGGAGAGATCGTCCCCCACGAAAGTGAGTCCCGGCGGCAGTGCCCCCGAGGTCACGGCATATCTGTAGGGGGTGGTTCCACCGCTCGCGGTGATGTTCTGCTTGTAGTCTGTTCCCGCCGTGCCGTCGGGCAGCGATGTGGGCGTGAGGGTGATCGAGGGCGCGGCAATGGTGACGGCATAGGCCTGGCCGATGCTGAAGCCGGCCCCGGTTGAATCGGTGGCGGTGATGGTGAAGTTGAAGGACCCTGCGGCCGTGGGCGTGCCGGAGAGCCTCGCCCCGTCATTGCCATCGGGAACGAGGGTGAGCCCTTGCGGCAGCGCCCCGGCGGTTATGGCGAAGACGTAGGGCGCAGTCCCGCCGCTGGCCATCAGGTTTTGCGAGTAGGCCGTGCCGGCCGTGCCGTTGAGCAAGGATGATGGCGCGATGGCGATGGCCGGCGCATCGACCCTCAGGCTATAGGCCCGGCTTCCGGCAAAGGGGCCGGTGCCGGTGCTCGAATCGGTGGCGGTGATGGTGAAGTTGTAGTCACCGTTTACCGTGGGTTTGCCCGCCAGATGGCCGACGCTGGTCAGTGTCAGCCCCGCGGGAAGCGCGCCGGCGGTGACTGCGAAGGCGTAGCCGGGCGTGCCGCCGCTGGCGGTGAGGAGCTGATCGACGTCGTGGCCCGCCACTTGCGGGCTCAGCGTCGCGGGGCCGATCGACAGCGTGGGCGCAGCAACGCTGAGGCTATAGGCCTGGCTGCCGCTGAAAGGCCCCGGACCACCGCTGGAGTCGGTCGCCGTGATGGTGAAATTGTAGTTTCCGCCGCCCGTCGGCGTGCCGGAGAGGGTGGCCGAACTCGCGCTGCCCGAAGCGGCGAGTGTCAGCCCGGGGGGAAGAGCACCGGACGTCACGGCGAAGCGGTAGGGACCGGTGCCGCCGCTTGCGGTGATGGTGGCGTTGTAGCCGGTCGCGACTGCTGCCGCACTCAGTGGAGGTGGTGACAGCGTGATGCTCGGAACTGCGTTGATGGTGAGGGTGATGTCTTCGTCCTTGAACACCCGCGCGCCCGAGACAGTGGTCGTGCTGTCCGTCGCTCTCAGCACCAAGGGGAAGCTGCCGGACACGGTGGGTGTGCCGTGGAGCAGGCCGTCGCCGGTCAGTGACAATCCGGCAGGCAGGCCGCCGATGCTCATGATTTGGTAGGTGATGGGCTCGGTGCCGCCGCTGGTGCTGAATTGCTGGCTGTAGGCAAAGCCCTTCGTGCCTTCCGCCGGGCTGGTGGGAGACACGACCAATGTCGGGAGGGGCACGGTCAAGCTATAGCTCTTCGTGCCGGTCAGGGCTGTGCCGGCGGTGGAATCGGTGGCCCGGATGGTGAAGCTGTAAGGTCCCGATCCCTTGGGCATGCCCGAAATCACGCCGTCGGGGGACAGGCTAAGTCCGGGCGGCAGGCTCCCGCCGGACACGTCAAAAGAATAAGGTTCGATGCCACCTGTGGCACTCAGCGACTGCGGCGGATATCTCACGGCGATGGTCGGCGTTGGCAGCGTGCCAGGGTTGATGGTGAGGGGCGAAATGGAGGCTCTGATCGTCACGATGACGGTGACGACGCCCCGCGAGGCATCCTCGAAGGTGAAGCTGTCGGAGGTGCTGGAATCGCCATTGTGGACGTAGGTGAGGAGGCCTTTGGACGCGTCGTCGATGGTGACGGTGCCGTGGGCCGGCTGCACCACCCGATCCTGCGGATTGGTGCCGAAGGAATCGCACGAGGATGCGTCGATCTGGAAGGATCCACCATTCGCAACGGTGATGTGGATGGGGCTGGGACAGCCGACCGACGTCGCTGCCATCGCCGTCGACGGCAACAGGAAGGCAAGTGACGTCAACGCCAGAATGGCGAGACACGCAAACAGTCTGCCCGCCCGCGCGTGCCACCGCATTCACCGATCCCCCAGATTGATCTATTTATAGTTGCATAATCCGCCATTTCAGGCAAAGTCCTTTTCGTTCGCTTCGCTATCCGGGTGGTTCCGATGCCAGACGTGTTCCTGGGCCAGGTCATGATGACGGGCTTCGCCTTCGCGCCCGCGGGCTTCGCCGCCTGCAACGGCGCGCTCATCTCCATTGGCCAGAACCAGGCGCTGTTTTCCCTGCTCGGGACGAGCTTCGGCGGCGATGGCCGGAGCACCTTCGCCCTGCCCGACCTGCGCAGCCGCACGCCGGTGGGTTTCGGTCGCTCGCTCGATCCGGACTGGCAACCTGCTCCCTATGAGCGCGGCCAGTCAGGCGGCGTGGAAGCCGTGACCTTGCTGGCGGCTGAACTGCCCGCCCACAGCCATGCCGGCCGCGGCAGCACCGCGGCTGCCACGGGCCGCAATCCCACCAACGCGCTCTATGGCGCCACCAGCGCCCCCCTCTATGCGGCCCCGGCGGCCGGGCTGGTCACGCTGTCCGCCGCCAGCGTGGCCGCGGCCGGTGGCGGCCAGCCACATGCCAACCTGCAGCCCTACGAGACGGTGAGCTTCGCCATCGCCCTCACCGGAGAATACCCCTCACGCAGCTAAACCCCGCAGGGAGACCGACCGATGAGTGACAGCTATGTGGGTGAAATCCGGATGTTCGGATTCTCCCGTGTGCCGGAAGGGTGGCTGCCGTGCGACGGCGCGCTTCTCTCCATCTCGGAATATTCCGAACTCTACTCCGTCATCGGCACGGTCTATGGCGGCGACGGGCTAACCACCTTCGCCACGCCGCAGCTCGCGGGCCGGCTGCCCATCCACCAGGGCAGGGGGCCGGGTCTCTCGCCCTATGTGTTGGGTCAGGCAGGCGGCAGCGAAACGGTCAGCCTGGTGTTCCCGCAGATGCCGGCGCATGACCATGCGATGTCGGCCACGCCCAGCGGCGCGAGCGCCACGGCCATCGCCGCCTCGCTGGTGTTCGGCGCGCTGTCGGGCGACACGATGTATGCCACCGACATCACCGGCGCCACACCCTTCCTCACCGCGCCGCAATCGACCACGCCCAGCGGCAGCAGCATGCCGCACGACAACACGATGCCCAGCCTCACGCTGCAGTTCTGCATCGCCGCGACGGGAGAAGCGCCGAACGTCGCCTGAGGGAACTCTGCACCACCCGCCATTACAGGAGCCGCGCCATGACCACGCCCTACCTTGCTGAAATACAGATCTTCGGCTTCGACTTCGCACCGCGCGGCTGGGCGCTGTGCAATGGCGACCTGCTCCCCATTCAGCAGAATACGGCGCTGTTCTCGCTGATCGGCGCAAGCTATGGCGGAAATGGCAAGACCAGTTTCAGGCTGCCCAACCTCGCCAACCGGGCCATGTGCAGTGAGGGCAAGGGGGCCGGCCTCACGCCGCGCGTGCTGGGGCAGGCCTTCGGCGCCAACGAGGCCGCGCTCGGCGTCAGCCAGATGCCGTCGCACGGCCATGCCTTCACCGTCTACAATCAGCCCGACACCAGCAAGAAGTCCGGCACGCCGGCGCCCGGCAGCGCCCTCACCTCGCCTGGCGGCATTGCGGGTTTCGCCGCGAATGCCGCGGCCGATGCCGGCTTCGCACCCGCCATGATCGGCGCTTCAGGCGGCGGACAGGCGCATGAAAACCGCCAGCCTTTCCTGGCGCTGAATTTCTGCATTGCCCTGCAGGGACTCTATCCGAGTTTCGGCTGACCTCTCAGCTGAAGATCGCCTGGTAGACGATTCCCTGCCGGTCCCGCGCCACCGGCACCAGAAAGATCGCGACCTGGCCCAGCGCCGCATTGCGCAAGCTGTAGAGCTTCTGCGGCAGCACCACTTGCGAGCTGCTGCGGAACATCAGCGAGAAGGGCTGCCGCCGCAGTCCGGGCTGCTTGGCCTCGGGCAGCGGCCGGGCCTCCGCCAGCGTCAGCGTCATGGCGCTCGCCCCAATTTCGATCTCGAAGCCGCTGCCCACGCAGGACGCGAAATGATCGAGCATGACAAGCTGCATGATGCCTCTCTCGCGATCTCAGGCCGTGGCCGGCGCTATGCAACGCGGCCAATTCCGTGACCTCAGAACCTCCATGCTAACACAAGATTTTTGATACGTCATGTGCCGGAGCGTACAGCGGCGCAGTCGGAACAGATGACCAAGTTAACATGGCAGCACCGGTGCTCGGCCGGTCTTGGTGCCGCTGTGGACGCTGAATTTCATTGTTGAAAGGGGTGCCCGGAGCCGGAAAGGAATAACCGATACGCCGTCTTTCATTCCGCCGGCGCGGGGGTGAGGCGGGTTTCCTGCTTGTCTCGAAGGACAAGCAGAAATTCCCCGATCGTTCTGGGTTCATGCTTGTCAGTCAGGCCGACTTCTATGGTTTCACCCTCAGCCGGGAATTTTCCCGTTCCGAACATCACGTCGATAATGGGAAAAACACCAGCGAAATTCCTGTTGAAATGCTCTGACGACGTTGAATGATGCACGCGATGAAATCGCGGACTCACAAAGAGCCAACGCAGCCTGCCGAAGTCAATCGTCGAATTCGCATGTACAAACTGTGTCCAGGCGCCAACGATGGATGCGATGATCGCGACCTCTTGAAATCGGAGATCGACCAGCAGCGCCAACGGCAACAGGAGGAGTGGCACCCGCAGGAAACCCTCGGACCAATGATGGCCGCAGTTCATGCCATTCAGTTCTTCGATTGAGTGATGGGTCGCATGGAAACGCCAAAGAAACGGCACCGCATGCTGCAGCCGGTGAAACCAGTAATAACTGAAGTCGTAGACGAAGCTCCATGCCAGCGTCACCACGGCGAGAAATCCGGTGCGAAGGGCCGGATGCCAGTTCTCACCCGTCTCTCTGAAATCCAGCACGAATAGCGGCCCCAGTCCGATTCGGGGAAGCGCCTGTCCGAGGGCCCAAACGCTGACGGCCTGCACGAAAAGGGTGAACGACCAGAAAAACGCCCAGCGAAACCGCGACGTGATCGTATGCCTTTCACGCCCGAACAGCATTTCCCCTGGTGCGCAGGCCATCCCCCAGACCACCACAGTCCACCATAGACCAATCCATTCGCTGAAAATAGATTCGACCATATTGCGATAGTTACTTGGATTTCCGAGCGCGGTCCAGTCGCCGCCGCTCAATCTCCTGGGACAGGGGTGACATCAGGCTGAGCGATTTTCCTGTTCTTCTTTGCTCCCAGTGGGAGGTCATAGGATACAAGGGCAGCGCACGGCTCCGGCCCGCCGCCATTCTGCAGCTTGAAGCGAGTAACGCTTCTCCTCGCCACCCTGGTGATCGTCCAATGGTGCTTCGATCATTCCCCGCCACTGCGAGGTCCAAACATCTTGGGGGCATTCCGAGCGCAAAGCGTACGGCCGCAGCTGAGGTGGGTCACATCACACTTTGCTGGCTTGATAAAATGGTGCCCAGGGGCGGAATCGAACCACCGACACGCGGATTTTCAATCCGCTGCTCTACCAACTGAGCTACCTGGGCGCCCGAGAGGTGGCGGGTGTATAGGAGATCGGTCTGCGGCTGGCAAGAGGAACCTTGGCGGCGCCCGCATCTCCCATTCGGCCATTGATATCAAGCACCTGCCGCAGGTGCGAAAACATTCCTGAACGGTCCCTGCGAAAGTCCAATAAACCGCCGGGCGCAATGCAGATATGACTCGCGGCCAAGGATGGGCCGCCTTGGGAGAGGGGGCCCGTGCCTCAGGCAACCACGCGACGCGGCACCGCCTCGCGGTTCTAAGGGGAGACACATGGCAAACACGACAATGGGTCGCGCCGGCAGCGATCTCGATCAAGGGAAGGCGATGGTCGTCTTCGCCTCCTCGCTCGGCACGGTGTTCGAGTGGTACGACTTCTACCTCTACGGGTCGCTGGCGGCCATCATCGCCAAGCAGTTCTTCTCCGGCGTCAACGAGACGGCGGGCTTCATCTTCGCGCTCGCCGCCTTCGCCGCGGGCTTCATCGTGCGCCCCTTCGGCGCCCTGGTGTTCGGCCGCCTGGGCGACCTCGTCGGCCGCAAGTACACCTTCCTCATCACCATCCTGATCATGGGTCTCTCGACCTTCGGCGTCGGCCTTCTGCCGAACTATGCCGCGATCGGCATCGCCGCCCCGGTGATCCTCGTGGCGCTGCGCATCCTGCAGGGCCTCGCACTCGGCGGTGAATATGGCGGTGCGGCCACCTACGTGGCCGAGCACGCGCCCGACAACAAGCGCGGCCTCTACACCTCGTGGATCCAGACCACGGCGACGCTCGGCCTGTTCCTGTCGCTGCTCGTCATCCTCGGCTGCCGCACCTGGTTCGGGCCCGAGTTCGACATCTGGGCGTGGCGCATTCCGTTCCTCGTCTCGGCCATCTTGCTGGCGATCTCGGTGTGGATCCGCCTCAAGCTGAACGAGTCGCCGGTGTTCAAGAAGATGAAGGAAGAGGGCAAGGCCTCCAAGGCCCCGCTCACCGAGGCCTTCGCCAACTGGGGCAACCTCAAGATCGTGCTGCTGGCGCTGTTCGGCCTCACCGCCGGCCAGGCCGTGGTGTGGTACACGGGCCAGTTCTACGCCCTGTTCTTCCTCACCCAGACACTGAAGGTCGATCCGGTGTCGGCCAATCTGTGGATCGCCGGTTCGCTGGCGCTCGGCACGCCGTTCTTCGTGTTCTTCGGCTGGCTGTCGGACAAGATCGGGAGGAAGCCGATCATCATGCTCGGCTGCTTCCTGGCCGTGGCGTCCTACTTCACGATCTTCGAGCAGATCACCAAGAACGCCAACCCGGCACTCTATGATGCGATGGCCAAGTCGCAGGTGACGGTGGTGGCGGACCCGGCGGACTGCTCGTTCCAGTTCAACCCGGTCGGCACCTCGAAGTTCACCTCGGCCTGCGACATCGCCAAGACCGCGCTGGTCAAGGCGGGCGTTCCCTATGTGAACGTGCAGGGGCCTGCCGGTGCCGCGCAGGTGAAGGTGGGCGACGTCGTCGTTCCGTCCTTCTCGGCGGCCCAGGTGGCCGAGCAGTCGAAGGCCAAGAACGAGGAACTCGCAACCACGCTCAAGGCCGCGGGCGTCGACGGCATCGCCACTGCGGCGACGGCTGCCGATACCGCCATCGGCGACTTCGTCACGGCAGCCGGCCTCAAGGACGGCCGCCACAGCGACGATCCCACCAAGAACAAGACGCTCGCCGGCCTCATCGCCGCCGGCATGGCGTCGGACGCCTTCAAGAGCGCCGCGGACAAGACCGCAGCGCTCGGCACGGTGGTCGACGGCGCGGTCAAGGCCGGCGGCTTCGGCGCCGGCCTGAACGAGGGCTTCAATGCCGCTCTCGGCAGCGCTCTCAAGGCTGCCGGCTATCCCGCCAAGGCCGATCCCACCAAGTGGAATGCGCCGATGGTGATCTTCCTGCTGTGGCTCCTGGTGATCCTCGTCACCATGGTCTACGGCCCGATCGCCGCCATGCTGGTCGAGATGTTCCCGACCCGCATCCGCTACTCCTCCATGTCGCTGCCCTATCACATCGGCAACGGCTGGTTCGGCGGGTTGCTGCCCACCTTCGCCTTCGCGATCGTGGCGGCCACCGGCAACATCTACTCGGGCCTCTGGTATCCGATCATCATCGCCGGCATGACGCTCGTCATCGGCGTGCTGTTCGTCAAGGATACCCGCAACGTCGACATCCACCGCTAGGCGGTTCGGCATGTGAGACAATCGCGGCCGCATGGGCATCCCCCATGCGGCCGTTTCCTTATCCGCAGTTTTGATTCAGGTTAAGGCTCGCCCCGCTTCGTCATGCGAGGCAGGGATTCGGGAGGACGGCCATGCTGCTCGGCATCATCAGCGACGTGCATGCCAATGAACTGGCGCTGGAGGCCAGTCTTGCGGCACTCGGGCGCCTGAAGGTCGATCGCCTCGCCATCCTCGGCGACGTGGTGGGCTATGGCCCCGACCCCGAACCCGTCACGCGGCGCATCGCCGCGCTGGTGTCCGGCGGCGCCATCTGCCTCATGGGCAACCATGATGCGGCGGTGCTCGGCGCCAGGACGTCGATGAACGACACGGCGGCGGCCGCCATCGCCTGGACGAAGCCGAAGCTCTCCGAGGCTTCCCGGCAATTCCTGTCCGGCCTGCCGATGACCGCTACGATCGAGGACGTTCTCCTCGTCCATGCCGATGCCTCCAATCCGGCGGGCTGGATCTATGTGACGGATACGGCCAGCGCCATGCATTCGCTGCTGGCGGTGAAGGCGCCCGTCACCTTCGTGGGCCATGTGCACCGGCCGCAGGTCTATTGCCTCACCGCCACCGCCAAGGTCATCGGCCATACCCCCGTCAACGATGTGGCGGTGCCCTTGAGCGCGCAACGCCAGTGGCTGGCCGTGGCGGGAGCCGTGGGCCAGCCGCGCGACGGCAATCCGGCGGCCTCCTTCCTGACCTATGATACGGCGACGCGCGATCTCACCTTCCGGCGCGCCACCTATGATTATGAAGCCACCGCCCAGCGCGTGCGCGATGCCGGCCTGCCGGAACGCCTCGCCGAGCGGCTCATCAGCGGAACCTGATCCATGGCCAAGTCCAGGCTCGACACCGGCTCCGTGCTCGATGGCTTCACCATCGGCACGCTCATCCACCGCGGCGGCATGGCGAGCCTCTGGGAGGTGACGAAGCAGGGCGATCCGGCGTCGCTCCTCATGAAGATCCCGGTGCTGCAGGAGGGCGAGGACCCCGCCGCCATCGTCAGCTTCGAGATGGAGCAGATGATCATGCCGCGGCTGAAGGGGCCGCACGTGCCGCGCCACATCGCCAACGGCGATTTCGCGGTGCAGCCCTTCATCGTCATGGAGCGCCTCGCCGGCGACACCCTGCTGCCGCAGATCGACAATGTGCCGATGCCGGCCGAGCAGGTGGCGGCGATCGGCGCGGGGCTCGCCGATGCCGTCGAGGCGCTGCACCGGCAGGGCGTCATCCATCTCGACATCAAGCCGTCGAACATCATGTTCCGGCCGACGGGTGAAACCGTGCTGATCGACTACGGCCTCGCCCATCACCGCGACCTCCCCGACCTGATGCAGGAGGAATTCCGCGTGCCCTATGGCACGGGGCCCTACATGGCGCCGGAGCAGGTGCTGGGCATCCGCTCGGATCCGCGGAGCGACATTTTCGCCATCGGATGCCTGATGTATTTCTTCGCCACCGGGGTCAGGCCCTTCGGCGATCCGCAGAAGCTGAAAGGCCTGAAGAAGCGGCTGTGGCGCGATCCCGTGCCGCCGCGCAAGCTGAAGCCCGACATTCCACCATGGTTCCAGGAGATCGTGCTGCGCTGCCTCGAGGTGAAGGCGGGCCGACGCTATCCGACGCCGGCGCAACTGGCGCACGACCTGCGCAATCCAACCCAGGTGCAGCTGACGGCGCGGGCCGAGAAGCTCACGAAGGACGGCTTCTTCGCGGTGCTGAAGCGCAAGGGCGAACCGCACCACAGCCTCATCGACAGGCCGCCCGAGCGTGAGGCCGAGGCCAGCGATGCCCCCATCATCGCCGCCGCCATCAACCTCGACGACATGACGCCGGAACTGGCCGACAAGCTCAGGCGCACCCTGCTGCGCATCCTCGAGCGCGCCCCGCAGGCAAGGCTCGCGGTGCTGAACATGCTGAAGCTCAACCGCATCGCCATGGACCAGTCGCTGGACGAGCAGGGCAACAACAAGCACGTGCAGCGCCTCGTCGGCCTCAAGGACTGGGCGCGGCCGATGAAGCTCACCCAGGGCCGCGTCACCTATCACGTGCTGGAGGCTGTGGACCCCGCCGACAAGATCCTCGACTACGCCCGCGTCAACAACGTCGATCACATCGTCATGGGGGCACGGGCCAACTCGACGCTGCGCAAGATCCTCGGCAGCGTGTCGGGCAAGGTGGCGATGGAAGCGCCCTGCACCGTGACCGTCGTCCGCATCCGCGAGGCCGAGGACTGATCAGCGCTTTCTGGCCTGCAGCGAATAGGCGAGCGCCATCCGGGGCCAGCCCTCCGGCATCACCCACATGCGGCGGCGACCGTCGACGGGCACCATCCAGGGCGCGAACTGCCAGGCCAGCCTCTCGTGCTCGTTGAGGCGTTCGAGGGTGAGCCCGGCGTCGATCACCGCGTTCACCACGGCGGAGATGGGATGGATCCAGTTATGCGTTACCGGGTGGGCGATCTTCGCGGTGTCGCCGGTGTATGTCGTCTCGTCGCTCGTGGTCAGCGGCTTGTCCGGATCGTTCTTCCAGTCGAAGCCGATGCGCAGGTGATCGGCCGTCTCGTCGAGTTGCATGAAGGCTGGGTGGCCTTCGAGCAGGTAGAGCCGGCCACCGGGCTTCAGCAGCGACGCGGCGACACCGGCCCAGCGCCGCACGTCAGGCAGCCAGCCGATGGCGCCCCAGGTCACGTAGACCATGTCGAACAGGCCATCGAGCAGGTGCCGCGCGTCATAGACGTTGCCTTCGACGAACTGCGCGTCGAGCCCCGTCCGCTGCTGCAGCAGGCGCGCCGCGGCGATGGCCTTCGGCGAGAAGTCGAGACCCACGCAGGAGGCGCCGCGCCGCGCGAGGCACAGCGTGTCGATGCCGATGTGGCACTGCAGATGGGCGATGCGCAGGCCCGCCACGTCGCCGATCTCGTCGTGCTCGATGTCGTGGAGATTGTCCGCGCCGTCGAGGAAGGCCTGCAGGCGATAGCCGCCGGCCTCGTCGCGGATGTGGATGTCGGCGCGGTCGTCCCAGTTCAGGCGGTTCTGCTCGAAAAGGTCATCGCTCACGTGGCGCTCGCTCCGGGTGTCGCGGGAAACCGGATCGCGAAGCGCGTGCCGTTCTCGCGGGCATAGGAATAGTCGTTTCCGAGCTGCTGGGCAAAGGCGCGGATGAGGCGGCTGCCCATGCCGCTCTCCTTGCCGGTGGGGGTGAAGCCCGGCCCGTCATCGGCGATCACCAGCTGGGCGCGGTCGCTGCCGATCATGGAGAGCGTCATGGTGATGGTGCCGTGGTCGCGCCCGGGGAAGGCGTGCTTCACCGCATTGCTGATCACCTCGTTGGCGATCAGCCCCAGCGGCTGCGCCAGGTCGCGGTCGACGGAGGCTTCGGCCAGCTCGGTCTTGAAATCGATGTGGTCCGGGTTGGAGCGCCGGATGGTGTCGATCAGGGTGAGCAGGTAATCGCGCAGGTTCACCTCGCTGTACTGGTCGGAGCGGTAGGCCTGCTCGTGCAGGGCGCTCATCGCCGCGATGCGCGAGGTCATGGCGGCTTTCGCCTCCTCGCCGATCGGCTGCAGCTTGAGCAGCGAGGCGACGCTCTGCAGGTTGTTCTTGGTGCGGTGGTGGATCTCGCGCATCAGCAGATTGTTGCGCTCGACGGCGGCGGCGAGGCTCACGCGCATCTGCTCGTCGCGCGCCAGCAGCCTGATCACCCAGACCGAGAGCACGACGAGCCCGGCGATCACCGGCAGCAGGAACAGCGCCAGCTGCCCCATCTGCTCGCGCAGCCGCAGCATCGCGAAGTCGCGCGAGATCGACGCGATGACGACGAGCGGCGCATTGGCCACCTTGCGATAGCCGACGATGCGGGTCTCGCCGTCGACCGGCGAGACGGCGTCATAGACGCCCGAGGCGTTCTTCTTCAGGTAATCGGTGAACAGGACGTAGTTGGCGAGGTTGGCCGGCGTGTCGACGGGCGGATGGCGCGCCACCTGCCAGCCGTCGTCGCGCAGCAGCCCGATGGTCGAGCCCGGGCCCAGTTGCAGCGACCGCCACACCCCCGCCATCACCTCGACCGGAATGCGCACGATCACCTCGCCGGCCAGCGTGCCGCCGCGCTCCACGCGCTGGGCGATGAGGAACACCCGTTCGCCGCTGCCCGGGTCCTTGACCATGGCGGAGACGTACCAGGGCCGGTCCTTGGTGAGCTGCGCCACCGTCAGCCCATAGGCATCGCCGAGGCCGCTGGTGGCGGCGCCATCGGCCGTCGAATAGACGACCCGTCCCGAAGGGTCCGCCAGCGCCACGCTGACGCCCGGCGGCATGTGCCTGAGGTGCAGGGCGAGTTCCGCCTCCGCGTCGGGGCGCAGCGTGTTGATGTCGCTCCCCACCACGTGGTCCATCTCCTCCATCAGGAGCAGGCTTGTCGTGGTCAGCCATTCGACATGGGTGGAAACGACCTGGGTCGCGGTCAGCACGCGGGCGCGCGACCGCTCGATGGCGTCCTGGTAACTGTTCCACGCCAGCAGCGCCACCGCCGAGACCAGCACGAACAGCAGCGCCAACGCCACTGCAAGCACTGCCCAGGCAGCCGGAAGCCGTTTCCGGGGCAGTGTCGATGCCTCCATGTGTTCTCCCTGCGGTGCCCGCGTGAGCCGCTTCGGCGGGCCGGTGCGGCACATACTGTTGTTGTTCCCACTGTGGTCAAGCACAGTGTGAATCGAAATGTGCACTAGTGCGCACCCGGAGGGAAAAAACAGAAAGGGCCGGAAAGTTCCGGCCCTTTCAGAATAATTCTTGCGCCGAAGCGGTGTGTTACTCGGCAGCCTTCTCGGGAGCGGCGGCGAGGCCCATGGCCTTCTGCTTCTCGGCGATACGCGCCGACTTGCCGGTGCGGCCACGCAGGTAATAGAGCTTGGCGCGGCGCACCGCACCACGGCGCACGACCTTGATCGAGTCGATCATCGGGGAGAAGATCGGGAACACGCGCTCCACGCCCTCGCCGTAGGACATCTTGCGGACGGTGAAGTTCTCGTTCAGGCCGCCGCCGGAACGCGCGATGCATACGCCTTCATAGGCCTGCACGCGCGAGCGTTCGCCTTCCTTGACCTTGACGTTGACGATGACGGTGTCGCCCGGGCCGAATTCCGGCACGGCGCGCTGGGCGGCCACGACTGCGGCCTGCTCTTTTTCGAGCTGAGCGATGATATCCATGACTGACTGTCTTCCTTAAAGGGATGGGGGCCTATAGCCCCAACCCGGTTCAAAATCAAATCTTTCCCGACTCGTGGACCTGCCACAGGTCGGGCCGTCTGGCACGTGTCAGGGCCTCCCGCTGCGCCTGCTTCCACTTGGCGATCGCCTTGTGGTCGCCGGAGAGGAGAATCCCCGGAATTTCAACACCTTCCCAGTTGTTGGGCTTGGTGTAATGCGGGTGCTCCAGGAGCCCCCCTTCGAAGCTTTCTTCCTCGCCCGAGGCCTGCTTTCCCATGACCCCGGGCAGCAGCCTCACGATGGCGTCGAGCAGCACCAGGGCGGCCGGTTCGCCGCCCGAGAGCACGTAGTCGCCGATCGAGACCTCGCGCAGGTTGCGCTTCTCGATCACCCGCTCGTCCACGCCCTCGAAGCGGCCGCAGACGATCAGGCATCCCGGTCCCCCTGCCAGCTCGCGCACGAGCGGCTGGGTGAGCGGCTCGCCCCGCGGGCTCATCAGCAGCCTGGGGCCCTCATGGGCTGCGGCGTCGATCGCCGCGGCCAGCACGTCGGGCTTCAGCACCATGCCGGCGCCGCCACCCGCCGGATGGTCGTCCACCGTGCGGTGGCGATCCGTGGACGAGGCCCGGATGTCGCGGGCCTCGAGCGACCAGATGCCCTGCTCGAGCGCGCGTCCCGCCAGCGATATACCCAGCGGCCCCGGAAACATCTCCGGGAACAGCGTCAGCACGGTGGCGTGAAAGCTCATGGCGCCTCATCCTCCCGCTTCGCATCCGCATCGAGGAAGCCCTCGGGCAGATCGATGACGATCCGGTCTTCGCGCGTCTCCAGCACATACTGGTCGGCGAAGGGGATCAGCACCGTGTCCTTGAGGCCTTCGACCTTCACGTCGATGAGGTCGCCCGCCCCGTAATCCGCCACGTCGACGATCTCGCCCAGAAGCGAACCGTCGCTGAGGTGAACCGGCATGCCGATGAGGTCATGGACATAGACCTCGTCATCCTCCGGCTCGGGAAGGCGCTCGCGCGGCACGAAGAGTTCCGTGCCTCGAAGCGCCTCCGCGGCATTGCGGTCGGTGACCCCCTTCAGGATGGCGATGAAGCCATCCTTCTGCGGGCGCACCCTGGCGATCTCGATCTTCCGTCCCGCCGCGGTTTCGAGCGGCGAGTAGGAAGCGATGGCGCCGGGATCAGCGGTGAAGCTCCTGAGCTTCACCTCGCCCCGGATGCCATGGGCCGCCGTGATGGCGCCGACGAGAACAAGATCGCGTGTCATGGCCTTCCATTTCCCTTCTCCCGTCGGCGCAGCCGATGGGAGAAGGTGCCCGAAGGGCGGATGAGGGCTCTTTCAGGCGGCACGGCGCGCGGATGAGAGGCCCTCATCCGTCGCTTCGCGCCACCTTCTCCCATTGCTTCGCAACGGGAGAAGGAAAGAGCTTAGCCGTTGGCGGCAGCGGCCGCAGCGGCGGCCTTCTCGCGCTCCTGGCGCTTCTTGCCGGGCTGGGCCTTGTTCGGGTTGTTGCGGGCTTCGCGCTTCGCGAGGCCGGCCTTGTCGAGGAAGCGCAGCACGCGGTCGGTCGGCTGGGCGCCCTTCTTGAGCCAGGCAGCGGCCTTCTCGCCGTCGAGCTTCACGCGGTTGGCGTCGTCCTTCTTCAGCATCGGGTTGAAGGCGCCGACCACGTCGATGAACTTGCCGTCGCGGGGCGCAGCCGCGTCGGCGATCACGATGTGGTAGTAGGGGCGCTTCTTGGTGCCAGCGCGGGCGAGTCTCATCTTAACGGCCATGTGTTTCTCCTTTAGTCCGTGTTCTGATCAATTCACTTCTTCTTGCCGAAACCCGGCAATCCCTTGAAGGGCGATCCACCGCCCAGCCCCGGCAG
The DNA here is from genome assembly GCA_945957365.1 of uncultured Alphaproteobacteria bacterium. GTDB lineage: Bacteria > Pseudomonadota > Alphaproteobacteria > Rhizobiales > Aestuariivirgaceae > Aestuariivirga. The sequence continues at coordinate 34,750 of CAMFKI010000021.1, read as the reverse complement.
GTTGCCGAGCCCGGGGAGCTTTCCCGCCCCGAGGCCCGGAAGCCCCGGCATGGAGGGGAGCGAGCCGCCCTTCATCATGTCCTTCAAATCCTCGGGCAGCGCGTTGGGGTCGAGGTTGGCGAGTTCCGCCTGCATCTTCTCGAGTTCCGCCGCGTCGGGCGCACCCTTGCCCATCATCTTGCCGAACAGGCCCTTGCCCTGGCCCATCTGCTTCATCATGCCGGCCATCTGGATGTGCATCTTCAGAAGGCGGTTGATTTCCTCGACCTTGGAGCCGGAGCCCGCGGCCACGCGCTTCTTGCGCTTGGCGTCCATCACCTTGGGGTTCCGGCGCTCGTAAGGCGTCATCGAGCTGATGATCGCCACCTGGCGCTTCAGCAGCTTGTTGTCGAGGTCCATGCCCTCGACCTGCTTCTTGATCTTGCCCATGCCGGGCAGCATGTTCATCACGCCGCCCATGCCGCCCAATTTCTGCAGCTGCTTCAGCTGGTCGGAAAGGTCATCGAGATCGAAAGCGCCCTTCTTCATGCGCTCGGCGATCTTCTTCGCCTTTTCCTGGTCGATGTTTAGCGCGGCCTTCTCGACGAGAGACACCACGTCGCCCATGCCGAGGATGCGGCCGGCGATGCGCTCGGGGTGGAAGTCCTCCAGCCCGTCGAGCTTTTCGCCCGTGCCCATCAGCTTGATGGGCTTGCCCGTCACCTGGCGCATCGAGAGGGCCGCACCGCCGCGGCCATCGCCGTCGATACGGGTCAGCACGATGCCGGAGACGCCGATCTTTTCATCGAAGTTGCGCGCGAGAACAACCGCGTCCTGGCCGGTGAGCGCGTCCGCAACAAGCAGCGTCTCGTTGGGCTTCACGATGTCGCGCACGGCGGCCGCTTCGGCGAGCAGTTCCTCGTCGATGGAAAGACGGCCCGCGGTGTCGAGCATGACGACGTCATAGCCACCCTTGCGGGCTTCCGACATGGCGCGCCTGGCGATCTCCACCGGCTGCTGGCCGGGGACGATGGGCAGCGTATCGACATGGACCTGCTTGCCGAGGATGGCGAGCTGTTCCTGAGCGGCCGGGCGGCGGGTGTCGAGCGAGGCCATCAGCACGCGGCGCTTCTCGCGCTCGGTCAGACGCTTGGCGATCTTGGCGGTGGTCGTGGTCTTGCCCGAGCCCTGCAGGCCCACCATGAGAATGGCGACGGGCGGCGAGGCACGCAGGTTGAGGGCGGTGTTCTCACCGCCGCCCAGCGTCTCGACCATCGCGTCATGGACGATCTTCACGACCATCTGGCCGGGCTTCACCGACTTGACGATCTCGGCGCCCACCGCCTTGTCGCGCACCTTCTCGGTGAAGCTCTTCACCACCTCGAGCGCCACGTCGGCCTCGAGCAGCGCGCGGCGCACTTCGCGCAGCGCGTCCTCGACGTCTCCTTCCGACAGGGCACCGCGTCCGGTGATCTTGTCCAGGATGCCCGACAGGCGGTCGCTTAAGGTGTCAAACATGTTCCATTTCCTTCGGCACAAACGAAATTCGCACCCGGGGGCGAAACTCGCTGCCGGATGTTGGCCGCCTCACCTCCCGGGAATGTCAGAACCCCATGTGTGAGACCGCCTGAAGACGTTCAAGCCGTCGTGTGATGGGAGGGCCATAGGGGAAAGCGGGCGCGGAGTCAAATTTCCCGGGGGCTGAAACAAGCCGGCGGCCCCGGCGTTGCGGTGCGTTCAGCCCAAGGGGGAGCACCCATGCTATCCGACCAGACACCCGACATCGAACTCGCCGTTTCGACCGACCAGGTCTGCTTCATCATCGCCAAGGCGCGCCAGTTCGAGGTGAAGGACGTGCCCACCGTCTCGGACCCCGGTTCGAACGCCACCGACGACGGCATGGTGAGCGTGCTGGAAGCCCGCGGCAACGATCCTGCGGCCAAGGAAATCCGCAGCTTCGTCAATGCGATGGACGAGGACCGCCAGATCGACCTGGTGGCGCTGACCTGGGTGGGGCGGGGCGACTACGACATTTCCGAGTGGGAGGAGGCCCGGGAACAGGCGGCGGCGGCCCACAATGACCGCACCGCCGACTATCTCCTTGGATTGCCGCTGCTTTCCGAGTTCCTGGAGGATGCGCTGAGCGACTGCGGGCGGAGCTGCGAGGATGAGGAATTGGGGCGGCTGTAGGGTTCTTCACGGCCGTCATCCCGGCGAAAGCCGGGACCCCGCATTGGCTGGGCTGGACGTGTAGAAGGCCCTTGAGAGGCCAGAGAGCGGCTTACCGGGAGACTTGTGTAGGGGGATAGCGCCCCGAAAACCGGCCAAAATCAATCGTTACGAACTCGATCCAGGCGGGCCCCTCCTAAGGCCCGTCATCCCGGCGAAAGCCGGGATCCAGCTTTCCCCATGACGGCCGCCCGAAGCGGGGCCCCGGCTTTCGTTGGGGTGACGGCTTCAATGAGGGTAACTCATTGACTAAGAACTGAAAATCCGCTCCAGCTCCCGCCGCATCGCCTCCGAGTCGACGTCCAGCCCCGTCCAGTACTTCACCCCGATCACCCCCTGGTTGACGAGCATGCCCAGGCCGTCGATCACCGTGCAGCCTTGCGACTTGGAATCCCTCAGGAATCGGGTGTCCGGCGGGTCGACGATGACGTCCGCCACCACCATGCCGGGCTTGAGGGAGGACAGGTCCACAGCCAGCGGCTGGTTGCCGTCGGCCAGCCCGATGGAAGTGGCATTGACCACGATGTCGGTGCCCTCGGGCACGCGGTAGTGCGTCGGCCATACCGTCAGCGTCGTCGGGGTTTTCGTCTTTTCGTTCAAGAGCTTGACCAGTGGCTCGGCGCGCTCGGCCGAGCGGTTGACGATGGTCAGGGACTTCGCGCCGGCCAGCGCCAGCTCGACGCCGATGGCGCGCGCCGCACCGCCCGCCCCGAACATCACGATGGCCTTGCCCTTCGGGTCCACCACCTCCATCAGCGACTTGAGGAAGCCCTTGCCGTCGGTGTTCTCGCCGATGAGTTTGCCGTCGCGGTTCACGGCGCAGTTGACCGCACCCATGATGGCCGCACTCTCCCCCAGGCCATCGAGGTGCTGGATGACCGTCACCTTGTGCGGGATCGACAGGTTGAAGCCCTTCCAGCCCATGGCGCGGGCCCCCTTTACGGCGTCGGCCAGCCTGTCGGGCGGCACCTCGCAGTTGATGTAGCGCCAGTTGAGGCCGTGGTGGCGGAAGGCCGCCTCGATCATGGCGACCGTGGGGTTGCCGTTCGATCCCTCCGAGAAGGAGCCCACCAGTTCGCTCGTGAAATCCCGTGCCGCCACGCCTGCCTCCCATTTTTGCCGCACGCTAGCATCTCTCGCCGGTCTAGCAATCCTCAAGGCTTTTCCCATATAAGCCCCCTCATGAGTTCCGCCTCGCCGCTCCATTTCCGCAAGATGAACGGGCTCGGAAACGACTTCGTCGTTTTCGACGCGCGCCGTCGTCCCGTTGCGATGGACGAGGCCCGCGCCCGGGCGATCGCCGACCGCAAGACGGGGATCGGCTGCGACCAGTTGATCGTGCTGGAGCCGTCCGCCAAGGCCGACGTCACCATGCGCATCTGGAACAATGAGGGCGGCGAGGTCGAATCCTGCGGCAATGCCACGCGCTGCATCGCCGACATCCTGTTCGACGAGAAGAAGGCGAGCCGCGCCACCATCGACACCAAGGGCGGCTTCCTCGTCGCCGAGAAGGGCGGCGAGAAGCTGGTCACCGTCGACATGGGCGCGCCCCGCTTCGACTGGCAGGACATTCCGCTCTCCGAGAAGTTCCACGACACGCGCTACATCGATCTTCATGTCGGGCCCGTCGAGGCGCCGCTGATCGACCGGCCTTCGGTGGTCAATGTCGGCAACCCGCATTGCATTTTCTGGGTAAAGGACCTCGATGTCGTCGACCTCGCGAAGGTCGGGCCGATGCTGGAGCACCACCCGCTGTTTCCGAAGCGCGCCAACATCACGCTGGCCCGCATCGATGACCGCAGCCACGTGGTCATCAAGGTGTGGGAGCGCGGTGCAGGGCTCACCAAGGCCTGCGGCACGGCGGCCTGTGCCGTCATGGCGGCGGGCCATCGCCTGAAGCGGTTGGACGACAAGGCCACCATCACGCTGCCGGGCGGTGACCTGTTCATGGCCATCCGCGAGGGCGATGGCCATGTCATCATGACCGGCCCCGTGGCCTATGAATTCGAAGGCGATCTGCCGCCGCATCTGGCGGGCTGAGCCATGAGCGAGCCCAAATTCGTCACCTTCGGCTGCCGCCTCAACACCTACGAGACCGAGGTGATGCGGAACCATGCCGAAGCTGCCGGCAAGTCCAACGCCATCGTGTTCAACACCTGTGCGGTGACGGCGGAAGCCACCCGACAGGCGCGCCAGGCGATCCGCAAGGCCAAGGCCGAAAACCCGGATGCCGAGATCATCGTCACGGGCTGCGCCGCACAGACCGATCCCGAGATGTTCGCCAAGATGCCGGAAGTGTCGCGCGTGCTCGGCAACGAGGAGAAGCTTAAACCCGCAAGCTGGCAGCACGGCGCCAATGCGCGCGTCTCGGTCTCCGACATCATGGAGGTGAAGGTGGCCACACCGCACCTCGTCGATGGGCTGAAGGAGCGCACCCGCGCCTTCGTGCAGGTGCAGAATGGCTGCGACCACCGCTGCACCTTCTGCATCATTCCCTTCGGGCGGGGCAATTCGCGCTCGCTGCAGGCGGGCGATGTGGTGGAGCAGGTGCGCCGCCTCGTGGCCTCGGGCTATTCCGAGGTGGTGCTGACCGGCGTCGACCTCACGTCGTGGGGTGCGGACCTCGATGGCGCGCCAAAGCTGGGCCTGCTCGCCAATCGCATCCTGAAGACCGTTCCCGAACTGAAGCGGCTGCGGCTTTCTTCCATCGACTCGATCGAGGCCGACCCCGAGCTGATGGACGTGATCGCGGGGGAGGAGCGGGTGATGCCGCATATCCACCTCTCGCTGCAGTCGGGCGACAACATGATCCTGAAGCGCATGAAGCGCCGCCACGCGCGCGAGGACTCGATCGCCTTCTGTTCGGAGCTGCGCGCCCGCCGACCCGGCATCGTGTTCGGGGCCGACATCATCGCCGGCTTCCCGACCGAGACCGACGCGATGTTCGCCAACTCGCTGAAGATCGTCGATGACTGCGGCCTCACCTATCTCCATGTCTTTCCGTTCTCTCCCCGCCCCGGCACGCCCGCCGCGCGCATGCCGCAGCTGGAGAAGCATGTCGTCAAGGAGCGCGCGGCACTGCTGCGTGCCAAGGGCGAGCATCGGCTCGATGCGTTCCTTGCATCGGAAGTTGGCGCCACGCGCCAGGTGCTGGTCGAGACCGAGGCCATGGGCCGCACCGAGCATTTCGCGCAGGTGAAGTTCCAGTCCCGCATGGCGCCGGGCGCCATCGTCACCGCTGAGGTCACCGGGCGCGGCGCATCCCATCTCGAGGCCAGGCTCGCCGCATGAGTTTTTTCAGGAAGCTGTTCAACCGCTCCACCCCCAGGGAGGAGCAGGCCCCGCCGCCTGCCGCCGAGGAGGTGGTGGAGATCGTCGCGGAGGACGCACCGGCCGCCGAAGCGGACCTCGCCGCCGTCGCCGAAGTTCCTGGCCTTGAACCGGTCGTCGCACCGGTCGTCGCACCGGTCGTCGCACCGGTCGCCGAAGCTGAACCCGCACCGGCGCCGCAGCCGAAGCCCGAGCGCAGGGGCGGCTGGTTCTCGCGTCTCTCCGAAGGCCTGTCCAAGTCGTCGCGCTCGATCACCGGCTCGATCACCTCGATCTTCACCAAGAAGAAGCTCGACAAGGCGACGCTGCAGGACCTCGAGGACGTGCTGCTGCAGGCCGATCTCGGCCTTCCCATGGCGGAGCGCATCGTCAAGGAAGTCTCCACCGGACGCTATGACAAGGAAATCGACCCGGAGGAGGTGAAGCGCATCCTCGCCTCCGAGGTGTCGAAGGTGCTGAAGCCGGTCGAGGTGCCCTTCAGCTTCAGCGCGGCGCAGAAGCCCTTCATCATCCTCGTCGTCGGCGTCAATGGCGCGGGCAAGACGACGACCATCGGCAAGCTCGGCGCCATTGCCCGCTCCGAGGGCTACAAGGTGATGTTCGCCGCCTGCGACACGTTCCGTGCCGCCGCCATCGAGCAGCTCAATGTCTGGGGAGGCCGCATCGGCGCCAAGGTCATGTCGAGGCCCACCGGGGCCGATGCCTCGGGCCTCGCCTTCGACGCCATGGCGGAAGCCAAGGCCGACGGCACCGACATCCTGTTCATCGACACGGCGGGCCGGTTGCAGAACAAGCAGTACCTGATGGACGAGCTCGACAAGATCGTGCGCGTCATCAAGAAGCAGGACGAGACGGCACCCCATGCGGTGCTGCTGGTGCTCGACGCCACCACCGGGCAGAACGCCATGGCGCAGGCCGAGATCTTCACCAAGGTGGCGGGCGTCACCGGCCTGATCATGACCAAGCTCGACGGCACGGCGCGCGGCGGCATCCTCGTTGCCATCGCCGAGAAGTACAGGATCCCGGTCCATGCCATCGGCGTGGGCGAGCAGATCGAGGACCTGCAGCCCTTCGACGCAGACGGTTTTGCCCGGGCCATTGCCGGGCTGGAGGAAAGATGAGCAGCTTCACATCGGCGCCCAAAATGGGGCAGGGCACCAAGCTCCTGATCGAGATGGGGCCGCTCGTCTGCTTCTTCATCGGAAACTGGAAGCTCGGCATCTACTGGGGCACCGGCATCTTCATGGTGGCGACGGTGGTGGCGCTCACCGCCTCCTGGGTGCTGACCCGCAAGATCGCCATGGTGCCGCTGGTCTCGGCGATCTTCGTGGCGCTGTTCGGGGCGCTGACCCTGTGGCTGCACAACGACCTCTTCATCAAGGTCAAGGTCACCCTCATCAACGCCCTGTTCGGCGTGGTCCTGCTGGGCGGCGTGGCCTTCGGACGCAGCTACCTGAAGCTCATCATGGGCGAGGCGGTGAAGCTCTCGGAAGCCGCCTGGCGCACGCTGTCGATCCGCTGGGGGCTGTTCTTCCTGTTCCTCGCGATGCTGAACGAGGTGGTGTGGCGCAACTTCACCACCGACCAGTGGGTGAACTTCAAGGTCTTCGGGCTCCTCCCGCTCACGGTGCTGTTCGCCATTGCCAATGCGCCCTTCATGTCGAAGCACATGATCGAGGACGAGAAGACCTGATCAAAGCCGTCATCCCGGCGAAAGCCGGGACCCCGCTTTCTCACCACGCGCGCTGAAACAAAGCTGGGCCCCGGCTTTCGCCGGGGTGACGGACATCAGGGGACCGGATTCGAGAACGGCGCGAAGTCTTCCACACCTTCCACGCTGCGATACTGTTCCAGCGCCCAGGTCACCGAGGGAAACGCGATGTCGTCCCACGGGATCTCGTCCCAGCCCACCATCATCACCTCCAGACTCTCGGGGCCCGGAGAAAACACCGGCTCGCGCAAGTGGGCGAGATACATGATCTGCACCTGCGCGATGCGCGGGATCGTATAGACGGCGAGCAGGCGGTCGATGACGATCGCGGCATTGGCTTCCTCCTGCGCCTCGCGCATCGCGGCCTGCTCGGTGGTTTCACCGACCTCCATGAAGCCCGCGGGAAGAGTCCAGAATCCGACGCGCGGTTCGATGGCGCGGCGGCACAGCATGATCCTGCCATCGTGCCGCACGATGGAGCCCGTCACGATCTTCGGATTGACATAGTGCACGAAACCGCATGTGCTGCAGACGTCCCTTTCATGGCTGTCGCCATCGGGAATTTCACGCCGGAAGTCGGGGCTCTGAGTCTTAACGGTCATCGCTTGTCAAGTGTTGAAATCTGTGTGCGGATCATCTTAACTCAGCTCCGGGCAAAGGGCACTCAGGGAATTTCACGCCGCTTTTTGCTTGCAGCGCAAAAACCGAGCCGCTACTTGTTCGCGGCTCCGCGGGGGTGGGTTCCTCACGCTGTCGAGCAACGGTCATGCCAGAGATGGCGCAGGAATTTTCGCGAGGCACGAGGCAAGCACCTCGAACCCGCGGACAGGAGACGGGGCGAATGACGACAACCAAGGACGTGAAGCAATTCTCGCGTTCACCATCACACCTGTTGAAACGGGCGGCGCAGTACTCGAACCTCATCTACATGGGAGAGGTCGGGAAGTCGGGCCTCACCCACCGCCAGTTCACCGTGCTGCTCGCCGTCGACGCCAATGACGGCAAGAGCCAGACCGAGCTCGTGAAGCTTACCGGCATCGACCGCTCCACCCTCGCCGATCTCGTGGCCCGCCTCCTGGCCCAGGGCTACCTGCAGAGGAAGCGCACCAAGGACGATGGCCGCACCAATTCGATCCGCATCACCACGGTGGGCAAGAAGATGCTGAAGATGGCCCAGCCGGGCGCGGACGAGGTCGACAAGCAGCTGCTCTCCCTCATCCCGTCCTCCGACCGCAAGTCCTTCATCGACAATCTCGCGGTCCTCGCCGCCGAGATGGACCGCATCGAGGAAAAGGAACCGGCCAAGCCGGTTCGCAAGATCAAGACCCGCAAGCGGGCCTGACCTCCCGACATATCATGCCTTGTAGATGTTTTCGCGGAAGGCGGCCGCCAGTGCCGCACAGCGCGGACCCATGGCCGCAAGCTCCCCGTCATCGGGGAAATGCCGTCTGATATCAGCGGCAAGCGACCGTAACGCCTCCGGAACGGGCCGTCCCGTCACCTCGAAAGCACGGATCGCCACGGGGGCGAGGCTGGCCAGCGTGAGCTCCAGCAGTTCGCCCGCCTTTTCCTGCTTGCTCCAGGCGAGGAACACCGGCGAGGCGACATCGTCCTGCGCGAAGCCGCCGGATTCGGAGCCGGGCAGCAGGGTGGGCTGGGCCAGCAGGCGCAGCTCCTCCTCGTAGCCCACCATCGCCATCGCGAGGCAGCCGAGATAGTCGCGGCCCTCCGGGTAGCCGAGGAAGGGCGGCAGCAGGGACACCGGAGCGTCCTGCAGTTTCGCCGCCACGCGCGTGCCGATCACCGCGAGATTGGCCATGGCGGCGGTCAGCGCATCCATGGCGGCCGGCGCCTGGGCGTTGTGATAGCCACCGGTCGAGACCACCTCGTCAGCCCCGATCCGTTCGCCCGAGGGGAAGACCACGGGATTGTCGCTCACCGCGGCGAGCGATTGCCGGGCGATGGTGTCGGCCGCCGTCATGGCGCGGTGCGCCTCGCCCATGATGCGCGGCATGATGCGGATCGACACCGGGGCCTGATAAGGCCGCCGGGCACCGCCATGCCCGCCGCCGATGCGGCTGCGCAGGGCATGGAGCGCCCAGGCATCGTGGGGATTGTTCCACAGGGTTTCGAGCTCTTCCGCGAAGTGCCCGAGCGGCGCGTTGAAGGCTTCGGCCGCCAGCGCGAAGACATCGGCCACCAGCTCCAGCCGGGCGCGCGCCGCCAGTGCGGCATCGGCCACCAGCGCCGCGGCGGCGGGTGAGCCGTTGATGAGGGACAGCAGGTCCTTCTCTGCCAGGTCCACGCGCTGGGTCAGCGGCAGGAAGAGATAGGAAAGTGACAATATCTCGCCGGCCCCGCCCTGGCCCCGCGCCGGGATCGGCGGCAGCGGGTCGCCGTCGAGCATGGCGGCGACGGCCTCCGCGATATGCGGCGAGAGCGCGGCATGGCCGTCGATCACGTTGGCCAGCCTGGCGAGGACGATGCCGCGCAGCACGCGCTCGGGCAGCGGATCGCCCCAGGAGGCGGCGCGGTGATGGGTGGGCGCCACGGCCTGCTGCTTGCGCTCCTCCGGCGTCAGCCGGCGCTTGGCCTGGTGGCCATAGCCGGTGTTGACGCCATAGATGGTAATGTCCTCGCGCGCGATGAGGGTGAGGAAGTCGCGCCGCGCCCGTGCGATGTTGCGGCGGGCGGCCTCGCTCAGCACCACGGCTTCGCCGCCCCAGGCGACGCGCTTCACGGCCTCGAGGCTGATGTCGGTGCGGTGGTCCAGCGTGATGCTCATGAGCCGCTCCCGGGCAAGGGTGTCTTGGCCTTTTCGATCTCGCGCGCCATCTCGCCGGCGATCGATTCCTCGGTGAGGGGGCCGATGTGCTTGTAGCGGATCATGCCCTGGCCATCGATGATGAAGGTCTCGGGCACGCCGTAGACGCCGAAGTCGATGGCGGTGCGGCCGTCACGGTCCATGCCGACGGCGGCGAAGGGCTGGCCCAGCGTGTTGAGGAACTCCACCGCATTCTGCGGCTCGTCCTTGTAGTTCATGCCATAGAGCGTGATGTCGGGGCGCTTGGCGAGTTCGCTCAGCAGCGGATGCTCGATGCGGCAGGGCGCACACCACGAGGCCCAGACATTGACCACCGTGACCTTGCCCTTCTTCAGGTCCTCGTCGGCGAAGCCGGCCAGGCTCATGCCCGGAACGGCGTCGAGTGCGAAGTCCGGCACCGGCTTGTCGATGAGGGCCGACGGGATCTCGTTGGGCGTGCCCGACAGGCCCTTCCAGAACAGCAGGGCCAGCCCGGCGAAGACGATCACCGGCAGCAGCACCAGCCACAGGCGGGAGCGCGTCTCGGGCGGCTGTACGGTGCTCATGCGCGGGCCTTCCGGCGCTGGGTGTCGAGTCGCTCTGCTTGCGCCCGAAGCTTGCGGTCACGGCCCAGCGTGGCGAGGATGAGGCCGCTCAGGAAGACCAGGCTCAGCGCATAGGAGGCGATGACGAAGCCCACATGGGTGGCGGAAAAATCCATCAGCGTTCTCCGATCTCGGCAATCTGGATCTGGCGGATCTTGCGCGCCGCGATCTCGGCGCGCATCGACGTCAGGTGCAGAGCCAGAAACAGGAAGGTATAGGCCAGTCCCATCACCAGCAGCGGCCACAGCATCGGCCAGGCGATGGTGGGGCCGCCCATGCGGAAGACGCTGGCCGGCTGGTGCAGCGAGTTCCACCAGTCGACCGAGAACTTGACGATGGGAATGTTGATGAAGCCGACGAGGGCCACGACACGCGCCACCATGGCGGCCCGGTGCGGTTCCTCGATCGCCGCCCAGATCGCCATGTAGCCGATGTAGAGCAGCATCAGCACGAACATCGAGGTCAGCCGCGCATCCCACACCCACCAGGCGCCCCACATCGGCTTGCCCCACAGCGAACCCGTCGCCAATGCGAGGAAGCAGAAGACGGCGCCGATGGGGGCCGCGGTCTTGGCGGCGACGTCGGCCAGCGGGTGGCGGAAGATCAGGGCCGCGGCACTGGCCAGCGCCATGACGGTGTAGACGAAGAGTGCCATCCAGGCGGCCGGCACATGGACATACATGATGCGCACCGTCTCGCCCTGCTGGTAGTCAGGGGGCGCGGTGACCAGCGCGCCATAGAGGCCGATGGCGAAGAGCACGATGGTGATGGCCCAGACATAGGGCAGCACCGCATTGGCGATCTTCAGGAAACGGGTGGGGTTGGCGAGGAACTGCATGATGCCGCTTATCTAATGGAGGCCGGTCACGTGAGATAGGACCTCAGTGCCGCAGCCGAGGCAAGGGGGGAGACCACAAGGCTGACCAGCGTGATGGCGCCGAGAATGAGAAGTGAGGCCGCGGTGAGGCCGGGGGCAGCGCCGGGCTGCGAGGCGGAAAGCCCGAAGATCAGCACCGGCACATAGAGCGGCAGCACCAGGATCGAGACGAGCAGCCCGCCGCGCCGCAACCCCACCGTGACGGCCGCCCCGATGGCGGCGATGAGCGACAGCGCGATGGAGCCCAGAACCATGGCCACGGCCAGCGGCAGGATGGCGGCGGGCTCCAGGTTGACGAGAAAGCCGAGCAGGGGCGCTGCAACCGCCAGCGGCAGGCTGGTGGAGAGCCAGTGCGCCACGGCCTTGGCCAGCGCCACCATCTCGAAGGGAACCGGCCCCATGGTCATGATGTCGAGCGAGCCATCCTCGTAGTCCTGCTGGAAGATGCGGTCGGCGGAGAGCAGCACCGAGAGGAGCAGCGAGATCCACAGCGCACCCGGCGCGATGCGGGCGAGCAGCGCCTGGTCCGGCCCGATGCCGATGGGCAGCAGCACGACGACGGTGAGGAAGAAGCCCAGTGCCGTGCCGACACCGCCGCCCTGCCGCATGCCGAGGGTGAGGTCGCGCCTGATCAGGGCGAGGATGAGCTTCACGGTGCGCGCCCCAGCTCGAGCCGCTGGTCAGGCTCGCGGCCCAGCGGCACATGGGTGGCGGCGATGATCATGCCGCCCCCGTCGAGCTGCGTCGCCATCACCCTGACGAGGCGTTCGAGCGAGGCGGTGTCGAGCCCCACCGTCGGCTCGTCGAGCAGCCAGAGCACGCGCGGCACCAGCACGATGCGGGCCAGCGCCAGGCGGCGCTTCTGCCCGGCGGAGAGCAGGCCCGCGGGGTAGCTGGCGAGCCGCGACAGGTCGAAGGCATCGAGCGCCTCGTCGACATCGCCGCCGCCGAGGAAGTCGCGCCAGAAGGCGAGGTTTTCTTCCACGGTCAGCGCCGACTTCACCGGTTCCTGGTGCGCCACGTAATGCGCCTGCTGGCCGATGGTGAGGTCTTCCGACCCGCCTGTCAGCTGCACGCTGCCCGTCTGCGCCTCGTTCAGCCCGGCGATCAGGCGCAGCAGCGAGGACTTGCCGGAGCCGTTCGGCCCCGTCAGCTGCATCAGCTGGCCGGGCGCCAGCGCCAGCGAAACGTCGCGGAAGACGATGCGCCCGCCGCGCTCGCAGGTCAGGTCCTTGGCGTTGAGTTCCATCCACCCTTGTTCCGAAATGAAGAAGCCCGCGTCAAGCGCGGGCTTCCGAAGCACTCATGTGAGGGCTGGTCTCACATCATGTACTGGCCGCCATTGGCGGACAGAGTCGAACCCGTAATGAAGCCCGCATCGTCGGAGGCGAGGAACACGACGGCGCGGGCGATCTCTTCCGGTTCGCCCAGGCGGCCCACCGGGATCAGCGGCAGGATGCGCTTGTCGAGCACGTCCTGCGGGATGGCCTTGACCATTTCGGTGCCGATATAACCCGGGCAGATGGCGTTGACGGTGATGCCCTTGGCCGCACCTTCCTGGGCCAGCGACTTGACGAAGCCGATGTCGCCCGCCTTGGCGGCGGAATAGTTCGCCTGGCCCATCTGGCCCTTCTGGCCGTTGATGGAGGAGATGCAGATGACGCGGCCGAAGCTCCGGTCGCGCATGCCGCCCCAGACCGGCTGGGTCATGTTGAACAGCGAGTTGAGGTTGGTGTTGATGACCTCGTTCCACTGTTGGGCGGTCATCTTGTGGAACATGGCGTCGCGGGTGATGCCGGCATTGTTGACCAGCACCTCGACCGGGCCCAGGTCGGCTTCGACCTGCTTCAGGCCGGCGACACAGGCCTCGTAGTTCGAGACGTCCCACTTGTAGACGGGGATGCCCGTCTCGGCCTTGAACTTGGCGGCCGCCTCGTCATTGCCGGCATAATTGGCGGCGACCTTGTAGCCCGCCGCCTTCAGCGCCTTCGAAATCGCCGCCCCGATGCCGCGGCTGCCGCCGGTCACCACTGCTACCCGTCCCATGTGATCCTCCATTTGTCTGTTTTCTTTGATCCCCTCCCCCCTTGTGGGGAGGGGCAGGGGTGGGGGTGATGCCGGAAGCAGGACTCACATGTCCGTCACGCGGCACCACCCCCACCCTTAGTCCCTCCCCACAAGGGGGAGGGAAGATCATGTTACCGCTCGACGCACATGGCGATCCCCATGCCGCCGCCGATGCACAGCGTGGCGAGGCCCTTCTTCGCATTGCGGCGCTGCATCTCGAACAGCAGCGTGTTGAGCACGCGCGCACCCGAGGCACCCACCGGGTGGCCGATGGCGATGGCGCCGCCGTTCACGTTCACGATGTCGGTGTTCCAGCCCATGTCCTTGTTGACGGCACAGGCCTGCGCCGCGAAGGCCTCGTTGGCCTCCACGAGGTCGAGGTCCTGGACGTTCCAGCCGGCCTTCTTGAGCGCCGCGCGCGAGGCGGGGATCGGGCCCGAGCCCATGATCGCCGGATCGACGCCGACGGAGGCCCAGGAGGCGATGCGGGCGAGCGGGGTCAGGCCGCGGCGATTGGCTTCCGCCTCGCTCATCAGCAGCACCACGGCCGCACCGTCATTGATGCCGGAGGCATTGGCGGCGGTCACCGAGCCGTCCTTGGCGAAGGCCGGCTTCAGCTTCTGCACGCCATCGAGCGTCACGCCCTTCTTGATGTATTCGTCGCTGTCGACCACCACGTCGCCCTTGCGGGTGGAGATGGTGACGGGGGCGATCTCGTCCTTGAACTTGCCGGCGCCCTGAGCGGCCTCGGCCTTGTTCTGGCTCTTCACCGCGAACTCGTCCTGCATCTCGCGGGTGATCTGCCACTGCTTGGCGACGTTCTCGGCGGTCGTTCCCATGTGGTAGCCGTTGAAGGCATCCCAGAGGCCGTCCTTGATCATGGTGTCGACCATCGAATAGTCGCCCATCTTCACGCCTTCACGCAGGTAGGCGGCATGGGGCGCGCGGCTCATCGATTCCTGGCCGCCGGCGGCGACGATCTTGGCATCGCCCGAGAGGATCTGCTGCATGCCGAGCGCCACGGCGCGCAGGCCCGAACCGCAGAGCTGGTTGATGCCCCAGGCCGGGGTTTCCTTGGGGATGCCGGCGTTGACGGAGGCCTGGCGGGCCGGGTTCTGGCCCTGCGCGGCGGTGAGGATCTGGCCGAGGATCACGTCGTCGACCTCGGCACCCTCGACCTTGGCGCGTTCCAGCGCGGCCTTGAGGGCGACGGAGCCCAGATAGGAGGCCGGCACGCTCGACAGCGACCCGTTGAACGACCCTACCGGCGTGCGCGCCGCAGAGACGATGACAATCCCATTTTCAGACCCGGCCATGATGCCTCCTTGCTGACTTTGGCTTGAGCTTATGCGTTCTTTATCACCCTATGTGCAATGCGACATAGGTCGTGAATGTGGCGATGCGGAAATTTTTTTTGCGCTTGCAATTGTGCAGTGCGGAGAGCAAGCTTTTGTGACGGGAGAAGGCCTGAAAAGTCCGGTAAAACGGCGTCGGCCAGTCGTATCAGGAGGAGTTCCGGTGAGCGAAGAAAAGGCAGCGCCGCAAAGCGCCGTGGTCATCAAGAAATACGCCAACCGGCGGCTCTACAACACATCCACCTCGACCTATGTGACGCTCGACGACCTCTCCACGATGGTCAAGGCGGGCACCGATTTCCTGGTCTATGACGCCAAGACCGGCGAGGACATCACCCGCTCGGTGCTGACCCAGATCATCTTCGAGGAAGAGAACAAGGGCACCAACCTGCTGCCCATCAACTTCCTGCGCCAGCTCATCCGCTTCTATGGCGATTCCATGCAGGCCTTCGTGCCGGGCTTCCTCGAATTCTCGCTCGAGAACCTCGGCAAGGAGCAGGAGAAGTTCCGCACCCAGCTGATGGACGTGTGGGGCGGCGACGCCATCAAGGCGATGCAGGACCATGCCCAGCGCAACATGGCGATGTTCGGCGATGCGATGAAGGTGTTCAACCCCTTCGCCGCCGTGCTGGGCGGTGCGGTGCCGGGCGCTCCGGCGCCGGGAAAGCCCGGCCCCGCGGCGGGCGGCACGGGCTCCAAGGACGACCTGCAGGCGCTCAAGGATCAGCTTGCTGCAATGCAGCAGAAGCTCGACACCATCACCAACAAGTAATCCTTCGCGGCGGGCGCCTCAGCGCGCCCGGCGCTGGGCGGTATCGCTGACGAGGTCGGCGAAGCTCGGTTCCGCCGGGCGAAGCGGCTCCTCGCGCCCGGGGAAGGCGCGATCGAGGAGCGTGATGGCGCGGCGCAGCCGGGCAAGCTCGCCCTCGAGGTCCTTCTCGAAACCGGCGATGGTGAGCCGGGCCGGCGGCACGTCCTCGGTCCACGGCGGCACGAGTTCGGCCATGCCGAACAGCCGGCCCTGCATCAAGTCCACCCCCCACTGGCGCAGCAGGGCGGCATCCTCCTCGGTCTCCACCCATTCGGCCACGGTCTTCAGCCCGAAGGTGCGGGCGAGGTCGATGAGCGAGCGCACGTAATACTGGTTCTCGCCGTTCTCCGAGAGGTCGCGGCAGAAGGTGCCGTCGAGCTTCAGATATTCGACGGGAAGGGCGCGCAGGCTGCGGAAGCTGGTGTAGCCGGCGCCGAAATCGTCGATGGCGACACTGCAGCCGAGGAAGCGCAGCTCCTCGACAAAGCGGATGGTGTGGCTGAGGTCGCCCAGGGCCACCGTTTCGGTGATCTCGACGATCATGCGGTGCGCCACGTCGCGGTGCTTCGCGATGATCGACAGGATCTCGGGGTACCAGCGCGGGTCGGTCGCGGTGGTGCCGGACATGTTGAGCGAGATCGCCGCGGAAGGGTGGCGGGTGAGGACGTCGACCGCCATCTCGCACACCGCCTTGTCGATGAGGCGGACGAGGCCCAGCGTCTCCGCCACCGGGATCAGGTGGCCCGCCGGCACGATGCGGCCGTCGTCGCCGGTCATGCGCAGCAGCGCCTCGTGGAACACGGGTTCCGCCGTGGCGCCGTCGACCACCGGCTGGAAGGCCAGCTGGAAGCGGTTCTCCTTCAGGCAGCGCACGATCTCGGCGGCGTGGCGGGCATTGCCGGTGCGCTCGCTGCGGCGCTGCTCGGAGGGTTCGTAGATGACGACGTCGCCCGATGGCTGCTTGCGCGCCTGGGTCAGCGCCTCCTCGGCCCGCGCGATGGCGATGGCGGGGTCGGCGGCATGGGCCGGCGTCACCACCGCGCCGATGGACAGGAGCGCCCAGACCGGGCCGCGCTCGGTCTCGACCACGCTCTCGCGCGCCGTGCCGAGGAAACGCTCGGCAGCGAAGGCCAGGTCCTCGCGGCTGCAGTTGTTGAGCACGATGCCGAACTTGGAGCCCGAATAGCGGGCCACCGCATCGCCACTGCGGGCGACGCGGGACAGCCGCTTCGCCACCGCCAGCATCACCTCGTCGGCCACCTCGAAGCCATAGGCCTCGTTCACCGTCGCCAGGTTGGTGATGGCGACGACCATGAAGGAGCAGGCGGAACTCTCGCGCTCGGCCGCGGCCATGGCGCCGCCGAGGGATTCCATCATGCGGCCGCGGTTCATCAGCCCGGTCAGGGCGTCGTAATGACCGAGATAGCTCAGCTGCTGGTCCTGCCGGTGGCGCTCGTCGATCCTTCGCAGCGTGCCGAAGACATGCGCCGGGCGGCCGTCGAGGCCGGCGTGCCAGCGGCCCTGGTCTTCGAGCCACTGGCTGGCCCGCCCGGTGCGGCCCTGCGGCATGAAACGGTATTCGATGCGGAAGGGCACGCCGCCGCCCACGTCGTGCTCGCCGCCGCGCATCACCGTGTCGTAGCGGCTGGTCAGGTTGTCGGGATCGAGGAGGGCGGCGAACTGGCGGCCGGTGGCGACGGTCTCGGGATCGCAGCCCAGGACCTTGGACGCCCAGGGCGACCAGGAAATGACGTCCTGCGCGATGTCCCAGTGATAGGCCGCGAGCCCCGAATCCGCCGCCGCACGGTCCGTCAACCCGGAAAATTCGCCCACGATCTTCAATCCCTCAGAGATTCGAAGCCCGAACTGTAAGGGAGAGGCTGAAAGAGTTTCTTAACGACGAGTGCGGGTTTTGCCTGCGGCCCCGGCACGCCACGCCCCACGCTTCACCTTGCGCGGGCTTGACCCGCGCATCCTTTCCGGCGGCCGGCAAAAAGGATCGCCGGGTCAAGCCCGGCGAAGGTGGGTTTTGGGGTGCTGAGTGCTTCTCGCAGAGTGATGCTTGCCGCGTGCGCGCCCGGCCTCAATACCCCAACGCGAACCCGTCCTTGCGCGGGTCCGATCCGCCGATCAGCACGCCGTTGTCGCGGTCGATGGCGATGGCCTGGCCGCCGCCCAGGGGCCAGGGCGGCACGGTGAGGGCGTGGCCCCTTTTCATCAGGCCTTCCTTGACGTGGCCGGGCACGCCGCTTTCGACCTGCACCTTGCCTTCCTTGGGGAAGTAGCGGGCCCAGTCGATCGCCTCCTGCGGGTCCATGCCGTAGACATAGCGGTTCACCGCGACCGTCAGGTGGCCCATGGGCTGGTAGTCGCCGCCCATCACGCCGTAGCTCATGTCGACCAGGCCATCCTTCTTCACCATCGCCGGAATGATGGTGTGGAGCGGGCGCTTCCGCGGGCCGATGCAGTTGGGGTGCTCGGGGTCGGTCACGAAGCAGGCGCCGCGGTTCTGCAGCGCGATCCCGGTCTTCGGCGTCACCACGCAGGAGCCGAAGCCGTCATAGACCGAGTTGATGAAGGAGACGGCCAGCCACTTCTCGTCGACGACGGTCAGATAGATGGTGTCGGAGTTGCGCATCGCCGTGTCGATGTCGAGCGCATGGTTCATGTCGATCAGGCTCGCGAGCTTCTGGGCGGTTTTGGCCGAGAGCAGCTCGTCCACCGGCACCTCGTGGAAGTCGGGGTCGGCGATGTGGCGGTTCCTCAGTTCCCAGGCGAGCTTCATCGCCTCGATCTCGATGTGGTGGCGCGCCACCGAATCCGGCGCGTGGCGCCTGAGCCCGATCTGCGACACGATGTTCATGGCGATGAGCGCGGTGAGGCCCTGGCCCGAGGGCGGGATTTCCAGCACCTCGCGGCCCATGAATTCAGTCGAGATCGGCTTCACCCAGGTCGATTCATGCGCCGCGAGGTCGTCCAGGGTGAGGAGCGAGCCCTTGGCGCGCACCGTGGCCACGATGTCCTCGGCGATGGCGCCCTTGTAGAAGGCATCACGGCCTTCCTTGCCGATGCGCCGCATGCTCTGGGCGAGGGCCGGATAATGCATGATCTCGCCCACCTTGGGCGTGCGGCCGTCCTTCAGGCAGTGCACGCGGCCGCCTTCGTCGGCCTCGAGGAAGGGCGTGTCCTCCGGCCAGTCCCAGGCGACGCGCGGGGTGACGGGCACCCCCTCTTCCGCCAGGCGGATCGCGGGTTTGAGTGCCTCGGCGAGGTCCATGGTGCCGAACTTCTTCAGGAGCTGGTCCCAGCCGTCGATGGCGCCGGGCACGGTGATGGCGTGGATCGAGCGGATGGCGATCTCGGTGAGCCCGGAGGCCTTCAGCCAGTCAGCATCCGCCGCCAGCCCGGCGCGGCCCGAGGCGTTGAGGCCGGAGACCTTGCCGTCCGGCGTCCCGACCAGCGCGAAGCAGTCACCGCCCACCCCGGTCATGGCGGGCTCCACCACGCAGAGCACGGCGGAGGCGACGACGGCGGCATCGGCTGCATTGCCACCGGCCCGCAGCGTGTCGATGGCGGCCAGGGTGGCGAGCGGGGCCGAGGTGGCGGCCATGCCACGGGTGCCGTAAGCGGCCGAGCGGCCGGGGCGGTCGAAGTTGCGCATGCGTCATGATCCTGAAAACAAAAGGCGCTGGAAGAAAACACCGAGAAGCGTCGCAAAAGGCATCGCATGTGGCAAAGCCCTGTAGCAAGACACTCCGCGTCATGACTGCCGCGCCTTCGGATCAGGGTTCCGCGCCGGACCCCGCCCGCCGCGCGAGGCCGCCAAAAAGGTAATCGACATTTCCCCGCAGTAATGTAATTTTACTGGCGGGAAATCTCATCCACACAAGGGAACTGCACGCATGGCCACGGTGAAGAGCGATATCGAAATTGCCCGCGAGGCGAAAATGAAGCCGATCATGGAGATCGGCAAGGGCCTCGGCATCCCCGAGAAGGACCTGATCCCCTATGGCCACACCAAGGCCAAGGTGGCGCTCTCCTACATCGACAGCCTGAAGTCGAAGAAGAACGGCAAGCTCATCCTCGTCACCGCCATCAACCCGACGCCCGCCGGCGAAGGCAAGACGACGACCACCGTGGGTCTCGGCGACGGCCTGAACCTCATCGGCAAGAAGGCCATGGTGGCGCTGCGCGAACCCTCGCTTGGGCCCTGCTTCGGCATGAAGGGTGGTGCGGCGGGCGGCGGCTATGCCCAGATCGTCCCGATGGAAGACATCAACCTGCACTTCACCGGTGACTTCCACGCCATCACCTCGGCGCACAACCTGCTCTCGGCCTTGATCGACAACCACATCTACTGGGGCAACGAGCTCGGCATCGACACCCGCCGCGTCGCCTGGCGCCGCGTCATGGACATGAACGACCGCGCGCTGCGCGAGATCGTCTGCTCGCTCGGCGGTGTCGCAAACGGCTATCCGCGCGAGGCCGGCTTCGACATCACGGTGGCCTCCGAGATCATGGCCATCCTCTGCCTCTCGACCTCGATCGCCGATCTCGAGCGCCGCATCGGCCAGATCGTCGTCGCCTACAAGAAGGACAAGACCCCCGTCCTCGCCAAGGACCTCAAGGCGCCGGGCGCCATGGTGGTGCTGCTGAAGGACGCGCTGCAGCCCAACCTCGTCCAGACGCTGGAGAACAACCCGGCCTTCGTGCACGGCGGCCCCTTCGCCAACATCGCCCATGGCTGCAACTCGGTCATGGCCACCCAGGCGGCCCTCAAGCTCGCCGACTACGTGGTGACGGAAGCCGGCTTCGGCGCCGATCTCGGCGCCGAGAAGTTCTTCGACATCAAGTGCCGCAAGGCGGGCCTCGCGCCGTCGGCCACCGTCATCGTGGCGACCGTCCGTGCGCTGAAGATGCATGGCGGTGCGGCCAAGGACGAGCTCAAGACCGAGAACGTCGAGGTGCTCAAGAAGGGCCTCGCCAATTTGGGCCGCCACATCGAGAACGTGAAGAAGTTCGGCGTGCCGATCGCGGTCGCCATCAACCACTTCATCTCGGACACCGATGCCGAAGTGCAGGCCGTGATCGACTACTGCAAGACGCACGGCGTCGAGGCCTTCCGCTGCACCCACTGGGCCGAGGGCGGCAAGGGCATCGAGCCGCTCGCCAAGCACGTGGCCGAGCTGGCCGACAAGGGCTCGGCCCAGTTCAAGCCGATCTATGACGAGAGCGTCTCGCTGTTCGACAAGGTCAAGACCATCGCCCGCGAGATCTACCGCGCCGACGACGTCGTGGCCGACAAGTCGGTGCGCGACCAGCTCAAGGCCTGGGAAGCGGCGGGCTACGGCAAGTTCCCGATCTGCATGGCCAAGACCCAGTACTCGTTCTCGACCGACCCGAACCTCAAGGGCGCGCCGACGAACCACGTGCTGCCGGTGCGCGAAGTGCGCCTCTCGGCGGGTGCCGAATTCATCGTGGTCATCTGCGGTGACATCATGACCATGCCGGGCCTGCCCAAGGTGCCGTCGGCCGAGGTCATCGGCCTCGACGAGAAGGGCCAGATCGCCGGGTTGTTCTAAGACCGGATCACCATCTCACTTGAAGGCCCGGGGCATGCCCCGGGCCTTTTGCTTTGTTGACTCGGCAAACGATTTGCGTTTGGTTTTTTGACGGGGCTGATCGTGCTTTTCCATTCACACCATGTGACGGAGGCAAAGACATGGGCGATATCGTTTACCGCTTTCCTGCTCCGGGTT
Organism: uncultured Alphaproteobacteria bacterium; assembly: GCA_945957365.1. Classification (GTDB taxonomy): domain Bacteria; phylum Pseudomonadota; class Alphaproteobacteria; order Rhizobiales; family Aestuariivirgaceae; genus Aestuariivirga. The sequence continues at coordinate 13,224 of CAMFKI010000021.1, read as the reverse complement.
CGGAGCCCATCACCGGCGATCTCGACGGCTGGAAGAAGGTGGAGGGCAATCCCACCATGAAGACCTGGGTGCAGCATACGTCCAATGACGGCAGCGTCATCAGCGGCACCTGGGAGGCGACGCCCGGTACCTGGCACGCCACCTATGACGCCTATGAATTCGTGCACCTGATCGACGGCCAGATCACCATCACGCCGGACGGCGAGACGTCGGTCACCATGAGGCCGGGCGATGCCTTCACCGTCGAGCCGGGTTTCGCCGGCACCTGGAAGATCGAGAAGCCGGTCCGGAAGCATTTCTGCATCAAGCTGAAGTGACCTTCAGCGGGTTGTCGGCGGGCGGCTGATTTCGCAACGCATTGGCCACCCGCTGGAAGGTTTGCATGAGCATGCGGCGGGTGTCCTCGTCCGCGGTTCTTTCCAGCGCCATTTCCATGCACTGCAGCCAGGACTGCGCCTCCACCTCGCCGATCGACAGGTGATTGTGCATCTGGCGCACGTTGGAGTGCCGGTGCTGCTCGACATAGAGCTGCGGCCCCCCGAGGAAGCCCGACAGGAACATGAACTGGGCCTCGCGCGCATGGGCAAGGCCATTGCCCTGGTTGTGCATGACGCGCAGCGGAGCGCCCTCGGGCTCCGTTTCCACGAGGTCGTAGAACACCTTCACCAGCCGCCGGACGCCTTCGGCGCCGCCGATCCTGTCATAGGGGGTCTGGTAGGGGGTGGTTGCGGTCATGGCGGGTCCTCCGGGCTGCACGGCTTTCGGGCAGCATAGACCGGGCAGGCTGGCCGCCGATTTGTCCAATCGCAAGGAACTGCATGATTTTCCGGCATGGATAGGTGCCGCTTGGACGTGAGACCGCCCATCTTTGCGGCATTGCAGCAGGAATGTGGCAATGTGAACGGATCATTAAGCAACTGTTTTTGCTTGTCGAAGCATAGCCATGCAGTTTTTGCATTTCTCGTTTTGTTGCAGTGCACCTAGATTGGGGATCGCAAAAGCAACCAAAGACCCATCATCTCAAGGGGGATGACACATGTTCGAAGTTCTCAAGTCCCGCTATTCCACCTGGAAGCGCTATTCCCGCACCGTTCAGGAGCTCGAGTCCCTGAGCAGCCGCGAACTGGCCGATCTCGGCATCTCGCGCTCCGACATTCCGCGCCTGGCCCGGGAGGCCGCGCGCAAATGACATTCCTCCCGGCTTCCCTGCTTCACCGCCTGGGCCGCAGCCGGAAACTGAAGGCCTACCGCAAGGTCCGCGCCGAAGCCGAAGCGCTCAGCGACGACGACCTCGCGGACATCGGCCTGAAGCGATACCAGCTGGGCCACGTGGCCCGCGTCAGGGCCTTCAGGACCTGACCCAAGAAAAGCCCGCCGGTCCTCCCCCGGCGGGTTTTTTCTTCCGCTCATCTCCATTTTTAAGTGGCGTCACCCCAACGGAAGCTGGGGCCCAGCATTGTTTCAACCTCTTCATCATTGTCACCTTGCGCGGGCTTGACCCGCGCATCCTTTTGGCGGAGCGGAAAAGGACGCCCGGGTCGAGCCCGGGCGAGGTGGGTGATGGCGGCGGACTCGCACTGAACCAAAGCGGGGCCCCAGCTTTTGCTGGGGTGACGGGGATAGGGCGCGTACTCACCGATCACCTTCCAACACCTCCGAAAGTCGCGGCATTGCGCCCGCGTGAACGTGGTTGCGAGTCCCTATCCCATGTGATAGCCAACGCGCGCGGCGGGGCGGGGGCTCCGGGCCGTGGGTGTGCCTCTGTGCATGCCGGTCTCCCTGAAATTCAAGCGGCGCGGTGCCAGGTCCTTGTGGCGCCAGTCGAAAAACGGATGAAAGACGGATCGTGGCGACCACAGATCAGACAGTTTCCGGAGTTCCGGGCCGCTATGCCAGCGCGCTCTTCGAACTCAGCTCCGAGGAGAAGGCCACCGAAGAGGTGAGCCGCCAGCTCTCGACCTTCCAGGCCGCCATCGACCAGTCGGAAGACCTGAACCGCCTGGTCCGCTCGCCGGTGTTCTCCTCCGAGGACCAGATCGCGGCGCTCGAGGGCGTAGCCGGCCAGCTCGGCATCACCGGCGCCACGCTGAACTTCCTCAAGCTGGCAGCGAAGAACCGCCGCCTCAGCGTCGTTCCCGACATGATCAAGGCCTATGCCACGCTGCTTAGCCTCTCCAAGGGCGAGATCGCGGGCGAGGTCACCTCGGCCGAGCCGCTCTCGGCCCAGCAACTCGAAGACCTCAAGGCCGCGCTCAAGAGCTCGCTCGGCCGTGACGTCGCCCTCTCAACCCGTGTCGACAGCTCGCTCCTCGGCGGCCTCATCGTGAAGGTGGGGTCCCGCATGATGGACAATTCGCTGAAGACCAAGCTCCAGACACTCAAGATCGCCATGAAGGGAACCGCCTGATGGACATTCGCGCCGCCGAAATTTCCGCCATTCTCAAGAAGCAGATCAAGGACTTCGGCAAGGAAGCCCAGGTCTCCGAAATCGGCCAGGTGCTGTCCGTCGGTGACGGCATCGCCCGCGTCTACGGCCTCGACAACGTGCAGGCCGGCGAAATGGTCGAGTTCGCCAACGGCATGAAGGGCATGGCCCTCAACCTCGAAACCGACAATGTCGGCATCGTGATCTTCGGTTCGGACCGCGAGATCCGCGAAGGCGACACCGTGAAGCGCACCGGCGCCATCGTGGAAGTCCCCGTCGGCAAGGAGCTCCTCGGCCGCGTCGTCGACGCGCTGGGCAACCCGATCGACGGCAAGGGCCCGATCAACGCCAAGCAGTTCAAGCGTGTGGACGTGAAGGCGCCGGGCATCATCCCGCGCAAGTCGGTGCATGAGCCGATGTCGACCGGCCTCAAGGCCGTCGACGCGCTGATCCCGATCGGCCGCGGCCAGCGCGAGCTCGTCATCGGCGACCGCCAGACCGGCAAGACCGCCATCATCCTCGACACCATCCTGAACCAGAAGCCGATCCACATCGCGGGCCCCGAGAAGGACAAGCTCTACTGCGTCTACGTCGCCTGCGGCCAGAAGCGCTCGACGGTCGCCCAGTTCGTGAAGGTGCTGGAAGACAACGGCGCGCTCGAATACTCGATCGTCATCGCCGCCACCGCTTCCGACCCGGCGCCCCTTCAGTATCTGGCGCCCTTCACCGGCTGCACCATGGGCGAGTTCTTCCGCGACAACGGCATGCATGCCCTGATCGCCTATGACGATCTCTCCAAGCAGGCCGTCGCCTATCGCCAGATGTCGCTGCTGCTCCGCCGCCCGCCGGGCCGCGAAGCCTATCCGGGCGACGTGTTCTATCTCCACTCCCGCCTGCTCGAGCGTGCGGCCAAGCTCAACGACAGCCAGGGTGCCGGTTCGCTGACCGCGCTTCCCGTCATCGAGACCCAGGCCAACGACGTGTCGGCCTACATCCCGACCAACGTGATCTCGATCACCGACGGCCAGATCTTCCTCGAGACCGACCTGTTCTACCAGGGCATCCGCCCGGCGGTGAACGTCGGCCTCTCGGTGTCGCGCGTCGGCTCCGCCGCCCAGACCAAGGCGATGAAGCAGGTGGCCGGCAAGATCAAGGGCGAGCTCGCGCAGTACCGCGAAATGGCGGCCTTCGCGCAGTTCGGCTCCGACCTCGACGCCTCCACCCAGAAACTCCTGAACCGCGGCGCGCGCCTGACGGAACTGCTCAAGCAGTCGCAGTTCTCGCCGATGAAGACGGAAGAGCAGGTCGTGGTGATCTATGCCGGCGTCAACGGCTACCTCGACCCGCTGCCGGTCAACAAGGTCAAGGCCTTCGAAGACGGGCTGCTGCGCTTCGTGCGTGACAAGCATGCCGACATCCTCGATGCGATCCGCACCAAGAAGGCGATTTCGGATGCCACCATGCCGAAGCTCAAGGCCGCCGTCGAAACCTTCGCCAAGTCCTTCGCCTAAGGGTTCGAGATGGCAAGTCTCAAGGACTTACGCAATCGCATCGCCTCGGTGAAGGCGACGCGCAAGATCACCAAGGCCATGCAGATGGTGGCCGCGGCGAAACTGCGCCGCGCCCAGGAAGCCGCCGTCGCCGCGCGCCCCTATTCGGAGCGCATGTCGACGGTGATCGGCAACCTCGCCTCCGCCATGAGCGGTCGCGCGGGCGCGCCGACGCTTCTCACCGGCACGGGTTTCGATGAAACGCACCTGCTGATCGTGGCGACCGCCGAGCGCGGCCTCTGCGGCGGCTTCAATTCATCGATCGCAAAGCTTGCCCGCGAGCATGCCGATCGCCTCATCGCCCAGGGCAAGACGGTGAAGATCTTCACCGTCGGCAAGAAGGGCAATGATGCGCTGAAGCGCGTCTATGGCAAGTATATCGTCGAACACGTCGACTTCCGTTCCGTGAAGCAGATGTCGTTCGCCGAAGCCCAGGCCGTTGCGCACAAGGTGCTCAACATGTTCCACAACGGCGAGTTCGATGTGGCGACCCTGTTCTTCTCCGAGTTCAAGTCGGTCATTTCGCAGAAGCCCACGGCGCTGCGGCTGATCCCGGCTGACGTCTCGGGCGGCAAGCCCGCCGATCTCGGCGGCGCCGTTTACGAAGCCGAGCCCGAAGAGGGCGAAATCCTCGAGGATCTGCTGCCGCGCAACATCGCGGTGCAGATTTTCCGTGGCCTCCTCGAAAATGCCGCCTCCGAGCAGGGCGCGCGCATGAGCGCCATGGACAACGCCACCCGCAACGCCGGTGACATGATCAACAAGCTGTCGATCAAGTACAACCGCCAGCGCCAGGCGCAGATCACCAAGGAACTCATCGAAATCATTTCGGGCGCCGAGGCGCTCTAAAGCGGAAGGATCACACACATGGCACACAGCGAGGCCGCAGTCGGCCGCATCACCCAGGTCACCGGCGCCGTCGTCGACGTCGCCTTCGATGGCGGCCTTCCGGAAATCCTCAACGCGCTCGAGACCACGAATGGCGGCAACCGCCTCGTCCTCGAAGTGGCCCAGCACCTCGGTGAGAACACCGTGCGCTGCATCGCCATGGACTCGACCGAAGGCCTGGTGCGCGGACAGCCCGTCTCCAACACCGGCGCCCCCATCACCGTGCCGGTCGGCAACGAGACGCTGGGCCGCATCATGAACGTCATCGGTGAGCCGGTCGACGAGGCAGGCCCCATCGGCGCCACCGCCCGCCGCGCCATCCACCAGGCGGCTCCGGACTTCGTCGACCAGTCGACGGCGGCCGAGATCCTCGTCACCGGCATCAAGGTCGTCGACCTGCTGGCGCCTTACGCCAAGGGCGGCAAGATCGGCCTGTTCGGCGGCGCCGGCGTGGGCAAGACCGTGCTGATCATGGAACTCATCAACAACATCGCCAAGACGCACGGCGGCTACTCGGTGTTCGCCGGCGTGGGCGAGCGGACGCGCGAAGGCAACGACCTCTATCACGAGATGATGGAGTCGGGCGTGAACAAGAACCCGAAGGAAGGCTCCGTCGCCGGTTCCAAGGCGGCCCTCGTCTACGGCCAGATGAACGAGCCGCCGGGTGCGCGCGCCCGCGTCGCGCTGACCGGCCTCACCGTCGCCGAGCACTTCCGCGACCAGGGCCAGGACGTGCTGTTCTTCGTCGACAACATCTTCCGCTTCACCCAGGCCGGTTCCGAAGTGTCGGCTCTCCTTGGCCGTATTCCTTCGGCCGTGGGCTATCAGCCGACGCTGGCCACCGACATGGGCCAGATGCAGGAGCGCATCACGACGACCAACAAGGGCTCGATCACCTCGGTGCAGGCCATCTACGTGCCGGCCGACGACCTGACCGACCCCGCTCCGGCCACCTCCTTCGCCCACCTCGACGCCACCACCGTGCTGTCGCGCTCGATCGCCGAAAAGGGCATCTACCCGGCGGTGGACCCGCTCGACTCGACCTCGCGCATGCTCGACCCGCGCGTCATCGGCGAGGAGCACTATAACGTCGCCCGCCAGGTGCAGCAGATCCTCCAGCGCTACAAGGCGCTGCAGGACATCATCGCCATTCTCGGCATGGACGAGCTCTCCGAGGAAGACAAGCTGACGGTGGCCCGCGCCCGCAAGATCGAGCGCTTCCTGTCGCAGCCCTTCGACGTCGCCACCGTGTTCACCGGTTCGCCCGGCGTGCAGGTCAAGCTCGAGGAGACGATCAAGGGCTTCAAGGGCCTCTGCGAAGGCGCCTATGACCACCTGCCTGAGCCGGCCTTCTACATGGTCGGCACCATCGACGAGGCGATCGAGAAGGCCAAGCGCCTCGCCGCCGAGGCAGCGTAAGCACCATGGCCGGACTTCATTTCGAACTCGTGAGCCCCGCGCGGCTTCTGTTCTCGGGCGACGTGGCCTCGGTCACGCTGCCGGGCACCGAGGGCGAGATGGGCATCTATCCGGGCCACTCGCCGATCCTCACCACGCTGCGCCCCGGCGTCGTCACCGTCACCCGTGACGGCGGCGCCGCCGAACGCATCTTCGTCAGGGGCGGCATGGCGGAAGTGAACCCGCAAGGGTTGACGCTTCTGGCCGAGGTCGCGATCCCGATGGCCGAACTCAGCGCCGAGGCGCTGGCCGGCCAGATCCGCGACGCCGAGGAAGACGTCGCCGACGCCAAGCCCGGCGAAAACCTGCGCAAGGCGACCGAAGTTCTGAACCAGCTCAAGGCGCTGCAGAGCTCACTCTGAGCTGACGGTCATCGACGGAATTGAGATCGCCGGGGCAAAGCTCCGGCGATTTTGTTTCTCGATGCCGTCATCCCGGCGAAGTCCGGGATGCAGTGCCGCGGGCGATGCACGTCGCGCCCTCGCCACGAGTCCTTCTCCCGTCCCGCAGGGATGGGAGAAGATGGCCGACAGGCCGGATGAGGGCTCCTTCATTCGGCGGGGCACGTGGTGAAGGGCCCTCATCCGCCCTTTGGGCACCTTCTCCCATTGGCTGCGCCAACGGGAGAAGGACTCGCGGCGTGGATCTCGCAAACGAAAGTGGGCCCGCCGTTTCTGGCTGACCCCTGAACCATCCGTATACGTCGCATAGCCCTGGCGCTTGCCGAGTTCGCTCATCCAGCTGCCGCCGGCGATGCGCGTCGCGCCCTCGCCACGAGTCCTTCTCCCGTCCCGCAGGGATGGGAGAAGGTGGCCGACAGGCCGGATGAGGGCTCCTTCATTCGGTACTGCTCGTAGACAGAGGCCCTCATCCGCCCTTCGGGCACCTTCTCCCATTGGCTGCGCCAACGGGAGAAGGACTCGCGGCGTGGATCTCGCAAACGAAAGTGGGCCCGCCGTTTCTGGCTGACCCCTGAACCATCCGTATACGTCGCATAGCCCTGGCGCTTGCCGAGTTCGCTCATCCAGCTGCCGCCGGCGATGCGCGTCGCGCCCTCGCCACGAGTCCTTCTCCCGTCCCGCAGGGATGGGAGAAGGTGGCCGACAGGCCGGATGAGGGCTCCTTCATTCGGTACGGCTCGTGGACAGAGGCCCTCATCCGCCCTTCGGGGGCACCTTCTCCCATTGGCTGCGCCAACGGGAGAAGGACTCGCGGCTCGGGATCGGGCAAACGAAAGAGGGCCCGCCGTTGCCGGCGGGCCCCTGATTCATCCGTATACGTCGCTTAGCCCTGGCGCTTGCCGAGTTCGCTCATCCAGCTGCCGCCGGAGGTGCGCTTCGGGGCCTGGGCGCCGCCGCCGTCGCGCTTGGGCTGGTGCTGGCCCTGCGGCTTGCCGCCGTGGGGCTTGCCGCCGCCGGCCTGCTTGTGGCCGCTGCCTGCACCGTGGTTGCGGTTGGGGCCCTGGCCGCGGTGATGCGGCTTGGCGGCGGGCTTGTCCTTGCCGGCGGGGTTCCAGCCGAAGTTGGGGGCAAGCTGCTGGATGCCCTTGAGGCCCAGCGCATGCTCGACCACCGGCACCTGGGCGCGGATGGTCTTCTCGATGTCGCGCAGCAGGCCACGGTCTTCCGGCGTGCAGAAGGCGATGGCCGAGCCATCGGCACCCGCGCGCGCCGTGCGGCCGATGCGATGGACGTAGCTCTCCGGCACATGCGGGAGATCGTAGTTCACCACGTGGCTCACACCATCGACGTCGATGCCGCGGGCCGCGATGTCGGTGGCCACGAGGACGAGGATCTTGCCCGCCTTGAAGCCGGCGAGCGCGCGCTCGCGGTTGTTCTGGCTCTTGTTGCCGTGGATCGCCGCAGCGGTGTAGCCCGCCGTTGAGAGCGACTTCATCACCTTGTCGGCACCGTGCTTGGTGCGGGTGAACACCAGCGTGCGCGTCATGTTGTTGTCCTTGAGCAGTTCCACGAGGAGCTTGGCCTTGTTGGCCGGATCGACGTGGATCACGCTCTGGTTCACGCGCTCGGCGGTGGTGGCGACGGGCGCCACCTCGACGCGCACCGGATCGGTGAGCAGGTTGTTGGCGAGGCCCGCGATCTCCTTCGGCATGGTGGCCGAGAAGAACAGGTTCTGGCGCTGGCTCGGCAGCATGCCGGTGATCTTGCGGATGGCGTGGATGAAGCCCAGGTCGAGCATCTGGTCGACCTCGTCGAGGACGAAGATCTCGACCTTCGACAGCGTCAGCGCCTTGCGCTCGATGAGGTCGACGAGGCGGCCCGGCGTGGCGACGACGACGTCGACGCCACCGCGCAGGATGTCGATCTGCTTGCCGAGCGACACGCCGCCGAACACGACGGCGCGCGACACCTTGAGGAACTTGCCATAGACCCGGAAGCTCTCGCCGATCTGGGCGGCGAGTTCACGCGTCGGCGACAGGATCAGCGCCCGGCAGGTGCCCTTGGCGGCGCGTTCCGGGTGGGCGGCCAGCTTCTGCAGGATGGGCAGCGCGAAGGCCGCCGTCTTGCCGGTGCCGGTCTGGGCGATGCCGAGCAGGTCCTTGCCGGCGAGCAGGCTGGGGATCGACTGGGCCTGGATGGGGGTGGGCTTCTCGTAGCCCTCGGCGGCGAGCGCACGGAGCAGGGGTTCGGAGAGGTTGAGGTCGGTAAAATTGGTCACGTCTTATTCTTCTTTCGGTCTTCGGAGCATGAGTGGGCAGCGCAAGCCATGTCCGAAGAGCGAGCGCAGGTGATCTGCGACAGGCCGGGCGGGCGCTGAAACCTACCCACGTGAAAGGTATGTTCGGGAGTGTCGCTTCGTTTGGGCCGGAACGGCTGCACCTTGCGTGCGCCTCACGTATTCCTGTCGGCCTCATGCGACAGGGCCCATATGGGCGTGTTGCAGCGCAATGTCAAAGTATTCTTTGCGACACCAGCTCCGGCAGCTCGGCCATGTGCCGGAAAACCCTGGCGGCACCTGCCTTCAGCAGCTTCGGACCCTGCTCTTCCGGGTGCGGGTGGGTGCCGGTGAAGCCCAGCACGTGACAGCCCGCGCGGTGCGCCGCGATCACGCCGGTCACCGAATCCTCGATCACGATGCAGTCCTCCGGCGCGTAGCCGGCGCGCCGCGCCGCCGCGATGAAGACGTCCGGCTCGGGCTTGCCGCGCGCCACGTCCTCGAAGGTGGTGATGCGGTTGCCGAAGAAGCGGGTGAGGTGGGTGAGGCGGAGCGCGGTTTCGACCCGCTCATAGGGAGAGTTCGAGGCGATACTGAACTGCTGCGGACCGAGCGCTTCCAGTGCGGACTCGACACCGTCGACGGCGCGGAGATCGGTCTCATAGAGCTTCAGCAGCCGCAGGTCCTTCTGCTCGGAAGCATCGGCCGGGAAGCTGACGGAGAATTCGCGGCGGAGTTCCTCCAGCATCGCGGCGAAGGTCTTGCCCACGAAGCGCCGGTGCGCCTCGTCCTCGCTCATGCTGATGCCGTTCTCGGCGAGGATCTGCACGTCGACCCGCATCGACAGCGGCTCGGAATCGACCAGCACGCCGTCGCAGTCGAAAATCACATGCGGCATTCCTCAGCCCTTCCGCATCAGCACGGCATAGGAGAATGCCGCCGCCATGCCGGCCGCCACGAAGATCACGAAGGCGATGAGGCCGTTCACCAGCATGCCGAAGGGCCCGAACAGGAAGACCACCACCGCAAGCGCGATGCCGGTGAGCGTGATGAGGATCTGGACGAGCTGTGCGGTGGACATGCTGGCTTCCTTTGCGCAGGCTTCATATGCGCTGCGGCGCTGGAGGGCAACCTGCTGCGCTGCGGCGGCTACCAGCTCGTGACCGGCGTGCAGCCGGCCGGGGCGGGGTCACCTTCCGCCGCGAAGCCGTAGCGCGTGCCGCAGGCGAAGGCGCGGGGCGGGAGGCCGGTGGCGGTGAACAGCCTGTCGCCTTCCGCCAGGTTCTGCCAGAAGCCGATCCAGGGGCTGGCCTCCCGGGCGGCGAGGTTCTCGGCACTCAGGCGGAAGGGGAAGATCTGGACGGGAACCTCCGTCTCGCCATTGCCGAGGGCGCTCTCCACGGCGGTGTAGATATCGTCGATGCCGGCATCGGTCATGGCATAGCAGCCGATCGACAGGCAATCGCCGTGGATCATCAGGAATGAACCGGTGCGCCCCTGCGCCTCGTCATAGGCATTGGGAAAGCCGGTGTTGAGCGCGCGGTAGTAATGCGACTGCGGGTTCAGCTGCCGGGCGGAGACGAGATAGAAGCCTTCCGGGGATTGGCCGTCGCCCTCCTTCAGCTTGGGTCCCAGCGTGCCCGACCAGGCGCAGATGGGAATGGTCATGGCCAGCGCGAAGCGGTCGCCGCGCTTCATCCAGAGTTCGAGCTGGCTTTCCTGCTTGAACAGCCGCAGCAGAACCGGCTGGCCGAGCGTGAGGCCATCGGCCGCGAGCCTCGTTGCAAGCGGCACCGGATTGAGATGGCGCAGCATGGCGGACGTTCCCGGAACCGTTCGGATCACGAGGCCGCGCAACGCCTCCCTGAACTGCGGGGAGAGGGCTGTTCCGCCGGCCAGGAGAAGAGCCGCAGACATGAGGATGGCAGCGACGAGCAGGCCGGCGCGGCGGATCATGACCGCAGGCTTCTCATCTCACGGCGACCTCATGTGCCCAGGTGCCGGAACTCGGCCACCACCTGTTCATAGACCTGGCGCTTGAAGGGCACGATCAGGTCCGGCAGCTCGTCCATCCGGGCCCAGCGCCACTGGTCGAATTCCTGGCTGTGGCCGGGCGGCGCCAGATCGATTTCACTTTCCGTGCCGGTGAAGCGGAGCGCGAGCCATTTCTGGGTCTGGCCGCGATACCTGCCCTTCCACGATTTGCCGATCAGGTGTTCGGGCAGGTCGTAGCGATACCAGTGGGCGGATTCGGCGATGATCTCGGCAGAGGTGATGCCGGTTTCCTCGGCCAGTTCGCGCAGTGCCGCGGTGCGCGGGTCCTCGCCGGCGTCGATGCCGCCTTGCGGCATCTGCCACCAGTAGCCCTCGCCTTCCTCGTTCGACTTGTCGTAGCGCCGCCCGACCCACACGAGGCCCGCGGGGTTGAGCAGCATCACGCCCACGCAGGGGCGATACTGGGTCACGTCGTCGGACTTGCTCATCAGGTCGGTCTCCCTGCGTAGGCGGCGCTCACCGGCACCAGCAATATGCCCTTCTCCTGCAGGGTTTTCGCCCATTCGGCAACTGTTTCGATGGTGACGTCGAGGCCCGAGCCGGTGGCGACGGCCGAGCCGTTCTGGCGCGCCTGCTGCTCCAGCTTCTGCAGCGCCGCGGTGATGGCGGGGGCGGTCGGTTCGGCATCGATCACCATGCTGGCGCGCGCGATGGGGAGCCTCAGGTCCTGGGCGATCTTGGGCGCCAGCGTCATGCTCACGCTGCCATCCTCGAGATAGACGAGGCCGCGCGATTTGAGCTCCTGCATGACGGGGCGCAGCGCATCCTCGCTGACCAGCAGCCGCGCGCCCATGTAGTTGGTGATGCCGGAATAGCCGGCGAAGCGGCTCATCAGCCAGGCCAGCGCGCTCAGGTTCTGTTCCGGCTTGACGTCGCTCAGGAGGGTGCTGGGACCGGGATTGTTGCCGGGATAGCCGACAGGCTCCATCGGCACCTGCAGCAGGATTTCGTGGCCCGCCGCACGGGCCTGGTTGACCTGCGCCTGCAGATTGTCGCCGTAGGGGGCAAATCCCAGCGTCACGTCGCCGGGCAGCGCTTCGACGGCCTTCTTCGTCAGCGCCGCATTGAGGCCCATGCCGCCCAGCACCAGCGCGATCTTGGGCCGGCCGGAACTCGACACGGCGAGCGGCGTGGCCTGCGAATAGAGGTCGAAGGGCCGCTTGCCGTTGGCGGCGATGCGCGGCAGCGGCCCCAGCTCGGTCTTCTCGGTCACCGCCTCGATCGGCGCCTTCTTCAGGGGCCGGTGCGGCGCGATCACCACCATCGGCTCGTCGGGCGGCAGGCTGGCCTGGTCTCCGGCACCGGTGTCGTCCTGCGTCTGGTCGTCTGCCGGTGGCTGTTCGCCGCCGATGATCTGGAAGGAATTGGGGTCGACCGGGTCGCTGGCGGCGCTGTCCTCGGGGGCCGCGGCCGGGTCATCCGCCGGGGTGATGGAGGAGGTGACGAGTTCGGCGTTCTCGGGGATCGCGGCCAGCACGATGGGCTCACCGGCAAAGGGTGCGGGGATGCGCGACAGCCACAGCCCGCCGCCCAGCATCGCCGCCACCAGCAGCGCCGCCGCCAGCACCAGCGCAGGCGGCCGCCGGCGCCATATGCGCTGGGCAAAGTTCAGCCGCTTCAACGGCTTGCGCATCTCGTCACGGGGCATATGTCAGGGCGATCGACATGATTCGAATGCCTCCGACTTTCCGCCAGCGACCGTTAACGAGCTGTTAATCCTAACGGATAAGTTGATTTTCCCGCCACCGGTGCGCGGCAAAAAAATACCCGGCCTGAGCCGGGTATCTCAGTCGCGATGCGGGATGGCTCAGTTCGGCGTGGTCGCCGGCGCTGCGCCGTCCTTGGTCTTGTCGTCCTTCGGCTTGGCGTTGGACACGACCTTCACGCCATTGAGAAAGTCGATCGCCGCCTTGAGCTGCAGGTCCTTGCCCTTGTCCTCGGGGACATAGGCCGACGAGCCGCCGCCCTCCGAACCGCCCGCCTCGTTGGTGAGGTGGCCCTTGAGGCCGGCCTCGCCCTCGGTCGAGACGTTCTTGCCCTGGAGCTCGGGCGGAAGCTCTTCCTCGATCACGATGTCGGCGTCGATGCCCTTGGCCTGGATCGAGCGGCCCGACGGCGTGTAGTAGCGCGCCGTGGTGAGGCGCAGCGCACCCTCGCCGCCCATCGGGATGA
>CAMFKI010000020.1 GCA_945957365.1 uncultured Alphaproteobacteria bacterium | reverse complement strand
ACTCGGAGTTCCGTTACAGCCACTGAAAATCGACAGTTGCTTGACCGGGGCATCCCTTTTGCAGTCACAAAAGAGGATGCGCGGGTCGAGCCCGCGCAAGGTGAAAGGTTGTGGTGCGGATGACGGCAACTTCCTCATTCCTTCTGGTACCGCGCGATTGCCGAGCGCTCCAGCGCTGCCGTCACCAGCTTGTCGAGCCCCAGCGCGTCCCTCAGCATGGCGAGGAAGCGCAGTTCCTCCTTGCCCACGGCGAGGTCGGAGGCTGCGACTTCCACCGCCAGCGCATAGGCCGTCTCGCGCAGCTTCGGCTTCAGGGCCCCCTTGATGAGGCCGAGGATGGCCTTCAGGCCCTCGCTGTCCTGCAGAATTTCGCCGGCCTCCTGCGCTACGCCCAGCAGGCGATGCTCGTCGAAACCGGCGAAGATCGGCAGCGTCTGCACCAGCTGCCGGATCTCGGCCAGTTCGATGGCGTTGATCTTGCCCTCCACCCCGGACATGGTGACCATGGTGTAGATGAGCGCCTGTTCAGTCGAGATGGTGCCGGGCATTCTGTCCTCCTGGAGGTCTGACAGTTAGGTGCTGGACCGCGAATTGTCCAGTTGGCCACGCACCGCATCGATGGCGTCGACCAGCCCCAGCCGCGACACGTTCACGCCCGGCGGAAAGGCGGTGAGAAAGCGCGAGGCCAGCCGCGGATCGAGAATGACGAAATGCCCGCGGTCGCCGGCCCGGCGGATCAGCCGGCCGAAGGCCTGCCGCAGCCTGAGGCGCACCACCATGTCGGTATAGGCATTGCCGCCGAAGGCCTCCTTGCGGGCGCGTTCGAGAATGGTCGGCGTGCCCCACGGCACGCGGTCGAGCACGATGAGGCGCAGCGAGTCGCCGGGAACGTCCACACCATCGCGCACCGCATCGGTGCCGAGCAGACAGGCATCACGCTCGGCGCGGAACATGTCGACCAGCGTGCCGGTGTCCATCGGGTCGACATGCTGCGCATAGAGCGGTAGCCCGGCATCCGCCAGCGGCTTCACCAGCCGCTTGTGCACGGCGCGCAGCCGCGAGATGGCGGTGAAGAGACCGAGCCCGCCGCCACCGGCGGCGAGGAAGAGTTCACGATAGGCGGCGGCAACCTGGTCCATGTCCTCGCGGTTCACGTCGGTCACCACGATGACCCGGCTGGAGCCGACATAGTCGAAGGGCGACTCCCAGCTCTCGCGTTTCACTGGGTAAGGCAGGTGAACGGCCCCGGTGCGCATCTCGGCATTGGCCCAGTCGTCAGGAACGTCGGGCGGCCGGTCCTTCAGCGTGGCGGAGGTGATGACGATGCCGTCGGCCTGGCGCAGCACGGCGAGCGCCATAGGCTCCGTCGGGTCCAGCCAGTGCGAGTGCAGCCCCACGTCATGCTCGCGGCCGAAGGCCTGCGCGATGTCGAACCATTCGACGAAGAGCGGGTTCTTCTCCTCCAGCAGGCGCTTCAGCATGTCGACCCACGATCCCACCATCAGCTCGCCGCGCCGCTTCAGCGAGCGCGACACCGCCTCGATGCGGCCGCGGTCATGGGTCGAGAGATCCTCGGCTTCGGCATCGAGCTTCTTGGCCAGCGCATTGGCCAGTGCCGACATCGGCTTCCGGAGGTCGAGCAGCGCGCCCATCAGGTCTTCCGCCGCCTCGGCGAGGCCGTCGATCAGCGGCAGGCAGTCGGTCTCGATGGTGTGGCCGGAGCCGGCATTCTGCTCGGCCCGCGCCAAGACCTGCTGGCGCACGAGCGACAGGAAGTTCTCGGCCAGCCCGTCGGGCTGGCCTGCTTGCACGCGGCGCGTCCAGCCCGGGCCGGGAAGTGCCATGGCGGCGCGCAGCACCTGCTGCAGCAGTTTCTCGCCAGTCTCGTCGTCGCCCAGCAGATCGCCGATGCGATCCGACAGGCCACGGCCACGGCGGCGCTCGGCCTCGGGGCCTCTGATCCAGCGGCGGAGTTCCGCCGTCTCGAGCGCGGTGAGGTGGCCGGAGAAGGCCGAGTCGGCGGCGTCGAACAGATGATGGCCCTCGTCGAAGACGATGCGGCGGATGCCGCCGGGGGCTGCTTCCTCTTCCTCGGTGAGTGCGATGCCGAGCGCGTAGTCCACCGCGGCCTGATGCAGCACGAGGGCGTGGTTGGCAATGACGATCGAGGCATTGCGGCCGGCGCGCACCGAGCGCTCGATGAAGCAGCGGCGGTAATGCGGGCAGGCGGAATAGATGCATTCGCCGCGCCGGTCGGTGAGGCCAAGCGACTGCGCCGTGACGCCGCGTGACTCGCCATCGAGCGAGAGGTCGTTGAACAGCGACAGTATCCAGGAGGGGAAGTCGCCGCCCACCATGTCGCCGTCGCGCGTGAAGCGCGCCCAGCGCGAGATCAATGCGGCGAGCAATGCGGTGCGCGGGTTGGCCGAGGTGAGGCGGCCGAAGACCTCCTGCATGTTCAGCAGGCAGACATAGTTCTCGCGGCCCTTGCGGATGACGATCTTGCCCTCGCGCTCCTCCGGGTTCTCGATGAGGCGCGCGGTTTCCTGGTCGAGCTGGCGCTGCAGGTTCTTGGTGTAGGTCGAGACCCACACGGGGGCGTTGTTCTTCCTGGCCCAGAGAAACGCCGGCGCGAGATAGCCCAGCGTCTTGCCCAGCCCCGTGCCCGCCTCCGCCAGTAAAATATTGTTGATCTCTTTTGACTGGCGCGGCCGGAAGGCGAAGGTCGCGGCCCCGGCATAGGCCGCCTGCGAGGCGCGCTGCTCGGACTCCGATCCCAATACGTCGCGCAGGAAGAGCTGCGCCTCGGCAGGCTCGATCGCGTCCTGGCGGCCCGGCGCACGGCCGCCGTCCTCCTCCCATTCCTCGATGCGGTCCCAGGCATTGAGGCCGGTGGCAAAGCTGCCGACATCCATCCTGGGGTTCGCCTTCATCAGGGCGCGCATCACGGGTTCGGCCCAGGGCCACTTGGCGCGGGCGAGGAAGGTGGCGTTCTCGGCCGTCTCGCGAAGCAGCGGATAATGCTTGCTGGCAAGGCGATTGAGCAGGTCGTCGGCGATGAGGCGAACCGTCTCCTCGTCGTCTTCACCGGGGTCGAGCGCCAGCGAGCGTGCGAAGCCCGTCGGCGTCGGGGTCGCAAAGCGCGCGGGGCAGACGAAAGCGAAAAGTTCGGCCACGTCGAAGTGGCGCTGCTCGCGCGCCGCCCTGACGGTGGCGCGCGGTGCCTGTGCGGCCACGCCCAGGCGCTCGACGAAGAAGGCGGAGTGGCAGATCAGGTGCGGTGTCGCGGCCAGTGCGGCCAGCGCATGGGCGGGCTCCATGGGTTCACCGCCGATCACGGCGCCCATGCCGGACGCCACGGCGGTGCGAAGGGTCGAATCCATTGTCATCCTGAGCCCTGGGGTCCACGTTTAAAGACTGGGACAGCTGAACGGAAGAGGAACGGAGCCTATGGAGCAGAAATTCATCGATCTCTTCGACCGCTACACGCATGGCGGCATGAACCGCCGCGATTTCCTGGAGCGGTTGACGCTGCTGGCAGGGTCCACTGCGGCTGCGACCGCGCTGCTTCCCGCACTTGAAAACAATTACGCCTTCGCCGCCATGGTACCGGAGGATGATCCTTCGATCGTGGCGGAAGCCGCCGAGATCGCGCCCGGCATCAAGGGCTACCTGGTGCGCCCCAAGGCGCCCGGAACCTATCCCGTGGTCTTCGTCATCCACGAGAACCGTGGCCTCAACCCGCACATCAAGGACGTGACACGGCGCGTGGCCAAGGAGGGCTTCATTGCCTTCGGCGGCGATTTCCTGACCGCGAAAGGCGGAACCCCCGCCGACGAGGACAAGGCCCGTGACCTGATCGGCACGCTGACGCCGCAGGAGATTTCCACCTTCGGCACCTCCGCGCTGGATGCCCTGGCGAAGATCGAGGGTGGCAATGGCAAGGTGGGGGCGGTCGGCTTCTGCTGGGGCGGCGGGGTGGTGAACCAGCTCGCCGTTGCGGGCGATCCCAGCCTCAAGGCCGGGGTGGCCTACTACGGCATGCAGCCCAAGGCTGCCGAGGTGCCGAAGATCACGGCGCCCCTGATGCTGCACTATGCCGGACTCGACGACCGCATCAACGCCGGCATCAAGGACTACGAGGCGGCGCTGAAGAAGGATGGCAAGGTGTTCGAGCTCTTCGTCTATGACGGGGTGAACCACGCCTTCAACAACGACACCAATGCGGCGCGCTACAACAAGGATGCGGCGGACCTGGCCTGGGGCAGAACGGTGGGGTTCTTCAAGAAGTATCTGGGCTAGCGGCACCAGCCCTCATCCGCCCTTCGGGCACCTTCTCCCATTGCTTCGCAACGGGAGAAGGACTCGTGGCGCGGTTTCCCTCACCGAGTCCTTCTCCCGTCCCGCAGGGATGGGAGAAGGTGGCCGACAGGCCGGATGAGGGCCTCTTCCCACCCGTGATTGACCCCGGCCCGCCGCGTCCCTAAACAGCGGGCTCACTTGCAATCCGGAACAGCCCCAAAATGACCGTCGATCCCGCCCTTCGTGCCGCCGCAGAGACCAGCAAGGCTTGGCCTTTCGAGGAAGCCCGCAAGCTGGTGGAGCGGATCAAACGCACGGGCAAGAAGGAAGTCCTGTTCGAGACCGGCTATGGTCCCTCGGGGCTGCCGCATATCGGCACCTTCGGCGAGGTGGCCCGCACCACCATGGTGCGGCGCGCCTTCGAACTGCTCTGCGACGTGCCGACGAGGCTCCTGTGCTTTTCGGACGACATGGACGGCATGCGCAAGATTCCGGAGACGGTGCCGGATCCCGCCGCGCTGAAGCCTTTCCTGCATATGCCGCTCACCGCCGTGCCCAATCCCTTCGGCGGCGGATACAAGAGCTTCGGCGACCACAACAACGCCATGCTCCGCCGCTTCCTCGATACTTTCGGCTTCCAGTACGAGTTCGCCTCGGCCACTGAGTATTACAAGTCGGGCAAGTTCGATGCGATGTTGATCCGCGCGCTCGAGAAGTTCGACGACATCATGGGCGTCATGCTGCCGACACTTGGCGAGGAGCGGCAGGCGACCTATTCGCCCTTCCTGCCGATCTCGCCCACCTCGGGCCGCGTGCTCTACGTGCCGATGAAGAAGGTGGACGCCAAGGCCGGCACCATCACATTCACGGATGAAGACGGCACCGACGTCACCATGGACGTGCGCGGCGGCCGCACCAAGCTGCAGTGGAAGCCTGACTTCGGCATGCGCTGGGCGGCGCTGGGCGTCGACTTCGAGATGTTCGGCAAGGACCACCAGACCAACGCGCCGATCTATGACCGGATCTGCGAGATCCTCGGCGCGGAAGCCCCCGAGCATTACGTTTACGAGCTGTTCCTCGACGACGTGGGCCAGAAAATCTCGAAGTCGAAGGGCAACGGCCTGACGATCGACGAGTGGCTGACCTATGCGGACCCGGAGTCGCTGGCGCTGTTCATGTACAACAAGCCGCGCGAGGCGAAGCGGCTCTATTTCGACGTCATCCCGCGCGCCGTCGATGATTACGGCGCCTTCCTCTCGGCCTATCAGCGCCAGGCGGACAAGCCCGTCGACCGGCTGATGAACCCGGTGTGGCACATCCATGGCGGCACCCCGCCGCTGCCCGAGGAGGGTGGCATTTCCTTCGCGCTGCTGCTGAACCTCGCGGCTGTTGCCAATGCACATGACAAGTCGGCGCTGTGGGGCTTCATCCGGCGCTATCAGCCGAGCCTCTCACCCGAAACGCATCCACGCCTCGACCTGCTCGCCAAGCATGCGCTGAAGTATTTCGACGACTTCGTGAAGCCGAAGAAGCAGTATCGTCTGCCCACGGATGAAGAAGTCGGTGCGCTGAACGATCTCGCCGCCGCGCTGGCGACGCTGCCGGCGCACGCGGCACCCGACGAGATCCAGCAGAAGGTCTATGACGTGGGCCGCCGCGATCCCTACAAGACCACGCAGAAGGATGGCTCGGTCGGCGTCGGGCAGGGCTGGTTCAACATGCTCTACCAGGTGCTCTTGGGCGAGGAGAAGGGTCCCCGCTTCGGCAGCTTCGTGGCGCTCTATGGGCTCGACAACACGCGCGCGCTCATCGGGCGGGCGGTGAAGGGCGAACTGGTCAGTTAAGCCGCTTCACCATCCCGAAGCGATGAACAGGCCCGGGCTTGCCCGGGCATTGTTACCGATGGCGGCACGGATCATGGCCGGACTTGCCCGGCCATGATGGGTGCGCGGTAGCGCGGCGTGTTACGGTTCGCAGGTGATCTGCGCGAAGCCGTCGCAATAGCCCTGGTCGCAGATGGCGCCGGTGCCCAGCAGTCGCGTGGGCGTGGAGGCGCCGATGTTTTCCGCCATGGTGAAGCTGCTCGCGCCGCCGCCGAAGCCCTTGGCGTGGCACCAGGCATTGGCAGCATCGGCACCGCAGCCCGCTGACCAGTTGAGGCACCAGTCGAGGCGGTTGCCGCCCTGCTTGGGATTGGCGAAGGTGGTGCCGCCCGCCGAGGCGCAGGTAATCTGCGCGAAGCCGTCGCAATAGCCCTGGTCGCAGACCGCACCCGTGCCGATCAGGCGCGTCGGATGCTGGGCGCCGATGTTCGGGGCCTGGGTGAATGACGTGGCCGTCTCGAAGCCCTTCTGCTTGCACCATGCGGTGGCGGCGGGCGCACCGCAGCCGGTGCTCCAGTCCATGCACCAGTCAAGGCGGTTGCCGTCCTGTTTCGGCTTCGGGAAGGTCTGGGTGTCGGCGAAGGCCTGACCGGCCGAAAGCAGCAGCGCGCCGGCTGCGAATGTCTTGGTGAGGGTCTTGAGCAGGGGGGACATGGCCGTTCTCCAGTGTACTGTGCGGCCTGAGGGGGTGGAAGCGGAGGCCGCGGATGATCCTCGCCTGCAGGCTATGCCGAGACGCCGCCGCGCCGTGTGATCCATGTCACGCATGCGGTCTGAAACGGTGTGCTCCCCGCAAAAAAAGGATTGGCCGGGGCAAGCCCGGCCAGGTCGATCGCGATTGTCCGTGCGCCCGAGGGCTTACTGGCTCGCCCACATGATGCGGGCGACCCAGTCGACGTCCTTCATGTCCAGCGTCTTGGTCGCGTGGTTCGGGTTGAAGGACGCGAGTTCGAGGGTCTTCGAGGTCTGGCGCTGCATGATCTTGGCCATCACCTGGCCGTCGTTGAGGCGAACCACCACGCGGTCGCCCTTGCGGACGGCGGCGGAGGGCGAGAGGATGATGATGTCACCCTCGCGGTAGACCGGCTGCATCGAATCGCCGGTGATCTCGAGGGCATAGGAATTGGGGTCGGTGACGCCCGGCACCTCGATCTCGTCCCAGCCATTGCCCGACGGGAAGCCCGAATCGTCGAAGAAGCCGCCCTTGCCGGCCTTGGCCAGGCCCAGGAGCGGGATCTGGCGCAGCTTCGGCGGCTGGCCGCGGCGGCCGATCAGCAGCTCGGAGAATTCCTCCATCGAGGCGCCCGAGGCCTGCAGCAGGCGCGAGATCGACTCCATGGTGGGCCAGCGCGGGCGTCCGTCGGGCCCGTTGCGCTTGGACGGGTTGAACGAGGTGGGATCGAGCCCCGACTTCTTGGCGAGGCCAGAGGCCGAGAAGCCATAGCGCTCGGCGATGGTGTCGATCGCGTTCCAGACCTGCTTGTGCGTGAGCATGATGCCCTCCGGTTGGGAGTAAAAGTTCTTAGTTGTAGGAAGCTATACCTTGTGTGGCGGCGATTGTCCAGATGCAATGGTAGGCCTATGGTCCGCGCCCATGCGAATCCTCTATAAAATCCTTTCAGCCGACCAGTGGCGCGCCGCCCTGTCCCTGGGCGTGTTCGAAGGTTCCTCCATCGACCTGAAGGACGGCTTCATCCACCTTTCCACCGCCCGGCAGATGCGCGAGACGGCGGCGCGGCACTTCGCCGGGCAGGACGGTCTGGTGCTGGTCGGCTTCCGCGAGGACGACCTTCCCAACCTAAAGTGGGAGCCATCCCGCGGCGGCGACCTGTTTCCGCATGTCTACGGCGTGATCGACCCGGCGCTCGCCGCCTCATGCGATCCGCTGCCGCTGGAAGACGGCGTGCACCGCTTCCCCGCAGGTGCGGCATGAGCCTTGCCGCGCTGGCCTTTCCGCTCGCCCGGCCACTGCTCCATGCCCTCGACGCCGAGACGGCGCATGGCCTGACCATCCGGGCGCTGTCCACCCTGCCGGCGGGAGCGCCGGCGGCGCCCGATCCGCGGCTGGCAGTCGAGGCCTTCGGGCTGCGCTTTCCCAACCCGCTTGGGCTTGCCGCCGGCTTCGACAAGAACGCCGAGGTGCCGGACGCCATGCTGGCGCTGGGTTTCGGCTTCACCGAGGTCGGCACTGTCACTCCCAAGCCGCAAGCGGGAAACCCGCGCCCCCGGCTGTTCCGCCTCGCCGCGGACGGTGCGGTGATCAACCGCATGGGCTTCAACAACGAGGGCCATGCGGCCGCCCTGCGCCGCCTCGTCGCGCGGCAGGCGCGCGGCGGCATCGTGGGCGTCAACATCGGTGCCAACAAGGATTCAAGCGACCGCATCGGCGACTACGTGCAGGGCATCGCCGCCTTCGCGCACCTCGCGTCCTATTTCACCGTCAACATCTCGTCTCCCAATACGCCCGGCCTGCGCGGGCTGCAGTCCCGTGCCGAACTGGAGCAGCTGCTGTCGCGCCTCAACGATGAACGTGCCCGGCAGAAAATCCATCCGCCGATGCTGCTGAAGATCGCCCCCGACCTGCGCGAGGACGAACTCGAGGATATCGCCGCAGCCTGCAGCAACGGCGCGGTCGATGGCATCATCGTGTCCAACACCACGCTGTCGCGCGATGGCCTCAGCTCGGCCCATGCGAAGGAGCAGGGCGGATTGTCAGGCCTGCCGTTGCTTGCCCTGTCCACCCGCCAGCTGGCGCGCCTCCATGTCCTGACCGGGGGCCGCATTCCGCTGGTGGGCGTGGGCGGCGTCCATGACGGGCCTTCGGCACTTTCGAAAATCCGCGCCGGCGCCAGCCTCGTCCAGCTCTATTCGGCGCTGGTCTATCAGGGGCCGGGGCTGGTCACGGCCATCCTCGCCCATCTCGCTGCCGAGGCGTCGCGCCACGGCGGCTCGCTCGCCGGTCTGCGCGGCCGCGATGCGGCGGCACTGGCTCACCACGGATCGAGCGGAACGTAGGTCCTCAGAATTTTCGCGGTGGCGCCCACCGACTGGGCCTTGTCGAGCCCGAAGTCGAGGGCCTGCGCCAGTTCCGGACGGTCGCTCCGCACCAGGAAGGCCAGGTTGCGGCTGAAATAGTCGAAGTCCGAATAGGCGCCGCCGAGCAGGCGGCAGCAATTGGCGGCCGGCTCGCCCGCCACCCAGTAGATGACCTGCAGGTTGTCACCGAAGATCGCATCGACCGCGCCCGCCTTCAGGGCATTGCCTGCCGCCGCAAGGTCGTCAAAGGGCGTGATGCGGGCCGAACCGTAATAGGCCGCGAGCCAGCGGGCATGCACGGTGTCCTTGACGACGCCGATGCGCCGGCCCGCAAGGTCATCGGACGATGCGGCGTTGAGCGTGCTGGCATTGGCCACCGCGAAGCGCCCCATGATGCGGAAATAGGGCCTCGTCATGCGGGCCGCGGCCAGCGTCGCCGCGTCGAGCCGGGGGCCGGTGACCGCCACGTCGGCATCGCCGTGCTGCAGGGCGGGCAGGATCTCGGCATAGGGCCGGACTTCGACGGTGCAGGCGAGGCGGGCCTGCTCGCAGGCGGCGATGGCGATCTCCACCGAAATGCCCGCCGGCGTTCCGGTGCGCGACAGGAAGCTGTAGGGCGCGAAATCGGCGTCCGCGATGAGCTTGACCGACAGATTGTCCGGCAGCTTGGGCCGGCCCTGTTCTTCGGCGCTGCGGAACAGCGGCGGTGCATAGGGAGCCGGCGGATTGTCCTGCGCCGATGCAATCTGAGATAGCACGGCCAGCACAAAAAGCACGCGGCAGACGGTGGCAAACTTTACGTTACGTCGCATTACTCGGCCATTGGCAGGTAGAGCGGTGCTTTCGGAATTCGAACACCAAGGTTTCGGCGAGTCATCCGCGAGCCCGATCATCATAGCGGGGGGTGACGGCGAAGTCTTGCCCCGTCTCACCCGCGAGGCGCTCTGCGACCTGCTGCGCCGCCTGCCGCGCGACGAACTGGATCTTGCCCTGCGCGAAAGGGTCATCCGCGCGGTGAGCCTGCCGGGCGTCGTGTTCCACGTGGCCTGTGGCGAATGGGGGCTGCGGCTCGCCCGGGCGCGGGGGCTGGGGATCATCGGCTATGCCGAAACCGTGGACCTGCTGGCGGCGGCGCGCGCGGTGCATGGCCGGACCCTGCTGCAGGCGGCGACCGGCGGGCTGGCGAGAGCCTGGCCCATGTTCTCCGCCAGCCGCAGGCTGACGCCGGAGCAGGGCTTCGGCCTGCTGCTGGCCGGCTGCGCCATCGCGCTCGCCGGCGCGGTCCTGCGCCCGGCCACATTCCTCACCCTGATGGCGGCGCTGAGCGGCGGCTTCTTCCTCGGCGTCGTGGCCCTGCGGGTCCTGTGCCTGTTGCCGCCGGTGGCGAGACAGGCGGAGGCGGAGCCGCCCGAACTCGATGACGCGGATCTTCCCGTCTATTCAGTACTGGTGCCGCTGTTCCGCGAGGTGTCGGTGCTCGGCCAACTGACCGGCGCTTTACGCCGGCTGCGCTATCCTGCGGACAAGCTCGACATCAAGCTGATCCTCGAGGAGGAGGACGTGCTGATGCAGCGCGCCGTGGCCGGGCTCAGGCCCGATCCGCGGGTCGAGGTGATCGTCGTACCCGCGGGCCTGCCGCAGACCAAGCCGCGGGCACTGAACTTCGCGCTGCAGTTCTGCCGCGGAACCCTCGTCACCATCTATGACGCGGAAGACATTCCGGAGCGTGACCAGCTCCTCAAGGCGGCGCGGCGCTTTGCGGCAGCGCCCGCCGAACTCGCCTGCCTGCAGGCCCAGCTCAGCTTCTACAATCCCAATGAAAACTGGCTCACCCGGCAGTTCGCCGCCGAGTATGCAACCCTGTTCGGGGTGCTGCTCAAGGTGCTGGCCAATCACCGGCTGCCGCTGCCGCTGGGCGGGACATCCAACCATTTCCGCATGGACGTGCTGCGCAGCGTGGGCGGGTGGGACCCCTACAACGTGACCGAGGACGCCGACCTCGGGCTTCGGCTGGCGCGGTTCGGCTATGACACGGAGATGCTCGACAGCTTCACCCACGAGGAGGCGAACACGCGGCTCGGCAACTGGCTGCGCCAGCGCGCCCGCTGGCTCAAGGGCTTCCTGATGACATGGTTCGTGCACATGCGCGAGCCGCTGGTCTTCATGCGCGAGGTCGGGCCGTCCGGCTTCTGGACGGCACAGGCGCTGACGCTGGGCATCTTCGCATCGGCGCTGCTGCATCCCCTGTGCATGGTGGCGACGCTTGTCGCCTATGTGCTCCATCCCGAAGTCCCGAAGGGCGCGGGGCTGGCCGTGCTGCTGCTCGCGGGCCTGAACTTCCTGGTGCTGGTTGCAGGCTATGCCGTCTCGATCGCGCTGACGCGGCGCGCATTGCTGGCGCGCGGCAGGGTGAACTGGCTGACGCTCGCCACCATGCCGGTCTACTGGATGCTGATGTCAGCCGCGGCGTGGCTGGCCCTGTGGCAGTTCATCGCCAGCCCCTTCCACTGGAACAAGACCGAGCACGGCCTGTCATCGGCCCGGCCGCTCAATCGGAAGCGCTCTCGCCGTACTGGGTGAGGGCATCCTCGATGCTCGCCGCGAAGCCGACGCCGGGCGGCCGCACCCCGTGGGCGAGCAGGCTCCGCCGCACGTCGGTATTGGCGGCGCTGACGAACAGCCTGACGCCGCGCTTCGCCGCCTTGTGGGCAAGGCCTTCCATGACGTTGGCGCCCGTCGAGTCGAGGAAGGGCACGGCGGCGAAATCGACGATCAGCGCCTTGTGGGTGTCCTGGATACGGTCGAGCACCGAGGCGATCGAGGCCGCGGCGCCGAAGAAGAAGGCACCGGTGATGCGATAGACCACGATCTCCGGGTTGGCGGCCAGGGCCTCGTCATAGCCGCCGCGCGGCAGGCTCGAATCGGCCACGTCCTCGCCGACGAAGGGCGTGTGGGTCTCGACCGCGGTGGCCTTCGACATGCGGTGGATGAACAGCACCGAGCCCAGCGCGAAGCCGACGACGATCGCCTCCGTCAGGTCGCGGAAGATGGTGAGGAAGAAGGTGGCGGCGAGCACCGCGACGTCGCCCCAGCCGGAGCGCACGAGAACGGCGATGGCCGGCTTCTCGATCATGTTCCAGGAGACGACTGCCAGCACGCCCGCGAGCGACGCGAGCGGGATGAAGGCCGCCAGTGGCGCGGCGACCGCCATGAAGATCAGGATGAACACCGCATGCAACATGCCCGATACGGGCCCGTGCGCGCCGGAGCGCACGTTGGTGGCGGTGCGGGCGATCGTTCCGGTGACGCAGAAGCCGCCGAACAGCGCCGACCCGATATTGGCGGCACCCTGGGCCACGAGTTCGCAGTTGGAGCGATGGCGGCGGCCGGTCATGCCGTCTGCGACGACGGCGGAGAGCAGCGACTCGATGGCGCCGAGCAGCGTGAAGGACAGGGCGGCCGGGAGCACCTCGATCATCTTCGAGGGCGACAGGTTCGGCAGTTTCGGGGCGGGCAGGGTCGAGGGGATGCCGCCGAACTTGGAACCGATGGTGGTGACGTCGAGATTGAGCTTCCAGGTGATGAAGGCGGCGATGGCGACGGCGATCAGCATGCCGGGCCAGTGCGGCCGCAATTTCTTGAGCCCGACGATGATGCCCGCCGTTCCGAAGGACAGCGCCACGGCCCAGGGCGAAATTGTGGGCAGCGCATTCACCAGCACCGGGATCTTCTGCAGCAGCGGCCCGGGTTCCGGCACGCTGAGCGTGAGGCCGAGCAGGTCCTTGATCTGGCTGGCGAAGATGATGACGGCGATGCCTGCTGTGAAGCCCACCGTGACCGGGAAGGGAATGAACTTGATGAAGGTGCCGAGCCTCAGGAATCCCACCGCCGCCAGCAGGAGGCCGGACATGAAGGTGGCGAGGATCAGCCCGTCCATGCCGTGCTGGGCGGCGGTCGCCGACACCAGCACGATGAAGGCACCCGCCGGCCCGCCGATCTGGAAGCGCGAACCGCCGAGCAGCGAGACGAGGAAGCCGCCCACCGCCGCAGTGTACAGCCCTTGCGCGGGTGACGCGCCGGAGGCGATGGCGATGGCCATCGACAGCGGCAGCGCCACGATGGCGACGGTGAGGCCCGAGAGCGCGTCGGCGCGGAGGTTCTTGAGGGTGTAGCCCTCGCGCAGCACCGTCACCAGTTTGGGCGTGAACAGCTCGGCGAAGCTCGCAGCCTTCGAGGCTTGCGGGGTGGCGGGCAAAGCGGTCTGAACGGACATCGGTGATGGCCCCGTTTTCGTGACTCAGTTGTTGGGCGGCGCCTTGGCCTCGCGGAAGCGCACGCCGCGCCCGCCTCCGCTGCTCGGCGCGTTGTCGCCGATGAGTTCGATCCCCGCCGTCTCGAGCGCCTGAACCACCTTCACGAGGCTGTCGACCACGCCACGCACCTGGCCATCACTGGCCTCCATGCGCTGGATCGTGGGAAGCGACAGGCCGGCCTTCTCCGCCAGCATGCGCTGGTCCATGCCAAGCAGGGCACGGGCGGCGCGGATCTGGGCGGAGGTGATCATGGCGGGCACAGGACGGTTGACTGACGCGGAATCTAGTTATCCACGTCCTATCCGTCAAGAGTGATGTTTAAAACATCAATTGTATATCTTTGAACGTCACTTGCTGAAGGGACCGCTGAGCTTCATATGACGGTTCACGTCCTTGTAGAGCAGGTAGCGGAAGCGGCCGGGGCCGCCGGCGTAGCAGGCTTGCGGGCAGAAGGCGCGCAGCCACATGAAGTCGCCCGCCTCGACCTCTACCCAGTCCCGGTTGAGGCGGTAGACGGCCTTGCCTTCGAGGACGTAGAGGCCGTGTTCCATCACATGCGTCTCGGCGAAGGGGATGACGGCACCCGGTTCGAAGGTGACGATGTTGACATGCATGTCGTGGCGGACGTCGGCGGGGTCGACGAAGCGCGTGGTCGACCACTTGCCATCGGTCCCCGGCATGGCGTGAGGCTTCACCTCGAGGTCGGAGGTGACGAAGGATTCCGGCGCGTGGAGCCCCTCGACCGCCTCATAGGCCTTGCGCACCCAGTGGAAGCGCGCCGGCGCGTTGGATTCATTGCGCAGCGCCCAGTGCACGCCCGGCGCCAGGTAGGCATAACCGCCGGGCTTCAACTCATGGCGCCAGCCGTCGAGCGTCAGCGCAATGTGGCCTTCGACCACGAACAGCACGCCCTCGGCCTGCTTGGAGGGCTCCGGCTTGTCGCTGCCGCCGCCGGGTGCGACTTCCATGACGTATTGCGAGAAGGTCTCGGCGAAGCCGGAGAGCGGGCGGGCGATGACCCAGGCGCGGGTGTCGTCCCAGAAGGGCAGCACGCTCGTCACGATGTCGCGCATCACGCCCTTGGGGATCACCGCATAGGCTTCGGTGAACACCGCGCGTCCGGTGAGCAGTTCGGTCTGCGGCGGGTGGCCGCCCTGGGGCGCGTAGTAGCTGCGGGTCATCGGCTATCCCATATGTGGCTTTGGGTTGCGGCCACGCTACGGCGGCGGCGGCAGGCCTGCAAGCTGTGAGAATGCCTAGTGTTTCACCCAACCGGCGGGAGAAGGAGCTCTGTCTCAGTAGGTCTTGGGCTGCGGCTGTCCGAAGATGAAGTCGGTGCCGTCGAGACCATAGATGTCGGGGCGGAAGTTGACCCGTCCGTCATCGGTGGCCCAAGCGGTCAGATACATCCAGCGTACGTCCGGCCCGCCGTCGATGGGCTGCTCGTACTGCTCGGTCGTGGTGGTGAGGTTCTGGTAGGTGGCCTCGTCCAGCGGCGCATGCGTGCGGTCGAGGATCCACTTCACCACGGTCTGCACCTGGTCGATGCGCACGCAGCCCGAGCTTTCGAAGCGCACGTTGCGCCCGAACAGCTCGCGGTGCGGCGTGTCGTGCATGTAGACCATGAACTTGTTGGGGAAGTTGATCTTCACCGCACCCAGCGAATTGTGTGGGCCGGGCTCCTGGCGGAAGAAGTAGCGGTCGGGCGGCGTGGTGGTCCAGTCGATCAGGGTGGGATCGATCTCGGGGCCGTCGACGCCGTCGAAGATGCGGATGTCCATCTGCTGGAGATAGCTCGGGTCCGCCATGTATTTCGGCACGATGTCCTTCTCGACGATCGAGGCCGGGATCTTCCAGTAGGGATTGAAGTTGATGTCGCTCACCTTGCTGGCGAGCGTCGGCGAGGGCCGTTCGAGCTTGCCGACCACAATGTTGTGGCGCGAATAGACGTGGCCGTCCTCCACCGTCTCGAGCTGGGCGGCGGGGATGTTGACGAGGATCGCATATTGCCCCGTCAGGTCCTTGGCATAGGCATCGACGCGCGGCAGGTTCTCTCGCAGCGCGCCAAGCCGCGTGTCGGCGGGCACGTTGAGCTCGGCGATGGTCTTCTCCGCCACCTGGCCCGAGGGCAGGATGCCGTGATTGATCTGGAAGGCCTTCACCGCATCGACCATGTCGCTGTCGTAGACGTCGGCATCGGCGTTCGAGAGCGTGTCGAAGGACAGGTAGTTCTCGCGCACCAGGCGCTGGCGGAGCGCGATGACGGGAGCACCCTTCGCGCCCTTCTTCAGCGGCCGGTTGGGAAGGGGTTCCCAGCCGCCACCGGTGACGATTTCCTCATACATGCTGATGGCGCCCTGCAGCGAGGAGGCCGAATTGGGGGTCAGCATGGGCGCCTGGTTCTGGCCCTCGACGATCTCCGTCTGGGTGGCGAGGCTGTTGGCCTTGCCGGTCTTGGACGGCTTGCCCGGGGCGGGCGTGGCAAGCGTGCTGGTGACCACGGTGTCCTGGCCAAATGCGGCCGCTCCCATGGCCAGAAGACTGCCCATGGCAAAAAGGCTGCGATTGAAGGCGCGACGCGACAGCACTGGATGATCCCCTTGAACTAGGCGTTTTTACACTGGTCGAGTTGGGTAAATGGCGACTTAACTGCGTAAAGTCTAGTGCCCTTGTTCGGCAGGAATGGGGCGGCTCCGCGTCAGCTCAGGGCAGTCACCTCGCGGCGGAAGGGAATTTCGAGGAAATCCGGCTCCGGCCTGCCGAAATTCTCGGCAAAGCGGCGGCCGGAATGAACCGCTGCCGCGATGGTCGAGGGGCCGTAGCAATCGCCCGCCCGGCTCACCGGAACCCCCGCCGGCGCCAGCGCCTGCCACAACCCGTCGATGGGGCGGCGGGCCGTCACCAGCACCACCGAGCCCGCATCGATCCGCGACAATTCCCCGGTGAACACGCATTCGAGGCTGACATGGCCTTCACCGATGCCCACCACAGCCTGGTTGGCGATGATGCGAATGCCCTGGCCGAGCAGCCGCGCCTGGATCGCCTTCTGTTCGAGCGAGGCCTTGGTGAAGGCCGAGGCGACGGGGGCCGGGGTGACGAGCGTGACCCTGCAACCTTCGCGCGTCAGCAGTTCGGCGAGAACGCCGCCCATGTAATAGTGGTCGTCGTCGTAGATCACCACGTCCCTGCTGCGCGGGCGTTGGCCTGCCATCAGGTCGTCGGGGGTCAACACGTCATGGGCCGCATCAAAGCTGACGGGAGCCAGCAGGTGGCGGCCGGTGAGATCGCGCAGCCACTCCGAGCCGGTGGCGACCAGCACGTGGTCGGCGCCGAGTTCGGTGACGGTTTCGGGCGTCATCTCGCTTTCGAGATAGAGCTGGACGTTGGGAAGCTTGTTGAGCTGCAGCAGGCGCCAGTCGCGCACCCGGCCCCAGGCCGAAAGGCCCGGCAGGCGGCATTCTCGCGCCACGCGGCCGCCGGCCTCGGATGCCTTGTCGGCGAGCGTCACCTGATAGCCGCGCTGGCCCAGCGCGCGGGCGGCCTCGAGGCCGGCGGGGCCGGCGCCGACGACGAGGATGTGCTTGTCCTCCTCCCGGGGGCGGATCAGCTCCGGGTGCCAGCCGCGCCGCCATTCCTCGCCCATCGACGGGTTCTGGGTGCAGCGCAGCGGCGTCATGGTGTAGTCGTGGGTGACGCAGACATTGCAGCCGATGCATTCGCGGATGTCGTCGAGGCGGCCGTCACGGATCTTGTTGGGCAGGAAGGGGTCGGCGATCGACGGCCGCGCCGCGCCGATCATGTCCATGATCCCCTGCCTGATCACCCGCACCATGGTGTCGGGCGAGGTGTAACGCCCGACGCCGACCACGGGCTTGGTGGTGAGCTTCTTGACGCCCTTGATGTAGGGTTCCTGGAAGCCTTCCTCGGCAAAGCGCGAGGTCTGGCTGTCCTTGGACCAGTCGGAGAGCGACAGGTCCCACAGGTCGGGAAGCTCCGCCATCATGGCGATGGCATCCTCGACCTCCGCCGGCTCGAGGCCGGAGGCGCCCTGGAACTCGCTCATCGCGATGCGCACCGGAACGGCACAGGTGCCGCCCACCGCATCCCTGGTGTCCGCGATCACCTCGCGCAGCAGGCGGGCGCGGTTTTCCAGCGAACCGCCGTATTCGTCGCTGCGGAAGTTGGTGGCGCGCGACAGGAAGTGCTGGAAGATGCCGAGCCCGTGGCCGGCATACACATAGACGAGGTCGAAGCCCGCCTCCCGGGAGCGCAGGGCGGCCTGGCGATGGGCACGGCGGAGGTTGCGGATATCCTCCTTGTCCATGCCGCGCGCCTGCACGGGGTCGTAGTTGTAGCTCGACGCCGGCATGGGGCTGGCCGCCATCGGCACCTCGCGGCTCCACAGGTTGTTGGCGGTATAGCCCGAATGGCAGAGCTCGATGCCGGCGAGCGAGCCATGCGCATGCACCTTCTCGGCGATGCGGGCGAGCATGGGAATGTCCTGGTCGCCCCACAGGCGGAGTTCGATGAAGGGGGCGACGTCGGCGGTGTGGTGGATTTCCACCATCTCGGTGCAGACCACGGCCCAGCCGCCCTCCGCCTTCATGCCGCGCATTGCGGCGAGAGCCGAGGGATCCTTGTAGCCCATGCCGTTGCAGTGGGGCACCTGGTAGAAGCGGTTGCGCGCGGTGAGGGGGCCGATGCGGACGGGCTCGAAAAGGATGTCGTAGCGGGGATCGCGGGTCATCATGGATTCCGTGTTGCTCAACCGGTTCTAGCAAATCCCGGTTCGTCTCGGCTATGCTTGGCTGAAAGCGACACTTTGCGGGGACCCATGCTGCCGGAATTCAAGGACATCGAGAAGGCCGCGCGGCGGATCGAGGGATTTGCCGTGAAGACGCCCGTTCTCGAATCCCCGAAGCTCAACGCCATCACCGGCGGGCGCATCCTGATCAAGGCCGAATGCCTGCAGCGCACCGGTTCGTTCAAGTTCCGCGGGGCGTGGAACATGATCTCGAAGCTCGATGCCAGGAAGACTCCGGGCGGGGTCGTCGCCTATTCCTCCGGCAACCACGCGCAGGGCGTCGCGGCGGCGGCCCAGATCAAGGGCTTGCCGGCCCTCATCGTGATGCCGGCCGACACGCCGATGATCAAGCAGGAGAACACCAAGTCCTACGGCGCCGAGGTGGTGACCTACGACCGCGCCACCCAATCGCGCGAGGACATCGCGGCGCGCTACGTGAAGGAACGCCACGCCGTGCTGGTGCCGCCCTTCGAGCATGCCGACATCATCGCCGGGCAGGGCACGGCGGGGCTGGAACTGGCGGAGGAGGTGGCCGCCCGCGGCATCGGCCTCGACGACGTCTTGGTGTGCTGTTCGGGCGGCGGCCTGACGGCGGGCGTGGCGCTGGCCATGGCGGAATTGCAGCCGCAGGCCCTGGTGCATTCGGTCGAGCCCGCTGGCTTCGACGATTATGCGCGCTCGCTGAAGAGTGGGAGGATCGAGACGAACCCGCGCGCTTCTGGTTCGATCTGCGATGCGCTGATGTCGGTGGCGCCCGGCGAGATGACCTTCGCTGTCAACCGGCGGCTGCTGGGCGAGGGTCTGGTGGTCAGTGACGCCGAAGCGGCGGAGGCGGTGCGCTTCGCCTTCGAAGTGCTGAAGATCGTGCTGGAACCGGGCGGCGCCGTGGCGCTCGCCGCCGTGCTCGCAGGCAGGATCGCAACGAAGGGCAAGGCCATCGGCGTCATCGCCTCCGGCGGCAATTGCGACCCTGGGCTTTACGCGCGCATCCTCACGCGCGCGCTGTGAACCGGGCCTCTCCCGGTAAGCGTACTTAGCGACAATCACCGAAGGAACGGCGGATACTACAATTTTGCCAGTGGGCGTTGCTTGTTAGCGTCCTCCCGATGGTCCGCATGGGCCGTGCACGGGAGGTAAGTGCAATGCTTGCTTTGTTGAAGTGCCTTCATCACGACGATCGGGGAGCCGCCTTCGTTGAGTATACGGCTCTCCTCGGCATCATCCTCGCGGTGGGGCTCACCGTCCTCACCGCCGTCGCCAACTGGGCCAATGCCACGTGGCAGGCGCTGTGCAACAGCCTCAGCATCTCGAGCTGCTGAGAAGGCCGCCTGCGGCTAGGACGCCTTGGGCATGGTCTCGGCGAGGGGCACGTCGAAGGGTTCGCCCGGCTTGCGGCGGATGATGGTGATCCGGTGGCGCGGCGACGGCGCCTCGGGCTCCGGCGGCAGCATGTCGAGGAGGCGCGGCACCGGTGCAATGACGGCCTCGGGCGCCGGCTCGAAGACATCCTCGTCGGCGCGGTAATATTTCATGTGGCGGGGCGCCAGCCGCAGGTCGGGGCGCGGCGCCGGCTCGCGCGGTGCGGGTTCTTCCGGCTGCTCTTCGGCCAGCGCCGCGGCGAGCCTGCCCATGAGTTCGTCATGATTTGCGGCGATGGCCAGTTCCAGGCGCTTCATGCCATCGCGCAGGCCCGAGGTCTCGGCCAGGCGCAACCGCGTTGCATATTCATCGAGGAACCAGCGGCCACGCGCCGTTTCCATCACCGCCTCGCGGATCTCGTCGAAATCTTCGGGCCTGAGACCGGCCGGCACGGACCTCGCGCGGGGCGGCACTTCTGTCGGCGGCATACGCAAACTCCACTCACGGGGCGACACACCATGCCCCATCCCCTGCGCCTGCCGCAGGGCACCACTCACGCGCATAATCATGGCGAGTGGTGAATCTTTGGTTTAGAGGCGGTTAACCCGGAATTTCCACTCCATGCCGTCGCGCAACTTCAGCCTGAGGCTTTCGCTGTTCAATGCCGTGCTGTTCCTCGGCAGCGGCATCCAGCTGCCGTTCCTGCCGCTGTGGCTGCAAGGGCGCGGCCTCGGCGACGCCGAGGTGGCCTTCGTGGTGGCCATGATGTCGGCGGTGCGCATCCTCGGCATTCCGCTGGGCACGGCGCTGGCCGACCTCACCCAGCGCCGGCGCGCGGTGATCATCGCCTGCGCCTTCGGCGCGGCGGCGGCCTATCTCGCCATGAGCGCCATGGCCGGCTTCTGGCCCATCCTGCTCACCGGCATGCTGGCGGCGGCACTGCTGGCGCCGGTGGTGCCGCTGACCGAGGCGATGGCGGTGGAAGGCAGCGCCCAGTACGGCCTCGACTACGGCCGCATCCGCATGTGGGCCTCGCTCAGCTTCCTGTCGGGCAGCCTCGGCGCCGGCGCGCTGCTCGAGTTCATTCCGGTGAGCT
The DNA here is from genome assembly GCA_945957365.1 of uncultured Alphaproteobacteria bacterium. Taxonomy (GTDB): domain Bacteria; phylum Pseudomonadota; class Alphaproteobacteria; order Rhizobiales; family Aestuariivirgaceae; genus Aestuariivirga. The sequence continues at coordinate 51,635 of CAMFKI010000020.1, read as the reverse complement.
GGGTGATCATGCTCATCGCCACCGCCCAGGGTCTGGGCGCGCTGACCACGCTGCAGCTGCCGGGCGATGCCACGCCGCGCAGCCAAAAGGCGGAAACCATCCGCCTCAAGCCGTTCCTCGGGCTCGTGAGCACGGCGAGCTTCGTGGTGTTCCTGCTGGCTGCCGGACTGGGCCAGGCCAGCCATGGCTTTCTCTATGCCTTCGGCTCGGTCTATTTCGAGCATCTGGGCTATTCGAAATTCGTGATCGGCCTGCTGTGGGCGGCGAGCGTGCTGGCGGAGGTGACGATGTTTGCCTTCTCCAACCGCTTCTACCGTGCCCTGGGCTCGGTGCGGCTCATCATGCTGGGCACCGGCATTGCCACGCTGCGCTGGACCATCACCGCACTCGCCCCGCCATTGGGCCTGCTGTTCGCGGTGCAGACGCTGCATGCGGCGTCCTTCGGCCTCACCCACCTCGGCACCATGCACTATATCCGCGAGCGCGTGCCGGCCGGCATGCGCAATACCGCGCAGGGGCTCTATTCCGTGCTGTCCAGCGGCATTCTGTTGTCTTCCACCATGTGGGCCTCAGGCTCGCTCTACGGCGCGCTGGGGGGCGGCGCCTTCTACGTGATGGCGGCGATCGCGGCCATGGCCTGTGGCCTGGGATTCGTGCTGCGCGGGCTCAGCCCCAGAGCTGCGGCGGTGGCGGCTGCATGAGGCTGCCGGTGAAGCTGATCGCCGGAACGCGGTCCTGCTTCAGCAGCAACGGGCCGTCGAGGTCGATCACCTCGGCCAGCGGCGCGAGCAGGAAGGCCGGCGCCATGGCAAGCGAGGTCGCCAGCATGCAGCCCACCATGATGCCGAGGTCATGCTGGCGCGCGGCCTTGGCCAGCGCGATGGCGGGCGTCAGCCCACCGGTCTTGTCGAGCTTGACGTTGATGGCGTCGTATTTGCCGACGAGCTGATCGAGCGTGTCGAGGCCATGCGCCGATTCATCGGCGCAGACGGTGACGGCGCGGGCGATGCTGCGCAGTGCCTCGTCGTTGCCGGCGGGCAGCGGCTGCTCGACCAGTTCGACGCCGGCGTCGGCGCAGGCGGCGAGCATCGCCGCAAGAGTGTCGGGCGTCCAGCCCTCATTGGCATCGACGATGAGGCGGCTTGCCGGCGCATTGCGGCGAACCGATTTGAGGCGCTCCACGTCGCCGTCGCGGCCGAGCTTCAGCTTGAGCAAGGGGCGAGAGGCGGCGCGTGCCGCGGCCTCGCCCATGGCCTCGGGCGTGTCGAGGCTGAGCGTATAGGCGGTGATCGCGGGCCTGGGCTCGGGAAGGCCCGCGAGCTGCCAGACGGGCTGTCCTGCCTGCTTCGCCGCAAGGTCCCACAGCGCGCAGTCCAGCGCGTTGCGCGCGGCATGGGGTGCGAGGATCGCGGCAACATCGGCGCGCGTGATGCCGGCCTCGATGCGGCCGCGCACCGCTTCGAGCGCCGCCATCACCTGCGGCACGGTTTCCGCGTAGCGCGGGTAGGGCACGCATTCGCCCCGCCCGGTGAAGCCGCCGTCTTCCAGCGTCACCGTCACCACATGCGCCTCGGTCTTGCTGCCGCGCGATATGGTGAAGCTGCCGGCGATGGGCCAGCGTTCCTCGGCGATCGCCAGCCGCATGGCGGCTAGTTCTTGGTCGGCGGCTTGCCGCGGCCCACGCCGGCCCCCGGCCCCGACACGTCGAGCGTTCCGGCCTGGCGCTTGACCACGTCGGCCAGCGCGGAGAGTGCGCCGATCTGGTCGGCGACCACGCGGCGCATCGCATCGGCGTTGCTGCGGGTTTCCTCCGGCAGTTCGGTCAGGGCGCGCATCAGGTCGCCGCGCGCGGCGTCGATGTCCTTCACCACCTGCTGGGCGGTGAGGCGCATGTCCTGCGCGGTCTGCTGGAAGTCGGTCGCGGTCGAGGACAGCATCTCGTTCATCGCCGACATGGCGCGCTCGTGCTGGTCGCGCAGCACGCGAACCGCCTGGGTGATCTGTCCGCCCGAGGATTCCTCGAGCTTCTCGATTTCCTTCTCGAGATTGCGCGTGGCCAGCGCCGACTGCTCGGCGATGATGCGGCTGATCTCGCGCGCCTTGGTTTCCGAGGCGGCAAGCGACTCCTCGATGAGGTTCATGTAGCTGCCCATGACCTGCTCGATCTCGCCGGCCTGCCGGGCGGCATCGCTGACGAGGCCTTCCAGCGCCTGCTTGCGGTCGGTGAGCACGCGTTCCATCTCGCCGTTGAAGCGCTCGATCGAACGCTGCACCAGCGTCGTCGCGTCGTCGAGGCGCTCGGAAACGCGCGTCGAGGTGTGCTCGAGGCGGCCCGTCAGATCGCCCGCCACGGTGTCGAGGCGCTCGTCCATGGCGCCCGCAGCACTCGCCAGCTGTTCGGCGAGGAATGAGGTCGCGGTTTCGACGTGCTTGGCGAACTTGTGGTTGGCGTCCTCCAGCTTCATCGCGGTATTGACCGAGATCTGCTCGAGTTCGCGCGCCGCTTGTTCGATGCGCGAGGACAGCTGGCTCGAATCCTGCGACAGGCGGCCGGAGATCTGATCCGTCGTGGCGTTCCATTCCTGCGACAGGGTCTGGGTCGCCTTGCCGATGTCGGCAAGGATGGCGCCGGAGGCCTGGTCGAGAATGTCGGCGAAGCGCAGGCCGGTGCCGTCGAGCTTGGCATTGAGCTCGTCGGTGACGCGCTCCAGCATGCCGGTCGAATTGTCGAAGCGCTGGCGCAGCACTTCCGCCGTCTTCTCGATGCGGGCCAGCATCGAGGTGCCCGCGGTGTCGAGCTGCGAGGTGACCTCGGAGGAGGCGTCGCCGAGGCGCTGGGCCATGACGCGGTTGACGTCGCTCACCTGCTGGGTCACGCGCACCGCCGTCTGCGAGAAGCTGTCGGTCATCTCGGTGGCCGTCTTGTCGATCTGCTGGGCCATCATCTTGGTGTTGGCGATGAACAGCTCGTTCAAGTCGTTCGAGGTGCGGTCGAGCTGCTCGGTGAGCGCTTCGGTCTTGTCGTTGAACAGGCTGGAGAAGCTGTTCCAGGTATTGTCCAGCGTCTCGCTGAGGCGCTCGGCATTGACCGAGAACAGGCTCGACAGCCGGTCCGAGGTCTGGCCCAGCTCGCCGCTGAGCTTGCCGGTGTTGGTGGTGAACAGGTCGGACAGCTTGAGCGAGGTGTCCTCGAGCTGGCCGTTGAGCATCTCGGTGTTGGTGGTGAAGATTTCCGAGAGGTTGGAGAAGGTGTCGTTGAGGCGCGAGGTCAGCGTCTCGGTGGAATTGCCGAACAGGTCGGAGAGGTCGGTCGCGGCCTGGTCGAGCTGGCTGCCGAGGCGCTCCGAGGTGTGGTCGATGAGCTGGCCCAGCTGTTGCGAGGACGCGTCGAGCTGGGTGGTCAGCCGGTCGGTGACCGAGGCGACCTTGGTCACAGCATCGCCGGCCGAGGTGCTGATGTAGTCGGTGATGCGCTGGGCGGTGTTCTCGAGCTCGCCCGACATGTGGGCGGAGACCTGGTCGAGCCTGGTGTAGAGCTTGGTCGCCGTCTGCTCCAGCTGGCCGGTCATCGACGACGTCGTGCCGTCAAGCTTGCTGTAGAGCTGCATCGTCGTGTCCTCGAGGCGCTTGGTCACGTCCTCCGAGGATGTGGTGATCATGGTCAGCAGGTCCTCGCGGGCCCGGGCCAGATTGTGGGTGAAGCTGTCGGACACGGTGATCAGCTTGTCGGTGACCTGGCCGCCGGAGCTTTCGATGCGCTCGGCGAGCGCCACGCCCGATTCCGCCATCTCGCGGTTGACGATCTCGGCGGTGTCGCGGAGATGCGAGACGATGGTGCCGCTGGTCGAAGCCATGAGCTCGTTGACGCTGCGCGCCACGGTCTCGATGCGCGAGGTGAGCGTGCCGGAGGTCTGGTCGAGCCGGGTGTTGACCTGCTGGTTGACGTCGTCGATGCGGGTGCTCACCTGCTCGGTCGTCTCCGCGATGCGCACGTAGAGGCGCTCGGCGGCGCCGTCGACCTTCTGCTCGAGGTCGTCGGCGCTGCTGGCGATGAGGGTCTGGAACGAGCCGGCCGACGTCTCGAAGCGGACGAAGGCCTCGCTGACGGTGGTCTCCACCGCGCCCACGATGTCACGCGTGGCGGTGCCGATCTGGCTGACGACGCTGCCCGCGGTGCCGGTGATCACGTCCTGGAAGGTGCGGTTGGCCTGGTCGAGCGAACCTGTGGCGGCGCTGACCGAGGTCTCGATCTGGCCGTAGAAGCGCTCGGCCGCGCCGTCGACGCGGCGCTCGATCTCCTCGGAGGCGCCCCCGATCAGTTCCTGGAACATGCGGGTCGTGTCGTCGAGGCGGCCGGAAGCGGCGGCAATGGCGCGCGACACCTGGTCCTCGATGAGCGTGCCGGAGGTTCCGAGGCGCTGCTCGAGGCCGCCCGTCACCTGCTCGACGATCTCGTGGAACATGCCCGATGCCTCGTCGATGCGCGAGCGCGCGGTCTCGACGGCGGCGGCCATGAGCACGTTGAGCGCCTCGCCCGACACGCCGATGCGGTCCTCGAGGCGGTCGCTGGTCTGGCCGATGATCGCATGGAAGGTGGTGGAGGCTTCCGACAGTCTTGTGTTGGCGGTGCCGAGAACGGCCTCGAGCTGGTCCAGCATCTCGCGGGTGCGGCCGTCGAGCTGGCCCAGAACGTCGCCACTGGTGTGGGTCATCAGGGCGCGCAATTCGGTCGAGGTGTCCTCGAGGCGGGTGAGGGCGGCAGCCACCGTCTCGTCGATGCGGGATACGATGTCGCCCTGCGATGCGCCGATGCGCGCCGTGAACTCGTCGGTGGCGCGCGTGATCGCCTGCTCGACGCGCGCGGCGGATTCGGTGACGCGCTCGGCCGAGTCGAGGTTCTGCTGGTCCAGCGCGGCAAGCACCTGGCTCGAGGCCTCGCCGACGCGGGCGGCGGCCGCGGCGGTGCGGTCCTCGATGGCGTAGAGGAGGCGGTTCGCGGTGTCCTCGACGCGGGTCGAGATCAGGCCGGCCTGCTCGTCGAGGCGGGCGAAGACGCCGCCCGCCGAATCGTCGAGCCTGGTGATGATGGTGTCGGCCCGGTTGCCGATCTCGTCGATCAGGCGGCCGGTGGTCTGCTCGATGCGGCCCGAGACGCCGGTGCTCATCGAGCCCAGCTCTTCGAGCAGCGCGCCCGAGGTCTGGTCGAGGCCGGTCAGGAACTGCGTGCCCGCGGCGTTGAGGCGGCCGGCCACCGTGTCGGTGGCCTCCTCGACCGCGGCGGAAACGCCCGCCGCCGACTGGTCGAGATAGGTGATGAGCTCGGCGCGCGACTGGGCGACGCGCTCGATATAGTCCGAAGCGACCGACTGCAGGCCCTGGGTGACCATGTTGCGGCTCTGCTCGAGCAGCTGCGAGGTGTCGATGCTGACGCGCTCGAGGTTGCCGGTGACATCGTCGGCGATCGACTTGAGGTGGAAGCCGAGATTGCCGCCGGTAGTCTGCACGACCTCTGCCAGGTCGGCGACCTGCTGGCGGATCTGGTCGGCGGAGGAAACGCTCGAGCGCTCGATGACCCGCGAAATGTCCTCGTGCACGGCGGCGAGCGAATCGACGGCGTTGCGCACCACGCTGCTCATGTTCGCTTCCATGTCCTGCACGGTGCGGCCGAAATCCACGGTCTCGGAATTGAGCGTGGCATAGGCCATCTTCATCTGCTCGATGTGCGAGCCGACCTGGTGCGAGAAGTCGCGCAGCTGGCCGATCATCTGGGTCGAGACGTCCTCCATGTGGGCCGTCTGCATGCTGACTTCGGAACCCGCGGCATTGGCGCGGTCGGCCATGTCCTCCATGGCGTTGACGACGGAGCCCGAAATCTCGCGCAGCCCGCCTTCGAGGCGGCCCAGCGTGTCCTGCGCGGCCATCATGATGCCGTCGAGGTTCTTGGTGTTGTTCTCGAGCCTGGTGATCAGCGGGTTGGTGTCGTTGGAGATCAGCAGGGCGGCCTGGTGCAGGGCCGAGCGCTGGTTCTCGATGCCGGCGACGAGGTTGCGGATGCGCTCCTCGTTGCCGCCGAAGGCGCGCTCGATGGCGGCGATTTCCTTGTGGACGATTTCCTCCAGCACGGCGGCGCGCTGCACTGCGTGCTCGACGCCGCCGACCAGGAGGTCGACCTCGGAGCGCACGGCCTGGGCGATGGTGGTGAGGCCCTCCGTGGCGATGTCCTGCGGCCGGACGAGGCGCATGGCGGACTGGAACAGGGCTTCCGAAACCTGGCGCATGTCGGCGGCGCGCCACAGGGTGAAGGCGCCGATCCACACGATGGCGATGGGCGCGAGCAGCAGGGCGACGGCCTGCAGGATGGCGGTGGCCGTGGCCTCGCCGCTCAGCGTGCTGGAATTGGCATAGAACCAGCCGCCCGACCACAGGGCGGTGAGGATCACCGATACCAGCGCGTAGGGCGTGAAGGACGGGCGGCGGCGCATCTTGGCCAGCAGCATGGCGGTGCCGGGATCGTTCTCGTTGGCGGGACGGCCCTTCACCGGGGCGGGATCGCCCGCCAGCCGCGGCGTGTCACGACGCATGGCATCTGCGTCGGTCTGGCGACGGTCAGAACGGCGCGTGTCGGTGGTGTTGGCCATGTGTCAATATCCCGCACAATTACAAACCAGCGGCCCTCTCCGGGTTGCCGCATTCCCCAATCGCATCCGATGATGGCCCGGCCCGGCTTTTTTGTGGCCGGGGCAGGGGCCCGTCACTGCGGACGCGGCTTCTCGATTTAACCATAGCCCATCGGGTGGGGCGGTTGAACCCGCCATCGGCCCGCCGGGCGCGATTATTTAATAATTGGTTAAGACCCCTGTGGACATTGAAAAATTTGTGGAAATTGCGGCTTCCACCCATTCCCTTTACCAACTGCTCAGGCCTTCGCGGCTAGTCTCGTGGCGGGGGCGTGTGGGAGTTCGTGCCGATGGCCAATGCGAAGCTGAAGCCCAATGCCGACAGCGCGGTGTTCGACCGCCTCGGCCTTGAACATAATACCATGCATGATCAAAGGCTTGCGGTTGAAGTGCTGGGCTTGTTCCTGGCCCAGCTGCCGGCCACTCTGGCGCTTCTGGACGAGGCGCGGACGGCGGCCGAGTGGAAATTCGCCGCGCATACGCTGAAGGGCTCGGCGGCGGCGGTCGGCGCGCAGAAGTTGCAAAACCTTGCGGCCTGCCTCGAGATGCTGGCCTTTCCCGGCGATTCGGGCCTCAGGCTGCTGCGGCTCCAGGGTCTGAAGGCGGCGGCAGCCGAATTCGGCGCGGCGGCCCGCGCCGTCTATCCGGAAACCGCCGCCTAAAACCGGCGCAGTTGTGTTTCGCCGGGTGATCCCCTAGAAACCCGCCCGACAAATCGAACGCGTTTCTGTGGATCCCTCATGGCCAAGATCACCTTCATCCAGCACAACGGCAGCGAGCAGACGGTGGACGGGCTTCCCGGCATGTCCGTCATGGAAACCGCCGTGAAGAACCAGGTGCCCGGCATCGATGCCGACTGCGGCGGCGCCTGCGCCTGCGCCACCTGCCATGTCTACATCGAGCCCGACTGGGTGGCGAAGGTCGGGGCGCGCAACCCAATGGAAGAGGACATGCTGGACTTCGCCTTCGACGTCCGTGACAATTCCCGCCTCTCCTGCCAGATCAAGGTCTCGGACGCGCTGGACGGGCTGCGCGTCAAGGTTCCCGAAAAGCAGTTCTGAGGAAAGAGGGCCGAGCGCCATGTCGGATGTGATCACCACCGATGCCGTCATCATCGGCGCCGGACCCTGCGGCCTCTTCGCCGTGTTCGAACTGGGCCTGCTCGACATCCGCTGCCACGTGGTCGACATCCTCGACCGGCCGGGCGGGCAGTGCGCCGAGCTTTATCCCGAAAAGCCGATCTACGACATTCCGGCCCTGCCCATCGTGACAGGCGCCGAACTCACCTCCCGACTCATGGAGCAGATCAAGCCGTTCCACCCCGAGTTCCACTTCAACCACATGGTGACGGCGGTGAAGAAGCTCGGCGATGCCGACTTCGAGGTCGAGACCGACGGCGGCCTCAGGTTCCGCTCCAAGGTGGTGGTGATCGCCGCGGGCGGCGGCTCCTTCCAGCCGAAGAAGCCGCCGATCCCGGGGATCGACGTCTATGAGAACGCCTCGGTGTTCTACTCGGTCAAGAAGATGGAAGCGCTGCGCGGCAAGGACGTGCTGATCGTCGGCGGCGGCGACTCGGCGCTCGATTGGACGATCAACCTCCAGCCCATCGCCAGGAGCCTGACGCTGCTGCACCGGCGTGACGAATTCCGCGCCGCGCCGGACTCGGTGAAGAAGATGCGCGAGCTGGTCGAGGCCGGGAAGATGGGGCTGAAGCTCGGCCAGGTGACCGGCCTCAAGGGCGACAGCGGCCTGCTCTCCGCCGCCACCGTGAAGGGCAATGACGGCACCAGCTTCGATATTGCCTGCAACGCCATGCTGCCGTTCTTCGGCCTCACCATGAAGCTCGGCCCTGTCGCGGAATGGGGCCTCAACCTGCATGAGAACCTGATCCCGGTCGACACCGAGAAGTTCGAGACGTCGGTCGAGGGCATCTTCGCCATCGGCGACATCAACACCTATCCCGGCAAGCTGAAGCTCATCCTGTCGGGCTTCCACGAGGCCGCGCTGATGGCGCAGAAGGTGTTCAAGCTGAAGAATCCAGGCGAGCGCCTGATGTTCCAGTACACCACCTCGAGCTCCAACCTGCAGAAGAAGCTCGGCGTCTCCTGATCTTCCGATTCTGCCGCGCCTGATCGCGAGGGTTGCCCTATGCGGCTGCCCGCCGACTGCTGCCGCCGCGCGCTAACCACATTGGTGCGCGGCGCTTGTTTCCTGACTCCAGCCGTGTGAGCCTGATCGCGGGGCACTACGATTTCTTCACGCGAGATGACGGCAGGTAACGGTGGGAACTGAACTATTGCTGGGGGCAATCGTCGCCGTGGCGGGAACCACCGCGACGATGCGGCTGAACGACGCCATCACGCGGCGGGACGATGGCGGAGCGAGTTCGCAGAGGGCGAAGGTCGGCGCGCTGGTCAAGATCGCGGTCGGCGACGTCAGCGTGCTCGCCTCCATCGATCACATGTATCCATCGCGCTCCGGCGTCGAAGGAGTCGAAGTCGAGATCGGCTTCATCGGCGAGGGCGTGGAAAGTGCTGACGGCAGCCTCGTCGAGTTCAAGCGCGGCGTGTCGCACTATCCGTTTCCGGGCGACAAGGTGTTCGCCACTTCGATCGAGGACTGGTCGAAGATCTTCCGGCCGGACGGCGTCACGACGATCTCGCTGGGTGTCATTCATCCGACCGACGACCTCAAGGCCGAACTCAATCTCGATGCCCTGCTCGGCAAGCATTTCGCCGTGCTGGGCTCGACCGGCGTCGGCAAGTCCACCTCGGTGGCGGCCCTGCTGCACAAGGTTCTGGGGGCGGCGCCCAACGGCCATGTGGTGCTGATCGATCCGCACGGGGAATATGCCAGCGCCTTCCGCAACAACAGCATCCTGCTCAACGTCGACACGCTGAAGCTGCCGTATTGGCTGATGAACTTCGAGGAACATGCGGAAGCCTTCCTCACCAGCGACGGCGCCTCGCGCGAGCGCGACCGCGACATTCTCGGCAAGTGCCTGCTGCACGTGCGCCAGAAGAACTTCCTCAACATCGAGATCGAGCGGGTGACCGCCGACAGCCCGGTGCCCTATTTCATCGCCGACCTGCTCGAGGAGCTGGAGCTCGAAGCGGGCCGGCTGGAAAAATCGGCCGATGCGTCGCGCTATGTCCGCCTCAAGCTGAAGATGGAGGAGGTGTGGCGCGATCCGCGCTTTGCTTTCATGTTCGGCAACAGCCTCGTCGCCGACTCGATGAACGAGCTTCTCACCACGCTGCTGCGCATTCCGACGCAGGCGAAGCCGCTGACCATTGTCGACGTGTCGGGCATGCCGTCCGAGATCGTCAACGTCGTGGTGTCGATGATCTCGCGCATCGTGTTCGACTATTCGATCTGGTCGCGGCCGGAAGAGCGCATCCCGATCCTGCTGGTCTGCGAGGAGGCCCAGCGCTACCTGCCGCGCGAGAACAGCAACGTTCACTCCGCCGCCCAGCGCAATTTCGAGCGCATCGCCAAGGAGGGCCGCAAGCACGGCATTTCGCTGGGGCTGATCTCGCAGCGTCCGTCCGATCTCTCGGAATCCGTCCTGTCGCAATGCGGCACGCTGATCGTGCTGAGGCTCACGACGGAGCGCGACCAGGACTTCATCAAGAGCGCGGTTCCCGACTGGGCGCATGGCGTGGTGAGCGGGGTATCCTCGCTGCGCAACCGCGAATGCATCGTGTTCGGCGAAGCCGTCCCGATGCCGGTGCGCGTCGCCATCGACTTCCTCGCGGAGGAGCGCCGGCCGAGTTCCAACGATCCGCTGTTCACCGCGGCATGGAACAAGCCGGAGGACGACCCAAAGATCGTCGACCAGATCATCACCCGCTGGCGTAACCAGCGCCACGACGACTAGGTCACTTCGCCGACTTTTCCCGCCGCAGCCGCTTCTTCGCCAGGGCCACTTCCTCGCGCCGGTTGGGCCGGCCCAGGAGCTTGCGGAAGCCGTCGCGGCGCTCATGCACCGAGGCGATGGCAAGGCCCATGGGAACCCCGGTCTCGACCAGCAGCGCCTCGCCGAGCTGCAGGCTCGATTCGATCGTCTCCGGAACGGCCTCGGTGACGCCTGCCGCATAGAGGCGCTGCGCGTGGCGCTCGTCGCGCGCCCTGGCGATGATCTTGAGGTCGCCCCGTAGCAGGCGCGCCACCCGCACCACCTCGTCGACGCGCACCGGATTGTCCATGGTGACCGCGAGGGCGCGCGCTTCCGCCAGGCCGCAGCGCCTGAGGAACTCGGCATTGGCGGCGTCGCCGTAATAGACCTTGCTGCCCGCCTTTGCCTCGCGCGACACGAGGTCGGCATCGGTGTCGACGGCGAGATAGGCGATCTTGTGCTCGTCCAGCATCGAGGCGACCAGGTGGCCGACACGGCCGAAACCCGCGATGATGACGCGCTGTTCGCTGTCCTCCGGCAGCACCGTCTGCACGCCGGCCGCTGCGGCCCGCTGGCGCAGCGATCGGGTGAGGTTGGCGCCGATCCGGGCGAGGAGGGGCAGGGCAATCATCGTGAGCGTCACGAGCAGCATGATGTTGCGGCTGGTGGGATCGCCGATCAGGCCATAGGCCAAGGCCGTTCCGGCGATGACGAAACCGAATTCGCCGCAGGGGCCAAGCAGCATGGCGGATTCGAGCGACGCCCCGCGGTTGACCCGGAACAGCCGGGCGAGGACATAGACGATGGCGCTCTTGATCACGATCAGGCCCACTGCCATGCCGAGCGTGTAGAGCGGCGCCGCGAACAATGTCGCGAGGTCGAGCCTCAGGCCGATGACGAGAAAGAAGGTGCCGAGCAGCAGGCCTTTGAACGGCTCGATCACCGCTTCGATGGCGCGGCGGTATTCGGTCTCGGCCAGCATCAGCCCGGCGATGAAGGCGCCGAGCGTCATCGATATGCCGGCAAGACTCGCCGCGGCGGCGGCCCCCACCGCGATCAGGAGGGTCGCCGCCATGAACAGGTCCGAGCTGCCGGTGCGCGCGACGAGCCTGAGCAGCGGGCGCAAAAGGTAGCGCCCGACGCCGATGATCACGGCGACGGCGGCGAGTGCCTGCAACAGCGCCAGCAGCACGCTCACCGCCACGTTGCCTTCGCTGCGCTGGCCGAGGATGGGCAGCAGCAGCAGGAAGGGGATGACCGCGAGATCCTGCATCAGCAGGATGGCGAAGCTCAATCGCCCCGTCTGCGAGCCGAGCCGCTTCGCGTCCGAAAGCAGCTGCACCACGATGGCGGTGGAGGAGAGCGACAGCGCCGCACCCGCCACCAGCGCGGTGCGCATGTCGAGGCCCATCAGCAGGGCGGCAAGGGCGACGGCCGCGAGGCTCAGCACCACCTGCAGTCCGCCGAGACCGAAGACCAGCCGGCGCATGGTGTTCAGCCGCTCGAAGGAGAGTTCGAGCCCGATGAGGAAGAGCAGGAAGACGACGCCGAGATCGGCGATGTGCGAAAGGCTTTCCGGATCCGAAATGCCAAGCGTCGAGAGCACCGGCACGTAGTGCGACAGGTTGCCGAGGATGTCGGGGCTGAGCAGCACGCCCATGATGAGGAAGGCCAGCACGGCATTGACGCCGAGCCGCAGGAACAGCGGCACGGCGAGGCCCGCCACGCCGAGAACGATCAGGAATTCCCTGTAGTAATACGCTGTCTCAGACGGCATCCGGCCTCGCTCCCCGCCCCCACGTCAATGTGGGGCAGGGTGGCCGCCATGGGAAGCTCAAACTGCCCTATGGAACCGCCGCCACCACCACGAACATGATGAACAGGCCGAGATGCACGAAGCCCTGCAGGACGGTTGTCCGGCCCGGCAGCAGCGTGATGGCGCTGACGAAGAGCGCGAGCGACAGCAGCACAATCTTGGCGGGCGGCACGCCGAGTGCGAGGTCCACGTTGTCGAAGGCGCCGAGCAGCGTGATGATCGGAATGGTCAGCGCGATCGAGGCGAGGGCCGAGCCGAGCGCGAGGTTGATGGCGGTCTGCGGCCGGTTGGCGAGCGAGGCGCGCACCGCGGCGATGCTTTCGGGCGCCAGCACGAGGGCGGCGATCACCACGCCGGTGAAGGAGGGCGGGAGCCCCGCGAGATCGATCAGATCGTCGAGCGCGGGGGCCAGCATCTTGGCCACGAGGACGACGCCCGCCAGCGAGACGAGGAGGAAAGCCAGGCTGATGCCGGCCTGCCGGCTGGTCGGGTGCTCGTAATGCTCGAGGTCGGTGTCGTCGACCGCGGCGAGGAAGTAGTCGCGGTGGCGCACCGTCTGCACGAACATGAAGGCGCCGTAGAGCATGATCGACACCAGCGCGACGGCGGTGAGCTGCACCGGGCTGTAGGTCGGGCCCGAAGTGGACGTGGTGAAGTTGGGCAGGATCAGCGCCGTCACGGTGAGTGTGCCGAGCACGGCGAGGTAGGACGATGTTCCGGTGACCTTGATGGTCTGCTCGTGATGCTTGTGGCCGCCCATCACGAGGCACAGGCCGATCAATCCGGTGAGCACCAGCATGACGGCGGAATAGACCGTGTCGCGCGCGATGGTGGGGCCGCCGTCGTCCGCCGCCAGCATCAGCGCCACGATGAGGCCCACCTCGATGATGGTGACCGAGACCGCGAGGATGATCGAACCGAAGGGCTCGCCAACCCGGTTGCCGACGACTTCGGCGTGGTGCACGGCGGAGAACACGGCGCCCAGCAGGATGAGCGCCTCGACCACGAAGACCAGCGGCTGCTCCTTCGGCACCAGTCCGGCGAAATAGGCGATGACCAGCGCTGCGGCGAGCAGCGGGAGCGCCAGGGTCCACCACGGATTGTGGGCGTGTTTCGGTCCGGACAAATCAGTCTCCTGCGATGGCCGTCGAGTTAACGGGTTGGGCCTCGACGCGGCAAGCAGATTTGCTAGGCTTGACGGGAATTTGACGGTTTGGAGGTGAGGCGATGAACGAGCGCAGGCGGGGCCGCGACCTGGGCCTGCCGTTTCCCGGAACGCCGGGCCGGTGGAACGCCATCACCGACGTGGCCGGCGTCGAGGTGGGGCAGGTGACGCTGATTTCGGGCGAGGGTCCCCTGAAAATCGGCCAAGGCCCGGTGCGCACCGGCGTCACGGCGATCCTGCCGCGGGGCAGGGCCGGGGTCGAGGTGCCCTGCGCCGCCGGATATTATTCCCTTAACGGCAATGGCGAGATGACGGGCGTCGTCTGGATCGAGGAGGCGGGCGAGTTGCAGACGCCGATCACCATCACCAACACCCACTCCTGCGGGGTGACGCGCGACGCGACCATCCGCTGGCTCGTCGGGCATGGCGTGGGCACCGGCCAGGACTGGGGCCTGCCGGTCGCCGCCGAAACCTATGACGGCGACCTGAACGACATCAACGGATTCCACGTCACCGCGGAGCACACGCTGGAGGCGCTCGACTCGGCGCGTTCGGGGCCCGTGGCCATGGGCAGCGTCGGCGGCGGAACCGGCATGCTGACCTACGACTTCAAGGCAGGCAACGGCTCCGCCTCGCGCCTCGTCGAGATCGCGGGCGAGCGTTACACGCTCGGCGTCTTCGTGCAGTCGAACTTCGGGCGGCGGGAGGATTTCACGGTGCTGGGCGTGCCGGTTGGCCGCCATCTGCGCGAGGGCAAGCTGCGCGGCAAGGAACAGGGCTCGGTGATCGCCATCCTCGCCACCGACGCGCCGCTGATGGCGCACCAGCTGAAGCGCCTCGCGCGCCGCGTTCCGTTGGGGCTTGCCCGCACCGGCACGGTGGGCAACAATTCCTCGGGCGACATTTTCCTCGCCTTCTCGACGGCCAACGCGGCGGCATTCTCGCAGCGCGGCGGGCTGACGCAGATGGCCACGCTCCGCAATGGCGACATCGACGCGCTGTTCATGGCCACGGTGGAGGCGACCGAGGAAGCGGTGATCGACGCCATGCTGATGGCCGATACCATGACGGGCCGCGACGGCAACACCGCCGTGGCGCTGCCGGCCGATCAGCTGCTGGCCCTGATGAAGCAGTACGGCCGCCTGTGACGGTTCAGCCGTCGGAAGGCGACTCGTCCGTACCCAGAAAGAGATGGCGGGCGATCGCCATGCCCGCCGCCATGGCGATGACGAACCACACCGACGGCCAGTAGCCGAAGACCAGCGAGGCGATGGCCGGACCCGGGCAGAAGCCGGTGAGGCCCCAGCCGAGGCCGAAGACCACGGCACCGCCGATCAGCCGTTCGTCGATCCCCTGCAGCGAGGGGATGATGAAGGCGAGCGCGAAGCGCGGTCGAGGCGCCTTCAGAACCATCTGATAACCCGCATAAGTAACGGCGAGTGCGGCCGCCATGACGAAGAGCAGGGTGGGATCCCAGCGGCCGAAGATGTCCATGAAGTTCTGCACCTTCATGGGGTTCACCATGCCGGAAAGCGTGAGGCCGGCGCCGAAGAGCAGGCCGGCAAAGAGGGCTGTGAGCTTGTCCATCATGAGGCTCCGATCACGTGGCGCAGCATGAAGACGGTGGCCACCGCGAAGAACATGAATACCGCTGTCGAGACCATGCTGCGCACCGACAGCCTGGCGATGCCGCAGATGCCGTGGCCCGAGGTACAGCCTCCGCCCAGCACCGTGCCGATGCCGACGAGGAACCCACCCACGACGGTGGTCAGCGGATTGCCGGGAAAGGCCATGCTGTCCGAATCGAAGCCGCCGAGCAGCGCGGTGAGGATGGCGCCCGCCAGCATGCCGATGAGGAACAGGGCGCGCCAGGCATTGTCGGGCCGCCAGCGGCCAAGCAGCGGCGCGAAAATGCCGGTGATGCCTGCCACGCGGCCGAGCGCCCCCATCAGCAGCACGGCCGAGAGGCCGATCAGGATGCCGCCGGACAGGCCGGAGAGCGGCGTGAAGGCGGTTACGAGATTGGTTCCGTCAAGCTGGTTCATGCCCCCTTGATGGCGGGAAAGGCGGCAAAAGGAAAGACCCGGAGCGCACAGGGCTCCGGGTCGGACTTGGCATCAGGGAGCGGCGGGGTCATCGCCCGGCGCGCCGTCGTCGCGGCCCGGGCCGCCGCCGCCCATGCAGGGGCCGTCGCCGCCCATGGCGTGGGCCCGCATGCCCGGAGCCATCATGCCGTGGAGGTGGCGCCATCGCGGACGCTCGCCCGCTGCGTCACCGGTCGGCCGGTCGTCCTTGCCGAGCGAGCCGTCATTGTTCCGATCGCGGTCGGCCACGATATCGGCCAGCGGGCCCTTGTATTCCTCGATCGTCACTTCGCCATTGCCGTCGCGGTCGAAGAACTGGAATTCGCGCACCATCATCTCGTTGTGCTCCTTGAGCCAGAGCATCTTGTATTCGTCGAGCGACAGCATGCCGTCCTTGTTGGTGTCGAACTCGCTCAGCCACTGCTGGCGGTTCTGGTCGATCTCGGCCTGGGTGATCTTGCCATCCTTGTTGGCGTCATAGCGGTCCATCATCTGTTGGCCCATCATGCCCCAGCCCATCATGCCCGGGCCCATCATGCCGAAGCCGTGGCGCATGCCGCAGCTGCCGCCGGGGCCGCCCGGCATGTCCGCCTGGGCAAGGCCGGCGAGACCGCCGAGGCTCAGCATGGTGGCCGCACCGGCGGCGAGAAGTAACTTAGTTCGCGTGCGCATCGTGATACTCCATTGTGATCCGATGCTGACAAGACGCGGGCGTGGCGCCGTTTCCGTCGCCGCGGCCCGGTGCGATGAGATGACTCTACGGCAGGTGGATCAACGCATCAATTCACGCATGGCGCGGTCGATGCCGGCGAGGGTCAGCGGGAACATGCGGCCCTCGAAGGTGCGTGCCACGAGGCCGATCGAGGGCGAGTAGCTCCAGTATTTCTCCTGCGAGGGATTGAGCCACACCGCCTTCGGATAGGTCGCGGCGATGCGCTGCAGCCAGGCGATCCCGGGTTCCTCGTTCCAGTGTTCGACCGAGCCGCCCTCATGGGTGAGCTCGAAGGGGCTCATCGACGCGTCGCCGACGAAGATCACCTTGTAGTCGTGCGGATAGGTGTGGAGCAGCTTCCAGGTGTCGAGGCGCTCGGCGTTGCGCCGGCGGTTGTTCTTCCACACCCCTTCATAAACGCAATTGTGGAAGTAGAAATATTCGAGATGTTTGAACTCGGCGCGGGCGGCGGAGAACAGTTCCTCGCAAACGCGGACATGGGGGTCCATCGAGCCGCCGACATCGAGGAAGATCAGAACCTTCACCGTGTTGCGGCGTTCGGGGACCAGCTTCACGTCGAGCCAGCCCTGGCGCGCGGTGGAGCGGATGGTGTCGGGGAGGTCGAGTTCCTCGGCCGCCCCCTCGCGCGCGAACCTGCGCAGCCGCCTGAGCGCCACCTTGATGTTGCGGGTGCCCAGTTCGACCGTGTCGTCGAGGTCCTTGAACTCGCGCCTGTCCCAGACCTTGACCGCGGAGTTGTTGCGGTTCTTCTCCTGGCCGATCCTGACGCCTGCCGGATTGTAGCCGTGAGCGCCGAAGGGCGAGGTGCCGGCGGTGCCGACCCATTTCGATCCGCCCTGGTGACGGGCCTTCTGCTCCGCAAGGCGTTTCTTCAGTTCTTCGAGAATCTTGTCGAGGCCGCCCAGCGCCTTGACCAGATTCTTCTCCTCCTCGCTCAGGTGCTTCTCGGCGAGCTTCTTCAGCCACTCTTCCGGAATTTCGGCGAGCAACGCGTCGGCGGGTGTTGCGAGCCCCCTGAAGACATGGCCGAAGACGCGGTCGAAACGATCGAGGTTGCGCTCGTCCTTCACCAGCGCGGCGCGCGCGAGATAGTAGAACTGTTCGGTCGAATATTGCGCGAGTTCGGCGTTCAGCGCCTCGATGAGGGTGAGGTACTCCTTGAGCGAGACGGGAACGCCCGCACCCTTGAGTTCGGTGAAGAAGGTGAGGAACATCAGCCGCCCCCTGCCACCAGCACCGGATAGCCGGTGCGCTGCGCCTCGGCGGGGGCGTTGCGGCAGAACGCGTCGCGGCCCTGCTTCGCCTGGTAGGTGAAGTCCTCGTAGAAGCTGTTCAGCGGCCGCGACAGCAACGAGGCGAGGCCGGCGATGTCGTATTCGTGGAAGTGCCTGAGCAGGGTCGCCTTCACCTGCTCGTCCACCCTGTAGCGGCCTTCGCAATGTTCCTGCACGACGTCGAGGAGCGCCACCGCCATGGCGATGCGTGTGCCGCGGCTCTCGGTGGCCTGCGCGGCTGGCGCCAGGGCCACCAGGACGAGGAGAGCGGCGAGGCGCTTCATTCCTCCTTCTCCTGCGGCGCGGAGGACACGAGTTCCTTCATCAGGCTGCCGAGCGTGTCCTTGGCGGAGGTTTCCTGCGGGATCGGCCTGCACACGTCGCGCGCCGCCAACCCGACGCGGGCGGTGAGGATGCCGTTCACCGTGCCCTCGCCGAAACGTGAGGACAGACGGCCGAGCAGGCCGCGGCCAACGACGTGCTGGAGAAGATTGTCGGACAGCGCGATGCCGCCGGTGACCGCGAGATGGCTGATCACCATGCGTGCGAGACGCAGCGTCGAGAGGGTAGAGGGCCGGCCGCCGTAGAGGGTCGCCAGCTCGCGCATCATGCGCAGGTTCTGCGCCGCGACCAGCAGGATATCGAGGGCAGCGGTGGGCGCCACGGTGGTGAGCAGCGTGATGCGCCGCGCGGCGTGGGCGATGATGCGGTGCGCCTCGCCGTCGCGCCAGTCGACGAGGTGGCGCTCGGCCAGGCGGATGCGGGCACGGCCGTCGAGGATGTCGGCCTCGTAGCGCTTCATCTCGCGCAGTCCGAGCTGTGCGTCCGGGCGGCCGGCATAGAGCGACTTCAACTGTTCGACGGCGCGCTTGGCGGCGGCACTGTCGTCGGTGTTGATGGCGTGGGCGGC
Source organism: uncultured Alphaproteobacteria bacterium (assembly GCA_945957365.1). GTDB lineage: Bacteria > Pseudomonadota > Alphaproteobacteria > Rhizobiales > Aestuariivirgaceae > Aestuariivirga. The sequence goes on along the minus strand of CAMFKI010000020.1, from coordinate 33,078 downwards.
ATCGACCTGGATGTGCTCGATGCGGCGCAGGCGGGCCAGCGCCCAGATCTCGCGCAGGATGATCGCGAAGGCGGCGAAGGCCGCGACCCCGGCCACCGCCAGCGCCGTCCAGCCGAGGACGGGCGAGCGCGCGAAGAAATCCTCGACCAGCTTCGAGATCGAGAGACCGGCCCACATGGTGACGAGGGTGAAGAGGGCGGAGAACAGCAGCGCGCCCCAGCGGAAGCGCGCCGGCCGCGCCACGGCGGGCGGCATGACGATGAGCGCGCCCTCGTCCACCTCGGGCTCGAAGGTGATGCCGGTGATGGCGCGGGGCTTGCGCTGCGGCGGGTCCGCTTCGCCGGGTTCGTCCAGCACGAAGGCCTGCGGATGGCGCGGCTCGTTCATTGGAAGCGGTCTCCCAGCAGGAATTCCATGGTGCGGTCGAGGCGGATCGCCGGCCAGGTGCCGTCCTTCGGCAGCGGCGGGCGGAAGCGCACGAACTTGAGGCTGCCCTCGAGCGAGCCGTCGAGCGCCTTCTGCGGATCCTTCGGCAGGTCGCCAGGGAAGATCGCGGCTTCGGTGCTGCCGTCGAAGGCCGTGCCGCCCACGGTTTCGCCGGCGAGCGGCGTGCCGACGATGCATTCGAGCGTCTCGCCCTTCTGCTTGACGCTTGCCTCGCGCGTGGCGCGAATGGCGGCCAGCGCCGCGACGTCGATGGTGGCGCCGGAGTATTCGGCCCGCACCATCGCCTGCTCGACGATGAGCTCGAGGATGTTCTCCAGCCGGTCATGGCTGGTGTGGTGCAGCAGGTCGGCCTTGGTGGCGGCGAACAGCACCTTGTCGATGCGGCGGCCGAAGAGGCTCGAAACCAGCGAGTTCTGTCCCTGGCGGAAGCAGGAGAGTATATCGGCCAGCGCGTGCTGCAGGTCCTTCACGGCGGAGGCCCCGGCGTTCAGCGCGGTCAGCGCGTCGACCAGCACGATCTGGCGGTCGAGCCTGGCGAAGTGGCCATAGAAGAACGGCTTCACGATGCTCGCGACATAGGCCCGGTAGCGCCGCTCCATCAGGGCGCCGAGCGAACCCCTGGAAAGATCCGTACCCGGAGCAATGTCGAGCGGAGCGAAGGCGAGGAGCGGCGAGCCGCGGAAATCGCCGGGCATGAGGAAGCGGCCGGGCGGCAGCGTGGACAGCGAGACGTCGTCCTTGCGGCAGCGCGCGAGATAGGCGGTGAAGACCTCCGCCGCGATGATGGCATCCTGCTCGTCGGCGGGCTTGGCGGGATCGAGGGTCGCGAGCAGGGCGTGCCACTCGCCCGCGTAGTCGCGGCGCGGCGCCACGCGGCTGGCGGCGACCGTGGCGGCCGACCAGTCGGCGTAGCTCATGCGCATCAGCGGCAGGTCGAGCAGCCACTCGCCCGGATAGTCGACGATGTCGATGTGAAGCTTTCCCGAGCCGAGGTTGCGGGCGATGAGGCCGCGCGGCGTATATTCCGCGGTGATGCGCAGCTGGCTGATGCGGCTGGTGCTTTCGGGCCAGTGCCGGGCCTCGCCCGTGAGCGCCCTCGTGTGGCTTTCGAAGGCGAAGCGCGGCAGCGTGTCATCGGGCTGCGGCTCCAGATAGCAGCGGCTGATGCGGCCGCCGGCCAGGGCCTCGAAGGCTGGAAAGCGCCCGCCCTTCAGAAGCGCGTTGACGAGGGCGGTGATGAACACCGTCTTGCCGGCGCGCGACAGGCCGGTGACACCCAGACGCACCGAGGGGTTCACCAGCCCGGTGGCGAAATCAGACAGGCCGCCCGCGGCGATGCGGGTGCCATCGACGATATCCGTGAAAATGACGATCGGTCATACCCCTTTCGACCGCATAAGTGGTGCGGTTCGACCGGCAACGCAAGGGAAAGTCTAGTCCAGCTCGCGGGGCCGGATGAAGGCGTCGAGGTGGCCCTGGCCTTCCGCGGTCTCGGCCCAGCTGCCGCCGGAGAAGCCGAGGACGGCGAGTGCTGCGGTGGGATATTTCTCCATCATCTCGCGGCGCAGCGCCTTGTCGCCCGCGCCGGCGAGCGCCACCGCGAGGTTCTGGGTGGCGGGATTGTGGGCGACGAGGAGGAGGCGCTTCACCATGTCGCCGCGGCCGCGGATCACCTCGAGCAGCGCCTCGCCGCTGCCGAAGTCGTAAAGCGCTTCCACGAGATGGAGTTCGGTTTGCGGAAGTTCCCGCGCCGCGATCTCCCAGGTCTGGGCGGTGCGGCGGGCGGGGGAACAGAGGACCAGCTCCGGCGCCAGCCCGTTTTCGGCCATGTAGCGGCCCATCACCGCGGCGGCCCTTTCGCCGCGCAGCGCCAGCGGCCGGTCGAAATCCTCGAGCCCCTCGCCGAGCACGGCCTTGGCATGGCGAAGCAGCAGAAGCTGGCGGTCTGGCATGGGCGATTCCCGATTTTGAGGGTCAGGCTAGACGGGGTTTTTGACGAAATGAAAGCACGGCGGGCCGGGCGGGGACGGTTTTCGGAGCGAGACGACATTCTTAGATATTGACTTTGTTCCTAGTATGTGCTATGTATCCGGACTCGCCGTGCCTGCTGCTGATTGACATCGTGAATCTGTTTTCTCAGGCCCCGGCACCGGAGCCTGGCCCTTCCGTTCCTTCCATGTGGCCACATGGGGAGAGCGTGGGCGGAGCCTTGTGCCGGGGTGGGTGGACTCGCAGTCGGGGGCCCTCATCCGGCCTTCGGCCACCTTCTCCCATCGGCTTCGCCGACGGGAGAAGGACTCGTGGGGAGATCGCGCGCGCGCGCCCCGAGTCCTTCTCCCGTTGCGCAGCAATGGGAGAAGGTGCCCGACAGGGCGGATGAGGGTCCTTCAGTCGCCGATCTTCGCGAGGTCGAAGGGTGTCGTCTGGTAGACCTCGTTGATCCAGTTGCCGAAGAGGAGATGGGCGTGGCTGCGCCAGCGGTTCTCGGGCGGCTGTTCCGGATCGTCCTTGGGGAAGTAGTTGACGGGAAGCTCGATCGGCTTGCCGGCGTTGCGGTCACGCCAGTATTCGTCCGACAGCGAGGTGGTGTCGTACTCGATGTGGTTGAACATGTAGAGCGAGCGGCGGGCCGGGTCGTTGATGAGGCAGAGCCCGGCCTCGTCGGACTCCATCAGCAGCTCGAGGCCGTTGCCGGCGGGCAGGTCGGCGCGCCGGTTCTCGGTCCAGCGCGAGACGGGGATCGAGAAGTCGTCCGAGAAGCCGCGCAGATAGGGCGAGTTGGGCTTCAGGTTGCGGTGAGTGTAGACGCCGAAGCGCTTTTTCGGCAGCGCGTGCTTGGGCACCTTGTGGAAGTGCCACAGCGCCGCCTGCGCACCCCAGCAGATGTTGAAGGTCGAGTGCACATGCGTCTGCGTCCAGTCGTAGATGCGCGACAGCTCATCCCAGTAATTGACGTCGTCGAACTCGAGGAGTTCCACCGGCGCGCCGGTGACGATGAAGCCGTCGAACTTGCTCGACTTCACGTCTTCCCAGTCCTCGTAGAAGGCGAGCATGTGTTCGGGATCGGTGTTCTTCGGCGTGTGAGAGGTGATCTTGACGAGGGTCAACTCGACCTGCAGCGGCGTGGCGCCGATGAGGCGGGCGAACTGCGTCTCGGTCTTGATCTTGTTGGGCATCAGGTTGAGGAGGCCGAGGCGCAGGGGGCGGATGTCCTGGCGGGCGGCACTCGCTTCCGTCATCACCATTACGCCCTCGGATTCGAGCGTGCGGCGGGCCGGAAGGTCGTTCGGGATGCGGATGGGCATGTGGATTACTTTGCGATGGCGTTGGCGACGAGTGCGGTGAAGTCCTGTTCGGACTGGACGGAGGGTACGTCACGCATTCGGGCCGTGTAGCCGAAGTTGTCGGCAATCGCCTTGTAGAGCGGGATGCGGTGGTGGAGGAGCTGTTCGAAGCCCCACACGGCGAAGCCGTCCGGGTCGACGTCCTCGTCCTGCGAGATTGCGTTGAGCTGCTTGTATTCGGCCCATTTCCGCTCGAGGAACTGGGGCTGGTAGTACATGGGCTTCGGATCCTTGCGGAAGCGCTCGACCAGCATGCGGGTGTGCTCCGGCGTGCCCTCGATGTAGAGGAGCAGGGTGTTCTCGGCGAGGCAGGAGAGCACCGGGTCGCGCGGGTCCGAGGGATCGACGATCTCGCACAGCGAGCCGCCGGAGTCGCAGACGAAGTTCTCGTAACGGTAGATGTCGCGCGCCTTGTCGATGAAGGCGGGAACATCGAGCAGGGCCGAGATTTCGGCCGCGCGGTGCTGCTGCTGGCGCTTCTTGTATTCGGCGAACGAGATGCCGCCCTTGTCCGGGTTCCCGGGCTTGCCGAGATAGGTCGACAGCGGCTTCAGGTGGTCGAAGGTGATGTTGGACTGGATGTGGATCGAGTCCGACAGCAGCAAGTCGCGCAGGAAGGGAACGCGCATCGCCTCGCGCTTGAAATTGTCGACGATGTGCTCGCCCATGTAGCGGGTGCCGATGCGGTAATCGACGGAATAGTGATACCAGCCCGAATCCTGCAGGAGGTTCGAGAGCGTCGTCTTGCCCACACCGGACATGCCGAATATGGTGACCGCCTTCCGAGGCTGGTTCGCGAAGTCTTTGCCTGAAGTGAAGCGCATGAAGCGTTCCATAGCGGAAGGCATGGGGCGGGAGCAACTGGCGCGATTGAGGGTTGAGATGATCGACGCGAATTATTCCGAACGGACCTGGTACGAGGCGACGGCGGAGCGGGGGGCGCTGCGGCCAGCCCTGACCGGCCGGGTGGAAGCCGAGGCCTGCGTCATCGGCGCCGGCCTCGCCGGACTGACGACGGCGCTGGAACTGGCGAGGCGCGGCACCTCCGTGGTGCTGCTGGAGGCGAGGCGGATCGCCTGGGGGGCTTCGGGCCGGAACGGCGGCTTCGTGTCCAACGGCTTCGCGGAGGGCATGGGCAGCGTGGCGAAGCGGGTGGGACTGCCGGCGGCGCAGGCGCTCTACCAGCTGTCGCGGCATGGCACCGAATTCGTGCGGCGCGAGATCGCCGAGACCGACCCCAAGATCAAGATGGGCGACGGCTGGCAGGGCTGCATCCGCTATTCGAACGCCGCCGCGAAGCAGGCGGCGGTGGCCGAGATGACGAGGGACTATGGCCAGGAGATGCAGTTCTTCGACGTGGCCGAGACGCGGGCGCGGGTGAACACGAAGCGCTATTTCCAGTCCTCCTACGATCCCACGGCCTTCCACATGCACCCGCTGCGCTATGCGCTGATGATCGCCGCGAAGGCCGAAGCGGCGGGCGCAAGAATTCATGAGAATTCTCCCGCCGTTTCGGTGGAGAAGCAGGGGGCTGCGTGGTCGGTGCGCACGGCGCAAGGCGAGTTGCGCGCGGCGAACGTGGTCTATTGCGTGTCGTCGCTCGACCGCGCGCTGCACCAGCCGACGGGGCGGGCGGTCCTGCCGGTGGCGACCTATGTGGCGGTGACCGAACCGCTGACGCAGGATGTGATCCGTACACGGAGCGCCATTTCGGACACCCGGCGCGCCGGAAACTATTACCGGCTGGTGGACGAGGGGCGGCTGCTGTGGGGCGGCGCCATCACCACGCGGGTGTCGGAGCCCGCACATCTCGGCGAGCGGATGAAGGGCGACATGGTCTCGGTGTTCCCGGAACTCGGCAGCCCGAAGATCGATTATGCCTGGGCGGGGCTGATGGGCTATGCGCGCCACTTCATGCCGCTGATCGGGTCGGACGGCGAGGGACAGTGGTGGGCCACGGCCTTCGGTGGCCATGGCATGAACACCACCGCGATGGGCGGCATCCTGATGGCCCGCGCGATCGGCGCGAAGGACGATGAGTACCGGCGCTTCGCGCCCTATGCGCCGGAGTGGGCGGGCGGGCCCTTCGGCCGCGTCGGCGTGCAGGCGGGCTACTGGTACATGCAGCTGAAGGACAGGCTGGACGAGCGGCGCTACGGAAAGGCGGCCTGACATGGCCTTCGGCAGCACGGCCCTGAGCGGCAACGCCTCCTTCGATCCCTATTGGTGGCGCGCTGCGCCGCACGAAGAGGGTTCGCGCGCCGTTCCGCCCACGCGCACCGACGTGGCGATCGTCGGCTCGGGCATCACCGGACTCAATGCGGCGATCAAGCTGGCGCGCGGCGGGCGGCAGGTGACGGTGTTCGAAGCCAAGGAGCCGGGCCATGGCGCCTCCACCCGCAATGCGGGCTATGTGGGGCGCACGCTGAAGCATTCCTTCGGCGAGATCATGGAACACGAGGGCCTCGACAAGGCGAAGGCCACCTATGGCGAACTGATGGAGGCCTTCGTCGCGGTCAGGGACGTGGTGACGCGGGAGAGCATCGCGTGCCACTACAAGCAGCAGGGGCGCCTGCTGCTGGCGACGTCGTCGCAGATGTATGACGACATGGCGCGCGAATTCGCGCTGCGTGAACAGCATCTGGGCGAGCCGTTCCAGACGGTGAGCCGGGCGGAACAGCGCGACGAGATCGCGACCGATCATTGTTTCGGTGGTGTTCGCATTCCCGATCACGCCGGGCTGCACCCCGGCCTCTATCACCAGGGGCTTCTCGAGGCGGCGCGCGAGGCCGGTGTGACGATCTGCGCCCACACGCCGGTTTACGGTTTCCGCAAGGAGGCCGAGGGCTTCACGGTCTTCGTGAAGGGGGCGAAGGTCGCGGCGCGCGACCTGGTGTTCGCCACCAATGGCTATGGCGGGGCGGAATTCCCCTGGCTGCAGCGGCGCATCATGCCGTTTCATGCCTACCAGGCGGTGACGGCGCCGATGAGCGAGAACCGGGTGCGGGCACTGCTGCCGGGCGACCGCACCTTCATCGACTGGAACTTCAACGTCGACTGGATGCGGATCGCGCCGGGCGACAACACGCGCATCCAGTTCGGCGGGCTGACCGGCGAGGTCGACGCCGACCTGCGGGTGATGGCCGAGCGGCTGCAGCAGCGGCTGGTAAGGATCTTCCCCGACATGGCGGGCATCCAGTTCGACCATGTTTGGACGGGGAAATGCGGCGGCACCTTCGACATCACGCCGCGCATCGGCTGCCATGACGGAGTCTACTATGGCAGCGGCTACTGCTTCGCCGGAGTTCCCATGGGCACGCTGTTCGGGCAGAAGATCGCGCGGCGCATTCTCGGCGAGCCAGGAGGGGAGAGCGTGTTCGACACCGAGCCGCCGGCGAAGTTCTGGTATCGCGGCAATGCGTGGTTCGTGCCTTATGCACTGAAGTGGATGAGCCGGAACGACCGGTAGAAGGGGCCCTCATCCGGCCTGTCGGCCACCTTCTCCCATTGGCTGCGCCAACGGGAGAAGGACTCGTGGTGAGATCGTGCAACGAGTCCTTCTCCCGTCCGCAGGATGGGAGAAGGTGCCCGACAGGGCGGATGAGGGCCTGGTTCAGCGTGCCCCCGCCGCCTCGAGCATCTTCATCATCGCATGATAGCCGCGCTGCCTGGCGTGGCTGAGGGCCGAGACGCCTTCGCCATCGGCGAGGTTCACGTCGGCGCCGGCGGCGATCAGTTGCGCCATGATGTCCTGGTGGGTGGGGCCACCGTCGGAGAGGATGATGGTTTCGAGCAGCGCGGTCCAGCCCAGGCGGTTGACGTGGTCGATGGCGATCTTCGTCTTGAGCAGTTCACGCACGACTTCGGGGTGGCCGTGGTGGGCGGCGGGGATCAGGGCATTGCCGCCGTAGCGGTTGGTGTCGTCGAGCCTGGCGCGGCCGGTGGCGAGGATCAGGCGCAGGATGTCGAGGCGTCCCTCGGCAGCGGCGTAGAGGAAGGGCGTGTCGGCGATCATGTCCTTGGCGTTGACGTCGGCGCCCGCGGCGATGAGGGCAGCGGCGGCGGTGACGTCATTGGCGCGGGTGGCCAGCAGCAGTTCGGTGCGGCCCATGGTGTCGCGGAGCTCCTCCATCTCAGCGGCCCTCCCGGCGGGCCATGAAGGCCAGACGTTCGAACAGCATCACGTCCTGCTCGTTCTTGAGGAGTGCCCCGTGCAGCGGCGGGATCACCTTGCGCGGGTCGCGCTCGCGCAGCGTCGCCTCGTCGACGTCCTCGTTGAGCAGCAGCTTCAGCCAGTCGAGGAGTTCGGAGGTCGAGGGCTTCTTCTTGAGGCCCGGCACGTCGCGCAGTTCGAAGAAGATGTTGAGAGCCTCCGACACAAGACGCTTCTTGATGCCGGGGAAGTGCACGTCGACGATGGCCTGCATGGTCTCGGCGTCGGGGAACTTGATGTAGTGGAAGAAGCAGCGGCGCAGGAAGGCGTCCGGCAGTTCCTTCTCGTTGTTGGATGTGATGATGACGATGGGCCGGCGCTGCGCCTTCACCGTCTCGCCGGTCTCGTAGACGAAGAACTCCATGCGGTCCAACTCCTGCAGGAGGTCATTGGGGAACTCGATGTCGGCCTTGTCGATCTCGTCGATCAGCAGCACCGGGCGCTCGGGCGCGGTGAAGGCCTCCCACAGCTTGCCGCGGCGGATGTAGTTGGCGATGTCGTGGACGCGCTTGTCGCCCAGCTGCGAGTCGCGCAGGCGGGCGACGGCGTCATATTCGTAGAGGCCCTGCTGCGCCTTGGTCGTCGACTTGATGTGCCATTCGATGATCGGTGCGCCGATGGCGCTGGCGATCTCGCGTGCCAGCACGGTCTTGCCGGTGCCGGGTTCGCCCTTCACCAGCAGCGGGCGCTCCAGCACGATGGCCGCGTTGACGGCGGTCGTGAGATCGTCGGTGGCAACGTAGTCCGCCGTTCCTTCAAAGCGCATGGTTTGCCAGGTCCTTCCCGTTCCGCCCGCCCCGGGCCTTTGTTGCATTCCTGAACCTTTCTGGCAAATGTCATGAAAGCGTTGCAGAATCATGGCGATAGCTGGGTTGTGGACGGCCCTTCCAAAGCGCAACCCGGCTATTGTGGAAGGCCGGTGCTGCCGCTATAAGCCGCCGCCAAGCAGGGGTTCACAGAGAGTTCGAAATGGCTGCAGAAGTCGACGAAGCCTACAAACCCAGTGACGACGAGCCGTTCATGAACGAACGGCAGCGCGAATACTTCCGGGCAAAGCTGCTCGCTTGGAAGGAAGAAATCCTCAAGGAAAGCAAGGAAACCATCGCCCACCTGCAGGACGAAAATCACGTGCTGCCGGACCTGGCCGATCGCGCTTCCTCCGAGACCGACCGTTCGCTGGAACTGCGCACCCGCGACCGGCAGCGCAAGCTGATCTCCAAGATCGACGCAGCCTTGAAGCGCATCGAGGACGGTTCCTACGGCTATTGCGAGGAGACCGGCGAGCCGATCAGCCTGAAGCGGCTCGACGCCCGCCCCATCGCGACGCTGTCGATCGAGGCGCAGGAACGCCACGAGCGGCGCGAGCGGGTCTACCGCGACGACTGACCGGACGAGGCCGCCCCCGGGCGGCCTTGCCGCGTTCGCCGCGCGCCCCCCCGCGTAACTACGGATTCCCATTTCCGCACGCCCCGCTAGAGGTTTTGCGGACCGCATCTTGAAAGGACATTTCCATGCGCATCGTCACTGCCATCGCCCTTCTCGCCCTCAGCGCCGCCCCGGCCTTCGCCGGCGCTGCCGAAGCCACCAGCTGCGCGGCTGGCCTCGACGCCAACGGCCAGAAGATCTTCAACACCGCCATGCCGCAGGTGAAGCCCTCGGCCGACCTCAAGGCGCTGGTGACGGCCACGACCAAGGCGCTCGTGTCGTCGGGCCAGGTGCCGATGTCGGCAGCCCGCCCCGCCGCGATGGCGGCCGGCAAGTGCCTCAAGCTGGCGATGTAGCAAATCCTTCCGGCCGCCTGCCGGAAACACGATTTACGCAAATGGCCGGGCCTTGCCCCGGCCATTTCGTTTTCAGTGGGCCATGATGGCCATGGCCTCGTCGAGGAGCGCCGGGCTGCCGGCGGTGATGACGTTGCCGCCGCGCGAGAGATCGCCGCCCGTCCATTCCGCCGCCACGCCGCCCGCGCCGGTGACGATGGGCAGCAGGGGCGCGATGTCATAGGTCTGGAGGCCGCAATCCATGGCGATGTCCATGTGGCCCGCCGCCACCAGGCAGAAGAAATAGGAATCCCCCCCATAGCGGGTGAGCTGCGCCTTGGACCTGAGCCGCTGGAAACGGCTCTGGTCGTCATCGCTGCGGTAGAGTTCGGGCGCGGTGGTGCCGAGCGTCGCGCGCGACAGCGGCACGCCGCGGCGGGTGGTGATGGCAGAGGTGACGCCGCGATAGTCGTGCCAGGCGCCTGCGGGATTGCCGTAGAACATGTCGCCCACCACCGGCTGGTTCATCAGCCCGACGGACGGCCGGCCCTCGAAGCTCAGCCCGATGAGGGTGGCCCAGGTCGGAATGCCGCTGACGAAGGCGCGGGTGCCGTCCACGGGGTCCAGCACCCAGGTGAAGGCCGAGCGGCCCTCCTTGAGGCCGTACTCCTCGCCAAGGATGCCGTGATCGGGGTAATGCGCCTCGATCAACTGGCGGATCGCCCGCTCGCCCGCCCGGTCGCCCTCGGTGACGGGATCCCACACAGGACCTTCCTTGACGTCGATTGCGGCGTTCTGTCGGAAATAGGGAAGGATGGCGGCGGCCGAGGCCTCGGCCAGGGTGATCGCAAAGCGCGTCAGTTCGGCCCAGTCAGGCGTTGTCATCGTCATTCCCCCAATGCTCGATCCTTCCTAGGTGAGCAGGGACGCGCCCTCAAGCCCAGAGACAGCGTATGTTGCATTGCAGCAAAGGCCCGGCGCTATGCGGGAGGTGCATGGCTTGCGTTGTGATCCGATGGAAATGACGAGGGATTTCAAGCCTTTCTGCGCGTTCCTTCAGCGTCGCCTGGCGCGTTTTTGGGCCGTTGTGCAACATTTCACCGGGCGGCCTCTTGATTCAGCCTTTTCGCACTGCCATATCGGCCTCGCGAGACAGCGATGTCTCGCAGCCCTTCTTGGGCGTTTCCTCCCTAGACTTGGGCCGGTCACCTTGGTGTATCGGCCCTTTTTTCTTTTTGGGACATGCGGTTGAGCCTCGCTCCCGCAGTTTTGGACATGGCTCGACTTTGAGCGCTATTCGGCGGCCAGCTTCTGCGGCGAGAAGCGCTCCTCGAGATAGGGGAGAAGGGCGGCTGCCAGCTGGTCGAGGATGGCCCGGACGTCATTGAAACCGGCGGTTTTTTCCAGCGTCGTTTCGTTCATGTAGAGGCTGCGGTTGATCTCGATCTGCAGGGCATGCTGGCCGCGGTGCGGCGAGCCGTGATTCTGGGTGATGAAGCCCCCGGCATATGGCTTGTTGCGCAGCACCCGCAGCCCGTGGCCGCGCAGCGCATCCTCGACGAAGCCCGAAATGTCCTCGGCGCAGGAGGCCCCGAAACGGTCGCCCAGAACAACGTCGGCGCCACCCGGCACCTGCGGCGCCACGTGGGCACTGGCGCTGGCGGGCATCGAATGGCAGTCGATCAGCAGCACCTCGCCCACCTTGGCCAGCACCGCGTTGGTGAGGGCGGTGAGGGTGCGGTGATAGGGCAGATAGACCTGCTCGATGCGCTTGCGCGCCTCGGCGAAGTCGATGCGGCCGCGATAGATTTCCTCGCCCTCGGAGACGATGCGCGGAATGGTTCCAAGGCCGCCGGCGACGCGCGGCGAGCTGGTATTGGCGTATCCCGGCAAGTCGCCCGAGAACATCCGGGGGTCCAGTTCATAGGGCTCGCGGTTGAGATCGACATAGCTCCGCGGCACCCGGGCGCGCAGCATCGGAGCGCCATGGCTGACGCAGGACAGGAAGAGCTCGTCGACGTAGCAATCCTCCGATTTCCGCAGGGTGTGCCGCGACAGGCGCGCCTGGCGCAGGAAGTCCTCCGGGAAGTCACGGCCGCTGTGGGGGGAGTTGAACACCGCGGGGGCTGTCCATTCGGCAGGCGGCAGGATTTCGAAGGGGAGGGGGGCGTCCGGCATTCCGTCTCGTCTCGGGTGGCGGTGAACCCCCATCTTTGCAAGGTGCGCCGGGGGCGGCAAGGCTTCATTCACCGTTTACCGCCACAGGCCTACAAGAATAAAATGGCGCCGCGATGGTGACGCCCCCCGGGTTCAGGACGATTGCGACGATGACAATGAAGACGATGGCCAGAATTCTCCTCGCCGAAGACGATGACGACATGCGGAACTTCCTGGTGAAGGCGCTGCAGAAGGCGGGCCATGAGGTGACTAGCTTCGGGGAAGGCATGAGCGCCTTCGAGGAGATCAAGCACAGTAGCTTCGACCTGCTGCTCACCGACATCGTGATGCCGGAGATGGACGGGATCGAGCTCGCCCGGCGCGCCGCGGAACTCGATCCCTCGCTCAAGATCATGTTCATCACCGGCTTCGCCGCCGTGGCCCTGCACCCCGATTCGCGGGCGCCCAAGGACGCCAAGGTGCTGTCCAAGCCGTTCCACCTGCGCGACCTGGTGAACGAAGTCGAACGCCTGATGGCGGCATGAGTTTTGGGGGTTGCGCCGCTGCGCCAGCCCCGCTATAGCCTCGCCACCGCGTCGATCGTGGGTGGTTAGCTCAGCGGTAGAGCACTACCTTGACATGGTAGGGGTCACAGGTTCGATCCCTGTACCACCCACCATTTTCTTCAAGAAAATCAATACTGCCCAAATTCGTTCTCCATTTCTTGCCCGGCATTGCCCGCGTTACGCATGCTTCCGGAATGCCTTTGCCGTCGATTTCTGAAACTCCGGGCTGTGATGCCCATAGACATTCTCGAGCGTTTTTGTGCTGGTGCCGGTAAGGCCCGCCACGTCCCACAGATCCATTCCGGCGCGCAGCAGCCAGGTGGCGGCGCTATGCTTCAGGACGTGAGGCGTTACATCTGTCTCCAGTATCTCGCTTCCGTCCTTCCGGCGCACATAGCGGCCAAGACCGGCCTCTACCACGCAAGCATCCCACCCCCGCTGTTGCCTGGTGATCGGGTGGCCCTTGTACCGGATGACGGCCATCTGCGGCCCTTGCGCGAGGTCCAGGGAGGCCCAGCGGCGCACATGGGCCAAGAGCCGGTCTGGCATCCTCGCCGGCGGCTTGCGCTTCCTGGTCTGCTTCTCGTCAGTGCCCGCGCGATAGATGATACCGGCCTCGGCGTCGAGCCACCCAGCGTCGGGCGACGGATACCAGCGCAGCGCCAGAATGGCCGCGTGCCGGGTCCCGGTGTAGAGGCCGAGCAGGATGAACCGGGCGACATAGCCAAGTCCCAAACGACGGGCCGCGCGCAGCAGCTGGGCGGCTTCCTGTCTCGTCAGCACACGCTCTCGACGCGCGCCCTCTTCCGGCTTCCAGACGGCAGGAACAGCGTTCAACGGGCTTTCGACATGCCAGAACTTGATGGCGGCCCGAAATGTGCCCAGCTCCCTTCGCACGGTGGACTGCGACACCTTCCGCCCACGTTCCTCGGCATAGGCGCGACAATTCTGTCCGTTGACCTCGGCCAGGGTCTTGAGGCCCCAGAACTCGACCAGAGGGGTGCCGTGATAACACCCCGGCGCTTCCGGCTTGTGCTTCAGGTACAGGGCGATCACGTCGGAACAACTAATTTGAGCGGGGTTTCTTTTCGATGTGTCGATTTTCGTGGTGCGGTTGATGTGTTCCCCGAGCTTTTCCGTAGCGATCTTATAGTCGCCAGGGCCGCAGCCTGTGTCGATTTCCGTTCTTCCATCGACAATGACCCAGCGGGGTTCTCTGCCATCACGTTCCCTGATCCTGAGCCTGGCCGGGAGCCTCTTGCGCGGCATTTGTGCCTCCATTCCCGGACGTCTGCCGGGGTGACGAAATATGACCGCCCGATCCGCTCGCAAGTCAACTCGCCCTTGCGGATGGCAGCGCGCAGCATATCGACGGTGACACCGCCCGCTGGGAAAAACGTGGCAGCCGCGACGTCAAGAGGCATGGGCGTATCAGTCATTTCAAAATTCCTGTTGAAATGCAGGGCGTAGACCTACCCTGCTGCGTCAGCCGCACTGCTGCTCGAAGCGCTCGGAGTGGCGTTCATGAAATCGCCAGGAAGAACCAGGCGATGGCACCGAAGATGCCGAGACCGAGCACGACAGTAAGTGCTTCGATGACGATCACCCCCGAATGGCGGCCGGTGGGCGTGGAAGTCGCGGGGGCACCCACCGGCCTTTTCGGAACACTGTGTGTTTGCAAACTGTGCCGCGGTTCCGCCGAGGCGCCGGATACCCGCTGCATGCGGGGATGGAATTCAGGAAGGTCCATGGTCAGTCTTCCCAGAGCAAAAGGGTGAGGATGCAGGCCAAGGCGAATGCCAGCACGAGCAGGGCTGCGACGACCTCAAGGGCAAGGATCATGCGGTCCTCCGTACACGGATGGCAAATGCGCCATTCACAAAGACCTTTCGCGTCGTGAAACGCTTAGGTCGGTGATAAATGCGCGCCGTGTTGCAAAGGTCATTCTGCTTCGCTCCGAGGGCGAGGAAGTTTTCTCCCACTGCCATTGTGCGCCACGGATACTTGGGAGGCCGTGCCATCAGCGCCCCATCTCCATGTCGCGGTCGCGCATCTCTTCGTAGCGTTGGTCTCCGACGTCATCCTTGCGGTCGGAAATGTCGGCGCGGATCATCTCGATGACCCTGTCGGAGACGTCCTTCCAGTCGTAGGTCATCGAGCGGTCGATGATCTTCCACATCTGGGGATCGGACTTTTCGCTGATGGAAAACTCTTCGTTCCAGCGGGTCTGCTCGACCGTGACGGAGATGACTTCCCAGTCGTCAGCATCGGAATATTCGACGTTGAGAGTACAATCGAACTCGGCGACGAAGCCGCGCTTGATGGTGCCGTATGCCGGGTCGCGGCCGACGTTGGCCATCAGCGGCAGGGTGTACGGAACGTTGAGGGAGAAGGCCATCACGCGGCCTCCACGTGACGGTTCAGGCCGATGCCGCCACAGGTGACGCAGCCGGGCTGGTAGGATTTCCTCGATGGATCCTGCGGAAGTGCATTCCGGGTGCTGCCGCCGCAGTCAGGGCAGGTGCAGGCCAGGAGCTGTTCCGTGGTATCGGCCGCGGCGTTCCAGTCGTCCTGGTTCCACGAAGTGCGGCCGGCGGTGAGCATCGAGCGGTTGCCGGCATCCTGGCCGGCTGCTCGGGCAATCTTGAGCGTGGGAATGATGAACACAGGTGCCTCCGTTGGTGATGGAGGTGACTGTAATGCGGGTAACTTACCGCGTCAATAAAAAAAGCGGGCAAGATACCGCATCCGTGCTAAATGAAGAAAAGGCCCCGGTTTCCCGGAGCCACGCCTCGGACCCATTATCGATGTAGTGAATTGTAATCCCGAACCCCCGCTCATAAAGCAGGAGAAGAAATGTCCCAGTTCAAATGGATCGAAGTGGCGCCGGTCAAGGGCGATCCCCAAAGCTGGACCTGCTACGCTGTAGCGGAACAGGAAGGCGATATCTTCACCGCTGTGTTCGAAGGCCCGGAGGCCAAGGCGCGAGCCGAGGAGTATGCCACCTTCAAGTATGGAGCTGGCACCTGGTCCTTCGGCAAGGACTGGAACGCGCTGGTGCGGTCGATCTAGCCGCATGGCCGTCGTTCACGCGTGCAGCATGAGAGCGGTCATCCCCCCACCTTCGGGGCAGAAGATCGTGTTCAACGCGGGATCAGGGGAGGGAGGTCGCCTTGAGATCGTTCTGTCTCACGAGCAGGCGACGTGGTTGGGAGCGGTGCTCTTCTCCGCGTACCACGAAGACATAGGTGCGCCTCTCGATGACCAACCTGCTTAAATCACTTGCTGGCGTTCCGCTTCTTCAGCGACGCGATCTGCCCAGGGAGCGTGAACAGGTAGATCAGGATGAGCTTCGTCGCCTCCGCCAGTTCTTCCACTTCCTTTTCAGTGAATGGTTCGATGCCATGAGTAGCATCGTTCCGGATACCCCGGAGACCGTGGGCCATCTCAGCGAGGCTCACTGGTATCTTGCCGAGGTCCTGGAGGCTTTTAATACGCGCCACGAGGGTTGTTCCTTCAGTGTCAGGAAGCGATTTGAAGGCCACATCGAGGGCTTTGCCATACATGGTCGGGGCACCCTCGTAGTCCTTTCGGTGCCTGTTCTGCTCGGCGCTGAGGAGTGGCCTCATGACCGCCTCCGGAAGATGTTCGGGGATATCTGGTCGTTTCGGTTCTGGGAAGAACTGGACGATTTCCCATCCCCAACTTGTCGGGTTAAAGTCTTCTTTCGTGAGACTGGAGATGGCGATAGCCCCGTGACCCGCCTTCGCGATCCCAAGAATTGCGGACGCAGGATATTCGCAACTACCGCACCGCAAATTGACGCAGCCAATGTTGTCTTTGCCCATGAACGCATAGGCATAGGTTACGCGAAACGCCGCTGTGTGCGCGCCACAGTGGGGGCACTCGTGGTTGAGATATCCCATATCGTTGCTTTCAATCTTTAATCAATCGAGAACACAAGCGCTCCCCGAGCTAGGGTCAAGCCGATCAGGGCATTGACAGATCTCATGGTCTAGTACTCCACCTCGACATCGATGTCGTCGACGCAGGTCTGATCGGCCGAGTGGGAAGAACCCGTGTGCCAGGTCGCGCCCTCAATAACGACGGCGCTGGTGATTTCTGCCACGGGCATGCAACGCCACTGGCCGCCAGAGGGAAGGCCGCTAGAGCTTCCGCCCGCATACTGAAAGACCAGGACCTGGGCCCGGCCGTTTTTGGCTCCGAGCACGTGAGGACAAACGTCCCTATCAAAACCTTGAAAGTGAATACGAAGCGCTTTCCTGTCGAGGATCGCCTGCCGGATTGTCGCTTTGATCATCGCCGTCTCCTGTTACAGTGAAAGGCACTGCACTGCACTGAATCAAGGCTCGGTCATTCCTCCGCTGCCTTTTTCACCTGATCGGCGAATGAACCAATCCCGGCAGATGCCCGCTTCTTCAGCCGATAGCCACGCCCGAGCACATAGATCAGGGCTGACGCGATAGAACTCCCAATCCACTTTCGGTTTTGAACAAGTTTAATCAGCAGGAATAGAACAAACGGCAATGCGATAGCTGCGACTACAGCGACCTGCGCTTGTTCAGCCCGCATTTGCTTGTATTGCGCTTCTTCTTTGGCCACGTCCTGTACATACTGATCAAGAGTCAAGGGGTTGCCTTGAGGAAGCCCAAAAGTTCTCATTGCTACATCCTCGAAAAGCGGCCTGACACGCGGCCGATGATGCGAATTTCATCAAGTCTCAGATTGTATGCCTTGTGGTTCGGATTATCCGAAAGGATCATCACCTCTGGCGGGTCTGACCGGCGCACCGTCTGGAGCCGCTTCACCAGGGGCCCGTCGCCTTCGTCGATGACGTAGACGCCGTCCGGGGTAGGGCGCGAGTGACTGGCGTCGACCAAGACGCGGTCGCCGGTTTCGAGCGTGGGGCTCATGCTGTCGCCGACGACCTCAAGGACCATGAGGTTGCCCGGCTGGACGCGCAGCTCGTGCCGCAGGAAGGCGCTCGGGAACAACCATTCGGATATGACTTTGTGCCCGATATAGCTGTCGCCGCGCCGCAAGGTCACAACCTCATGCTCACCCACCTGGCCGGGCCCGGCGCCGGCGCGTGCATCTACCTCGGGCACCGCCCCCGGCGTATCGCCCTTGTAGTTTTCCAGTGAAGTCTTTCCATTGTGGTCGCGGGCAATGCCGCCCGTAAGACTTGCGGCGACTTCTTCGGAGGGGATGTGGTCATGCTCTCCGGTAAGCAGCCACGACACTGACACACCCAGAACCTCTGCGATTTTTGTAAGATTTTCCCCGCGGAATGACCTCTGCTTCCCGCGCAGAAGCCCCCGAATAAGGTCAGGGCTTCCGCCCGCCTTCAGAGAAGCAGAACGAGCCTTGAGGTTAAGTTCTTCAAGCCGCTGCTCGATGCGTCGTTTTATTCCCTCATCCATAGCGCGGGATGTTGCCCGCATCGCCGCCTGCTGTGGTAGCGGTAAGATACCCGTTGACAAATGCGGTAAGATACCCGCATAGTGTCGTTCCATGATGAACCTCCGTGACCAATTGATCTCCGTCTCCGATGCCTTCTGCGATGCCCGGCAGCTGTCGCGTGCGCGTGTTTCCACCATCGTCTTCAATGCCGGATCGACCCTCGACCGCATCGCATCTGGTCGCGATCTCGCCACCGGCAACTTCGAGCGAGCCATGCGCTGGTTCTCCGACAACTGGCCCGAGGGTGCCGAGTGGCCCAAGGGTGTCGAACGCCCGCGCAAGAGGGCTGCCTGATGACCCATTCCCCAAAGCCGCTGACAGACCGGACCCCGTCTGTCTTTGCCTCCCTGAACTGCCGGGGCCGCGTGCCCCGGCCCTTTCATCCGTAACCCGGGATGGTTTCCGCCGTGCGCAAGAACGCTTGTCATGTCGCAACAAATGTCATCGGGGAGGCCCGCACGCTCGCGGCCTTCCTGATCGAGATCGAGCGCGGACGATGCGGCGGGGACGTCGAGGTCGCCATCCATCGCGCGGCCATGATCTACGGCGTGGAGGAGGGGGCATTGAGGTCGCTGCGCTACCGCTGGCGCGACCTTCACGACATCAAGGCATCCGTGCTGGAGAGGCTCCGCGAGGCCTACGAGGCCGTCTACGAGCGCGAACGTCGGCTTCACCAGGTCCAGCAACAGATCGACGCGACGGTGGCCTCACCTGCCTTCGAATTGGTGGACGCATGACCCAGCTCCGTCCCCTCATGGTTCCCGTCCTGAACGTGGCTTCGCCGAAGCCGGCGGGCAGGTCGCCACGGCTGGATTTCCTCCCCCTGTCGAAGCTACGCATCGATGACAGCTACCAGCGCAAGATCGAGCGTCGGGGGCTCAGCAACATTGCGAACATCTGCAACACTTTCGACTGGAACCGCTTCGCACCGCTCATCGTGGCGCGCGTGCCTGGTGCAGAGGAAATCTACGCCATCATCGACGGGCAGCACCGGGCCACGGCGGCGCTGGTGCGCGGCTACGAGCTGGTGCCCTGCGCCATCGTCGAGGCGACTGCGCTGGAGCAGCCGGCGATCTTCGCGGCTGTGAACGGCAACGTCACGCCCGTCACGATTTTCCAGCTGTTCAAGGCTGCGCGCGCCGCGAAGGCGGAATGGGCTCTGGACATCGACCGGGTCTGCACCGCGGCAGGGCTGACCGCTCTCGTCTATCCGAAGCCCAAGAGCGAGATCAAGCCGTTCGAGACCATGGCGATCGGGACGCTGCGCAAGCTCATCATCCGCTTCGGGACGGGCGAGGTCACGGAAGCGCTCAGGCATGCCGCCAAGCATTCGGCGGCGGCGGAGCCGGGCTTCTGGACGTCCGGTGCGATCGATCATTCGGTGGCCGAGTGGCGCACGGCGCAGGGCAAGCGGCAGGAGATCGGAGAGACGTCCACCATCTCCATGGCGCAGCGCATCCGTGACCTCCGCAAGAAGGGCTACTCCCGCTTTGCCATACAGGCGGCGCTTCGCGTCAAGCTCGCCGACATCGAGGAAGCGATCGGAGGCGGCTCGTGATCGCTCCCGGGAAATCCAACTCACGTGGCGGTGCCGGTGGGGCGCAGGAAGGGGGGGCGGCAAGCCGCGCCGCTCCCTCGACCATCTTGCTGCCGCTGCCGCCGACGGCAAACCACATGTGGGTGCACGCCGGATCCCGCCACTTCCGCGCACCGCATTATGTCTCGTGGCTGACCGAATGCAGCTGGCGCCTGACGGCCGAGAAGTTCCCGCGCTTCCATGGGAAGTTTGCAATGTCGCTGGATTTGCCGCGCGGCATGCGCGGAGACATCGACAACAGGACCAAGTGCGCGCTCGACCTGCTGGTGCGCAACTCCATCGTTTCCGACGATCGCCATTGCGACCGTCTCATCATTTCGAGGGTCGATGATCTGCCCGCGAAACAGTGCCGTCTGATCGTCACTGAAATCAAACAGGAAAAGGAACTGTAATATGGCTATCTCCCTTGCGAGCCTGAAGCGCGCATCGGTCTCCCTGCCGCCGCTGATGCTTGTCTACGGCACGGCGGGCATGGGCAAGACCTCGCTCGCCCTCCAGGCACCAGGTGCTGTCTACGTCCAGATCGCCCCCGAACGTCCGCCATCCGATGTCGAGGCCACCGGCTTCGGTGAGCTCACCGAATATGGTCAGGTGATCGAGGCCCTTGGTGCTCTCTACACCGACCAGCACGAGTACAAGACGGTCGTCATCGACAGCGTCGACGCCCTTGAACCGCTCATCTGGCGGGAAACCTGCCTGCGCAATCAGTGGAAGGACATCGAGCAGCCGGGCTACGGCAAGGGCTATCTCGCGGCAGACCACGTGTGGCGCGAGCTCATCGCGGGTTGCGACGCACTCCGGCGCGACCGCGGCATCCAGGTGATCTGGCTGGCACTCGCCGAAGCGACGAACCACGAGGAGCCGGGGTCCCAGCCTTACAAGCGCTACATGATGAAGGTGCACAAGCGCGCCGAGGGCCTGCTTACCCAGGCGGCCGATGCTGTCCTCTTCATCAACACCAAGGTGACCATCAAGGAGACCGAGGCCGGCTTCGGTAAGAAGAATACCCACGCCGAAGGCGGCGGCACCCGTTGGCTCTTCTCCGACGGACGCCCAGCCTATGTCGCCAAGAACAGGTTCAACATGCCGGATGCCATCGCGTTGCCCAAGGGCGATGCCTGGACGGCACTGTCGAAGTATCTCCCCGGCGCCGACAAGGCGCCGGTCGAGAAGGCCGCGTAAGCGGAAACGTAAACCTCAGAACAAGGAACATCGAAATGGCCGACCTTTCCCAATACCTCGACGAGAGCTTCGACGATCGTGCAGTTGCTGCATCAACCGGCGTGCCGGAGCCGGTTCCTCCCGGTGAGTATCAGCTGCAGGTCGAGCAGACCGAGTTGCAGCCCACCAAGGACCAGACCGGCATGATGCTCAAGGCGACGCTAGTGATCGTCTCGGGTGAATTCGAGGGCCGCAAGGTCTTCCCGCAGTTCAACGTCCGCAACAAGTCGGCGCAGGCCCAGACCATCGGCATCGGTGAGTTTAAGGCTCTCTGCATCGCGTGCGGCGTGGACTACGAAGTCGCCCGCGGCGATACGGACGCGTTGCTCTACAAGCCCTTCCGGGCGTCGATCGGCTTCGAGAAGGAGCAGATCAATCCAAGCACGGGGCAGCCGTACCCGCTCAAGAACCGGGTGATGAAGTACATTCCGGCGGGCCAAGCGGCTCCAGCGGCCGCAAAGCAGACGGCGCCGGCGGCGAAGTCCTCGGCACCTGCAGCGCCCGCCGCGCCGGCCCGGCCTGCCACGCCGCAGGCTGGCCTGCCGTGGAAGAAGACTGCGTGACGAAGCGGCGGGGCTGGTCCCGATCTCGACAATCAACCAGCCCCGCGTCCCACCTGATCACGTCAACCGTTCACAGGGAGCGGAACCCTTCTGCACGTGCGAGGGATCCGAAGCAACATGGCAGAATTGCCCGCACCGCAGCAACAGACGCTCGATGCCATCTACAAGGCCTATGAGGCGAAGGCCGAGCGGAACCATCGGACCTATCTCGGGATGTCGACCATGGGCAACGAATGTGATCGTGCCCTCTGGTACGCATTTCACTGGGCTCATGAGCCGGAGAAGCTCGACGGCCGGAAGCTCCGCCTCTTCGAGACGGGGCACCGCGAGGAAGCCCGCATGCTCGATGATCTCGAACTCGCCGGTGTGACCGTTCATCGTGTCGATCCCGCCACGGGAGAGCAGTGGGCTCTGACTGCCCTGGGCGGTCATTTCCGCGGCCACATGGACGGGCAGGGTGAAGGCTTCGAAGAGGCTCCGAAGGCGCGCCACGTCCTTGAGTTCAAAACCCACAACGAGAAGTCCTTCAAGGCACTCGTGAAGGACGGGGTACAGAAGGCCAAGCCCGGCCACTACGCGCAGATGCAGCTCTACATGCACTATGCCGGGCTGAGCCGCGCCTTCTACATGGCGGTCAACAAGAACACCGACGAAATCCACACCGAACGGGTTGAGTATGACGGGCTCGTTGCCCTTGGCCTGGAGAACAGGGCGCGCACTATCATCAACTGCCCTGAGCCGCCGGCGCGCCTGCATGACGATCCCACTGCCAAGATGGCATGGGTGTGCAATTACTGCCCGGGCTTCGCAGTCTGCCACGGTGGCCAGTTCTCGCCGCGCAACTGTAGGACCTGCCTACATGCGACGCCGGCTGAGGGCGGATGGACGTGCGATCGCTTCGGAACGCTAGACGAGGAGACGCAGCGCAGGGGCTGCTCCCTGCACCTCTTCATCCCGGGTTTGGTGCCCGGCGAGCAGGTCGACGCCGACCCGGAGCATGGCACCGTCACCTACCGGATGCCGGATGGCACCCTCTGGAAGGACGGGGATGCAGCATGACCCAGCTCCGCCCCTACCAGCGCGAGGCGATCGACGCCGTCCTGACCTACTGGCAGTCGGGTGAGGCCGGCAATCCGCTGGTGGACCTTGCCACCGGCACCGGCAAGTCCGTCGTCCTCGCCACCCTCATGCGCGAGCTGCTGGAGAGTTGGCCGCTGATGCGGATACTGTGCCTGGTCCATGTCCGCGAGCTCGTGGCGCAGAACTATCAGCAGCTGATCCGATTGTGGCCCCAGGCGCCGGCCGGGATCAACAGTGCAGGCCTTGGTCGCCGTGATCAGCACCAGCCCATCATCTTCGCCTCGATCCAATCGGTGTTCCGGTCGCCGCACAAGCTCGGCCGCCGGGACCTGGTGCTGGTCGACGAAGCCCATCTCCTGCCCCAGGGCGGCGACGGAATGTATCACCAGCTGCTTGATGGTCTCCGGGAGGCGTCCCCCGATCTCCGGGTCATGGGGTGCACTGCCACCCCGTACCGTCTGGACAGCGGACGGCTGGACAAGGGCGAGGGGCGCTTCTTCGATCGGATCGTCTTCGACTATGGGATCGCCGAGGGAGTTGCCGACGGCTACCTCTCGCCCCTGACGTCGAAGGGCATGAAGGCCGAGATCAACGTCGCCAATGTCGCCAAGCGAGGCGGGGAAT
Organism: uncultured Alphaproteobacteria bacterium; assembly: GCA_945957365.1. GTDB lineage: Bacteria > Pseudomonadota > Alphaproteobacteria > Rhizobiales > Aestuariivirgaceae > Aestuariivirga. The sequence continues at coordinate 10,022 of CAMFKI010000020.1, read as the reverse complement.
TCATTTCCGGCGCCCTGGAGAAGGCGGCCGATCATCAGGACCTCATCGAAGGCGCCGTCGACGAGATCATCGAGCACAGGTCGATCCGCCGGTCATGGCTCATTTTCTGCGCAGGCGTCGACCATGCGCATCATGTCTGCGCAGAGATCAAGAGGCGCGGGATTTCGGCAGCCACGGTCACCGGGGATACTCCGAAACAGGAGCGGGACAACATCCTGCGCGGTTTCAAGGCGGGTGCGATCAAGGCCGTCTGCAACATGAGCGTGCTGACGACCGGCTTCGATGCGCCGAACACGGATCTCATCGCCATGCTGCGACCGACGCTTTCAACCGGTCTCTATGTCCAGATGCTCGGTCGCGGCACCCGCCTTTCCCCGGGCAAGAAGGACTGCCTGGTGCTGGATTTCTCGGGCAACGTCCGCCGGCACGGCCCCGTCGACATGATCGAGATCGGCGGCAAGAGGGCTCCCGCAGGCGGAACGGAAGAAGTCGCCGCGAAGGTCGACAGCGTGCGCGCCAAGGAGTGCCCCCAGTGTCACAGCCTGCAGCACATTCGCGCAGTGCAGTGCCGGGATTGCGGCCACGAGTGGCCCGTCGCCAAGCCGCACGAGGCGAAGGCCGATAACGTGGACGTCATGTCGGGCCGGGACAAGGACGGCTGGGTGCCGGTGCGGGACGTGTCCTATTACCTGCACCTGAAGCGCGGTGACATCAGCTCCACGCCGACCTTGCGCGTCACCTACGGCATCGGCGTGCTCGCCATCAACGCATGGGTCTGCTTCAGCCACCCTCAGGGCTCGAACCCCCAGCGCAAGGCAGCCGGTTTCTGGCTAGAGGCTGGCGGCCGCATGCCGATCCCCGCCAGCGTCGATGAGGCGCTGAAGCGTCAGGGTGAGCTGAGGATGCCGGAGGCCATCCGCTACAAGAAATCGGACAGCGGGTTTCATGAGGTCATCGCGCGCCGCTACACGAAGTGGGTCCCAGCCGACGGAGCGGCTGCATGACCGAGATCCTCGTTGGCGCCCGGGATGAAATGCCGGTGGTATGCGGTTGCTGCAGCCGCCTGGCATCCTCCGTCGGCGTCATTCACCCCCCGGGCCAGAACGTGCTCTGGCTCTGCGAACTCTGCAACTCAAAGAATGGATTGAAGGTGGCCGACATGAACCCAGTACAGCTCGTCGAAACCGAGGCCCAGGCACTCGATGCGGCCGCCGCGCAGACGATCGAGGACATCTTCGACGCAGCCATGCAGGTCCTGTGGGGCGAGGGCATACGCGACCTCGAGGCCATGAACGGCGACAACTACCCGGTGATCCTGAAGAAGATCGCCGGCTCGCCCGACTACCGCGAGGCCATGCGCAAAACGTTCCTGACCTATGCCTCGAACATCCGCACGCAGCTGACCAACATCAAGGGCTGACAATGACGATGGCGGCGGACGTCCCCACGATGTCACCCTTTGCCCAGGCCTACGAGCGCCTGGTCGCGAACGGCTATTCCGCGCTGCCGATCTCGCCCATGAGCAAGGCGCCGTCCGAGTACCGCGGCGGCAAGTGGCGGCCGATGCACGAATGGCAGCGGTTCCGTGACGCCCCGGCCACCGGGTTCATCATGCGCGCATGGGCCTCGTGGCCGGGCTGCAATGTCGGCATCGTGACCGGGACCAGGGCGAACGCCAGCCATATGGTGGCCTGCGTCGACTTCGACACGGACGATCCGGACGCCATCCTCGAGATGCAGCGGTCCCTGCCGTCGTCACTGGTGATGAAGCGGGGCAAGAGGGGTCACAGCGCCTTCTACCTGGTCCCCAACGGCACGGTGGGCTTCCGCACGACGATCGTGGAGCTGCTGACCGACACGCGCCAGACCGTCATCCCGCCATCGATCCACCCGGACACGGGCAGGCCGTACCAATGGACCGGCGCGGCAACACTGCTCGACACCCCGGCGGCGCAGCTGCCCGTCCTGTCGGAAGACGACATTGCCCGGTTTCGCGATACGGTCGAAGCCCTGACGCAAAAGCCCATTCCCGTTGCCCTGCCGGTGGTGGTGCAGTTCCCGGAGGACGGCGAGACGGTCTGGCGGCGCCTCAACAACGTGGCCTTCGCCAATCTCGAGGCTTGGGTTCCGGAGCTCGGCCTGCCCAAGCTTCGCAAGACCCAGCACGGCTACCAGGCGGTGGCGCACTGGCGCCAATCGACAACCGGGCGGGCCATCGCCCAGCGCAATCCGAACCTGTCGATCATGACGCACCAGGGGGCCCGCGACTTCGGCAGCGGCTCGTCCTACACCGCCCTCGATCTCGTCCAGTCGGCGCTCGACGTCGACCTCGACACCGCCTTCAAGTGGCTATCTGGGAGGCTGGGGATGGCGGAGGAAGGGATCGTCATCCCGCCGGTGCAGATCGAGGCCCCGGCGCCGCCTGCCGAGACCCCCGCGCATGACCCGGAGACGGGCGAGATCGTCGCGGACGCCGACGAGACGGACGAGCTGCCGGGGCGCCTGACGCATGTGCCGGGGCTCCTGGGGGACGTCATCAACTGGATCGTTGACGGTGCCCGGCGCCCCAATCGTACCCTGGCGCTCGGATCGGCACTGACGATCATCGGAACGCTCGTCGGCCAGGCGATCGCCGGCCCCACCGGGTCCGCCTCGCACCTCTATGTCGTGGCCCTGGCGCCGTCGGGCGCCGGCAAGGATCACCCCCTCCAGTCGATCTCGAGGATCCTCAAGGCATCGAACAACGGCAATCTCATCGGGCCATCGGAATTCATCTCGATGCCGGCAGTGATCAAGTTCCTCTGCCGGAAGCCGCTGTCGGTCTGCGCCATGGACGAGATCGGCGCCTTCCTGAAGCGGCTCGTCCACCCCCGGGCGTCGGCCTACGAGAAGGCCATCAGCAAGGTGCTGCGGTCGGTCTGGGGCATCAATTTCGAGAGCATGATGACGCCGGAATGGGCGTCGGTCGCGGCCACCGAGATCGATAACCCGGCGCTCTCCATCTATGGCGTCTCCACGCCGGCGGAATTCTTCGCGGCGCTCGAGGGCGACGACGTCGTGAACGGCTTCCTGAACCGCTGGCTGCTGCTGACCACGAGCAGGAAGGTCAGGGACCGGGATCCCGTCCATACCCATGGGCACGTGCCGCCGGAGCTCGCACTGGCCATGGCGAGGCTCCGGAACGAGGCCAATGCGCTATCGGATGCGGACAGGAGCGCTCCGATCGGCGACGGCCGGGCGGTCAAGCGGATGGTCTGGAATGGCGGCAGGCCCATCTACGAGGCCTTGCTGCAGGACATCGAGCGGGTGAGCCGGGACGATGACGCCGCGCCGTTCTATGCGCGCACGGGTGAGATGGCAGTGCGCCTGGCTGCCATCCGGACCGTCGGCCGTGGGTCGATGATGGTCTCGGCCGACGACATGAGCTGGGGCAGGGACATTGCCTGGTGGTCAGCCAACCGGATGGCGGACCTTGCGGGCAGCTACATCGCCGAGAACGACACCCAGCGCCTGCACAACCGGGTCATGCGGATCATCTGCGGCCGCGGCGGCCGGGTCAGTCACCGGGACCTGGTGCGGGCCCTCAACGGCTCGGTCACCAGTCGCGGGCTGAAGGACATCGTTGACCAGATGCTCGCCTCGGGCGACGTGCTGGCGCACAAGTCGATCCCGTCCGCGGGCGGGCCGCCCACGATCACCTACGAGGTGAGGCAGGGGTGATAGCCAGGACGCAACTGGTACGCTGTGGGGGGGGGGCTCGTCGGCCCCCCTTTTTTTCGGCCCGCGCGCTTGTCGCTTGTCAGGCCCTCGGTCGTTTGTCAGGGACCGGTTTCATGTGGAACTGGCGTTTGTCAGGGAAGATCGTCTGACAAACGACCTCAGAAATGACAAACGAAATCCAATATTATCATTATATTTCATATCATTATATCGTTTGTCACGTTTGTCATGCTTTTGGTGGGGGTATTCTGAATAAAGGGGTGGTGAGGGGGGAGATATACCCCCTCTGACAAACGACAAACGTTCTGAACGAATGTTCAATATGGGGAGGTTGCCTGGCGGACCTTCGCCTGCCATCTTCACCACGCGCTCCACCACACAGCCGCGTCACCTCCAAGGAGATGACATGGCAACCACACCCCTCGGCTCCCTCGCCAGAAATACACCCGGCGAAATCTGCCTGGAGATCCTCGCCCACCAGCAGGATGTCTCCGGGCTTATCGCGTTCGCCTTCACCCCACGCGGCGAACTCGTCTGGGGAATGTCGGGGATGGTCCCTAGCGTTGGGCTGATGGTCGCCCTGCAGGTCCTCCATGCCGAAGCGGGCAAGCTCGACGCCCTCATCACCGCACCGGTAGGGGGCACCGCATGAGCAGGGAGCGCTACATCGGCCCTACGCCCCAGCGCCTCGCCAAGGCTGGACGCTCCGTCGAGCCCGTCGAGAGTTCCACCGGCTACCAGACAATACGCATGCTCGACGGCTCACCCCTCGAGCAGCTCGCCACCCTCGGCAAGCGCAACCCCCGCAAGGGCATCACCGGTGAGCAGTACCACGCCGGCTCCCGCTATTTCGCCGACGCATACGCGGCCGGCATCTTTGCCAGCGGTGTTCCGGATCTCTCCCAGGTGCGCGTCGACGGTGGCCAGCACAAGGATGTGCCAATCCATCGCCTCGAAGCCTTGTCCCGCTTCAACGACGCCCTGAAGGCCCTGGACAAGGCTTCCGCCGCGATCCTCTCCGACGTTGTCCTTCGCGAGGTCGAGCTCGTTAAATTTGCCGAGCGCTTCCGGTCCTTCCGCCAGGCCCGTGAACGCAGGGCAATCGCCCTCCACCAGCTGCGCCATGCGCTCGACCAGCTCGACGAATTCTATTACCCGCCAAGACGCGACCGAATTCGATCCGCCAACTTGCAAGTTGACTTTTGACAAAACGTGAGGTCTCTTCAGATACGAAGCAGGGCTGCGCCGATCGGTGCGGCCCTTTCGCATTTCAGTACCCGGAAAGGACCACGCAATGGCCAAGAGCGCTTCCCGAAAGCCCAAGCCGTCCACCTCCATGAAGCCACCGAAGGGTGGCGCCATGAAGGGCGGCAAGAAAGGCTGCTAAGGCAAGACAATGGCGAGAGCCAAGAGGAACAAGGGTGGCCGGCCGACGCTGTACAAGCCCGAGTTCGTCAAGCAAGCCGCCAAGCTCTGCGACCTCGGCGCAACCGATGCGGAGCTTGCAAGTTTCTTCGGCGTCACTGAGGTAACACTCAACCGCTGGAAGGTGTCCCACCCCGAGTTTTGTAAGTCCATAAAGGTCGCCAAGGAGGCTCTCGACAACCGCGTCGAGCGCAGCCTCTACAATCGGGCGGTCGGTTACACGTACCCTTCCGAGAAGATCATGACCGTTGCCCAGGGTGGCGGCGTCTCCTCGGTCGAACGTGTTAAGATCAAGGAACACGTTCCTCCTGACGTTACGGCACAGATCTTCTGGCTGAAGAACCGCCGCAAGCAGGATTGGCGCGACAAGGTTGACACCGAGATCACCGGCAAGGACGGCGGCGCAATTCAGGTAGAACTGCCTCCTGTCCAGGTTGCCCAGAACGCGGCCTTCCTCATCGCCAAGGCGGCCAAGGCCAAGAAGGGCGAGAAGTGAGCGTCGATCTCCTCGAGGTTTTCAACAGCCTCAACGAGACCGACCAGGCCGAGCTCCGCAAGATCGCATCGACCGTCACCGAAAAGTGGGTGCCGCAGCCTGGCCCGCAGACGCTGGCTTATTTCAGCGATGCCGACGAGCTGCTCTATGGCGGCTCTGCTGGTGGAGGCAAGTCCGACCTGCTCGTCGGCTACGCGATCAACGAAGCGCACAACGCGGTCATCTTCCGCAATGGCCTCAAGAACGTCCGCGACCTTGAGAACCGCTCGATTGCGATCCTGAAGACCAGGGATGGGTTTGCCGGCCAGTATCACACCTTTGACCTCGGCCAGGGTCGAAGCCTCGAACTTGACAGCCTTGAGCAGCCAGGCAGCGAGCAGAATTGGCAGGGACGACGCCGAGATTTCATGGGCTTCGACGAAGCCGCGCAGATGTCCAAGGCCAGGATCATGTTCGTTCAGGGCTGGGTTGGGTCGGCGAAGCCAGGTGCCCGGAGCCGCGTCATCTATGCGACCAATCCTCCGCTCTCCGACGAGGGCAACTGGCTGATCGTATGGTTCGCGCCATGGCTCGATCCCATGCACGCGACACCCGCGAGGCCCGGCGAGATCCGGTGGTTCGTAAACGACAAGGAAGGCGACCCCGTGTGGGTGCCTGGTCCCGGTAAGTACGACCGCGGCGACGGCACCAGGTCAGAGGCGAAGAGCAGGAGCTTCATCCCGTCGAGCCTTGCGGACAACGCCTACCTGCGCGACACCGATTATCGCAGCCGCGTCGAGGCACTGGCGTCCACGATAACTTCATGAACACGGTGTTCCTGCCGAAGGCGCAGGCCTTTCTGGGGACCATCAAAAACCCGGCATTGCGGGCTCAGATGGAGCCGCAGGTCAACACCGTTCTGAAAGATGTCTACAGCAACCAGCTCGCCAAGGACCAGCACGAGATCTCGGGCAAGTACTCGGTCGACAGCTACAACACTTTCGAGGCCAATCAGAAGCCGGGCGTAGCGGCCAATCCGGCAGACTGGCAGAAGTACAAGACCGGCATGTACGCCATGATCGACAGCTTGCCGGATGTCGACAACGTCACGAAATTCGGTCTGAAGCAGAAGCTCGACCAGTCGATGCCCGGCATCATCGAGGAGGCCCTGAAGGTACAGGACCCGGAAGCCTACAGGTTCTATGGCGGCACCCGGAGCCCGAGCGACACCCACTCGCAGCTGCCATCCGAAGGCGACCGCATTGCATTCCTGACGCAGCGGTTGATGCCCATCGTGGTCGGGCTCGAAAGCGGCGGTAATCCCAACCCGCCAGATGCCGGAAAGGGCGCCGTTGGCCTGATGCAGATCATCCCGGATCAGGCAGGCATGGCCGTCGCCAACAAGATCGGCGACAAGGCCTACCAGAGCATGACCCCGCAGCAGCGGGTGGCGTTCCTCCAGAACCCCGACAACAACCGGAAGTACGGCGCAACCTACCTCGGCATGATGCTGGACAAGTACCACGGCGATGCCGAGGCGGCCCTCATCGCCTACAATGCCGGGCCGGGAAATGCCGATAAGTGGCTCGCCAGCGGCCGGAACTATGGCGTCCTGCCGGATCAGAAGCAGACCGTTCCCTATGTCCAGCAGGGGCTCGCCCAGCTCGGAGCGGCACGCGTCATCGCTGGCCCTGCCAACAGGGACGCACCGGTCTCAGCGCCCGTGGCCGGCAATTCCGGCGCGCCCGGCAAGACGCTGCCGGTGATCACCGGCACGCAGGCCGGCCGTCAACCGCTCCAGATGGATGGCGTCAAGCCACAGATCCTGAGCACCTGGCAGCAGGTTCAGGGCGATTTCGGCAGGCAGGTGCCCATCGTCTCTGGCTTCCGCGATGCCGCGACCAATGCCAAGGCTGGTGGCGCCAACCATTCGCAGCACCTCGATGGCAACGCCATCGACCTCGACGTGTCCAACATGTCGAAGCAGGACCGCCTGAAGCTGGTCGAGATCGCCTCGGCCCGCGGCTTCACCGGCATCGGCATCTACAACAACTCGATCCACCTCGACATGCGGCAGGGCGAGCGCGTCGTGTGGGGCTTCGACCATCACGCCGACAGCGTCCCGCCGTGGGCCTTCAAGTTCGCCGCCAACCACAAGGCGGCCGCCTATGGTGCGGGCACTCCGGTCGCTGGTGGTGATGCCGCTGCAACCGGCGGCTCGGCCCAGCCTGCACAGGCGGCCGATCCCGGCCCCGGGAACTACGGCAAGGTCTACGTGCCCGACGCCGTGGCGAACATGCCGATCTCTGATTTTCAGCAACTGCAGGCCAACGTCGTGGACTTCCACACGGTGATGACAGATGCCCAGAAGGCGCAGCTGGCGGTCGACAAGGCGAATACGGCGAGCCAGGCGGCCAATGATATCGCCAGCATCGAGCAGACCGGAAAGGGCGCCATTCAAGGCCCTGACACGACGGCATTCGAGCAGCAGATCCTTGCCGTGAACGGCACCGATGGCGAGGCCAAGCTGCAGGCGTATAGGGAAGACAAGTTCGTCGCCCAGAAGGTCTGGAACATGACGCAGGATGCTGGTCGTCTATCGGATGCCCAGCTTGAAGGCCGCCTGATGCAGTTGACCCCGCGCGGTGGTCCGAATGCTGCCGTCGATCAGAAGGTCTACGAAGGGGTATCGACCAAGATCAAGGCCATCCAGGCAGCCCGCAAGGATGACCCGGCGACGGCCTCCATGCAGAATTTCCCTGAGGTCGCCAAGGCATGGGCTGCCGTCGACCCGAAGGACCCCGATACGGCCCGCGCTGCCATTCAGGCGACCGTCAACGCCCAGATTGCCACGGGTGTTCCAGGCGACAAGGTGCAACCGCTGCCGCTCGAAGCGGCAACGAGAGTGGTCAGCGTCATCCAGGACGAGACGCAGCCTGTCGACGCCCGCATCAACGCGCTGGTCAGCACTGTGAGGCAGATCCGTTGAACTGGCGGCGCGACTAGCTTCTTCGACGTTCGACGGCGCGGCAGCGGCCCGAAGCATTCTTGAGAAGATTCAGGTTACGAAGAGCAAGATCCAGATCCGTTTGTGTGCCCCAGGGCTAAGACGTGAGCTGGGATTGACGGCAATCGCTGCGAATGGGTCTAAGGAATCTGCCGATCAATCTCCGAGTATGCACCATGCCGTGGTGGCGACCGATCCACTGGAGATCACTCTTGTCAGCCATTTGATTCGATGCGGCAAGCAGGTGAAGCTGGTGCTCGGGCAGGATCCATCTGAGCCACCCAATGCCAATCCAAAACTGATCGACATGGTCGTCAAAACACGCCGCTGGTTCGAGGGGCTCTCTTCAGGCCACTACCAATCTTTGCGCTCGATTGCCAGCGATGAGCAATTTGACAAGTCCTACGTGAGTCGGCTGCTCTCGGTAGCCTTTCTTGCGCCGGATATCGTAGAACGGATCCTCACCGGTGATCATAGTGCGACGCTGACACCTGAGCGGTTGCGCAAGGCCTGCCCGCTACCCTTGCTGTGGGACGAGCAGCGCGCCCTGCTCATCGACTGATACCAGCAACAAATTGTCCTTCCCCAGCCGAACTCGCGTCGGGCATTCTCATCCATGTTGCCGAACTGCGCTCCAGTCGATGCAAGCTACTATGACTTGCAACAGTTCGTTGACCGAAATCCGAGGCCGTAGAGATTCCAGCCCAGGAATTGGCCGGCATCAAGCGAATTGCCGGCGGGGACTCTGGGTAGAGAGAAATCACATGGCGTAACCGCCCGAAAGTGCGGGAGATTTCCGAGCCCCGATGGGACCTGTGGTTTGAAATCGAAAAAATGGTGGACTTGCAGATGATCGAGACTTTGATCACTCATCAACTAACGTATTGGCATGCGGATTATCGTCCTCGTCATTGATAGACGCAAGCGATCCACTCGAAAGTACCGCATCACTCCGTTGACCAAAATTCGGCGATGTAGAGATTTCACAGGTAAAGTCGTGCCCAGAAGGCTTGGAATTCTGTCATTTCAGAGCAGAGACAATTCTATGCTGACGCAAGCCACGGAAATGTCGCAGCTATTCGACAAATGCAGGAATTATATATTGTACTAGGAATAAAATGGTGGGTGGTACAGGGATCGAACCTGTGACCCCTACCATGTCAAGGTTAGCGGCACCAGCCAAGCCATTGATATTGTTTGCGATACACCGCGCGATGTTAGCGGATTGTTCGCCATGCGTTGCCATCAATCGCGGGCAATCGCGGGCGTAAAGCGGGCAAACCGTGAGGGGGTAGCATGACCGAGCGCCCCATCATCTTCTCCGCGCCGATGGTGAAAGCCAGGCGATCGATGCCATCATAGGTATAGGTCCAGGCCCTTGTGGTGTCGGGCGAG
>CAMFKI010000019.1 GCA_945957365.1 uncultured Alphaproteobacteria bacterium | reverse complement strand
CCAAGACCATCCGCGAGCTGTTCCGCAAGCTCGAGGAAACCTACCCCGGCATGGCGCCCCACATCGCGCGTGGCGTGGCCGTCTCGATCGACGGCAGGATTTATCGCGACGACTGGGGGCGCGAGCTGCCGGAAGGGGCGGAGATTTATCTGCTGCCGCGGATCCAGGGCGGCTAGTTCACTTCGGCCCTCGTGCCATGAATATCTCGCGCCATGAGCACCAAAACACTCACCTTGCCCCGGCTTGACCGGGGCATCCTCTTTGGGAGCGTCGCGAAAGGACGCCCCGGTCAAGCCGGGGCGAGGTGAACGTCTATGAGATGCCACTCCGTTCGCCCGTGCCGTCACATTCCCCCTCTACTGTCGCCTCCCCGAAATCCCGTCACCCTGGCGAAGGCCGGGGCTCCGCTTTGCGTCAGCACGCTCCCGTCTTGCCGTCAGTCCCCCACTTGCCGTCACTCCTCCCATAGCCGTCCCTCCTCCTATAGCCGTCACCCCGGCGAACGCCGGGGCCCCGCTTCCTTCACTTCGAGGACTAGCGCAAAGCGGGGTCCCGGCCTGCGCCGGGATGACGGCATTTAGGAATCATTGCAACGCGACCCCACCCGCCAGTTGCACGCCACTCCCCCGGTGTTAGCATCGCCCCGGACGCGGGGGACGACTCATGGACACCATGCAAGGCTTCGAACTGGGCGAACTCGCCACCGTGCTCGTTGGCCTCGTCGCCCTTTTCGTCGGGCGCTGGGTGCGCCAGTCCATCCCGCTCCTCGCCCGGCTCGACATGCCGAACGCCGTCGTGGGCGCGATGATCGTGGCGGTGCTGATCCTCGTCCTGCAGCTCACCGCCCACATCGACATCGCCTTCGGCCAGCGCACCCGCGATGCGCTGCTGCTCGTGTTCTTCACCTCGATCGGGCTTTCCGCCAAGCTCTCGACGCTGAAGAGCGGCGGCAAGCCGCTCGTCATCCTCTGCGCCGTCACCGTGCTGGCGCTGGTGATGCAGAATGTCTCGGGCGCGCTGCTGGCCGCCGCCTGGGGCGCGCATCCGGCCTATGGCATCCTCGCGGGCTCGCTGTCCTTCGTCGGCGGCCCCGGCACCGCCATGGCCTGGGCGCGGGAACTGAACGGACAAGGGCTCAACAACGCACATGTCGTGGCCATCGGCGCCGCGACGCTCGCCACCATCGCCGGGGCGCTGGTCTCCGGCCCCATCACCGGATGGATCATCCGCCGCCACAAGCTCCATGGCGGCGGCGCCAAGGACGACGACGTCAGCTTCGCGCCGTCAGTGGCGGAAGCTCCGCCGCCCGGCAACCGCACCGACACGCTGCTCGCCACCGTCTTCCTCATCCTGCTCGCCGTCACCATCGGCGAGAAGCTCAACCTCTATGCCGCGCAGGCGGGCCTTCTCCTGCCCGGCTTCCTCTCCGCCATGATCGCCGGCGTCATCATCACCAACGTGGCCGATGCCGTGGGCTACAAGCTCGACTTCGCCCCCATCGAGCAGGGTGGCGCGCTGGCGCTGCAGCTCTTCCTCGTCATGGCGCTGATGTCGACGCCGCTCATTTCCGTCGCCGCCATCCTCGTGCCGCTGATGTTGAACGTGGTCATCCAGGTCGTCGTCACCGTTTCGATCGCCTATTTCATTCTCTTCCGCCTGCTGGGGCGCGACTACGACGCGGCGGTGGCGTCTGGCGGCTTCCTTGGCTTCGGGCTCGCATCCATGCCGGTTGCCATGGCGACGATGGACGAGGTGGGCCGCCGCTATGGCCCCTCGCCCAAGGCCTTCCTGCTCATCACCATGGCGGGGTCCTTCTTCGTCGACCTCGCCAACGCCTTCGTCGCGAAGAGCTTCCTGGCGCTGCCCTGGTTCGCCATCCCAAATCCGTAACGGGTTCGATTACGATTGAAATCCGCCGCGGAAACCCCGATATGCGGGGCACCGGAGCAGACCCGCTCCCCAACAGGATCACCGCCACCTCCTGGCGTGCCGGAATACCACGATGAACCTCAAGGGCTTCCACCACCTCACCGCCGTCACCGCCGACGCGCCCGGCAACCACAAGTTCTACACCGACACGCTGGGCCTGCGCCTCGTCAAGAAGACGGTGAACCAGGACGACACGTCCGCCTATCACCTGTTCTACGCCGATGGCGTCGGCTCGCCCGGCACCGACATCACCTTCTTCGACTGGCCCGTCGGCAAGGAGCGCCGCGGCACGCATTCGGTCACCCGCACCGGCTTCCGCGTGGGCTCGGAGGAGGCGCTCAAGTACTGGCAGCACCGCCTCACCATGAACGGCGTGAAGCAGGACAAGATCGCCGACGTCGCCGGCCGCCCGACGCTCGCCTTCGAGGACCACGAAGGCCAGCGCCTGTCCTTCACCGTCGACGCCGAGGGCGAAGCGCATCCGTGGGAGGGCAGCCCGGTTCCGGCCGAGCACCAGATCCGCGGTCTCGGCCCCATCACCATGAGCGTCCCCGACATCCGCCACACCGACATGGTGCTGACCAAGCTCATGAACATGACGCCCACCGGTTCTTTCGCCGGCACCCATGTCTACAAGATGGGCGCTCCCGGCGCCGTGGGCGAACTGCATGTGACGGTCGACCCTACCCTGCCGCCTGCCCAGCAGGGCGCGGGCTCGGTGCATCACGTCGCCTTCAACATCCCCTATGCGGAATACGAAGCCTGGGCCGATCGCCTGCGCTCGATGAAGGTGCCGAACTCCGGCCCGGTCGACCGCTTCTGGTTCAAGAGCCTCTACTTCCGCGAGCCGAACGGCGTGCTCTTCGAACTCGCCACGGATGCGCCGGGCTTCGCCACCGACGAGCCGATGGACAAGCTCGGCACCACACTCTCGCTGCCCCCCTTCCTGGAAGGAAGGCGCGAGCAGATCGAGGCGGGGCTGAAGAAGCTGTAACAGCAGCAGAAGCAGCAGCACGAACACCTCCCTAACACCATCATCGCCGGGCCCGTCCCGGCGATGTTTTTTCGTGCGTTACAAATTCCCCCCACGATCCCCAAACCCTCACCTCGCCCGGGCTTGACCCGGGCGTCCTTTTCTGGCGCCGCCGCAAAGGATGCGCGGATCAAGTCCGCGCAAGGTGACGTGAGTGGAGGCCCCGGCGCCAAAGCTGGACCCCGGCCTTCGCCGGGGTGACGGCTAAGAGAGAGAAAGAGCGCGCAAAACAAAAAAGGCCGGCTTCCGCCGGCCTTTTCCATACCTACACTTCTCAAGTATGCCCTCTTCTAGCACATCGAGCGCGCGCTGTCAAGGACTAATTTCCAATATTAGGAATTACCTATACAGCCCCTACGCCTTCACCGCTTCCCAGTCCGCCCCGCCCTCGTCATAGGCATGGAGTTCGCCCAGCGAGATGTCGAACCACACGCCGTGCAGCGACAGCTCCTTCCGGTTCTCCTTCATGCGGATCCACGGGAAGGTGCGGAGGTTCGCCAGCGAATGCTCGATCGAGGCGCGCTCGATGTGGCGTTCGTGCAGGCTGTCGTCTGAGCCTTCCTCGCGCGGCACGATGCGGGTCACGTCCTTGATCGCCCGCATCCAGGAGCCGATGAAGTCGGTGTGGGTGAGCGGCGAAGCATCCGACACTGCGGCGCGGATGCCGCCGCAGCGGCCGTGCCCCATCACCACGATGTGCTTCACGCCCAGCGACATCACCGCGAACTCGAGGGCGGCCGAGGTCGAGTGGTGGCCGCCATCCGGCGTATAGGGCGGCACGAGGTTCGCCACGTTGCGCACCACGAACATCTCGCCCGGCCCCGCATCGAAGATCGTCTCGGGTGCGGCGCGCGAGTCGCAGCAGGCGATGATCATCACCTTCGGCTTCTGCGCGCCCTGCCCCAGCTTCTCGTAGCGTTCCGACTCCGCGGCATAGCGCCCCGAGCGGAAATTGGCGTAGCCGTTGAGCAGTGCCGCAGGAAGCGACATTACTCGACCACGCGGACCGCGCCCTTGGCGGCCGAGGTGGTCATCGCGGCATAGGCCTTGAGCGCCGTGGTGATCTTGCGCTTGCGCTGCTCGGTGGGCTTCCACGCCTTGTCGCCCCTGGCAACCATCGCGGCGCGGCGGGCGGCGAGAACATCATCCGGCACGGCGAGGCGGATCGAGCGGTTCGGGATGTCGATCTCGATCGTGTCACCCTCCTCCACCAGCGCGATGACGCCGCCTTCGGCTGCTTCCGGCGAGACGTGGCCAATCGACAGGCCCGAGGTACCGCCGGAGAAGCGGCCATCGGTGATCAGCGCGCAGGCCTTGCCGAGGCCCTTCGACTTCAGGTAGCTCGTGGGATAGAGCATTTCCTGCATGCCCGGCCCGCCGCGCGGGCCCTCGTAGCGGATCACCACCACGTCGCCCGCTTCCACGCCACGGTTCAATATTCCGTGTACGGCCGAATCCTGGCTCTCGAACACCTTGGCCTTGCCGGTGAACTTGAGGATCGACTCATCCACACCCGCCGTCTTCACGATGCAGCCCTCTTCGGCGAGGTTGCCGTACAGCACCGCGAGGCCGCCGTCCTTGGAGAAGGCGTGCCTCACGTCACGGATCACGCCCTTGGCACGGTCGAGGTCGAGTTCGTCCCAGCGGCTCGACTGGCTGAAGGCCACCTGGGTGGGAACGCCGCCCGGCGCGGCGCGGAAGAATTCCCGCACGCTCTCGGAATTGGTGCGGCTGATGTCCCAGCGGTCCAGCGCCTCGCCCAGCGTGCGGGTGTGCACGGTGGGGAGATCTCGGTTGATGAGCCCGCCCTTGTCGAGCTCGCCGAGGATGGCCATGATGCCGCCCGCGCGGTGCACGTCTTCCATGTGCACGTCGGACTTTGCGGGAGCGACCTTCGAAAGGCAGGGCACGCGGCGCGACAGCCGGTCGATGTCCTTCATGGTGAAGTCGATGCCGGCCTCGTGGGCGGCGGCGAGGATGTGCAGCACCGTGTTGGTGGAGCCGCCCATGGCGATGTCGAGCGTCATGGCGTTCTCGAAGGCGCCGAAGCTCGCGACGTTGCGCGGCAGAACGGACTCGTCGTCCTGTTCGTAATAGCGCCGCGCCAGGTCCACCGCGAGGTGGCCGGCCTCGACGAAGAGGCGCTTGCGGTCGGAATGCGTGGCGAGCGTCGAGCCGTTGCCAGGGAGCGACAGGCCCAGTGCCTCGGTGAGGCAGTTCATCGAATTCGCGGTGAACATGCCCGAGCACGAGCCGCACGTCGGGCAGGCGGCCTTCTCGATCGCCTGGACGTCACTGTCGGTCACGTTGTCGTCGGCTGCCGCCACCATGGCGTCGACGAGGTCGAGCGCCTTGGTGACGCCGGAGAGCACCACCTTGCCCGCTTCCATCGGCCCGCCGGACACGAAGACGGCGGGGATGTTGAGGCGGAGGGCGGCCATCAGCATGCCGGGCGTGATCTTGTCGCAGTTCGAGATGCAGACCATCGCATCGGCGCAATGGGCATTGACCATGTACTCGACCGAGTCCGCGATGATCTCGCGCGAGGGCAGCGAATAGAGCATGCCGTCATGGCCCATGGCGATGCCGTCGTCGACCGCGATGGTGTTGAACTCCTTGGCCACGCCGCCGGCCTTCTCGACCTCGCGGGCGACCAGCTGGCCAAGGTCCTTCAAATGCACATGGCCCGGCACGAACTGGGTGAAGGAGTTGACGATGGCGATGATCGGCTTGCCGAAATCCTCGTCCTTCATGCCGGTGGCGCGCCACAGGCCGCGGGCGCCGGCCATGTTGCGGCCATGGGTGGTGGTGCGGGAACGGTATGCGGGCATGGGAAATACCTCGAAAACTGCAAAAGCACTCCCGATTGCCCCATGGAGGAGGCGGAATCAAGCCCGGGTTCCACAGGCCGTCTTTGGGCCAATTGCATGGGTTTGGAGCGGGCGGCTAAGACCCATCACGAACCCGTTACCAAAGGACCGGACACCATGAGCTTCAAGACCGTCGAACAGGCCCCCGCCCGCCTCAACCGCAGCGAGCTCGCCGTGCCGGGAAGCCAGCCCAAGCTGTTCGAGAAGGCGGCCAAGTCCGCCGCCGACGTGATCTTCCTCGACCTCGAGGATGCCGTGGCCCCGGACGACAAGGAACAGGCCCGGAAGAACATCATCCAGGCCATCGGTGACATCGACTGGGGCCGGAAGACCCTGTCGGTCCGCATCAACGGGCTCGACACGCACTACATGTACCGCGACGTGGTGGACGTTCTCGAGCAGTGTTCGGACCGGCTGGACCTGATCATGATCCCCAAGGTCGGCACCGCGGCGGATGTCTATGCCGTCGACATGCTGGCGACCCAGGTCGAGGCCGCGAAAGGCCGGAAGAAGCGCATCGGCTTCGAGCTCATCATCGAGACGGCGCTGGGCATGCAGAACATCAACGAGATCGCCGCCGCCTCGCGGAGGAACGAGTCGCTGCATTTCGGGGTGGCCGATTACGCCGCCTCAACCAAGGCGCGTACCACCTCCATCGGTGGTCCGCATCCGGACTATGTGGTGCTGACCGATGCCCTCGCTGATGGCAGCCGCGCCACGCATTGGGGCGACATGTGGCACTACGCGGTCTCCCGCATGGTGGTGGCGGCCCGCGCCAATGGACTGCGCCCCATCGACGGCCCCTTCGGCGACTTCTCGGACGCGGAAGGCTTCAAGGCCCAGGCGCGCCGCGCCGCGGTGCTGGGTTGCGAAGGCAAGTGGGCCATCCACCCCTCGCAGATTGCACTCGCCAACGAGGTGATGAGCCCGTCGGAGGCCGACGTCACCAAGGCGAAGCGCATCATCGCCGCGATGAAGGAGGCCGAGGCCCAGGGCAAGGGAGCCGTCTCGCTCGACGGCCGCCTGATCGACTACGCCTCGATCCGCCAGGCCGAGGTGCTGGTGAAGAAGGCGGAACAGATCGCGGGGTCGTGAGGCTTTCCTGCGGCCTCCCCGCACTCTCACACCTCCCCGCACTCTCACACCTCCCCGAACACTCACCTTGCCCCGGCTCGACCGGGGCATCCCTTTTGGTGGCGGCCGAAAAGGATCGCCCGATCAAGTCGGGCGAAGGTGAAGGGGAGGGCTTCGGCCAAGGCTATGCAGGGTTCGGGCGAAGGCGAGGGGGAGGAATGTTGAACCGAATTTGCGGCAGCTGTGAGCAAGAGTCGCACGCGGCGCAGGGCAAAGCAGTGTAGATTGCTCCCGTTGCAACCAAGGATTCATCTGAGCTAACTTGGCATGGTGAAGGAATATTCCCGCGAGATCGAATGGCCGACGGTGGCCCTCATTGCCGCAACCTATGCGGTGCTCGCGCTTCTCGTGTGGTTTCATGCCAGCCTGCCCTGGTGGGTGATCCTGCCCGTCGGCGCCTATTGCGCGGCGCTCCACGCCTCGCTCCAGCACGAGGTGCTGCACGGCCACCCGACGGGGAACCGCCTGCTCAACGAGGCGTTGATCTTCCCCACCCCCACCTTCTGGCTCCCCTACCTTCGCTACAAGCAGACCCACCTCCAGCACCACAACGAGCAGCACCTGACGGACCCGCGGCTCGACCCCGAATCCTATTACCTGCTGCCGGATGAATGGGCGCAGGTGACCGGCATCCGCCGCGCCCTCTACGAGATCAACAACACGCTGGCGGGCCGCATGCTGATCGGCCCGGCGATTTCCATCATCCGCTTCTGGTCATCCGAGGCGCGCGACATGCTGGCGGGAAACAGGAAGACGATCCGCGCCTGGGCCTGGTTCGTGCCGGCCTGCGCCATCACCCTGTGGTACGTGGTCCATGTCTGCGGCATGCCGTTCTGGCAGTATTACCTGCTGATCGCCTATCCCGGCATCTCGCTCGCCCTCGTGCGCTCCTACTGCGAGCACCAGGCGGCGGAGCAGGTGGAGCATCGCACCATCATCGTCGAGGCCTCGCCCTTCTGGTCGCTGCTGTTCCTTTACAACAACCTGCATGTGGCCCATCACACGGTGCCCGCACTGGCGTGGTACAAGATCCCCGCCTATTACCGCGCCGAGCGCGAGCGGCTGATCGCAAGGAACAACGGCTACACGATGAAGGGCTATGGCGAGATTTTCGCCCGGTTTTTCCTCAAGGCCAAGGAGCCGGTGCCCTATCCCAACATGGACTGGCTGAAAAAGCCCTGATGGTCTAATCCTCCCCGGACAGTCCAGAGGGGATGTGCCGTTGACGAACCGGATCGCGATTTCGGGCCTGCGTGTGGCGGGCGAACTCTTCACCTTCTGCGGCGACGAGGCCCTTCCGGGCACCGGCCTTTCCGAGATCGACTTCTGGCACCGCTTCGCGGAGATCGTGAAGGACCTCGCACCGAAGAACCGGACGCTGCTCGAAAGGCGCGACGCCCTGCAGGGGCAGCTGGACGACTGGTACCGGGCGAACGGTGCCCCTGCCGACATGGCAGCCTACAAGTCCTTCCTCACCGAGATCGGCTACCTCGTGCCCGAAGGGCCGGACTTCAAGGTGACCACCAAGAACGTCGACCCCGAGATCGCGCAAGTCGCAGGCCCGCAGCTGGTCGTGCCCGTGATGAACGCGCGCTATGCGCTCAATGCCGCCAATGCCCGCTGGGGCTCGCTCTATGACGCGCTCTACGGAACCGACGCCATCCCCGAACAGGACGGGGCGGAGAAGACCAAGGGCTACAACCCGGTGCGCGGTGCCCGCGTCATCGGCTGGGCGCGAAACTTCCTCGACGTCTCGGTGCCGCTCGCCAAGGCGAAATGCAAATGGGCGGACGTCTCGCGCGTCTTCGTCGAGGACGGCGCACTGATGACCGACCTCGGCGGGCTCAGGGCGCCGTCGCACTTCAAGGGCTGGCGCGGACCAAAGGACAGTCCGACAGCCGTGCTGCTGGCCACCAACGGCCTCCATGTCGAGATCGTCTTCGACCGCGCCCACCTGATCGGGAAGGACGACAAGGCCGGCATCTCCGACGTCATCCTCGAGTCGGCGCTCACCACCATCATGGACTGCGAGGACTCGGTCGCGGCGGTGGATGCCGCCGACAAGGTGACGGCCTATCGCAACTGGCTGGGCCTGATGAAGGGTGACCTCAGCGAGGAAATCGAGAAGGGTGGCAAGAGCTTCACCCGCCGCCTCAACCCTGACCGCACTTACGAGGCACCGAACGGCGGCACGGTGACGCTGCCCGGCCGCTCGCTGATGCTGGTGCGCAATGTCGGCCACCTGATGACGACGCCGGCGATCCTCGACGCAGACGGCCGCGAGATTCCGGAAGGCATCATGGACGCGATGATGACGGCGCTCATCGCGATCCACGACATCAATGGCAGGCGCATGAACTCGCGCGTCGGTTCCATCTATGTCGTGAAGCCCAAGATGCACGGGCCGGACGAGGTGGCCTTCGCCGTCAAACTCTTTGGCAGGGTTGAGCAGGCCCTCGGCCTCAAGCCCAACACCCTGAAGATCGGCATCATGGACGAGGAGCGCCGTACCACCATCAACCTGAAGGAATGCATCCGCCAGGCCAAAGACCGGATCGTCTTCATCAACACGGGCTTCCTCGACCGCACCGGCGACGAGATGCACTCGTCGATGGAGGCGGGCCCGATGATCCGCAAGGGCGACATGAAGCAGGCGCCGTGGATCAAGGCCTATGAAGACTGGAACGTCGATACCGGCCTGCTCTGCGGCCTTCCCGGCCACGCCCAGATCGGCAAGGGGATGTGGGCGATCCCCGACCACATGGCGATCATGCTGTCGATGAAGCTCGCCCATCCGCAGGCCGGCGCCAATACGGCCTGGGTGCCGTCACCCACCGCCGCGACGCTGCACGCCACGCATTACCACAAGGTGAACGTGAAGCAGGTGCAGGAGAAGCTGAAGAGCCGGCCGCGCGCGAGCCTCGACGACATCCTCTCGGTGCCCGTCGTGGTGCGGCCCAACTGGACTCCCGACGAGATCCAGAAGGAACTCGACAACAACGCGCAGGGGATTCTGGGTTACGTGGTGCGCTGGATCGATTTTGGCATCGGCTGCTCCAAGGTGCCGGACATCGACAATGTCGGCCTGATGGAAGACCGCGCCACGCTGCGCATCTCGTCCCAGCACATCGCCAACTGGCTGCGCCATGGTGTGGTCACCGAGGCTCAGGTGATGGCGACGATGAAGCGCATGGCTGCGGTGGTGGACCGGCAGAACGCGGGGGACCCCGAATATCGTCCGATGGCGGAGGATTTTGACCGGTCGATCGCCTTCCAGGCGGCGTGCGACCTGGTGTTCAAGGGGCGCGAGCAGCCGAACGGTTACACCGAGCCGCTGCTGCACAAGCACCGGCTGGCGGTGAAGACGCGGGGGTAGATTCGACCCTCCCCTCTCTCACCTTGCCCGGGCTCGACCCGGGCATCCTCTTTCGGCGGACGCAAAAAGGATACGCGGGTCAAGCCCGCGTAAGGTGAATGGAGAGCGAACGGCAAGACGAATGGAGTTCATCCCCTTGGTCCGTCACCCCGGCGAAAGCCGGGGCCCCGCTTTTTGGTTCAGCGCGCGGGATCGAGAAAGCGGGGTCCCGGCTTTCGCCGGGATGACGTGAAAATGGGGATAGAACTCACTCCCCGTAAGGCACCCAGATGTTCTTCACCTGAACGGCGCGGCGCAGATATTCCGCACCCTGCCCCTGCGTGCGCGACAGCCAGTCGCGCGGCTTGGCCGAGGCCCATGTGGCCTTGAGGTTCCCCGCACTCGCGGCCTCCACCATCTTGACGCCGACGCCGAAGTACCACAGCGCCGCGACCTCATCATGCTCGGCCAGTGTCTTGGCCAGTTCGTCACGCTCGCCGGTGACGATGTTGACCACGCCGCCGGGCACATCGGACGTATCGAAGACCTGATAGAGGTCGGTGGCGGCCAGCGGCGCGCGCGGCGATGGCACGGCCACCACGCGGTTGCCCATGGCGATGGCGGGCATCACCAGCGAGACGAAGCCCAGCAGCGGCATCTCGTCCGGGCAGACCACGCCCATCACGCCCCAGGGCTCGTTCATCGCCAGCGTCACGTGGCGCGACTTGGTGTTGTGCACGCGGCCATCATATTTGTCGGCCTGTGCCGCATACCAGAAGATGCGCGCGAGCGAGGCCTCGACCTCGGCCTTGGCCTCCTTCGCGGAAGCGCCCATCTGGCGCAGCCTTGCGGTGAACTCCTCGGCCCGCGCCGAGAGGTTCTCGGCGATGTAGTAGAGCACCTGGGCGCGGTTGTGCGCCGTGGCGGAGGACCAGCCCGACGCCTTGGCCGCGGCCTCGACCGCGTTGCGGATGTCCTTGCGGTTGCCGAGACCCGCCTGGCCGATGGCCTTGCCCTTCGCTCCGTACACGGAATAGCTGTAGCCCGAATCCGGCCGCGCCTGCTTGCCGCCGATATAGAGCTTGGCGGTGCGGTCGATGGCGGATGCCTCGACGCTATCCGGCGGGAGGGCGCTCAAGGGCGCAGCCTTCGCGGCCACCGCTGGCTTAAGCGCCGCTTCCCATGATGGCACCAGATACTCGGACATGCCTTCGCGGCCGCCCTCGCGGCCGAAGCCTGACTCGCGATAGCCGCCGAAACCGGCAGCGGCATCGAACAGGTTGGTCGAGTTGATCCACACCACGCCGGCCTTGACGCGCGCGGCGGTGTCCAGAGCGACATTGATGTTCTCGGACCACACGGTGGCGGCAAGGCCATAGCGCGTGTGGTTGGCGATCTGCACCGCCTCCTCCGGCGTGCGGAAGGTCATCACCGCGGCAACGGGGCCGAAGATCTCGACATCCATGACGGTGGAGGACGGCTCTACATCGGTGAAGATCGCGGGCGCGAACCAGTTGCCTGCCGTGGGCAGCTCGCAAGAGGCCTGCAGCAGCGTGCCGCCTTCCTGCTTGCCCTTCTCCACGAGCTCGGTGATGCGGGTGAGCTGAACGGGGTCGATGATGGCGCCCATGTCGATCGACTTGTCGAGCGGGTCGCCCACCCGCAGGCTCTGCATGCGGCGGCGCAGCTTGGTGAGGAAGCGGGGCGCGATCCCCTCCTGCACCAGGATGCGCGAACCCGCGCAGCAGACCTGGCCCTGGTTGAACCAGATGGCGTCGACGACACCTTCCACCGCCGCATCGAGGTCCGCATCCTCATGCACGATGAAGGGCGACTTGCCGCCGAGCTCGAGCGAGAGCTTCTTGCCCGTGCCGGCCGTGGCCTTGCGGATGAGGCGGCCCACCTCGGTCGATCCGGTGAAGGCGATCTTGTCGACGCCCGCATGTTCGACGAGGGCAGCACCCGTGGCACCGTCGCCCGTCACGATGTTGACGACCCCGGGCGGAAGCCCCGCCTCGCGGCAGATTTCGGCAAAGGCGAGCGCGGTGAGCGGCGTGAACTCGGCGGGCTTCAGCACCACGGTGTTGCCGGCGGCCAGCGCCGGCGCGATCTTCCAGGCCAGCATCAGGAGCGGGAAGTTCCACGGGATGATCTGGCCGCAGACGCCCACGGGCTGGTGGCCGGGGAACTCGTCGGCGATCAGCTCGGCCCAGCCGGCATGGTGGTAGAAGTGGCGCGCCACCAGCGGAATGTCGATGTCGCGCGACTCGCGGATGGGCTTGCCATTGTCCATCG
The DNA here is from genome assembly GCA_945957365.1 of uncultured Alphaproteobacteria bacterium. Lineage (GTDB taxonomy): Bacteria > Pseudomonadota > Alphaproteobacteria > Rhizobiales > Aestuariivirgaceae > Aestuariivirga. The sequence continues at coordinate 60,927 of CAMFKI010000019.1, read as the reverse complement.
TCTCCAGCACCGAGAGAAAGCGCTCGCGCTTCTGGATGATGCGGGCGATGGCATAGAGGTGCTTGGCGCGCTCATGGCCGGAAAGCTTCGACCAGCTGCCGAAGGCCTTGCGTGCGGCCTTCACCGCGGCATCGATGTCGGCGGCGGTGCCGAGCGAGATGCGGGCGAGCTTCTGGCCATTGGCGGGGTTGGACACGTCGAACCCCTTCGCGCCGGGCTTTGTGAAGGCGCCGTTGATGAAATGGCCGAAGCCGGCCTCGTGCTCGTTCAGCCACGCCACCGCATGGGTGCTGCTTTCGGGTGCTGTGCCGTAATCCATGGTGTCGAGAATATCGCTGACGCTGGGCATGTTGATCTCAGGCGAGGGGCTGGTGGGAGGACGCGGCATAGCGGCCGGTGACATGGTGCTCGAGCTGGCGTTCGATGTCGCCGAGCATCGAGGAGGCGCCGATGCGGAACAGGTCGGGCTCCAGCCAGCGGCGGCCCAGCTCCTCCTTCATCAGGATCAGCCAGTTCATCGCGTCCTTCGCCGTCTTCAGGCCGCCCGCCGGCTTGAAGCCGATCTGGTGCCCGGTGAGTTCGCCATAGTCGCGCAGCGCCCGCACCATGGTGAGGCTGACGGGCAGCGTGGCGTTGACGTCTTCCTTGCCGGTCGAGGTCTTGATGAAGTCAGCACCCGCCTGCATGGCCACCATCGAGGCCTTGTAGACATTGCGCAGGGTCTTGAGGTCGCCCGTGGCGAGGATCGCCTTCATGTGCGCCTCGCCACAGGCCTCGCGCATCGCGGCCACTTCGTCGTAAAGCGCCGCCCAGTCCTGCAGCAGGACTTGCGCACGGTGGATGACGATGTCGATCTCGTGTGCACCCTGCTCCACCGCATAGCGGATTTCGGCGAGGCGCTGCGGCAATGGCGTGAGCCCTGCCGGAAAGCCGGTAGCGACGGACGCGACCGGAATGCTCGAGCCTTCCAGCGCCTTCACCGCGGGCGCCACCATGGCGGGATAGACGCAGACGGCGCCGACGGTGGGCATTGCGGCGAGGCCCAGGCCCTTCACGATGTCCTCGCGCAGCGGGCGTTTCGCCTTGGCGCAGAGGCGCTGCACGCGGCCGGGCGTGTCGTCGCCGGCGAGCGACGTCAGGTCGATGCATTGCAGTGCCTTTACCAGCCAGGCGGCCTGGTAGTTCTTCTTCACCGAGCGGCGCGCCGGGATCGACGCCGCGCGGCGCTCGGCGGCGGAGAGGTTCACCTGCACGTCCTCGAACCAGTCGAGCGTGAGGGGTGTTCCCGGATTGCGGGCAACCGGTGCAAAGCGGGACGCCGCACCCACGGGGCGGAGTTCATTCATCATCGGATCTCCCGATATTGGTCGACACGTCATAGAACAAGCGGGCGGTGCGGGATATCGATTTGAAAATCGCCGATCGCACGATGCGCGCAGCATAACGCCCGCCGGCATCGAGGTCCAACACAGGTTGTGGTCGATTGTTTGATAAATATGGCGGCCTCCCTAAGGTAATACCTAAACAGCAGTGACGGACATGTGGGACTGGCTCATCGGAGTGGCATATACGGCCCATGGCTATTGCCTGTCGTGGGACCCCTGGCTGATCGCCACCCATGCCATTTCCGACTTCGTGATCTTCGGATCCTACACCGCCATTCCGATCGCGATCCTGATCTTCCTGCGCCGCCGCGAGGGACTGCAGCTGAAGATGCTGGGGCGGTTCTTCGCCGCCTTCATCTTCTGGTGCGGCCTCACCCATCTGCTGGGCATGCTGACGCTGTGGTTCCCGATCTACGACATCCAGGCGGTGGTGAAGGTCATCACCGCCGCGATCTCGCTGCTCACGGCGGTGGTGATCTTCCGCCTCATTCCCAAGGCGCTGGCCATTCCCAGCCCGCAGGAACTGCAGCGCGCCAATGACCGCCTGATGGCCGAGGTCGCGGCTCATGAACGCACCCTCGAAGAGCTGCGCACGACGAGTGACAGGCTGGAACTGCGCGTCGCCGAGCGCACCCGCTCGCTCGAGGAGGCGGCGCGCCATGCCGAGACGCTGGTCCGCGAGATCGCGCACCGCTCTGGCAACCTGATGTCGGTGATCGCCGCCATGGCGCGGCAGAGCGCAAAGTCGGCGGGATCGCCGGCGGAGCTGGCCCAGCAGCTGGCCGGCCGCATCGAGGGCATGGGCCGCTCGCATGCGCTGCTGTTCCGCCAGTCGTGGCGCGAGGTCGATGTCGACACGCTGGTGCGCGAACAGCTGGCGCCCTTCGTGGGCGACCGCAGCGTCACGATATCCGGACCGGCCATGCGCGCCTCGCCCAGTGCCGCCCACGTCCTCGGCATGGCCTTCTACGAACTCGCCACCAATTCGCTGAAATACGGCGCGCTGTCGGTCGATGGCGGGCGCGTCACCGTGACGTGGCGGAGCGAGACGCCAGAGGCAGCAGCCGCGCCGCGCATCGTCATCACCTGGAGCGAGGCGGGCGGCCCGCCCGTCAGCAAGCCGAGGCGCTACGGCTGGGGCAACCATGTGCTGACCAAGATGACCGCGGCTCCGCTCCAGGGCGAGGCGACGCTCGACTACGACAAGGCCGGCATCGTGTGGACGCTGCATGTCCCCGCCGAGGGCAGCGGACTGTCGTTCGTCACGGCCGGAGCGGGTCATGACGGCGCGCTTGGCCAGCCGGCCGGATGATCGCGTGGGGGCTCAGGCCCCGCCGCAACTGTGTTCGGAATCCGGCGTGAGCCAGGCGCCACGGGTGGCGAGATCCAGCGTGTAATAAACTCGTCCGCGATCGTCGCCCGCCGGACAGTCGCGGGGGATGGTGACGAGGCAGAGAACGGCAGGCTGGCCCGCCGCCACCCCCTTGAATTCGGGGCCGCGGTCGTAGGAATTCACCCCGCCGCCATTTTCGTAGGCGACATAGATGCCATCACCGGCGTTGGCCTCGGTGAGCGGATTGCCAAAGCGCGTGGTGACTTCCTTGATGCGGGTCCGCACGCATTGCGCGGGCCTGGTGGGCATGGCGGTGGACACGGAGGCCGTGCTGCCGGCGAGCGCCTCGGCCCTCGCGGCGATGGCGCGGGTCACGAAATCCTGAACCCAGCCGGCATCGCCGCCATAGGTTTCGAGGGCGTTCCATTGCACCGCGGCGATGCAGGCGGTGTCGCCGCCGCAGGAGGCGCGGTCGCCCAGAAACAGCTTGCCGACCTTCGGCTTGCTCTGGAAGCTCGGCTGATAGCCGGCATAGGCGGCGGCCACCAGCGAGTCGAGGCGCGCGAGCTCGGGATTGGCGCAGATCGCCACTTCGTCAGGCGCTTTCGCCTTGCTGCAGTCGAAGGAGGGATCGGCCGCAGCAGGCAATGTGAACAGCATCGAAAGCGCCACGCCGAGACCCAGCACAACCGGACGCCAGTGCGTAACCGTCATGATCCCCACCTCCCAGTCAGACCAAGACCAGTCTGCGCATCCAGGCTGACAAAGCAACAGCCGATTGGCGCGGCGATCCTACACCGGACCGAAGGTCAGTGCCTTGAAAGCCCTGGTCTGCTCCACCAGCGCGACTTCGGTCGGAAGCCGTTCCATCGAGGAGGCGCCGTAGAAGCCGTGGCAGTTCCGGGTGTTGGCAAGGACGAACTGCGCATCGGCCGGCATCGAGACGGGGCCGCCATGGACGATGATGATGGCGTCCCGGTTGACCCGCAGCGCCGCCTCGGCCCATTCGTCAACCAGCGCCGGGCAGTCGGCGAGCTTCAGCGACGTCTGCGAGCCGATCGAGCCACCGGTGGTGAGCCCCAGATGGCAGACGATGACGTCCGCGCCGGCCTTCGCCATGGCCTCGGCCTCGCCGGCGTTGAACACATAGGGCGTGGTCAGCATGTCCTTCGCGCGGGCGAGGCGGATGAGATCGACCTCCAGCCCGTAGGACATGCCGGTCTCCTCGAGATTGGCGCGAAACACGCCGTCGATGAGGCCGACGGTGGGGAAGTTCTGGATGCCGGAGAAGCCCATGGCCTTCAGCTGGTCGAGGAAGGGATCGAAGAGGCAGAACGGATCGGTGCCGTTGACGCCCGCCAGCACCGGCGTGCGCCTGGTCACCGGCAGCACTTCGCGCGCCATCTCGACCACGATCTCGTTGGCATTGCCGTAGGCCAGCACACCCGAGAGCGAGCCTCGGCCCGCCATGCGGTAGCGACCGGAATTATAGATGACGATGAGGTCGATGCCGCCCTCTTCCTCGCATTTCGCGGAGAGCCCGGTGCCCGCCCCACCGCCCACGATGGGGATGCGGCGGCGCTTCATGTCGTGGAACTTTTCCATCAGCTCTTTGCGTTCGAAGCGCGGCACGTCGGTTCCTCCCTTGATGTCCGTAACTATGCGGTAAGCCCGTCGCGCAGTGCAACGAAGTAATCATCACCGCCGACCTGGCCGCCCTTCATGGCGATCTCCAGTCCGTCGAGTTCCGGGTCCGCGCTGGCGGCAGTGCACAGGGGCGAACCCGGCGTGGCGGTGAGCGGAAAGCGCGTGGTGAGGGCAAAGACATCGAGTTCGCCCAGCGCATGGCTCGACGTGTCGCCGCCCGCCAGGATGGCGCGGCTGAGGCTGAAGCCTTCGATGCAGGCGCGCGCGATGCGGCCCAGCCCCTGCCCCACGCGGTGGCGGCCACCGGCGATGAGGTCGAGCGGCCCGCCGCGCTCGGTTTCAGGATCGAGTGCGGTGTAGACGAGCACGCTGCGGCCTTCGCCCATCAGGCGCAGCGCTTCGGCTGACAGCCGCGCCACCGCGTCATCGGGCTGGTGCGCGAGATCGAGCGGATCGGCGTGGAGTCCGGCGTAGCCACTGGCGAGCGCATGCCGGATCTGCCGCGCCGTGGTGGGCGAGCAGCTGCCGGAGACGGCAATGATGCGTTCGACCTTCGGCACAGATGGAAAGCTGGCGCCTCCTGAAATGTCTCCCGCCGCTGCGAGGGCCTTCACCAGCGCATATTCGACACCCGAAGAACCCGCGACAAAGGGACCGGTGCGCGCGGAGAGGCGCAGCAGCTGGCGGCCGACATTCAATTGTGTCGCCATGTCGAAGACATCGAACAGCACGATTCCTTTCGCGGCTTCGATCCCCTGATCCACCGCCGCATCATCGCGCACGGTCGCGGGCACGAGGTCGACCGGCAAGGTCGTCTGCCGCGCCAGATGTCGCGCCAGATCCGCCTCGTCCATCGGCGTCACCGGATGGCGGCTCATCACCGGGTGGCGGTCGATGCGGTAGGTCTGGCCCTGGTAGCCGGCGAAGAGATGGCCGAAGGCGGTGTAGCGCCTGAGTTGCGGTGCACCGACGACGAGCGGTGTCACCTCCTGGTCGAAGACACGGCGGCCGATCTCGATGGCGCGGCCGATATTGCCGACATGCGGGGCGGAATCGAAGGTGGAGCAGACCTTGTAGTGGCAGAAGCGTGCGCCGAGCCGCTTCAGCCAGGCGAAATATTGCGGCAGGTGTTCATCCATCCAGGCAGGTGTCTGGCTGCGGCTGGTGCCGGCGATGTCCACGGCGTCGAAGCATTCGAAGCGCGCCCGCTCTTCCTGGCTTGGTATGCGCGTGAACAGCACCGTGCTGACGCCATGCAGCGCCAGCGACTCCATCACGTCGGTCGAGCCGGTGAAGTCGTCGCCGTAATAGCTGAGCAGCATCAGCCAGCCTTCCCGTCGCCGAAGAAGGCGAGCGACTGGGCGAGTTCGCGGTGCTCCTTGGCATAGGTTTCGAGCGGGATGCCGGCGACCGCCGCTTGCCACGCCTGCTTCACCGCGCGAACGCCCGCGGCGGGTCCGGAGGGATGGCTGACGATGCCGCCACCGCACAGATAGAGGAGGTCCTGCGTCCGGCCCGTGCGCTCATAGGTTTCCGGCGCCTGCCCACCCCACTGGCCGGAGCCCGCCACGGGCAGCGGGCAATCGGCTTCCGAGAACAGCGGCTGCTGCAGCGCCTTGAAGGAGGCGACGAAGCTCTCGTCCGGCTCCCAGTATTTCACCCTGATGCCGTTGATCTGGAACTGGTCGACGCCGAGCAGGCGCCAGAACTGCTGGTAGACCGCGAAGTCCATGCCGATGCCCGGATGCCGGGTCAGCAGGTCCCATCCGTTGCGGTGGGCATGCAGCACGAGGCCCGAACGCTTGCGCAGGAAGCTCATGCCGCCGAAGCCGATCGAATTGATGTTGATCACCGCGCAGTTGCCGCCAGCCTTCAGCACGAGGTCATGGTTGCGCATCATCTCGTCGGGGTCGGCATGGCTGATGCCGAAGGCGTACATCACCTTCTTGCCCGTTCGCTGCTCATGATCGAGGATCAGCGGCATGATGGCCTTGACGCGCTCCTGAAGCGGCGAATAGGCGGGGCTCGCCAGCTTCTCGTCGTCCTTGATGAAGTCGACGTCCGCGGCGATCAGGTCCTTCACCAGTGCGGCGGTTTCTGGCGGGCGCAGGCCCAGCGCCGGCTTGACGATGGTTCCGATGATCGGGCGGCCGTGAACACCCGTCAGCTTGCGGCTGCCGGGAATGCCGAACTGCGGCCCGGGATGCATGCCGCGGAATTCCTCCGGAAGCTGCATGCCTGTGACGCGGATGCCGGTGAAGCCGCGGATCGACCAGACGCCACCCATGGTGATGGTTATCAGTGCGCTGAGGTCCGTGCCGATGGCATCGAAGGGGAAGTCGATGTCGGCCTCGGCGCGGTGGAAGGGGCCCGGGCCGTCGGACGGGAAGGATGGCCGCGGTGACGAGGGCAGCGGGCGAAGCGCCACGACGCGTGCGGCGACACGCGCCTTCAGTTCCTCGGTCTCGCCGGGCACGGCGACGAAGGTGCCGGTCGACTGATCGGAGGCGATCTTGGCCGCCAGTTTCTCCGGACTTCCTTCCGTTTCAATGAGATAGGTGAGACGGATCATGTGGGGCGGCACATTGCGCATGAACGGCTAACTGGTATGATGACCTGAACTCAGGCCAAACTAGCAGCCGAAGCCATGACGATGCAAACCGAGCGTATCATCCGCCGCAAATTGTCCGACGAGGTGCTGGAGCGGCTGCTCCGGCTGGTCTCCGACGGCAGGCTGAAACCCGGCGACGCCATGCCCTCCGAGCGTGAGCTGATGGAGCGCTTCGGGGTCGGCCGTCCGGCGATCCGCGAGGCGATGCAGTCGCTGGCCAACATGGGGCTGGTGTCGATCAGCCATGGCGAGCGGGCGCGGGTGCAGGAGCTCACCGCGCAGTCGATCATCCGGCAGGTGGACCTCTCGGCCCACATCATGCTGCAGCGGTCATCCTCGTCGCTCGAACACCTGAAGGCGGCGCGGCTGTTCTTCGAGCGCGGCATGGTGCGCGAGGCGGCGGCCAGGGCGACGGCGGAGGACGTGGCGAAGCTGCGCGCCATCGTCGAGGAGCAGCGTGCCAGGCTGGGCAAGGCAGAGGCCTTCATGGAGGCCGACATGCGGCTCCACAGTCAGATCGCCGCGATTTCCGGCAACCCGATCTTCGTCTCGGTGAGCGAGGCGATGCTGGGCTGGCTCAAGGCCTATCACACGGAATTGCTGATCTGGTCCGGCAAGGAAACCTACACGCTGGCGGAACACACCCTGATCATCGATGCCATCGAGAAAGGAGATGCCGATGCGGCGGAGGCGGCGATGGTGAAGCACCTCGAGAGGTCGAGCGGGTTGTATGGGTTGAAGGGGTAGTCTTTCGAGTGTCTCGCTGGTGCCCCAGTCCCTTCTCCCGTCCGCAGGATGGGAGAAGGGACTTGTTGGCTACATCGAAGCCAGACCCAGGATCGACCTTGCCTCCTTGGCACTCGCCGCGTGCCTGCCATACGCCCCGCACAGCTCCGCCACGCGCTTGACCAGTTCTGCGTTCGATGACGCAAGCCGCGTGTCGTCCCAGCGGATGTTGTCCTCCAATCCGGTGCGGCAGTGGCCACCGCGTTCGAGACACCAGCGGTTGACCTCGAGCTGGTGCCTGCCGATGCCGGCGGCGACCCAGGTCGCTTCGGGGGCGAGCCTCGTCACCTCGTCGACCATGAAGTCGAAGGCCTGGCGCACCACCGGCATGGCGTTCTTGACGCCCATGACGAACTGCACGTGCAAAGGCTTCTTCAGCACGCCCTCCTCCGCCAGGCGCAGCGCCTGGTAGAGCATCGAAAGGTCGAACACCTCGATCTCCGGCTTCACGTCGTATTCCATCATCTTCGCCGCCAGTTCGCGGATGAGGTCGGGGTGGTTCTCGTAGATGATGGTGGGAAAGTTGCACGAGCCCGTCGACAGCGAGGCCATGTCGCAGCCCAGATGCAGCATGCCGCCGCGCTCCGACCCCTTGCCGGAGCGGCCGCCGGTGGAGAACTGCACGATCATGCCGGGGCAATGCCGGCGCAGGCCCGCCAGCAGCTCTGCGAAACGCTGCGGATCCGATGTCGGCGTCTGGTCGTCCTTCCTCACATGAACATGCGCGATGGTGGCGCCGGCCTCGAAGGCGGCTTGCGTCGATTCCACCTGCTCGGCGACGGTGATGGGGACGGCCGGGTTATGTTCCCTGCGCGGAACGGAGCCGGTGATGGCGACGGTGATGATGCACGGCGTGGTCATGGGGCTGTTCTACGTCAATCCCAGCCATTCGTCATCCACGCGGGATTGATGAGGCGCAAGTTGCGGCTGGAAAGTGCCGAGATGGCATCCATCTCGTCGGCCGTGAGGCTGAACTCCGCCGCGCGCAGGTTGGAGGCGGCATTGTCGCGCTTGCGCGTCATGGGGATGGCGGCCACGCCCTGCTGGATGATCCAGCGCAGGACGATTTCCGAGGGCGGGCGGCGGTGGCGGGCCGCGATGTCCTGCACCACGCGGTCCTCCATGCACTTGCCGCGTGCCAGCGGGCTGTAGGCGGTGAGCGCCATCCCCAGTTCGCGCGCCGCGGCCAGAACCTTCGATTGGTCGAGCAGCGGATGGAATTCGACCTGGTTGCAGATCAGCCGGCCCGCCGCGAGCTGCTGGGCCCGCCGCATCTGGCGCGGGCTGAAGTTGCTGACGCCCAGATGCTTCGCCATGCCGCGCTCGCCCTCGCGCAAAAGGCGTTCGACCGGACCGTCGATATCGCCGTCCGATGGCGGCCAGTGGATGAGGAGGAGGTCCGGCACGCTGCCGAGATCATCGGCCGAGCGCGCCACCGAAGCGGCAAAGCGCGCCGCGCCGAGGTTGGAGGGATCGACCTTGGTGACGAGGAAGACCTCGCCCCGCGGCACGCCGGAGAGGGCGATGCCGCGCCCGACGGCCTTCTCGTTGCCATACATCTGGGCCGTGTCGACGTGGCGGATTCCGACCTCGAGGGCGGCGGCGACGCAGCGCTCCGCCTCGGCCCCGCTCAGGGGATAGGTGCCGAGGCCGATGGCCGGGATGCCGTTGAAGCGGTCCATGCGGATTGTCTCCTGTTGGGGCCAGAGTGGTAGAGCCGGCGCAGGGAACCGGCAAGCCCTTCACAACGTTGAGCGAGCGTAGCCGGATCCCATTGGCTGCCACTGCGATCCGCGGGCGTCCCGACAGCGAAGGAAATCACATGCGGCCACTGCCCGCCACGGTCTATCGCGAAAACAGTTTCGGCCCCGCCCCCGGCCAGGGGCTGGTGAACGGGCTCATCATCTTCATCGCAATCTGCACCATCCTCTATGCCGGTGCGGAAATCCTCATCCCGGTGGCGCTTGCCATCCTGCTGTCGATCCTGCTCGGACCGGTGGTGACCGGTTTGCAGCGCATCCACTTGCCGCGCGTGCTGGCCGTCATCATGACGGTGGTGATGGCCGGGCTGATCGCGGCGGTGGTGGCGGGCTTCGTCGCCTCCGCGGTCACCAGCCTGGCGGCCGACCTGCCGTCCTACCAGTACAGCCTGCGCGAGAAGGCCCATAACCTGAAGTCGATGACGACCGGCGGCGGCACGCTGGAACGTGCGGCCGGCGTGCTCGAGAGCCTGCGCAAGGAGCTCGACCGGCCCGACCAGACGCGTGCCACGCCGGCCGCGCCCGAGCCGGTGAAGCCGGTTCCGGTGCAGATCCAGGAACCGGGCGGCCCCTTCGATTCGATCGCCGCCATCCTCGCCCTGCTGATCCATCCGCTGACCCAGCTCGGCATCGTCATCCTGATGCTCACCTTCATCCTGCTCTACCGCGAGGACCTGCGGAACCGGCTGATCCGGCTGGCGGGAACGGGCGACATCCACCGCACCACGACGGCGATCGACGAGGCCGGCAAGCGCCTGAGCCGGCTCTTCGCCACGCAGATGACGATCAATGCCGCCACCGGCATCTTCATCGGCACGGCGCTGTTCATGATCGGCGTGCCCGGTGCGCCGCTGTGGGGCACGCTCACCCTGATCCTGCGCTTCGTGCCCTATGTCGGCACGCTGCTGGCGGCGATCTTCCCCATCATCATCGCCGCCGCCGTGGGCGACGGCTGGACGCTGGCGCTGACGACGCTCGGCATCATGGTGGTCACCGAGACCGTGGTCGGCCAGGTGCTGGAGCCGCTGTTCTTCGGCAGGAGCACGGGGCTCTCGCCCGTCGCGGTGGTGGTGGCGGCGGCCTTCTGGACGGCCCTGTGGGGACCCGTTGGGCTCGTGCTGTCGACGCCGATGACCATCGTGCTGCTGGTGGTGGGCCGGCACATCGACGCGCTGCAGTTCCTCGAGGTGCTGCTCGGCTCGAAGCCGGTGCTGACGCCGGACCACGCGTTCTACCAGCGCATGCTGGCCAATGATCCCGTCGAGGCGGCGGAGAATGCCGAAAGCTACGAGGAAGAGGGCTCACTCGACAAATACCTCGCGGAAGTCGCCGTGCCCGGACTGCTGCTCGCACAGAACGACAAGAACCGCCGCGTGCTGAGCGCCGAGCGCGAGGTCACGGTGGTCAGCGCCTATTCCGAATTGCTGCAGGACCTGTGGCCCGCAGCCGATGCCGAAGCCGATGCAGAGGCGCCGGTGCTGGTGGTGGCGGCGCATGGGGCGCTGAACTTCGCCGCCGCCCTGTCGTTCTCCGCCTTCCTGCGGCTGAAGCGCGTTCCGCATCGCCTGGCACCGCCCGAGACGGTGCAGCCCGGCAAGTTCAGCGAGGAGATGGCCAAGGGCGTCGCCATCGTCTGCCTGTGCTGGCTGTCGGCTCCGTCGCAGGCGAAATATGCCTATGTCGAACGGCGCATCGCGGGGCAGCTGCCGGCGGCGCGGGTGCTGGGCATCGCCTGGCGCGACAGCGACGGCGCGCGCGCCATGCTGGCGCCCGAACACGCGCTTGCACTGCTGCCCTCACAAGTCCCGCAAAGCGCCGCCGAAACACCTCAATCCGGCACTGAACTGTCACTTGCAACACACTGACCCCGGCGCGCTTTTTCAAACACATCCGGAACCATGATGCGCCCCCTGCCGTTAGTTCGGCAGCGGTGCAGGATTGCACCACGCAATGTCAACCAACCTGGAGTTTGACACATGGATTGGGATAGGATCGAAGGCAACTGGAAGACCTTCCGCGGCAAGGCCAAGCAGCAGTGGGGCCGTCTCACCGACGACGATCTCAACATGGTGGAAGGCCGCCGCGACGAGCTCGAGGGCCGGTTGCAGCAGCAGTATGGCTACGCCAAGGACAAGGCCCGCCAGGAAATCGACAGCTGGCTGAGCTCGCTTTGAGAAGGAGGGGACGGCATGACTCGCATTTTTGCAGTGCTGGCCCTCACCATCAGCCAGTTCACCGCCTTTCCCTTCGTCGCGATCGTCGCCGCGAACACCGCGCGCCAGATCGAGCAGGGACAAGATCAAAGGAATGACGTTTCGAATGTCACCGTCGTCTACAAGACCAACGATGGCAGACTCTTCGAAACGCTCTGATACAGAAACAGCAAGGCCCGGACATGTCCGGGCCTTGTCGATTCAGCGCCGCCTAGGGATGAATCCCTCAGCCGTGGCCCGTCTTCGGCATCAGCGCCGCCTTCACTTCGGGTTCCGGTCCGAACTCCGAAGCTTCCTTCAAGTGCAGCAACTCGGCCAGACGGGCGCGGGCACGGTTCACGCGGCTCTTGATGGTGCCCACGGCGACACCGCAAATCACGGCGGCCTCCTCGTAGGACATGTCGCTGGCGCTCACCAGCAGCAGGGCCTCGCGCTGGTCCACGGGCAACCTGGCCAGGGCATTCTGCATGTCGGTCAGGTCCATGTGGCCGTCCTGCTCCGGGTGAACGCCGACATTGGCGGCGATGATGCCATCGGCATCCTCCACCTCGCGCTTGCGCTTGCGGAACACGGTGTAGAACTCGTTGCGCAGGATTGTGAACAGCCAGGCCTTGAGCTTGGTGCCGGGCTCGAAGCTCTCACGGTTGGCCCAGGCTTTGAGCAGGGTCTCCTGGACGAGATCGTCAGCGCGATCGACCTTGCCGGTAAGCGAAATGGCGAAGGCGCGCAGCGGCGGGATGAATGATATCAGGTCGTTCCTGAACTCATGATCGTTCATGGCCGGGTCACCGCAAGCGGAACTAACCTAAGATTGCAGCAGCTCACTCGGATTTCTCGCCTCCGGCCTTGTCCAGATCGGCCAAAAGATCGAGAAACCGCTGTGGAACCTCCTGCCGGGAAATGTCGTCATAGTAGGCCTTGAGCTTGCTGCTCACCGCCTCCTTGACCACCTGGTGACCGGAGGTCTTGTTTTTCTTGCCCGACTTGTCGTTCATGTCTTGAATGGTGCCCGTCCAGCCCGCGGCTCAGCGGCGGTTCAGTCCTGTAGAATGCGTGAAAGGCGACTTTGTTCCAAAGAAATGTGGCAAGTCTGGAACCACAGGCCGCGAACGGCGTTTAGGGTCCTGACGATCACCCAGGGAGGGCCGTGGCGTCGCGCCATGCCGTATGTCTGAATGACCTTATCCGCAACAGTTGCACCTCATCTTCCGTATCTGCGCCGCTATGCCCGTGCCCTGAACGGCACTCAGGCGAGTGGCGACACCTATGTCGCGGCCATGCTGGAAAGTCTGATCGCCGATCCGACGATCATTTCGGCGGCCAGCACGCCCCGCATCGCCCTGTATCGGACGCTGTGCAAGCTGTGGGGTTCCATTCCGATCAATGGCCAGGCGGAAGGCTCGCAACCGAGCTGGGAAGCCACGGTGCAGGGCCGGCTCGCCAATATTCCTGGTCCTGCCCGGCAGGTGTTCCTGCTGTCGGCGGTGGAAGGTTTCGAGCGCCGCGAGATCGCCGAGATCCTGCAGCGCAGCGACGCCGAGGTGGAGCGCCTGTTTGACGAGGCCAACCGCCAGATCTCCGAAATGATCGCCAGCGACATCCTGATCATCGAGGACGAGCCGCTGATCGCGCTCGACATCGAGGACACCATAACCTCGCTCGGCCACCGCTCGGTGGGGATCGCGCGCACCCACAAGGAAGCCGTGAAGCTCGCCCGCGAGAAGCGGCCGCAGCTGGTTCTGTCCGACATCCAGCTCGCCGACGGCAGCTCGGGCATCGACGCGGTCAACGATATTCTCGGCAGCTTCGACGTGCCGGTGATCTTCATCACCGCCTTCCCCGAGAGGCTGCTCACCGGCGAAAGGCCGGAGCCAGCCTTCCTCATCACCAAGCCGTTCTCGCCCGACATGGTGAAGGCGCTGATCGCCCAGGCCCTGTTCTTCGACCTGCGTTCGCGGAAGGCGGCCTGACAGCACCCGCTTCAGCCGGCCCCTTCACAGCAGGATACGCCATGTACAGTGCCGGCAAGACCGTGATCGTGGTGAACCGCCATGCCGGAACCGTGCGCAGCATGGGCGAAGAGTCCGTGCGCGCGCTGATCGCCAAGGCGATGGGCGACACTGCCGAGGTGAGCTTCCATGACGGCGATGTGATCGAGCGCCATATCGGCGACCTGTTGCGCACACATGCGCCGGAACGCCTGATCGTCGGCGGCGGCGATGGCACCATCGCCAGCGCGGCGGCCCTCGTGGCGGGTACCGACACCGCGCTCGGTATCCTGCCGCTGGGTACCATGAACATGATGGCGCAGACGGTGGGTCTCCCCGGCGACCTGGCCGCGGCGCTGGCGCAGCTGGCCGAGGCCGAGCCGCGGATCATCGATGTCGGCCGCGCCAACGGGCGGCTGTTCCTGCACCATGTGTCGTTCGGCCTGCAGCCGCGCATGGTGCGCATCCGCGAGCGGCTGGGCTACAGCTCGCGCCTCACCAAGATGATGGCCGCGGTGCGGGCCTCGCTCGCGGTGCTGCTCGATCCCCAGGTGCGGCGGCTTGGTCTCGGCGTCGACGGCACGCAGGTCGAGTTGCGCACCCCTGCCCTCATCGTCAGCAACAACATTTACGAGAACGCGATGATGTTGAAGCAGGCGCGCCTCGACGAGGGCATCCTCGGCGTCTATGCGCTGCGGCCGATGGCGCTGCCCTCCTATCTCGGGCTTGCCTTCGATCTTCTGCGCGGGCGCTGGCGCGACAACATGAACGTCCAGGAACTGCAGGGCCGCAAGGTCGAGATCAGGCGGCGACTGCTGTTCGGTCGCGAGAGCCGCAGCATCAAGGCCACGCTCGACGGCGAGCTGGTGCTGTTCGACCTGCCGCTCGTCATCGCCAGCGATCCCGCGGCGCTGCGCATGCTCGTTCCGCGCGCAGCGGCGCCCTGAGCGACCCTCTCGCGGAACTTCGCCGCCTACCCGGCGTTTCGCAGCCACCGCACGCGCCCCGCGTGCTGCCCAACGATCGGAGACTGCAATGGCAGACAACATTGAAAATCATTACCATCAGAGGCCTCAGCGATCGGACTCATCGGCGAGTGGATGGGTGATCGGCGTCGTCGTCGCCGTTCTCGTCCTTCTCGCCCTGTGGTATTACGGCACGCATCGGGAGATGGCGTCCACCACCAATACCACGACGAACAACGTGACGACGGAACAGCCCGCCACCACGCCGCCGGCGGCTCCGGCCCCGTCGACCACCACGACGACCACGGCGCCTGCCACCACCCCGGCAACGGGCAGCGGCACGACGACGACCACGGGGACGACCAACGGAACGGCTGGCAGCAGCGGTTCGACCACCACGACCCCGGCTCCTGCGCCCGCCCCCTCGCCTGCTGCCCCTGCGACGAACCCCTGATCCGAACGCTTTGAATTGAGAGAGCCCGGCCGCCTCAGCGGCCGGGTTTTTCGTTTTCGGTGGCGGGCGGTTCGGGATAGACACCCTTCAGCACGATGTGGAAGTGCTGCTTCACCACCTCATGGCAATTGCAGGCGCGGCCGCGCAGCTGGTCCTCGTTCTTGACCACCAGATGCCCGCGCCGGACCGCCAGCGTGCCGTCGCGCTTGAAGGTGCCGATGACGCGGCTGATGTAGCTCCTCCCGACACCCAGCATGGCGGCGAGCCGCTCCTGGGTGAGCGGCACCTCCTTGGAGCCCGACCGCTCGATCGCAGCCGAAATCCACTTGGCGGTACGCTGTTCGATCGAGTGTGCGGCATTGCAGGCCGCCGTCTGGAACATCTGCGCCACCAGGCAATCGGCATAGCGCGAGAACAGATTGTTGACGGCGCGCGAGCGCAGCTTGCAGTCATCCAGCACGCTCACCGGAATCGACAGGAGATCGCCGCCGGTCTGGATCGCGATCTTGGCGAAGGCCGGAAGGTGGCCCTGGCTGACGATGCCGCCGACCGCACCCTCGCGGCCCACCAGCAGCGCCTCCACGGCACCTCCGTCCTCGGTCGAGACGAGGAAGGACACGAGCGTGCGATGGCAAGGAAAATAAACCGTCTGCACGTTTTGGCCGGGATCGTAGAGAACGGAATTGGACGGCGCCTGCAACGCCCTGAGATGTGGCCGCAGCATGTCGAGGTCGGGGCCGCGCAGCGACAGGAGCAAATTGTTTCCCGAGAGCAGCGTGTCGATCAACGTGGACGTTTCATAATGCGCCATGAATGGTCACTTCTGGACAGACAAACCGGTCTGAATGGGTTATCTCTTGCTACCCGGACCGGATGGTGGAAGCGCTGGGCGGTTTCCCCTCCTGCAGGCCGCACGCGGCTGCAGAATCCCGGATGTCGGTGGTGGAACGCTCTCGCCGGGCGATAGTTCCAAATGCACATATTCTCCGGCTCCTCTGGCGTCCTGAAAGGGATCATGGATAATCCCCTGCGCGCTTACCGGATTGACGTGCTCGACCGATGTCTGGTGGTCGAAGACGATTCGATCATCCGCATCGACCTCGAGGAGACCCTGCGCAGCTTCGGCATGAAGCACGTGCATGGCGCGCCCACGCTCGAGGCTGCGGTGCAGATCATCGCCACGTCCGAGATCCGCTTCGCCGTGCTCGACTACAGCGTCGGCGGATCGAACACCGTGGCGATGGCCGAATCACTTACCGCGCGCGGCGTGCCGGCGCTGTTCCTCACCGCCTACGGCACCTCCGTCGAGTTGCCGCCCAGCCTCGCCCACCTGCAGGTTCTCTCCAAGCCGTTCTCGACCGAGCTGCTGGTGGAGGCGATCCGCCGCGAACTCGACAATGCCCTGCCCGCGTCCGACGCACCTGTTTCCGGGCGCCGCTGCTCCGTCTAGACTTTGCGGAGCGACTCGCGGGACCGGGAGATGACACATGCCGAAATTCGCCGCCAACCTGTCGATGATGTTCGGCGAGTGGGAGTTCCTCGATCGTTTCGCGGCCGCCGCGGACAATGGCTTCTCCGCCGTCGAATTCCTGTTTCCCTATGCCCATGCGCCCGACGAGATCGCCCGGCGCCTCGCCGCCGCGGGCCTTGTCCAGGCCTTGTTCAACCTGCCGCCCGGCGACTGGGACAAGGGTGAGCGCGGCCTGGCCTGCATTCCCGGCCGCGAGGCGGAGTTCCGCGCATCGGTTGACCGTTCCCTGCCCTATGCGAAGGCGACGGGCACGCGCCGCCTGCACCTGATGAGCGGGCATGGCGACCGGCATGACCCGCAGGCGCGCGCCACCTACGCGGCAGCACTGCGCCATGCCTGCGCAGCCGCCGCACCGCACGACATCGACATCCTGATCGAGCCGATCAATGGCCGCGACATGCCGGGATATTTCCTCAATGACTTTGCCTTCGCGGAGTCGCTCATCGCGGAACTGGCGCTTCCCAACCTCAGGCTCCAGTTCGACATATACCACCGCCAGATCCTGCACGGCGACGTGATGAAGGGGCTGGAGGCGCTGCTTCCCATCACCGGGCACGTGCAGGTGGCCTCGGTGCCGCGCCGCAACGAACCCGGCACCGGCGAACTCGACGATAGCCGGATCTTCCGCCACCTCGATGCGCTTGGCTATGAGGGTTACGTCGGCTGCGAGTACCGCCCGGCCGGCGGTACCGTCGAGGGCCTCACCTGGATGAAGCGCCCGTGAGCCTCAGGCGAGCCGCGTGCTGACCGCCGCAGAGGCGACGAGTTCGTCGAGCAGCGCCATGGTGGCGGCGCCGGAACTGGCGAAGGGATTGAGCACGGCGCGCTCGTGATACTTGAGCAGGAGGCCGGGATTGACCCTCGAGAGGTCGACGTGGCCCATGGTCCAGTTGCAGAACTTGCGTTCGCGGATTTCCTCGAAGCTGAGGATGCGGATGTTGCTGTGGCGGCCATCGCGAACGATGGTGTTGTAGAGCTCGCACACCTCGTCGCGGCCGCCTTCCAGCACCTGGATGAAGACGTCACCACTATAGCAGAGGATCCCCGTGATGCCGCTCGCCGGGTTGTGGCTGCGCGACTTCTCGAGGATGTCCTCGATCATCGCGCTGGTGAGGCTCGTGGCGGCCCGGCTTGCATAGACGCAGCGAACGATCATCTGGAATGTCAGTCCTTGAGGTTGACGAGGGCGAGGAATTCACGGCGAAGAGAGGCGTTCTTGAGAAAGGCGCCGCGCATTACGCTGTTGATCATCTTGGTGGCGTTGTCCTTCACGCCGCGCCAGTGCATGCAGAAGTGATCGGCTTCCATAACGACGGCCAGTCCGTCGGGCGCCACCTTGCTCATCAGCAGGTCGGCCACCTGGGCGATCGCCTCTTCCTGGATCTGCGGCCGCGACATGATCCATTCCGCGAGGCGGGAATATTTCGACAGGCCGATGAGATTCGAATGTTCGTTCGGCAGCAGGCCGATCCACAGCCGCCCCATGATCGGGCAGAGGTGATGGCTGCAGGCGCTGCGCACGGTGATGGGACCGACGATCATCAGCTCGTTCAGATATTCGGCATTGGGAAATTCCGTGACCGGCGGCTGGCCCACGTAGCGGCCGCGGAACACCTCGTTGAGGTACATCTTGGCGACGCGACGCGCCGTGTCCTGGGTGTTGTGGTCGTGATCGACGTCGATGACCAGGCTCTCCAGCACGCCGCGCATCTTGCCGGCCACCTCCTCGAGGAGGGCTTCGAGCTCACCCGGCTCGATGAAGTTCGAGATGTTGTCGTTGGCGAAATAGCGCTTGTTGGCCTGCTCCACGCGGGCGCGGATCTTCGCCGACACCGGCAAGGCCTGTCCGTCCTGCGTCGCCTTGGGCGATTTGTCCATTGCCGTCCGATCCATCGTGCTGATCCCCGCGTTGTAGCAGCCCGTTCTGCTCAAAACAACCGAGGGCCATTGGGTCTCGTTACGAAGGTTGCGTCACGATGGACCACCCGGGCACACATGAGCCGCCCCATGAACAGGGGCGGCTCAGTGCCATTTCACAGTCCTCAGCGGCTGCGGCCGCGGCCGGAACGCCCGGCCATCGATGAAATCGTACCCGGCAGCATCAGCCCGATCATCGCGCCGATGCCAAGGCCGATGGCGCCCAGCATGTAGGGGCGATCGTCGACCAGGCGCTGAACCATGCGATGGTCCGGCAGGGCACGGCTCGCAAGCGGGATCGCCCGGCTGGCGCCAGCAAGAACGCGCGCGGTGAAACCCGCGCCCGCAGAATCGCCGTGCGCGCGGGACCGGCGGCTGCGGGATGCGCTAGCCGAGCTGCGGCTCGACCGGCCGCTGCTTGCCTCGCCGCTGCCGCGGCTGGCGCTCGACCCGCCGCGCTTGGCGGCCGCCGTGCTCCGCTTGCGCGATGCCTTCCGCGCCCGACCCCTTTTGGCGCCGCCCTGATCGGTGGACTGGCCGCTGGTCTCGTTGCTGTTGTCCGCTGTCATTGTTCTTCTCCTTGGGTTGGGCTCGCGGGGATGCGGGGCTGGCACTCCGCGCCGCGAGTGGTTTGCCGTCGGGGTAACGGGTGAAACCCGTCAGCCAGCCTGCTCCTGCCAGAACGGCGAAGGAGAGCAGTTTGCTGCGCGACATGCGCTGCCGCAGGCGTGCGATGAAGGTCAGTTCCGGGTCGAGCAGAGACAGCCCATCTTCGACGAGCTGCAGCGGAGCCGTTCTCTGCCGCAGTTCTCCGAGAGCGGCGAGGCAGGCCTCGCGGCGGCGATGGACCTCGGCCACGGCCGCGTGATGAACCTTGTTCATCACCGGTCACCCCCACCGTGGAAGAGCCAGCGCAACAGCATGCTATCCCGGGGATATGGCGCGCCCCGCCGCGCCAGTATCCAGCAGCAGCCTGCGACGATCGCAAGGACTGCACCCACAATCGCCGCCGCGGCGGGAACGGGCATGTAGAGGGCCAGCAGCGCCACCGCAGCCTGGGTGAAGGCCAGCAGCATGCAGAGCAGCGCAGCAGCGCCCACCGCCATCAACATCGTCGCCCGCAGCGCCTGTCGTTTCAGATCGCCGAGCTCGAGTCGCGTCAGTTCCGCTTCGGCCTCGGCCCAGGCACGGCCTTCGCGCAGCACCCGCTCCAGCAACACCCTGATCTCCGGGCGTTCGCCCGTGTCACTCGCGTCATCGTTCTGCTTCAGCATTCTCGACCCACCATCCGCGCCCATGCAGCGCAGCAGGGTTGTGCGTGTGATCCGTGCAACGCAGCGCTCGCAGCTTTGTTCCGCAGGCTGTAGGGCGGGCCTCGCTGCACATGAAAAGAGGCCCCGCATTGCAGGGCCTCAAGGTGCAGGCAGCCGATAGGGGGAGGGAGACACTGCCCGGGGACTGAAATCACGCAGCCGCATCGCTCTCGGCATCGTCACCGGATCGGGACCGCGACGAATTCCGCGAGCCCGAACGCCGCCCGGCAGCGGCGCTCCGGGGGCGCAGCGAGGCGCGCATCGCCTCGGTGCGGGCCTGGACGAGCTGGGTTATGACGAGACCGGCGAGAATGCTACCGCCGAATGTCGCCAGGGGATGACGCCGCGCCATCTCGCGCGCGTCGGACACCATGTCGGGAAGGTCGCTGTCGACCACGTAGCCCGCGAGATCCTCGAGACCGCCTGCAGCTGCTTCGGCATAGCCCTTCATGGTGGGGAGCGACGGCAGCGACTCGCCGAACTGGCGCAGCGAATCCGCAAGGTTCTCGAGCTGGGTCGAGGCATATTCCTTGCGGCTGTTGGCAAGGCTGCCCGCCATGGCGAGCAGATCATCGAAGAAGGCAGGACCTTCGCGCTGGTCCCGATGGCGGCTGCGGCCACGAAGTTGCGAGACGGCCATGGCTATTCCTCCGCTGTGCTGAGTTGGCGTTGCGGGCACAACTGGAACCACGGAGAAATGTTCCGCCGGAACATGTTCCTGCCGGATACCGTTTTTGCTTCCGATCGCCGCAGCAAGCGGCGGCCCCCGGGGAAGGATCGCGAAGATGACGCCGCACATCATGATTTGCCTTGCCATTCTGGTGGGGGCGGTGGCGCTGTTTTCATGGGATCGCATCCCCGCTGACGTGGTGGCGCTCGGCGTGATGCTGGCCATACTCGCCACCGGGCTCCTTACGCCCGAACAGGCATTTTCCGGCTTCGGCAGCAGCACGGTCATAATGATCCTCGGTTTCTTCATCATGACGGCGGCACTGTCGCACACCGGGATCGTCGACAGCGTGGGGCGATGGATCCTGCTCCATGCGGACGCCCGGCCATTCGCCCTCCTCGCCATCATCATGATTTCGGTGGCGACGCTGTCCGCCTTCATCAGCAACACGGCGGCCACGGCGTTTTTCGTACCCGTGGTGCTGGGGATCGCGGCCCACAACAAGACCAGCCCGTCGCGCCTGCTGCTGCCGCTCGCCTTTGCCTCCATCCTCACCAGCTCGGTAACGCTGATCAGCACCTCGACCAACATCGTCATCAGCGAGTTGATGGTGCGGGCCGGCGAGAAGCCCATGGGCATGTTCGAGCTCGCACCGGTCGGCCTTCCCATCGCCATCGCGGGCATCGCCTACATGCTCACCATCGGGCTCCGCCTCATGCCCGACCGCGGGCGTGATGCCGCCAGCCCCGCCGACATCGGAAACCGCGCCTATACTGCCGATCTCGTGGTTTCTGAAGGTTCGCCACTCATCGGCACGCCTCTCGGTCAGTCGCCCGTCGGGCGTGACACGGGCTTCGCCGTGCAGCGCCTGCTGCGCAACGGCAAGCCCGTGACACCGAAGGACGAAGCCACGCTGGCGGAAGGCGACGTGATCGTCGTCGAAGGCCGCCGCCGCGATCTCCTCCGCCTCAAGGACGCGCCGGGGCTCGACCTCAAGGCCGACGCGCATCTCGCGGGCGAGGCGGATGAGGATGCTGCCATCGTCGAAGGCGTGCTGATGCCCGATTCGCCGCTCATCGGGCACACGCTCAAAAGTGCGGAGTTCCATCAGCGCTACGGCCTCAAGGTGCTGGGCCTGAACAGGCCCGGCTTCCGCCGGCCGCGCCAGCTGAGCCGCATCCGCATGCGTCTCGGTGACGTGCTGCTGCTGCAGGGCCGCCCGGAGGACGTGACGGAGCTCGAACGCGGCAACCTGTTCAACATCTTCGGTGGCGTGGACACCGAACGGCTGCGCACCTCGCACGCCGCCCTCGCCGTTGCCATCTTCGCGCTGGCGCTGGTGGCCATGACATTCAACCTGGTGAGCATGCCGGTCGCGGCGCTGGGCGGCGCCTTCCTCATGCTCCTCACGCGCTGCATCTCGCCCGAGGATGCCTATCGGCAGGTCGAGTGGAAGGTTCTGATCCTGATCGGGTCGCTGCTGTCGCTGGGTGTGGCCATGGATGTCACCGGCACCGGCCGCTGGCTTGCCGCGGAGCTCATCGACCTCGTGGGCGGCGGCAGCCCGCTGCTGCTGCTGAGCTGCTTCTTCGTGCTCACCGTGGCGCTGACCCAGCCAATGTCGAACCAGGCCGCGGCCATCGTGGTGGTTCCCATCGCCTTCGAGACGGCGCGCCAGCTCGGCTACAATCCGCGCAGCTTCGCCATGATGATCGCCATCGCGGCGAGCTGCTCCTACCTCACTCCGCTCGAGCCCTCGAGCCTGATGGTCTACGGCCCCGGCCGCTACCGCTTCATGGATTTCGTGAAGGTGGGCTTTCCGCTGACCTTCATCATCTTTGGGATCGCTATCGTGCTGGTGCCGGTGTTCTGGCCGCTGCGCTAGTCGGAACCCCGCGGTCGCGCCCCGCGTTGCGCAGGCTGAAGTCCTCACTTCGTATGGAAGGATGCAATCATGAGACTCCGCTCGATCCTGGCCGGTACGGCCCTCGCAACCATCGCGCTCGTCGGCGCTCCGCAGATCGGCGCCCCCGGCTTTGCTCCCCCCGCCGAAGCCGCCGTGAACGTCAGCTTCTCGCTGTTCTACAACCAGCTCGGCCAGTATGGCGACTGGGTCAACTACGACAATGATTACGTCTTCATCCCCGGCCGCGTGAATGCCGGCTGGCGGCCCTATACCGACGGACACTGGGTCTATGCCAAACGCTATGGCTGGACCTGGGCGTCGAACGAGCCCTTCGGCTGGGCGACGTATCACTATGGCCGCTGGGGCTATGCCGACGACATCGGCTGGTACTGGGTTCCGGGCAAGCGCTGGGCGCCGGCCTGGGTGAGCTGGCGGCGCAGCAACGACTATGTGGTCTGGGCGCCCTTGCCGCCGTCGCGCCATGGCGGCGGAGCCGACGTTTCGATCAATGTCTCCGTCGGCGACATTCCGGACTACTACTGGGTTGCGGTGCCGACGCGGCGCTTCCTTGCACCCGACCTCCAGGTCGACGTGGTGCGTGACGACCGGCAGATGCGCCAGGTGGTGGACCGCACGCAGTACATCGGAACGCCGCGCGTCACCAACAACATCGTCGTCAACAACGTCATCGACGTGAATGTCATCCAGCGCGAGACGGGCGAGAAGGTGAAGACGGTCGCCGTTAGCACCACCGACAATCCGTCGGAAGCCAAGGCCGGGCCCGATCAGGTGACGGCCTTCCAGGGCCAGATCTCGGCTGATGCCAATGCCAAGCCGCAGAAGCTGACCGACGTCGGCAAGGTCCACAAGATCAAGCGCGGCCAGGGCGGCAACGACAACGGCACGGCGCAGCAGAATACGACGTCTGCTCCCGGCAATGACAACAGCGCCGGCACCGCCAGCACGGACACGACCAACACTGGCAGCACGAATACAGGCAACGCCGGCAACGGTAGCCAGCCGGCCACGAACGAAGCCTCGGCGCCCGATGCCAATGGCAAGATGAAGAGGAAGAAGACCGACACGGGCCAGAACACCGCACCTTCGGGCACCACCACCGGCCAGTCGGCTGCACCTTCGAACGAAGCCTCCACGCCGCCTGCGGATGGCAAGAAGAAGAAGGTCAACACCGGCCAGAACACTTCGCCCTCGGGCAACGCCACGGGTCAGTCAGGGGCGCCCGCGAACGAAGCCTCCACGCCGCCTGTCAATGGCAAGATGAAGAAGAAGATGGATACCGGTCAGAACGGCAATGCCGGCGGTAACGGTCAGTCGGACGTTCAGGCTCAGGATCAGCAGCAGGGCAAGAGGCACAAAAGGCTTCCGGGTGCTGCGGACCAGAATGGCGATGCTACGGGTTCGACCAGCCAGGCACCTGCCGTCAATGGCCAGGGCAAGGCCAATGGCCAGAAGCAGTCGGCTCCCGATGGGACTGCCAATGCTCCGGGCGATGGCCAGGGAAAGGGCAAGGGTCGCAAGAACCAAGCCTGCGACCCCAGCACCAATGCCAGCTGCGCCCCCGCGCAGTAGGCTTGTTGCAAGGTCACTGCGCTTCGGCGTAGTGACCACACCGCAAGATCGGACCGGCCCCTCGGGGGGCCGGTTGCCGATTCAGAGCTTCAGTTTCTGGCGCAGGCGCAGCATCTCGGCCCACGGATCTTCGCGCTGCTTCGACAGCCGGTCCATGGCGTTCTCCACGGTGAAATGGCTGGCCGAGGGCAATGCCTTCAGTTCACTCCAGTCGATGGGCATGGCCACCGGCGCCCCGTCCCGGGCGCGCGTCGAATAGGGCGCCACCGCGGTGGCGCCGCGGCCGTTGCGCAGATAGTCGATGAAGATGCGGCCCTTGCGGCGGGTTTTCGACATGGTGGCGATGTAGCGACCGGGATCATCGGCTGCCATCTGCCGGGCCACCAGCTTGGTGAAGGTCTTCGCATCGTCCCAGCCGAGATCGGGGACAAAGGGCACGGTGACGTGCAGTCCCTTGCCACCGGACGTCTTGAGGAAGGAGCGCAGACCGATCCCCTTCAGACGATCGCGGAGGTCGAGTGCCGCGGCCTTGATGTCGTCCCAGGTGACACCCTCTCCGGGGTCGAGGTCGAAGATCAGGCGGTCGGGGCGCTCGAGATCGGTCACGCGCGAACCCCAGACATGGATCTCCAGCACGCTCATCTGGACCAGAGCGAGCAATCCCTTGAGGTCATGAATGGTCATCATTGGCTTTTCGTCGCCGGTGTCGACCAGTTCGATCGCAGGGTCGAGGCCCATCCAGGCGTGCTTGGCGAAGAAACATTGCTTGGCCGCACCATCGGGGCAGCGCACCAGGCTCAGCACCCGCCCCCTCACATGCGGAAGGATCCACGGCGCCACCTGCTCGTAATATGAGCCGAGTCGCTGCTTGGTGACACCGACGTCTGGCCACAGCACGCGCTCGGGATGGGTGAAGGTCGCGGAAGACGGCGCAGGCGCCGCGCCGGCCGGCACGTCATGCTTCGGGATGAAACGCGGGTCCTGTTCGAGGGTCACTTCCGCTGCCGGCTTGTCCTCGCGCAGCCCGACATAGGCAGCCTGACGCAGGAGGCCATCCGCCGTTCGGCCGCGATATTCGATTTCGGCCACCGCCTTCGGCTTCACCCACTGGACACCATTGGCCGCGGCTCGCGTGATGCTGTTGCCGAAGGCTGGCATAGCCGTCTTCAGGGGTGCCAGGAGCTTGTAGAGCGATCGCGCCTCCTCGGCCGAATAGCCTGTGCCGGCGCGGCCCGCATGCATCAGCTTCCCACCGGCATGATAGGCAAGCACGAGCGAGCCCACGGCCTTGTCGAGATCGCTGGCCGGCAGGAAGCCCACCACCACGAATTCCTGGCGCAGCATGCATTTCGACTTCACCCAGTGCTCACCCCTGCCCGAGATATAGGGCAGCGCCGTCTGCTTGGAGACGATCCCTTCGAGGCCGAGGCGGCAGGCCTGCGGGAGGACGTCCTCGCCGGCCTGTTCGAGATGATCGTTGAAGCGCAGCGCGAAGGTGGTGGGCGACTTTGCGATGAGATCCCCCAGCAGGCGCTTGCGCTCGGCGAGCGCCACACCGTGCAGGTCGAAGCCGTCGAGGTAGAGCAGATCGAAGGCATAATAGACCATGCGGTCATGGCGGCCGGCCTTCAGGTCGGACTGCAGGCCGCTGAAGCTCGTATGGCCGTGTTCGTCCTGCACGATGACTTCGCCATCGACGAGGGCGGCCTTGGCGGCGAGTCCCTTCACCGCCTCCGCCACGGCGGGGAAGCGCTTGGTCCAGTCGAGGCCCTTGCGGGTCAGCAGCTTCACCTTGCCGCCGTCGAGCCGCGCCTCGATGCGGTAACCGTCATGCTTGATCTCGTGAATCCAGCCTTCAGTTGCGGGCGGGCGTGCCACCTGCAGCGCGAGGCTGGGGGCGACGAAGGTGGGGAGGATGCCCTTCCTGGCGCCTTGCAGCTTGGCAAGTGCGGCGGGAGGCGTGACACTGGACTTCGCAGCGCGGGCCTTGTGGTCGGCACGCAGTGGCCCCTGTTTCGCGAGATCGGCGTTGCTCCTGCCGGAGATGACGGACTCCATGGCGGTTTCGACCGGCTCGGCCGAACCCTTGGCCAGCGCATGCGCGTCGCTGCGCTTGATCAGCAGCCAGTTGTGGCGCTTGCCCTCGTCCTTCATGCGAACGAGCGACCATGTGCCCTTCAGCCGTTCGCCGTCGAGCTGGAATGTGAGGTGGCCTTCTTTCAAGCCCTTGCGCGCGTCGCCGTCCGGGTGCCAGGTGCCGCGATCCCAGACGATCATGGTGCCGCCGCCATATTGCCCGGCGGGGATCACGCCTTCCCAGGCCTTGTAGGCCATCGGGTGGTCTTCCGTCTCGACGGCGAGGCGGCGCACGCCTGGCGTCATGCTGGGTCCGCGCGTCACCGCCCAGCTCTTGAGCACGCCGTCGAGCTCGAGACGCAGGTCGAAATGCAGGCGCCGTGCATCGTGTTTCTGCACAACGAACGTCAGTTTGCCACGCGTGCTGCCAGGTGGCTCCGGGGCGGGCTCCGAGGTCTTGGAAAAGTCGCGTTTGGCCTTATAATCCCGCAGCGGCGAGGGCCTTGTCTTGCGGGGTGGCTTCTTCGCGGCCATCGACTAGGCGCCCTTGGCGCGCGATTTGGCGGGCTTCCGGGCCGACTTTCCCGTCGATGGCTTGCGCTTTGCCGTGGCCTTGCGCGGCGGCACGGATTTTTCCTTTGCGGCCGGCTTCTTCAGGCTGTCGCGCAGCGCATCCATGAGATTGATGACATTGCCCTTGGGTGGCTCGGGTTCCGGCTCGGCCACGATCCTTTCACCCTTGGCCTTGCGCTGGATCAGCTTGCGCAATTCCGTCTCGTAGTGGTCCTCGAAGGCTTCCGGGCGGAAGCGGCCCTGTTTGCGCTCGATGAGTTCGCTCGCGAGATCGACCATCTCGTGATCGAGCTTGAGCTTGGGAAGATCCGAAAAAAACTGCCGGTCGGGGCGCAGCTCGTTGGCGTAGCGCAGCCGGTTCAGCATCAGCCCCGCCTCGAGCGGAGCCACGCCGACCAAGTGTTCACGGCCACCGGACGTCAACTGTCCGACGCCGATGGTACCGGTCTTGCGCAGCGCCTCGCGGATGACGAGATAGCCCTCCGCGGCATACTCATCGGCCGGGGTCACGTAATAGGGCTGTTCGAAATAGCGTGGGTCCACCTCTCCGACGGGTACGAACTGCGAGAGTTCGATGATGCGCTTGCTCTCCAGCTTCACGGCATCGATCTCGTCAGGTTCCATGAGCACATATTTGCCCTTCTCCAGCTCATACCCGCTGACGATGTCCTTCGCCGCGACCTCGCCCACGCCCTCGACGGTCTTGGCATAATGCACACGCTTGCCGTTGGGGCGGTAGATCTGGTGGAAGGAAACATCGGCCTTGCGGTCTTCGGCATTGTAGATCTCGACCGAGATCGAAACCAGCGACAACCTCAGAAACCCCTTCCAATACGCCCTGGCAGCCATCGTCTCTCTCCCTTTGCGGCTCAAATGCGGCGGCGCGGCGCGAGGTTCCTTTGCGTCGCCTCCGGGGAACCAACGGCGGCACTCGGCGGTTTCGCCCGGGAAGCACGTTCAACCCCTGAAGGAGAACACGCATGGCCACTACCCCGGGTTCACGGCAGCGCGACACCGACACCACCGGCGACGACCGCAGCACGCTCAATCCGATGCAGCAGCCCCTTGGCAGCATGGACCTCCCAGGCTCCCGCACGGTCGACACCAACGCTGTCGACATGCGCCCGGGCGAGACCGTGCGCGGCACGGGCAATCTCGGGTCCACGTCAGCGCGCACCGTGGCGGCGCGCTCGGGACGGGGCTTTACGGGAACCTTTCTCGTTGTCGCCGTGGTCCTCGTCGCGGCGTTCCTGATCGCTCTCAATTTCGGCAACACCCATACCAACCTCGCGACCGGAAATGGCGCCGGCCAGGCGCCCATCGCCAATAGCAGCGGCGGAAGCAGCGATGACACCACCGGCAGCACCACCCTGCCGGTGCAGCCAACCGCTCCTGCCGGCAGCGGCACGACGACGGGCGGCTCGACGGCACCAAGCAATCCCTGAACTTGCGCCGAATGCGGCACGACAGCCTCGCGAATGAGTAGAGTTGCATGACAGCGGCAGGTGGCGAACTGGTCACCTGCCGTTTTTCCGTATGGGCAGTGATCATTCAGCTGGGATTCGGCGCTCGCGACTCCGGGTGCTTCGTCATCCTGGACCTTACCGATCTCCCGAAGAGGCAAGTCAGGCGCTGCGTTCCGCCGGCGTGATGTCGGCTCCGTTACCGGGGAACCCGGCAGCGCTCTGGTGGGTTCAGCTCATGCCAAGGGCAAGGATAACTCCCATGACCGACGACAAACAGAAGAGCGCCGACGAGGCCGGCTGGCGCGACGCACAGGCCAGTCGGCTGGAGCGAGACTTCAAGGCGGCCCGCGCGGAACACCGCCATGAGCATGCCGCGGCTTTCGAGGCATGGCGGACGGAACACAACAGATCCCAGTCAGGCAAGGAGGCCGACATGACCGTAAAGACCCTCAATGATCTCTTTATCGAAACCCTCAAGGATATCTATTACGTCGAGAAGAAACTGGTGAAGACCCTCCCCAAGATGGCCGACAAGGCCTCCTCGGATGAACTCAAGGAGGCAATCCGTGACCATCTCGCCGAAACGGAAACCCACGTTCAGCGTCTCGAGCAGGTGTTCCAGATGCTCGATCAGAAGGCCAGCGCCAAGACCTGCGAGGCGCTCGAGGGCCTGATCCGCGAGGCCGAAGAAACCATGGAAGAAATCGATGACGAGCAGACGCTCGATGCAGCCATTATCTCCTCGGCACAAAGTGTCGAACATTATGAGATTGCCCGCTACGGCACGCTCGCCTGCTGGGCGGCCGAGATCGGGAACAGCGAGGTTGCGGAACTTCTCGAACAGACGCTCGACGAGGAGAAGGCCGCTGACGAGAAGCTCAGCACCATCGCCGAAGACGCCGTCAACCAGCGCGCCGCGGCCTGAGTTCCAGACGTACCGGGGACCGCGGCCTTGCCGCGGTCCGTCTTTCAGTAGCCTGTCATCTCCACGTATCCGCGCCCGCGATGCGAACCGGTGATCCGCACCGGGCCTTCCCAATAAGCCACCTGCGTGTCCATCCACGCCTCCTCGTTCAGGGCCGAGGTCGTGACGTCGAGGTGCTTCGCCGGCAGCGTGAGCCGCCACTGCACCGGTACGCGGTGACCCTTCACGTCGTGCCAAGCCTCCGGCGTTACGCTGAGCGCCCCCGGTGGCAATGGTTCCGGCCTTCCGTCGGCGCTGATCCATGTTGCCGAGGTGAAGCCTGCAGCGGAATCGCGAAGGCGAAAGCCCATCAGCTTTTCGCCATCCTCGAAATGAAATGAGAACCAGTCCCAGCCGGTTTGGTCCGCGGCCAGGGGCTGGGACGACCATTCATGGTCGAACCAGGCCTGACCGGTCACGGCGACGTCCCGGTCTTCGATGCGGATCGTTCCCGTCACGGCGTAGAAGGGTTGGGAATAGTAATCGCTCGCCTGGCCGTGAGCCGACTTCACCGAGTAGCCCCTGTCGCCCTGCAGGACCAGCGGGCCCTTTGCGTCGAGATCGAGCGTGTAGGAAAATCTTCGGCCCGCTGCGGCGATCGTCACGGCCGACAGTGGGTCGGCCCCGGCGGAAGCGCGGCTGGTCAAGCTCCAGTCGTCGATCGTCGCTGCGAAGGGTGAAAGCGAAACGCCGGCCTGGCCGACGCCGCCGCGACCCACCCGTTCGCCCGAATGATGCGCGCTGGCTGTCGTCAGCGCGGCATGGCCCATCCACACTTGCGGGCTCTGCCAACCCGGCTTCTCCCCTGGCGCCAGGGCCGACCGGAACAGGGTCCACTGGGCGCCGTACTCCTGGCCGTCGGCGCCGGTGAGATTTGCCGTCACGTACCACCATTCGATGCGGTATTGGGGATGGGCGCCGTGGTCCTGTGGAAAGACCAAGGCAACATCGGGCTGCGGCACTGCGAAGCCCCGGACATCGCTTCCCAGCCCGGCAAAGCCCTGCCCCAGCGCAGGCGTGGCGAGCAACAGCAGGGCCAAGAGTACGATCCTAGCGTTCATTGGCGAAGACCTTCACAAGTTCGGCGGGCTGCCGGCGCATCAGCCACAGCGCCGGCAGCAGTGCCGCCAGGATGGCGCTCGCCACGGCGAGAAGACAGAGCCTCAGCCAGTCGAGCGGAAACACATGCATGGGCAGCCGCCAGCCGAAGGCCTCGACATTGACAACCGCAAGCAGCATCCATGCCAGGGCCAGACCCACCGGCACGGCCGCCAGCATGGTGAAGCAGGCGAGCGCCGCGCTGCGCAGGATTTCCAGCAGGGCCAGGCGGCGAAGCGTGAGGCCCGTGGCCCAGGCCGGGGCAAGCTGCGCCAGCCGCATGTCCGAAAGCGTCAGCAGGCTGGCGAAGATGGCGATCGCCGCCACGCCCAGCGTGAGCACGTTGAGCGCGGCGGTCACGGCGAAGGTCCGCTCGAAGATCCTCAGCGAAAAGGCCTTGACGCTGGCCTGGTCGATCACGTTCTCGGCTGGCAGATCGAAGGTATCGTGCAGCGCCGCCATCAGCTGCGGCACCCGTTCGGGCGCCACACGCACCGCGTAGCGCAGCCGGCTGGCATCGGGGTAGAGCTGCGTGAGCAGGCCCACGCCGACGATCAGCTGGCCCCGTGGATTGCCATAGTCCGAGTAGATCCCGACGAGGGGCAAGACCCGCCCTTGTTCGAGGATGATCGGAACACCCAGCTGCAGGTGCTGGCGCCGCGCCAGCTGCTCGTTGGCGAGAACGCCATCGCCGCGGGCGATGCGGTCCCAGGCATCGGGCGTGGCTTCCAGCATGGGCCAGTGCTGGCGATAGGTCGCGTGATCGGCCACGCCATAGATCTGCACGGGCTCGCCGAACATGCGTGACTCGGCGTTCCAGACCGGCAGCACCGCATCGCTGCGCGTGGCCAGCCAGTCATGCACCTTCTGCGATTCCGCGTTCGAGCGCGTGCTGACATAGAGTTCGGAGGGCAGCCGCTGGTCGAGCCAGCCGATGAAGGTGAGGCGAAAGCTCTGCACCATGGTGCCCACTCCGGCATTGGCGGCGAGCGCCAGCAGCAGCGCCATCAGGGCCAGCGACAGGCCCGGAAGCTGCTGGCGCGTGTCGGCCCAGAACCATTGCGCCACCACGCCTTTCGACAGTCGCTGGCCCAGCTTCAGCAGCAGCGACAAAACCAGCGGCAGCAGCAGTGCGGCCCCGAGCAGCATGGCCCCCAGGGCGGCAAAGCCCGCCACCAGACCAGCGCCGAACCGAACGATCAGCAAGGCCACGGCCAGCAGCGTGAGGCCGCCCGCCGCCTGCAGCCGCAAGCCGCGTTCCGAGGCAAGGCTCCAGGCGCGGGGCCGCGCCGGCGCCAGCAGCGGCATGGTTGCGATGCGCCACAGCCGCGAGGCGGCGGAGGCCAGCGTGCCTGCCACCGCAATGGCAAGCCCGAGCCCCCAGACCGATGGCCGGATCGACAGTGTGCCCGGCACCTCCGCGCCATAGAGGCCGCGCAGGCTTGCCGCCACATCGGGCAGCAGCAGCGAGGCGACGCCATAACCCAGCGCCACGCCGGCGAGCCCCGCCGCCAGCGACAGCACCAGCAGTTCCACCACCATGAGCAGGATGAGGCCGCGCAAGGGCAGGCCCAGCGCCCGCAGCGTGCGCACAGTGGGACGGCGCTGTTCGAACGCGAGGCCGATGGCCGAATGCACGATGAACAGGCCAACCGCGAAGGCGAGAAAGCCGAAGGCCGTGAGATTGAGATGAAAGCTGTCGGTGAGCCGCGACAGGTCGCTTTCGACCGCCGGCGCGCGCTTCACCAGGTCGGGTGCGATCTCGGCCAGGGGCCGCACGTCCGGGGGCTGGCGCGGCGCGAGCAGCAGGCGCGAAACTTCGCCCGGTGCCTCGAGCAGCGACTGGGAAATGCCGATGTCGGTCATCGCCGTGCCGGGCGGCATTGCATCGTCGATGGCGAGGGGCGGCGTTTCTTCACCCTGCAGTCGTTGCGCCGTCGCGGCCGAAACGATCAATACGCCTGGCGGCGTGATGAAGCGCGCGAGGCCGAGACCGGCAGCGCCAACGTTGACCTCCGCGGCCTCGGCAGGCAGCGTCACCGGATCGACGCCGAGGATGCGCAGACGCTCGCCGCCGTAGCGCTTCTCCCCCTCCAGCACCGGGGAGACCAGCCAGCCAGCCTTGCGCAGCGTGATGTATTCGGTTTGCGCGATGCGCGAGCCATCGGCGTGCACCAGCTGGTCCAGCCGGTCCTGACCCACCACGGCCGCTGCGCGCTGATAGCTCGCCCGCGCTTCGCCATTGATCGCCTGGACGGCGGACCACAATGCTGTTGCCAGAGCGAGGCCGAGCAGCAGCATGGCGAACTGCAGCGGATGCCGGCGCCAGTGCGAAAGCAGCGCGGTGAGGCCATGAACCAACATCAGCCGAGCTTCCCCGCAGCGAGATTGACCCGGCGCCCCAGGCGTGCCGCCAGCCGCATCGAATGCGTGACCATGAGCAGGGCCGCGCCAGTTTCAGCGAGCAGCGCCAGCATGAGGTCGAGCACCGCATCACCCGTCGCCTCGTCGAGATTGCCGGTCGGTTCGTCGGCGAGGATGAGCTTCGGCCGTGCCGCCAGCGCCCGCCCGATGGCAACGCGCTGCTGCTGCCCGCCGGAGAGCTGCTCCGGGTAGCGCGCCAGGAGCTGCGCGAGGCCGAGCCGCGCAGTGAGCCGCTCCGTCCAGGCCGCATCGAAGCGCCCGCCGAGCCGGGCCTGGAAGGCGAGGTTGGACGCGACATCGAGGGACGGGATCAAGTTGAACTGCTGGAAGACGAGCCCCACGCTCTCCCGGCGGAAGGTTGCGAGCGCGCCGTCGCCAAGACCCGTGATGTCGCGCCCGGCAAAGCGGATCGCGCCGCCATCCGCCCGGTCGAGGCCTCCTGCCAAATGCAGGAGCGTGCTCTTGCCGCTGCCCGATTCGCCGGTCAGCGCGAGGCTCTCGCCGGCGGCGAGCTCCAGGCTGACGCCGCGCAGCACCTGCAGGACGCCTTCGCCGGTCGGGTAGGACTTGCTCACGTCGTGAAGTTCGAGAAGCATCATGGTTCCTGTTGTCGCCCGACCGTTCCTACGCAGGGTGAGGCCCCCCGGACCCGTGGCTCCTGGCCGCAAGGCAGTGCCCCGGGAACGCCATGACCGGTCCGCCGTTCACTGTCGGGAGCCACCTCCACGACACTGTGCGCCATGCCGAGGATCCTCGCCAGCCTGCTCGCTGCCATTCTGTTCAAGAGCCCGCCGGCCCATGCGAGCTATCATCAATCACGCGCCAACGCCTTCCGCTTCGCCCAGGGGTGATCTAGTCTCGTCAGCAACGAGGGAGACGAAGATGCCGGCCGAGCCTGATCAACACGCACGCATGCCTTACCAGCTGCCCTTCCCGCCCGATGCGCTGGCCGAGATCGTCGTGCCCGACGCCATTCCGCAGGACGAGCGGCTGTGGGTGCCGCAAGCCGAAAATGTGTGGTTCCGCCCACTCTGCCTGAACCGCAGCCAGGGCTATTGGATGAACCTGCTGAAGGTGCGCAAGGCGGGCGTGCTGTCGCGCCACCGCCACCCCAACGCGGTGCATGGCTTCGTGCTCAAGGGCCGCTGGCGCTACCTCGAGCATGACTGGGAGGCCACCGCCGGAAGTTACGTCTTCGAACCCCCGGGCGAGACGCACACGCTGGTGGTGCCCGACGACGTCGAGGAGATGATCACGTTCTTCCAGGTCAACGGCATCATGTATTACGTCGACCCGTGGGGAAAGAACCTCGGCTACGAGGATGTCTTCACCAAGATCGACATGTGCCGGGCGCATTTCGAGAAGGTGGGGCTGGGCGCCGACTACGTGCTGCGCTTCATCCGATGAGCGTCTGGCCCAATGGCTGCTTTGCCGACAAGCACGTGCTGGTCACCGGCGGCACGTCCGGCATCGGTCTTGCCATCGCAGCGGCGTTCCTGCGAGAAGGCGCCATCGTCACCGCGACGGGCATTTCCCTCGATGAGGTGGCGCAGGCGGCAGGGGCCGTGCCCGGCCTCCGCACTGCGCTTCTCGACGTGCGCAATGGCGCTGAGATCGGCAGCCTCGTCGCGTCGCTGCCGACGCTTTCCCACGTGGTCAACTGCGCCGGCGTCATCAAGCGCGGGGCGGAACATGAGCCGGAGGTCTTCGCCGACGTCGTCGACATCAACCTCACCGGCACCATGCGGATCTGCACGGCGGCGCGGGCGAAGCTGACGGAAGCCAGGGGCACCATCGTCAACACTGCCTCGGTGCTGAGCTTCTTCGGCGGGGGTCTGGTGCCGGGCTATGCGGCGTCCAAGGGCGGCATAGCGCAGCTGACGAAGTCGCTGGCCATCGCCTATGCACCGGACGGCATCCGCGTCAATGCCGTGGCGCCCGGCTGGATCGAGACGCCGCTCACCTCCGCGCTCCGCGAAAATGCCGAGCGCAGTGCCGCCATCCTCGCACGCACGCCGCTGGCCCGCTGGGGCAGGCCGGAAGACATCGCCGGCGGGGTGCTCTTCCTGTCGTCGCCCCTGGCCGGTTTCGTCACCGGCACCGTGCTGACCATCGACGGCGGCTATACGGCGGTCTGACGACGATCTGCACTCAATGCAGCCGGTGGCCAGCCTCGTCGAGCAACAGCACGTCGGAAGGCGAGATGCCGACCGAGACTTCCTCGCCCTCGCGCCACACCCGCTCGTCTATGGTGGCGATCGACTGCAGCGTGATACCGCCCATGTCGACGAAATAGGCGGCCGACCCACCGAGGTAGGAGGTGGAAATGATCCGCCCGCGCGAGCCTCCACGCTCCGGCGGCCCCAGAACCACCTTCTGGGCGCGGATGATGGCGGTGACACGTGCCGCCGGCGTGAGGCTCGCCGGCGCCTCCGCGGCGAGGTCCTGACCGTTTTCGAGCCTGAGCGTGGCAAGGCCGTCCGCCAAGCCGGTGACCTGCCCGGGCAAGAGATTGGACTGCCCGAGGAAGCTCGCAACGAAGCGCGACTCGGGCCGCCGGTAGACTTCCTCCGGCGTTCCTACCTGCTCGATGAGACCCTTGTTCATCACCACGATGCGGTCGGACATGGCCAGCGCCTCGTCCTGGTCATGGGTCACGAAGATCGTTGTGATGCCCACCTCGCGCTGGATGATCTTCAGTTCGGTGCGCATCTCCTCGCGCAGGTTGGCGTCGAGGGCCGAGAGCGGCTCGTCGAGCAGCAGTACGTCGGGCTCGATGACGATGGCGCGCGCCAGCGCAATGCGCTGCTGCTGGCCCCCTGACATTTCGGAGGGAAGCTTTTTCTCCACACCCGGCAGTCGCACCATTTCGAGGGCGCGCGTCACCTTGGCCGCGATCTGCGACTTCTCGACCTTGCGGTACTTGAGACCGAAGGCGATGTTGTCGAAGATCGTCTTGTGCGGAAACAGGGCGTAGTTCTGGAACACCAGGCCGATGTTGCGCTTGTGGATCGGGATGTTGTCGATGCGCCGGCCTGCCACGCTGATCTCGCCGCCCGTCGGCTGCACGAGGCCGGCGATCGACCGCAGGATCGTCGTCTTGCCACAGCCGGAAGGTCCAAGCAGCGTCACGAACTCGCCCTTGCGGATCGACAGGCTCACATCCTTCACCGCGACGAAACTGCCATAGGCAAGCGTCACATTGCGAAGGTCAACGGCGGCGGCTGCAGTCATTCAGATTTCTCTCTCATTCAGGTTCCTCTCCCCCGCAGGCGCGGGGGAGAGGGATTGTCGTTCCGGATCAGCCGCCCTTCGAAATGCGATCCCACTGCTTGGTCCATTCGTCGTTGTGATCGCCCCAGTAGACGGCATCGGCGAAGGTCAGGCTCTTCATGGTGCCGGAGGGGTCGAAGGCCGGGAGCTTCTCGATCTTCTCGGTCAGCTTCACCTTGGTGGGGTCGAGCGAGGGCGGATAGTTCTGGCCCTCGGCCACCGCGATGGCGGTTGCCGGATCGAGCATGAAGTTGACGAGTTCCTCGCACTCGGTCATCGGCGAACCCTTGAGGATCAGCATGTCTTCCATCCAGGCAAACGAGCCCGGCGGATCGAGATAGCCGATCGGACTGCCCTGCTGCTGCAGTGCTGCAACACGGCCCGACCAGGCGTCCGACACCACGATCTCGCCCTTGGCCAGGAGATCCATGAGTTCGGCGCCCGACGACCAGTATTTCTTCACCAGGTCGCGGTTATCGCGCACCTTGGCCCAGGCGGCATCGAGATCCTTGATGTCGTTGGGGTTCTGGCCGGTGCCCAGGGCGGCGTACCAGAGACGCGTTTCCATGTCGGCATAGCCGCCGATCTTGCCCTTGTACTTGGGGTCGGTAAGGAGCGCCACGCCCTTTTCCTTGGCTTCCGCATCGGAGATCACGGTGGTGTTGTAGGCGATGCCCGTGGTGCCGTAATCGTAGGGAGCGCAGGACAGCTTCGGCGCGATCTTCAGGAACGGGTCGATCATCGCCTGCATCACGTTCTTGAGGTTCGGAATGTTGGCTTCGTTGATCTCGCTGTTGAAGCCGCCATCGACATAGCGCTTGTAGTATTCGACGCCGGAGGAATGGATGACCTGGTATTCGCCAGGGTTCGCGGTCTTCACCTTGGTGATGATCTCGTTCTCGTCGCCGAAGGTGCCTTGCGTCACCTTGATGCCGGTCTTGGCCGTGTAGGGCTGGAAGGCATATTTGTCGATGGCCTCCTGGACGACGCCGCCCCAGCCGTCGAAGCGCACTTCGGTGACGGCCGCCAGTGCCTGGGGCATCCAGCGCATGCTGAGGCCTGCGGTGGCGCCCGCCGCAGCGGCGAGGCCGAGGAGGGTGCGGCGGTCCATGCCGCCGTTCAGGTAGCGCTCGGTCAGGCGCTCCAGGCGTTTCGTGGTCGAGATCTT
Source organism: uncultured Alphaproteobacteria bacterium (assembly GCA_945957365.1). Classification (GTDB taxonomy): domain Bacteria; phylum Pseudomonadota; class Alphaproteobacteria; order Rhizobiales; family Aestuariivirgaceae; genus Aestuariivirga. The sequence goes on along the minus strand of CAMFKI010000019.1, from coordinate 23,816 downwards.
CATGTTCGTTTCTCCCTGTTGGTGGTTCAACGCGCGCTTCCCGCGAGGTAGCGGGCAAGCCCGCCGCCGAGCAGGGGAAGCCCCACGGTTACGACGATCATCAAGGTGCCCAGGGCGTTGATCTCCGGGCTGATGGAGATTTTCAGCATCGACAGGATCTCGGTCGGCATGGTCTCGACGCCCGACGGGCGCCAGAACATCGAGGCCGTGATGTTGTCGAAGGAAATGGTGAAGACCAGCAGCAGGCTCGCCACGATCGCCGGCATGATCAGCGGCAGCGTGATCTCGCGGAAGGTCTGCAGGCGGTTGGCGCCGAGCGACATCGCCGCCTCCTCGTAGACGCGCTTGACGCCGATCAGGCGGGCCTGCACGACCAGCACCACATAGGGCAGCGCCAGCATGATGTGGCCGAGCACGAGCAGCCACAGCGTGCGGGGTTGGTGGGCGAAGCGGATGAGCAGGAGCAGGCCCACGCCCAGCACCGTTTCCGGAACCAGTGCCGGCGCAATGAGGATGGTGTTCACCCATTCCTTGCCGGGGAATTCATAGCGCACCAGCGCCACCGCGGCGAGAATGCCCATGACCGAACACACGATGGAGGTGACCACCGCCACCCACAGCGAAGTCTGGAAGGCGCGCAGCACCGAGTCATTCTGCATCAGCTTGGCATACCAGTGCAGCGAGAAGCCCGTCATCGGGAAGCCGCCGAACTGCGAGGCGTTGAACGACAGCACGATGACCACGAGGATCGGCGCGAACATGAAGATGTAGACCAGCACGGTGAAGACCTGCACCGCGCGCCAGCCGAAGCCGCTCGTCGACGTATCGAGGCTCATCCGCCGAGCCCCTTGAACACGCGTGAGAGTCCCATGTAGCGGCTGTAGATCGCTGCCACCGCGCCGAGGAGGATCAGCAGCACCAGCGAGAGGGTCGAGCCCATCGGCCAGTTGAGTTCGCTCATGATGGTGTCGAAGATGATGTTTCCGAACAGCGCATCCCGGGTGGAGCCCAGGATCTGCGGCGTCACGTAGCTGCCCGCGGCCAGCACGAAACAGAGGAGCAGGCCCGCCATCAGGCCGGGCAGCGACAGCGGCAGCACCACCTCATAGAAAGCCTGCCACGCGGTGCAGCCCAGCGTGCGGGCCGCCGAGATCAGGTTGCGGTCAATGCCTTCGATCGCCACGTAGACGTTGAGGATCATGTAGGGGAGCAGGAAATGGATCATCCCCATGATCACAGCCCCCTCGGTATAGAGCATGGGCATTGGCTCACTGATGATGCCGAGTTTCATCAGCGTGACGTTGATGACTCCTTGCTCGCCGAGGATGTGGATCCACGAGAAAGTGCGGATGGTGAAGCTGATCCAGAACGGCACGATCAGCAGCAGCAGCAGCACCCACTTGTGCTTGTAGGTGGTCATGGCGATGCAATAGGCCGCCGGATAGCCCATGAAGGCGCAGAGGATGGCGGTGATCGCGGACACGCGCACCGTCTTCCACAGGAACATGTGGTAGAACGGATCGGTCAGGAAATCATGCCAGTTCTGGGTGGTGAAGACCTGCTTCTCGACGCCCGCCGTGACGAACTCGTAGAACGAAAACATCGTCATGATGGCGATGGGCAAGATCATCAGCACGAACAGCGTGATCAGCGACGGCGCAAGCAGCAGCCAAGGGCGGCGGCGGTCCGCCGCGGAGAGCATGGAAGCGCTCATCGTGCGAGGCCCTTGCAGCGGGCCAAGATCGGGGTGCGGCGGAGGCAGTTTTGCTTCACGTCAACTCGTCACTGTTTTGTAACATGCTCCGAGCTTTGGACGGAGGTGTCAACCCCGGGTGCCTGCGCCTGCGGCATGGGCCTCGGCAGTTGACAAGCAGCGGCGGGCGCTTTCTCCTCATGCGATGCCGGTCACCGATTTCTTTCGCACTGCAGCGCCCGTGCAGCAGCCCTTTCACCGCCCCTTCATCAAGATGCAGGGCCTGCGCAATCATTTCGTTTTCGTCGATAGCCGCAGCGCTCCCCGCCCCTCAAAAACAGAGATCGTCCGCATCTGTGACGTGCATGAGGGTGTCGGCGCCGAGCAGGTCATCACCATCGAGCCGCCGCGCTCCGCGGGCGCCAGCGCCTTCATGGGGATTCACAACACCGACGGCACCGAAGCCCAGGCCTGCGGCAACGCCACCCGCTGCCTCGCCTGGCTGCTGTTCGAGGAGACGGGGAAGAACGACGTGCTGATCGACAGTCTCGGTGGCGCCCTGCACTGCCGGAAGGAAGGCGACTGGGACGTCAGCGTCACCCTCGGGCCCATCATCCTCGAGACCGCGCATTTGCCGCTGTGCAGCGGCCCCCTTGCAGACGGCGTGGCGCTGTCGATCGGAAACCCGCATGCCGTGTTCTTCGTCGATCGCGACGTGGACATCCCGGCGCTCGCGCCGGCGATCGCGCGCGATCCGCTGTTTCCCGAGAGCGTCAACGTCGGGGTAGCGCGGGTGATCGACGAGGCGACGCTGAAGCTCGCCGTATGGGAACGTCCCGGCATGCTCACCGAAGCCTGCGGCACGGGCGCCTGCGTCGCCGCCTATGCCGGCAGGCTGCGCGGATTGCTGAAGGGAAACGACGTCACGGTGTACCTGCCGGGCGGCGTTTTGCACATACGCCTTCTCGACAATAGCCGTGCCGTGATGACGGGCGCGGTGGCGTTCTGCTGTGCGGGCTACGTCTAGGTTTCGAGCAGCAGTTCGGCCATGGTCTCGTTGGTGATCAGCCCGTTGATCAGCTTGCCGCGCATGGCGCCTTTCACGGCGCGCAGCCTCGCGGTGGCCATGGCCACGCCGATCACCTTTTTCTCGGCGGGCTGTTCCAGCGGCACGCTGAGCACGCGGTCGTTGGTCAGGCCGTCGATGAGACTGCCCTGCGCGTCGAAGGCCCAGCCGGTGATCTCGCCCACCGCGCCGGCGCGCATCAGGGCGCGGATCTCGTCGTGGCGCACGAAGCCGTCGCGCAGCAGTGCGGCGGTCTCGTCCACCGTGCCGATGCCGATGAAGGTGACGTCCGCCTGACGCGCAAGCTCGATCACGTTCCGAAGTGTCTTCTGAGAGAGCAGCAGCGTCTTCTCGTGAATGGTGGGCGCGATGACGGGCAGCGGCATGGGATAATGCGGCGCCTTCACCCGGTCGCCGATGCGGCTCACCACGTCGAACAGCGAGGCGGAGCCGTCGGGCGCGATGTTGCCGACGAGCGAAACCATCTTGTGCTGCGGGCAATCCATGGGGCTCACTTGCTCCACCATGGCACGCAGCATGCGCCCCGTGCCCATGGCGCAGATCACCGGATGCTGCGAGACGAGATAGCGCTCGAGTTCCGCCGCTGCCGCCTCGGCGACGCCCAGCGAATCCGATGTCGATGCGGGATCGGCGGGCACCACCTCGCAGGTGTTGAGGCCATAGGCATCCCGGAGCCGCCCGGACAGCTCGATGCAGCGGCCGATCGGGTGATCGAGCCTCACCTTGATCAGCTTCTCGCTGACCGCCAGCGACACGAGGCGCTGGGCGGTCTGGCGCGACACGCCAAGTTTCCTGGCAATCTCGTCCTGGGTGTTGCCGGCGATGTAATAGAGCCAGCCGGCGCGCGCCGCATCGTCGAGCCTGTCGCTGTCCGCGTCGGATTTCCGGGTCATGCCATCACCTTTCCCGAACACAACTAGGGTGAGTGCGGGGAAGAGGAAAGCCCCAATTCGCGGAACGCCTGCCCGAGCTCCGCCATGCCCGGCACGGCGCGCCGGGTGATGACCTCGTCCGGCAGCCGGTAGCCGGCCCGCACGTGGCAGCCGCCCGCGAAATGCCAGACCTCCATGCCCGCCGCGAGGCCGGCCCGCACGCCCAGCTCGCTGTCTTCGATGACGAGGCAGCGTCCCGGCGCCACGTTCATCTTCGCGGCGGCATGCAGGAACAGGTCAGGAGCGGGTTTGCCCTTCGGTACCTCCGATGCGGTGAAACAGCGCCCCTCGAAAAACCGTGCGAGCCCCGAGGATCGGAGCGACAGCGCCAGCCGCCGCGGGCTCGAACTGGTGGCGAGGCAAAACGGCACACGCAGTTCCGAAAGTACCTCCGCAACACCCTCCATCGGCTTCAACTCGGCCTCGAGCCTGGCGAACAGGCGGTCGCGGTAGCGGCTCTCGAAATCCTCGGGCAGCGGGCGCCCGAAGCGCTCCCTGGCGCGCAGTGCCGCGGCGGCAAAGCTGCGGCCGAGGAAATCGGCCCGGAAGGCTTCCTCCGACAGCGGAAACCCCTCCTCCGTCATCATCGCCATCAGGACACCGGCGCTCAGCATCTCGCTGTCGACCAGCACGCCGTCGCAATCGAAGATGACGAGGTCGAAACCCATGAGTTCTGACTACGGCAGCGGGCAGCGGCTTGTCCAGAGTTGCGAGGGAACCCCTGAGGCGCGACGCCGTTCACCAACCAGTGCGTTCCACGTGTCAACCAGACGCGATGGATATGGGGAATGCGGATGGTTTTTCTGGTTTCCCGCCGCAGCCGACGAAGTGGCAGCCGAGCTCCTGTCCCATCCGTGGAACGCGCAGCCTATCCCCCCGAAGCGGCCAGTCCGCGCGTCACCCCGATCACCGCCTTAACGGGCAGGTGGTCGGAGGCGACGCGTGACAGGTCGGTCTCGATCGCCCGCATCTCGTAGACGGTGACGTGCCGGTTGGTGAGTACGCGGTCGAGCGGCCACAGCGGGAAGCGCGATGGAAAACTGGCAATCGTCATGTCGACGTCGCTCAGGTGCGGGTCGAAGGGCTTCAGGGCAGATCGCCCACCGGTGCGCCATTCATTGGTGTCGCCCAGTAGGATCACGGCGCGGTCGTCGACCGGATGGGCCGCGTTGAGGATTGCTTCCGCCTGCCGCTCGCGCGACGACTTCAACAGCCCCAGATGCGCCCCGATGATGCGGATTGGGTGACCGGAAAACTCGAAGTCCACCAGCACGGCGCCGCGTGGCTCGAAGCCGGGCAGTGTCATCTTGTGCACGTTGGCGACGTTGCCGCTGGCCTCCCGGTAGAGGATCACGTTGCCGTGCCAGCCGTGGCTCAGCCGGCGCGAGCCCACGTCAAGGACCGAGCGGTAACCGCCCTTCTCGTAGAGGGCCTTGAGATCGAGCAGGCCCTTGCGGCTGCCGAAGCGCTGGTCGGCCTCCTGCAGGGCCACGATGTCGGCGCCGAGCTCCAGCACCACGTTGAGGATGCGGCCAGGGTCGAAGACGCCGTCGACCCCCACGCATTTGTGAACATTGTAGGAGGCGACCGAAATGGTCAGGGCCGGGTCATGGCCGTCATGGGTGGGCCGCTTCTGGCCAATCGGCGCCGGCTCCCGTCCGGACCCGCGGGTGAGGTTCCGGCGCAACGCGGGAACGATATGTTTCATAGTGCATTTATCCTCGCCGTCCGGGCCCTGCTCCACCCCGGATGACTCATGCTCTCCGGCATGACAGGGTGCCCAGTTGGGCGCCGAGGTTCAAGAGTGTTCTTGGCGCTAACATGACGGACTGACGATTGCACCTTCCTTTCCATATCTGGGCCCTCCTCGTCGTCGCCGCCGCGATTCTCGTCATCCTTGGTCTTGCCGCCATCAACGCCTTCGGACGGGTGGCCCAGCGCCGGCACGGCTCTCCCACCCTGTCTCTTCCCACGCAACCGGATCAGACGCCGCTCGACCGTGCCATCGCCCCCCTGCAGGCCCTGCATCCGGAGGAGAGCGGGCTGATGCTGATGACCTCGAGCCTCGCGGCCTTCCGGGCGCGGCTGGAAACCGCCCGCCTCGCCGGGCGCAGCCTCGATCTCCAATACTACTTCTGGAAGGGCGACCTCACCGGCCAGATGCTGATCCGCGAGGTGGCCGCAGCAGCCGAGCGCGGCGTACGGGTGCGACTGCTTCTCGACGACATCAATTCCTTCGGCTTCGATTCCTCGCTGCTGGCGCTCGACAGCCATCCCAATATCGAAGTCCGCCTGTTCAACCCCAGCCGCAGCCGCACCGATACCTTCCGCCGCGGCCTCGAACTCACATTCAAGTATTTCACCGCCACGCGCCGCATGCACAACAAGTGCTGGCTCGCCGATGGCCGCGTGCTGATCGCTGGCGGACGCAACATTGGCGATGAGTATTTCGACGCTTCCACCGCCGCCAATTTCCATGACATCGACGTTCTCGCCGTGGGCCACTGCCTCGCCGAGGCCCAGGCCAATTTCGACCGCTACTGGAACAGCGAGCCGGCGCTGCCCATCGGCCACCTGCACAAGCTACGCCAGATGCGCCGCCCGCGCTTCGCGAAGCTCATGCGAAGGCTCTCCAGCCATGCGAAGTCGGAGCGCGCCGTGGCGATGCTCCGCCACGTGACGTCCCTGTCGAAGGCGCCGGATTTCACCAATCCACAGTTTCTGCACTGGTCCAGGGGTGTGGAAGTGGTGGCCGATCCGCCGGAGAAGGCGGCCGGACTGGCCCGCGAAACCTGGATGGGAGAGCGCATCAATGCTCTCATCGCGGCCACCCGCGACAGCCTGCTGGTGAGCTCGCCCTATTTCATTCCCGGCACCGCCGGCGCACGCACCCTGGCCGGCCTCGCCGCGGCAGGCCGCCGCATCCGCATCCTCACCAATTCGCTCGCGGCAACCGATGTCATCGCGGTGCACGGCGCCTACGCGCGCTACCGCCGCATGCTGCTCGCCGCCGGCGTCGAACTGCATGAGCTGAAGCCCGAGCCCAAGCGGCATCGCGCATCGCTGTTCGGCTCGCGCACCGCGAGCCTGCATACCAAGGCTTTCCTCATCGACAATGCGCAGGGCTTCGTCGGATCCTTCAACCTCGATCCACGCTCGGCCTCCATCAACACCGAAATGGGCCTGCTGTTCACATGCCCGAGACTCGTGCAGCAGCTGAAGTCGGCTTTCGAGACGCAGATGGGACCGGAATTCAGCTATGCCCTGGCGCTGCGCCATGGCCGCCTCGTGTGGGATGAACGCAAGGACGGCCACGACCTGGCGCATTCCTCCGAGCCGGAAGCGCCGCTGCGGCGTTATCTTCCGGCCTGGCTCATCTCCTGGCTACCCATCGAATCGCAGTTGTAGCGGCGTGTGGCGTGACGGCCTCAGCCGATGCGGCGCAGCAGGTCCACCAGCTGGCGGCGCTCGGTCGCGTCGAGCGGCCTCAGGGTCTGCGCCGTGATCGCCGAGGCCGGTCCGGTGCCCCGTTCCACCGCCGCCGCGCCGTCGCGGGTGATCGACACCCGCATGCGGCGCGCGTCGCCGGGGTCGGGTGCGGTCGCCACGAAGCCGCGCCTGAGCAGCCGGTCGACGACGCCCTTGATGGTGGCGGCATCCATCGCCGTCTCGCGGCCGAGCAGGTTCTGTGACAGCGACTCGAATTCGGCGAGCTTGACGAGGGCCGCCCACTGGGTGGGCGTCAGGTCGTCGGTCATGTGTTCGGCGAAGATCGCGGCATGGCGCTGGGCGGCGCGGCGCAGGTAGAAGCCCACCTGGTCCTCCAGGCGGTAGCTGCCGAGGGCAGTCGCTTTGGCGTCCGCCCCGGCCATCTTCTATTTCTCCACGAAGGCTTTTTCGATGACGTAGCTGCCCGGCGCGTTGCTGGACCCTTCGCTGAAGGCCATGCCCTTGAGCAGGCCCACGATGTCGGCGAGGAAGGCCGGGCTTCCGCAGATCATCACCCGGTCATGCGCGGCATCGACCGGCGGCAGGGCGAGGTCCGAAGCCATCGTGCCATTGCCCATCAGCAGGGTGATGCGGCCGCGGTGCCGGAATTCCTCGCGCGTCACGGTCGGATAATACAGCAGCTTGGCACGGATCTCCTCGCCGAGGAGCTCATCGTTGGGCAGCTTGTTTTCGATCTCGTCGGCATAGGCGAGCTCGGCTGCCGTGCGGCAGCCGTGCACCAGGACCACCTTCTCGAAGCGCTCGTAGACCGCGGGGTCCTTGACCAGGCTCATGAAGGGCGCGAGCCCGGTTCCGGTGCCGAGCAGGTAAAGATTGCGACCCGGCAACAGGTTGTCGAGCAGCAGCGTGCCGGTCGGCTTCTTGCCGACAAGGATCTTGTCGCCCACCTGGATATTCTGGAGCTTCGAGGTCAGTGGCCCGTCGGCCACCTTGATCGACAGGAATTCGAGTTCGTCGGCATAATTGGGGCTGACCAGCGAATAGGCGCGCAGCAGCGGCTTGCCGTTGACCTCGAGGCCGATCATCGTGAACTGGCCGTTCTCGTAACGAAAGGCCGGCGAGCGGGTGGTCTTGAAACTGAAAAGCCGGTCCGTCCAGTGATGGACGCTCAGCACTTCTTCCTCGAACAATGCACTCATCGGCTGATCGCCCCGGTCCTGAATTTGTTTGTATACATACAAAAAATATGGAATCATCCGGGTCCTGTCAACGATGTTTTCGCAGTTGCGAGAAGACTGCCTTGCACCCGACTCCGGACAAGATCCGCTGCGACGCCTGCCCGGTGCTCTGCTATATCCGCGAGGGGCAACTGGGCGCCTGTGACCGCTATGCCAACCGCGGCGGCGTGCTCACGAGGGTCGATCCGCACGTGCTGCTCGATCACACGCTGGCCCAGGGCGGCGAACTCGTGCCCTTCCTGCCGTCGGCGCGCGAATGGGATGGCCGCGTCATCCGCGAACCCCAGACCTTCGTCACCGCCATCGGCGCCGGCACCACCTACCCAGACTACAAGCCCGCCCCCTTCATCGTCTCATCCGAAGTCGGTGGCGTGGACATGGTGACCGTCGTGACCGAGGGCATTTTCAGCTACTGCGGCCTCAAGGTGAAGATCGACACCGACCGGCATCTGGGCCCGGAAACCGCCGCGGTGCGCGTCGAGGGCGAACAGATCGGCCATGTCACCACCGCCGAATATGGTTCGCAGATGTTGTCGCTGGGCGGAGTCAGGCATCTCACCGGCGGCTCCAAGAAGGAAGGCCGCGTCACCTGCGAGGCGATGCTGGCGCTCGCCAACTGCAAGCCCGTCGAGGTCACGGTGGATGGTGGCGTGACGCTCGTCATCGAAGCCGGCAAGGCGCCCATCATCAACGGTGTTGCCGAGCAGCGCATGCGGGTGGGCTGCGGTTCCGCGACCATCGGCATGTTCGCCAAGCAGTGGCTGGGCCTCGCCGATGAAGTGGTGGTGGTCGATGACCATATCACCGGCGTGCTGTCGGAGCACCAGGCCGGCAAGTTCCTGGGCGTGCCGGAGACCGGCATCAGGCTGACGGGCCACCGCTCGACACCGGGACGCTACTTCAAGGTCGCCCAACCCGGCACCGGCTGGGGCGGCACCGACCTCACGGACCCCCTCTCGATCCTCAGGGCTTTCGACCCCAAACATGCCTGGCCCGGCCTCCGTCTGCTCATGGTCTCGACGACCGGCGAACACGCGGCCTATTTCGAACTCGACGCGGCGCTGGCGCCCGTGGCGAAAGAGTTGCCTCCGGAGCTTCTGCGCTCCGTCGCCCGCATCCGGGAAAACTGCGAGCCTGCCTTGGCGTCCGTTCTGTTCCTGGCCGGCGCCGGAGGCTCGCTGCGAGCCGGCGTCACCGAGAACCCGGTCCGCCTCACCCAGTCGGTGAAGCACGCCTTCACCCGCGTCACGTCGGGGGGAGCGCCCTGCTACATCTGGCCCGGCGGCGGCATCACCTACATGGTGGACGTTACGCTGCTGCCGGAAAATGCCTTTGGCTCGGTACCGACGCCTGCGCTCGTGGCGCCCATCGAGTTCACCATGACGCGCGCCGACTATGCCGCGCTGGGCGGCCACATGGACCAGCTGCGCAGCCTTGCCGAGATCGCCGGGGCCGCCGACGCGAAGCGCATCGCGGTGTAGCCGCCGCTCAACCGAACACGAGTTTTCGGAGAGCGATGCGATCGGTCTTCTGCATGGCGCCGGGCCGGCGCGGAAATTCCTTCATCTGGACGATGCGCACCGGTCCGAAGTCCCTGACCACCTCTTCCGCCGCAGCGCGTTCCGCCGGGGTGAGCGGCTGCGGCCGCCGGCAGACGATGACGATCTGGTCGTTGCCGGCGCGGTCTGGGCCTGAGAAGGCACAGACCTCCTCGGCGCTCAGCACCTGCAGCACCGCCTGCTCGACGGGGGCGGAGGCGCGCTTGCGGCCCATCACGTTGATGACGTCGTTGAGCCGTCCGAGAACCCGGATCCGGCCGTCCTGCCGGCTGACGGCAATATCGCCCGGATAGAAATAACCGTCCCTGAAGGCCCGGGACGTTGCCGCTTCATCGCCGAGGTAGCCCTGGGCATCGACCGCGGTGAGGCCCACCCGCAGCTGCCCCTCGACCCCGGGAGGACAAATGGCGCCGGAGTCGTCGACGATTTCGACGATACGGCCCGGCTCGGGCCGGAGCCAGTTGAGATCCTCGACGCTCCGCACCGGCGAGCGCATGATCATCGCGATGATTTCGGTCGATGCGAAATAGACCTCGATCGGCATTCCGAAGGCGCCCTTGATGCCGTTCCACGTGCTGGCGCTGAGGAAGCCGCCGCTGACCCGGATCGTCGCCTTGCGCCTGAGACTGTCGGGCACGCGGCGCGAGCCGGCGAATTCGCCAATCCGGGCGGGGATCAGCACGGCGGAATTTATGCCCTCGGGCAGCTTCACCGGCGCGTCATAGGACAGATCGTCGAGCACCACGGTGCCGCCGCGATGCCAGGTTGCCGACGGGTTCTTGAAGCCCACCGCAGTATAGAGCGGAAAGTTGGAGGCGTAGTAGACCGTGTCGCGCCCGAAGCCGAAACTGACCGCCCGGTTCTCATCCCGCAGCTCCGCATTGTGCTCGGGGTAGAGGATCGCCTTGGGCGACCCCGTGGTACCCGTGGTCACCAAAAGGTGCCCGCCGCTGGAAGATGCGCCCTGGCAATCGGTTGCGCTGCCGTCAGCCTGGAACGCCGATTTCGGAACGACGATCTTGGGCACGGCGAAATACTCGGGCGGCACACGGAGGGACGCGGCGGTCTCTGTCCCGAGAACGATTGCCGAGATCTTGAACATCGACATCGCACGGACGTCCGCCAGCGAAGCCGGGCACATCGTCTCAAGGCCGAGGGCGCGAAGCGCGATCGTCAGCAACCAGTCGTCGAAAATCGAATCGCCCTTGATCACGGCGATTCCCGCCTTCCGGAAATTCTTCTGCCCGAGGTGGCGCATGAGGGCGCAGGCCGCGGCATGGAACTGGCGATAGGAGAGGCTGTTGTCGGGATCGACAAGGGCCATACGGTCAGGGTCGTGCTGCGCCCAATGGGCAATCCTGTCGAGCATGATGGGTGGTGAGCAACCTGTTGCCGGAGAAGACCTACCATTGGTGATCCGGCTTGTCATCGCCGTCGCGGCCGCGCCGAGATTTCGCGCGGGGATTGTCGCTGCGCGGCATTCCGGGCTAGCTTTCGATCGCAACTCCCGCGCGCTATTCCGGAACCGCCATGGCGAACATGAACTGGACCATCGTTTCCCCGCTCCGTGACCGGCTCGCCGAAAGCCCCCTGTGGCACGCCGCCGAGAACGCCCTGTATTGGACCGACTGGTATGGTCCCACGCTTCACCGCAAGCTCTGGGGGCAGGACAAGGTCGAGAGCTGGACCATCCCCGGCGAGACGGTGCTCGGCTCCTTCGTCTTCGCCCGCCGCGGCCGGGTGCTGCTCGCCGTGGATTCCGGGCTCGTGATGTTCGATCCCGCGACGGGTGCGACCACGCCCTTTGCCAACCCCGATGGTGGCCGCGACGGCATGGTCTACAATGACGGCAAGCTCGACCGTTTCGGGAGACTGTGGGTCGGCACCTATGAACTCACCGAACAGGATCCGCGCGGCATCCTCTATTGCGTGACGGCGGACGGAGCCGCCACCATCGGCGATTCCGGCTTCCCCTCGTGCAATGGCCCAGCCTTCTCGCCGGATGGCCGCATCCTCTATTTCAGCGACTCGGTCGGACGCCGCATCCTCGCCTATGATGTCTCGCCCGACACCCGCAGACTGGGCAACCGTCGGGTCTTTGCCAGCTTCGGCCCTGAGGACGGGTTGCCGGACGGCCTTACCGTGGATGCCGAAGGAGGGGTATGGTGCGCTCTCTATGGCGGCGCCCGTGTGTTGCGCTTCACGCAAGGCGGCACCCTCGATGCGAGCTTCGCACTGCCATGCCCCGTCACGGCCTCGGTTGGTTTCGGCGGGCCGGACATGAACATGCTGTTCGTCGCCACGGGCTGGAGTGCCGGCGTCGGGACGGCAGCTGAAAGCCGAGACGACGGCGGCGCCGTCTTCGCGCTCGAGACCCGCTACCAAGGCATCCCGGAGCCGGTCTTCGCTGTCTGAGGCGACCGTCGCTGCTGAACCCGCCCCTTGCCAAAGCAAGCGTTCGCGGGGATACCGGGCCTCCCGCCACCGGAGTTCCCCCGCCGATGTTTTCCTCCGCCCTGCTCGACGCCGTCCGCGCCCGTTTCGCGCATGTCGATGCCTGTCCCTTCTCGGGTCCGCGCGTGTTCTTCGAGAATGCCGGCGGGGCGCTCACGCTGAAATCGGTGGTGGAGACATCCGGCCTCTATGCCGCGATCCCGGACAACCAGGGTCGCGACAATCCGGCCTCGAAGGCGCTGATGGCGGCGATCGACAAGGCCAAGGCCGACATGCGGCTGTTCTTCAATGCGCCCGACGGTCAGGTTTTCGTGGGCGAGAGCGGCACGGAGGTCCTGTTCCGCCTCATCCGCACGGCGGCGCTGGGCGCCGCACCGGGCGGCATCATGTTGTCGACCACACTCGAACACCCGGCGTCGCGCAGCGCCATGGCGCGTTGGGCAGGCGTGACGGGCCGCGCCCACATCCTCGTGCCGCATGACGACGCGACGGGCTGCGTCGATGCCGCCGCCTATGCCCGCTTCATCACGCCCGAGGTGCGGGTCGCCACCATCGTCCACACCTCGCCCGTCACAGGGATGGCGGTGGACGTGGGCGCCATTGCCGCAGCGATCCGCAAGGCCTCACCAGACTGCTTCATCATCGTCGACGGCATCCAGCATGCGAGCCATGGCGCGGTCGACATTTCGGCTCTCGCCATCGATGGTTACGCGATCTCGCCCTACAAGGTGTTCGCGCGCCACGGCTATGGCGTGGGCTGGGCCTCGGACCGGCTGACGGCCTGCACCAAGGAAACCGTCATCGGCGGCCCCGCCACCAGCTGGGAGATGGGCACGCGGGACACCGGGAGCTATGCAACATTCTCGGATGTCGTGGACTATCTCGTCTGGCTCGGCAGCACCTTCACCCAAAGCGAGGATCGCCGCACCCGTCTCGAGGCCGCGGCCACGGCCATTCATGACCATGAGACCGCGCTTGCTGATGCAATCGTGAACGGAATGGGCAACATGCGGGGCTTGAAGGACATTCCCGGTCTTCACATCATCGGGGGTGCTGACAATGCACGGCGCGAGGGTGTCATCTCGGTGTGGCTCGAAGGCACGCCGAGCGAGGACATCGTGAGCTTCCTCAACGCGCGCGGCATCCGCACCCATACCCGCAAGGCCGATCACTACAGCGGCAACGTGCTCGCGCCACTTGGCCGGCCGGACTGCGTGCGCATTTCATTCAGCCACTATAATTCGCCGGCCGAGGTGGCGCAGTTCCTCACCGCGATCAACGAGTTCACCTCCGCCGCCTGATCGGCTAGCCTGACCGGAGCAACCGGGACGGAGCGCCATGATCGATTTCGCCATCACCGACACCCATGTCCACCTGCTGGACCAGAGCCGCTTCAAGTATGGCTGGGCCTCGGGTGCCCCGAAGCTCGGACGCGACTGGACCATCCATGACCTCGAGCTGGCGGCCAAGCCCTATGAAATCGAGAGCATGGTCTTCGTCGAGGTCGACGTGGATTACCCCCAGCACATGGACGAGGCGGAGTGGGTGCAGGAGCTGGCGCGGAGCGACTCCCGGCTGAAGGGCTGCGTCGCATCGCTTCCGCTCGAGCAGGGTGTGGTGCTCGAGCCCGATCTTGAAAGGCTTTCGAGGCTGCCCGTCGTGAAAGGCATCCGGCGTCTCATCCAGAACCAGAGCGATCCCGAATTCGTGCTGCGGCCGGACTTCATCAACGCCGTGAAACTGCTGCCGAAATTCGGCCTGAGCTTCGATGTCTGCATCTACCATCACCAGTTCGGCAACGTCATCGAGTTCATCCGCAGGTGCCCCGAGGTGTCGTTCATCCTCGACCACATCGGCAAGCCCGGTATCAAGGACGGGCTGATGGAGCCGTGGAAGCGGCATATTCGTGAGCTGTCGCAGATTCCGAATGTGATGTGCAAGCTGTCGGGCGTAACCACCGAAGCCGACCACGAAAACTGGAATCGCGAGCAGCTGCGGCCCTACATCGACCATGTGATCGAAAGCTTCGGCTTCAACCGCATCATGTATGGCGGCGACTGGCCGGTGGCGGAGCTCGCAGGAAAATATACCGACTGGATCGGGGTGCTCGACTGGGCGACCTCGGGCTGCACGCCGGAGGAAAAGCGCAAGCTGTTCCGCGACAACGGAATTCGCGCCTACCGGCTCTAACTCAGTTGGCCGGCGGCGGCGAGGAGGTCGCCGCCTGCGGCTTGCCGGTACACACCGGGGGCAGGTCCTTGTCGCCGAACCAGATCTCGAAGGTGTTGGGGCGCACCTTCTTCGCACCGTCCCAGATCTTGGTCAGGTTCACCACCTGGATGTCGAAGCCGATGTTGCGCAGCCACTCGGCGATGGCTTCGGCCTTCGGCACATCGTCATCGTTCATGGCGCGGATTTCATTCACCTTTCCATCCCACTTCGCCATGGCGATGGAGGGCACGGTGATGGCCGCGCCATCATTGTCCTTGAGGCCGGTCAGCAGCTTGGAGAAGCAGGCGCGCTGCTGCTCGTTCAGCACGTTGACGAAGACCCGCGACGGCAGGCGTTCCACCGCCTCCTTGAAGACGGCCTGGACATTTGCGTTGGACGCTGCAGCCGCCGTGAGCGCGCGCTCCATGGCGGGCAGCAGCTGCGGGTCGGTGGCGTTGTTGGCGTAGTCGAGCTGGGCCGCGACGAACTCGACCGGCACCTTGTCGTTCTTCAACAGGTACTCGAACATGGCGATGCCGTATTTCTGCCGTTCCGGCTTGTCGTCCGAGACCAGGTCGATCATCGTCTTGAGATCATTCACGTTCTGCTGCCAGCGCGTGTAGTAGAGACCCATCGCTGCAATGGTCAGCGGGATCATGATGGTGGCCGTCATCTGGAGCATGATGTCGCGCCACGCCCGGGCGCGCTCGCGGATTTCGGAAGCCTTCTGCGATTCAGCCATGGTGGTCCCTGATGTTCACGCCCGCCGTAACACCAAGCGAATGCAGCGAAAGCGTGACGGAGCCCCGAATCCGGGGCTCCGGCCAGAGGCTTACACGCTTTGCGGACGCATGTCCTTGGCGTCGATGCCGGCCACCGCGACCGGCTTCTTCATGGCGTCGCGACGGAAGGGCTCGCCCAGTTCCTGGTTGATCATCGCTTCGATGAGCGTGGTCTTGCCGTGCTTCATCTGGTCGTCGATGGCCTTGGCGAGGGCATCGCGCAACTCGTCCATGGTGTAGGCGACAACCCCTTGAAGTCCGCAGGCTTTCGCGATTCCCGCGTAGCTCACCTGGGTGTCGAGTTCGGTGCCGACGAAGTTGTCGTCATACCAGAGCGTCGAGTTGCGCTTCTCGGCACCCCACTGGTAGTTCCGGAAAACCACCTGGGTGATCGCCGGCCATTCCTTGCGGCCGATGGCGGTGAGCTCCGTCACCGCGATGCCGAAGGCGCCGTCGCCCGAGAAGCCAACCACGGGCACGTCCGGGCAGGCGATCTTGGCGCCGACGACCGAGGGCAGACCGTAGCCGCAGGGGCCAAAAAGGCCCGGCGCCAGATACTTGCGGCCTTCTTCGAAGGTCGGGTAGGCGTTGCCGATGGCGCAGTTGTTGCCGATGTCGGAGGAGATGATGGCCTCCTTGGGCAGTGCCGCCTGGATGGCGCGCCACGCCATGCGCGGGCTCATCCAGTCGGGCTTGGCCTTGCGGGCGCGCTCGTTCCAGGTGGTGCCCGGATCATCGTCCTCGTGGTCCATCGAGGAGAGCTGCTGGGCCCAGCGCGACTTGGTCTGGGCGATCAGGTTCTTGCGCTCTTCACGGCCTTGATCGCCGGCGGAGGGCGAGAGCCTGGCCAGGATGCCCTCGGCTACCTTCTTGGAATCGCCAACGATTCCGACGCTGACCTTCTTGGTGAGGCCGATGCGGTTGGGGTTGATGTCGACCTGGATGACCTTGGCCTCCTTGGGCCAGTAGTCGAGGCCATACCCTGGGAGGGTCGAGAAGGGGTTGAGGCGGGTGCCGAGTGCGAGCACCACGTCGGCCTGCTTGATCAGCTCCATGGCGGCCTTGGAGCCGTTGTAGCCCAGGGGGCCGGCGAAGAGGGCGTGTGAGCCGGGGAAGGCGTCATTGTGCTGGTAGCCGACGCAGACCGGGGCGGTGAGGCGCTCGGCCAAGGCCTTCGAGGCCGGGATGGCATTGCCGAGCACGACGCCGGCGCCGTTGAGGATGACCGGGAACCTGGCCTCGGAGAGGAGCTTGGCGGCGGCGGCGATCGCATCCTCGCCTCCGCTCGGGCGCTCGAAGCCGACGGCGGAGGGGAGTTCGATGTCGATGACCTGGGTCCAGAAATCGCGCGGCATGTTGATCTGGGCCGGGGCCGACAGGCGCCTGGCGTTCATGATGACGCGGTTCAGGACTTCCGCCACGCGGGAGGCATCGCGCACCTCTTCCTGGTAGCCCACCATGTCCTTGAAAAGAGCCATTTGTTCGACTTCCTGGAAGCCGCCCTGGCCGATGGTCTTGTTGGCCGCCTGCGGGGTGATGAGCAGCAGGGGCGTGTGGTTCCAGTAGGCGGTCTTGACCGCGGTGACGAAGTTGGTGATGCCCGGGCCGTTCTGGGCGATCATCATGGCCATCTTGCCCGACGCGCGGGTGAAGCCGTCGGCCATCATGCCGCCCGAGCCCTCGTGGGCGCAGTCCCAGAAGGTGATGCCGGCCTTGGGGAAGAGGTCGGAAATCGGCATGAAGGCCGAGCCGATGATGCCGAAGGCGTGCTCGATGCCGTGCATCTGGAGAACCTTGACGAAGGCTTCATCGGTGGTCATGCGCATGGGGGTCTTCCTCGGGTGAATCTGGTTGGGTGCCTTCTAGCGCCATGGGCTGGCACCAGCCTAGAACCAGAGGGCGGGGACACCGCGGTCCACAACCATACCTCGCCGGGAGCAATGGCGGAGGTGAAAACGTGTCGGCACATGATGCGGGAGGATGGCTTTGGATGCAAAAGCTATGCCGCGGTTGACAGGGGTGAGGCGGAAGTCGTGCAACCGCGGAAAGTTGCGAAATTTTGTTGCGCAACGGGAATATGATCAACTTGGGGCAGTGATGTCGGATCTGCGGCGGCGGATGATGCCTACCCCCCAGAGCCGTCATGCCAGCGAAAGCTGGCACCCCGATTTCGACCCGGGCGCGCTGAACCAAAGCGGGGCCCCAGCTTGCGCTGGGGTGACGAGATGTGGGGGATGGGGTGACGAACCGGAGGGTATGGAGTGGCGGCTCCATGAGGGATGTCGGAAAGGGGGCCCAAGCGCCTAAGAGTTTGGTCCTATTGCCCTGCCCCGCACCCTGCCGTAGAGGTGGAGTTGAGTAGACACCCGCGCCGGGTCCTGGAGGTCCGGGGCGGAAATTCACAGGAGTTTTCCGATGAAGTTCGACCTTCGCGCCGGTGCTGTCGCCCTGGCCATCATGGTTGCCGCCAGCGGTACGGCCTGGGCCGATGCCTACCAGGACGGCCTGACGGCGTTCCAGAGCGAGGATTACGCCAAGGCGCTGAACCTGCTGCTGCCCTATGCCAAGGACGGCAATGCCCAGGCGGCCTATCTCATCGGCGAGATGTATGGCCCGCGCAGCTGGGGCCAGAAGGGCGAGAACCGCAACGGCGTCGAACTCGACAATGCTCAGGCCATCTACTGGTGGGGCGAGGCCGCCAAGAAGGGCAATGTGGAAGCCCAGCTGAAGCTCGGCTGGTGGCTGATGAAGGGCCAGGGCGTGGTGAAGGAAGACCAGGCCGCCGGCATGAACTGGCTGCTGATGGCGGCGAACCGCGGCGAACCGCAGGCCCAGTATGAAGTGGGGCTGGGCTACTGGAAGGGCCGCGGCGTGAAGGCCGACCCGATCGCCGCCTACATGTGGCTGGACCTCAGCTCGACCGAACCCGGCTTCGACAATGCCGCAAAATACCGCGACGAGATCGCGAGCCACATGACCAAGGACCAGGTGAAGCAGGCCAAGCTGATGGTGCAGGCCTTCACCCCCAAGGTCGCGCAGTAGGGATTACGCTGTCATGATCATGCACCAATGGACGGCCAAGCACTGGGTGATCACCTGCATCATCATCCTCCTCGCGGTCGGCGCCTTCGCCGCCCGCTGGGCCTAAGCAAGCCTCAGGCGAGCGCCTCGGTCCGGTAGAGCGTGACCCGCAGCCCGCCGTGGAGAACCGGCGGGGCGGGTGCGAGGAAAGGCAGTCCGGTCGCCCGCGCCAGCGCGCGGTCGGCGGTGACGATGCCCACCCGCCAGCCCGGAAACCGCGTTTTCAGAACCTGGCCGAGCGCGCCATAGAGCGCGAAGAGCGGCTTCTTGTCGCCGATGCGCGTGCCATAGGGCGGGTTGACGATGACCAGCCCGGGCGGACCCTCGGGCGGCACGAGATCGCTCACCGACTGCTGGGTGAACTGCGTGAAGGCCTGGACCCCGGCACGCTCGGCATTCTGCCGCGCCATGCGGATCGCCCCCGCGTCACGGTCGCTGCCGAAGAACGAGGCTTCCGGCGCGCGCGGCTGCGCTGCGGCCTTCATGGCGGCCCAGGCAGACGGATCGAAGGTGGCGAGGCTCTCGAAGGCGAAGCGGCGCGCACGGCCGGGTGCGAGGCCCGCCGCGATCTCGGCGGCCTCGATGACGAAGGTGCCGGAACCGCACATCGGATCGACCACCGGCTCGGTTCCGGTGTAGCCGCACTGGCGCAGGAAGAGGGCGGCCAGCGTCTCGCGCAGGGGGGCCTTGCCGATCCCTTCCTTGTAGCCGCGCTTGTGCAGGGACTCGCCCGAACTGTCGATGCTGAGGGTGCAGAGATCATCCTCGATGCGGGCCTTGACGATGACGCCGGCCTCCTCCGACACGGGTGCGCCAAACTCTTCCGCGATGGCGCGCGCGATGCGCTGGGCGGCTGCACCCGAGTGATAGATGCGCGACTGCGTGCAGCTCGCCTCGACGCGCACCGCGACGTCCTTGCGCAGCACGCTGCCCCAGGGAAACTCCCGGGCGCGCTTGTCGAGCTGGGCCAGATGCATGACGCGGAACGAAGCGATGCGGGCCAGCACATGGCCGCAGCCGCGCAGTTCGAGATTGGCCCGCCACACATCCTTCCACGTGCCCTTGATGCTGACGCCGCCCGCCACCTGCTTCACCGCCTTGAAGCGGCGCGCGCGCACCTCGTCGTAAAGGGCCGTCTCGAGGCCGGGCGTCGCCATGAGGAAGATGTCGAAATCGGGAGCGGTCTTCATGGCGCGCGGCATATCGCGAAAGCAACGGCAGGGCGAATGATTTCCACATGCGCCGCGGAAACGGGCTCCCCGCGCGGTGGCAATGAGGAGGAGCACGGAAAAGGGGCCGCTGGAGAGGCGGCCCCTTGCGTTTTCGATGGCGGGGGCGTTCAGCCCGGGCCGTGAGCCTGGCTGGCGCCGCTCACTTCCTGGGCGGCGGCCGAGGCGATGTCCCTGGCCTGTTCGGCCACCTCGCCCAGCTTGCTGCGCACCGTCTCGTTGGCCTTGCCCAGCGCCTCGCGCTCGGTCGAGGTCAGCGGAAGCGAGGCGGCCACGGCGGCACCAAGCGCGAGGCCGGCGACGCCGAGCGCCACGGGGTGACTCTCGAGCATGTCCTGCAGGCCGCTGGTCATGCCCTCCAACGAGGAACGGAGATAGGGTTCGCCGTCGCTGCTGAAGCGGGGGTTGCGATAGCCCGCCTCGGCGTCGATGCCGTGCAGGCTGTCGCTGACGTATTCGCCCATGCGGCCGGCCGTGTCGCTGACCGCTTCGGCGAAGCCGCCGACGGTGGAGGAGACGCCCGACGCCACGGAACGGCCCATGCGGCCGACCGAGTGCGCGGCGCCCTGGGCCATGTCGCTGGCGCCTTGCGCCAGCGTGCCCGCACCCTGGGCGGCGCTGCCGAGGATCGAGCCGCGGCCGCGGCCACCGAACAGCGTCATGCTGCCGCCGCCGGCGAAGAGCCACAACGCGCCCATACCGATGAGGGCGGCGGGAATCGGGTTGTCGCGCATCGCATCGCTGAGGGACGCGATGAAGTCATTGCGGCCGGATCCCGGTGCGCGCATGGCGGCCGCATCGGAGCCCATCACGGTTTCCCGGCGGAAGCCGCCGTCGCGGGTGAAGTCAGTGTCCTGAATGCTCATGGCAATTCCTCAGATATGTTCCTTCATCGCCGTGGCATCGCGATGAAGCTGGTTGATGGTGCGGTTGGGGAGCAGCGCCTCCGCCTTGAGGCGGTTCATGCCCAGCATGGCGAGCAGGCCGGCGATGACGAAGCCCACCACCGCGGTGATCAGGTAGGACAGCGACCACGCCAGCCCCTGCTCATGCAGGAAGGCGGCGAGCGCCAGCATGAGGACGCCCAATGCCGGCAGGGCCACGAAGACGGCGACGCCCAGCATGGCGCCGCCGCGCGCCACCTGCCTGGCCTTGTCCGTCATCTCGGCGCGGGCCAGCGCCACCTCGCTGCGCACCAGCCGCGAGAACTGGGCCAGCGCATCCGAGATCAGTTCGGAGACGGGCTTCGCCTCGGGCGGGCGATTTTCATATGCCGATGCCATGGGCCTGCCTCACAGGCCCGCGCCGGGCATGCGGCCCGCGCGCGACGTGCCGAAACGGTCCTGATCCAGGCGATCGTCGCCGCCCTGCCAGTTGCCCTGTCCGGTCGAGGCGCCATAGCGGCCATCGTCGGAGGGTTCGCGGTCCTGCCAGCGGCTGCCCGACGATGCCGACGACCCGCTGCGCAGGAAGCGGATCGCCGCGAAGCCGGCGATGAAGCTGAGGCCGAGGAAGGCGGTGGGCTGGCGGCGCGCGAAGGACTGAACGTCCTGCATCATCTGCGAGATGTCGCGGCGGCGGAAGGAGTCCGACATGCTTTCCATCTGGTCGGCGGCGTAGCGGATGTACTGCGCCGCCTGCGGCACCTGGCCCTCGAACTCGCCCGCGGCACGGCGCACCGCATCGGCGATGTTGTCGACATAGTCGGCGCCGACCGCCTTCTGGCGCTCGGCGGTGTCCATGATCTTCTCGCCGGCCTTCGACGCAATGCCGCGCACGCCGCCGGGCGTGCCGCCGAGATCCTGGTGCTGTTCTTCCATGCCGCCGAAGGAGGACGAGGACTGCCCGCCCATGCCGCCGGAGGTGTTGGTGCCGGAGGTATTGATGTCGCTGCTCATGATAATCTCCCGGATGTGAATGGATGTCAGGTGCGGCTGGCGCCGCTGGTGGCGTTTTCCATCGCGTCGCGCGCACTTTCGACGGCAGTGCGCGCGGTGCGCCGCGCAGCCTCGGGGGTCAAGCCTTCACGGCCCACCTCTTCGCTGGCGGTGTCGAAGACCTGCTGGGCGACGCCCTGGGCCTGGCGCAGGCCCTGCATGGCCAGATCCTGCGAGCGGCGCCTCAACTCCTCGGCGGTTTCCCCCATGAGGCGGCTTTCCGAGCGCGACACAGGGACCGCCGCGGCGATCATGCTGCCCACCGCGAAGGCGACGCCGCCAACGAGAAGCGGATGGCGCTCGATCGCATCGGAAATCTGCTCCCCGGCGCGGGCGTAAGTGTCGCTCGCCCGATCCGAGACGCGCTGCATGGTGTGGGCGGCGGCCTGCTTGCCGCTCTCGAGGGTGCTGGTGAGCGTGTCGGCGGTGCGGCTCGCGGTGTCGGCGGCCATGCCGCGCACGGAGTCGATCGTGTCCTGCGCCTTGCCGGCCACCTGCGCGGTGAGGTCGGAGGCCTTGTCCTTGAGCGTGTCGATGACGCCCGGCCCGCTGCGGCTGCCATAGGACGGTGCCGCACCATCGCGCCGGGCCATGGCGAGGCCGGCGCCGATGAGCAGGAGCGGTGCGGGGATGGCGCCCATCATGCGCCAGACCGGATAGGCCGCGCCCACGGCGATGGCCGCGGCCTGCAGCGGGTTGTCACGCACGTAGCTCCTGACGTCGGCCTTGAGGGCGCTGGGTGACACGCGGTTGGAGAGCGCATCGACCGTCTGCGCCAGTTCGGCGCGGCTGGTCTCGGCGCGGCGTTCGAGTTCGCTGAGGGATTCGTTGCTGGTGGTCGCCATTCTGTTCCCCAATGCTGGACATCGCTGATGGGTCACAAACTCCGGGCGCTGCGGTTCGTTCCACGTCGCATGTTCAACGTCACATGGCTTCGACGTTGCTGCGGAGCACTTCGCGCAACTGGCTGCGCGCCGGCGTATCAGGGAGTTGCGGGCTGCGGCAGCTTCAGCGCGCGGCGCATGTGGGCGAGGATGAGGTCTAGGCCGCGCGCACCCGTCGCGGCGGAGGCCTGGCGCGCCGATGCGGTGTACCAGCGGTCCTCCGAGATCAGCGCCATGTCCACGGCCTCCGGGCACATGGCGAGCATCAGCGAGGTCTCGCCCTCGCCGGCGTGGTCGAAGGGATAGTGGCCCATGGTCTCGCGCGTCATCAGCGGATGGATGCTGATCCAGTTGAACGGGTCCTCGCCGCCCGACTGCCGCGCGTAATAGTCCGCCATGTCGCGGTTGCCCCACCAGCCTTCGCCGCGGCTCTTCTCGAGGAAGGCGAAGAGCGCCTGCCTCGCACCGAACTTGAAGGCGAGGTCGGTGGGCATGCCGGTGGCGAAGTTCTCGGTCTGGTGATGGATGAAGGCGTGGATGTTGCGGAAGCCCACCCGCAGCAGGCCGGTGAAGAGTTCGCGGGCGAAGGGATGAAGCACGGTCGAGTCGACCTGCAGCGAACCCGTGCCCTCGGGCGGTTCGACCGCATAGCTCGCGGCGCCATAATAAAAGGGCGGCAGCACGACGAGCTCTGCCTCCTTCTCGAGCACGTCGAGCGCGCCGGTGACGGCCAGCGTGTCCATGCCCACGGCCATGTGCTCGCCGTGATATTCGAGGACCCCGAGCGGCAGCACGACGGGCGTGTTGGCCGCGATCGCCGCGCGGATCTGGTGGGGGAGCATCATTTCATAGCGCATGGGTTGCGATCCTCACGAGGCACTCGACGGGCTGCAAAAGCTGCCCTAGTCTCCGCCCTCGTCACGGGGCGCGCAAGACCCCGGCTGGGTTGAAGGGGGACGTGGGTGGCTGCTGTCGAGATCGTTGACGTGCGCAAGAGCTATGGCGACCAGGCGGTGATCCATGGCGTGTCGATCGCCATCGCCAACGGAGAGTTCGTGGCCCTCGTCGGCCCTTCGGGCTGCGGCAAGTCCACCCTGCTGCGCATGATCGCGGGCCTCGAGGAGATCACCGGCGGCGACATCCGCATCGGCGACAAGGTGGTGAACGGCCTGCCGCCCAAGGACCGCGATATCGCCATGGTGTTCCAGAACTATGCCCTCTACCCGCACAAGACGGTGGCCGAGAACATGGGCTTCGCGCTGAAGCTCCGGAAGACGCC
>CAMFKI010000018.1 GCA_945957365.1 uncultured Alphaproteobacteria bacterium | reverse complement strand
CGTTCCTGAACGATCCCCTCCCTGCCGTCATGCCAGCGAAAGCTGGCACCCCGCTTTGCTTCAACCGGGGTAAGCGGGGCCCCAGCTTTCGCTGGGGTGACGGAGTTGAGGGGGATGCTCTGGGCAGCAGGAGTAGGCGGAACCTTCGTTCCTGAACGATCCCCTCCCTGCCGTCATGCCAGCGAAAGCTGGCACCCCGCTGTGCTTCAACCGGGGTAAGCGGGGTCCCAGCTTTCGCTGGGGTGACGCAGCTAAGGGGGGTGACGGGACATGGGCGGAAGGTTTCAGGTACGATGAGAGGGCGTTTCGTTCACCAGCGTGGCGAGGACGTCGATCTCATCGTGGAGGTCGCGCCAATCCGGGTTCTGCTGCTCGATCATCTCGATCTTCCAGGCACGGCGCCAGGCCTTGATCTGCTTCTCGCGCCGGATGGCCTCTTCCATGATCTGGCGGTGTTCGTACCAGACCAGAAAGGTCACCCCGTACTGCGACGTGAATCCCGGCCTGGTGCCGTTCTTGTGGTCGCAGACGCGGGACCACAGGCTGCTCGTGACGCCGGTGTAGAGCGTGCCGCGATAGCGGCTGGCTAAGATGTAGACGGCGGGGTATTTCTCCACCGGAACTGGATAAAATATCTTGTGTCAGTTTGCCAGCCCCCCACATCACTTAACTCCGTCACCCCAGCGAAAGCTGGGGCCCCGCTTTCTCTGGTGAACCCAAAGCGGGGTGCCAGCTTTCGCTGGCATGACGGTGTTGAGGGGATTGGCGACGGAATGAGGAGTGAGTGATGCCGTCAGGGGGGCGCGTCGGGTGTAAACGCAAAGAGGCCCCGTCGCCGGGGCCTCTCGCGTGTCTCGATGTGGGCCGGCTCAGTTGGTGCCGGACATCTTGGCGACTTCGGCGGCGAAGTCGTCTTCCTTCTTCTCGATGCCTTCGCCCAGTTGCATGCGCACGAAGCCGGTGAGCTTGACATCGGCGCCGGCCGCCTTGGCGGCTTCGGCGATGGCCTGCGTCACGGTCTTGGCGCCATCATGGACGTAGGACTGCTCGAGCAGGCAGTTTTCCTTGGCGAAGGTCTTGAGGCCGGAGGCCACGATCTTCTCCAGCACGTTGGCGGGCTTGCCGGCGTTCTTCTCCTCGAGGATCGCGGACTCGCGCGCCAGCACGTCGGCCGGCACCTGGTCGAGCGCCAGGGCAACCGGGTTGGTCGCCGCGACGTGCATGGCGAGCATGCGGCCGAACTCGGCGAGCGAGGCCTTGCTGCCGGTCGACTCGAGCGCCACGATCACGCCGATCTTGCCCATGCCGGGGGCGATCTGGTTGTGGACGTAGGACGCGACGACGCCATCCTTGACGGTGAGGGCGGCGGTGCGGCGCACCGTCATGTTCTCGCCGATGGCGGCAACCATCTCGGCCACGTATTCGGCCACCGCGTGCGGCGAGCCGGGGATGTGCATGGTCTTGAGCTTCTCGCTGTCGCCATTGGCCTTGAGGGCCAGCTTCGAGATCTCGGCGACCATGGCCTGGAACTTCTCGTTGCGGGCCACGAAGTCGGTTTCCGAGTTCACCTCGACGACGGCGCCGGTGGTGCCTTCCACCGCGACGGCCACGAGGCCCTCGGCGGCGACGCGCGTCGACTTCTTGGCGGCCTTGGCGAGGCCCTTGGCGCGCAGCCAGTCGACGGCGGCTTCCATGTCGCCGTTGGTCGCTGCAAGCGCTGACTTGCAATCCATCATGCCCACGCCGGTCTTCTCGCGCAGGTCCTTCACCATTGCAGCCGTGATGTCGGCCATGTTGTACCTCTTGTGATTTGAAAGAACGTGAGGCCCGCCGCGTTCATGCGGCAGGCCCCGTGACGTTTGAATGACGGTCGAGGCCCGGCTTATTCGGCGGCGGGCAGTTCCTCGGCCACGGGCTCCTCGGCGGCGCCGATGTCGACACCCGAGCCCGACTGGGCGAGCGAGATGCCTTCGATGCAGGCGCGGCTGATGAGGTCGCAGTAGAGGGCGACGGCGCGGCCCGCGTCGTCATTGCCCGGGATCGGGTAGGTGACGCCGGCCGGGTCCGAGTTGGTGTCGATGACGGCGATCACCGGAATGCCGAGACGGTTGGCTTCCTTGATGGCGATCTGTTCCTTGTTGGTGTCGATCACGAACAGCAGGTCGGGAACGCCGCCCATGTCCTTGATGCCGCCGAGCGACTTGTCGAGCTTCTCCTTGGTGCGGGTGAGCTCGAGCATTTCGCGCTTGGTGAGGCCGGACTGCTCCTTGCCGAGCACGTCGTCGGTGGTGCGCAGCGTCTTGATCGAGTGCGAAATGGTCTTCCAGTTGGTGAGCGTGCCGCCGAGCCAGCGCGAGTTCACGTAATACTGGGCCGAACGCTTCGCCGCATCCGCGACGAGCTCCGAGGCCGAACGCTTGGTGCCGACGAACAGCACGCGGCCGCCCTTGGCAACCGTCTCCGCCGTGGCGACCAGCGCCTGGTGGAGCAGCGGAACGGTCTGCGACAGGTCGATGATATGGATGCCGTTGCGGCTGCCATAGATGTAGTTGCGCATCTTCGGGTTCCAGCGGTGGGTCTGGTGGCCGAAGTGCACGCCAGCTTCCAAGAGCTGACGCATGGTGAAATCAGGCAATGCCATGCGGGTACGGTCCTTTTCCGGTTGATCCGCCGCGGAGAAAGTGACCGGGTTGCCCCGGCACCGGATGGATCTGGCACTATGTGGAGGCGAACCTCGTGTGCCGGAGCCGGTCTCCGCGTGTGAGTTGAGTTGTAACGGGGCGGGCTATAGCGGAGTGGCGGGGGAAAGGCAAGCGGCGGAGGTAGGCGCCTGACCGGAGGCTATTCCCGGGGCGCAGAAAGCCTGCCGAACGCCATGCGATAATCTCGCCTTGCGCGGACTTGATCCGCGCATCCTTTTGATTTCGGGCGGAAAAGGGCCCCCGGGTCAAGCCCGGGGAGGTGCGTTCAGGGGGACGATCAGCCGTCCCGCTTCCGCGCCATGGTCAGCCCGTCGCAGATCGGCACCAGGCACATGTCCACCCGGTCGTCGGAGAGAATCTTGTCGTTCAGCGCGCGGATCGCGTTCGTGTCAGCGTCCTGCTTCTCCGGGTCGGCCACGTCGCCATCCCACAGGGTGTTGTCGACCAGCACGAGGCCGCCGGGGCGGAGCAGTTTCAGCGCGCCTTCGTAGTAGCCGTCGTAGCCCGCCTTGTCGGCATCGATGAAGGCGAGGTCGAAGGTGCCCGCCTCACCCGCGGCGAGCAGGCGCGCGATGACCGCGTTGCCGCCGTCGAGGTGGAGTTCGATGCGCTGGGCGACGCCGGCCTTCTGCCAGAAGCGCCGGGCGATGTCGGTGAATTCCTTCGACACGTCCGCGCAGGTGATGCGGGTGGCGCCGGCCTGCGCCATGGCGAGCGAGGAATAGCCGGTGAAGGTGCCGAACTCGATCACGCGCCGCGCGCCCATCAGCTTGACGAGAAGCGACATGAAGGCGCCTTGCTCCGGCCCGATCTGCATGCCGGCGTTGGAGCCGAGGCTCGCCGTCTCGGCGCGGAGTTCCGCGAGGACGGGCGGTTCGCGGAAGGCATGCGCCGCGTAATATGTTTCCAGCGCGCCGGTCAGTCCGATGGTCTTGCCCATGTGATGCTCCTTCGGCCGGAGGTTACACATTGCAGGATGGAAGCGAAACTGGGAAAAGGCGGGCATGGCCGCCCGCGACGACATTCGCCTCACCCTCCGCTCCGCCGATCCGGTGACGTGGGAACGTTCCGATGGCCTCGTCGACTATCCCGACGCGATGGCGCTCATGGACGCGCATGTGGACGCGATCGCCAGGGGCACCGAACCCGAACGCATCTGGCTGCTCGAGCATCCGCCGCTCTATACCGCCGGCACCTCGGCGCATGACGAGGATCTCGTCGAGCGCGAGCGCTTCCCGGTGTTCAGGACCGGCCGCGGCGGACAATATACCTATCACGGCCCGGGCCAGCGCGTGGCCTATGTGATGCTGGACCTCAAGCGCCGCGGCAGTGACGTGCGGGCCTTCGTGGCCGGCCTCGAGCAATGGGTGATCGACACGCTCGACCAGTTCAACGTCAAGGGTGAGCGGCGCGAGGACCGGGTGGGCGTGTGGGTGAGGCGTGGTGCCCGCGAGGACAAGATCGCGGCGATCGGCATCAGGGTGCGGCACTGGGTGACGTTCCACGGCATCTCGATCAACGTCGAGCCCGACCTCGCGCATTTCGGCGGCATCGTGCCCTGCGGCATCCGCGAGCACGGGGTGACGAGCCTCGTCGACCTCGGCCTGCCCGTCACCATGGCCGACCTCGACGTGGCGCTGAAGCGGAGCTTCCGGCCGATCTTCGGCTGAGACTATTGCTGCTGCTGGCCGTCCTGCGGCTGGCCGTTCTGGTCGGGCGTCGGCGCGGCCTTCATGTCGGGGAGGCCCATCGACTTCCGCGCCTCGTTGATGAAGGGGCTGCAGGCGCCGCGCTCGACGAAGCTGTTGAAGGCGACGAAGGGTGTCACCACCCGCTGTTCCGGATGGTCGCGGTAGAAGACGTTGATGGCCTGGGCCACCATGGCGCCGCGGAGCTTCAGGCCCATGCCGCAGGCGCGCAAGCCCAGCGCGCGGGCGGCGGTATATTTGTTGTCGGCGGTGACAACCGTCATGACGTCGTAGATGCCCATGGCATAGGCCGCCTGCCCGTCCGGCCCCAGCTGCTCCCACTCGGCGAAGTTCTTGATGAAATCGGCGCGCGCCGGAAGGCTGAGCGCCAGGACGGCGAGAAACGGCAGGGCAAGGCGGGCGATACGGCGCATCACAGACTCCATGGATGGGCACCTCATACGTCGCAACCGCAGCGTCTGTCCAACGCCATGCTTGTAAATGTGACTCAAACGGTTACATTAGGGTTGCAAACCTCCGCCCCAACCACAAGGACTGGACATGAAGCTCTACTATTCCCCCGGCGCCTGCTCGCTGGCCCCGCATATCGTGCTCAATGAACTCGGCCAGAACTATGATCTCGAGAAGGTCGACCTCGGCGCCAAGAAGACCGAGACCGGTGCGGATTTCATGGATGTCAACGCCAAGGGCTACGTGCCGACGCTGGACCTCGGCACGGGCGAAGTGCTGACCGAAGTCTCGACCATCCTGCAATATCTCGCCGACAAGGCCAAGAACACCGACCTGCTGCCGGCCTTCGGCTCGATGGCGCGCTACCGCGCCATGGAACAGCTGAACTTCATCGCCTCGGAACTGCACAAGGGCATCGGCGGGCTGTTCAATGCCGCCATGCCGGAAGACGGCAAGAAGGCCATGAAGGACCGGCTGACCCGCCGCTTCGTCTGGCTCGACGCGCAGCTGGCGAAGAAGCCCTATCTCCTCGGCGACAGCTATTCGGTGGCCGATGCCTATGCCTTCACCGTGCTGGGCTGGACCAGGCATGTGGGCATCGACCTCTCGGCCTATCCGCACATCGTGGCCTATCTCGACCGCGTCGGCCAGCGCCCGGCGGTGCAGGCGGCGCTGAAGAAGGAAGGGCTGGCGTAAGGCCGGCCCCTTCGATACCCCTCTATGCCGTCACCCCGGCGAAAGCCGGGGCCCCGCTTTCTTGCCGCGCGTGCTGAACCAAAGCGGGGTCCCGGCTTTCGCCGGGATGACGGATCGAATTGCTCACACCGTCGGCCACACCTCGAAGCCGCGCCAGTCGCCCGGGGGATGGGGCTCGCTCTTCACGTTGCGCACCAGTGACATTCTCGGGCCGCGGTGGCAGGCGACGATCATCGACTGGACGTCTTCCTCCTCGCCCATGAACACCGCCTCGACGCGGCCGTCGCTGCGGTTTCTCACCCACCCCCTGAGGCCGCGTTCCTTCGCCTCGCGCTCGACATAGGCGCGGAAGCCCACGCCCTGCACCCTGCCCTCCACGGTCACATGAAGGGCAGCGACAGTCATGCGAATTCCATGATGACGGCGTCGACCTGGAGGCTGTCGCCCTTCCTGGCGTTGACCGACTTGATGGTGACGTCGCGCTCGGCGCGCAGGATGTTCTCCATCTTCATCGCTTCGACGATGGCCAAGGGCTCACCCGCCTTCACCTCCTGGCCGACCACCGCCGGAATGGCGATGACGAGGCCGGGCATCGGGCACAGGAGCTTCTTCGACGTATCGGCGGCGACCTTTTCCGGCATGAGCTTCGCCAGTTCCGCCTCGCGCTCCGTATAGACATGGGCCTCGAGCACCACGCCGCGATAGGACAGGCGGTAGCCGTTGAGGATGCGCTTCACCTGCACGGTGACGGTGCCGTCGCCCAGGTCGGCGGAGAACACCGGCTGGCCGGGGACCCAGCCGCAGGCGTCGGCCAGCGTGTCGGTGTCCTTCGAGATGGTGACCGGGATGAACTCCTTGCCCAGCTTCACGATGCGCGCGGTGGCGAGGTTGACGCCGTGGTGCAGCATCTGGCCGTTGATCAGGCGCTTCCTGCGGTTTTCGACATGGTCGAGCACCGTCGCCACCTTGGCCATGGTCGACTTGATGCCGGGCGTGATCTCGTGGCCGGTGAAGCCGCCGGGGAATTCCTCGGCGATGAAGCCCGTCGACAGAGCGCCCGACTGCCAGCGCGGGTTCTCCATGATGGCCGAAAGGAAGGGAATGTTGTGCTGGATGCCGTCGATGTGGAAGGCATCGAGCGCCTCGGCCATCTTGCCGATCGCGGCCGAGCGCGTCAGCGCATGGGTGCAGAGCTTGGCGATCATCGGATCATAGTAGATCGAGATCTCGCCGCCTTCGTAGACGCCGGTGTCGTTCCGGACGGTCACGCCACTCTCCACCTGCTCCGCAGGCGGACGATATTTCACGAGTCGGCCCGTCGAGGGAAGGAAGTTCCGGTACGGGTCTTCGGCATAGATGCGGCTTTCGACGGCCCAGCCCTTCAGCTTCACGTCGGACTGCCGGATATTCAGTTCCTCGCCGGCCGCGACGCGGATCATCTGCTCGACCAGGTCGATGCCGGTGATGAGTTCGGTGACCGGGTGCTCGACCTGGAGGCGCGTGTTCATCTCGAGGAAGAAGAACGAGCGGTCCTGGCCGGCGACGAACTCCACCGTTCCGGCGGAATCGTAGTTCACCGCCCTGGCCAGCGCCACGGCCTGCTCGCCCATGGCCTTGCGCGTCTTCTCGTCGAGGAGCGGCGACGGCGCCTCCTCGATCACCTTCTGATTGCGGCGCTGGATCGAGCATTCGCGCTCGCCCAGATAGATCACGTTGCCATGCTTGTCGCCCAGCACCTGGATCTCGATGTGGCGCGGGTTGACGATGAACTTCTCGATGAAGACGCGGTCATCGCCGAAGGACGACTTGGCCTCGGACTTGGCGCGGACGAAGCCTTCCTTCACCTCGGCTTGCGAATAGGCGATGCGCATGCCCTTGCCGCCGCCGCCGGCGGAGGCCTTGATCATGACGGGATAGCCGATCTCGCCGGCGATCTTCACGGCTTCATCGGCATCCTCGATGATGCCCATGTAGCCGGGAACGGTGGAGACATGCGCCGCGGCGGCGGCCTTCTTGGACTCGATCTTGTCGCCCATGGCGTCGATGGCGCCGGGGTTGGGGCCGATGAAGGTGATGCCGGCGGCGGCCAGCGCCTTGGGGAAGGCGGACCGTTCAGAAAGGAAGCCATAGCCCGGGTGGACGGCTTCCGCGCCGGTCTTCCGGCAGGCCTCGACGATCTTCTCGATCAGGAGATAGGACTGGGCCGCGGCGGGCGGGCCGATGTGCACCTTCTCGTCCGCCATCTCCACGTGCAGCGCCCGGGCGTCGGCATCGGAATAGACGGCCACCGTCTCGATACCCATGCGGCGGGCGGTCTTGATGACGCGGCAGGCGATTTCGCCACGGTTGGCGATCAGAATCTTCTTGAACATGGGACCCCGGAAATGGCTTTTCGGGACAAGGTTCTAGACTGTGCGGGGGGTCCGGGCAATCACACCAAAGGCGAGGACCCCGCCGGAAATTTCCCTCACTTTTTCCGGGACCTGCGCTATAGGCGACGGAATGAGCGATCCCAATGACATCATCTATGGCGTCCACCCCGTGGCCGAGGCGCTGAAGAACCCGAAGCGCAAGATCTATTCGCTGAAGGCATCGAAGAACGCCGCCGACCGGCTGGCGGCCGAGATCGCCGCGCGCGGCATCACGCCGGAGATCGTGCACCCGCGCGACCTCGACAAGAAGCTGGGGCCGGAGGCGGTGCACCAGGGCCTGCTAATCGAGGCGAAGCCGCTCGACCAGCCGCGCCTCGACCAGATCGAGAAATCCGGCATCGTGGTGCTGCTCGACCAGGTGACGGACCCGCACAACGTGGGCGCCATCCTGCGTACCTGTGCCGCCTTCAACGTGACCGCCCTGGTGGCCACCGCGCGCCACAGCCCGGAGGCTTCGGCAGTGTTGTTCAAGTCCGCCTCGGGCGCCTTCGAGCATGTGCCCTTCGTGAAGGTGACCAACCTGTCGCGCGCCATGGCGGAGCTGAAGGACTATGGCTTCCGCATCCTGGGGCTCGACAGCGACGCGCCCGAGGACATCTCCGCCGTCGATCGTGCGCCGCCCGTCGCCATCGTGCTGGGGGCCGAGGGCAAGGGCCTCCGGCAGCTGACGCGCGACAGCTGCGACCACCTCGTCAGGCTCGACATGAACGGCCCGATCCGCAGCCTCAACGTCTCCAACGCCTGCGCCGTGACGCTTTACGCGCTGACGCGGTGATGCGGGAGCCGGAAACGGCCCCGCCCTCTTCCTTGTTGCCATTCCTTGTTGCCATGCGGGCCCAAAGCGTTCTAACCAGAGCCCGATGCCGGCTTAGCTCAGTTGGTAGAGCACCTGATTTGTAATCAGGGGGTCAGGGGTTCGAGTCCCTTAGCCGGCACCATGTCATCGCGGACGCGCTGGCGTCCGCTGCAGTTGCGCGACCCGGCTGTTGCAAGCACGTTCTCGGTGATCCGGCTTGAGCGCACCACCGCGAACGGCGTGCTATTTACATTTCGAACCGAGGCCGCTGCACAGCGTGGACCATTGGTTGGTCGCCCAGTTGCCGACCTTCGTGAGCACGAGGAGTCCGACGGCAAGGATGACGCCGAGAAGGGCCGTGTATTCGATGAAGGCGGCGCCCCTGTCATCTCGATGGAACGCCGAACATATGGATAATATCGATTTCATTCAAAGTGCCTCAAATCTGCAAGGTCCCAAACGCGAATTCAACTACGTCGTGTCCGTTACGCCGCCGGCGACCTCGATCCAGAGTACAACCTGAAATTTGTCAGCCAACGTCGAGCCATTCTCCTGGATTGCAAGGACCCGAAGAACGATCCGAACACCACACTCCCCGGATCAAATCACTACAATTGATTGACTGAATAATCAACGCTGCGCGTTGAAACATTGTTAACTGCTTGAAGCGGCGCTGTTTTGTCTTACAAAAGCGCAATCAGAACTGCGCGCGGACAGTATCGCCTTCAGCGGCTCGCACGCATGCATGCGATGTCGTGCAACGCACGGCTGCTGACGTGGATCAAGGCCGCTGATCATATTTCGGTTATGGACTCTGTCCTTGGTCTCGTGAACGCCCGGGTGACACCATGCAGATCGC
Source organism: uncultured Alphaproteobacteria bacterium (assembly GCA_945957365.1). Taxonomy (GTDB): domain Bacteria; phylum Pseudomonadota; class Alphaproteobacteria; order Rhizobiales; family Aestuariivirgaceae; genus Aestuariivirga. The sequence goes on along the minus strand of CAMFKI010000018.1, from coordinate 66,520 downwards.
CGAATTGCTGGCCTTGAACGACGTGCAGCGCCGGGCCGCTCTCGACAGGAACGCGGCAGAGCTGCTCGCACGCTGCAGACGCCGGGATGCGGCCTGCTATGTCGAAGACATGCTGACGGATCTGTGCAGCCTCGCCCGCGAAGCCGGGTTGCCGCAGGTCGCAGCATCCCTGGACAGGTCACGCAGGGAAATCCGCGGTCTCGTCTCGCGTGGCACGGCCGCCACCAGGATGGTCTAGAAGACAGTCTCGATCAGGCCGCGGATAAAGGCATCGCGCCGGGAGCAATGGCGGCGGCGCCGGCATCGACCGGTAACACGGCTGTCGCGGGTTCTACACGGGGGATGGCTATCGGTGGGAGTCAGCGGCGCGGTGCCGCACTGTGAGGAACGCCACCATGCTGCACAACGGATCGACCCGCGTTGGCATTTCCGCGCACAAGCGCGCCAACGATCTCTCGGACTTCGGAATGGAACTCGACATGATCGAGGAACTCGGGGTCGCCACCATCGAACTGCCGACCCACGATATGGACATCGTGGTCGGCGGACGCATCCGCCAGAGCCAGATGGATGCGCTGAAGCGCGCCTGCGCCGGACGCGCCGTCGGCTTCACGGTGCACGGCCCGCTCGCCATCAATTTCATGGATGAGGACTGGCGGCTGCCGCGCCACCTCGAGGTGCTGGCCGCTTCGCTGGACGTTGCCGCCGAGGTCAAGGCCGCGAACTACGTGGTGCATGCCGGCATGGCGCCGATGCAGCAGGCCGAGGGGCTGGAGGAGGCCTATCTGCGCCAGCGCGAGTGGCTGCAGATGGCGGGCGATCTCGCCGCCGAGCGCGACATCGCGCTGTGCGTCGAGACGCTGTTCACCGACACTGCCGGCCAGCACACGCCGACGCCGCTGCGCCTGGCGCAGGAACTTGCCGCCATCGACCATCCGGCGGTCAGGGCCACGATCGACTTCAGCCATGCCTACCTGCGGCTCGATTTCGAGGGCCGCCGCGACGCCTACCTGAGCGAGGTGGCGGCGCTCGCGCCCTTTGCCCGCCACCTGCACATCCATGACAGCTTCGGCCGCCAGGACGACATCTGGATGTTCTCGGAAGGCGAAAGGCTGGCCTTCGGCCACGGCGACCTGCACCTGCCGGTGGGCTGGGGCGACATCGCGTGGACCGAGATCATGGCGGAATGCCAGTTTCCGCACGGCGTCGTCTTCAACATCGAGCTGAAGGAACGCTACTGGCACGCCGCGCGCGACTGCGTTGCGGCCACCATGGCGCTGGCCGCCCAGGCGCGCACGGGGCTGCGCGAAGCGGCGGAATGATCGCGGCCGGGGCGGCGCCTGCGCCGCCCGCCTCCGTCACGCCTTCGGATTCCACACGAGGGTGCGGATGTGCTCGTGGGCATGGGTGCCCGGTCGGTGGCTGTGGCCAGTCCCGGCGTCGTCATGATGGTGATGCGACTGCACCGCGATGTTGACGGGAACCACGTGGGTGTGGCCATAGCGCACGCCGCTCTGGCTGATGACGCCTTCCGACAGGCGCCGCACCTCGGCCACGCCGCCGCGCAGCACCGCGACCTCGAGGCAGGATTCATGATCGAGGTGGACGTGCATGGTGGCGATCGTGAGGTCGTGGTGGTCGTGGTGGAGGTCGGTGAGGCGGTTGGCCAGCTGGCGCTTGTGATGGTCGTAGACATAGGTCAGCGCCGCGATGCATTCGCCTCCACTTTCCGAGGTGGTGGCCTCCGCCTGCAGGCGCTCGCGCAGGAGGTCGCGCAGCGCTTCCGAGCGGCCGGCATAGCCCTTGGCCCCGACGAAGGCGTCGAGCCCCGCCAGCAGTTCCGGTTCGATGGTGATGGTGATGCGGTCCACGGTTCAGCCCTCACATGTCGATCGATGATGGAGCGGCCTTGCCGGGGTGTCCAGCGGCGCGCCCATATCGGGTATGATGATTTCGAGAAACTATCATATTTTCGTTGCCGGTGTCTGCCCTTTGTCCTAGCGTCCTGCGTGTCATGCAACTCGAGGGGCGACGGCGATGCACATTCCGGACGGGTATCTTTCCCCCAGCACCTGCGCCGTCACCTATGCGGTGGCGCTACCCTTCTGGTTCGTCGCGACGCGGCGGCTGAAGCGCGACCTCAACACCAAGCTTGTGCCCCTCGTTTCGGTGGTTTCGGCCTTCTGCTTCGTGATCATGATGTTCAACCTGCCGCTGCCGGGCGGCACCACGGGGCATGCCGTCGGGATGGGGATCGCCGCCATCCTGCTCGGGCCCTGGGCGGCCATCGTGGCGATTTCGCTGGCCCTGCTGATCCAGGCGCTGTTCTTCGGTGACGGCGGCCTCACCACGTTTGGCGCCAACAGCCTGAACATGGCGATCATCGGTTCCTTCGCAGCCTACGGAATCTATACGCTGCTGGCCGGCCGCTCGGCCGTCACTTCGTGGCGCCGGGTGATCGCGGCGGGGATTGCCGGCTATCTTGCCATCAATGTCGCGGCGCTGGCGGCGGCGATCGAATTCGGCGTGCAGCCCATGCTGTTCCACGACGCGACGGGAGCCCCGCTCTATGCGCCCTATCCGCTGTCCGTCGCCGTTCCGGCAATGCTCGGCGGCCACCTGGCCTTCGCCGGATTGGCGGAGATGTTGCTGACCGCAGGCATCGTGGCCTTCCTGCAGCGATCCGATCCAAGCCTTCTCGAACGTCGCCTGCCAGCCGACGGGCGCGCCGGCTTCTCCGTGCGCGGCCTTGCCCTGATCGTCGGCATTCTGATGGTCGCAAGCCCGCTCGGTCTCTTGGCCGCGGGAACGGCCTGGGGAGAGTGGGGCGCGGAAGATTTTGCCGATCCGGCGGCGCGCGCCGCGATCGCCGGGGCATCTCTCAATGCACCCCCGCCGGCCGCTGTCCCGCAGGGTCTGCAGCACCTGTCCTCGGTTTGGACAGCCCCGTTCCCGGACTATGCCCCCGCCTTCCTCAAGAGCGAGGCCCTGGGCTACATGCTGTCGGCGTTCATGGGAGTCGGGCTCATCATCCTGGCCTACCTTGCCCTCAGTGCCCTGTTCAGCCTTGGCCGCCCGCGCAACGGTCAGCATGCCTGAGGCAAGGACGGACCTGTCCGCCAGTACGTTCGGCGCCTGCGACTGCGTTCCACTCGCCCGCCAGCGGGCTGGCGGGAGCATGGCCAGGCGCCTCGCCTATGCCCTGCAGGCCGAGGACATCGCGGCGGAGCCGGGCTACCTGCAACGCCGCGACCCGCGCTTCAAGACGGCGGCCATGCTGGTGCTGATCGTCTCGGTGGCATGGGCGCACCAACTTGCCAGCGTGTGGAGCTTCGTCCTCCTCGGCGCCGTGCTTGCGGTCGCCTCGCGCGTGCCGCTGCGGCGCATGGCGCTGCAGGCGGTGCTGCCGGTGCTGGCCTTCACCGGGCTCATTGCCCTGCCCGCCCTGTTCCTGGTGCCGGGCCCCGCCCTCGCCACGCTGCCGCTTACCGGCTGGGTTGTGACGGAGCCGGGGCTGCGCAGTGGCCTGCTGCTGGTGGGACGCGCCGAAGCCTCCGCCGGGCTTGCGCTGCTGCTGGTGCTCACCACCGCGTGGCCGCAGGTCATCCGGGCGCTGGGGGCACTCGGCGTCCCTGCCCCGATCACCGCCATGCTGACGATGACGCAGCGCTACATCTTCAGCTTCCTGCAGAGTGCCGCCGACATGCAGGAGGCCCACCACAGCCGCATCATGGCGCCCATGACCGGCGCAGCGCGGCGGCGCATGATCGCGTCCGCGGCGGGCGTGCTGTTCACCCGCAGCCTCGACATGGGGCAGAACGTGCATGAGGCGATGATCGCGCGTGGCTACCGCGGTCAGTCGCTGTCGCTCGCCACGTGGCGGTCGCGACCGGCGGACTGGCTGCTGCTGGGGTGTGCCGTTGCCCTGCTCGCCGCCGTGATCGGCCTTCACCTGTGATCTACGATCTCGCGGACGTGAGCTTCGCCTATGAGGCGGACCAGCGCGCGCTCGACGGCGTGAACCTGAAGGTGACGCCGGGCGAGCGCATCGCGCTGCTCGGCGCCAATGGTTCGGGCAAGTCGACGCTGATGCGCCTGCTCGACGCGCTGAGCTTTCCCACCGCCGGACGCATGAGTGCCGCGGGACAGGCGCTGACCGAACAGGCCTTCGCCGATGAGGCCGTCAACCACGCCTTCCGCCGGCGCGTCGGCTTCGTGTTCCAGAACCCCGACGTGCAGCTGTTCAACGGGACGGTGTTCGACGAGCTGGCCTTCGGCCCGCTGCAGCTGGGCTGGGAGCGTTCGCGCATCATCGCCGCCGTGGACGAGGCCCTGGGGACCTTCGGCATCACGGAGTTGCGCGGCCGTCCGCCACACCGGCTGTCGGGCGGCGAGAAGAAGCGGGTGGCGCTGGCCGCCACGTTGATCACCGAGCCCGAAGTGCTGCTGCTCGACGAACCCACCAATGCCCTCGACCCCGAGAGCCGCACCATCCTCGTGGACCTGCTGTGCTCGGCCCGCACCGATGGCAAGACCATCATCGTCGCGACCCATGACCTCGAGGTGGCCGAAGCGGTGACGCGGCGGACGGTCATCCTCGCAAAGGGCCGCGTCGCCGCGGACGGTCCCACACGCGACGTGCTGCATGACCTCGATCTCCTGCGGCGCACCCATCTGCTGCGCAGCCACTGGCATGTGGGCAGCGACGGCCGCCCCGTCGCCCATGCCCATCCGCATCGCCACTGACGGCGATGGCCTGCGCCCAATTTGGGTGCAGCAGGAATGTACTTGGCTGGCCATTGCACCTAGCTTCGGAGCGGGAATTGCGAGGACCGCCGCTTAGCGGTTGCTTTCGCAATTCGGCTCGGGAATATCGGTGTTCGGACGTGCCGGGCAGACCATCCATGCAGCGGGGGGAAACATGGGACTTGAGAAGAAGCAGGGCGGCATCGGCGCCTTCGGGGCACTGTCGATCGGCGTCGGCGGCATCGTCGGCGGCGGCTTCTTCGCGGCCTTCGGCATCACCGTGGCCGGCGCCAAGGGCGGCACGCCGCTCGCCTTCCTGATCGGCGGGGCCATCGCCCTCATCACGGCCTATTCCTACATCGGCCTCACGCTGCGCTATCCGGGGCCCGGCGGCACGGTGAAGTTCATCACCCAGGCCTTCGGCCAGGGTCTTGCCGCGGCGGCGATCAACGTCCTGCTGATCCTCAGCTATGTGGCGATCATGAGTGTCTATGCCTATGCCCTGGCCGGCTACACGCTGCCCTACCTGCCGGAGGCGATGCGGCCCGTGGCCTCGCACCTGATCGCCTCGGCGGCGCTGGTCATTCTCGGCCTCGTCAATTTCGCGGGCGCGGCCCTGGTGGAGAAGTCCGAGAGCTTCTTCAACGTCGGCAAGCTGGCGGTGCTGGCGCTGTTCATCGTCGCGGGGCTTGCCCTGCCGGGGCTCGACTGGAGCCGGCTGGCACCTGCCGCCTGGGCGCCGCCCTCGGCCATCGTGGCGAGCGGCATGATCGGCTTTCTCGCCTACGAGGGCTTCGAACTCATCGCCAACGCCTCGGACCAGATCGTCAACCCGAAGCGCACCCTGCCGATTGCCTTTCTCGGCAGCGTGCTGATCGCCATCGTGGTCTATGCCCTGGCCTTCATCGTCGGCATCGGGCACCTGCCGCTGACCGAGCTGATCGGCGCCAAGAACTTCGCCATCTCGGCGGCGGCCGGGAGCTTCCTCGGACCCTTCGGCTTCGGCGTGATGGCGGTGGGCGCGGTGCTGGCCTCGGCCTCCGCCATGAACGCCGACTATTTCGGCGCCGCCAAGCTGCCGCCGCAGCTGGCGACGATCCGCGAGCTGCCCTCGGCATTCCATCGCAGCCTGCATGGCCAATCGGTGATCAGCCTGCTGGTGGTGGGCATCCTGGCGCTTCTGGCGGTCAATTTCATCTCGATCGAAGCCATGTCCTCGGCGACCAGCGGCGGCTTCCTGCTGGTCTATGCGGCGGTCAACATCGCCGCCGTGCGCCTGGCGCCGCAGACTGGGACCAACCCGGTCATCCCGGGAATCGCCGCCGTGCTGTGCATCGTGGCGCTGGCGATCACGCTGTGGCAGTTCCTGGCCGACCCCGCCACCGTGTCCCAGGCCTATGCCATCGCCGGCATCGTGGCCGTTGCGGTGGTGATCGAGGTCCTCTATCGCCTGCTCGGCTCCGGTGAAAAGCCGGCCCAGACCTGAGGGCTCAGTGGCTGATCAGATAGATCCAGGCCGCCGCCACGCCGAGTGCGACGATCGAGGTCGGCAGTCCGGAGCGCGCGAATTCGCGGAAGCTGAAGGGAATGCCGCGCCGCTCGCATTCCTCCGCCACGATGATGCCGACGAGGCTGCCGAAGATCACCGCGCTCGATGACAGCCCGGTGCCGAGCGCAATGGCGGCACCCAGCGCCTCGGGCTGGCTGGCCCCGCCGAGGAAGGGATTGACCAGCATGACGGCGGGATTATTGCCGATGACGTTGCTGATCACCGCCATGATGGCCAGCATCGACAGTGGATCATGGAGGTCGACGCCGTAGCCGCGCATCCATTCCAGGAGATGGGCGGGAAGCCCCGTGGCGGTCATGGCGGCATTGACGATGAACAGGCCGATCAGCAGCAGCAGCAGGTCGCCATCCACGTGGTGCAGCATGTTGCGCGACGCGAAGCGCCGGCTGATCAGCAGCACGCTGGCGCCGGCCAGCGCGATCAGCATGTGCGGAAGCTCGGTGAGGGTGAAGGCGGCGACGACGGCGAAGGTGACGAGGCCCGCCTTGATGGTTTCGCCGCGGTTGAAGGCGTCCGCCGGCGCTGCCGGGGCACGCGCCTGCGCCGCCGCCGGAAGGCTCGCAAGCTGCCAGTTGCCGCGGTAGCACCAGACGAGGACGATCCAGATCACCGGCAGGCCGACGAGGGCGGGAAGTGCCGCAGCGCGCGAGAAGCCGACGAATGACAGGTGCAGCGTTTCCGCCACGATCATGCTCTGCGGGCTGCCGATGAGCGTGAGGCAGGAACCGAAGTTCGCGGCAAAGCAGAAGGCCAGCAGGTAGGGCAGCGGGTTGAGCTTGCGGTTGAGGCAGATCGAGCAGAACACCGGCGCCATGGCGACCGCGACGACATCCTTGTTGAGGAGTGCGGCCATGCCCGCCGCCACCGCGATCATCACCGCCAGCAGCGCCTTCGGCCCGACCGCCATCGCGCCCACCCGCTGCGCCACCCAGTCGTAGAAGCCCGCCACGCTGAAGGCCGCCGAGACCACCATGAGCCCGAAGAGCAGCCCGATCGAGCGATAGTCGATGGCGTTCCAGGCGGCGGCGGGGGTGATGCGGCCGGCCACCAGCAGGATCATTGCGCCCACGATGGCGGTGCCCGTCCGGTCGAGGCGCAGGCCCGGCAGGTGACCGACGCCCATGGCGACATAGACGAGGAGAAAGATGATGATCGTGAGGTCCATGGTCGTCCCTGCCGGTGCGGCAGGTGAGCTGCCGGAGGCACCGCTTTACGTCATTCGCCCCGCAAGGGGAACACGGTCGCCGCCATCATCCGGACGGCAAGGGACCCGCGCCGAACGTCGCCGGCGCGGGTGTTGCGCTCAGGCCTTCACTTGGCCGCGGCGCTCTTGGGGGCGGTGTCGGTGACCAGGTGGCTTGCCACCGGCTTGTGCGGATGCGGCGCCAGCAGCTTCTTGGGCGCCACGAAGAGGAACATGGTCAGCACATAGGGGGCGGTGAAGGACGGAAGCCCGAACGGCTGGTAGATGACGTCGAGCGCGCCCTGCACGAAGACCGTCATCACCGTGGCGATCAGGGCATAGACGGCAACCCTGGGCGACGGCTTGAGGAAGATGACGCCGACCGCCAGCGCCGTCAGCACCGGGCTGAAGCCCCAGAGGCCTTCGTTGATGGCCGTGGGATCCGCCCCCATGCCGATGGCCACGATCATGGCGACGATCGAGCCCAGGGCGGTGGCGATGCCGGCCGGCACCGAGGCGATGAAGATGCCGAGCAGGATGAGGGCCCCGCTCACCGCGCTGCCGAGTAGATAGACCTGGCCAATGTTGCGGAAGAAGATCTGCACCAGGTCGGCCGGCGCCGGAATGACGATGCCGGACTGGACGAAGGCGGTGGCAAGCTTCGGCGCGTCGTTGACATGCAGGCCGCCGAAGCAATAGGCGGCCGCCACCATAAGCCAGCCGGTGACCACGAAGGGCCCCGTCGAGCCGGGGATGCCCCATGAACTGGTGATCGTGGCGCTCATCGCGGCGGTGACGACGGTGCTGACCGCGGCGCCGATCACCACCAGCACCCAGAGCTGCGGCGAGACGGCGATGAAGGTGGGCAGCGCGATGCCGACCAGGATGCCGTTGAAGCCATAGAGACCCTGCTGGATCGAAGGCTCATCGCATTCGAGGAGAAGGGCCGTCGCGGTTGCCACCACGACGCCGATCGCCGCTCCGATCACCGTGGCATAGTTGCCGGTCACATAGGAAGCATAGGCCATGGCGGCGAAGAACAGGATGCCGGTGATGGCGTTCTCCATGAAGAACACCTGGCTCGTTCCGCGCAGGCACTGGATCACGAAATTATTGTTCTTGTCGGACATCGGTTTTCCCCCTTGTCAGCGCCAGATGAATTCCGGTGGCAGGCTCCTGCCCTTCACTTCTTCCCGCACGATCTGCCAGAAGCGCCGCACCTCGGCCCGCACGTCGTAGCTCTCGACGCCCACCACCCGCAGCATCAGTCCGGCATCATTGGGCAGGCCGCTCACACCTGAAATGGCGCGGCCGCCGCCCGGCGGGAAATTGGTCTCGCAGCGCGACCTGATGCGCGCGGCGTTTTCCGGTGGCGTCAGGCACAGTATGCTGGCGAAGGCATCATAGCCCTTCATCACCGCGGCGAAGTCGATGGCAGGGTCCGCCTTCTCGATCAGCAGCTTCTCGGCGAAGATGCGCCTTCCGTCGGGCCGGCGCACCGACACCGCCATGGACAGGAGATCGAAGCCGAAGCGCTCCTCCGCATGGTGGTGCTTGCGGCCGGTCATCATCATCTCGCCGTAGAGCAGCGTCGCGTCCGGCGCGAGCACGATGTCGGTCTGGTTGATGAAGCGCGAATTGCGATAGGGAATGGTGAAGTCGGGCAGGTACTCGAGGTAGGCGCCGCTCTCCAGCCGCACCGTCTGGTGCTGCGAGGCGTAGTTCGCATCCATCTGGTGCACGCGGTTGGCGCTCTGGGTGTTGACCAGGGCGCAGGCGCCCTCCTCCACCGCGATGTCGATCTTATAGCGGTCGCCCTGCAGGATGCCGCCGCCCACCGAGATGATGGCGCAGATCGGCAGTTCCGGCATGGCCTCGTCCCAGTACAGGGCACGTTGCACCAGCAGCGGCGCCACCCGGTAGAGATCGTGCAGCACCGAGCGCCCGTCGCGCAGCGCGAAGCCGAGACGCAGCTCGCCGATCTTGCCGGGGCCGGCGGCGCGCATCTGCGCGGGCTCGGTCTGGAAGCCGCGAAGCTCCCTGGCCTCGTCGAGTCGCTGCAGCTGCTCGTGCAGGCCCATGGGCTACTCGGCGGCCTTGACCGGCTGCGTCGGGTGCACGTCGAACAGCGCCATGTCCATGATGAGCGCGATCAGCGCGTCGATGCCCTCGCCGGTCTTGCAGTTGGTGAAGACGAAGGGCTTCTTGCCGCGCATCAGCTTCGAGTCACGGTCCATGACTTCGAGGCTCGCGCCGACATAGGGCGCGAGATCCTTCTTGTTGATGACCAGGATGTCCGACTGGCACACGCCGGCGCCGTTCTTGCGCGGGATCTTGTCGCCCGCCGCCACGTCGATGACGTAGATGTAGAAGTCCGCCAGCGCGGGGCTGAAGGTGAGCGTGAGGTTGTCGCCGCCCGACTCGATCAGGATGACGTCGCTGTCGGGATATTTCTCCTCGAGCTCCTCGACCGCCGCGATGTTCATCGACGGATCCTCGCGCACCGCGGTGTGCGGGCACGCGCCGGTCTCCACGCCGACGATCTTCTCCTCGACGAGGATGCCCTTGAGGGTGCGGCGCACCTGCTTGGCGTCCTCCGTCGTCACCACGTCATTGGTGATGATCAGCGGCTTCAGCCCCATGTCGATGAGGCGCGGCGTGATGGTTTCGATGACCGCGGTCTTGCCGGAGCCGACCGGGCCGCCGATGCCGATGCGCGTGATCTTCTTCATGTCGTATGCCTCTCCTGCTCGTCAGTTCATGAACAGTCTGACGTGGGTGGTGGTGTGGTGCGCGACGAGCACGTCGAAGACCGGAGCGAAGGTGCTCATCTCCTCGAGCGACAGGCCGCGGATCGATTGATAATCCTCCTGCACCCGCTTCAGCACGGTGAACAGGATGCGTTGGGTATCGAGATGGTCGATGCGCATCAGTCGCAGCGCGGCGCTCAGGATCATCGAGGCGATGCCGTACTGGTGCACGACGAAGGCCTCGCCCTCGTCCGCGCCGAGCTGGGCGAAGGCGATGGCCTGGCCCACCGCGAGGCAGCCCGGCGTCTCCTCCGCCCGGATCGCCGCCAGCCAGCGCCCGAGATCGGGGAAGTCGCTGATCTTCAGCGCCAGTTCGGCGAATTTCTTGCCCATGCGCAGCGTCATCTGCTGCTGCTCTTCGCCCACCCGGCGGCAGGCCAGCTCATGGTCGGCCATGACGATCGCGGCAAAGTCCCCGGCCACCGCCGCCCGGTGGGCATGGAGCAGCGCGATGCCGTCCATGCGCGCCGCCTGCCTAGTCATCAATGTCACGTATTCGAGCAGCGAGGCGGGATTGCTGACCACCTGCGTCTGCAGCGCCGATTCCAGGCCGTTGGAGAAGGCGAAGGCGCCCACCGGAAGGGTCGAATCCGCGAACTGCATCAGCCGCGCCAGATGCACCATCTCGTGCGCGGCGGTGCCTTCGTCTCGGCGGGGCTGGTCCATCGGTTGCCTAGTCGCGCGCGAGGTTGAGCTGAAGCACCTCGCCGTGGTGGTGATGCGGCGTGGCATCGGCACCGGCGAAAAGGATGCGCACTTCCTTGGCGGTGAGCTTGGCCGCCACCTCCTCGCCCGGAACGAAGCGCGACTTTACGTGCTCGAAGGCGTGGGTGCGCATCACCGAGGCCATGACCTTCTGGTCGACCGACAGCGGCACGTAGACGGTGGTGCCTTTGATCACGGCAGGCCAGTGCTGGTTGCCGAGGCCGTGGCCCAGCTCGAAGCAGATGCGCAGGATCTCGACCGGCGGCAGCTTGTCGATGCCGTCCAGTTCGATCACCAGCACGTCCTTGAGCGGCACCTTGGCGACCACCAGGTACTTCCGGGCCTCGTCATAATAGAGCACGTCGCCGTCATGCAGGTTCTCGCTGCGCGGCAGCGAGATGGCGAGCTCGAGGCCACCCGTGCTGGCCTTGCGCAGGCGGCTCTTGGGCGCTTCCCACTGCTCGAGGATGAGCGGGTCGACCTCGCCCTGCTGCGAGCGCTCGCGCCAGAGCGGTTCGCTGACATTGCCGAGCTTCCTGTCGATGATGATCATGCAAACACTCCCAAGGGTAGGCGGATCAGGCCGGCCGTGACCGCGCCGTCAACTTGACCCCGGCCCAGGCGGCGGCGAAGCCGATGACCAGGCTGGAGACAATGTAGAGGATCGAGACCGCGAGCTTGGCGGGATCGACCATCTCCGAGTAGGCTCCATACACGAAACTCGAGAAGGTCGACATGCCGCCGGTGAAGCCGGTGGCGATGAGCAGCGAGAATTCGTCCGAGACATTGCGCGAGCGGTGATAGCCGAAGACCAGCCCGAGCACGAAGGAGGCAAGGATGTTGGCCACGAAGATGTCGAGCGGGAAGCTGGAACTGTCGTGGCCCATCAGCAGCATGCAGAATTCGCGCGTGACGGCGCCCAGTCCGCCGCCCATGAACACCAGGATCACCTTCACCCACATGGCGTCAGATCCCTGCCACGGCAACGCCCGCCGCCGCGGCGACGAGCCCGCCCGCCACCGACACGGCGAGGTAGAACAGCGCCAGCCCGGCGCGGCCCTTCTCCACCATCTTCACGGCATCGAGCTGCATGGTGCTGAAAGTGGTGTAGCCGCCCAGCACGCCGGTGAGGACGAGCGACGACATCATGTCGCCGTAGCGCTGGTGCCAGCCGATGGCCAGCGCCGCCGAGAGATAGGCGATCACGAAGGCACCTGTGATGTTGATGAACAGCGTGCTGTACTTGAAGGCCGAGGCCGAGCGCGCATCGATGAACTGGCCGATCTGCCAGCGCAGCAGGGAACCGATGCCCCCGCCCAGACACACCCACATGACGTCGATCGGCTTCATGCAAACTCGCAATCCGGGTGGCGGGGACCGGGGCCCCCGCCGGACCGTGTTGATTTCAGCTGAAGAAGTGCAGCTGGGTGAGCGGAACGTTGGTCGCCGGCTCGACCGTCGCATGCTTGCCGTCGACGGTGACCGCGAAGGTCTCCGGATTGACCTGGATGTCCGGCAGGGCGGAGTTGCGCACCATCGACGTCTTGGTGATGGTCCGCGTGCCGTAGACCGGCATGACCTTCGACTTGAGGCCATAACGCTCGACGATGCCGTCTTCAATGCCGGCATGCGAGGTGAAGGTGACGCGGGTCTTGGGGATCACCGACTGCAGGCCGCCGAACATCGGGCGGTACATCACCGGCTGTGGGGTGGGGAGCGAGGCATTGGGGTCGCCCATCAGCGACCACGAGATGAAGCCGCCCTTGATCACCATCTTCGGCTTGGCGCCGAAGAAGGCGGGTTCCCACAGCACCAGGTCCGCCATCTTGCCGACTTCGACCGAGCCGATGACATGGCCCACGCCCTGGGCGATGGCCGGGTTGATCGTGACCTTCGCCACGAAGCGCAGGACGCGCTGGTTGTCGTTGCCAGACGTGTCGCCCTGGTAGGCGCCGGTGCGGTCCTTCATCAGATGCGCGGTCTGGATGGTGCGCATCCAGTTCTCGCCCACGCGGCCCATCGCCTGGCTGTCGCTCGACATGATGGAAATGGCGCCCATGTCGTGGAGCACGTTTTCGGCCGCGATGGTCTCAGGCCGCACCCGGCTTTCGGCAAAGGCGACGTCGGTCGGGATCTTGGGGCTGAGGTTGTGACAGATCATCGTCATGTCGAACAGCTCGGCCTGCGAGTTGATGCCATAGGGCAGCGTCGGGTTGGTCGAGCTCGGGATGACGTTGGGCAGGCCCGCCACGCGGATGATGTCGGGGGCATGGCCGCCGCCCGCACCTTCGGTGTGGTAGGTGTGGATGGTGCGGCCCTCGAAGGCGGCGATGGTGTTCTCCACGAAGCCCGACTCGTTCAGCGTGTCGGTGTGGATGCAGACCTGAACGTCCTGCTGATCGGCGACGGTGAGCGCATTGCGGATCGCCGCCGGGGTGGTGCCCCAGTCCTCGTGGATCTTGAGGCCCATGGCGCCGGCGCGGATCTGCTCCACCAGCGGCACGGGGGCCGAACCGTTGCCCTTGCCCAGTACGCCGGCATTGACCGGCCACGAGTCGAAGGAACTGAGCATCATCTCGATGTTCCAGGTGCCGGGCGTGATGGTCGTTCCGTTGGTGCCGTCGGAGGGGCCGATGCCGCCGCCGAACAGCGTGGTCACGCCATTGCTCAGCGCCGCCTCCGCCTGCTGCGGCGAGATGAAGTGGACATGCGCGTCGATGCCGCCGGCGGTGAGGATGAGGTGCTCGCCCGAAATGGCGTCGGTGCCCGGTCCGAGCGCCAGGCCGCGGGTGACGCCCGGCATGATCGCCGGGTTGCCGGCCTTGCCGATGCCGCAGATCAGGCCGTTCTTGATGCCGACGTCGGCCTTGATGACGCCCTGCACGCCATCGAGGATGGTGACGTTGGTGATGACGAGGTCGGGGGCGCCGGCGGCACTGGTCAGTTCATTGTCGAAGCCCATGCCGTCGCGCAGCGTCTTGCCGCCGCCATAGACGGCCTCCTCGCCATAGACGCGGAGGTCCTTCTCGATCTCGATGAAGAGATTGGTGTTGGCAAGACGGATCTTGTCGCCCGTCGTCGGGCCGTAGAGATCGGTGTATTGCTTTCTTGAGATCTTGGCCATCTCACAGCTCCATTGAATGATGTTGAGGCGGCGGATTAGGGCTTGTTCTTGAAACCATAGAGCGCGACCTTGCTCAGGGCCTCGGCGAGGCGGGGGCGGTAATCGTCGTGGCTCTCGTCACCCACCCAGCCATTGACCAGGCCGTTGAAGCCGTACACCCGCTGCTTGCCCTGGTAGGGCACGAGGCTGACTTCCTTTTCGTCACCAGGCTCGAAGCGGATCGCGGTGGTGGCCGGGATGTTGAGCCGCTTGCCGAAGGCCTGGCCGCGGTCGAACTCGAGCTGCGAATTGGTCTCGAAGAAGTGGAAATGCGAGCCGACCTGGATGGGCCGGTCGCCGGTGTTGCGCACCTTGATGGTGGTGACCGGATAGCCGGCATTGATCTCGATGTCGCCGGCGGCGAGAACCAACCCGCCCACTGGGGTCTTCGTCTGGTCTTGAGCCATGATGGCGTGCCCTTTCCGGATCACTTGATGGGTTCGTGGACGGTGATGAGGCGGCTGCCGTCGGTGAACACGGCCTCGACCTGCACGTAGGGGATCATCTCGACGACGCCGTCCATGACGTCGTTGCGGGTGATCACCTTGCCGGCGAGTTCCATCACCTGCTCCAGCGTCTTGCCGGCGCGCGCCCCTTCGAGGGCGGCGACGGAGATGAGCGAGACGGTTTCGGGATGATTGAGCTTCAGGCCCTGGTCCTTCCGGCGCTGGGCCACCTGCGCCATCATGTAGATGAGCAGCTTGTCGATTTCACGCGGGGTGAAGTGCATGGGCGAACCTCCTGGATAATCGGATCGTGGAGCATCTTGGCGCGCCTGCCGAGGTGATCGGAGGCTGGCCGTGACCGGGGGCGGGCATTCATGTCCGTTACCGCCCCCGGGTCTTCAGTTCAAGCTGGCGGCAGGCACCTCAGGCGGCAGGCGCGGCCTTGAGATGGTCATCGAGCGCGGCGCGGAGTTCCTTCTCCTTGGTCTCGTCGAGCGAGGTGCGCAGGACCGTGCCGCCGAATTGCTGCAGCCCGGCGACCACCTTGTCCGCCGTCATGTTCTTGATGAGCAGGAACAGTGCCGCATTGCCCGGCTGGATCGAGGCGGCGACACCCTTCATGAAGTCGTCCTTGATGCCATAGTCGCTGAGCTTGCCGCCCAGCGCACCGGCGGCGGCTCCGAGCAGGACGCCGGCCAGCGGCATCATGAACAGCAGACCGACGAGAAAGCCCCAGAAGCTGCCCGACGCGGCGCCGGCGGCCGTGGTGTTGAACATCTGGTGCAGCTTGATCTTGCCATCGGCATCCTTGACGACGACCACGGCGTCCTCGAGTGAGATCAGGTATTCCGTCTGGAGTTCGAGGACCTTCTTGCGTGCGGCTTCTGCCGTCTCCTCGTTGGGGTAGGTGATTGCGACGAGGTCCGCCATGGCGTGTGTTCCTTCAACCTGATACTCGCATTGTTTGTACCCCCCTCTCATCTGGTGGAAAAGAGGCATGCCGCTCAAATCGGGTCAAAGGTCACAGTTCCGTGAACATGAGCCCGGTTGCTCGCCGGACGAGAGGCCACTCCTCAACCTTCATTCATTCTGACATTACAGGTCGGTGAGGACCGACTTCATGCGCGTCAGATAGACCAGGCTCGACTTGGTCAGCGGCGCCAGTTCCTCCTTGGCCTTGGCCGTTGCGGTGATGTAGCCGCGGTGGTCCCGCTCGACCCAGCCCTTTTCGACCAGGATGTTCAGCTTGCGCCGCACCGTCTCACGCGGGATTCCGCTATAGTCCGACAGTGATTGTGCATTGATTTCAATGGACTGGACCTCGCGGGGGCTGGCGGAGCTCCAGTTGTCGAAATCCATGTCGGAGGGCGCGTGCTCGGTCGAAAACGTCCGGTCGCCGATGATGCAGAGCACCAGGAACAGGTCGAGGTCACTGTTGAAATGCTTGCGGCAGTCGATCAGAAACTGGGTGAGGCTCGACACATGACGAGGCCAGATGGTGCCAAACGCACGCAGGATTGTTTCATCTATCACGATACCCCCGTCACGACCGCCGAAGGCACTCATTGCCTGCAGGCGATGCAACCGTAACGCAATCTGACGCAATCGGGAAGCAAGCGCAGATGGCACCCTGCGTCACCCTGCCGCAACGTCAGGACGGTAGATGCTGCAGCCATCTTCGGTTGCATGGCGGCCGCCCAGGTCATTCACGGCCTCGTCAGACAGCTCGCGAGGTCGAACGGATATGTCGGAGGGATGCTGCCCGCAAAACCAGTCTGCCGCCCGATGTGGGCGGCGACCGTCGCGTGGTGGCGATGGCGTGCCGCCTGGCCTCAGGCCGCGCGACTGACCATGCGCGGGGTCACATCGGCCGCCATCGGCCGTGAGCGCTTCTCGAACCAGCGTTCCACCAGATGGTCGAGCGAGATCACGCCGGGGCCGCGGGTGAGGATCATCAGCAGCACGCTGCCCCACAGCAGGCTCTCCACCCACGAGGCGGGATAGACGAGCGTGACGATGACCAGCGTCATACCGAGCAGCGGCAGGGTCGCCAGCCGCGTCGCGAGGCCGGCGAAGAGGAACAGCGGCATGCCGAGTTCGACCGTCATGGCAAGCCGCGCGGCGATCTCCGGCGGAATGAGCGGCAGGCGATATTCATTGGCGAAGAGCTGCACGGCGAAGTCGAAGGAGTGCAGCTTGAGGAGCCCCGCGTTGAAGAACACGAAGCCCATGGCGACGCGCATGCCGAGCAGCAGCAGCGACAGCGGCAGGAGGGCCAGCAGCGCCCTGATGGCGACGAAACGGCTCCGCAGGCCGGCAATGATGGGTGGCAGCATGAGAGTGTCAGACATTTTGGTTCCCTCCGGAATGGTTGATGACGAGGCCCTCCGCAAAGAGGGTGGCAAGCGCGGTTGAAAGGTCGAATTCGGGTGCGGCCGCCTGCCCCGCGGACGCCGCATCAGCAAGCGTCGCGCCACGGGCGAGAGCGGAGCGGAAGGCGAAGCTGCCGGTGTCAAGCCGCTGCAGGCTGAACTGCCCGCGGGCGCCGCGAAGCTCGAGATGGGT
Source organism: uncultured Alphaproteobacteria bacterium (assembly GCA_945957365.1). Lineage (GTDB taxonomy): Bacteria > Pseudomonadota > Alphaproteobacteria > Rhizobiales > Aestuariivirgaceae > Aestuariivirga. The sequence goes on along the minus strand of CAMFKI010000018.1, from coordinate 49,332 downwards.
TTCGCTTGGCACGAAAACCAGTTCCGCCGGGGCACTGTCCTGTTGGCGGAGGTGAACGAGTTCATCCACCGGCCAGGGCGAGGTGACATAGGCGAGACCGAGCTGCAGCCCGAGGCGCAGATCGCCCAGCCGCTCCGGATCGACGCTGGCCAGCGCCGCGAGCGGCATCGGCTCATGGGCAATCGCGACCGCGAGAGAGCCGAGGTGCCAGTCCAGCCGGGCGACGTCGGCCGCGTAAGGCGGGAGGCCGGCTGTGGACGCGACCGTGGCGATCAGCTCCGCGCCATATTCGGCGAGGCTCGGCGCGCGCGGCGGTGAGTGCTGCAGCGTGATGTCGGCCAGCGCGACCACGGGATCGGTGCCGAGCAGCCATTCGAGCGTGGGGTAGCGGCCGCGCAGGTGCCGGCGGAAGCTTTCGCGGTAGTGGCGGCGGTAGATTTCCAGCCGCTCACCCGGATCGGTCGAGCCGCGCAGGCCCGACAGGAGTGCGGGTGCGGTTCCCCCCGCGATCGCGGCGCGGAAGCCGGCCTGGGTCTCAGACAGTGACGGCATGGCGCACCTCCCTTTCGGCGGCGGCAGCCACGGCATCGGCCTTGCCGGCTTCCGCCAGCAGCCTGTCGAGCGACGGGATGGCGCTGTCCCACTCGATGAGGGTCGGACGGCGGCCGAAGCGGGCGATGGCATAGGCATAGAGATCCCAGGCTTCCGGCGCGATCGGGCGGGCATGGGTGTCGATGATCACGCTGCCGCCGCCGGCCTCGGCCTCGACCTCGAAGCCGCCGAGATGGAGTTCGCCGATGGCGTCCGCCGGCAGCTCGTCGATGTAGCGCCGCGCGTCATAGCCGAGGTTGTGCGCGCTGACGTGAATGTTCGAGACATCGCACAGCAGCCGGCAGCCGGTGCGGCGGACGATCTCGCCGAGGAAGGCTGTCTCGGTCATGGTCGAGTCCGCGAAGCCCAGATAGTTCGACGGGTTCTCGAGATGGAAGACCATGCCCAGCGCATCCTGGATTTCCGCGATGTGGTCGCAGATCACGCCGAGCGATTCCGCGTGATAGGGCAGCGGCAAGAGGTCGTTGAGATAGTCGCCGTCATGGGTCGACCAGGCGAGATGGCCGGACAACAGGATCGGATCGAGCCGCGCGACGAGCGACCTGATGCGCGCGACATGGGTCCGGTCGATGCCACCCACGCTGCCGGCCGAAATGCCGACGCTGTGCACCGAGACGGGATAGAGGGCGGCTATGGCCTCGAGCATCTCCGCGGCATGCGGGTTGGCGAGGAAATTCTCCGGATGGACTTCGAACCACGCCGCCGCGGGCCGGTCGCGCAGGACCTGCGCCAGATGCTGCAGCCTGAGGCCGACGCCGGCGGAACGCTGTGGGTAAAGGTCGGTCATCGCATGCCCCCTGGGGATCGGGGGACGGCCCGGGGCCGCCCCGCCGTGGTGGGTTACTTCATCTGGCCGCCGACGATGCGGCTGCAGTAGCCGGCGGGCACGTAGACCCACTCGTTGGGATCGGAGTCGACCTTGGACATGCCGGCGCAGGAATGGGCGCCCGACATGGCGGCGCAGTCGTTGGAGCCGGCCTTGGCGATGCCGAAGCATTTTTCCGAGGCGTAGGACGGCACCGGGGTCGGGCCGGCCTGGGCCGCGGTGAGGGCGGGAAGGGTGAGTGCGGCGGCCAGCGCCGAAGCAACGAGCAGATTGTTCATGACGGTGTTTCCTCTCTGGAGCGACGAGCATCATTTGCTCGACATGGAGGACTTCGCCGCCAGGGGCCGGATTGTTACCGCGCACACGCAGCCGTGATCGGGCGTGATCCGGCAGGCCTCGCCTTGCCAGCGGCGGAGCCCCATGTAACAAATCGCCGGTCCGAAGCGAAAGAGACGGTAATGGCCTCCGACGAGGATCGCGCGATGGCAGATATGATGCGCGCCGCGCTCCGTGGCGACGAAGCCGCCTATACTGAGTTCCTGCGCCGCGCCGCGGCGCTGACCAGGCGCGCCGTGACCAGGCGGCTGAAGTCCGCCCTGCCGTCGGGCATCGAAGACGTGGTGCAGGAAACGCTGCTGGCCGTGCATCTCAAGCGCCACACCTGGCGCAGCGACGAGCCGATCCTGCCGTGGCTGGTGACGATTGCCCGCTACAAAGCAATCGACGCCTGCCGCCGCCGCGGCGTGCGGGTGGAAGTGCCGATCGAGGAGTTTTCAGACGTGCTGGCGGGGCCGAGCGAGACGCATGCGATGGAAGAGACACAACAGATGGAACGCGCCGTGGGAACGCTCAGCGAAGGCCAGCAGAAGGTCGTGAAGTCGATTGCCTTCGAAGGCCGCTCGATCCGCGAGACGGCTGCGGTTCTGGACATGAAGGAGACGGCGGTGCGCGTCGCCTTTCACCGCGGCCTCAGCACCATCGCCCAGCGCTTCGGACGGCAGGCATGAAGACCGACCAACTAATCTCGCGCCTCGCCGCGGACACGCCCCCGCGGCACAGTTCACCCGCCCTGTCCTTCGGCCTCGCGGCAATGGCGGCCTGCCTGTTCGCCGCGGCGGCGATGCTGCTCACCATCGGGCCGCGCCCCGACATTGCGACCGCCGCCCAGACCTGGCGCTTCGATTTCAAATTCGTCGTCACGCTCACGCTGGCCGGGAGCGTATTCCTGCTGCTGCGCCGGGCACTCTACCCCGAAGGCCTCACCGGCGCGCCGCTGTGGACGGTTTTCGCCGCGCCGGCCGTGCTGCTTGCCGCGGTGGCGGTCGAACTGGCGCTGCTGCCGGCCTCGACCTGGGGGGTGACCGTCGTCGGCACGAACTGGTGGCATTGCCTGACGCTGGTGCCGGCCTTCGGCATCGTGCCGCTGGCCATCGGCCTGTGGGGCATGCGGCAGGGCGCAACCACGCGGCCGATGCTGACGGGCTTCCTCCTCGGGCTGTTCGCGGGCGGCGTCGCGGCCACCTTCTATGCCTTGAACTGCACCGATGACTCGCCGCTGTTCGTGGCGACGTGGTATCCGATCGGCATCGTTGGGCTTGGGCTGGTGGGTGCCTTTGCCGGACGGGCGGTGCTGCGCTGGTGATCGCGGCGGCCGTGCCGGTCTAGCCCTTTGCGGTCACCTGCGGGACGTCGCGCCCGGTGCCGCGCCTGTCGCGCTCGGTCGCGGCCTTCTGCAGCAACGACTGGCTTTTCTGCGCCGAGTGCTCGCAGCGGCTGTGCAGCTCCTCGAGTTCCCGGTCGGTGAGCTTCTCGATCCCCATGAAGATGTTCTCGGCATTGGACGAGCGGATCAGTTCGTCGAGCTTGGTCTGCAGCGCATAGCCGTCACGGTTCTGGGTATTCTGTATGAGGAACACCATGAGGAAGGTGACGATGGTCGTTCCGGTGTTGATCACCAGCTGCCAGGTTTCGGAGTAGCCGAAGAAGGGTCCCGAAAGGGCCCAGGCCAGGATCAGCAGGACCGCAACGAGAAATGCGCCGGCACTGCCCGCCAGCCGGGCCGTGGCATTGGCAAATCGGGTGAAGTATTTCTCCATCTCTCGACTTTCTAAGTCCCGGCCCTGTGCGGGCCGAGCCGGGACGCGCTCATAACTCGGGAAACCCCGCCAGAGTTCCAGAGTGCACGCAGCACCGTCCCGCCGTCGCGCAACGAAAGGCTGTTCAGGACGCGCAATTGGCCCTAGAGAGCGTGCTCATATTCAGTGGGGATTGATCGTGGGCAAGAAGAAAGAGAAGACCGTCGAGGGTTTCATCATGTTCGACGTGCTCTACGAGGACGGCACGCGCAGTTCGCGGCGCAAGGTTCCCGCCGCCCTCATCGCCGAGAACGGCGAGGACTATGCCCGCACCGCGATCATGGACCAGGACCGCAAGATCATGGAAATGTCAGGCAGCAGCCGCGGGCCGATCGCCTCCATCGTCCGTTCCGACTGAGGACCGCCCGAGGGCGCTGAAGGGCACCATGCTCCTGCACTCCGGGTCCCACAGCGTCAGCCGCACGCCGCGCAGGCTTTGCCACAGCGATATGCGGCCCACGCTGCGGATTTCGGGGTGGTCTCTCAGCACTTCCGACAGCCGGTAGAACGGGATCCGGCTCGCCAGGTGATGCACGTGGTGGACGCCGATATAGGCGGTGAGCCACATCAGCGGTTTCGGCAGGTCATAGAAGGAACTGCCGTGCAGGGCGGCGTCCGGATGCGTCCAGTCCGCACTGCGCTCCCAGTAGGTGGCCTCGAACTGGTGCTGCACATAGAACAGCCAGACACCGATGGTGGCGCCGATGATGACGATGGGCGCATGGACGAGCAGCAGGGCGGGAAACCCGGTCACCTGGCCGAGGCCCAGGCCGAGCGCGAGGATGCCAGCATTGGTGAGCAGCGAGCTGGCCCACGGCATCACCCCGCCATTCATGGCGCCGACCGGCAGGCGGTGCTGCAGCACGAAGAGATAGGCTGGCCCGATACCGAACATCACCAGCGGATGGCGATAGAGCCGATAGGCCAGCCTGCCCCAGCGGCTGCGCGCGCGATATTCCGCGACGGTGATGGTCGCGATGTCGCCGATGCCGCGCCGGTCGAGATTGCCCGAGCCGGCGTGATGGAGCGCGTGCGAATGCCGCCAGACGTCATAGGGCGTCAGCGTCAAGACGCCGAGGATGCGGCCGGCCCAGTCATTGGCCCGGCGCGAGGAGAAGAATGCGTTGTGCCCGCAATCGTGCTGGATCATGAACAGCCGGACCAGCAGGAAGGCTGCGAAGGGTGCGATCAGCAGCGGCAGCCAGGCCCTGACCCCGGCGAGATGCCACATCGCCACCCACAGCAGCACCAGCGGCAAGCCGGTAACGATCAGTTCCCGCACCGCCCTCGCATTCCGGGGTTGCTTGTAGGCGCTGAGCCGTGACGCCCAGTCCCGGGCCGACAACGGCGCCGCCTGCGCCGCTGCCGGCGGGGTCTGGGTCATGCCTCGGGCCGGCGCGCCGCGATGCGGCTGCGGAGCTGCTTCATCAGCAGCGGGCCGGTGAGCATGGTGAGCGAATAGCCTTCCTGGTTCAAAGCACGCGACAGGCCGTCCATTGACGTGATCTCGCCCGAATCGGCCAGTTCGAAAGCCCTCTCCAGGGTGGATTTGCAATTCAGCTGTTGGCTCATGACAGGTCCTTTCTGCGGCTTGAAGAATTGCGGCGCGGGAAACATCCCTGCCGGTCGGATTGTGCGTGCGGCTGCCCAGCCCCATCACGCCATTGCGTGGTCGATACGGTCCGGACGTGCGCAAGGCACATGAACGCAACGCCGTCACAGCCCCGACCCGCTCGTTTTACCGCCGCTGCCGTCCAGCGATGCTTGGGCCGATCTCCTCAATATGGGTCCTTCCCGCGAAATTGTAAGGGTCGAAACGCCCGGCGCCACGGTCGGTTCATCAGGATTTCCTGTGGGGAACTGCGCTCAACCGTGGAACGAATTCATCGCGCTCGGCCTTCTCCTTCCACTGAAAGGGCAAGAAGCAGTTCCATGAGCCGATATTTCCACGAACATTTGCGCGACAAGGCCGCCGCCTGCGCGATGCGTGCCGATATTTCTCCGGATCAGCGCGGCGAATGGCTGCGCCGCTCACGTGAATGGGAGAGCCTCGCTGTCGAAATCGAGCGGCAATGGCATGGCGAAGCCGAGGTTGCGCCGCTGGTCCCCGTTCCGCCGCGGAAGGGGTTCTAGCCAGGCCCCCCGCCCACGCCGTCTTCACACGGCACTGGCACGCCGCCGCGGATTCGGGCATATCCGCACAAAGTCTCATGAATTCAAGAACTCCGGGTTGATGGAATGACACATCTTTGGGTGCGGGCGGAACAGCGGGCAAACGAGGAGCGCGTCGGGCTGACGCCCGAAGGAGCCGCAGCGCTCGTCCGGGCCGGAATCCGCGTGACCGTCGAGGAAAGTTCCGTCAGGGCCATCGGCATCTCGGGCTACCGCGCGGCCGGATGCGAGATCGCGCCGGAGAATTCCTGGCCCGAGGCGCCGGCCGAGGCCATCGTCTTCGGCCTCAAGGAACTGCCGGAGGATGGCACTCCCCTCACTCACCGCCACATCATGTTCGGCCATGCCTACAAGGGCCAGCCGGCAGGCCGGGTGCTGCTGAAGCGCTTCAGGGCCGGCGGCGGCACGCTGTATGATCTCGAATACCTCGTCGACGAGGCGGGCCGGCGCGTCGCGGCCTTCGGCTACTGGGCGGGCTTCGCCGGCGCGGCCATCTCGCTCAAGGCCTGGGCGGCGCAGCAGAAGGGCTTCCTGTGCGGGCCGGTCGAGAAATATCCCAGCCGCCAGGCGCTGCTCGATGCCCTGAAGGCGGAACTGCCGGCAGCCCAGCGGCCGCGCGCCATCATCATCGGCGCGCTCGGGCGGGTGGGAACCGGCGCCGCCGACCTGTGTGACGCCATGAAGGTTCCCGTCACCAAGTGGGACATGGCGGAAACGGCGTCGGGCGGTCCCTTCCCCGAGGTCCTCCAGCACGAGATCTTCCTCAACTGCATCCTGGCGCGGCCGGGCTGCCCGGTGTTCGTGCCCGATTCCGCCAAGAAAGCGCAGCGCGCGCTCACTGTGATCGGCGACATCGCCTGCGACCCGACCTCGGACTTCTCGCCGATCAAGGTCTATGACCACGCGACCGACTGGCTGCTGCCGGCGCTGCGGGTGTGGGACTCGCCGCCGCTCGACGTCATGGCAATCGACAACCTGCCCTCGCTGCTGCCGGTGGAAAGCAGCGAGGATTACGCAGGGCAGCTGCTGCCATCGCTGCTCACCCTCACCGATCTCGAGGCCGGCGTCTGGGGCCGGGCCTTCAACGAATTCACCCGCCACACGGCGACACTCTGACGGAGACTGACATGACGACGATTCACTGGTGCGGCACCGGCCTGTCCTCCGGCCCCGGCTTGCGGCGGCTGCTGGAGAACGGCCACAAGGTGGTGGTGTGGAACCGCACCGTCTCGAAGGCGCAGGAGGTCGTGGGCAAGCTCACCACCGACGTGCGCCCCTATTCGCTGGAAGCGCTGACGGCGGCGCTGGCGCCCGGCGACATCGCGATCTCGATGCTGCCGGCCGACCAGCACGTGGCCATCGCCAAGGCCTGCCTGGCGAAGAATGCCAATTTCGTGTCGTCGTCCTACATCGCGCCCGAGATGCGCGCACTCGACCCCGAGTTCAAGGCCAAGGGCCTGGTCTCGGTCAACGAGGTGGGGCTCGACCCCGGCATCGACCACCTGATGGCGCATGACCTCGTCGCGCGCTATCGCGCCTCGGCCGCCTACAGCCCCGACAACGTGCTGAGCTTCACCTCCTATTGCGGCGGCGTGCCGAAGATCGCCAACCCCTTCAAGTACAAGTTCAGCTGGGCGCCGGTGGGCGTTCTCAAGGCGCTGCGCTCGCCGTCCCGCAGCCTGCGCGACTTCAAGGAGCTGAAGGTCGACCGGCCGTGGAACGCCATCACCAGCTATGACGCGCCGCTGCCCACGCCCGAGAGCTTCGAGGTCTATCCCAACCGCGACAGCTATCCCTTCATGGAAGACTACCGTTTCGACAGGAACTGGAAGGTGAAGGACTTCGTGCGCGGCACCATCCGCCTCAACGGCTGGGCCAAGGCGTGGGATCCGGTGTTCAAGGAAATCGAGACCCTGTCGGGACCCTCGGGCGATGCCCGCCTCGCCGAGATGGCGAATGAATTCCTGAAGGAGAACGCCTACGCACCGGGCGAGCCCGACCGGGTGATCCTGTTCGTGTCGCTCAAGGCCGAGCGCGACGGCAAGGTGGTGTTCCACGAGACCTGGGCGATGGATGCCTGGGGCGACGAACGCGGCACCGCCATGGGCCGCCTCGTGTCGATGCCGGTGTCCTTCGCGGTGGAGTCGGTGCTGAAGAAGGCTTTCACGCCGGGCGTTCATGCCGCTCCTTCGGATCCGAAGATCCTCGCCAGCTGGCTCTCCCAGGTGAAGGGCCTGGCGCAATACATGGAGCTGGTGAAGCAGGCCTAGACGGCGCCGCGGCGGCCTGTTGCCTCAGGCGGTGGCGCGGCGCAGCCGGGCCCTGCAGCGGGCGCGATAGCGGACGTGTTTCACGGTTTCCAGCGCAAACCACCCCGCGCAGGCGACCAGCGGAAGCGAACCGACGACCAATGCCATGCGAGACGTCCCCTCTGTGGCGATTGGGCCGGAGGCTCGGGCAGAGACGTTAAGAAAGTCTTAACTCCCCTGGGCCGGGGAACGCCCGCTTGATCGCGCGCCGAAACCGCTCTAGCCAGTGGGCGCGATCGCGCGGGGTCGCTGTCATGCCATGAGCCGGAGCGTCGCATCGTGCCGCAGTTCGATCTGATCACCGTCAGCAAGGGCCGTCTTGCCCATGTGAAGCAGACGCTTCCCCTGTTCTGCAGGCTGCCCGACGTCGGCGTCACCCTCGTCGACTATGGCTGTCCGGAGCACAGCGGCGCCTGGGCCGCCGAACATTGTCCCGGCGTGCGGGTGGTCAAGGTCGATGACGACCCCGGCATCAACGTGTCGCGGGCCCGCAACATCGCGGCGCGGCAGTCCACGGCCGACTATCTGTTCTTCGTCGATGCCGACATCCTGGTCCAGCCGGCGGCCATCGCCGCCATCACCGCGGTGATCACGCCCGACACCTATGCCACCGTCGATGCCGAGGGGATCGGCGACGACCTGCGCGGAACCTGCGTCGTGCCGCGCCGGCATTTCGAGGCGGTGGGCGGCTATGACGAGGTGCTGAAGAGCTATGGCATGGAGGACATCGAACTCTACCAGCGCCTCGATGACCACGGGCTGAAGGATGCCTTCGTCGCCGCCGCCGCCTTCCAGGCCATTCCGCATGACGACGCACTGCGCACCCGATATTTCGGCGGCAGGTCGATCGGCAAGCTGCGGCTCATCGCCAGTTTCTACCTCGAATACGTGAAGGTGTTCCGCCGCGCCCTCAAAGTGCCGCAGCTGGCGATCGCGGACCGTGAGCAGATCCATGCCGCCTGCACGTCGCTCATCGATCAGCTCACCGCCGCGAGCGACCCGCGCAACGGGGCGCGCATCGGCATGAAGCTGCCGCACCAGCTGCTGGCCGGGAAGCTGGGCAGCGACATGGACTGGCAGTTCGAACTCACCATGACGATGAAGCCCAAGGACCCGCTGGCCTTCCGCCAGCGCTTCCAGAATCCCCTGCTCTACAGGAAGTGACGCGCCAAACCGGCGCGGGAAGCGCCTGTCGGTTGAGCATTATGCACGCCCAGGATGCGTTTCCGTCGATTCCGGACGCGGTCACGGTACTTAGTTAAAATATCATTCGCAAGTTGACTCGCGGACCCGCCGGTTCTACATTTTATAATTGTGAAACGACAACTTACACGGCTTTTCGAGGCAGTGAGTTGCCCTGCTTGGCGTTTTAAATTCAGTACCTGAGTACAGCGATGACGGCAAAATCGAAACTGCGCAAGTGGAATACATTCCTCAAGGACACCGGCGGCGCGATCTTCGTCGAAGCCGCCTTCGTCATGCCCATCATGGTCTTTATGATCGCCGGCATTTCCGAATACGGCATCACCCTGTACCAGTTCCACACGCTGTCGACGGCCACGGGCTCTGCGGCGCGCCAGCTCGTGATCAGCCGCGGATTCAGCACACCATTCACCAACGTGCAGAACCAGTTCGCCATCTGGGCGCCGAACCTCAACGTGACGTCCAGCCAGATCACCGTATCGGTCGCGGATTCGAGCAACACCTTGCAGACCTGCTCCAGCGATGCGACCTGCAAGACCGCGCTCGATTCCGCCGCGGGACGCCAGGCCAGCGTCGCCGTCAATTACACCTGTGCCCTGACCTTCATTCCGAAATACGCAAGCCCCTGCCCCATACAGATCACGATGACAGGACTGGTCGAATGATCAAGCGCATCCTCGACAGGCTCTTCGGCTTCAGCAAGGACGAAGGCGGCTCGGCCTTCGTGCTGTTCACCATCATCATCCCGGCGATTCTCGCGCTCTCGGCCATCGCGGTCGACGTGGGCTATGTCTACTACGTGAAGACCCGCCTGCAGACGGCAGCCGACCTCGGCGCGCTGGCGGGCGCATCGATCCTCTACACCAAGGACGCGACGACCGTTAAGGCCCTGGCTACGCAATACGCCAATCTCAACCTGCCTTCGAACTGGGATGGCAAGACCTCGACCTCGGTGACCGGCAGCTCCTCCGCCAAGATCGGATGCGCCCCCACCATTCAGACCATGGGCCTGACCTGCCAGAGCACCAGCGGGGGCAACGTGCTCCAGGTCACCGTCACGGCGGTCACGCCGCTGTTTTTCGCCTCGGCACTCGGTTACAAGACTGTCACGCTGTCAGCCGATGCGCTGGTGACGGGCGGCGGGTCGTCGCCGCCGCCGCTGAACGTGGCAATCGTCATCGACATGACGGCCTCGATGGGGAGCGCGCTCGGCACCAAGTGCGGAACGCTCTCGAGCCCGACCCGAATTCAGTGCGCCATCCTGGCGGCCAAGTCGCTGCTGTCGTCGTTGTGGTCCTCTCTCGACCAGGTGGCGCTTTATGCATATCCCACGGTCACCGCGAACAGCCTCAAGCTTCTCACCTGCGCGTCGGGTGCTCCGAGCAGCATCAGCACGGTCGACTATCAGCTGTCGACCAACCCGGACTACCAGCTGCTCGACTTTTCGACCGACTACCGTGACTCGGGGAGCCCTCCCACTGGTGGCCTCATCACATCATCCGACCTGGTAAAGGCACTGGGCAAGGCGGCATCGAGTGCTACGGCGACGGACTCCACGACCTGCAACGGCCTCAACGTCTCGAACCTCGGCGGCCAGGGGACCTTCTATACCGCGGCGATCACGCAGGCGGAAAATGACCTCGTGGCTGCCAACAATGCCCTGATCGCCGCCGGCAAGCCCGCCCGCCAGAACGTGATGATCATCCTCAGCGACGGCGACGCGAATGTGAACATCGACGGCTCCTCGACCTACAACTCCTTCTACACAGGCACCGACTACTACACGAAGTGGAACATCGAACCCGCACGGCAGGGTCAGCAGTGTCAGACCGCGGCGACGGCCACGGCGGCCGCCAAGGCCGACGGCACATGGGTCTATTCGGTGGCCTTCGGCGCCGACAACACCTCCGGCAATTCCTGCTTTACCGATCGGCCCGTGACCTCGGTGATCAAGACCACCGGGCTTCCGGCGGCCACCGTCGTCTCGCAGACCAAGCCCTGCACGCCCTGCGTGGATGTACCGCTGGCGACCGGCGTCACGTCGACCATCGCGGCCGTCAACGGCTCGAAGCAGCAGGTCGTGACGATCACCACGCAGACCACCGTCACCTCCTGCACGTCGACCAAGTGCACCACGACCACGACGCCCACGAAGATCCAGACCGATACCTACGACATGAGCAAGTATACGACGACGGCCTGCGCGACCATGAAGGCCCTGGCGTCGGATGCGTCGAAGTTCTACTCGACCAACCAGACCACCTGCCCATCGGCCGCGAACCCGAACTTCACCGATCTCGTCGCGATCTTCCAGAACGTCGCCGCGAGCATCATGAAGAAGCGGCGCATTCCCAACAACACGCCCTTTACGTGATCGGGCCGCAGGACTGCTCGTCATCCGGTCTCAACAACCTCGTCTGACGCCATGAACGAACAGGGCCTGCTGCTTTTCTCCTATGGGCTGGAAGTGCTGGCGCTGTTCAGCGTGGTCATCGGCATCGTCATGCTGTGGAGCCACCTGCGCGACCGGCGCGCCGCAAAGCTGAAAGGCATCAAGACGCCCCGCGCGCGGTTGCGCAGCGTGATGGACGAGCAGCGGCGCAAATAGGCGCCGGAGGCACTTTCCATCCCGCGCCACGGCGTTCTTGACATGGATCAGCACGCGCCCGGCCCAGGCAGTCTAGCCTGCGGGGCGACACGCCCTGCAGGGAAGGCCGCCATGACCGAGAACACCGTGATCCGCTTCGAAGACCTCCGGCGCAAGGATGTCGCCGAGGTCGGCGGCAAGAATTCGTCACTGGGCGAACTGATCAGCCAGCTGGCGCGCGCCGGCGTGCAGGTGCCGCCGGGCTTCGCCACCACGGCAGGCCTCTACCGCGCCTTCCTCGGCACCAACGACCTGGTGCCGATGATCCGCGCCGCCCTCGCCGCCTGGGAGTCGGGCGCCACGACATTGGCCGAGACGGGAAGCGCCATCCGCGCCGCCATCCTCAAGGGGTCATGGCCGGCGCACCAGGCCGCCGCCATCGTCGCGGGCTACCGCAGGCTGTGCGAAACCGCGGGCCGGCCAGACGCCGCGGTGGCTGTGCGTTCCAGCGCCACGGCGGAAGACCTGCCGGACGCCAGCTTTGCCGGCCAGCAGGAGACCTATTTGAACATCAGCGGCGAGGAGGCCCTGCTCAACGCCTGCCGCCGGTGCTTTGCCTCGCTGTTCACCGACCGTGCCATCAGCTACCGCCGCGCCAAGGGCTTCGACCATCTGAGTGTCGCCCTATCGGTCGGCGTCCAGATGATGGTGCGCTCCGACCTCGGCGGTTCGGGCGTCATGTTCTCGCTCGATACCGAAACCGGCTACGACAAGGTGGTGCTGATCGACGCCGCCTTCGGGCTGGGCGAGAACGTCGTGCAGGGCGCGGTCGACCCCGATCACTACGTCGTCTTCAAGCCCTTCCTCGGGCAGCCGCAGCTCCGCCCCATTCTCGAGAAGAAGCTCGGCGCCAAGATGATCAAGATGATCTACGACACCGGCGGCGAGCGCCCGGTGCGCAACGTGCCCACCTCGAAGCTCGAGCGCCAGTCCTGGGTGCTGACCGACGCCGAGATCCTGAAGCTCGCCGGCTGGGCCCGCGCCATCGAGGCGCATTATGGCTGCCCGATGGACATGGAATGGGCCAAGGACGGGGAAACCGGCGAGCTGTTCATCGTCCAGGCCCGGCCCGAAACGGTTCAGGCCCGGCGCGACAACCTCGCCTTCCGCAGCTTCAAGGTAACGGGCGGCGGCGCGCCGCTGGTCACCGGCATCGCGGTGGGCGATGCCGCCGTCAAGGGCAAGGTGTGCCTGATCGAGGACGTGAAGGACATCGGCAGCTTCGTCGATGGTTCGATCCTCGTCACTTCGACCACCGATCCCGACTGGGTGCCGGTGATGAAGCGCGCCCGGGCGATCGTCACCGACCACGGCGGACGCACCTCGCACGCCGCCATCGTCAGCCGCGAGCTGGGGCTTCCCGCCGTCGTCGGCACCGGCAACGCCACCACCGTGCTGCACGGCGAACAGGACGTCACGGTGTCCTGTGCGGAGGGCGACGAAGGCTTCGTCTATGGCGGTGCCGCGGAGGTGAGCAGCGAGGACATCGACATCCGCAGCCTGCCCGCCACGCGCACCAGGATCATGCTCAACCTCGCCAATCCCGCCGCCGCCTTCCGCTGGTGGCGGCTGCCGGCCGCGGGCGTCGGGCTTGCCCGCATGGAGTTCGTCGTCTCGAACCACATCCGCATCCATCCCATGGCGCTCGTCCGATTCGACACGCTCACCGATCAGGCCGCGAAGGGCGAGATCGCCGCCCTCACCGCGGGCTATGCCGACAAGACGGAATATTTCGTCGACAAGCTGTCGCAGGGGCTCGCCCGCATCGCCGCCGCACTCCACCCCAGCCCCGTCATCGTGCGCATGAGCGACTTCAAGACCAATGAATATGCGAGCCTGCTGGGCGGCGCCGAATTCGAGCCCAAGGAAGAAAACCCGATGATCGGCTTCCGCGGCGCCTCGCGCTACTATTCGCCACGCTACCGCGACGGCTTCATGCTCGAATGCCGGGCCATCAAGCGCCTGCGCGAGGAGATGGGGTTCACCAACGTCATCGTCATGATCCCGTTCTGCCGTTCAGTCGGCGAGGCCGACAAGGTGCTGGAGACCATGGCGGCGGCAGGGCTCGAACGCGGCCGCAACGGACTCCAGGTCTATGTCATGTGCGAGATCCCCTCGAACGTCATCCTGGCGGCCGAATTCGCCAGGCGCTTCGACGGCTTCTCCATCGGCTCCAACGATCTCACCCAGCTGACGCTGGGCATCGACCGGGATTCGAGCGAGCTCGCCCATGCCTTCGACGAGCAGGATGCGGCGGTCAAATGGATGATCCGCAACGTCATCACCGAGGCGCACAAGGCGGGCGCCAAGGTCGGCCTGTGCGGGCAGGCGCCGAGCGACCATCCCGAATTCGCGCGCTTCCTCGTCGACTGCGGCATCGACTCGATCTCGGTCAGCCCGGACAGCTTCGTCGACGTGGTCCGCGTGGTGGCCGACCACGAGGCCTAGCGCGCGGCGATGGTCTCCGCGATGTGCTCGGCATCCACCCACACACCCCAGATGAAGGCCGAGGCGCGGCGCGTCAGCCAGGGCAGGCCGAGGAAATAGAGACCGGGCGCCTTGCTGGAGACGCCGCGCTCATGCGCCGGCCGGCCCTTCTCGTCGAAGGCGTCGAACTTGATCCAGCCGAAGTCGAGCGCATAGCCGGTGGCCCAGACGATCGAGGTGACGCCGGCCTGCTTCAGGTCGAGCGACAGGATGGGGTTCAGCGCGCAGTCCGGCATGGCGCTCAGCTTGCGGGCATCGGGCTCGGGCGGGAAATCGAGCTTGTTGGCCGCGATATGCGCATCGGCCTCGTCCAGCACCGAGAGGTAGTTGGCGTCGCCGCGCTCGATGTTGGCCTTGAGGTCGGGGGCGAAGCTCATCTTGCCATCGGCGAAGCCGTCGGTGCGGCCGACCAGCGTGATGCCGCGATGCGCCAGCTGGCGGAAGTCGACCGTGTGGCCGCCGTGGGCGCCGCTCACCGCGATGGTCACGTGCTCCATTCCGGGTGCGATGGTCTTGGCATTCCACTTGCCGAGTGCGCCCAGCCACCACACGAAATCCTTGCCGCGATAGGCGCGCGGCGGCCGGTCATGCGGGCCGACCGAGAGATAGACCTTGCGCCCCGCCCGCTGCAGCTCGTCGGCGATCTGCGCGCCCGATGACCCCGCTCCCACCACCAGAACCGCGCCGGGCGGAAGCTGCGAAGGCTTCTGGTAATGCGCCGAGTGGATCTGCAGGATGCCCTCGGAGTCGGGCACCATCACGGGGCGCAGCGGCTTCTGGAACGGGCCGGTCGCCGTCACCACGTTCTTCGCCTCGATCACGCCGGCCGTCGTCTCGGCGCGGAAGCTGCCATCGGCGTTGCGGTGAAGTGCCGTCACCTCGACGCCGGTGCGGACCGGCGAATGGTTCTGCCTGGCGTAATCCTCCAGGTACTGCACGATCTCGTCGCGTGTCGCGAAGGCATCGCCATGGCACTTGAATTCGAGGTCGGGAAAGCGGTCGTGCCAGGCCGGGCCGTTGGCGACGAGCGAGTCCCAGCGCTCGGCGCGCCAGCGTTCGGCGATGCGCTTGCGCTCGAGCACCAGGTGCTCGCGCCCGCGCTTGCCGAGGTGCCGGCTGGCGGCAAGCCCGGCCTGCCCGCCACCGATGATGAGTGTCTCGACCTTTTCGACCGTCATGCCGCCGTCCTTCCCGAATGCCATTCTGCCTGCCGTTCTACTGGAGATGCGCGCCGCGCGGCAGCATCATTTCGCCGCAGCGCCCTGCGCCTCCCAATAGAACGGGCCGGGCGCCAGCCCCGTCACCTCGCGCCGCATGTCCCTGGCTACCGGGCCTTCGTCGGCGTCGAACTCCTCGGCATAGCGCCGGCCGGCCCACACGGCGGCGGCGATGGTGCCCGGCGCCAGCACATCGCCGATGAGCGTGACGGAGCGCAGGCCCGCCGCAGCCCATTCGCCGCGCCGTGCCAGAAGCTCACGGCCCACCGCATTCAAGGGCAGCCGTGCGGTCACCGGCACCAGCGAACAGCTTTCGACGACGGTTTCCCTGCCGGTGAAGCCGCAGGCATAGGTGACGCCCGCGGCATCCGCCCGCACCAGGTGGTGGTGCGAGATGATCTTCACCCCGAGGTTCACCAGCCTGTGCTGCACGAAAAGCTGTTCCATGGTCATCCGCATCCAGGTCGAGACCTCGGCGGCGGGCGTCACCACGGCGACCGTGAAGCCTTCCTTCACCAGAAGCTCCGCCAGCACGCCGCCCATGTAGTAATGGTCGTCGTCGTAGATCACGACGTTGCGGTTCGCGGGCCGTCGGCCCGCCATCAGATCGTCGGGCGACAGCACGTCGGCGCCGGCGAGCGGTGCGGGCCGCAGCAGCCGGCGCCCCACGCCATCCACGCGCCAGGCGGAGCCGGTGGCGATGGCCACGTGTTCGAAGCCGAAGCCCAGCATGTCATCCGCGGTCAGTGCGCTGTCGCGGTAGAGCGTCACCTTGGTTGCGCGCTGAAGCTGGCCCAGGCGGTAATCCGCCACGCGCTTCCAGGCCGAGAGACCGGGTAATTTCGCCTCGCGCAGCACGCGGCCGCCGGGCTCGCCCTGCTCCGCCAGCGCCACCTCGACGCCGCGGCGGCCGAGCATCATCGCCGCCTCGAGGCCGGCGGGTCCGGCGCCCACCACCAGCACCCTGGCGTCCTTCTTCACGCTGCGGATCGTCTCCGGGTGCCAGCCGCGCCGCCACTCGTCACCGAAGGAGGGGTTCTGCGTGCAGCGGCTGGGCGTCATGGTGAAGTCGCCGGCCACGCACATGTTGCAGCCGATGCACTCGCGGATGTCCTCGATGCGGCCCTCCTCGATCTTCTTCGGCAGGTAGGGATCGGCGATCGATGGCCGGGCCGCGCCGATCAGGTCGATGACACCGTCGCGAACCAGCTTCACCATCAGGTCCGGCGACGTATAGCGCCCGACGCTGACGACCGGCTTCGAGGTCAGCGGCTTGATGCCCCGGATGAACGGCAGCTGGTAGCCCTCCTCGGCGAAGCGCGAGGTCTGGCTGTCATTCTCCCAGCCCGACAGCGTCAGATCCCAGAGGTCGGGGAGCTCCGCCAGGTGTCCGATGATGTCCAGCGCCTCGGCCGCGTGGATGCCCTCGTCGCCCACCATCTCGTCGACCGAGATGCGGCAGGGCACTGCGCAGCTGTCGCCCACCGCGTCCTTGGTGTCCTCGATCAGCTCCTTCAGGAAGCGCGCGCGGTTCTCCAGGCTGCCGCCATATTCGTCGCTGCGCTGGTTGAAGCGGCGCGACAGGAAATACATCGGCAGGCCGAACAGCTTGCCGGCATAGACATAGATGATGTCGAAGCCGGCGCGCTTGGCCCTCAGTGCCGCGTCGCGGTGCCACTTGCGGAAGTTCCGGATGTCTTCCTTGTCCATGGCGCGGACCTGCACGGGGTCGCTGAAATAGCTGTAGACCGGCAGGTCCATCGGCCCCAGCGGGATCTCGCGCGAATAGAGGTTCGGCGCATTCATGCTGTTGTGCGCCAGCTGCAGCCCGGCGAGCGCACCCTTCGACTTCACCGCCTCGGCGATGCGCGCCAGCATCGGCAGGTCCTGGTCGTCCCAGATGCGCAGCTCGATGAAGGGGGCTACGTCGCCCGTGGGGTGGATTTCCACCTGCTCGGTGCACACCACGCCCCAGCCGCCCTCGGCCTTGATGGCCCGCATGGTGGCCAGTGCCGTAGCGTCACGGTAGCCCATGCCGTTGCAGTGGGGCACCTGGTAGAAGCGGTTCTTCGTCGTCACCGGACCGATCTTCACCGGCTCGAACAGGATATCGTAACGCGGATCGCGGTTCATCGGACTGCCCCCTCGGCTGTGGTCGCCAAAGACTAGGCCGAGTGTCCGCGGCGCGGCAATGCCGGTGCTGCGCAGCGCATGTGCAAAAAAATACTTTTCGCCCCCGCCGCTGCATGCTCCAATGCCGCAGCCGCGACGGGGCCGCGCAGAATGGCCCGCCGGACAACAATGGGCGTGGACACGGAGGAAACGAGGATCATGAGCATCAAGTCACTTTTCAAACTGTGCGTCGGGGCCGCAGCCGTGGTGGCGATGGCCGCGTCGGCGCTGCCCGCCGACGCCGGAACCATGCGGCTCGGCATGACGACCTGGGTGGGCTACGGCCCGATGTTCCTCGCCCGCGACAAGGGCTTCTTCAAGGAGAACGGCCTCGACGTCGACCTCCACATCATCGAGGACGCCTCGATCTACATGGCCGCCGTCGCCTCGGGGCAGCTCGACGGCAACGCCTCGACGATCGACGAGATCATGAAGTACCGTTCGCCCGACTTCTGCTTCAAGGTCGTGTCGGCGCTGGACGACAGCCATGGCGGCGACGGCGTGCTGGTGCGCGACGGCGTCAACTCGCTCAAGGACCTCAAGGGCCAGCAGGTCGGCCTGAACGAGGGCTCGGTGTCGCAGTTCTGGTTCAACATCCTGCTATCGCGCGAAGGCATGACCGAGAAGGACGTGCAGATCACCAACATGACGGCTGACGACGCCGCCGCCGCCTTCATCGCCGGGCAGATCCCCGCCGCCGTGACCTGGGAGCCGCATCTCTCGCTGGTGCGCGAGAAGAAGCAGGGCAAGGTGCTGATCGACTCCTCGCAGACGCCGGGGCTCATCGTCGACGTCGTCGACCTCACCTGCGACTACATCAAGAACAACCCGAAGGACGTCGAGGCCTTCAACAAGGGCCTGTTCAAGGCGGTCGAATTCATCAAGACCAACCCGGACGAGGCCTATGCCATCATGGCCAAGGGCGTGGGCGGCTATCTCGAGAAGCCGGAGGATTTCGCCGGCGCCGCCAAGGGCGTCAACTACTACGACAAGGCCCGCAACATCGAATTCTTCGGCACCCCCGACAAGGGCGAGGCCAAGGACCTGATGGCGATGGGCAACAAGATCTGGGGCGGGTTCCAGAAGATGAAGATGGACATCGGCTACAACGACCTGATCGACACGTCCTTCATCGATCCCAAGTGACCTCCCAACAAGGCTTCTGACGCAGGGCGGGCGAGGAGCCCGCCTTGCTGCCATTCCGGACATCCCATGCCAACCAAACGCACGCTCCTCCAGAGCTTCGCCACGCCCTTCGGCGAAATCCCCGCCGCGGCCGGGCTCACCGCCGCCTGCATCGTGTGGACGCTCGTCCTCGGCGCCTGGGCGCTGGCCTCCTATGGCGGCTACGTCGCCGACATGTTCCTGCCGGTGCCCGACGCCGTCATCCGCCGCGGCATTTCGCTGGCCTCGGACGGCACGCTGTTCGTCCATATCTGGTCGAGCGTCAGGGTGGTCATCCTCGGCTTCCTGCTCTCCGCCGTCATCGCCGTGCCGCTCGGGCTCTACATGGGCACCTACAAGATCGTGCAGGCGGCACTGGAACCGCTGGTGAACTTCATCCGCTACCTCCCGGTCACCTCGCTGGTGCCCCTGTTCATCCTGTGGATCGGCATCGGGCTCGGCCAGCGCGTCACGGTGATCTTCTTCGGGGTGTTCTTCTCGCAGCTGATCATGATCTCGGACGAGGCCCATGCCGTGTCGCGCGATCTCGTCAACGCCAGCTACACGCTGGGAACGACGCGCAACGAGGCGATCTGGCACGTGATCTTCCCGGCAGCCCTGCCCAACATCATCAACACGCTGCGCATCACCATGGGCTGGGCCTGGACCTACCTCGTCGTGGCCGAGCTCGTCGCCGCCAACTCAGGCCTCGGCTTCATCTCGCTCAAGGCGATGCGCGGCTTCCAGGTCGACACCATCTTCCTCGCCATCATGCTGATCGGGCTGCTCGGCCTGATCTCGGACATTTCCTTTCGCCTGCTCCGGCGCTGGCTCTGCCCGTGGGCGCTTTGAGCATGAAGGGCAATCTTTCCGTCCAGGACGTCACCCTCACCTATGGCAAGGGCGACAAGCGGGTGCTGGCGCTCGACGGCATCTCCTTCGAGGTGAAGCCCAACGAGTTCACCGTCATCGTCGGCCCTTCGGGCTGCGGCAAGTCGAGCCTGCTCTACATCGCTGCGGGGCTGATCGACGCCACCTCGGGCAGCATCCTCGCCTCCGGCAAGCGCGTCGAGGCGCCGGGAGCCGACCGCGGCATGGTGTTCCAGTCCTACACCCTGTTTCCCTGGCTCACGGTGCGCCAGAACGTCGAATACGGCCCGCGCCGCAAGGGCCTGCCGCAGGCCGAGCGCAGCACGATCGTCGATCATTACCTCGGCGAGGTCGGCCTCACCGCCTTTGCAGGGCATTATCCCAAGCAGCTCTCGGGCGGCATGATGCAGCGCGTGGCGATCGCCCGGGCGCTCGCCAACGACCCCGACATCCTGCTGATGGACGAGCCCTTCGGCGCGCTCGACAGCCAGACGCGGCACACCATGCAGAAGCTGCTGCTGCGGGTGTGGGAGCATTCCCACACCACGGTCGCCTTCGTGACGCATGACATCGACGAGGCGATCCTGCTCGGCGACCGGGTGATCGTCATGACGGCGCGCCCGGGCAAGCTCAAGGCCGATATCCGCATCGACATCCCGCGCCCGCGCAACCCGGACGTTGAACTCGAGCCCGACTTCATCGCCCTCAAGCGCCGCATCCTCAACGAGCTGCGCGACGAGATCGACGAGGACCACTGACATGGGCGATGCCTCACTCTTCGACCTCACCGGCCAGACCGCACTCGTCACCGGCGCCAGCCGCGGCATCGGCCAGGAGATTGCCGTGGCGCTGGCCCGCGCCGGGGCCGACGTCGCGGTCACGGCGCGCGCTGCCGCCAGCCTCGGCGCCTGCGTGGCGGCCATCGAAGCCCTGGGTCGCAGGGCCGTGCCGCTGGCCCTCGACGTGCGCGACGTGGCGCAGGTCACAACGGCGGTGAACGCCGCAGCGGATCAACTGGGCGGCCTCTCGATCCTCGTGAACAACGCCGGCGCCGAGGAGGTGATGCCCTCGCTCGACGTCACCGAAGCGCTCTGGGACAAGATTCTCGACACCAACCTGAAGGGCGCGTTTTTCTGCGCGCAGGCCGCCGCGAAGCGCATGACGGCAGGCGGCTCCATCATCAATCTGTGCTCGCTCACCACCGAGGTCGGCATTCCCACCGCCGTGCCCTATGGCTCGTCGAAGACCGGCCTCCTCGGCATGACCCGCGCGCTCGCCGCCGAGTGGGCGGCGCTCGGCATCCGCGTCAACGCCATCGCACCGGGCTATTTCCGCACCGCGATGACGGAGGCCTTCTACCAGAGCGACGCATGGCAACAGGCCATGCTGGCCAAGATCCCGATGGCGCGTTTCGGCGAATTGCGCGACCTCGATGGCATCGCGGTGTTCCTCGCCGCGCGCGCCTCGGGCTACATCACCGGCCAATGCTTTCCCGTGGACGGCGGCTTCCTCGCCTCGATCTGAAAGGACCAGAGCCCATGCAGGCCGTCAGACTCCATGCCAGGGGCGATCTCCGCGTCGAGGACATCCCCGCGCCCGCTGCACCTGAGCCGGGCTGGGTGAACCTCGCCGTCACCGCCGCCGGGATCTGCGGGTCCGACGTCCACAACTACCGCACCGGCCAGTGGATCAGCCGTAGCCCCTCGGTTCCGGGCCATGAACTGATCGGCCGCGTCACCACGCTGGGAGCGGGCGTCACGGGCCTGATACCGGGCGACCGCGTCGTGGCCGACTCCCGCTTCTGGTGCGGGGAATGCCCGGCCTGCCTCGCCGGCAACCATCATCTCTGTGCGAGGCTGGGTTTCGTCGGCGAAATCTGCGACGGCGGCTTCGCGGAGCAGACCTCACTCCCCGCCCGCCTGCTGCACAGGCTGCCGGACGACCTGCCCGACGCGGCGGCCGTCATGACCGAACCCGTCGCCGTGGCGCTCCATGCGGTGAGGCGGCTGCGGCCCGAGCCCGGCGCCCCGGTGCTGATCGCCGGCTGCGGCCCCATCGGGGGACTGGCGGCACTCGTCCTCGCAGCGCACGGCCACCGCGACATCCGCGTCGCCGACCGCAACGCCCGCCGCGTGGCGCGCGTCTGCGCGGCGACCGGCGCCACGGCGGTGACACTGGATGCCGCTGCGGCCGCACGCGACGTTCGTTTCGCCATCGAAGCCACCGGCAGCACCGCGGCGCTGGCCGGCCTGCTCGATGGCATGGCCGGCGGCGGCGCCATCGCACTGGTCGGCATCATGCATGGCAGGCTCGACCTCGATCCCAACATCCTCGTCGAGCGCGAGGTCAGCCTCATCGGCTGCCATGCCTTCCGTGACGAATTGCCGGACGCGATCGCCCTGCTCACCCGCGTCGCCGCCGAGGCCATCAGCCTCGCGGATCGCGACATCGCCATCGCCGATGTGCCGGCCGCCTACGAACGGCTGATCGCCGGGAATGCGGAAGGCCTCAAGACCGTCGTGCGCCCGTAGCCGTCAACACGTTCCCTCACTGGCAATCGAAGTCCCCTCCCCCTTGTGGGGAGGGGCAGGGGTGGGGGTCGTTCCACGTGCCCGCCTCGAACAGCGGACTCGCGGCACCCCCACCCTTGATCCCTCCCCACAAGGGGGAGGGAAACTCGGACAAATCCCATCAGGCGTTGTCGCTCAGGAGCGCTTCCGCTTTGCCCTGGCTGCGACATTGGCCGCGATGGCGTCACGGATCAGCTGTTTGAAGGCGGCCTCGTCCAGCTTGCCACCGTCGTGGAGGTCGATGGCCCGGCGCAGGTTGCCCTCGAGGCTCGCATTGAAGAGCTTGCCCGGGTCCGGCAGCGCCGCCCCCTTGGCGAAGGTGAGCTTCACCACCTGCTTGTAGGTTTCTCCGGTGCACAGGATGCCGCCATGCGACCAGACCGGCACGCCGCGCCATTTCCATTCCTCGACGACCTCCGGATCCGCGTCATGGATGAGCTTGCGGATCCTGGCGAGCGCATCGCCGCGCCAGTCGCCCAGTTCCGCAATGCGCCGGGTGATCTTGACCTCGGGGGTCTCGCCGTCGGTTGAACCGGGCGTTGCCATGCTGCCTCCAAACCTGTCACGCCAGCCTTCGGTCAGAGCCGCGCGCCGCTCGCGGCATCGAAGAGATAGCAGCGCGACACGTCGAAACCCAGGCTGATCGGGGTCTCGAGCTCCTGCCGGAAGCTGCGCGCGGCCTTCGCCACCACCATCTGGTCTCCCGCCATGACGGCGGCGAGCGTCTGGTCGCCGAGGGGTTCGAGCGAATAGAGTGACGCCGTGAGATGCCCCTGCCCCGGAGCCGCCACGGACACGTCCTCCGGTCGGATGCCGAGGGTCACGCCCGGCCGGCTGCCCTTGCCCACGCCCTCGACGCGTGTCGCCGGCCCCACGAAGGTGCCGTTCTCGAGTTCGCCCTTCAGCAGGTTCATCGGCGGCGAGCCGATGAACCCCGCGACGAAGACGTTGGCCGGGTTGTTATAGACCTCGTCCGGGGTGCCGAGCTGCTGGATCTGGCCCTTGCTCATGATGGCGATGCGGTCGGCCAGTGTCATGGCCTCGATCTGGTCATGCGTCACGTAGATGGTCGTCGTCTGCAGCCGGCGCTGGATGTGCTTCAGCTGGGCCCGCATGGTGAGGCGCAGCTTGGCGTCGAGGTTGGACAGGGGCTCGTCCATCAGGAACACGCGCGGGTGGCGCACCACGGCGCGGGCTAGGGCCGCGCGCTGACGCTGGCCGCCGGAAAGGGCCCGCGGCTTGCGGTCCAGCAGGTCGCCGAGTTCGACGATGGCGGCCGCGTCACGCACCATCTGGTCCTGCCTGTCCTTCGGCACGCCGCGCATGCGCAACGGGAAGCGGATGTTCTCGTAGATCGTCATGTTGGGGTAGAGCGCGTAGGACTGGAACACCATGGCCACGTCGCGGTCACGCGCATCGACGTCGTTCACCGTCTCGCCGTCAATCAGGATCTCGCCCCCTGTGGGGTCTTCGAGGCCGGCGATCATCCGCATGGTGGTGGTCTTGCCGCAGCCCGAGGGTCCGAGGAACACCATGAATTCCTTGTCACGAATCTCGAGGTCGATCGCGTCCACGCCCACCACAGGGCCCCAGGCCTTGCTGATCTTGTTCAGGCTGATCGATGCCATGGGCTGCTTCGCTCCTGTTCAGGTCGAAGTTTCACACATCCGACACTAAATGCAAGATGCCTGCGTGATTGTTTCGGAATGGAATGCCTCAGGAGAGCCTGCACTTGCTCCCGCATCGGCGGTCAGGCTCGGTTTCGCAGGCGCGAGCCACCTTCGCAGCTGCGAAATCAGATGATTGGAGCCAAACAATACTTATTGACACCGGCAGGCCCAAAAGTATCCTATTCTCTGCCTTCCGCAGCAGTCAGGAGACCGGCATGCCGGCAGATGATCTTTCGCGCGGCCAGCGCCGCATCGGCGCGGCCACCGGACTTGCCGCGGACTTGGGCCGCCGCATGGAGAAGGAGGGCCGACCCATCCGTGTCGGCCTCATCGGTTCGGGCGAGATGGGCACCGACATCGTCACCCAGTGCCAGCAGATGACGGGCATCACCGTCGCCGCGATCGCGGAGATCAACCTTCCTGCCGCCAGAAAGGCCCTCGGCATTTCCGGCCGTCCCGACAACGACGTGGCCGAGGCGGCGACGGCTTCTGCCTTCGCCACATTGCTGGAGTCCGGCAAGACCGCCATCACCCAGGACGCGCAACTCGTCTGCACCTCTGCCCACATCGATGTCGTCGTCGATGCCACGGGCAAGCCGGCGGTCGGTGCGGAGATCGGCCTCACCGCCATGGAGCACGGCAAGCACCTCGTGATGATGAATGTCGAGGCCGACGTCACCATCGGCGCCTATCTGGCGCGCGAGGCGCAGCGGCTGGGCGTCGTCTATACGCTGGGTGCGGGCGACGAGCCTTCCTCCACCATGGAGCTCGTCAATTTCGTCACCGGCCTCGGCTACCCCATCGTCGCCGCCGGCAAGGGCAAGAACAACCCGCTCAACATCGATGCCACACCGGCGGAATACATGGACGAAGCGAAGCGGCGCAACATGAACCCGCGCATGCTGGTCGAGTTCGTCGACGGCTCCAAGACCATGGTGGAAATGGCGGCCATCGCCAACGCCACCGGCCTCATGCCCGACCGCCCCGGCATGCACGGCCCCGCCGCAACGCTGGACCAGCTCGAGAAGGTGCTGTGCCCCGTCGCCGATGGCGGCGTGCTGTCGAGGAAGGGTGTCGTGGACTACTCCATCGGCAAGGGTGTGGCCCCCGGCGTCTTCGTCATCGCCGAAATGGCGCATCCCCGCGTGCGCGAGCGCATGCACGACCTGAAGCTCGGTGCAGGCCCCTACTACACCTTCTACCGGCCCTATCACCTGACCAGCCTCGAGGTGCCGCTCTCCTGTGCCCGCGCCGTGCTCTACCACGCTGCCGACATGGTGCCGCTCGACGTGCCCTCGGCGGAGGTCTGCGCGGTGGCCAAGAAGGATCTCGCACCCGGCGCACGGCTCGACGCCATCGGCGAGTACACCTACCGCGCCTGGATCATGACCACGGGCGATGCGGCGCGGGATCGCGCCATTCCCTGCGGCCTCCTCGAGAACGGCAAGGTCACGAAGCCGGTCCGCAAGGGCGCGCTCCTCACCTACGACAACTGCGCGGTGGATGCCTCCGCCCGCATCGTGGCGCTGCGCCAGCGCCAGGACGACATGCTGAAAGGACTTTCGCAATGAACGCCGTGGGCCAGATCAAGCCGAATGCCCGCCCCTTCTATCAGAGATATTCCGCCGACCAGCTGAAGGAAGCGCTGCGCCGGATGTACCTGATCCGCCGCTTCGAGGAAGGGGCCGAGGAAGCCTACATGCGCGGCCTCATCCACGGCACCATGCATCTCTCGATCGGCCAGGAGGGTTCCGCCGTCGGCTCCACCATGGCGCTCCGCACGTCCGACTACATCACCTCGACGCATCGCGGCCATGGCCACTGCATCGGCAAGGGGGCGGACCCCAAGCTGATGTTCGCCGAGTTCTTCGGCAAGGAGGAAGGCTATTGCCGCGGCCGCGGCGGCTCCATGCACATCGCCGACGTGGCCACCGGCAATCTCGGCGCCAACGGCATCGTCGGCGGCGGGCTGCCCATCGCGGTGGGGGCGGCACTCGCCATCAAGAAGCAGAAGCGCGACGACGTCGCCATGTGCTTCTTCGGCGACGGCGCGTCGAATGAAGGCGCGTTTCACGAAGCTCTCAACATGGCGGCGATCTGGAAGCTGCCGGTGGTCTTCGTCTGCGAGAACAACAAGTACGGCATGTCGGTCTCCACCGATCGCTCCATGGCGGTGGCGAATATCGCCGACCGTGCGGCGGCCTACGGCATGCCCGGCGTCATCGCCGACGGAAATTCCATCGCCGACGTCGAAGAGGCCATTGCCGAGGCAATCGCGCGGGCAAGGCGCGGCGATGGCCCGAGCCTCGTCGAATGCAAGACCTACCGCACGCGGGGCCATTCCCGCTCCGACCGCAACCGCTACCGCACCAAGGAGGAGATCGAGGAGTGGAAGGCGCGTGACCCCATTCCGCATTTCGAGTCCGAACTGATGGCGCATGGCATCGCCACCGAGGCCGAGGTGAACGCCATCCGCGAATCCGCCGAGGCCGAGATCGCGGCGGGCATCGAATTCGCCCGGCTCGGCACCGATCCCGATCCATCCGAAGTCACGCGCGACGTCTATTCACCCGAGGCGGCATGATGCGCGAACTCACTTACGCGCAGGCGATCCAGGAGGCGCTCGCCCAGGCGATGGATGCCGACCCCGCCGTGTTCCTGATGGGCGAGGACATCGGCGTCTATGGCGGCGCCTTCCAGGTGACGGGCGACCTCGTGCACCGCTATGGCGAGGACCGCGTGATGGACGCGCCGATCTCGGAACTGGGCCAGGCCGGCGTCGCTGTCGGCGCCGCACTTGCCGGCTGCAAGCCGGTGCTGGAATTCCAGTTCTCCGACTTCGCGACGCTCGCCATGGAGCAGATCGTCAACCAGGCGGCCAAGCTGCGCTTCATGCTGGGCGGCAAGGTGAACGTGCCGCTCGTCATGCGCTTTCCCGCCGGCTCCGGCACCGGCGCTGCCGCCCAGCACTCGCAGTCGCTCGATGCCTGGCTCGCGCATGTGCCGGGCCTCAAGGTGGTGCAGCCCTCCACGCCCGCCGACGTGAAGGGCATGCTGCTCGCCGCCATCGACGATCCCGACCCCGTCATGGTGTTCGAGCACAAGCTCCTCTACAAGATGAAGGGCGAGGTTCCGGAGGAGCCCTACCGCATTCCCATCGGCAAGGCGCATGTCGCGCGGCCCGGCAGGGACGTCACCGTCGTCGCCACTTCCATCATGGTGCACAAGTCGCTGGAGGCGGCCGAGACGCTGGCCGCCGAAGGCATCGACGTCGAGGTCATCGACCTCCGCACGCTGCGCCCCATCGACACCGCCACCATCATCGAGAGCGTCAAGAAGACCTCGCGCCTCGCCTGCGTCTATGAAGGCGTGAAGACGCTCGGCATCGGTGCGGAGATCAGCGCCCGCATCGCCGAGAGCGAGGCCTTCGACTATCTCGACGCGCCGATCCTTCGGCTCGGCGGGGCCGAAAGCCCCATCCCCTATAATCCGGAGCTCGAGAAGGCCGCCGTGCCGCAGGTGCCTGGCATCACCGAGGGCTTACGCAACCTCGTTCGCGGACGCATGTAAGATGGCCGTCGAAGTCATCCTCCCCCGCGTCGACATGGACATGGCGACGGGCAAGATCTCGAAATGGCACCACAAGGATGGCGACAAGGTCGCCAAGGGTGCGGCGCTGTTCGAGATCGAGACCGACAAGGCGGCAATGGAGATCGATGCGCCTGCCGACGGCATCCTGCGCAACATCGTGGTGAACGAGGGAAGCTCAGCACCTGTGGGCTCCGCCGTCGCATGGATCTATGCCGAGGGCGAGGCCGTCAGCGCGCCCGCTGCGATGGCCACGCCGGTTGCGCAGGCTGCGTCGGCACCAAAGGCCCCTTCTGCATCGGTTGCCGCAGCTCCCGTCAGCAACGGCGAAGCCCCACGCGCCACCCCACTCGCCCGCCGCCTCGCACGCCAAGCGGGCTTGACGCTCGCCGCCATCGCCGGCAGCGGCCCACGCGGCCGCATCGTCGCGGCGGATGTGCGCAGCGCGTCGGAAGGCAAACCGGTACCCGCCGCCATGCCGGCCACAGCCGTCCCCGGCGACGGCGTGCAGAAGCTCTATGCCCCCGGCAGCTTCGACGTTGTCCCCGTCGACGGCATGCGCCGCACCATCGCGGCGCGCTTGACCGAGTCGAAGCAGACCGTCCCGCATTTCTATCTTTCCGTCACCTGCACGCTGGACACGCTGCTGGCGACGCGCGAGCGCCTCAATGCCGCCGCTCCCAAGGGTGCCGACGGCAAGCCCCTGTGGAAGCTGTCGATCAACGACTTCATCATCAAGGCGATGGGTGCTGCCCTGCAGAAGGTGCCTGCCGCCAATGTCACCTGGGCCGGTGACGCGATCCTGCGGCATCGCGCCTCCGACGTGGGCGTGGCGGTCGCCGTCGACGGCGGCCTGTTCACGCCCGTGATCCGCAGTGTCGAGACCAAGACCCTCACCGCCATCTCGGCCGAGATGAAGGACCTCGCCGCCAAGGCCCGCGCCCGCAGGCTGGTGCCGTCCGAGTACCAGGGCGGCACCACGGCAATCTCCAACCTCGGGATGTACGGGATCGAGCAGTTCACCGCCATCATCAACCCGCCGCAGGCGACGATCCTCGCGGTCGGATCTGCCGTCGAACGGTTCATTCCCGTGAAGGGCCAGCCGGTGCTGGCCAGCCAGATCGCCTGCACCCTCTCCTGCGATCACCGGGCGGTGGATGGTGCGGTGGGTGCGGAGTTGCTGCAGGCCTTCAGGAGCCTTATTGAAGAGCCATTGCTGATGCTGGCCTGAAGACCGGCACGGCCTCAGATGGGAGTAACCCGTGCCGCGCTACGACTATGTCTCGATGGGTTTCTACACCTATGATTGTCTCGGCTGGCCGTTTACGGAAGTGCCACCCGGCGGCGGCACGGTGTTCATCGACGAACTCACTCTCGCGGTCTCGGGCGCGGGCGGCACGGCTGCCATCGCCGCCGCCAAGATGGGACTGAAGACGCTGGCACTGGCCGGTGTCGGCGAAGACCTGATGGGAGACTGGGTGCTGCAGCGCCTGCAGCACTTCGGCGTCGACACATGGGGCGTGCAGCACCAGCCCGGCTGGAAGACCTCGTCTTCCATCGTCACCACCCGCGCCGACGGCTCGCGCCCGGCGCTCCACATGAAGGGGGCGACCTCGAACTTCTTCATCACCGACGACATGATCCCCCGGGCGGTGGACACCAGGGTCTTCCATGCCGGCGGCGTCGGCCTGATGGATGCCATGGACAAGGGCCAGACCGCGGTCATCATGAAGGCCGCCAAGGCCAATGGCGCGACGACCACCGTCGATGTCTTCGCCGGGTCGCCGAAGGACCTGCCGGCCATCGCGCAGGTGCTGCCCTGCACCGATTATTTCATGCCCTCGATCGAGGAGGCACAGGCGCTCTGCGGCCGCAGCGACCATGGTGACACGGCGAAGTTCTTCCTCGACATGGGGGTGAAGGCCTGCGTGCTGACGCTGGGCGGCGACGGCGCCTATTATCATGACCGCGATGGGGTGACGTTCCACGTGCCCGCCTATGACATCACCGTGAAATGCACCTGCGGCTGCGGCGATGCCTTCGATGCCGGCTTCGCGGTGGCCCTGGTGCACGGCTTCGACATGGAGACGGCGGTGAGGTTTGCCCAGGCGACCTCGGCACTGAATGCCACGGGATTGGGCTCACAGGCGGGCGTGAAGGACTTCGCGCATACGCTGGCGTTCATGAAGGGGACGCGAACGAAGGGCTGAGCGCGCGGAACGAGGCCCTCATCCGCCCTGTCGGGCACCTTCTCCCATTGCTTCGCAACGGGAGAAGGACTCGTTGCGCGAATGCCCCACATCACCACGAGTCCTTCTCCCGTCCCGCAGGGATGGGAGGAGGTGGCCGACAGGCCGGATGAGGGCCACCCCGCGCGACGGCCGCACTACCCCTTCACCGCCCCCATGGTCAGCCCGCGCGACAGGTGATTCTGGATCAGGATCACCAGCAGCAGGGCCGGGAAGAAGGCGAGGAAGGCGACGAGCGCGATCGCGTTGTAGATGATGCCGTCCGAACCGCCGGAGAAGTTCGCCAGCGCCACCGACAGCGGATAGGCATTCTTGGTGGCGATGATCAGCGTGAACAGATACTCGTTCATGGCGAAGATCGCCGCGATCACCGCCGCCGTGATGATGCCCGGCAAGCACATGGGGATGATGATCGACCACAGGATGCGCAGGTCCGATGCCCCGTCGGTGCGCGCCGCGTCCTCGATCTCGTGCGGGATGTCGATCATGTAGGAACGGATGATCCACACGACGATCGACAGGTTCATCGCGGCATAGACCAGCATCAGCGCCCACACCGTGTCGAGCAGGTCGAGAGCCCGGAACAGGAAGAAGATGGGGATCGCCACCGCGGCGGGCGCCATCATCTTGGTGGACAGGATGTAGAAGCCGATGTCTTCCCGCCCCCGGTACTGGTAGCGCGCCAGCGAATAGGCGGCGGGAATGCCGAGAACCAGGCAGATGATGACGCTGCCCGACACCGAGATCACCGAATTCATGAAATAATGCATGATCGGCCATTCGTCCCAGATCTTGGCCCAGGTCTCGATGGAGATCGTCGGGAAGTAGATGGGCTCCGGCGCGATGATCTCGTTGCGCGGCCGGAGCGCGATCGTCGCGAAGAAGATGATCGGCAACAGGCAGAACAGCCCCCAGACGAGCAGCAGGAACGAACGGCCGAGGGAGAAACGTGTCCCCTCTGCCATCACTCCCTCCCCGAGCGGAAGAAACGCCGCACGAAACTCTGGGCAAGGATGATGGTGAGGATCAGCACCACGACGGAGGCCGCCGATGCATAGCCGAACTCGAAGCTCTTGAAGCCGGTGCGATAGATGAAATAGCTCAGCGTCTCGGTGTCGCCGCCGGGCGAGCCCTGCGTGATGATGTGGGGGGACGCGAACATGGTGAGGATGTCGATGCCGCGCAGCACCAATGCAATGGCGATGACCGGCCGCATCAGCGGCAGCGAGATGGCGAAGAAGATCTGCCCCCAGCGCGCGCCGTCGAGGCGTGCGGCCTCCTCGATCTCCTTGTCCTGGCCCTGCAGCGCCGCGACGAAGATGATGAACAGGAAGGGCACCCACTGCCACACGTCGGTGACCACCAGCACGCCACGCGCGAGCCAGGTCGATCCCATGAAGTCGATATTGTGGTCGACGAGGCCCACCCGCATCAGCAGGTCGCTGATCACGCGCCCGTCGTTGAACAGGAGCTTCCAGAGATAGGCGACGGCCGAGGGCATGAACAGCATCGGCAGCAGGAACACGATGCGCCAGCCGCGCACGAAGGGATCGCGGTAGACCAGCGCCGCCAGCGTCATGGCGATGACGAATTCGACCGCCAGCGTGATCGAACCGATGATCAGCGTGTTGGTCAGGCTGTGCCAGAAGGCCTCGTCCTGGAACAATTCGGCATAGTTCTGGAAGCCGATGAACTCGAGCTTGAAGCGGCCCTGGTAGAAGCTGCGCCACAGCGCGAAGATGCCGGGATAGAGCGTGATGGCCAGCAGGTAGACGACGGCCGGCGCCACCAGCAGGTAAGGAAAGGCCTTGCGCCGGAACGGGCTGCGTCGCCGCGCCGTGCGCAAGGTCGAGGTGGGGAGAGCGGCGTCGGTCATGAAACCTGCTGTGATGAAGATCCCCTCCCCCGCCCACAGGGAGCGAAGCGGGAGAGGGGCCGGCAAACGTCAGAACGGCAGCGGCTTGCCCTTGCCCACCCACATGCCAGGCGCGGTGGCGGCGAAGTTCATCGGGTCGTTGCCCTTGTAGAAGCCGTTCTTGCCCATGATGTCCTTGACCTTGGCTGCCGCCTGGTCGAGCGCCTCCTTGGGCTGCATCTCGCCCACCACGACCTTGTTGATCAGGAAGCCGATTTCCTGGTCGATCTGGAAGCCGTTGGGCAGGCGCGGCGCGCACCAGGCATAGTTCAGTTCATCGCCCCACACCTTGGCAGGCTCCGACACCGACTGCAGCTTGGCATTGGCCAGCACCGACTTGTAGCCCGGCGCCACGCCGTTGGCGTTGGCCTCGTTCATCGCCATGATCGAGGCGGTCGTGAGGTAGGCCAGCATCAGGAAGGCCGCCTCGGGCTCGGGCGATGTCGCCGTCACGCAGGAGGTGGAGCCCGCGATGTTGGGCGGCGCGAAGCGTCCGCCGGCGACGCGCGGCTCGTAGATGGTCAGCACATCGTCGCCGATCTTGGACTGGTCGGGCCTGGTCGCCTGCGTGCCGGAATCCTGCCACGAGATGTTGCAGGCGATCTGGCCGCCGAGCCAGGCGGCGCGGTTGGTCGGCCAGTCGGCCGCCGCCACGCCCTCGATCGCATGCTTCGACAGCGCGACGATGGTTTCGAGCCCCTTGACACCGGCATCGCCGTTGAAGATCGGCTCCCAGTTCTCGTTGAACAGTTCGAGGCCATATTGCGCGGCGATGTGCTGCCAGGTGTAGGTGGCCCAGAAGCCGCGGCCGCACATCATGCCGATGCCGCTGACGCCCTTTTCCGCCTTGTTGAGCTCGGGCGCGATGCGGATCATGTCGTCATAGGTCTCGATCGACTTCACGCGGTCGGCGTCGATGCCGATCTTCTTGAACACCGAGGGCCGGATGTGGACCATCTGCAGGTCGCAGTCGAAGGGAATGCCGAGAATGCCCTTGTCGGCCCAGTGGCCGTAGTTCAGCTGATAGGTCTCGTAGAAGTCGTCGAAGGGCAGCTTCCACTTCGCCACATATTCATCGAGCGGCTTGAGGAAGCCCTGCGCCGCGAAGTCGCCGAGCCAGGGCGAGAAGAACTGGATGGCATCGAAGCTGGCATTGCCCGACAGGAACTCCGCCACCACCTTGTCATACATGGAATCGTCCGGGATCGGCACCAGCTCGATCTTGATGCCCGACAGCTGCGCGAAGGGCTCGATCTGGTCCTGCGCGGATTCGCGGTCGGCGGCGCCGATGGCGAAGCGCACGGTCTTGCCGGCATGTTCCTTGCGCACCTGCTCCCAGTCCACCGTGCGGATCCAGTCCTTCGTGGGGTCCCACAGCTCGTCATTGTCGCCGAGCTTGTATTGTTCGCGATATTCCTTCTTCACCACGTTGCCGACGTTGATCTTGGCCAGCACGTCGGCGGGGTTGGGAAGGGCCTGCGCATAGGCGCGGCGGATGTTGACCAGCGGCACCGCACCCGTGCCAACGGCAAGGGCGGCGCCGGCAGCGGCGGTGGACTTCAGCAACGAGCGGCGGGTGATCAGACCCGGCTTGGTGATCGGCATTCGATGGTCCTCCATGGGGTTCGGCCTGTGTCGTTGCATCGCGGCCTCACCGCAGGCCGGCAGTGGGCGGGATGGGCGATGGTCGAAGGCAGATTCGATGGGGAGAGCGGCCCTTCGCGATGCGCGGGGGCGGCGACCGAAACGACGACTGTCTGCTAGGCAGCATGTCCGTTCCTCCCTCGGCACCTTCCCGTTCTGGCGCGGGATCGGCACTCGGCTAATTCATGTACTAAAATACATTCTGAGGTGCAAATGTTTCGTAATGACGCGGCGCAACAAGGTCTCGCACTGCGAAGCGACCTTGGCGCGCGGCCGTGGATCCGGTTCGCGGTGACCTTGCCGTCGGATTTGCCGTCGTTCCGGGGCGATGCGCCACTGACACTTTCGCACCCGCTTGCAGGAATTAGTATCCTCCGTCACAATGAAGTCCCGCAACCACGCCGTGGGCCCGCACATGTTGGAGAAGACCCAGCCCCGCAAGATCCGCCCTCACAATCCCGAGCGGGGCGCTGGCCGCATCGCCCGCAACCGCATGCGCATCGCCTGGATGTATTACGTCGAGGGCCTCACCCAGAACGAGATTGCCGATCGCCTCGGCATCGGCCGCGTCACCGTGGTGCGCAACATCAACGAGGCGATCAAGCAGCGCGAGGTGAAGATCTGGATCGAGGGCGAGGTCTCCGAGTGCTTCGAACTCGAGGGCGAACTGAAGAAGGCCTTCGGCTTCAAGGATGCGGTGGTGGTGCCGGAACCGGTGCAGGCCGAAAACATCCGCAAGTCGATCGGCGTCGCCGCCGGCATGTATGTCTCCGACACCCTGGAAGACGACATGACGGTGGGCGTGGGCTGGGGTGCGACGCTCTATGAATCGCTCATTACGCTGGCGCCGCGCGATCTCGAGAACCTGCAGGTCATCTCGCTCCTGGGCGGCATCGTTCAGGCGCGCAAGTTCAATCCGGCGGAATTCGCCTGGCAGTTCGCCCGCATCATGGGGGCGGACTGCTACCTGTTCCAGGCGCCAGCGGTGGTCGATTCACCCGAAACGCGCGAGGCGCTGATCGAGCGCTGCGGCCTCAAGGACATTTTCCGCCGCGCCGAGCGCCTCGACCTCGCGATCCTCAGCGTCGGCACCATGGCGCCCTCCTCCACCGCCTTCCGCTTCAACCTGATCAGCG
Source organism: uncultured Alphaproteobacteria bacterium (assembly GCA_945957365.1). GTDB lineage: Bacteria > Pseudomonadota > Alphaproteobacteria > Rhizobiales > Aestuariivirgaceae > Aestuariivirga. The sequence goes on along the minus strand of CAMFKI010000018.1, from coordinate 14,746 downwards.
ACGAGGAACGCGCCGAACTGATGCGGCTCGGTGCGGTGGGCGACATGCTATTCAATTTCTATGACCGTGACGGGCGCCTCGTCGATCACCCGGTCAACCGCCGCATCATGTCGCTCCCCATCGAGCAGCTCAGGAGCGTGCCCAGCCGCGTCATCGCCTCGGGCGGCAACGACAAGGTCGACTGCCTGCTCGGCGCCATCCGCCTCGTCGATGCCAATGTGCTGATCACCAACGAGGCGACGGCGCGCGAACTCTTGCTGCGGAAGCCCTAGGCCCCGCGCGCCTTCATGAAATTCTGCGCCGCGGTCCGCAGCTGCCAGCCGAAGACCAGCAGCACGAGGCCGACCAGAACCGCCGTCGCCGCGATGATCCGGATCATGGTCTCGGCGGCAAAGGACGGGTTGAACGCGATGATCCCGCCCAGCACGGCGCCGGCCACGCCCGCCAGCGCAAGCAGGCCGGGCTTCTCGATGTCCTTCCACATGACCAGCGCGCCGATCAGCTGCAGCAGGCCGGCGGCGATGTTCCAGAAGCCGACCAGCACCACCACGTAACGGGTGGCGAAATCCGGCGCCAACAGGCAGACCAGGCCCGCCACGATGCTCACCAGCGCGGTCAGCAGGCTGGTGACCGAGGTCCCCTCCTCCTTGCCGCGGTAGGCGCCCCACAGGCCCAGCAGGCCGTCGACCAGGGCATAGACGCCGAACAGCGTCACCACCACGGCCAGCGTCACGCCGGGATAGACGAAGGCGAGGACGCCGAAAATCAGGCTCGCCAGCCCGCGCAGCAGGATGGTCCGCCACATCGCCGTAAAGAATTCGCGCATCGCCATGTCAATCTCCCCCAGTTTGGCTAAACTGGCCGCACGCTAGCACAACCCGGGGCAAGTCTGGAGAGCCGATTGGACACGCAGAACCACGCCAAATACGAGCGGCTGATCGAGCGCACCAGGGCGCTCGAGCCTACCCCCACCGTCGTCGTCCATCCCTGTGACGAGACCTCGCTGACGGGCGCCGTCGAGGCCGCCCAGCTCGGCATCATCAGTCCCATCCTGGTGGGCCCGCGCGCCCGGATCGAGGCCGCGGCCGAGAAGGCCGGCGCCGACATCGCGGGCTTCCGCCTCGTCGATGCCCCGCACAGCCATGCCGCCGCCGCCCAGGCGGTGGCGCTGATCCGGGCGGGGGAAGGCGCACTCCTCATGAAGGGCAGCCTCCACACCGATGAGCTGATGCACGAGGTGACCTCGTCGACCACGGGGCTCCGCACCGCGCGGCGCATCAGCCACGTCTTCGTGATGGACGTGCCGACCTATGCCGAGACCCTGTTCATCACCGATGCGGCAATCAACATCTTTCCCGACCTCGATACCAAGGTCGACATCGTCCAGAACGCCATCGACCTCCACGTCCAGATCGGCCTCGGCATGCCGCGGGTCGCGATCCTGTCGGCGGTGGAGACGGTGACCACCAAGATCCCCTCGACCATCGAGGCGGCGGCCCTGTGCAAGATGGCCGAGCGCGGCCAAATCACCGGTGCCTATGTCGACGGCCCGCTGGCCTTCGACAACGCCATCGACATGGCCGCGGCGAAGATCAAGAACATCCATGGCGAGGTGGCCGGCCGCGCCCAGATCCTCGTGGTACCGGATCTCGAGGCCGGCAACATGCTGGCGAAGAACCTGTCGTTCCTCGCCAATGCCGATGCGGCGGGGCTCGTCGTCGGCGCGCGCGTGCCGATCGTGCTCACCTCGCGGGCCGATACGGTCCGGGCGCGGCTGGCTTCCTGTGCCATCGCCGCACTCTACGCCCAGTCGCGCCCCGCCATTCCGGCGGAATAGGAGCGGTCAGCCGCGGTCGATGATGCGATCCGGTAGCTGGTCCGCGCCCTCGGCCTTGGGGTCTGGGTGCTCGCCCTCGGCCCCGTCATGCAGGATGCGGGTCGCCACCTTGTGCTTCACCTTGTTGGAGGTGGGGCGGGGCTTGGTCTCCTGGTCGGCGGTCAGTTCTTTGGGGCTGTCCTCGCCGTCACGGGCCGATTCGGCGAATTGCGACAATGCTTCCGGGCGCTGGCCCGGTTCCTCGTCCAGGGCGTTCACCGCCGTGTGGAGGGCGTCGCGCTCCTCGCGTTTCGCGGGCGCTTCGGCGGTTCGGTTGCGGGTCTCGTCGGCCATGAGGGACCTCCATTGGGTTACGGAGGGAAACCCGCCGGGCGCCGCACTGGTTCCCGGCGGGCCGGACATGCCATTTTGCCTTGACAGACCGCGTGTCCCGGTCCATGTCGGAAACGTGGCGCGGACTCCCGCTCCATGCTCAACAGGAACCCGAAAACCCCATGCCAAGCGACAGTCATAGTCGATCGACCATGCCGTTACTGGCCCGCGCGGGTTACTGAGTTTTCCTCGGTTCACCCCCGCCACCGGTAACGGCTGGTCGGAAAGAGGTGAACCCCATGATCTTCAAGTCTCTCTTCATGTCCCGAAAGGCCGTCGCAGAAGGCGGCCAGTCCGACGACGTCGGCATGATCGTCATCCTGATGATGGCGCTGGTCTTCGTGCCCGTCGTGGCCGCCCATGCCGCGTCGGCGTGGCCGGCGGACGCCGACCCGCAGCAGCTGGCCGGCATGTTCAGCGCCCTGCTGAAGATATTCTGAAACACAAACGCCCCGTGCCGCCGGCGCGGGGCCCCTATTTCACCTGCAGCCCCTCGATATAGCCGATGAGATTGTCGACGCGGCGCTGCACCGAGGCCTCGTCGCCTTCCGCCCCGCCCAGTTCCTGGGCCGATTCCGCCTTGAACCACACACCCCACACCGGCATCTCGCGCTCGCCGTGGCCCGGAACCGGGTCGCGTCCGTCGATCATCCGCGCCAGCTTGTCGCTCGGGAATGCGCCATAGCGCTGGCTGAGAGTCGTCAGGTCCGGCGGCTTCTTGGCCAGGCTGAAGGCCTTGGGGCCATTGCCCCTGGCGTCCTCGCCATGGCAGCTCGCACAATACATGTTGAAGTCATGCTCGCCGGTGACCCCCGCATTGGGATCGGCATCGTCATCGGCGTGGAGCGGAACGGGAAGGAGGAACAGGAACGCGGCCAGCAAGGGCAGCTTGCGCATGGCAGACACCTCGTGAATCGCACCTCGTTCCCGGCACAACACTAGCGCAACCACCGTCGGTCGTCATCCCGGCGAAAGCCCAATCCAGTAAGAGGATGGGCGGGTCAAGCCCGCGCAAGGTGAATGGGGGAGTGAGTGAAGGGAGAACCGGCAGCCCTACGTCGCCGCCGCCTTCAGCTGCACGCTCTCGCCGCAACCGCAGGCCGAGACCTGGTTGGGGTTGTTGAACACGAAGCCCGATTTCAGCGTGGTGGTCTGGTAGTCCATCTCGGTGCCGAGCAGGAACATCATCGCCTTGGCGTCGATCAGCACCTTGACGCCCTTGTCCTCGACGACCTCGTCGAAGGGCTTCTGGTCCTCGGCCCATTCCATGGTGTATTCCATGCCCGCACAGCCGCCATTCTTGACGCCGATGCGCAGGCCCACCACGGGCTTGTCCGACTTCGCCATGATCTCGCGCACACGGTCGGCGGCGGCGTCGGTCAGTTTCATGACCTGGGGAATGGGACGTGAAGCGGATGCCATACGTAACTCCTTACCACATGTTCATGGCGACGCGGGCCTCTTCCGACATGCGGCTGTGGTCCCACGGCGGATCGAAGACGATGGTGGCGCGGCAGCTCTGCACGCCCTGCACGGCCGAGACGGCATTCTCGACCCAGCCCGGCATGTCGCCCGCGACGGGGCAGCCGGGCGCGGTCAGCGTCATCTCGATGGCGACGTTGCGGTCGTCGTCGATGTCGACCTTGTAGATGAGGCCCAACTCATAGATGTCGACCGGGATTTCCGGGTCATAGACGGTCTTCAGCGCCGCGACGATGTCGTCCGTCAGGCGCGCCAGCTCGTCCGGCGGAATGGCCGAGGGGTTCGGCGCAATGTCGGTGGCGGGCTTGGTCTCGGTCGCGGCATCGGTCATCCGAATATCCTCCGGGCAGAGATAAGCGCTTCGGCCAGAACATCAACCTCTTCGAGGGTGTTGTACATGGCGAAGGAAGCGCGGCAGGTGGCGGTGACGCCGAAGCGCTGCAGCAGCGGCTGGGTGCAATGGGTGCCGGCACGGACGGCAACGCCCGCGCGGTCGATCACGGTGGCGACATCATGCGCATGCGCCCCCTCCATGGTGAAGGAGACGATGGCGCCCTTGTGCTTGGCGCGCCCGTAAATGCGCAGCGAATTGATCTCCGACAGCCGTTCCATGGCACGGTCGCGCAGCAGCGCCTCGTGGGCGGCGATGTTGTCGAGTCCCACGCCACGCATGTAGTCGAGCGCGGCGCCCAGCCCGATCGCCTGCACGATCGCCGGCGTGCCCGCCTCGAAGCGGTGCGGCGGATCGTTGTAAGTGACGAAATCCGTCGTCACTTCTGCAATCATTTCACCACCACCCTGGTAGGGCGGCATGCTGGCGAGCAGCTCCTTCTTGCCATAGAGCACGCCGATGCCGGTGGGCCCATAGGTCTTGTGGCCGGTGAAGACGAAGAAGTCGGCATCGAGCGTCTGCACGTCGATGCCCATGTGCACGGCCGACTGCGAACCATCGACCAGCACCGGGATGCCCCGCGCATGGGCGAGCTTGATCACCTCCGCCACCGGCACGATGGTGCCGAGCGCGTTGGACATCTGGGTGATGGCCACGATCCTGGTGCGCGGCGTCAGCAGCTTCTCGAATTCCTCGAGCAGGAAATTGCCCTCATCGTCGATCGGCGCCCACTTCAGAACGGCACCGCAGCGCTTCCTGTGGAAGTCCCACGGCACGATGTTGGAATGGTGCTCGAGGATCGAGAGCACGATCTCGTCCCCCTCCCCGATCACCATGCCTCCATAGCTCTGCGCCACGAGGTTGATGGCTTCGGTCGCGTTGCGGGTGAAGATGATCTGCTCGGCCGAGGGCGCGTTGAGGAAACGCTTCACGCTCTCGCGCGCATCCTCGAAGGCCTGGGTGGCGGCGTTGGAGAGGTAATGCAGGCCCCGGTGCACGTTGGCGTAGTCTTCCGTGTAGGCCTTCATCATGGTGTCCAGCACCACCTGCGGCTTCTGGGCCGAGGCGCCGTTGTCGAGATAGACCAGCGGCTTGCCATAGACCTGGCGCGACAGGATCGGGAAATCCTTGCGGATGGCCTGGACGTCGTAAGCCATCAGCCCTTCCTCCGGTGCTCGGTCAGCCAACGCGCGGCGAAGTCTTCCAACGCGGCCTTGATGCCGTCATGGTGGATCATGTCGAAGGCCTCGCCCACGAAGGCGGCGATCAGCAGCGCCTTGGCTTCCGCCTCCGGCACGCCACGGGACTTCAGGTAGAAGACATGGTCGTGGTTGAGGTCGCCCGACGTCGCGCCATGGCCGCAGGCCACGTCATCGGCATAGATCTCGAGCTCGGGCTTGGCATCGAACTCGGACGTTTCGGACAGCAGCAGCGCATGGCTCGACTGCTTGCCGTCGGTCTTCTGCGCGCCGGGCCTCACGATCACCTTGCCCTGGAAGATGCCGCGGGCATGGTCGTCCATCACGCACTTGAACAGCTCGCGGCTGGCGCAGTTCGGCACCTCGTGGTCTACGACGAGGCGGGTATCGGCATGCTGCTTGGCGGCGAGCATGTAGGCGCCCGACACCTTGGCATCGGCGAATTCGCCGACGAAGCGGAAGGTGCCGTCCTGGCGGTTGAGCTTCGCGCCCGTCGTCAGCGTGAAGTCGCGGAAGGTCACGCTGTGGCCGACGACCACATGGCAATGTGCCAAGTGCACGGCGTCATGCGACTCGAGTTCCACCTTCACTCGGTCGAGGCGGGCATTGTTGCCGACCCAGATCTCGGTCACCGAATTGGCGAGGTAGCTGCCCTCGCCCAGATGCGTCTCGATGATGGTGGCCGACGCGTCGTCCGCCACCTCGATCACGTTGCGCGTCGCCACGGTGCGCGGGGAGGCATCGGTCGCAATGAAGATCAGCTCGATCGGCGTATCGACATTGCCCTCGATCCGCAGCCTTGCGCCATCGGTGGCGAAGGCGACGTTCATCAGGTTCACCGGGTCGCTCAGCTCGGACCTGGACTCGACGTAGGAATTGGCGAGCTTCGAATGCGCGGCATCATATTCGCCGTTGACGAAGACCATGCGCGTGGCGGCGATCCCTGAGAAGATCGAACTCCCGATCAGCCGCTCCACATCGCCCGGCAACGCCCGCACCTTCTGGCGCGGCGGATAGGGCTTGTCGATCAGCTGGCGCAGGTCGGTCCAGCGCCAGTCTTCCATGCGCCGGTGCGGCAGCTGGAAGCCCAGCGCCTCCTCGGCGGCCGTCTTTGCAATTGCAGTGCTCATGCCGCGTCCTGCGTGAATTCGGCGTAGCCCTTCTCTTCGAGTTCCAGCGCCAGGTGCTTGTCGCCCGACTTCACGATGCGGCCCTTGGACAGCACATGCACATAGTCCGGCACGATGTAGTCGAGCAGGCGCTGGTAGTGGGTGATGACGATCATGCCGCGATCCGGCGAGCGCAGCGCGTTGACGCCATCGGCCACGATGCGCAGCGCATCGATGTCGAGGCCGCTATCGGTCTCGTCGAGGATGCAGAGCGAGGGCTCCAGCACCGCCATCTGCAGGATTTCGGCGCGCTTCTTCTCGCCGCCCGAGAAGCCCACGTTGACGGGGCGCTTCAGCATGTCCTGGCTCACGTTCAGCTTGGCCGCGCGCTCCTTCACCAAACGCATGAAGTCGGGCGTCGAAAGCTCCTTCTCGCCGCGCGCCTTGCGCTGCGAATTGAGCGCCACCTTGAGGAACTGCATGGTGGCAACGCCGGGGATCTCGATCGGATACTGGAAGGCCAGGAACACGCCCTTGGCCGCACGCTCTTCCGGCGGCATCTCCAGCAGGTCCTCGCCCTTGAAGGTGACGGAGCCTTCCGTCACCTCATAGCCCTCGCGGCCCGCGAGCACATAGGACAGCGTCGACTTGCCGGATCCGTTCGGCCCCATGATGGCATGCACCTCGCCCGGCTTCACGGTGAGCGACAGGCCGCGGATGATCTCGCGGTCCTCGTCTTCGAGCTTCACATGCAGGTTGTCGATATTGAGAAGGGTCACGGTCATCGCCTCAATGAGTGAAGTACTTGTAGCCGAGCGTGATGACGGCAAGGCCAATGGCGCCCTTGACGCCATCGGCCGCCGCCTTCGGCAGGGCGGTTTTGGGTTCGGCCAAGCGGTACTGGCCATAGCGGAACACCGCGAAGACCAGCGCCAGCCCGATGGGCAGTGCGATATCGAGGAAGGTCAGGGTCACCCCACGCTTCCTTCCAGCGAGATGCCGATCAACTTCTGCGTCTCGGCCATGAATTCCATGGGCAGCTGCTGCAGCACGTCGCGCACGAAGCCGTTGACGATCAGCGCCACGGCCTCTTCTTGGCTAAGCCCGCGCGACATGCAGTAGAACATCTGGTCGTCCGAGATCTTGGACGTCGTCGCCTCGTGTTCGAACTGCGCCGTCGAGGTCTTGGCCTCGATGTAAGGAACCGTATGCGCGCCGCACTTGTCGCCGATCAAGAGCGAGTCGCACTGCGTGAAGTTGCGCGCGTTCAGCGCCTTGCGATGCGCCGAGACGAGGCCGCGATAGGTGTTGTCGGAGCGGCCCGCCGCGATGCCCTTGGAGATGATGCGGCTCGACGTGTTCTTGCCGAGGTGGATCATCTTGGTGCCCGAGTCGACCTGCTGGCGGCCATTGGAAATGGCGATCGAGTAGAACTCGCCGCGCGATTCCTCACCGCGCAGGATGCAGCTGGGATACTTCCAGGTGATGGCTGAACCGGTCTCCACCTGCGTCCACGAAATCTTGGAACGGGGCCCACGGCAGTCGCCGCGCTTGGTGACGAAATTGTAGACGCCGCCCTTGCCCTCGGCGTCGCCGGGGTACCAGTTCTGCACCGTCGAATACTTGATCTCGGCATCGTCCAGCGCGATGAGCTCCACGACCGCGGCATGGAGCTGGCTCTCCTCGCGCGTCGGCGCGGTGCAGCCTTCGAGATAGGAGACGTAGGAGCCCTTGTCGGCGATGATCAGCGTGCGCTCGAACTGGCCGGTGTTCTTGGCGTTCATGCGGAAATAGGTCGAGAGCTCCATCGGGCAGCGCACGCCGGGCGGCACGTAGACGAAGGAGCCATCCGAGAACACGGCCGCATTGAGCGCCGCATAATAATTGTCGCCCTGCGGCACGACGGAGAAGAGGTACTTCTTCACCAGCTCCGGGTGCTCGCGCAGCGCTTCCGAGATCGAGCAGAAGATCACGCCCGCCTTTGCGAGTTCCGCCTTGAAGGTGGTGACGACGGAGACCGAGTCGAACACCGCATCGACCGCCACCTTGCCGGAGGCATATTCGCTGCCCTCCTCGTCGAGATCGCTCTTCTCGCCCTGCTTCCGGACGCCGGCGAGGATTTCCTGCTCCTTCAGCGGAATGCCGAGTTTGGCATAGGTCTCGAGCAGCTTGGGGTCGACCTCGTCGAGGCTCTTCGGCGCCGAGACGCTCTTGGGCGCTGCGTAATAGTAGATGTCCTGGAAGTCGATCTTCGGGTAGCTGACCTTGGCCCAGGTGGGCTCGTCCATCTGCAGCCAGCGGCGATAGGCTTCGAGGCGGGCCTCCAGCATCCAGGCCGGCTCGTTCTTCTTGTTCGAGATGAAGCGAACGGTGTCCTCGTTCAGGCCCTTCGGCGCATATTCGGACTCGATGTCGGTCGTGAAGCCGTATTTGTACTTGTCGACGTCGATGTCCTTGACGAGTGCAATCGTATCAATATCAGCCATGTTTCCCTCAGGCAGCAGCCCTGGCCTTGTGGCGGTCGCGGATCTTGCGCCACGCGGCAGTGAAATGTTCGATGTCCTGTTCGGAGGTGTCCCAGCCGAGTGATACGCGGATGGCGGCCTCGGAGATTTCCGGCTTCACGCCCATGGCGGCCAGCACATGCGATTTCGCCACCTTGCCCGACGAGCAGGCGGAGCCGGACGAGACCGCAACGCCCTCGAGGTCGAAGGCCATCAGCAGCGTCTCGGCCCTCATGCCGGGAAAGGCGAAGCAGGTGGTGTTGGGAAGCCGCTCGACGGCGCTGCCGAAAATCACGGCACCCTCGAGCTCTGCCTCCAGCCGGTCACGCAAGCTACAGACGTCCTGCTTGAGGCCAGCGACGGCGCCAAAGCCTGCAATCGTCACCAAGTTCTCGGTGCCGGCCCGCCGGCGCAATTCCTGGCCACCGCCATGGATCAACGGATCGACAACCACACCATCGCGAATGACAACGGCGCCAACACCAACCGGACCACCATTCTTATGCGCCGACAGCGTCAGAAAATCCAACGGCGGCAACGCAAAATTCAACGGCATCTTGCCCAGAACCTGCACCGCATCACTGTGCACCAGTGCACCATGCGACTGCGCCATCCGCACAACATCCGCCAATGGCTGAACGACGCCCGTCTCGTTGTTGGCCATCATCACGCTCACCAGCGCCTTCGGCCCGTGCAACAATTCCGCCAGTGCATCGAGGTCGATGACACCGTTCTCATCGACCGGAATGATACCCACGGGCTTGCCCGATGCCGTCGCCGCCTGCAGCACCGAAGGGTGCTCGACGGCGGAAACGATAATCCTTTCAACAGGCGCACCCTTGAGCACCATGTTGTTGGCCTCGCTGCCACCGCTCGTGAATACCACCATGGCGGGGATCACGCCCACGGCGCGGGCCACCTGCTCGCGCGCATCGTCCAGCAGCTTCCGCGCCGCGCGTCCCTCGGCGTGAACCGAGGAGGCATTCCCCGTACAATCCATTGCGCGCACCATCGCCGCCCGGGCTTCCGGCCTGAGCGTCGAGGTCGCGTTATGGTCGAGGTAGCTCCTCACGCCGGCTGGCCCTCCGGGTGGCGGTCCTTGGTCTGCTTGATGGTGGCGGCCAGCGCCAGGTTGCGCTTCTCGACCACGTCCTCGAGTGTAATCGATGACAGAAACGCCATCATCTGGCGCCCCAGGCTCGACCACAGGTCATGCGCGTTGCAGCGGTCGCCCTTCACGCAGCCTTCGACGGCATCGCCATTGCACCGCGTGAACTGCAACTCCTCGTCAACGGCGGCAATGATCTTGGCAACCGGAATCTCGCTCATGGCGCATGCCAGGCGGTAGCCCCCGCCGGGCCCGCGCGCGCTTTCGACCAGCTTCGCCTTGCGCAGCTTGCCGAACAATTGCTCCAGGTATTCCTGTGAAATGTCCTGCCGCTCGGCGATTTCCGCCAGCGAAACCGGCGCCCCATCGGAATGGGTGGCGATGTCGATCATCGCCATCACGGCGTAACGGCCCTTGGTGCTCATCTTCATGGCACGAAATCCTTGATTTTGAACCCCTCACCCGTGCTAAAGGCGAGAACTTCAAGGCAGCGGTGACACGCGCCACCAGTTTCGAACAATTCTAAACAGGGATATAGAAAACCCGAGTACAGGAGTCAATTATTCGGTGGACCGTCCACCGGGTTTTTCCTGCCGGATATCCCCATGAGGATCAGAGCTTTATGCCGGAAGTGATTTTCAGCGGACCCGCGGGCCGCATCGAGGCGCGCTACCACCACTCCAAGGCCGCCGGATCGCCCATCGCCATCCTGCTCCATCCGCACCCGAGCTTCGGCGGCACGATGAACAACCCCATCGTCCACACCATGTACCAGATGTTCCAGAGCCGCGGATTCTCGGTTTTGCGCTTCAATTTCAGGGGCGTAGGCCGTTCCCAGGGGGTGTTCGAAAACGGCGCCGGAGAGCTTTCCGATGCCGCGTCCGCACTCGACTGGCTGCAATCCTTCAACCGCGAGGCCAAGATCTGCTGGATCGCCGGCGTCTCCTTCGGGGCCTGGATCTCGATGCAGCTCCTGATGCGCCGCCCGGAAATTTCCGGCTTCATCTCCGTCGCGCCGCTGGCCAAGCACTATGACTTTTCGTTCCTCGCGCCCTGCCCGGCTTCCGGCCTGTTCGTGAACGGCGAGAAGGACACCGTCACGCCCCCCGAAGCGGTCCACAGCCTGGTGTCCAAGCTCAAGACTCAAAAGGGAATTGCGGTGGAGCACAAGGTGATCCCGGGGGCCAATCACTTCTTCCAGGACAAGATCGACGAGCTTTCGAAGATCTGCTCGACCTATCTCGACAAGCGGCTGGCGGCGGAAGGTCAGCTCTAGTCACTTATCGGGTGGCGCACTGTCCGGGCTTCGACGAAAAGGCCGGGCAAGCAAGGATCACGCCTATGTCGTCGCCCGGCCACCACCATATCCCGCTTTCCGTCTGGGGCCTGCTGCTGCTGCTCTCGGTCATCTGGGGCGGCTCCTATCTCTTTGTTGGCATTGCGGTAAAGGACCTTTCCCCGCTGGTCATCGTGATGGCGCGGGTAGTCATCGCCAGTGCGGCCCTGCTGCCGCTGCATGTGCTGCTCATCGGACCCCTGCCGCGCGACAGGGCGGCATGGACGGCGATCGTCGGGCTCTCGATCCTCAACAACGTCATTCCCTTCACCCTGATCGTGACGGGCCAGACGATGATCGCCTCGGGGTTGGCCTCGGTCATCAATGCCACCGCGCCGCTGTTCGGCGTGGCGTTCATCGCCGCCGCCGGGCTGGAGCCGCTTATATTGCGGAAAGTGCTGGGGATTCTCATCGGCATCGTGGGCGTCGCGGTGCTCAAGGGCGGCACCCTGCTGGGTGAGAATTCGCAGAGCATCGGCATCCTGCTGTGCCTCGGGGCGGCGGCGAGCTATGGCATGGGCAGCCTGTGGGCCAAGCTGAAACTCAAGAACACGCCGCCGCTGAGCATGGCGACGGGGCAGCTCCTGTGCTCCTCGGTGATCATGACAGTGCTCGCCTTCAGCTTTGACAAACCCTCGCAACTCCTTGATGCGTCATGGCAAAGTTGGGCGGCGCTGCTGGGTCTTGCACTGCTGTCGACGTCACTTGCCTACATCATCTTCTTCCGCGTGGTGGCACGGTCGGGGCCTGCGAACGTTCTGCTGGTGACCATGCTGATCCCGGTCTCCGCCATCGCCATGGGTTTCGCGCTTCTGGGCGAAACCCTTGATACAATGGAAGTAATCGGAACGGTCATCATCATCCTGGCACTCGTCGTGATCGATGGGCGGGCGCTGCGGAGGCTATGGCCTCGCGACAGTGCCGCCTGACAGCGGTCGGGGCGCCCCGGTCGTGCCCGGGAAGGTGATCGGCAATCCCCCGAGACACCGAACGGCGAGGTAGGCCCAGGCCTCGGCCTCCATGGAGTCACCGTTCATTCTGGCATCTTCTGCTGTGATTACAGGAACTTCCAAGATTTCCCTGAGGTTTTGAATCAGCGTCGGGTTGAGCCTTCCGCCGCCGCAGACGATGTAGAGCCGGGGCGCTTCGGGCACCAGCTTCTCGCCGAGTGCGATCGATTCGGCAGTGAAGCGGGTGAGCGTCGCGGCGCCGTCGGCCGGCGACAGGCCATCGACGATGGTGGTCTCGAAGCTGTTCCGGTCGAGAGATTTGGGTGCGGATGTTGCAAAAAAGGTGTGGTTCAGAAGCTGCTCGAGCACAACCGGATTGCTCCGCCCGCGGTTGCCAAGTTGTCCGTCGACGTCATAGGGGACGTCCGTGTGGCGCTCGCACCAGTCGTTGAGAAGGGCATTGCCGGGACCGGTATCGAAGGCGACCAGCTCCCCGTCCCGCCCGACCCAGGTCATGTTGGCCACCCCGCCGATGTTGACGAAGGCGACCGGCCGCTCCGCCACGGCGGCGGCCAGTGCCCGGTGGTAGACGGGCACCAGCGGCGCCCCCTGCCCGCCGGCGGCGACGTCCGCGGCGCGCATGTCGTAGACCACCGGGATGCCGGTGCGCCTTGCCAGCGTCGGGCCAAGGCCGAGTTGAACGGTCAGGCGGCGCTCCGGGCGGTGGATGACGGTCTGGCCGTGGAAGCCGATGAGATCGATCTCGGACGGGGTGAGGCCATTGGCGTCCAAAAACCGCGCGACCGCCTCGGCGTGCCACTCGGTGAGGGCACGCTCGGCCTCGGCGAGGATGCCGGGGCGGGAGTCGCGGGTCTCGAGGGCCTTCGCCTCCTGCAGGGCGTCGTGGAGCACGGCCTGTTGGTCGGGACGGTAGGGATAGGTGGCGGCGGGACCGCGGCTGACCTCGGATTCGCCGTCGGTGCGCAGCAGCGCCACGTCGATGCCGTCGAGCGAGGTGCCCGACATGAGGCCCAAGGCGGTGGTCAGTTTTGACAGGGCGGGCCTCCGTGGTATGAGCCCGCAGCCTGTTTCGAAAGTCCGAATGCCATGAGCCAGTTCAAGTCCGATTTCCTCAACATACTGTCAGAGCGCGGTTTCATCCACCAGATCTCGGACCCGCAAGCGCTGGACCAACAGGCGAAGGCTGGCAAGATCACCGGCTATATCGGCTTCGACGCGACGGCCACCTCGCTCCACGCGGGTTCGCTGGTCCAGATCATGATGCTGCGCTGGATGCAGAAGACCGGCCACAAGCCGGTCGCGCTGATGGGCGGCGGCACCACCAAGATCGGCGACCCCTCGTTCAAGGACGAGTCGCGCAAGATGCTGAGCGTCGAGCAGATCGCCACCAACCTCGCCGGCATCCGCCAGGTCTTCACCAAGTTCCTGACATTCGGCGACGGCCCCACCGACGCGCTGATGGCCAACAATGCCGACTGGCTGGACCATCTCAACTACATCGACTTCCTGCGCGACTATGGCGTGCACTTCACCATCAACCGCATGCTGAGCTTCGATTCGGTGAAGCTGCGCCTCGACCGCGAACAGCCGCTCACCTTCCTCGAATTCAACTACATGATCCTGCAGGGCTATGACTTCCTGGAGCTGTCGCGCCGGCACAACTGCGTGCTGCAGATGGGCGGCTCCGACCAGTGGGGCAACATCGTCAACGGCATCGAGCTCGGACGCCGCTGCGACCAGCGTCAGCTGTTCGCGCTGACGTCCCCGCTGCTCACCACCTCGTCGGGCGCCAAGATGGGCAAGACGGCGTCCGGTGCCGTGTGGCTCAACGCCGACCTGTTGTCGCCCTATGACTACTGGCAGTACTGGCGCAATGCCGAGGACGCGGACGTGACGCGCTTCCTGAAGCTCTATACCGAGATGCCGCTGGCCGAGATCGAGCGGCTGGGCGCCCTGGGCGGCTCAGAGATCAACGAGGCCAAGAAGATCCTCGCCACCGAGGCGACGGCCATGCTGCACGGCCGCGCCGTCGCGGAGGACTCCGCCGAGACCGCGCGCCGCACCTTCGAGGAAGGCCAGAGTGCCGCGGGGCTGCCGTCGATCGAACTCGACCTCGACAAGGGAACGGGCCTTCTTGCGGCCTGCGTCGCGGCGGGCTTCGCCACCTCGAACGGCGAGGCACGCCGCTCGCTCCAGGGCGGGGCCATCCGGGTGAACGACCAGGCGGTGGCAGACGACAAGCTGGTGCTGACGCGGGCGCTGCTGGCGGATGGCGTGATCAAGCTGTCGATGGGCAAAAAGAAGCATGTGCTGGTGAGGCCGGCCTAGGGCCCCCTTAGGCCGTCACCCCGGCGAAGGCCGGGGTCCAGCTTTGGGCAGCGATCACGTGGAAAGCTGGATCCCCTGAGTTCACAAACGAAGTGCAACACCAGCTTAT
>CAMFKI010000017.1 GCA_945957365.1 uncultured Alphaproteobacteria bacterium | reverse complement strand
GCCCTCATCCGGCCTGTCGGCCACCTTCTCCCATCCTGCGGACGGGAGAAGGGACCGGAACCGTTCTGGCTTTCCTCACTTGCAAAGACTGAAAGTCACTCTGTCGCCACCATCCCCTTCTCCCGTTGCGCAGCAATGGGAGAAGGTGCCCGAAGGGCGGATGAGGGCCCTTTCAGGCCCATCCCCTGGACCCAATTGTGGAGTATGCGCTCTTCTAGCACATCGAGCGCGCGCTGTCAAGGACGAAATTCCCTTGATAGGAGCCCATATCCGGCCACCATGCGCGGTGTCATCTCGATCAGCGTCGGGCCTTCCGCCTTCAGCGCCTTGCGGATTGCGGCAGCGAGCGCCTTCAGGTCCTTTGGCTGTTCGGCATTGAGTCCATAGGCCTTGGCGAGCGCCTGGAAGTCGGGGTTCTGCAGCGTCACGGCATTGGGCTGGATGCCCTTCCGCACCATGTCGTCGCGGATCTCGCCCAGTGCGTTGTTGTTCCACATCAGGATCACGATCGGCAGCTTGTGCTCGGCGGCGGTGCCCAGCTCGTTGATGGTGTACTGGATGCCATAATCGCCGATCAGCACCGCCACGGGCCGGTCACCCACGCCGAACTTGGCCCCGATGCCCACGGGAAGCCCGAAGCCCAGCGTGCCGAAGCCCACCGGGTGCAGCCAGGTGCGGGGAACGGACAGCGGGAACACCTCGTTCGCCGCATAGGCGATCTGTGTCATGTCGGACGCGATCACCGTGTCCTCCGGCAATTCCCTGCGGATCACCTCGAGCACCGTGGTGAGCATGGCGCGCAGCGCGTCGGGCTCGCCCATGTCGAAGTTGGCTTCGGCCTTGCCCTTCTTGTCCTTCACGCCCCTGGCGATCAGCTCCAGCGCCTCGCGCGCGTCGCCGAGGATGGCGATCTCGGCGGTATGCGGGCGGCCCATCACGGCGGGGTCGAGGTCGATGCGGATCAGGTTCTTCTCGATCGCCACGCTGTCGTTCCAGTGGTCGGTCTCGGAAAGCTCTGAGCCCACGCAGAGGATGGCATCCGATCCGGCCGCCAGCGTCCAGAAGCCCTCGCGCGCCAGAACCTGCCCGAGGCACAGCGGGTGGCCGGTCGGCACCGCGCCCTTGCCGGCGGTGGTCGTGATGATCGGCGCCTTCAGCTTCTCGGCGATCTCCACGGCGGCCTTGCCGGCCTCCAGCGCGCCGCCGCCCAGCAGGATCAGCGGCTTCTTCGCGGCGTTGAGCTTGGCCACCGCCGCGGCGATCTGTTCGGCATTGGGCGAGGGCCGCTTCGGCAGCCCGCGCGCCGTCCAGCCGTCGCCGGCCGGCTCCTTCAGAAGATCGAGCGGCACTTCGATATAGACCGGGCGCGGCCTGCCGCTGGCGAAATGCGCGAAGGCCGCGGCCACCGCGTCACGAACGTCCTTCGGCGTGTAGCAGCGGAAGTTGAGCGCGGTCACGGCCGCCGCGGCGGCGCGCTGGTCGATCATCTCGTGCAAGCGGCCGCGGCCTTGCGCCGAGTCGCGGATGTCGAGTGCGGAGGAGATCACCAGCACGTTGCTCGAGTCGGACCACGCCTGGCCGAGCGGCGTCAGGATGTTGGTGAGGCCCGGCCCGGTGATGGTGAAGCACACGCCGGGCTTGCCCGTGGCCCGCGCGTAGCCGTCGGCCATGAAGCCCGCACCCTGTTCGTGGCGCACCAGCACGTGATTGATTTTCGAGCGTGGCAGCGCGCGGTACATCTCGACGTTATGGACGCCGGGAATGCCGAAGATGGTGTCGACACCATAGGCTTCGAGGAGGCCGACGAGGGCTTCGCCGGTCGAGAGTTCTGCACGCTTTGACATGTCAGGCTGCTTTCGTTGAAGGCTCGGGCGGGTTCACCGCATGGCATGCCACAAGGCTTCCATCATGCGCAAGCAAGGCAGGATTGATGCGGGGGCAGGGTTCGAACGCCCACGGGCAGCGCGTGTGGAAGGTGCAGCCCGTGGGCGGGTTCAGCGGTGACGGCAGCTCACCCTTGAGCACGACACGCTCACGCTTGCGCTCGGGGTCGGGCTGCGGCGTCGCCGACAGCAGCGCCTTGGTATAGGGGTGCTGCGGGTTGCTGAAGATCCGGTCGCGCGGCCCGTGCTCCACGGCGCGGCCGAGATACATCACCATCACGTCGTCGGCGATGTGGCGGACCACCGACAGGTCATGGCTGATGAAGAGGTAGGCGAGGTTCAGCCGGTCCTGCAGGTCGGCAAGCAGGTTCAGCACCTGCGCCTGGATCGAAACGTCGAGGGCGGAGACCGGCTCGTCCAGCACCAGGAGTTCCGGGTCCAGCATCAGGGCGCGCGCAATGGCGATGCGCTGGCGCTGGCCGCCGGAGAACATGTGCGGATAGCGGTCATATTGCTCGGGGCGCAGGCCGACGCGGGCCATCATGTCGCGCGCCTTCTCGGTGCGTTCCTTCGCGCCGATCGTGGTGTTGACGAGCAGCGGCTCCTCCAGCGCGTGGCCGATCTTCTGGCGCGGGTTGAGCGAGCCATAGGGATTCTGGAACACGATCTGCACACGCGCCCGCAGCGCCTTGAGCTGGGCGGATGTCGCGCCCACGATCTCCTGCCCGCCGATGTTCAGCGAACCCGACGTCGGCGTTTCGATCATGGTGATGAGCCGCGCGAGGGTCGACTTGCCGCAGCCCGACTCGCCGACCACCGCCAGCGTCTTGCCGCGTTCGATCGAAAAGCTGGCGCCGTCCAACGCCTTCAGCGTGGCCTGGCCCGAGAAGGCGCCGCGCGAGACGGAGTAATAGCGCGTGAGGTCGCGGGCGGTGACGACGATGCTCATGCCGCCTTCTCCTTTCCGGGGTGGTTCAGCGGCACACCGTCATGCAGCGGATAATGGCACAGCGCGCCCTCGATGCGCGGCGGCTTCGTCGTCCGGCAGAGGTCCGTCGCCAGCACGCAGCGCGGCGAGAACAGGCAGCCCGCGGGGCGGTCGAACTGCCCCGGCACCATGCCGGGGATCGACGGCAGCTTGCGCCCCTTGGCGCGCTCGGGGAGTGCCGAGAGGAGCGCAGCGGTGTAGGGATGATGCGGATCGCGGAACAGGTTCTTCACTGCCTGCTCCTCGACCTTCTGCCCGGCATATTGCACGGAGACGCGTTCGGCCGTCTCGGCCACCACGCCCATCGAATGGGTGATGAGCACGAGGCCCATGCCCGTCTCCTTCTGCAGCCTCACGAGAAGCTCGAGGATCTGCGCCTGGATGGTGACGTCGAGCGCGGTCGTCGGCTCGTCGGCGATCAGGAGCTTGGGATTGCAGGCGATCGCCATGGCGATCATCACGCGCTGGCTCATGCCGCCCGACAGCTGGTGGGGGAAGGCCTTCAGCCGCTGCTCGGGCGAGGGAATGCCGACGAGGCCGAGAAGTTCGATGGCCCGCGCCTTGCGCGCGGCCTTGCCCATGTCGAGATGCTCCTTCAGCGCCTCCATGATCTGGAAGCCCACGGTGAAGCACGGGTTGAGGCTCGACATCGGCTCCTGGAAGATCATGGCGATGTCCTTGCCGATGATCCGGCGCCGCGCATTGGCGGAGAGGCCCAGGAGGTCGATGCCCTCGAAGGTCATCCTGTCGGCCGTCACCTTGGCGGTCCACGGCAGCAGGCCCATGACGGCCAGCATCGAGACCGACTTGCCGGAGCCGGACTCGCCCACGATGGCCAGCACCTCGCCCTTGTCGACCTTCAGGCTCACGCTGTCGACGGCGCGGAAATAGCCCGAGCCGGTCTTGAACTCGACGGTGAGGTTCTCGATTTCGAGCAGCGCCATCTCAGCTCCTCCTCAGCCGGGGGTCGAGCGCATCGCGCAGGCCGTCGCCCAGCAAGTTGATCGCCAGCACGGTGATGAGGATGGCGATGCCCGGGAAGGCCATGACCCACGGGTGCGACAGCATCAGGTCGCGCGTGTCGGCCAGCATCGAGCCCCATTCGGGCGTCGGCGGCTGCGCGCCAAGGCCCAGGAAGCCGAGGCCCGCCGCCTCGAGGATGGCATCCGACATGCCGAGTGCGGCCTGCACGATGAGCGGGGCCAGGCAGTTCGGCAGCACCGTCACCGTCATCAGCCGGAACTTGCCGACGCCCGACACCTTTGCCGCCGTCACGTAGTCCTTGGTGAGTTCGCTCAACGCCGAGGCGCGGACGAGGCGCACGTAGCGCGGCAGGCCCACGATCGTCACCGCCACGATGGTGTTGGTGAGGTTGGGCCCGATGATGGCGATGATCAGGATCGCCAGCACGAGGGAGGGGATCGCCATGATCAGGTCCATCACCCGGATGATCATCACGTCGAGCAGTCCGCCGAAGAAGGCCGAGACGAGGCCCAGCGCCACGCCCACCACCATGGAGACGACCATGACCGAGAGGCCGATGAACAGCGACACGCGCGCGCCGTACATGAGCCGGGAGAGCATGTCGCGGCCCACCGCATCGGTGCCGAGGATGAACTTGGGGTCGCTGCCCTCGGCCCAGAACGGCGGCAGGGTTTCGCTGCCGCGGAACTGTTCGAGCGGATTGTAGGGGGCGAGCCAGTTGGCGAAGATCGCGACGAAGAAGATGATGGAGACGATGACGAGCCCCAGCACCGCGCCGCGGTTCTCGCGGAAGGCGCGCCAGAAGGCGCGGATCGGCCCGGGAGGTGCCGGTGGCGCGGGGGCTGCCGCCACGGCGGGGATCACGGTGTCACTTGGCATGGCGGATCCTCGGATTGATGAGGCCATAGAGCAGGTCGACCAGCAGGTTGACGAGGATGACGATGGTGGCGATCAGCATGATGCCGCCCTGCAGTGCCGGATAGTCGCGGCGGTTGATCGATTCGATCAGCCACTTGCCCACGCCGGGCCAGGAGAAGATCGTCTCCGTCAGCACCGCGCCCGCGAGCAGCCCGCCCACCTGCAGGCCGATCACGGTCACCACCGGGATCAGCGCATTCCGGAGCGCGTGCACGCCGACGATGCGCGTCCATGACAGGCCCTTGGCGCGGGCGGTTCGCACGTAATCCTCTTCCAGCACTTCCAGCATGGAGGAGCGCGTCATGCGCGCGATGACGGCGAGCGGCACGGTGCCGAGCACGATCATCGGCAGGATCAGGTGGCGCACCGCATCCCAGAAGGCGCCGTCCTGATCGGACAACAGTGAATCGATCAACATGAAGCCGGTGACCGGATCGTAGTAGTAGTTGACGAGGTCGACGCGGCCCGAGACTGGCGTGAGGCCCAGCGTGTTCGACATGACGAGGACGAGGATCAGGCCCCACCAGAAGATCGGCATGGAATAGCCGGTGAGCGCCAGGCCCATCAGCGTCTGGTCATAGATGCCGCCGCGCCGCGAGGCGGCGATGACGCCGGCGGGAACGCCCAGCACCACGGCGAACAGCATGGCGGTGGCGGTCAGTTCCACCGTGGCGGGGAACAGCGTCAGGAATTCATGCAGCACCGGGGATTTCGAAACGATCGAGGTGCCGAAGTCGCCATGCAGCAGGGCATTGGCATAGTCGAGGAACTGCTTCCAGATCGGCTGGTCGAGGCCCATTTCGTGGCGCAGCTGCGCCAGGCGTTCGGGCGAGATTCCGCGCTCGCCGCGGCGCACCTCGATGGGATCGCCCGGCACCAGCCGGATCATCACGAAGGTGATGAACATCAGCGCGATGAAGGTCGGGATGGTCAGCGCCAGGCGCTTGAGGAGAAACCGGAACATTGGCACCTGTGGTGGTGTCGGACGTGACGCCGGATACAAAAAACCCTTCCCCCGGCTCGGATGGCCGGGAGAAGGGCGGTTTCGTGCTTACTCGAGTTCCACGTTCTGGAATTCGTGGCTGCCGAGCGGGCTCACCTTGTAGCCCTTCACGTTCTTGCGGATCGGCTCGAACACGGTGGAGTGCGCGATGTTGACCTGCGGCATTTCCTCCGCCTGGATCTTCTGCGCTTCCATGTAGAGCTTGGTGCGCTCCGCCTTGTCGGTGATCTGCGCGGCCTTGTTCACCACCTCCTGGAACTTGGCATTGCACCACTTCGGAATGTTGTTGCTGTTGGGCTTGCCCTCGGGGTTGCAGCCCAGGAGAACGCCGAAGAAGTTGTCCGGATCGCCATTGTCACCGGTCCAGCCCAGCATGCCGGTCATGTGCTCGCCGGCCTGCATGCGCTTGCGGTACTCGCCCCACTCGTAGGAGACGAGCGTCGAGTCCACGCCGATCTTCGCGAGGTCGGCCTGGATCATCTCTGCCATGCGCTTGGCGTTCGGGTTGTAGGGCCGCTGCACCGGCATCCACCAGATGTCGATCTTCAGGTCCTTGACGCCCGCATCGGCCAACATCTTCTTGGCTTTCTCGGGGTTGTATTCGACGTCCTTGATCTTGTCGTCATACGACCACATGGTCGGCGGGATCAGGTTCTTGGCCTTCTGGCCGGCACCCTGATAGACCTCCTTGATGATCGCATCGCGGTCGATCGCCATGGCGAAGGCTTCGCGCACTTCCTTCTTGTCGAAGGGCGGCTTCTCGTTGTTCATGGCGTAGTAGCCGATGTTCAGACCCGCCTGCTCGAGAACCTTCACGTCCGGGTTCTTCTTGATCTCGGCCAGATCCGCCGGGTTCGGGGCGATCATCACCTGGCACTCGTTGGCCTTCAGCTTGGCATAGCGGGCCGTGGCATCGGGCGTGATGGCATAGACCAGGTTGTCGATCTTGGGCTTGCCCGCCCAGCCGTCGAAGGCCTTGTAGCGGATCACCGCGTCCTTCTGGTAGGCCACGAACTGGAACGAGCCGGTGCCGACCGGGATCTGGTCGAACTGCTCCGGCGTGCCCTTGTCCATCAGGTACTTGGCATATTCGGCCGACTGGATGGCGGCGAAGTCCATCGCCAGGTTGGCGAGGATCGGGGCGTTCGGCTTCTTGAGCTTGAAGATGACCGTCAGGTCGTCGTCGCCCTTGGAGATCGAGTCGAGCAGGTCCGGCATGCCCATGTCGTTGAAATAGTCATAGGAGCCGTTGGACACCTTGGCGTAGGGATGGTCCGGCTTCCACTGGCGGTCGAAGGACCAGATCACGTCTTCGGCGGTCAGGTCGCGGGTCGGGGTGAAGCCGTTCACGCCCGAGTGGAACTTCACACCCTTGCGCAGCTTGAAGGTGATGGTCAGGCCGTCGGGCGAGACCTTCCAGCTCTCGGCCAGGGCGGGCTCCACTTCGGTGGTGCCGGGCTTGAATTGCACGAGGCGGTTGTAGACGGGGCGGGCGGCATCGAAGCTGGTGCCGGTGGTGTTGATGGCCGGGGTGAAGTTCTCGGGCGAGCCTTCCGAGCAGTAGACCAGCGTCTTGGCCGCTTCGGCGGCGTTGGCCACCAGCATGCTCGAAGCCAGCAGGGCGGCGCCCAGCAGTGTTCTGAATTTCATGAAATACTCCCTGTCGTCTTTTGTCCCGCCCTTCGGGGGGCGTGCGCGCACTTAAGCACGAAAAATGCGCACGATCAAAAGCTGTGCAACGCCGGATGGTTTACGGCGCGGGGCGGGGCTGGCAGAATGCCCCGCCAGCAGGAGTTTGCCCATGACCAGCATCGTGCCCCCCGAAACCATCGAAGCCTTCCGCCGCGACGGCGCCTGCGTGCTGCGCGGCGTCTTCACCCCGTGGATTGAAACCCTGCGCAAGGGTGTCGACCGCAATCTCTCCGAACCTTCGGCCGACGTGAAGATCTACCAGGGCAAGGATGGTGCGGGCCGCTTCGTCGGCGATTACTGCAACTGGGACCGCATCCCCGAATACCGCGACTTCATCTTCCACTCTGATGCCGCCGAAGTGGGCCGCGAGCTGATGGGCTCGAAGAC
This sequence comes from uncultured Alphaproteobacteria bacterium, assembly GCA_945957365.1. Taxonomy (GTDB): domain Bacteria; phylum Pseudomonadota; class Alphaproteobacteria; order Rhizobiales; family Aestuariivirgaceae; genus Aestuariivirga. The sequence goes on along the minus strand of CAMFKI010000017.1, from coordinate 71,878 downwards.
CGTGCGCCTGTTCCACGAGCACGTGCTGGTGAAGGAGCCGGGTGCCGACGTGCCCACGCCCTGGCACCAGGACCAGCCCTATTACTGCGTCGATGGCTCCGACACGGTGTCGCTGTGGATTCCGCTCGACAGCGTGCCGCGCGAGCGGACGCTGGAATTCGTCGCCGGCTCGCACAAGTGGGGCAAGTATTTCCGCCCCGAGCGCTTCAACAAGACGGCCCTGAACGAGAATGACGGGCTGGAACCCGTGCCCGACATCGAGGGGAACCGCGACAAGTACCAGGTGATCGGCTGGGCGCTCGAGCCGGGCGATGCGGTGGCCTTCAACTACATGACGCTCCATGGCGCGCCCGCCAACAAGAGCAAGGTCGAGCAGCGCCGCGCCTTCTCGCTGCGCCTGATGGGCGACAACGTGCGCTTTGCGCGCCGCGAGGGCATCAACACCTCGCCGCCGTTCCGCGGCGTGACCCTGAAGCACGGCGCGGTGATGGACGCACCGGAGTTCCCGCTGCTGGCGGGGTGAGCTGAGCGTCCTCTCCCGCGGAGCGGGAGAGGAGGGGGCCCCAACGAAGTTGGGGTAGGTGAGGGGAAGTCAGGCAGCTTCAACGGCCGGTGTTCAGACTTCCCCTCATCTACCCGTTGCTTCGCAACGGGGCCCTTCTTCTCCCGCTGAAGCGGGAGAAGACGATCAGAACCGCTCCGGCGAAATGTCGGCCAGCACCAGCCCTTCATTCATGATGTCCGCCGGCGGCGCATCGCCGCGCACCAGGGCTGCGGCGAGCCGCGACAGGGCGGGCGAGGACTGGATGCCGTATCCACCCTGGCCGATCAGCCAGAAGAAACCGTCGTCCTTCGCGTCATAGCCCACCACCGGGCAGCCGTCGGGCGCGAAGGAGCGCAATCCGCCCCAGGTGCGCTCCACTCGCGTCACCTCGTAGTTCACGGCTTCGCTGAAGCGCGCGATGCCCTCCGCCAGCGTCATGTCGTCGGCATAGGCGTCATGCGGGTCGACGGGGGTCGCCTCGGCGGGCGAGATCAGGAGCTTGCCGGACTGCGGCTTGCAGTACCAGGTCTCGCCCACGTCGCCGACCATCGGCCATTTCATGAAATCCTCGCCCTCGGGGCCGGGCACCACCGCCATGGAGCGGCGCTTGGGCTGCAGGCCGATGCGCCTGCGCCCCGCCATCTCGGCCACCACGTCGCCCCAGGCGCCGGCGGCATCGACGATGATCCGGGCACGGAGCGTTTCACCCGTCGTGCGCACCGTCCACTGGCCGTTCTTCTCCAGCCCCTGGACCGCGTGGTCGCAATGCATCTCGCCGCCGTTCTGGCGGAACAGCTTCAGGTAATGCTGGTGCAGCGCATCGACGTCGATATCGGCCGTGTGCTCGTCCAGCACCGCCCACCTGGCATAGCCGTCGGCGAGGAAGGGGAAGCGGCGCTTTGCCTCCGCCACCGAAATCTCGCGCATGCCCTTCTGGAATCCCATCAGGTGCCGGAACTGCTGCTCCTGCTCGGGGGGCGCGAAGAACATGGTGTCGCGCTTCATGAGGAAGCCGCCCGCCCAGAACTCAGGGCCGGCGGCGCGCGTCAGCGCCAGCATCGGCGGCGAACCGTAATTGGGCTCATACATGGCGGCCGATCGGCCGGTGGTGTGGTAGCCCGGCCGGTCCTCCATCTCGCAGATGGCGACGCGGTGCGTCGCCGCCAGATGCGCCGCGACGGAGGCCCCGGCAATGCCGGCGCCGATGACGATGATGTCGAAATCCTTGCTCATGGGTCCAGATAAGCCGGGCGCTGGCCCTTGCGCAAGAAGGCCCCGCCGTATCATCATGCCTGCCATGACAAGTGTGACGCTGCATTTCCCGCAAGACGAATATCACCGCCGCATCGCCAAGACGCGCCATGCCATGGCGGCGAAGGGGATCGACCTCATCCTCGTGTCGGACCCCTCCAACATGGCGTGGCTGACGGGCTATGACGGCTGGTCCTTCTACGTCCACCAGGGCGTGCTGCTGGGGATGGAGGGCGAGCCCGTCTGGTGGGGCCGCGGCATGGATGCGCAAGGCGCCAAGCGCACCGTGTTCATGACCCACGACAACATCGTGGGCTATGACGACACTTACGTTCAGAACCCGCTGAAGCACCCGATGAAGCAGCTGGCCCAGGTGATCCGCGAGCGGGGCTGGGACCAGGGCCGCATCGGCGTCGAGATGGACAATTACTGGTTCACCGCCGCCGCCTTCGAAGCGCTGCGGGGGCCGCTCGACGACGCGCAGTTCGTCGATGCCACCGGTCTCGTCAACTGGCAGCGCACGGTGAAGTCGGACAACGAGGTGACCTTCATCCGCCGCGCCGCGGCGATCGTCGACGCCATGCATGCCAAGGTGATCGAACTGGTCGAGCCCGGCCTGCCGAAGAACGTGCTGGTCGCCGAGATCCAGAAGCAGGCAGCACTGGGCGCCAATGGCCACTGGGGCGACTACTGCGCCTTCGTGCCGATGCTGCCCTCGGGTGTCGACGCCACCGCGCCGCACCTGACCTGGGACGACCGGCCCTTCAACGACAACGAGGGCACCTTCTTCGAACTCGGCGGCTGCTATCGCCGCTACCACGCGCCCTTGTCACGCACGGTCTATCTCGGCAAGCCGCCGCAGAAGTTCCTCGACGCCGAGAGTGCGGTGTCGGAGGCGACCGAGGCGGGGCTCGAGACGTGCAAGCCCGGCACAACCTGTGGCGAGGTGGCGGACGCCTTCTTCGGCACCCTGCAGAAGCGCGGCTTCCACAAGGATTCGCGCGCCGGCTATTCGATCGGCCTCTCCTACCCGCCGGACTGGGGCGAGCGCACGCTGTCGATCCGCCGCGGCGACAGGACGGTGCTCGAGCCCAACATGACGCTGCACTTCATGCCCGCGCTGTGGCTCGACGACGGCGGGCTCGAACTCTCCGAAACCATTCTCATCACCGCGACTGGCGTCGAATGCCTGTGCAAGACGCCGCGCAAGCTGGTCATCAAGAACTGAGGTCACGACATGGATGAATTCAACAAGCCCCTCTCGGGGCTGGTCACGCCGCGCTTCGGCGCCATCGCCACCTTCATGCGCATGCCGCACGTCTCGCTCGAGGATGCGCAGGGCATCGACATCGGCATGGTCGGCATTCCGTGGGACGGTGGCACGACGAACCGCCCGGGCCCGCGCCACGGCCCTCGCCAGATGCGCGACATGTCCTCCATGGTACGCCCCATGCACCAGACCTCGCATGTGACGCCCTCGAAACTCGCCAACATCGCCGACCTCGGCGACTGCCCGGTGAATCCGGCCGACGTGATGGACGGCCTGAAGCGGGTCGAGACCTATTTCAAGACGCTCGTCGCCAAGGGCATCCGCCCGCTGTCGGCCGGCGGCGATCATCTCTGCTCGCTGCCCGTGCTGCGCGCCGTGGGCGAGAAGCAGCCGGTGGGCATGATCCATTTCGATGCCCACACCGATCTCTATGACGGCTATTTCGGCGGCTTCAAATACACTCACGGCACGCCGTTCCGCCGCGCCATCGAGGAAGGCGTGCTGGACCCGAAGCGCACGATCCAGATCGGGCTGCGCGGTTCGATGTATGACCTCGACGATTTCGAATGGGGCGAGAAGATGGGCGTGCGCATGGTGCGCATCGAGGAGGCGATGGAGAAGGGCCCCAAGGCCATCATGGCGGAGGCCCGCAAGGTCGTCGGCGACGGCCCCACCTATGTGAGCTTCGACATCGACTGCCTCGACCCCGCCTATGCGCCCGGCACCGGCACGCCGGAGGTGGGCGGCTTCACGACCTTCCAGGCTCAAGCGATGCTGCGCGAGATGCGGGGGCTCCACATCGTCGGTGGCGACGTGGTCGAAGTCTCGCCGCCGTTCGATCCGTCGGGCGTCACGGCCCATGCGGGTGTCACGATGATGTTCGAGATCCTGTGCCCGATGGCGGAGGACGTGGCGAAGCGAAGGGGGAAGTAACCGACGCCGTGAACAGCAAGCGTCCACGAATTCACCTTCGCCCGGCTTGACCGGGCGATCCTTTTTTGGTCGTCGCGAAAAGGATGCCCCGGTCAAGCCGGGGCAAGGTGAGTAGATGCGGGGTGTCGCGTGGGAGACGAGTCACCGCCGCTTGAACGGCGCCATGCCCTCGCGCGCCAGTTCGTCGGCGCGCTCGTTGTGGTCGTGCCCGGCGTGGCCCTTCACCCAGTGCCATGACACCTTGTGCAGCTTCAGCGCATCGTCGAGGCGTTGCCACAGCTCGGCGTTCTTGACCGGCTTCTTGTCGGCGGTCTTCCAGCCATTCTTCTTCCAGCCATGGATCCACTTGGTGATGCCGTCCTTCACATATTGCGAGTCAACATGCATCTCGACCTCGCAGGGGCGCTTCAGGGCCTCCAGCGCCGAGATGGCGCCCATCAGCTCCATCCGGTTGTTGGTGGTCAGGCCCTCGCCGCCATTGAGTTCCTTGCGGGTGCCGTTGTAGTCGAGGATGGCGCCCCAGCCGCCGGGACCGGGATTGCCCGAACAGGCCCCGTCGGTATGCACGATCACCTTGTTCGCGGTCATGGAGTGGCCGGAACCTCGCGCAGCTCGCGCGGCAGCTTGAAGGAGACGTTCTCCTCGCGCAGCGTCACCGTCTCGACGCTCACGTCGTAATGGTCGCGGAAGGCATCGACGATCTCATTCACGAGGAGCTCGGGCGCCGAGGCGCCGGCCGTGATGCCGATGGTGGAGAGGCCCTGGAGCGTCGCCCAGTCGAGCTCGCTCGCGCGCTGCACCAGCATGGAGCGCGGCGTTCCCTCGCGCTCGCCGACCTCGACGAGGCGGCGGGAATTCGACGAGTTCGGCGCGCCCACCACCAGCAGCAGCTCGACGCGCGGTGCGATGGCCTTCACCGCCTCCTGGCGGTTGGTGGTGGCGTAGCAGATGTCTTCCTTGTAGGGCCCTTTGATCGACGGGAAGCGCTGCTGCAGCGCCGCGATCACGTCCTTCGTGTCGTCGACCGACAGGGTCGTCTGGGTGACATAGGCGAGCTTGGCTTCGTCCTTGACCTTGAGCGTCGCCACGTCTTCCGCCGTCTCGATGAGGATCACCGCACCCGGCGGCAATTGCCCCATGGTGCCGATCACCTCCGGGTGGCCCCTGTGGCCGATGAGGATGATCTCGTAGCCCTCGGCATGGTGGCGCTGCGCCTCCATGTGCACCTTGGTGACCAGCGGGCAGGTGGCATCGAGCTGGAACATGTGGCGCGCGGTGGCGGCGGCGGGCACCGCTTTCGGCACGCCATGGGCGGAGAAGACGACGGGGCGGTCACCGTCGGGGATTTCGTCGAGCTCGTCGACGAAGATGGCGCCCTTGGCCTTCAGGTCGTCGACCACGAACCTGTTGTGCACGATCTCGTGGCGCACATAGACCGGTGCACCGTAAAGGGCGAGCGCGCGCTCCACGATGTCGATCGCCCGCACCACGCCGGCGCAGAAGCCGCGGGGTGCCGCGAGAAGAATTTTGAGAGGCGGCTTCGTCATGCCCAACAGATGCGGTCCGGGCGGCGGGATGTCAACCGGATCGGCAAGGTGGCCGGCCCCTCGCCCGGTGCGAAGGGCCGGCGCGGCCCCGGTCAGAGGCCGTGGATGATCCGGGCGAAATCGGCTTCCTTGAAGGCCTTCAGCGTCGTTGTGCGGACATTGCCCTTCATGGCCAGCGTCAGGGTGAACTTCGCCACCGCGTCGTCGTCCGGCGCCTCGAACATCCAGACCATGTCGGTGGCGCCGGCCGTCATGTAGAAATCGCCCATGACGCAGCCCATGGATTTGGCCAGCTGACGCGCCGCTTCGACGCGCGCCGGGCTGTCCTTGATGTTCTTGATGCCCTGTTCCGTCCAGTTGGCGAGGAGAATGTAGTGTTGCATGTGCGCCTGTCCCTGTTGTCAGTCCGCCGGCGACCATTCACGGGCGGACCACGCTGAGTAGTAAATTGCCATGACGGCAGCGTGGCAACGGCAAAAGTCGCTTGCCGAGCCTGGCATTTGCGGCGAGCCTCCGGCCGATGACCGACACCCGCGCCGAAATCCGCCTGCCGACGTCCGAACTCCGCAACGACCTGGCCTTCTTCACCAAGGTCCTGAACATGCGGCTGGACATGATCTACCCCGCCGACAACCCGGAGGTTGCCGTATTCACCGGTCATGGCCTGAGGCTGCGGATCGAGAAGGGGGCGGCAGAGCCCCCCGGCACGATCCGCATCCTCACCGCGGATCCGGACGATTTCGCGGGGGGCGAGCGCGTCCTCACCGCCCCCAACGGTACCCGCATCGAGATCGACGCGCTGAACCCGCCGCTGGTGCTGCCGAAAACCGAACATGCCTTCGTCGTCCGCCGCCTCGCCGACCAGGCGCCCTGGGTGATCGGGCGGGCTGGCATGCTCTACCGCGACCTCGTGCCGTCACGGCTCGGCGGCGCGATGATCGCGTCCCACATCCGCATCCCCGATGGCGGGCCGGTGCCGGACATGGTGCATTTCCACAAGGTCGGCTTCCAGCTCATCTTCTGCATCAGGGGCTGGGTCGATGTGGTCTACGAGGACCAGGGCGGGCCGATCCGTTTGCACCCGGGCGACTGCTTCATCCAGCCCCCGGAAATCCGCCACCGCGTGCTGGAGGCGAGCGATGGCATCGAGGTGATCGAGATCGGCGTGCCCGCCGAGCACGTCACCGAGATCGACCACGAGATGGTGCTGCCCACCGGCCAGCTCCGCCGCGCGCGTGAATGGCAGGGCCAGCGCTTCGTTCACAATGCGGGCGCCAGCGGTGACTTCAGGCCCTTCCGCCTGCCGGGCTTCGTGGCGCGCGACACGACGATCAACGCCAATACCAAGGGGGTGGCCTCCGTCATGGTGGCGAAGCCCGACGGCGGGGAGACGCGCTGGACGATCCACCGGGGTGATATCCTGTTCACCTTCGTGATGAAGGGCTCGATGGTGCTGGAGGGCGAGGGCAAGGACCCGTTTACCCTGCAGGCTGGCGATGCCTTCGTGATCCCGCCGGGCCTCAGGACCCGCTATTCCGCAGTGTCCGGTGACCTCGAATTGCTGGAAGTCAGTCTTCCCGGTGTCTTTTCCACAGAGCAGGTCTGACGTCAGGTCTGCTTGACTTGGGTGTGGATCGGGCTAGCTTACAACCGTTCAGCACAGCGCCCTGTGCGGAAGAGACCGGGTCACACCGGCGCCGAAGGAGCAACCGCCCCGGAAACTCTCAGGCAAAAGGACCGGCAGGGCGTAAGGTCGAACTCTGGAGAGCAGCGGGCCACATGACAGGGCCCGCTCACCGAAGGAGCAAGCATCCGGTGTCGGAGTGACCGGATGTGAAATCTCTCAGGTCTCGTACAGAGGGGGCAGATCCGGTCTCGCCGGGTCTGGCCATTCCTTGTCCGGAGACTGAAACGAGATGAGCGAAGACGCTCCCGAACGAACATCCCTGTACGACGACCACGTCAAGCTGGGCGCCCGCATGGTGCCCTTCGCCGGCTATGACATGCCGGTGCAATATCCCGCCGGCATCCTCGCGGAGCATAACTGGACCAGGGCCAATGCCGGCCTCTTCGACGTCTCCCACATGGGGCAGTGCCTCATCGAGGGGGCGAGCTTCGAGGTGGTGGCCAAGGCCATGGAGGCGCTGGTGCCGGCCGACGTCCTCAGCCTCAAGCCGCACCAGCAGCGCTACTCGCAGTTCCTCAACGAAGAGGGCGGCACGCTGGACGACCTGATGATCACGCGGCACGTGAAGGACGGCACGCTCTATGTCGTCGTCAACGCCGGCCGCAAGGAACACGATTACGGCTGGATGCAGACGCATCTTCCGTCAGGCGTGAAGCTCACGCGCCGCGATGATCTTTCGCTGGTGGCGCTGCAGGGCCCGAAGGCCGAGGAGGCGCTGGCCAGGCTGGCGCCGGCGGTGAAGGACATTCCCTTCATGCATTATGCCGACGTCGAGATCGGCGGCATCAGGTGCCAAGTCTCGCGCTCGGGCTACACCGGCGAGGACGGCTTCGAGATTTCCGTCTCGAATGCCGATGCGTCCAAGCTGTGGAACCTGCTGCTGTCGGACCCGCTGGTGAAGCCCGTGGGCCTCGGCGCGCGCGATTCGCTCCGCCTCGAAGGCGGCCTCTGCCTCTATGGCCATGAACTCGATGAGACGATCTCGCCGGTCGAGGCCGATCTCGTCTGGTCGATCCAGAAGCGCCGCCGCAGCGAAGGCGGCTTCATCGGTGCCGCGCGGGTTCAGAAGGAACTCGCGAAAGGTACCGCGAAGAAGCGCGTCGGCATCAAGCCCGAGGGCCGGGCGCCTGCGCGCGACGGCACCGTCATCACCGATGCCACGGGCCGCGAGATCGGCAAGATCACCTCCGGCGGCTTCGGCCCCTCGGTGAACGGCCCCGTCGCCATGGGCTATGTCGAGACCGCCTCGGCCGCACCCGGCACCAAGATCAATCTGGTCGTGCGTGGGCAACCGATGCCCGCGTCGATCGTCGCCCTTCCCTTCATTCCCAACCGCTTCAAACGCTAGGAGCCTTTCCACATGACCGCCAAGTACAGCAAGGACCACGAGTGGGTGATCGTCGAGAACGGCATCGCCACCATCGGCATCACCAACCACGCCCAGGAGCAGCTGGGTGACGTGGTCTTCATCGAACTCCCCGCCATCGGCAAGAAGGTCGCCGCCCACGAGCAGGCCGCCGTCGTCGAAAGCGTCAAGGCCGCGAGCGAAGTCTATGTCCCCGTCTCGGGCGAGGTCGTCGAGGTGAACAAGGAACTCGAGGGCGACCCGGCGCTGGTCAACCGCGACGCCGAAGGCTCCGCGTGGTTCATGAAGGTGAAGCTGTCCAATCCGTCGGAGCTCGACGAGCTGATGGACAAGGCCGCCTATGACAAGCTGGTGAACGGATAACAATCATGGCTTCCCGCCCCACATTCGCCGAGCTCGAACCCGGCGCAAACTTCATTCCCCGCCACATCGGGCCCGATGATGCCGACACCGCCGAGATGCTGCGGAGCCTCGGCGCCAAGTCGCTCGAGGACTTCATCACCCGCGTGGTGCCGGAGAATATCCGCTCGAAGCGGCCGCTCGAACTCAAGAAGGCCATGCCGGAGCGCACGGCCCTCTCCTACCTCCGCACCATGGCGGAGCGCAACGACGTCTATGTCTCGATGATCGGCATGGGCTATTACGGCACCATCACGCCCAAGGTGATCCTGCGCAACGTGCTGGAGAACCCCGGCTGGTACACTGCCTATACGCCCTATCAGGCCGAGGTGAGCCAGGGCCGGCTCGAGGCGCTGCTGAACTTCCAGCAGATGATCATCGACATGACCGGCCTCGAAATCGCCAATGCCTCGCTCTTGGACGAGAGCACCGCGGCGGCGGAAGCGATGAGCATGGCCAAGCGCGTGGTCAAGACCACGGCGAACACGTTCTTCGTCGACAGGGACACGCACCCCCAGACCATCGGCGTGATCGAGACCCGCGCCCGCGCCTTCGGCTATGACGTCGTCATCGGCGATCCGATGAAGGACCTGAAGCCAGAGACGGTGTTCGCGGCACTGCTCTCCTATCCCGGTTCTTCCGGAGAGGTGCGCGACTTCCGCGGCGTGATCTCGAAGCTGCATGGCGCCGGCGCGCTGGCCATCATGGCGACTGATCTTCTGGCCCTCGCATTGCTCACGCCGCCCGGCGAACTCGGTGCGGACATCGCCATCGGCTCGGCCCAGCGCTTCGGCGTGCCCATGGGCTATGGCGGCCCGCATGCCGCCTTCTTCGCGACGAAGGACGAGTACAAGCGTGCGATGCCCGGCCGCGTCATCGGCGTCTCGGTCGATGCCGAAGGCCACCGCGCGCTGCGCATGGCGCTGCAGACGCGCGAGCAGCACATCCGGCGCGAGAAGGCCACCAGCAACATCTGTACGGCACAGGTGCTCCTGGCCGTCATCGCCGCCATGTTCGCCGTCTACAACGGTCCCAAGGGCATCAAGAAGACGGCCGAGCGCGTGCATCGCATGGCGGAGATCTTCGCCGATGCCGTGACGGGCTTCGGCTACGAGGTGGTGACGAAGAGCTTCTTCGACACCGTGACCATCCACGCACCGGGCCGGGCGCACGCGCTGTGGGCCAGGGCCAAGGAGCAGCGCATCAACCTGCGCTTCGTCGATGCCGACCACTTGGGGATAGCCTTCGACCAGTCGGTGCGCCGGCAGGAGCTGGAACGCCTGCTCACCGTGTTCAAGACCGATGCGCTGGAGCGCATCACGATCGACGCCATCGACGCCAAGGTGAAGGAGACCATCCCCGAGCCGCTGCGCCGCACGTCGGCCTATCTCACGCATCCGGTCTTCTCGATGTACCACTCGGAAACCGAGATGCTGCGCTACCTGCGTCACCTGCAGGTGAAGGACGTGGCGCTGGACCAGGCGATGATCCCCTTGGGCTCCTGCACCATGAAGCTCAACGCCACGACGGAGATGATCCCCGTCACCTGGCGCGGCTTCTCCATGCTGCATCCCTTCGCGCCCCTCGAACAGGCGCAGGGCTACCAGCAGCTCTTCGAGGAACTCGAGGAGATGCTGGCGGAGATCACCGGCTTCGACGCTGTCTCCCTGCAGCCCAATGCCGGCAGCCAGGGCGAATATGCAGGCCTCCTCGCCATTCGCGGCTATCATGACTCGCGCGGTGACACGCAGCGCGACGTCTGCCTCATCCCCGTCTCGGCCCATGGCACCAACCCGGCGTCTGCCGTCATGGCGGGCATGAAGGTGGTGGTCGTGGCCTGCGACGAGCATGGCAATGTCGATGTTGCGGACCTCAGGAAGAAGGCCGAGGAGCACAAGGACCATCTCGCCGCGCTCATGATCACGTACCCGTCGACCCATGGCGTGTTCGAGACGGCGATCAAGGAGATCTGCGACACGGTCCATGCCAATGGCGGGCAGGTCTATCTCGACGGCGCCAACCTCAATGCGCAGGTTGGCCTCGTGCGGCCTGCGGAACTCGGCGCCGATGTCTGCCACATGAACCTGCACAAGACCTTCTGCATCCCGCATGGCGGCGGCGGACCGGGTGTGGGCCCCATCGGCGTCAAGGCGCATCTCGCACCCTTCCTGCCGGGCCATGGCGTCGTCACGGGCGTCAATCCCGCGGCGGGCAAGGACCAGTCGCAGGGTGCGGTGGCAGCGGCCCCCTGGGGCTCGGCCTCGATCCTTCCCATCTCGTGGACCTATATCGCGATGATGGGCGGGCCGGGCCTGACCAAGGCCACCTCCATGGCCATCCTCAACGCCAACTACATCGCCAAGCGCCTCGATCCGCATTTCCCGGTGCTCTACAAGGGCCCCGGCGGCTTCGTGGCGCATGAGTGCATCATCGACCTGCGCTGGCTGAAGGAGCGCACGGGGCTGTCGGTCGAGGACGTGGCCAAGCGCCTCGTCGACTATGGCTTCCATGCCCCCACCATGTCCTTCCCCGTGCCGGACACGCTGATGATCGAGCCGACGGAGTCCGAGTCGAAGCGCGAGCTCGACCGCTTCTGCGACGCGATGATCGAGATCCGCAAGGAGATCGCCGAGGTGGAGGAGGGCAAGGCCGACCGCCTCGACAACGTGCTGAAGAACGCGCCGCACACGCATCGCCTGCTGCTCGGCGACTGGAAGCACCCCTACTCGAAGGAGAAGGCCTTCTTCCCCTTGAAGGGCTATCCGAACGACAAGTACTGGCCGCCCGTGGCGCGCGTCGACAACGTCTTCGGCGACCGCAACCTTGTCTGCACCTGCCCGCCCATGGCGAACTACATGGAGGCGGCGGAGTAGGGAGTACTCGCCACCCGACACCCATCATGCCCGGGTTCGTCCCGGGCATTTTTTTTGCTCGCCCCAGTCCCTCACCTTGCGCGGGCTTGACCCGCGCATCCTTTTCGGTTGCCGAAGAAGAGGATGCCCCGGTCAAGCCGGGGCAAGGTGAACAATCCATGTGATGCTCCCTTGCTCCTGTGCCCGCCCCGCATGCACAATGCCTCTCGCGAACGGAGGACACGCACCATGTCTGGCCTGCAATACGACGAGGCGGCGACGGCGCTGCTCGAGGCGGTCTATCTGGGCCCCGACATCGTGGCCCAGCGGGCGCGCACCATGGCGCTGCTGGACCTGAAGCCCGGCGAGCGGGTGCTCGACATCGGCAGCGGTCCCGGCTTCCTCTGCGCCGACATGGCGACTGCCGTGGGGCCCGGCGGCAAGGTGCGCGGCATCGACATTTCCCCGGTGATGGTGGCGCGCGCCACCGCCCGCAACCGGCAGCCCTGGCTCAGCTACGCCAGGGGCGATGCCACGAAGCTCGACGAGGCGGATCAGTCCTACGATGCGGTCATCAGCGTCCAGGTCGCCGAATATGTGCCGGACGTCGCGGCCTTCTGCCGCGAGGCCCTCCGTGTGCTTAAGCCCGGCGGGCGGGCGCTCATCGTGGCCACCGACTGGGACGCCATCGCCTGGTATTCGCGCGAGCCTGCCCGCATGCAGCGCGTGCTCCAGGCCTTTGCACCCCATTGCGCCGACAGCGCACTGCCGCGCACGCTGGCCCGCCACCTCGGCGCGGCGGGCTTCGCGGTTGGTGACGTCATCCCCTATCCCATCCTCAATCACGGCTGGAAGGACGACAGCTATTCCTGCCGCACCATGCCCTTCATCACCAATTACGTGCGGAAGCAGAAGACGCTGCCCGAGGCGGAGCTCGCCGCCTGGGAGGCCGAACAGCGGGCACTGGGGGAGAGCGGGGACTATTACTTCCTCACCTGCCGGGTGTTCTTCGCGGCGACGCGGCCCCGCTGATGCCGATGTCCATTCATCTCGTCATCCCAGCGAAAGCTGGGACCCCGCTTTCCATTGGCTCCGACGCCCGAAGCGGGGCCCCAGCTTTCGCTGGGGTGACGGCGGTGAGTGGTGTTGCCCCAAACAAAAAAGCCCGGCCTCTCGGCCGGGCTTTTCAATTCGTCCTGAGGACCTCTCAGTTCAGCCGGTTCTTCACCGCGCTGATCGACTGTGAGATCAGCTCTGCGCCCTTGCCGCCCTTGGCGGCTTCGGCTGCGAGGTGGTGGGAGGCGGCGATGGCGAGGTCGGTCGCCACGTTGCGCACGTCCTTGATCGCGGCGGCTTCCGCCTGGGCGATCTTCTGCTCGGCCTGCTTGGAGCGGCGCTCCAGCGATTCGGTCAGCTTGCGGCGCGTCTCGGCGGCGAATTCCTCGGCGTCGGTCCTGGCCGCGGAGATGATCGAGGCGGCTTCCTTCTCGGCGTCGAGGCGCTTCTGCTTGTATTCGGCGAGCAGCGCCTCGGCATCCTTGCGCAGCTGCGTGGCGTGCGCCAGTTCGTTGCGGATGCGGTCGGAGCGGTTGTCGAGGCCGGCCGCGAGCTTCTTGAAGGCGCCGGCATAGGCCGCGATGCCGAGGAAGATGATCAGCGCCACCATGGCGAAGAATGTTGCGTCGAACTGCATCGTTCTTCTCCCTTAGCCCTTGAGCCCGGCGATGGCCTTGGCGGCCTGTTCCTTGCTTACCGTGGCCCCCGTCAGCGCCGAGACGATCTCGGCGGCGGTTTCGGCGGCAACCTCGTTGACGTCCTGCATGGCCTTCGCCTTGGTGGCGGAGATGCGGGAGTCAGCCTCGGCGAGCTTCGCCGACAGCGTCTTCTCGAGGGCCGAACGCTCGGTCTCGATTTCGGCCGCGACCTTGGCGCGCGTCTCGGTGGCGATGCCTTGCGCATTGGCGCGGGCGTCGGCCAGCGACTTTTCGTAATGCTGGATCGCCGCCTCGGTCTCGCGCTTCAGCGCCGATGCCTTGGAGAGATCGCTCTCGATGGCCTTGTGGCGGTTCTTCAGCACCGTTTCCATGCGCGGCAGCGCCACCTTGCTCATCAGCAGGTAGAGCAGCGCGAAGAAGATCACCAGCCAGAAGATCTGGGACGGGAAGGAATGGGCGTCCATCGGCGGGAAGCCGCCGTGGCCGCCTTCCGCACCCGTGCCCTCGGTGGTGGCCGGAGCCGCACCGCCCTGCGCCGGTGCCGGAGCAGGGACTTCGGTGGTGCTGGCCTGGGCGACGACGAGTGTCGATTGCGACATGTCTTGAGCCTCAAAAGGGGAAGCCTGCGCGGAGGTTCAGGCCCGCCAGGCTTCCGATCGTTAGCCGTGAAGTGATTAGACGGCGAACAGGAGGAGAAGCGCCACGACGAGCGAGAAGATGCCGAGGCCTTCGGCCAGGGCCGCGCCGATCAGGGCGTTGGTGAACTGGGCGGTGGCGGCGGCGGGGTTGCGGAGCGCGCCCGACAGGAAGTTGCCGAAGATGTGGCCCACGCCGATGCCGGCGCCGCCCATGCCGATGCATGCAATGCCGGCGCCGATGTACTTAGCTGCGATCGGATCCATTAGTCTCTCCTTGAGTTTTGTATGGATGTTGATGGTGAAGGCTTAGTGATGGGTATGCAGCGCGTCGTTGAGGTAGACGCAGGTCAGGATGGCGAAGACGAAGGCCTGCAGGAACGCGACCAGGAATTCGAGGGCGGTGAGCGCCACCGCCATGCCCAGCGGCGCGATCGACCCGATGATGCCGCCGATCCCCATCGAGGCGAGCAGCACGACGAAGCCCGCGAACACCTTCAGCACGATGTGGCCCGCGAGCATGTTGCCGAACAGACGCAGACCCAGGCTCACCGGGCGCGACAGGAACGAGATCACCTCGATCAGCGAGATGAAGGGCAGGATGGCCATCGGCACGCCCGACGGCACGAACAGCTTGAACCAGCCCAGTCCGTGCCGGGCGATGCCGACGGCGACGACCAGCAGGATCACGAAGACGGCGAGCGTGGCGGTGACCACCACGTGGCTCGTCACGGTGAAGAAATACGGGAACATGCCCAGCATGTTGGCGACGAGCACGAAGGAGAAGATGGTGAACACCAGCGGGAAGAAGGCCTTGCCCTCGTTGCCCAGCACGTTCCGCACCATGTTGTGGATGAACTCGTACCAGATCTCGCCCACCGACTGGAGGCGGCCCGGCACCAGCGCGCCGCGCGCCGCCGAGGCGAGCAGGAACAGCGTGACGAAGGCCACGATGATGCCCATGAACAGCGACGAGTTGGTGAAGCTGATCTCGTAGCCCGCAATGTTCCACGGGCCGGCAATGTCATGCAGCCGGAACTGATGGATCGGATCGATGGGGTTGGCCAAGGTCAGTCCTCTTCGTCGTCGTCATCAAGTGCCGCTTTTGGCGGCGGATTACCAAGCCGTTCCTGTGCCGGGGGCACCCTGTTGGCGGCACGCGCCAAATTCAGGAAGCCGGCTCCGAAGCCCAGGAGCAGGAAAATGATCAGGCCGAAGGGCAACGTGCCGAACAGCCGGTCGATGCCATAGCCGATGAGGCCGCCGACCAGCGTTCCGGCGGCGAATTCGCTGACCAGCCTGTAGCCCCTCGCATAGTCCGAGGTGCTCTGCACGCTGGCCGGCGGCTTCGCGCTTTCGGCGATCTCCGAGCGCTCCGCCGCGATGCGGCCGGAAAGCTCATGGAGTCGTGCCGAGAGGTCGCCCAGCTCGGGATCGGAAGAACCCTGTTGCGGCCCCTTGTCGCCAGATTTCGTCATATGACAGACCTCCAGACAAACGGCGGGCGCGCTCGGAAATTCTTCCCTTCCAAAGCGGGCGCACCATAGTTGCGGGCCCAAATTGTGTCAAGAAATGGATTTTCCTTTTAAGTAATTGATATATTTGACGTTATTTGCCGTCATCAGGGCTGCGGCGATTCGCGCTGCGCGGCGCTGCAACAGGCCGCCGCCGGGCCTGCGGAGGGCTTTCCTGCAAGCCTCCGAAATCGGCTGGCGCAGCGCCCCAAGTTTTCCTGCAGCATCGGCCCGAAACCCAGTATAAGCCCGTCGCAACGCGGCCCCTCGGCCAAACTCGGAGGAATACGAACACCATGCGCGCCACCACGCTCGCCCTTGCCCTGACTGCCCTCACCATCCTTCCCGCGCAGGGATTCGCCGACGCCATCGCCGACTGCAACAGCGACCAGACCGACACCATCATCAGTGGCTGCACGCAGCTGATCAAGAGCGGCAAGACCAACAAGGACGCTCTGGCGATCGCCTATTTCAACCGCGGCAACGCCTATGACGACAATGGCGACCATGACGGCGCCATCGCCGACTACACGGCCTCGATCAAGCTGAAGGGGGATAACACCGACAGCTACTTCAACCGCGGCTTCTCCTACGAGGCGAAGAAGGACTACGACAAGGCCATCGCCGACTACACCCGGGTGATCGCGCTCGATCCGCAATATGCCAAAGCCTATTACAGCCGGGCCCGGGCCTATCAGGCCAAGGGCGACCTGAAGCAGGCGCTCGCCGGCTACGAGGAAGCCGCCAAGCTCGCCCCCGACAACCAGGCGGTCCAGAAGAAGATCGCCGAAGTGAAGCAGCTGCTCGGTCAGTAAGGGCCTTTATCCGCGGGTGTGCGGTGAGTGGAAGCGGGCTGCCGGCTTTCGCTGGCATGACGTCTGGTAGGGCTGCGCGTTGTCCTGGTCTTCGTCTCCCTCAGCGCTCCTCCGGCGCAAGAGACCGGATGCGCGCCACGTGCGCCGCAATGTCTTCCATCGAAAACGGGCTATGCACGCGGGTGGTGGAGGCCGGGTTGTTGATCAGCCCGAGCTTCTCCTCCGGCCGCCAGGCCCGCATGGGCCGGATCGGCCGCGGCGCGAAGCCGCCGCCGCAGGTGGGGCACACATTGTGCAGCACCTTCTCCACGCAGTCGGCGCAATAGGTGCATTCATAGCTGCAGATCCGCGCCTCGACGGACCGCGGCGGCAGGTCCTTGTCGCAGAGTTCGCAATTGGGACGGAGTTCGAGCATGGGGCATCTCCTGCGAGAAGCATGCTCACACATCTGGCGCAGCTGGTCAGCTGCCTCTTCGATGTCCATCCTGATTGATGACCGTCATCCCAGCGAAAGCTGGGACCCCGCTTTGGTTCTGTGCGGGCGGCGAGAGAAGCGGGGTGCCAGCCATCGCTGGCATGACGGCAAGACAAGGGCGGCTCAGAGTAGTCCCATCCCGGCCAGTTCGCGGCGTAGCGCCTCGGGTGTCGTGAAGTGGATGCCCCGCATCCCCACGGCCTCCGCCCCCTTCACGTTCTTCTCGCTGTCGTCGATGAACACGCAGTCTTCGGCGCGGAGTCCGTTGCGCGCCAGCAGCACGCGATAGATCGCGGCATCTGGCTTCAGCAGCCGCTCGTCGCCCGAAACGACGATGTCGCGGAAGGTGGAGAGGAAGGGAAATCTCTCCAGCGCTTCCCTGAACTTGTGCTGGTTGAAGTTGGTGATGGCATAGAGCGGCGTGCCGCGCGCCGCGAGATCGGCGAGGACGGCGACACTGCCACCGATCGCGCCCAGCACTGTCTCGTGCCAGCGCGTGTCATAGGCGGCAATCGCCTCGGCATGTTCAGGGAAGCGGGCGGTCAGTTCCGTGACGCCGTCGGCAAAGCTGCGGCCGCGATCCTGCTCCAGGTTCCAGTCGTGATTGCAGACATTGGCGAGGAACCAGTCGACCTCCACCTCGGTGGCGAAAACCTTGGCATAGAGCGCGCGCGGGTCCCAGTGGACCAGCACGTTGCCGATGTCGAAGACGACGTTCATGCCCTGCAGCTTACGCCGCCGACTTCTCGTCGACCAGCGTCTCCGCCTCGGCGAGGTTCACCGAAACCAGCTGCGACACGCCGCGCTCCAGCATGGTGACGCCGAACAGGCGGTGCATGCGGGCCATGGTCAGCGCGTGGTGGGTGATGATCAGGAAGCGCGTCTCGGTGCGTTCCAGCATCGCGTCGAGCAGGTTGCAGAAGCGCTCCACATTGTGGTCGTCGAGCGGCGCGTCGACTTCGTCGAGCACGCAGATCGGCGAGGGGTTCGTCAGGAACACCGCGAAGATCAGCGCCATGGCGGTCAGCGTCTGCTCGCCGCCCGACAGCAGCGACAGCGTCGTCGGCTTCTTGCCCGGCGGATTGGCGATGAGCTCGAGGCCCGCCTCCAGCGGATCGTCCGATTCGATCAGCTGCAGCTCCGCCTTGCCGCCGCCGAACAGCGTGGTGAACAGCTCGGTGAACTTCTGGTTCACCGTCTCGAAGGCATCGAGCAGCCGCTGGCGGCCCTCGCGGTTGAGGCTCGAGATGCCGCCGCGCAGCTTGTTGATGGCCTGGATCAGGTCATCGCGTTCCTTGACCAGGCCTTCGAGCTGCTTGGCAACTTCTTCCGCCTCTTCGTCGGCGCGCAAGTTGACGCCGCCGAGGCGCTCCCGGTCCTCGCGCAGGCCCTGGAGCTTCCGTTCGATGTCGTGCCATTCCAGCAGCTGCTCGGGGTCGAGGCCGGTGGATGAGATCACCTCGTCCGGCGCGCAGTTCAGCGTCTCGGTGATGCGCTGCTCGCATTCGGCCAGGCGTTCGGTGCTGGCTTCGAGGCGGGCGCCGAGGCGGGCGTGCTCCTCGCGCGCGGCGGAGAGCAGTTCCTGCACGGCGCGCAATTCCTGGTCGGCCTGGCGCACGTCGTTCTCGGCCGTCTGCAGGGCGTCGGAAGCGGCCTTCTTCTCAGCTTCAGCTTCGCCCAGCGTGTTCATCAGCTTGAGGCGGCGGTCGGCCAGCAGCTGCGGCAGCTGGGCGAGTTCCATGATGCCGGCGCGGGTTTCCTCGGCGCGCGCGGTCAGCTGCTCTGTCTGCTCGTTGGCGCGCACCGCGCGCGAGGTCCACTGGGCGATTTCCTGTTCGATGGCGCGAATGCGGTCGGTACGGGCGCGGGCCTCGCGCTCGAGGCCATCGTGCTTGGCGCGGGCCTCGGCATAGGCGGCGCGCTCGCTGTTCACGCTGTTGCGCAGGCCGTTCAGTTCAACCTGAAGCTCGTCCAGCACCGGCAATTCGGCGGCTTCGGCGGAGGCCTCCTCGAGGCGCGCGCGGGCTTCCGCGAGAGCTTCCTCGATGCGGCGCTGGGCTTCGTCCAGTGCACTGGTCTGGGCCAGGCGCTCGGAGACCTGGCGCTCATGCTGGGTCAGCGCGCGCCGGGCGAAGTCGACGGCGGAGACGGCGGCGCGGTGGCCCTCGCGCTTCTCGCGTTCCAGGCGCGTGGCCGTCTCGATGGCGGCGCGCGCCGCCTCGAAATGGCCCTGCGCTTCCTCCGACGCGGCGATGGCCTGCTCCATCTCGATCTCGAGCGAGGCGAGGCGGTTCCTTTCGGCAAGCCGCTTGGCGGCCGCACTCGGCGCATCGGCGGCGGCGGTGAAGCCGTCCCAGCGCCACACGTCACCCTCGCGCGAGACGAGGCGCTGGCCCGGCTTCAGCTGCGGCTGCAGCGCCTGGCCGAGCGCCTTCGACACGACGCCGATATGGGTGAGCCGGCGCTGCAGGGCGGGGGGTGCCTCGACGAAGCGGCTCAGCGGCTCGGCGCCGTCGGGCAGTGCGGCGGTTTCGGGCAGCGGAGGCAGGCCGCGCCAGTGCACGGGTGCGCCTTCATCGCCGGAGGCATCGAGGTCGTCGCCCAGGGCGGCGCCCAGGGCGGTCTCGAAGCCGGAGGTGACGCTGATCTGGTCGAGCAGCGACGGCCACAGGTCGCCGCCGCCGGCCTTGAGCAAATTCGTCAGCGTACGGACTTCCGTCTGCAGCCGGTCGGCCTTGCGGCGGGCGTCGTCATGGGCGGCGCGGGCATCGCCCTCGGCGGCGCGCGCGGCGCGCACGGCTCCTTCGGCCTCGCTCACGTGATATTCGAATTCGGCGGCCTGCTCGACGGCGTGCTCGACCGCAGCCGTCAGCTTGTCGCCGTCGCCCTCGACGTTGTAGCGCGCCATCAGGTCATTGCGCTTGGCCACCGTCTCGGACAGCTCGCGGTCGAGACGGGCGACACGGTTCCTGTGCTCGTCGATGGCGCGCAGGATGGCGTTGCGTCGGGCGGAAAGTTCCGAGAGGCGGGCGGCGGCCTCGTCGGCCGCCTCCTGGGCTCGCGCCAGCGCGTCGGCGGCGGACTGCAGCGCCACGGCGGCTTCCGCCCGGATGTCGTCGTCGGAGCCCTGCGAGGAGCGCAGCGTCTCGCCTTCCTCGGCGAGCCGGGTGAGCACGCGGTCGGTGTCGTTCAGCAATTCCTGCTCGCGCTGCAGGTCCGAATTGATCTGCGCGATGCGCTGGTCGAGTTCCTTGCGGCGCTCGCCCGCACGGCGCTCTTCCTCGTCCAGCACGTTGCGCTCGTGGCTCACGCGCTGCAGCACGGCGGCGCGCACCGCCTCCTGCTCACGCAGCGATGGCAGCTTCTCGCCCAGGTCGTCGCGCAGGCGCAGCCTTTCGGATGCGCCGCGGGTGTGCTCGGCCAGTACGCGCGTCGCCTCGTCGAGAGCCGCCGCATCGCGCTGCGAGGCTTCCGCCGTCTCGCGCCAGTTGACATAGAGGCCCATGGCCTCGAGCCGGCGGATGTCGCCCGACAGGCTCTTGTACTTCGTAGCCTGGCGCGCCTGGCGCTTCAGGCTGTTGAGCTGGGTCTCGAGCTGCGAGGTCACGTCGTCGAGGCGGGTGAGGTTGGTCTCCGCCGCCTTGAGCTTCAGTTCCGCCTCGTGGCGGCGCGTGTGGAGGCCCGTGATGCCCGCCGCCTCTTCGAGGATGAGGCGCCTGGCCTGCGGCTTCGCATTGATGATCTCGCCGATCTGGCCCTGGCGCACGAGCGCCGGAGAGCGCGAGCCGGTCGAGGCATCGGCGAACAGCAGCTGCACGTCACGCGCCCGCACGTCCTTGCCGTTGATGCGGTAGGCCGAGCCCTCGTCGCGCTCGATGCGGCGCGAGATCTCGAGCGTTTCCTGGTCCTGGTAATGGGGCGGCGCGGTGCCGTCGTCGTTGGCCATGGTGACCACGACTTCCGCCATGTTGCGCGCCGGGCGCTCGGTGGTGCCGGAGAAGATCACGTCGTCCATGCCCGACGCCCGCATGGATTTATACGAGCTTTCGCCCATCACCCAGCGCAGCGCCTCGAGCAGGTTCGACTTGCCGCAGCCATTGGGGCCGACGACGCCGGTGAGGCCGGGCTCGATCAAAAGGTCGGTCGGCTCAACGAAGGATTTGAATCCCGAAAGCCTCAGCCGTGTGAACTTCATCGCGAGCCCCTAGCCCCTTCCTGTCAGCGTCCAGCTCCTCAGAGCTGCTTGTCGATCTCGGCCTTGAGGGCGTCGTAGGTGATCTCGCCCTCGAGTTCCTTGCCGTTGACGTAGAATGTCGGCGTGCCCTTCACGCCGAACTTCACGCCGCCGTCACGGATTTCCATGATGCCCTTGGCGAGCTTCTCGTCCTTCAGCGTGGCGTCGAACTTCTCCTGGGTGAAGCCCGCCTGCTTGGCGATGTTGAGGAGCCCCGTGGCCGGATCCTGCGCCCAGGTCTCGAGCGTGTCGAAATAGACGTCGATCAGCGGGAAGTAGGACTCCTTCGGCGCCGCGCGGGCGATCATGAAGGCGGCGAGTGCCGGGTCGTTCAGCGGGAATTCGCGGAAGATGAAGCGGATCTTCTTGGTGTCGACGTAATCCGCCTTGAGCTTCGGCCACACTTCCTTGTGGAAGGCGGCGCAGTGCGGGCAGGTGGCCGAGGCATATTCGATGATGGTGACCTTGCTGGCCCCCTCGTCGGCGCCCAGCGCCATGTCGCCCAGGGCGGGTGGCTTCATGAGCTCGGCCACGTCCACGGGCTTGGCTGCGTCATCGGCGAAAGCGGGGGCAAGGCCCAGGCTCGCAACGGCGGCCCCGGCCAGGAGAATCGAACGGCGTGTGATCATCTTCATGATTTGTTTACCTACTAGATGTTGGGGGTTGAAACAAAAGGGAATTATTTGCCTTGTGGAGAACTCTTGACGCCCGCGACCCCCCGCCCGAGGCGCTCCAAAGCGTCCCGCAGGGAGGGATCTTCGACGGCCTTAAGTTCTTGTTCGTGAACGGGTTTATCGGGCAGGGCAGGGGGCTTCCGACGGGGCTTCGAAAGCTCCGCCGCCTGCATCACCTTGAGGCCCGCGACCGCGCCGTAGCCAAAAAAGCTGTTGATGCGCGAGATGATGCGGGACGCTTCATATTGTAGTTCCAGCGCCCGCCCGGGTGCCGCCCTCACGACCAGCGTGCCGCCCTGCTTCTGGGCCTCCTCGCCCGCCCCGCGGGGCCATTTGATGCGTTCGGGTGCGGAAACCGCCGCCAGATCGTCGCCAACGATTGCACTCCAGTTCGCCACCACGTCCGCCTGGGCAAAGCCATAGCGCGCGAAGGCGGCCTTGGTGATCTCGCGGAAGTGCTTGGAGAGGGTTTCCATTGCCGGGCCGGAGGGTTGATCGCTATCGTCGGTGTAACAGGAGTCGTTTGTTTGCGCAGCAGCATGGCCAGAAAAGGGCCGGAATCCACCGCTTCTTCACAACTTCTTGCGTGGTACGATGCCCATGCCCGGGTTCTGCCCTGGCGCGCGCCGCCGGGGGAGCGGGCCGACCCCTACCGCGTCTGGCTGTCCGAGATCATGCTGCAGCAGACCACCGTGCAGGCGGTGAAGGCCTATTTCGAGAAATTCGTCGGCCTCTGGCCCACCGTGGAGGCGCTGGCGGCGGCACCGCTCGACGACGTGCTGAAGGCCTGGGCGGGGCTTGGCTACTACGCCCGGGCCCGCAACCTCCATGCCTGTGCGAAGGCGGTGGTGGCGCGCTTCGGCGGCCGCTTCCCGGCGAAAGAGGCGGAGCTGCGCAGCCTTCCCGGCATCGGCCCCTACACCGCGGGCGCCATCGCGGCCATCGCCTTCGGCGGCCGGCACGCCGCGGTCGACGGCAATGTCGAGCGCGTCATCAGCCGCATCCACGCGATCGAGACGCCGCTGCCGGATTCGAAGCCGGAGATCCGCGAGCTGACGCAGGCGCTGGTGCCCGAACACCGTGCCGGGGATTTCGCCCAGGCCATGATGGACCTCGGCGCCACCATCTGCACCCCGCGCGATCCCAACTGCCTCATCTGTCCGTGGACGGAACATTGCCGGGGCCGCATTACCGGCCTCGCGCCAAGCCTGCCGCGCAAGAAGCCGAAGAAGGCGGTGCCGACGCGGAAGGGCATCGCCTTCTGGATCGAGCGCGATGACGGTGCGGTGCTGCTCCGCCGCCGTCCCGAGAAGGGCCTGCTCGGCGGCATGATGGAAGTGCCGTCGACGGACTGGGCTGCCAAGGTGGTCGATGCCGAGGCCCAGGCTCCGCTCGCCGCCGAGTGGCGCAAGCTCAAGGGCGTGGTGGAGCACACCTTCACGCATTTCCATCTCGAGCTCACCGTGTGGGTGGCGAAGGACGTAATCGACGGCGAACTGCGCGACGACGGTGACTATCGCTGGACGGCGCGTGACGACCTTGCAGGCGAAGCGCTGCCCACCGTCATGCGCAAGGTGGTGGCGCATGTTCTCGCCCGTTGACAGTGCCCTCATCCGGCCTGCCGGCCACCTTCTCCCATTGCTCCGCAACGGGAGAAGGGACTCGTTGGTGCAGCTTGCCCTTCTCCCGTCCGCAGGATGGGAGAAGGTGCCCGACAGGGCGGATGAGGGCCTCGTTCCGCGAGTCCCTCACCGCCTCCCGCCCACCTCGTCGAGATGCGCCAGCAGGTCCGCCGGGTCCTCGTACACCCGATAAGCACCGGCGCGTTCGAGTTCTTCCATGCCATAGCCGCCGGTCAGCAGCCCGATGCCCAGAGCGCGGGCTCGGCGCGCCGCCAGCATGTCCCAGATCGCGTCGCCCACCACGCAGGCGGTGTTGATGTCGCAGCTGAGCTTCTCGGCGGCGGCGAGGAACAGGTCGGGGTCGGGCTTGGCATAGCGCACGAGGTCGCGGGTGATCACCACCTGTTTCGCCGGGTCGACGCCGAGGATCTTCAGCACCGGACCCGCCGTCTCGATGCGGCCGGAGGTGGCGATGGCCCAGGGAATGTCGTTGTCGGAAAGATAGGCCAGCAGCTCGCGTGCACCGGGAAGCGGCCGTGTGCGGTGCGAGCGCGCATTGTAATACTTGAGATGGAGCAGTCGCAGCTTCTCCAGCATCTCGGGCCCGAACTCGTGGCCGGTCTCGCGGGCCAGCGCCTTGGTGAACAGCCCGCCGGACATGCCGATCTTGCGGTGCAGCCGCCAGACGGAAACCTCGATCCCCTCTTCCTGCAGCGCATCGTGCCACGCCAGCACGTGGTCATAGACGCTGTCCACCAGCGTGCCATCGAGATCGAACAGGAATGACGTCTGCTGCCGCGCCTGGATCATGTGGGTCACCTCGTTTGCCGGCGTGAGGATTAGCGCGTTGGGCAAACGGATGCACCAACGCTCTCGTCATGGCCTCTCCACCTTCACATCATGCCCGGGCCTGTCCCGGGCAAACTCTTCGCGGCCACCAAAGGAAAATGGCCGGGACGAGCCCGGCCATGATGAACTTGGGGAATGGCGGCGTCAGGCCGCTGCCGCCATCTCCGCGCGCAGCTGCTGGCGCAGCATGTCGATGGGCACGAGGTTGGGGCCCTTCTTCACGTGCCAGAAGGTCCAGCCGTTGCAGGCTTCCGCCCCCTGCACATGCGCGCCGATCTTGTGGATCGAGCCGGAGGCGTCCTTGATGGCGATCGAACCATCCGCACGCACGCGCGCCGCGACGCGCGTCGAGGGGTCGAACAGCATGTCGCCGGCCTTGACCAGCCCGCGCTCGATCAGCGAGCCGAAGGGAATGCGGGGTTCTGCGCGCTTGCTCGCCGTCACCTGCAGGGCTTCCTGCGGCAGGCGCTGGGTCGCGTCGATGCGGGCGAGTGCGGCCTCGGCATAGTCTTCCTCGCGCTCGATGCCGATGAAATGGCGTCCGAGCTGCTTCGCCGCAGCACCCGTGGTGCCGGTGCCGAAGAACGGATCGAGCACCGTGTCGCCCGGCTTCGTCGTCGCCAGCAGCACGCGGTGCAGCAGCGCTTCCGGCTTCTGCGTCGGGTGCAGCTTGTCGCCGTCGGCGTTCTTCAGGCGCTCGGCGCCGGTGCAAAGGGACAGCGTCCAGTCGGAGCGCATCTGCAGATCGTCGTTGAACACCTTCATGGCTTCGTAGTTGAAGGTGTACTTCGCACTGGCCTCGCGCGAGGCCCAGATCAGCGTCTCGTGCGCGTTGGTGAAGCGCCGGCCGCGGAAGTTCGGCATCGGGTTGGTCTTGCGCCAGACCACGTCGTTGAGGATCCAGAAGCCCATGTCCTGCAGGATCGCGCCGACGCGGAAGATGTTGTGATAGGAACCGATCACCCACAGTGCGCCATCGGGCTTCAGCACGCGGCGGCATTCGGCAAGCCAGCCCTTGGTGAAGCGGTCATAGGCCTCGAAGCTCTCGAACTGGTCCCAGTGGTCGTCCACCGCATCGACCTTGCTCTGGTCGGGCCGGGTCAGCCCGCCTGACAGCTGCAGGTTATAGGGCGGGTCGGCGAACACGAGATCGACCGTCCCCGCCGGGATCTTCTTCAGTTCGGTGATGCAATCGCCCACCAGAATCCGATCCTGCAACGGCCGTATATCCGGCCGGGTCTGATAGCCCATCCCACACCCCACAACGCAAACGCAACTGACTCACGAATCCGCACCATGAATCGCGCGGAGTCCGCTGTGAATCGCTTTCGCGGAAGGTGGTTAACGCGCTGCCAGAAGGGCGGCGATGGGGGCGAAGCTGCGCCGGTGCAGCGGGCTCGGCCCGTGGCGTTCCAGCGCCTCCTGGTGCAGCGCCGTGCCGTAGCCCTTGTGGCGGGCGAAGCCGTAGTGCGGATAGGTCACGTCATGGCCGACCATGATGCGGTCGCGCGTCACCTTGGCGATGATCGAGGCGGCGGCGATGGACAGCGACCTGGCATCGCCCTCGACGATGGTCTCGACCGCGCAGGGCAGGGCGGGCGCACGGTTGCCGTCGACCAGCGCCAGCGCCACGCCCTCGATCTGGTCGAGCGCCCGCGCCATCGCCCACAGCGTCGCCTGCAGGATGTTGTCGCGGTCGATCCGGTCCACCTCGCCGATGCCGATCCCCACCCGCGCCGTCGCCATGATGGGGGTGAACAGCGCCTCGCGCTCGGCAGGCGTCAGCTTCTTGCTGTCGTCGAGGCCGTCGGGAATGCAGCGCGGGTCCAGCACCACGGCGGCGGCCACCACGGGCCCGGCCCAGGGTCCTCGCCCCGCCTCGTCGATGCCGCAGACCAGCCGGCGCGCCGCCGCCTTGCCCAGGCGGCGCATCGCCTTCAGCTCGATCGTGAAGTCGGGCCCTGATTCCCCCATGGCGCCAGTGAAGCACGATCCGCTCTCATCCAGAAGGGCGGGATCATCGCCGTGAACACCGCCGGCCGCATCCATGCAGCATTCCCGACACGGGTCGCGTGAAGAAAAATCCTGCCCATTGTCGCCGAATGGCAAGACTGTCCTGTTCTTCTCCGTGAAAATACCACAAACTCTACCCATCACAACGTGCTGCATCAAACGGAGAAATTGCACTCATGATCAATCGCAGATCGGTCCTCCTGTCGACCGCCGGCCTTCTGACGCTCCCAGCCCTCGCCGGCAAGGCCATGGCCTTTGACGGCCCGCTGGTTGATCTGGTCAACGGCACGGAGGATTTCGGCATCGCGTCCGACGCCTATATCTATGGCTACCCGCTGGTCACCATGGAGATGACGCGCCGCGTCGTCACCAATGTCGCCGCGCCCAAGGGCACCCGCGGCCCGATGGGCAGCCTCATCAAGCTGCGGTCCTATCCCGATGCCAGTTTCCGCGACGTGACGGCTCCCAACGCCGATACGCTCTACACCACCGCCTTCTTCGACGTCGGCGCCGAGCCCTGGGTGCTCGAGCAGCCCGACATGGGCGACCGCTATTTCCTCCTCCCCATGCTCAGCGGCTGGACCGACGTCTTCGCCGTGCCGGGTTCGCGCACCACGGGCGGCGGCAAGCAGACCTTCCTCGTCACCGGGCCGGGCTGGAACGGCACCGTGCCCGACGGCATGAAGCAGCTGAAGTCGCCCACCGCCATGGTCTGGCTCCTGGGCCGCATCTACTGCACCGGCACCAAGGAGGACTATGCCGCCGTCCACGCGCTGCAGGACGCCTTCAAGCTGCAGCCGCTCAGCACCTGGGGCAAGGACTGGACGCCGCCCGCCGGCAAGGTCGATCACTCGATCGACATGAAGACGCCGGTGCGCGACCAGGTCAATGCGCTCACCACCAAGGAATTTTTCACCCTGCTGGCGGATCTGATGAAGACCAACCCGCCGGCGGCGGCGGACACCCCCGCACTCGCCCGCTTCGCCCGCATCGGTCTGCGCGCCGGCAAGGATTTCGATCCCACCATGCTCGGCGGCCACACCTACAAGCACCTGCCCAAGGCCTCGCAGGACCGCATCATGCTGCACTTCGTCGACTCGGGCGGCGATATCCAGCGCATCGACGGTTGGAACTTCACGGTCAAGACCGGCGACTACGGCACCGACTACCTGCAGCGCGCCCTGGTCACCGCCATCGGCCTCGGCGCCAACCTGCCGCAGGACGCCGTCTATCCCACCTCGATGAAGCCCGGGCTGGTGGAGGACTACACCGGCGCAAGCAAATACGTGCTGCGCTTCCCCAAGGGCCAGCTGCCGCCGGTCAAGGGCTTCTGGTCGCTCACCATGTATGACGACCAGATGTTCTTCGTCGCCAACCCGATCAACCGCTACTCGATGAGCATCCGCACCAATCCGGTGTTCGATGCCGATGGCGGCCTCACCATCTACATCCAGCACGACAGCCCGGGCAAGGACAAGGAAGCCAACTGGCTGCCGGCCCCCAAGGGCAAGTTCCACCTCATGATGCGCCTCTACTGGCCGAACCCGGACAAGCCGTCGATCCTCGACGGCACCTGGCTGATCCCGGCGGTGACCAAGGCCTGACGCGCCGCCGCGCGTGCGACCAAATCAGGGGGCCCGGAGACGGGCCCCTTTCTCATGCCGCAGGGGGATAATCCGCCCGGCGGCGCAGCAGCACGTCCTCATGCCAGAACTGCGCCCGGTCGGCGAGCGCCGCAAGCCGCTCGATGGCGACGACGCGCCCCTGCTGCAGCGCCAGGGCATGGAGGCTGAAGCGGTCCTCCAGCCAGGCCGCATCCGTCGGCGTGAGATGCGACACCTCCATCATGCAGCAGAATTCCGCCGCCGCGGCGATGCTGTGCATTGCCCCCTTCAGCACCGCGATCTCGTGGCCCTCGACATCGAGCTTCATCAGCAGCCGCAGCGGATCATCGTCGGCTGCGACGGACAGCAGGCTGTCGAGCGTCGTCACGCTCACCGTCGTCTGGTTCGGACCCTCCCCCAGCCGCGACCGGCCGGACCAGTCCGCTTCGACGCTGAGGCTGGCTTCGCCCACATGGTCCGACAGCGCCGCGGGCACGATCCGCACGTTGGGCGCGCCCGCAAGGGTCTTCGTCAGGTAGGGCAGCACCCGCGGGTTCGGTTCGAAGGCCAGCACGCGTTGGCAGCGCTTCACTCCGGCTTCGAACAGCATCTCGCCGTAGTTCGCCCCGACATCGGCGATGAGCGTCCATGGCGCGAGGCCGAGTGCGGCGCGCCACAGCGCGCGGGCGGCAGGATTGAAGTTGCCGCCGCACTGCATCAGCCGCCTGGCGCGCCAGTCCTGCGGGTCGAGGTAAAGCTTGTCGCCCGATTGCGTCTGGACGTGATGGAACACGTGGGGGCCCGCGGCCTGGCTTGGCCTGCCGCCGGAGCGGGTCATGGCCTGCTGCAGCAACGCCACCCATTCGCGCGCCTTGGCAGACCAGTTGTAGTTCGTCAGGCAGTACCGGCGCTCTGCCTGCAGCAGCTGCGCCGTTTGCCGCGGGGCCCGCCGCGCCGCCGAAATGGCGTTCACCACCAGCCCGGCAAACCGCTCCGGCAGCGGCGTGGCATCGCCCGCCGCCGGCCTGGCCAGAAGTCGGGCGAAGCCGGCACTGGTTTCGGGAATGGCGCCCAGGGCGCGGCTGACGATCAGCGACGAACTGGCCATCGCCTCCATCACCGTCACGCAGCTGGTCTCCGGATAGGTACTGGGAAAGGCGAGGATGTCGGCGCCGCGCACCGCCGCGGCCAGCTCCGGCTGGCTCAGGCTGCCGACATAGTCCATCCCGGCGCGGCGGCAGAGGTCATAGGCGCCCTCATGCGGGGCCTCATCGATCAGGCCGTGATAGGGCGCCATGCTCGAATAGACCCTGGCGCTGA
Organism: uncultured Alphaproteobacteria bacterium; assembly: GCA_945957365.1. Classification (GTDB taxonomy): domain Bacteria; phylum Pseudomonadota; class Alphaproteobacteria; order Rhizobiales; family Aestuariivirgaceae; genus Aestuariivirga. Next base: position 42,559 of record CAMFKI010000017.1, on the reverse strand, counting down.
TGCCCGGGCAGGCCCTCGCGATGGCCGGAAAGGCATTGGCCAGCACCCCGAGCCCTCTGAACGGCGTGCTGGAATAGTACAATACGGGCGGCCGGTCCTCGAGGAAGAAGAAGGAGCTGCGCTCACCCAGCCGCTCGAAGGCCGGCGCCACCGCGTTGCTGATGATGCTGATCCGGCCGCCATCCAGCGCGAAGCTCTGTTGCAGCGTCTCCGCCTGCCAGCTGCTCTTGAACACGAAATGGTCCCAGCACGCCCGTTCCTCTGCGTCGCCGAGGGCCTGCATGCTGGGCTCGAACTTGTTGTGCCCGGTGTAGAGGATGAGGGGACTGTCCCCGATCAGCGGACGGATGCTGCGGCCGCTGCACGAGATGCTGACGAACACGTCATGGCCCTGCTGCAGCGCCGCGAAGCGCTGCGCGTAGTTGTGGACCGCGACGCCCTCCACCACGGCATCGCCGGCGTGGCCGTTGAACAGGCTCACCCGATGGCCCTGCAGCGCCAGTTCGCGCGCCAGGTAGCACACCCCGCTCTGCATGCCGCCCAGCGGCATGCGCTCCGGCGTCAGCGGGTCGAAGCTCATGCCCGTAAGGTCGAGAAAGGCGATCTTCATTCAGGCAGGCGTCCCCGGTGGCAGCGGCCCGTGCCGACTGTCACGGCATGCCTTGGCACCTTGCCTCCCGCCGATCAAGATCGATTGAAACCTGCATCAGGCAAGCCCGATTCCGCCCGCTGCAGCCGGCCTGCCTGTGGCGCTACAGGAGGCTCAGCTGATCGCCCGGCTGCGGCGGCCGGCGGAACTGGCTCACGTCGAGCTTCAGCTTGCGGCGATTGAGGCCGAGGCGCTGGCAGCTGAGTTCGAAGCGCCGCCCGATGGTCCAGGCATAGGGTCCGGTGCCGGTCTGGCGCTTGACGAAGGCGGCGTCATAGTCCTTGCCGCCGCCCACCGACTTGACCAGCGACATCACCTTGCCCGCGCGGTCCGGCATGGTGGCGTCGAGCCAGTCCTTGAACACCTCCTTCACCTCGTGCGGCAGCCGCAGCATGACGTAGCCCGCTTCCTGTGCACCGGCCGTACGGGCGGCGCTGAGGATCGCCTCGATCTCGCTGTCGTTCACCGCGGGGATGATCGGCGCGGCCATGACCACGGTGGGAATGCCCGCCGCGGAGAGCTGCTCGATGGCGGCCAGCCGCTTCGTCGGCGTCGCGGCGCGGGGCTCCATGGCGCGCGCCAGCTTGGGGTCGAGCGAGGTGATGGAGAGCGCCACCTTCACCAGGCCCTTCTTCGCCATCGGCCCGAGAATGTCGATGTCGTGCGTCACCAGCGCCGACTTGGTGACGATGCCGACCGGATGGTTGAACTCGGCCAGCACCTCGAGAATGCCGCGGGTGATGCGCCGCTCGCGCTCGATCGGCTGGTAGGCATCTGTGTTGGCGCCGAGTGCGATGGTTTTCGGCACGTAGCTTTTCGCCAGAAGCTCGGCGCGCAGAAGCTTCGCCGCGTCCGGCTTGGCGAAGAGCTTCGATTCGAAGTCGAGGCCGGGGGAAAGGCCCATGTAGGAATGCGCCGGCCGGGCATAGCAGTAGGAACAGCCATGCTCGCAGCCGCGATAGGGGTTGATCGACTGGTCGAAGCTGATGTCGGGCGAATCGTTGCGGGTGATGATGGTCTTGGGCTTTTCCTCGAAGACCGTGGTCCGGAAGGCGGGCAAATCCTCCAGCCCCTGCCAGCCATCGTCGAACAGCGAGCGCGAATGCGGCTCGAAACGCCCCGTCATGTTGACGCCGGCGCCGCGCCCGCGCGCCTGGTGGGACAGGGCGGTCAACCGCCCCTCGCCGAGAGCGGCAGGATCGGGGTGCAGGGCCCGGCGCCTATCGATCAGAGTGGACATGAGGCCAATATAGGCAGTCTGCTGGAACAAAACAAGAACATTCTTGTCTGAGGACGCAAACCCCGGCATCTACGGCGCAAATGACCCGCCGCCAGATCCTGCTCGCCCTGCTGCCCCCGCTGTTCTTCGGAACGGGCTTCACCATCGCCAAGCCCGCGGTCAGCCATTTCCCGCCGCTGTTCATGATGCTGATCGTCTATGGCGGCATCGCGGTGATCCTCGGGCTGACCCACCGCGACAGGCTCCGGACGCCGCTCCCCGCCATCATCGCCATCTCGGCCTTCGCGGTGACCATCCAGGGCGCACTGCTGTTCTGGGGCCTGCGCAGCGAGGCCATGCCGGCGACCGCGGCGAACCTCATCCTGCAGATCCAGATTCCCTTCGCCGTGCTGCTCGACTGGCTGATCATGAAGGAGCGGCTCGACGCCCGGAAGCTCCTCGGCACGGCCATCGCGGTGATCGGCGTCGCCATCGTCATCGGCCTTCCGGAACAGGCGCCGGGGCTCGTCCCCAGCGTGATGATCATCGTCAGCGCCTTCTGCTGGGCGCTGGGCCAGGTGCTGGCGCGCAAGCTCGGCAAGGACAGCGGCGTCGGCCTGCTCAAGGCCAATGCCTTCGGCTCCGTGCCGCAGCTGGCGCTGGCGACACTCGCCATCGAACACGGCCAGTGGCAGTCGCTGATGACGGCCGATGCCATGCAATGGGCGGCGCTGGCCTTCGTCGGCATCGTCGGCTTCTATCTCGCCTACATGTGCTGGTTCACGCTGCTCAGGCAGTGCCGCCTCGACGAGGCCGGGCCCTTCCTGCTGCTGATGCCCGCCGTGGGCATCGTCACGGCGGCCCTCGTGCTGGGCGAAAGCGTGTCCTTCGCGCAGCTCGCCGGGGGCGCGGTCATCCTCTTCGGCCTCGCCGTGGTCTCGGGCCTCAGCCTGCCGAGACTGCGGCCGGCCTAGGCCTTCCGGCGCTGCAGGTGCTCGTCCAGCCGTGGCATGATCTCGACGAAGTTGCACGGCTTGTGGGTGTAGTCGAGCTGCGCCTTCAGGATCATGTCCCAGCCGTCGCGGCAGGCGCCGGGCGAGCCCGGCAGGCAGAACACGTATTTGCCCTTCATCACGCCCGCCGTGGCGCGCGACTGGATGGTCGACGTCCCGATCTTCGGGAAGGACACCATGTGGAACAGCGTGCCGAAGCCCTCGATCTCCTTCTCGAACAGCGGCCGCACCGCCTCGATGGTGACATCGTGGCCGGTGAGCCCGGTGCCCCCGGTGGTGATGATGGCATCGACGTCGTCGCGCCCGGTCCAGTCGCGGATCACCTGGCGGATGGCGCGGATGTCGTCCTTCACGATCTTGCGCGCCGACAGCGCGTGGCCCGCGTCCGCCACGCGGTCCGCCAGGGTCTGGCCGGAAACGTCGTCCTCCAGCGTCCTTGTGTTGGAAACCGTCAGGACGGCAATCCTAACGGGGATGAATTGGCGCGGCTCGCTCATTGAAAACCCAAAATCCAGACTTGCGACAGACCGCACATGAAACACCATCCGATTCCGCAGGACAAGGGGAGCGCTGGCGCCAGCAATCCACAACCGGCAACCGCTCAGTGCGCGTCCAGCATCTGGCGCAGCATCAGCATGTCGCGCCAGGCGAGCCGCTTCTGCGCCGGCTGGCGCAGCAGGTAGGCGGGATGGAGCGTCGGCAGCAGCGGAATGTTCCGTCCACTGACGTTCGCCGTCACCCACTTGCCGCGCAGCTTCAGGATGCCGTCGGCCTTGGCCGTCAGGCGGTGCGCCGGCGTGGCGCCGAGGCAGACGATGACGTCGGGCTGCTGCAGCTCGATCGTGCGGACCAGGAAGGGCAGGCACATCTGCGTCTCGGCCTCGGTCGGGGTGCGGTTGCCGGGCGGGCGCCAGAAGATCACGTTGGTGATGAACACCGAACTCTCGCGGTCCTGCGCCGTACGCGACAGGCCCACCGCCGCCAGCATGCGGTCGAGGAGCTGGCCGGACCGTCCGACGAAGGGCCGGCCCTCGATGTCCTCCTCGCGGCCCGGCGCCTCGCCGATCAGCATGACGCGGGCCTGCGGGTTGCCGTCGGCATAGCACAGCCTGGTCGCGGTCTTCTTCAGCGGGCAGGCGTCGAAGCCCGCCAGCGCCGCCTCGATTTCCGTCAGGCTGCGAAAGGCCGTGGCCGTGGCGCCGGGCGCCACCACCACCACGGGCGCTGCCGCCGGGGCAGGGCCGGGGATCGCCGCCCGCGCCGCCGCGGGTGCGGGCCTGGGGGCGGGGGCCACCAGCCGGTTGACCGGGTTTTCGCCGATGATCTCGTCGGCTCCCATCTCGGAAAGCCAGCGCAGCGCCGCGGCGGCGTCGGCGGGCGTCATGTCGTTTTGTGTCTTGTCCATGTCCGGATCGGGTGGGCTTGTGTGCGGCTGGCCGGGCACTATAAAGACGCCCCAAACGAGAAGATAGACGGGAGTTCAGCCCTTGGAACAGGTCCAGCGCGAGGCGATGGAATATGACGTGGTGATCGTCGGTGCGGGCCCCGCCGGGCTGTCGGCGGCGATCCGCCTGAAGCAGATCAACCCCGAGCTTTCCGTCTGCCTGCTCGAGAAGGGCTCGGAAGTCGGCGCCCACATCCTGTCGGGCGCGGTGATCGATCCCGTGGCCCTGAACGAGCTCATCCCCGACTGGAAGGAACTGGGCGCGCCCCTCAACACCCCCGTCACCGAGGACCGCTTCTACATGCTAGGCCCCTCGGGCGCGGTGCGGCTGCCGAACGTCCTGATGCCGCCGCTGATGAACAACCACGGCAATTATGCCGTCTCGCTCGGCAACATCTGCCGCTGGCTGGCCCAGCAGGCCGAGGGTCTCGGCGTCGAGATCTATCCGGGCTTCGCCTGCTCGGAAGTGCTCTACCGCGAGGATGGCTCGGTCCGCGGCGTGGTCGCCGGGGTCATGGGCATCGGCAAGGACGGCAAGCAGAAGCCCGACTTCCAGCCCGGCATGGAACTGCTCGGCAAGTATGTCTTCATCGCCGAGGGCGCGCGCGGCTCGCTCGCCAAGGAGATCATCGCGAAATTCAACCTCACCGAGGGCCGCGAGCCGCAGAAATACGGCCTCGGCATGAAGGAACTCTGGGAGGTCCTGCCCGAGAACCACAAGCCGGGCCAGGTCACCCACACCATGGGCTGGCCGCTCGGCCTCAAGACCGGCGGCGGCACCTTCATGTACCACCTCGAGGACAATCTCGTGTCCATCGGCTTCGTGACCCACCTGAACTATCAGAACCCGCACCTCTTCCCCTACATGGAGTTCCAGCGCTTCAAGCATCACCCGCTGGTCGAGCCGGTGCTGAGGGGCGGCCGCCGCATCGCCTATGGCGCACGCGCCATCACCGAGGGCGGCTTCCAGTCGGTACCGAAACTGTCCTTCCCCGGCGGTGCGCTGATCGGCTGCTCGGCGGGCTTCGTCAACGTGCCGCGCATCAAGGGCTCGCACAACGCGATGAAGACCGGCATGATGGCGGCGGAAGCCGCAGCCGCGGCGCTCGCCGCCGGCCGCAGCGGCGACAGCCTGGTCGAATACGAAACGGCCTATGAGCATTCGCCGGTCTACGAGGACCTGAAGCGCGTCAAGAACGTCAAGCCCATGTGGTCGAAGCTCGGCCTCATCGGCGGGCTCGCGCTGGGCGGCCTCGACATGTGGCTGAACCAGCTTTTCGGCTTCGGCTTCGGCACCTGGAAGCACGGCAAGTCCGACTACGCCACGCTGCTCCCCGCCGACAAGGCGAAGCCCATCAAGTACCCGAAGCCCGACGGCGTCATCTCCTTCGACCGGCTCACCAACGTCGCCTTCTCCGGCACCAACCACGAGGAGGACGAGAAGGTCCACCTGCAGCTGAAGAACCCGGAAATCCCGATCGGCGAGAACCTGCCCGTCTACGACGAACCGGCCCAGCGCTATTGCCCGGCCGGGGTCTACGAGGTGGTGCGCGAGGAGGGCAAGCCGCCGCGCTTCCAGATCAACCACCAGAACTGCGTGCACTGCAAGACCTGCGACATCAAGGACCCCGCCCAGAACATCAACTGGGTGGTGCCACAGGGTGGCGAGGGCCCGAACTATCCCAACATGTAGCCTCGTCCTCTCCCGCACCGCGGGAAAGGAAGGGGACCCGACGCTGTCGGGGGAGGTGAGGGGACGAGGGCACGGCGATGCGGTCGCAACGCGGCAAAGTCGCGAAACGCCCGCCCTTGCCCTCATCCCAAAAACACCGCATTTTGCGGCGAAGCACCTGACATGACACAGTGGCGGCCTCCTGCCGCCCGACCGCTGAAATGGATGACAATGACGGCACTCCTGCGCACCGCACTCACCGGCCTCCTGCTCGTTTCCGCGTCCGCCACGGCGGCGCTGGCCTATGACCCGGCCCTGTCGTCGGCCTCGGGCAGCTATCTCGCCGGGCGCTCGGCCGCCAAGGCGCGCGACAACGACCTCGCCTCCGACTATCTGAGCGACGCGCTCAAGGCCGATTCCGGCAACCCCGTCCTCACCGAAAAGATCTTCCTGCTCGAACTCGCCGACGGCAACATGCCCAAGGCCGAGGAATTCGCCGCCGAGGTGCTGAAGTTCAACAGCCAGCAGCGCATGGCGCGCATCGTGCTGGGCGCCATGGACCTCAAGGCCGGCCATTACGAGGAGGCCCGCAAGAACTTCGAACAGTCGGCCTATACCCCGATTGGCGAGCTCACCTCGTGGCTGCTCACCGCCTGGTCCTATGCCGGCGAAGGCCAGCTCACCCCGGCGCTCAAGGCGCTCGACCGTCTCGATTCGAACGAGAGCTTCGCCAACTTCAAGGCTTTCCACCAGGCGCTGATCGCCGACTATCTCGGCAACGACCTGCGCGCCGAAGCGGCCTACAAGAAGGCCTATGAGGCGGCGTCCGGCTCGCTGCGCGTGGTCCAGGCCTATGGCAACTTCCTCGACCGCCACGGCCGCGGGCCCGAAGCCCAGACGCTGTACCGCGCCTTCATCGCCCAGGACGGCAATCCGCTGATCGAGGCGGCACTTGCCGACAGCCTCAAGGGCGTGAAGCCGAAGCCCTTCATCACCTCGGCCAACGAGGGCGCCGCCGAGGCGCTGTTCTCGCTCGCCACCTCGATGACCGACGACCAGTCGATCGACGTCGCCCTGCTCTACACCCAGCTCGGCATTTCCATGGGCACCGAGGAGGACGTGATGTACACCCTCCTCGGCGACACCTATGAAACCATGAAGCGCTACGACAAGGCGCTCGCCGCCTACCAGAAGGTGCCCGCCGCCTCGCCGCTGCGCGTCAATGCCGACATGGAGGAAGCCGTCTGCCTGCAGCACCTCGACCGCAAGGACGATGCGCTGGCCAAGCTCAAGGGCATCATCGCGGCCGATCCCAAGAACTTCGATGCCATCGTGACGCTCGGCAACCTCTACCGCGCCAACGAGGATTTCGCCAACGCCGCACCCGTCTATGAGCAGGCCATCGCGCTCCTTCCCAATCCGGGTCCCGGCAACTGGCGCGTCTTCTACTACGCCGGCATCTCGAACGAGCGGCTGAACAAGTGGGACGTGGCCGAAAAGCACTTCCGCAAGGCTCTCGAGCTTTCGCCCAACGAGTCGAGCGTGCTCAACTATCTCGGCTATTCGATGATCGAGAAGAAGATCAACCTGCCCGAAGCCCTCGACATGGTGAAGAAGGCGGCCGACCTCAAGCCCAATGACGGCTACATCATCGACAGCCTGGGCTGGGCCTACTTCCAGCTCGGCGACTATGACCAGGCGGTGACCTACAGCGAGAAGGCGGTGGAGCTCCTGCCGGCGGACCCGATCATCGCCGAGCATCTGGGCGATGCCTACTGGCGTGTCGGCCGCACGCTCGAAGCGAAGTTCCAGTGGCAGCACGCCAAGGACAACAAGCCCGAGCCCGACGACCTGAAGCGCATCGAGGACAAGCTCAAGAACGGCATGCCCCCGCCCGCCCAGCCCGTCACCCCGGCCCAGAACGCCGCGCCCAAGACCAACGGCTGACGCGCCGTGACGTGAGCGGGGCCGCGCGCGTGACGCCCTTCTCCCTCTTCGCCCCCGCCAAGGTGAACCTGGCGCTCCACGTTCTGGGGCGCCGGGCCGACGGCTATCACGATCTCGACTCGATCGTCGCCTTCGCCGATGTGGGCGACTGGCTCACCTTCACCCCCGCGGACGCCTTGACGATCACCGCCGCCGGCCCCTTCGCCGCCGCCCTGCCGCAGGCCGCTGACAACATCATCGCCAGGGCGTGGTCTGCCGCGCGGGCCATCGCCGAGGGCCGGGGCAGGGCGCTGCCTCATGCTGCCGTCCATCTCGAAAAGAACCTGCCGGTGGCCTCGGGCATCGGCGGCGGCTCGGCCAATGCCGCGGCCGCCCTCAAGGGCTTCCTCGGCCTCGCCGGCATCGACGACATCGACGCGGAGGTCACCGCCGCCGGCCTCGCCATCGGCGCCGATGTCCCGGTCTGCCTGGCCGGCACCGCCTGCCGCATGCAGGGCGTGGGCGAGCGGATCAGGCCGCTCGCAGGCTTCCGGCCCCTTCCGGCGATCCTCGTCAACCCGCTGGTCGAGGTTCCGACGCCCGCGGTGTTCCGCGGTCTCGGCCTCGCCGCCGGCCAGTCCTTCGGCACCGCCATCGCCGACGAGCGCGACCCGTCGGGCTGGCGCAACGACCTCGCCCCGCCCGCCATCGCCATCGCCCCCGTCATCGCCGAGGTGCTCGAGCGCCTCGCCACCACCCGCGGCGTCGCCCGCGCCCTCATGTCCGGCTCCGGCGCCACCTGCGTCGCCCTCCTGTCCGACGACACCGCCACCCCCGACCTCGACCCCCGCTGGTGGACCGCCCGCACGGTGCTGACCTAACAGCCTTCATCCGGCCTGTCGGGCACCTTCTCCCATCGATGTGCAACGAGAGAATGCACTGGAGGCGATGAACTTCTCACTGTTCCACGACGGGGATTGTCCCGCCTCCATCCCCTTCTCCCGTCCGCAGGATGGGAGAAGGTGGCCGAAGGCCGGATGAGGGCCTCTCGCCACGAGTCCGTTCCCTTCTCACGGCTGCGCTGCACGCCGGATCATCTCGAGAACGTCTTCCATGTGGCGGACCACATCGTCATTCGTCACCCGCAACACCCGCCAGCCCTTGGACTGCAGGAACGCCGTGCGACGCGCGTCATAGGCCATCTCTGCATCGGTCGCATGCGTGGCCCCGTCGACTTCGACGATCAGTCCGGCTGCCCGGCAGGCGAAGTCGGCGACGAAGCTTCCGACCGGAAGCTGGCGGACAAATTTCAATGCCAGCAAACGCCTCCCGCGCAGCTGAGCCCACAGCCGCTGCTCGCACCCGATGTCCAGCCGCCGCAGCCGCCGTGCGCGCTCGACCTGGGAGGGAGTGAGAAATGCCATTGAATAAAAATGCGTTACCTGTCTGCCGAAGGCAAGAGCCCTCATCCGGCCTGTCGGCCACCTTCTCCCATCGGCTTTGCCGACGGGAGAAGGGACTGGAGGCGACGAAGCTCTCAATGTTTCACGAAAGGGATTGTCCCGCTTCCGTCCCCTTCTCCCGTCCGCAGGATGGGAGAAGGTGGCCGAAGGCCGGATGAGGGCTGACCCCCCGCGGGTCGCGCCTCAGTAGGCTCGCGCCACGCAGAAGGCGACGGCCTCGAGCAGCGCGTCCTTCAGGTCCGAGTCGGGGAAGATCGCCAGCGCATCGCGCGCGATGTCGCCATAGTGGTTGGCGCGGTCGATGGTGTCCTTCAGCGCGCCGTGACGTTCCATCAGCTTCCTGGCATAGGTCAGGTCGTCCGGCGTCTGGTCGCCGTCTTCCATGGTGCGCTTCCAGAAGTTCCGTTCTTCCGCCGTGCCGCGGCGGTAGGACAGCACCACGGGCAGCGTGATCTTGCGTTCGCGGAAATCGTCGCCCACGCCCTTGCCGAGCTTCTCGGTGGAGCCGGAATAATCCAGCGCATCGTCGATGAGCTGGAAGGCGATGCCGAGGTTGCGGCCATAGGATTCGAGCGCCGCCTGCTCGCCGCGCGGCCGGCTGGCGACGACCGCGCCCACTTCCGCCGCGGCGGAAAACAGCGCCGCCGTCTTGGCCACGATCACCTGCATGTAGGCGTCCTCGGTGGTCGACGTATCCTGCGACACGGAAAGCTGCAGCACTTCGCCCTCGGCAATGACGCAGGCGGCGTTGGAGAGAATGCGCAGTGAATCGAGCGAGCCCGTCTCGACCATCATGCGGAAGGCCTGGCCCAGAAGGTAGTCGCCCACCAGCACGCTCGCCTGGTTGCCCCAGATGACGCGCGCCGCCTGCTTGCCGCGCCGCAGGTCGCTCTCGTCGACGACGTCGTCATGCAGCAGGGTCGCGGTGTGCATGAACTCGACCGCGGTGGCGAGCTTCAGGTGATGCTCGCCCTCGTAGCCCACCATGCGCGCGGCGGCGAGCGTCAGCATCGGGCGGATGCGCTTGCCGCCGGAATTGATCAGGTGATTGGCGATCTCGGGGATCAGCTCCACGTGGCTCCGCGCGTGGCTGAGGATCGATTCGTTCACCCGCTCCATGTCGGCGAGCGTGAGCTTCACCAGGGGCTCGATGCTCGCCCGCTTCTTGTTGCCCGCTCCGTCGAGCGGAATGACGACTCCCATGGAGATTGCCTGCCTTCGCTAATTCCTTAGGGCCGTTAAAGCACAGCCGGGGCCCAAGGCCAATATCGGCCATGCTGCGGACATGGCGGGGCCTTGCCCCGCAGTTCCGGAGCCTTCAATCTCCGCCCATGCAAGAACTCCTGCGCAGCAACGATCCGGTCTATCTCTCCTTCGTGCGCCACGTGCTGGCCGAGGCCGGAATCGACTTCCTGCAGCTCGACGATCACATGGCCGCCCTCGAGGGGTCGGTCGGCGCCATTCCCCGCCGCATCATGGTACTGGCGGAGGACCTGCCGCGCGCCCGCCTCAACCTCGGTAACGCGGCGCTAACCCGGAAGTAGCAGACTCCACCAGATGAGCGCTCCCGCAACGCCGGCCGGCCCCATACCCTCCACCCTCACGGAGGACGCCTTTCTCGGCGGCCGTCTCCGCCTGCTCCAGCCCGAGAAGGGCTTCCGCGCCGGAATCGATTCTGTCTTCCTCGCCGCCGCCGTGCCCTGTGCGGCGGGCGAGGCGGTGTTCGAGGCCGGGATCGGCCCCGGAGTCGCCGCCTTCTGCCTGCTGGCCCGCAATCCGGGCGTCACCGTCACCGGTCTCGAGGTCGCTGCCCGCTACGCCATGATCTGCGAGGAGAATGCCAGGCGCAACGGCATGCAGGAGCGGCTGCAGGTGATCCACGCCGATGTGCGCGACGCGCTGCGCCGCGACCAGGCCGGCATGCCGGCCCCCGGCAGCTTCGCGCACGCCATGGTCAACCCGCCCTTCTTCGACCAGGCGAAGTCGACTGCCTCGCCCAACCTGCTCAAGTCCCAGGCCCATGCCTTCGGCCCGGACGATCTCGAGCTCTGGGCCAAGCTCCTCCACGCCATGCTGGCCAACCGCGGCAGCGTCACCATCGTGCACCGTGCGGACGCCCTTCCGCAACTTCTCGACAGCATGCAGAACCGCTTCGGCGACATCCGGATTGCACCGCTCTTTCCACGCCGGGGAACTGCCGCCTCGCGCATCCTGGTGCAGGGCATCAAGGGCTCGAAGGCGCCGATGCAAATCTTGCAGGGGCTGGTCCTGCATGATGAGGGAAACGGGTTCACTCCCGAGGCCGACGCCGTGCTGCGCGATGGCGCGGCATTCACCTTGCGGTGATGCCGTGCTTGCCGGATGCCAACCGCACACCTATCTGAAGCGCATGGGCAGCTACGGTTTTCTCAACAACATCATCCCGCTCCGCTTCCGCAAATCGGTGCCGGTGGTGCATCACGTGGCGCTCAGCGGCGCCATCGGCATCGGCACGCCGCTCAAGCCGGCGCTGACGCTGAAGTCGGTCAACGCCACGCTGGAGCGGGCCTTCCGCCGCAAGGGCCTTTCGGCGGTTGCCATCTCGATCAATTCGCCGGGTGGCTCGCCGGTGCAGTCGGCGCTGATTCACGCGCGAATCCGTGAGCTTGCGGAGGAAAAGAAAGTCCCCGTCATCGTCTTCTGCGAGGATGTCGCGGCGTCCGGCGGCTACTGGCTCGCCTGCGCCGGCGATGAAATCTATGCCGATGAAAGCTCGGTGATCGGCTCGATCGGCGTCATCTCGGCGGGCTTCGGCTTCGTCGAAGCGATCCGCAAGCTGGGCGTCGAGCGCCGGGTTCACACATCCGGCGAAAACAAGTCGATGCTTGACCCGTTCAAGCCCGAACGCCCTGAAGACGTTGAACATTTGCTGTCGCTCCAGGCCGATATCCATGATGCCTTCAAGACCCTCGTGCTGGCGCGCCGCGGCACCAGGCTGAAGCTCGAGGACAAGGACATCTTCTCCGGCGCCTTCTGGGCTGGCCGCCAGGCCCTGGCGCGCGGGCTGGTCGACGGCATCGGCCACATGCACCAGGTGCTGAAGCAACGCTTCGGCGAGAAGCTGGTGCTCCGCACCGTGTCACCCAGCCAGGGCTGGGGCCTGAAAAAGCTCGGTTTTGGAGCGCAAGTGCCTGATATTGCGGCAAATGCGCTCGACGCTCTGGAAACGCGTGCAATGTGGTCGCGTTTCGGCTTATGATTGATTGAGGAGAGGGTCATTGGAGGATCCGATGGTTGTTCTGAAGCTCTTGTCGTTGCTGGCCGCAGCCCTGCTGTCGTATTTCGCCATCAAGATGTTGATGGTGCGCGACGTGCAGCCGGTGCGCGTCAAGGCCAACCGCCAGACCCGCCCGCCGCAGCAGATGCGCCGCCTCCGCCAGGACCCGCGCACCGGCATCTACTACCCCGAGGCTTGACCTCCTGACTCCTGCCCCCTAGGGTCCGCCGCGCTTTCCCGAGGCGGACCGAATGGCACTGAATCCCACCAAATCCTTCCAGGACTTGATTCTCACGCTCCACCAATACTGGGGCGACAAGGGCTGCGTGATCCTGCAGCCCTATGACATGGAAGTGGGTGCGGGCACCTTCCACCCCGCCACCACGCTGCGCTCCGTCGGGCCCAAGCCCTGGGCCGCGGCCTATGTCCAGCCCTCACGCCGCCCCAAGGATGGCCGCTACGGCGAAAACCCCAACCGGATGCAGCACTATTACCAGTACCAGGTCATCATGAAGCCCTCGCCGGCGAACCTGCAGGACCTCTATCTCGGTTCGCTGGAAGCGATCGGCATCGACCGTTCGCTGCACGACATCCGCTTCGTCGAGGACGACTGGGAAAGCCCCACGCTGGGCGCCTGGGGCCTCGGCTGGGAGGTCTGGTGCGACGGCATGGAAGTTTCGCAGTTCACCTATTTCCAGCAGGTCGGCGGACTGGACTGCGCGCCGGTCTCGGGCGAACTCACCTACGGCCTCGAGCGCCTCGCCATGTATGTGCAGGGCGTCGACAACGTCTACGATCTGAACTTCAACGGCCAGGACGGTGCGAAGCGCATCTCCTACGGCGACGTCTTCCTGCAGGCCGAGCAGGAGTTCTCGCGCTATAATTTCGAATATGCCAACACCGAGGTGCTGCTGAAGCATTTCGAAGACGCCGAAGCCGAGTGCAAGGCGCTGCTCGCCGCCGGCGACAGGGACACCCGCCACGAAATGGCGCTGCCCGCCTACGACCAGTGCATCAAGGCGTCGCACACCTTCAACCTGCTCGACGCGCGCGGCGTGATCTCGGTGACCGAGCGCCAGGCCTATATCCTGCGGGTGCGCGAACTCGCCAAGGGGTGTTGCGAGGCGTGGAGCAAGACGGCAGGCGGCGGCGCAACCGCGTAAATCCCCGGGGTTGACACGGCGTGGGCGTCGGCCAATACCGTAACCTGATCGATTACTGAATCAGGAGAACTCCCATGTCCGAACCCACTATCGCCCAGAAGTCGCCCATCCCCGTCGAGGTCGAGGCCGGCAAGGATTACTGGTGGTGCGCCTGCGGCCAGTCCAAAACCCAGCCCTTCTGCGACGGCTCCCACAAGGGCTCCAGCTTCACGCCTGTCAAGTGGACGGCGGAAGAAACCGGCCGCAAGTTCTTCTGCGCCTGCAAGCATACCAAGAACCCGGTGTTCTGCGACGGCAGCCACAAGGCGCTCTAGGACCAAGAAGCCTTCGCGCACACGGGGGGCTCCCGACAGCTCCCGTGCGCGTCCGTCGTTGACAATTTACAACCTTTGCGGCATTAAATTTCTAGGTCCGGCGTGACCTGCCGCCTGCCCGCGCAAGCGATGGTGAACACGCCGTAAAGCCCATTCTCTCAATCCATCACATGGGCACGCTGGTAACGCAGGCAACCGTATTGGCCCTCCATGTGAAGGACTGACACCATGCAAGACCTGCGTGAATTGCAGACACTCGATCCAAAGACCGCCGCCAAGCGCCTGAGGACGGCGCTGCAGGAAAAGAAACTCGACATCTCTCATGGCGAGTGCCTGGACCTTGTGGCCCGTCAACTGGGGTTGAAGGACTGGAACGTGCTCGCCGCACGCCTCGGCGAAACGGCCGATTTACGAAGCGGAATCGAGGTCCCGCCCGGCTGGCTGCTGGATGGCAAGAATACCAAGAGCTTCGTGGGAGGCCTCGACCTGCAACAAAGATATCGCGGCCATCCGGTGTTCTGGCTACGGAACGCCCATGGCGAAACTGGCCATGCCACCTTGATGCAGGTGCTCGCAGGGCAGCAATATGCCGGAAAGCGTGTGCGCTTCTCCGGATACCTTCGCTCTGCCAATGTGGAAGGAAGCGCGACCATCTGGCTGCGCGCCGACGACGACAAGGGCCGTTTCATCAAGTTCAACAATCTGGAGAACCTGCCGGGCGGCGTGCTCAAGGGAACGACAGACTGGACCTCCCGGGCCGTCGTTCTCGATATTCCGCCAGAAACGGAGACGCTGAACTTCGGCTTCTATCTCTACGGAGCGGGAGAGGCGTGGTTCTCTGGTTTCGACTTGCAGACGGTCGGCGCCGACGTTCCGGTGACGCGGCCCATCGCAGCGGACAACCCGGCGAACCTCGATTTCACGGCAAAGCCCGGGACCGGGGGTGGGTTGTAGTACCCTGCCACCCGATCCCGTGAGGGGTGACAAGCCGGGACGGGGCTGCTAATTCGCGGGCCCCTCCCGGAGTGCCCGATGCCTGAACTTCTGATCGAATTGTTTTCCGAGGAAATCCCCGCCGGCATGCAGCACAAGGCGGCGGCCGACCTGCGCCAGATGGTGACCAATGCGCTGGTCGAGGCCGGCCTCACCTATGAGGGTGCGCAGGCCCATGGCGGTGCGCGGCGCCTCGTGCTTTCGGTCGAGGGGCTGGACGCCAAGGCGGCGGACGTCAACGAGGAGCGGAAGGGTCCGCGCGTCGACGCGCCCCAGCAGGCCATCGAAGGCTTCCTGAAATCCACCGGCCTCAGCCTTGGCCAGCTCAAGGTGCAGGACGACAAGAAGGGCCAGTTCTATCTCGCCGTCATCCGGCGGGCGGGCCGCACCGCGACCGAGATCATCGCCGACGTCGTGCCGGACACCATCCGCAAATTCCCCTGGCCCAATGCGATGCGCTGGGGTTCGGGCAGCCTGCGCTGGGTGCGGCCGCTGCATTCCATCGTCTGCACCTTCGACGGCGAAGTGGTGCCCTTCGAGATCGACGGCATCCACAGCGGCAACCTCACCCATGGCCACCGCTTCATGGGCGCGCGCAACATCCAGGTGCGCCGCTTCGAGGATTATGCCCAGAAGCTCTCTCACAATTTCGTCGTCGTCGATGCCAGTGCCCGCATCGAGACGATCCGCACCGAGGCGCGCAACCTGGCCTTCGCCCAGGGCCTCGAGCTGATCGAGGACGAGGGCCTGCTGAAGGAAACCGCGGGCCTCGTGGAATGGCCGGTGGTTCTGATGGGCAGCTTCGATGAAAGCTTTCTCTCGGTGCCGCCCGAGGTGATCGCCACCTCGATCAAGAACCACCAGAAATGCTTCGCGCTCCGCAATGCATCGACCGGCAAGCTCGCCAACCGCTATCTGCTGGTGTCGAACCTCGTGGCCAGGGATGGCGGCAAGACCATCATCGCCGGCAACAACAAGGTGATCGCGGCACGCCTCTCGGATGCCAAGTTCTTCTGGGACCAGGACCGCAAGGTGAAGCTCGCCGACTGGGCGAAGAAGCTCGACGCGATCACCTTCCATGCAAAGCTCGGCAGCCAGGGCGAGCGCGTTCAGCGCATTGAAAGTCTCGCGGCCGAGATCGCCAGGACCATCGGCGCCGATCCCGAGAAGGCCATGCTCGCGGCGCGGCTCGCCAAGGCCGATCTCGTCACCGGCATGGTGGGAGAGTTCCCGGAACTGCAGGGCCTGATGGGCCGCTACTACGCGCTCGACCAGGGTGTCGATCCCGATGTCGCCGACGCGATCCGCGATCATTACAAGCCCGTTGGCCCCACGGATTCCCTTCCGGTTTCGGGGGTGGGCCAGGCCGTGGCGCTGGCCGACAAGCTCGATACCCTGAATGGTTTCTGGTCGATCGACGAGAAGCCCACGGGCTCGAAGGACCCTTATGCGCTGCGCCGTTCCGCACTCGGCGTCATCCGCATCATCCTCGACAAGAACCTGCGCCTGCCCCTCAGCTTCTGCGGCGATGATCTGCTCGCCTTCTTCGCCGACCGCCTGAAGGTGCATCTGAAGGAGCAGGGCAAGCGCCACGACCTGATCGATGCTGTCTTCGCGCTCGGCAACCAGAACGACCTCCTCATGGTGACGAAGCGCGTCGAGGCGCTGTCGAAGTTCCTCGAGACGGACGATGGCAAGAACCTGCTCGCCGGCGTCAAGCGCGCTTCCAACATCCTCCGCATCGAGGAGAAGAAGGACGGCAAGTCCTATGATGGCGACGTCAACATCTCGCAGTTGATCAAGGGCGAGGAGAAGGCGCTGCATACGGCGATCACCCAGGCCGTGGGGCAGGTGCGCCGCGCGTTGCGCGAGGAGGATTTCGAGGCGGCGATGACGGCGATCGCCAAGCTGCGTGCCCCCGTCGATGCCTTCTTCGAAGGTGTCACGGTCAACGACAAGGACGCCACCTTCCGAGAAAACCGCCTGCGCCTGCTCAACCACATCCGCGCCGCGACGGCGGAAGTGGCGGATTTCTCCAAGATCGAAGGCTGATCCAGCAGTCCCTTCTCCCGTCCCGCAGGGATGGGAGAAGGTGCCCGAAGGGCGGATGAGGGCCTCTCTCCGCGAGCGGGCTTTCTGACGCCTGCCACGCTCAACCAGCCCTCATCCGGCCTGTCGGCCACCTTCTCCCATTGCTTCGCAACGGGAGAAGGGACTTGCGGGAACCGACGTGACTTCCCGGCGATCCGTTGTGGTGGCTGCCAGAAGGATGCCCGGGGCGTGGCCTGGTGTGGAGTGCTGGAAAGGCAGCTACCGCGGGTGGACCCACCGATTCTGCATAGGTGCCATTTTGACCTCGGCACCCGGACTGCGTAAGCAATTCTCATGACCGCCACCTCCGCCTACACCCCCGACAGCCGCTATGCCTGGACCAGGCTGATCATCTCGCTCGTGCTCGCCGTGGTGGGCGGCATGGGGCTGTGGCTCGCGGTGGTGGTGCTGCCGACGATCCAGACCGAGTTCGGGCTCGACCGGGCGGGCGCCTCCTTCCCCTATACGGCGACCTTTCTCGGCTTCGCGGCGGGCGGCTTCGTGATGGGCAAGGTGGCGGACCGCTTCGGCATCACCGTGCCCGTCACCATCGCCGGCATCTCGCTGGGGATCGGCTTCTTCCTCGCTGCACTTTCGACGAGCTATTGGCAGTTCGTGGCGGTGCAGGCGGTGTTCATCGGTTTCCTCGGCTCGGCCGCCACCTTCGGGCCGCTGGTGGCCGATGCCTCGCAATGGTTCCTGAAGCGCCGCGGCATCGCCATCGCCATCGTCGCCAGCGGCAACTACATCGCCGGCACCATCTGGCCACCCTTCATGCAGGCCTCGATCGCCAGCTACGGCTGGCGCTGGACCTACATGGCGATCGGCGTGCTTTGCATCGTGGTCATGGTGCCGCTCGCCCAGTTGCTGCGGAAGCGCCCGCATTTCCATGACACGGCGAGCCCGGCCAGCCGCGCTTCGGGCCAGAAGGGGCTGCTGCCCAGCCATCCGCTGCTGTTTCCCGCCCTCGTGCTGGCGGGCCTGTCCTGCTGCGTCGCCATGTCGATGCCGCAAGTCCATATCGTCGCCTATTGCTCGGACCTCGGCTACGGTCCGGCGCGCGGCGCGGAAATGCTGTCGATCATGCTGGGCTTCGGCGTGCTGAGCCGGCTCGTCTCCGGCCTCGTCGCCGACAGGGTGGGTGGTCTGCCCACGCTCATCGCCGGCTCCTTCCTGCAGATGCTGGCACTCATCGCCTATATCCCGTTCAACGGGCTGGCCTCGCTCTATGTCGTCTCGGCGATCTTCGGCTTGAGCCAGGGCGGCATCGTGCCGAGCTATGCGCTGATCATCCGCGACCATTTCCCGGCGCGCGAGGCGGGAAGCCGCATCTCGACCGTGCTCACCGCCACCGTCTTCGGCATGGCGCTGGGCGGCTGGATGTCGGGCAAGATCTACGACTGGACCGGCTCCTACACGGCCGCCTTCATGAATGGCGTGGCGTGGAACGTGCTGAACCTGGGGATCGCGCTGTGGATTCTCTACGTCCGCCGCCCGCATGCCCCGCCGCTCAGCCCCGCCATGGCCTGAGGAACCGCGCCCGGCGTCCGACGTTGCCGGTGCGGCAAGCGCATTGTCGCATCTGCGATATTGCGTTGCACACGGCGTTGCGCTGTGATTGTCTCTCAGGCGGGCCGCCGCCCGCTACAAGCCTTCATAAGCAATCTCGAGCAATGGGAAGACCCTGTCATGGCGGCCGATCACGCAAAATTCGTCTATTCCTTCGGTGGTGGATCGGCCGAGGGCCGCGCCGAGATGAAGGCGCTGCTCGGCGGCAAGGGCGCCAACCTCGCCGAGATGGCCAATCTCGGGCTTCCCGTGCCGCCGGGCTTCACCATCTCAACCGAAGTCTGCACCGCCTTCTACAAGAACAACCGCGCCTATCCTGAGGGCCTCGAGGGCCAGATCCGCGCAGCGCTGGCCGCTGTCGAGGCCATTGCGGGGAAGACCTTCGGGGACGCATCCAATCCGCTGCTCGTCTCGGTGCGCTCGGGGGCCCGCGCCTCGATGCCCGGGATGATGGACACGGTGCTGAACCTCGGCCTCAATGATGCCACCGTCGAGGGCCTCGCCGCCCGCTCCGGCGACCGGCGCTTCGCCTTCGACAGCTACCGCCGCTTCATCTCGATGTATTCCGATGTCGTCCTCGGCGTGGATCATGACGAGTTCGAGGACATTCTCGGCGGCTTCAAGGAACAGCGCGGCTATTCGCTCGACACCCAGGTGACGGCGGAAGAGTGGCAGGGCCTCATCGCGCGCTACAAGGCGCTGATCGCGGAGGCCACCGCAAGGCCCTTCCCGCAGGACCCGCACGAACAGCTGTGGGGGGCGATCGGCGCGGTGTTCAAGTCGTGGATGGGCGCGCGCGCCATCACCTACCGCAAGCTCAACAGCATTCCCGAAGACTGGGGCACCGCGGTGAACGTGCAGGCCATGGTCTTCGGCAACATGGGCGAAACATCGGCGACAGGCGTCGCCTTCACCCGCAACCCGGCGACCGGCGTCAAGGAGCTCTATGGCGAGTTCCTCGTCAATGCCCAGGGCGAGGACGTGGTGGCCGGCATCCGCACGCCGCAGAACATCACCGAGAAGGCCCGCATCGAGGCGCATTCGGATGCCCCCTCGCTGGAGCAGATCATGCCCGGCACCTTCACCGAGCTGCAGGCCAATTTCGACCTCCTCGAGCGTCATTACCGCGACA
Source organism: uncultured Alphaproteobacteria bacterium (assembly GCA_945957365.1). Classification (GTDB taxonomy): domain Bacteria; phylum Pseudomonadota; class Alphaproteobacteria; order Rhizobiales; family Aestuariivirgaceae; genus Aestuariivirga. Next base: position 22,655 of record CAMFKI010000017.1, on the reverse strand, counting down.
TGCAGGACATGGAGTTCACCATCCAGGACGGCAAGCTGTGGATGCTGCAGACCCGCACCGGCAAGCGCACCGCCAAGGCGGCGCTGAAGATCGCGGTGGACATGGCCGCCGAGGGCCTGATCACCAGGGAGGAGGCGGTGCAGCGCATCGATCCCGCCTCGCTCGACCAGCTGCTGCATCCGACACTCGATCCCAGGGCAAAGCGCGACGTGATCGCCACGGGCCTTCCCGCCTCGCCCGGCGCCGCGTCTGGTGAAATCGTGTTCGACGCCGATGAGGCGGAGCGCCTGAAGGCGTTGAACCACCGCGTGATCCTGGTGCGCATCGAGACCAGCCCCGAGGACATCCACGGCATGCATGCCGCCGAGGGAATTCTCACGACGCGCGGCGGCATGACCTCGCACGCGGCGGTGGTGGCGCGCGGCATGGGCAAGCCCTGCGTCTCGGGCGCGGGTGCGCTGCGCATCGACTATCAGGCGGGAACGCTCACCGTCATGGGCGTCACGCTCAGGAAGGGTGACACCATTACCGTCGACGGCTCGTCCGGCCAGGTGATGAAGGGCGAGGTTGCCACCATCAAGCCCGAGCTGTCGGGTGATTTCGCGACGCTGATGACCTGGGCCGATTCCTTCCGCCGCATGGGCGTGCGCGCCAATGCCGAAACCCCGCTCGATGCCCGCACCGCGCGCGACTTCGGGGCGGAAGGCATCGGGCTGTGCCGTACCGAGCACATGTTCTTCGATTCCGAGCGCATCGTCGCGGTGCGCGAGATGATCATCGCCGACAAGGTGGAGGCGCGGCGTGCCGCGCTGGCCAAGATCCTGCCGATGCAGCGCAATGACTTCATCGAGCTGTTCGAGATCATGGCCGGGCTCCCCGTGACGATCCGCCTTCTCGATCCGCCGCTCCATGAATTCCTGCCGCAGGCCGACCACGAGATCGAGGAGGTGGCCGAGCAGATGGGGGCGAATTCCGACCAGCTGCGCGCCCGGGTGGCCGAGCTCAAGGAGTTCAACCCCATGCTGGGCCACCGCGGCGTGCGCCTGCTGATTTCCTATCCGGAAGTGGCCGAGATGCAGTCCCGCGCCATCTTCGAGGCGGCGACCGAAATCGCGCGGCGCACCGGCAAGGCGCCGATCCCGGAGGTGATGGTGCCGCTCGTCGCCTCGCGCAACGAGCTCGACCGGGTGAAGGAGCGGATCGTCGCGGTGGCCGGGCAGGTGGCGAAGGAAACCGGCGTCACCATCACCTATTCGGTGGGCACCATGATCGAGCTGCCGCGGGCGGCACTGCGCGCCGCCGAGATCGCCCAGTCGGCCGACTTCTTCTCCTTCGGCACCAACGACCTGACGCAGACCACCTTCGGCATCAGCCGCGACGACGCCGCGCGCTTCATCGGCGAGTACACCGCGAAGGGCGTGTTCAAGACCGATCCCTTCATTTCGCTCGACATCGAGGGTGTTGGCGAACTCATCCGCATTGGCACCGAACGCGGGCGGAGCACCAAGCCGGGACTCAAGGCCGGCATCTGCGGCGAGCACGGCGGCGATCCTGCCTCGATCGCCTTCTGTGAGCAGGTCAATCTTGACTATGTGTCATGTTCGCCGTTCCGCGTGCCGATCGCGCGGCTCGCGGCGGCTCAGGCAAACCTTTCGAAACACTAGCTTTTTCGAATTGTGGCAAGGGCTTAACCACGTCTTCACCGTGTCACGATTCCGGCTCAAAAAAGGCCGTTCCGGGTTGCCCGCATGGTTAACCTATGTTAAACGAGACCCCAATAGACTACCGCGTATTAACAGCGCCGTAAGATTTGCGGCCCACGGTGTGTCGAGGGGAAGTGAAGAAAAAAGCGCGTAACGCAAGGTCTGCAGGGACCTGGGATTTCGAGGACTTCGCGACCCGCGAGAAGCGCAGCTTCTTCGCCGAGTACGGTCCAATGGTGGTCGGCGGCGTCATGCTGGTGCTGGCCTTCGCCTTCGCAGGCCACTACATGGGCCAGAATGCCGTGGCCCATAACGCCGATCCGGGCGAAGTGGTCGAAAGCCTCTCCGGCCCATCCTCCAATATCCTCGCCAAGGGCTCGCTGGTTCCCGATGCCAGCAGCCTCGAGGTCATCAACAAGACCTCCTTCACTTCGCAAGTCGCGTATGAACAGCAGACCGTGTCGGTGGACGGCAAGGGCGACAAGCCGGTGGTCCAGCAGGCCACCCTCGTCAAGAAGCAGCAGATCCAGATCATTCCCGCCTCGGTCGACCTGACCGAGGATCCGGCCCAGACGCCGCGGGCCGGCAATGCCCCGTCGCCGCAGCAGGTGATGCAGGTCTTCAAGCTGAAGCGCTCGGTCACCGCCACGGCGAAGCCCGTCGACAAGGACGCCCAGAAGGCCATTGCCATGCGGCGCTTCCAGCTGGCGGAAGAAAACTGCCTCGCCCGCGCCGTCTACTTCGAGGCCCGCTCCGAAACCGAGCTCGGCCAGCTCGCCGTCGCCAAGGTCATCCTGAACCGCGTCAAGGACCCGGAATATCCGAAGTCGATCTGCGGCGTGGTCTACCAGGGGTCCGGCAAGCGCAACTCGTGCCAGTTCTCCTTCGCCTGTGACGGCCTTCCGGATGACGTGAAGAGCCCGGTCGCCTGGGCCAATGCCAAGCGCATCGCCCAGATGGCCATGTCGGGTGACGCGAAGGTCGCCGCCATCGGATCCGCCACCAATTACCACGCCGACTATGTGAACCCCGCCTGGGCGAGGAGCATGCGGCGGCTCATCAAGATCGGCCATCACGTCTTCTACGAGAACTCCTGATCCCGCTGCATGGCAGGGTTCGACAGGGCGCCTTCGGGCGCCCTTTCTGTTTCTGCGCATGCCGGGCTAGGATGCCAACCCGAGAATGGGAGTTGACGCGAATGAGTCACAAGGAAACCACCGGCACGGCCTGGACCTGGTTCAAGGGCGAATGGCACAAGGGCAACCCGCAGCTGATGGGGCCGATGAGCCATGCGCCGTGGCTCGGCTCCTGCGTGTTCGACGGCGCCCGCGCCTTCGCCGGCGTCGCCCCCGATCTTGACCAGCATTGCCAGCGCATCGTGCGCTCGGCCGAAAGCTTCGGCCTCAAGATCGTCAAGAACGCCGTGGAGATCGAGGAACTGGTGCGCGAAGGCATCGCGAGGTTTCCCAAGGGAGCCGAGCTCTATCTTCGACCCATGTTCTGGGCCGAGGATGGCTTCGTCGACGTCGACCCCGAGTCCACGCAGTTCTCGGTTTCTGTCTATGATGCGCCGCTGCCCAAGCCCACCGGCTCCTCGGTCACCTGCTCCCCCTTCCGCCGCCCGTCCTATGAATATGCCCCGACCGACGCCAAGGCGGCCTGCCATTACCCGAACTCGGCCCGCGCCATCCGCGAGGCCAAGTCCAGGGGCTTCGACAATGCGGTGATGCTCGATGCGCTGGGCCATGTGGCGGAACTCTCCACCGCCAACATCTGGTACGCCAAGGACGGCGAGGCCCATACGCCGGTGCCCAACGGCACCTTCCTCAACGGCGTCACCCGCCAGCGCGTCATCAAGCTGCTGCGCGATGCCGGCATCAAGGTCCATGAGCGGTCGCTCAAGTGGAGCGAGTTCCTCGCAGCCGACGAGGTGTTCACCACAGGCAACTGGGCCAAGGTGGCGCCGATCACCCGCGTCGAACAGAGGAACCTGCAGCCCGGCCCGATCATGCAGAAGGCAAGGGACCTCTATTGGGACTATGCGCTGAAGGGAAAGTGAGCGCCCCTTGATGGCGTCATGCCAGCGAAAGCTGGCACCCCGCTTCGGACGTCTGAAGCGAGGCCCCAGCTTTCGCTGGGGTGACGGCCTTTTGAATTACGGTCTCAGCACAAACGGCGTCCCCTCGAACGCATCCGCACCACGGCCGATCCTTTCGATCGCCTTCACCATCCGCCCCTTCCGCCCCAGCACCTCATCCGCCAGCGATACGATCAGCCGGTTCGGCGTGGCCGAGGGCGAGGCCTTGCGCAGTTCGAAGGCCAGTTCCTCCTCATCTGCCTCCGGGCGGAACATGCAGAGTGCGGTGTAGGCCGCCGCCGTCGAGCGGCTGATGCCGGCCCAGCAATGCACCAGCATCGGGTCTTTCCGGTCCCAGCCGCGGAAGAAGGCAATCAGCCGTTCCGCATCGGCGGCGCGCGGCGGCACATGGCCGTCCATGGCCTGCACGATGTCGTGAAAATAGAGCTTCAGATGGCGCTCCGGTGCGATGCCCTGGGGTGGCTGGTCGCCGGAGTCCGGTGCCAGCAGCGTCACCACATGGCTCACCTTGTGCGCGTCGATGAGCGCCTGCACCTTGTTGAGCGGGCCGACGATGATCATGGGACAAGCTTCCTGAATGTCTTGAGGTAGAGCGCCGCCGCGTCATTGGGCGCCAGCGGTTTCAGCCGGAAGAAGCGCTGGGCCGCCTCGCCCGCCAGCCCCTTCGGCTTGCCGAAGAATCTCTCGGCCTCGTCGACCGCGAAACCTGCAAGCTGTGTCGCTTCCAGATAGGCCGCGAGGTGATCGCACGTCTTGATGAAGACTCCGAGCTTCTGTGCGCCCTGCGGCGGCAATCCGAAGCGGATGTGGATGGCGGCCAGCAGCCGGTTCTCGAAGGACTTGTAGTCGAGCCCCAGCGCCGCCTTGAACGGCGAGATCATGTCGCCCACCACATATTCCGGCGCATCGTGCAGCAGCGCCGCAAGCCGCGCCTTGCTGTCGAGGGCGGGATCGAGATGCACGGCCAGCTCCTGCACGAGCACGCAGTGCTGCGCCACCGAGAAGGCGTTGTCACCCTTCGTCTGCCCGTTCCACCGCGCCACGCGGGCGAGCCCATGCGCGATGTCCTCCACCTCGATGTCGAGCGGCGAGGGGTTGAGCAGGTCGAGCCTGCGCCCCGACAGCATGCGCTGCCAGGCGCGGGGTGTTGCATCACGCGGCGGCATGGGCCACCCCGTGATGAAGCCTGAGCGTCAGGGCGCCGGCCAGCGCCGCATTTGCCACCGCCATCGCGGCCTGCGCATCCAGCCCGCGCTGCAGCGCATGCAGCACGTGATGTGCGGCAAGCAGCATGTCGTGGCCATCGGGTTCGCCTGCCGGTGCGAGATAGGCCACCGCACCACCCTTCACGAAGGCCTCCGCCAAACCGGCCGTGGCGGAGTCGCAGGCAGTGCACAGGACGGTGCAGCCGGGCAGCGTCACATGGCCGGCAAATCGCTCGGCGGCCAGATATCCGTTGGTCAGTTCATGGCCGCCTGCGCTGTCCGGCAGAGGGCCGAAATGAAGAGTGCCATCCGCGCCATGACCGCAAATGACGAGCAGGTCAGGAACCGGCTGGGGAGCGACGATCTGCCGAAACTGCTCCGGCGTCGCAATGAAGCGCAGGTCGACGCGTCGGCCCCCGGCCTCCAGTACCGCTCTCACGGCAATCGCCTCAAGGCTGGCATCCGGCAGCACGCCGATCAGTACGGTGGGGCCGTGGTCCTTCACCGCTTGCGCCTGAGGGCGGCCACCGCTTCGTACCGGTGGCAGTCGACGAGGTGGTCGTTCACCAGTCCGCAGGCCTGCATGAAGGCATAGACGATGGTGGGGCCGACGAAGCGGAAGCCACGCTTCTGCAGGTCTTTCGACATCTTCTCGGCGAGCGGCGTCTTGGCCGGAATGTCCTTGCCGCTGCGGACCGCGTTCTGCAGCGGCTTACCGTCGAGGAAGTCCCAGAGATAGGCGGAGAAATCGGGGATCACCAAATAGGCCTGAGCATTCGTCACGCTCGCCTCGATCTTCAGGCGGTTCCGCACGATGCCCGCATCCTGCATCAGCTTCTCGAGTTTCGCCGGCTTGTAGCGCGCCATCTTCTCCGGGTCGAAACCGTCGAAGGCCTTGCGGAAATTGTCGCGCTTCCGGAGGATGGTGATCCACGACAGCCCGGCCTGGAAGCCGTCGAGCAGCAACTTCTCGAACAGCGCGCGCGAGTCATATTCGGGCACGCCCCACTCGGTGTCGTGATATTCCATGTAGAGCGGATCTGTGCCGCACCAGTGGCAGCGGCACAGCCCGTCCTCGTGTTTGATGGCACTCATGCCGCCCCCGGAACCTCGTATCGCGCCCATGCGGGCTTCTTCACGGTCACACTAGCACCATTCGCCAGCAGCGGCGCGGTGGCTTCGGCCAGCCGGTCGAGGCGGATCAGTGCAAGCGCATTCGAACCCGATGAGGAGAGCAGGGTGCCCACTTGCTTGTCGCCGCTGCGGATGTCGGTGCCCTTGGCGGGCATCGGCCCGTCCACGCTCACCGGCAGGATGCGGCTTCGCGCCGTGCCGCGGTGCTCCATGCGCGAGACCACTTCCTGCCCCACGTAGCAGCCCTTCTTGAAGCTCACCCCGCCCAGCTGGTCGAGATTGGCCTCATGCGGGAAGAATTCGCCCGAGCCGAGATCGGCCGCGCTGTCGGCCAGCCCCGCCGCGATGCACGCGGCCTCATAGCCCTCGGCCTCACCCCCCGGGGCGCCGATGACGCGCCAGCCGATCGCCTCGCTGCGCGGGTCGCGATAGCCCCCCGGCACCGCGACGGGGGAAACCCTGACGGCAAGATCGTCGCGCGCCGCGATCTCCACCTTGGCGCGGAGCTTGTACATGGCGAGCCGCTTCAGGAGGTCCGCCCGCTGGGCCGCGGCGCAGTCGATCAGGAAGCCGTCGCCCTGCTTCAGCACCAGCATGTCGAACAGGATCTTGCCCTGTGGCGTGAGCAGGGCGGCGTAGGTGGCCTCACCCTCGGCCAGGTGGTCGATATCCGCCGTCAGCAGGTTGTGGAGGAAATGGGCAGCCTCCGGCCCCCGGACCGCGATCACGGCCCGGCCGGGGAGGGTACCTGCCTGAAAATCAAACTTCTGCATCGCTGTTGCTTCGTTCCCGTTCCACATTTACGAAGACCGGGAACAACCTTCAAGGAAAGCCGGGCCAGTCCATGCCATTCCACGCCGAATTGATCCTGAAGGGCGGCACCGTCGTCAACCACGACGGTGTGGGCCAGCGCGACATTGCCGTTTCCGAAGGCCGCATCGTCGCAATCGGCGCATTCGACAGGACCCAGGCCGGCGAGGTGATCGACTGCACCGGCCTCCACATCCTGCCCGGCGTCATCGACAGCCAGGTGCACCTGCGCGAGCCCGGCGCCGAGCACAAGGAAGACCTCGAGACCGGCGGCCGTGCGGCCGTCATGGGCGGCGTCACCGGCGTCTTCGAGATGCCCAATACCAGCCCGCTCACCACCTCGGCCGAGGCACTGGCCGACAAGCTGGCCCGCGCCACCAACCGCATGTATTGCGATTTCGCCTTCTACATGGGCGGCACGCGCGACAACGCGCACCAGCTGGGCGAACTCGAACTGCTGCCGGGCTGTGCGGGCATCAAGGTCTTCATGGGCTCGTCCACCGGCTCGCTGCTGGTCGACGACGACAAGGGTGTGGCGCGCGTCCTCGCCAACATCCGCCGCCGCGCCGCCTTCCATTCCGAGGACGAGGACCGGCTCAATGCGCGCAAGGACCTGCGCATCGAGGGCGATCCGTCGAGCCACTACGTCTGGCGCGATGCGGAAGCCGCGCGGCTCTGCACCGAGCGCCTCGTCAGGCTGGCGCGGGAGGCCCACAAGCGCATCCACGTGCTGCATGTCTCGACCGCCGACGAGTTCCCCATCCTCGCCGCGGCGCGCGACGTGGCGACGGTGGAGGTGACGCCCAACCACCTCGTCTTCACCTCCGAGGACTATGCCCGCCTCGGCAACCTGCTGCAGATGAACCCGCCGATGCGCGAACCGCATCACAAGGAAGGGATCTGGGCGGCGCTGAAATCCGGCCTCGTCGACGTGCTGGGCTCCGACCATGCGCCGCATACGCTGGAGGAGAAGGCCAAGCCCTATCCCGCCTCGCCATCGGGCATGCCCGGCGTGCAGACGCTGGTGCCCGTCATGCTCGACTGCGTGAACAAGGGGATGCTGAGCCTCGAGCGCTTCGTCGACCTCACGTCCCATGGCCCCAACCGCATCTTCGGGCTCGCGGGCAAGGGCCGCATCGCCGAGGGCTATGACGCCGACTTCACCATCGTCGACCTGAAGAAGACACGCACCATCACCAACGGCTGGATCGAGAGCCGCTGCAAGTGGACGCCGCATGATGGCCGCGAGGTCACCGGCTGGCCCGTCGGCACCATGATCCGCGGCCGCACGGTCATGTGGAACGACGAGATCATCGGCAAGGCCCATGGCCAGCCCATCCGCTTCGTGGAAGCCCTTTAAAGAGGAAACGACATGTCCTTCCGTGCCATTCTCATCACCAAGACCGACGCCGGCCAGAAAGCCGAACTCACGCGGCTTGAAGAGTCCGACCTGATGGAAGGCGACGTCACCGTCGACGTGACGCATTCCTCGGTGAACTACAAGGACGGCCTCAACATCACCGGCAAGGCGCCCATCGCGCGGCGCTTCCCGCTGATTCCCGGCATCGACTTCGCGGGCGTCGTGCGCTCCTCCGCCAACCCGCGCTGGAAGGCGGGCGATCACGTCGTGCTCAACGGCTATGGCGTGGGCGAAGGCCATCACGGCGGCTTCTCCGAAGTGGCGCGCCTCAACGGCGACTGGCTGGTGCCGGTGCCCAAGGGCTGGACGGCGGCCGACTGCATGTCGGTGGGTGTCGCGGGCTACACCGCCATGCTCTGCGTCATGGCGCTGGAGGAGCAGGGCGTGAAGCCGTCCGACGGCGACATCCTCGTCACAGGTGCCGCGGGTGGCGTGGGCACCACCGCGATCGTCATCCTCGCCAAGCTCGGTTACCGCGTCATCGCCTCCACCGGCCGCGTCGCGGAGGAGCCCTTCCTCAAGAGCCTCGGTGCCGCCGGCATCGTCGACCGCAACGAGTTCAACGGCCCGGTGAAGGCGCTGGCCAAGTCGCGCTGGGCGGGCTGCGTGGATTCGGTCGGCTCCACCACGCTGGCCAACGTGATCTCGCAGATGAACCCGGACGCGACGGTCGCCGCCTGCGGCAATGCGCAGGGCATGGACCTCCCCACCAACGTCGCGCCCTTCATCCTGCGCGGCGTCAAGCTCGTCGGCGTGAACTCGGTGTCGACCCCCATGCCGCGCCGCCTCAAGGTGTGGAAACGGCTGGCCAGGGACCTCGATCTCGCGAAGCTGCACGCGCTCACCACCCACGTGAAGCTCGAGGACGTGCCGCAGGTCGCGGCCGACATCGTTGCCGGCAAGGTCAAGGGACGCATCGTCGTCGACATTCGCTGAGCGATGGACGTTTCCCTCCTCTTCGTCGGCATGGCCATCGGCCTGGCGGTGACGGCGCCACTGGGGCCGGTCAACATCCTCGTCATCCGCAACGCGCTGCGCCACGGCTTCACCGTCGCCTTTCTCGTGGGGCTGGGTGCGGTCGTCGGTGACGTGGCCTTCGCCTCGGCGGCCGCCTATGGCGTAAGCTGGATTTCGCACCTGATCGCCGATTATGCGCGCCCGCTGATGATCACCGGCGGGCTGCTGCTGGTGGTGACCGGCGTGTGGCTCGCGCGGAAGCGCATCGAACTTTCCGCCCTCGACCGGGAGGACGGCCAGACCGCCAGGCTGATCGGCAAGATGCTGGCCGCCTTCGGTCTCACCGTGTCGAACCCGGGGGAGCTCTTCGGTTTCATCGCCATTTTCGGCACCATGAACGGCGTGCTGCGCCTGCATGAGGCCGCAACGCGCCCACCCACCATCATCGCGGGCGTCGCCATCGGCGCCGTCGCGTGGTGGCTGTTCCTCAGCTATCTCGTGTCGCATCTCAAGACGCGCATCAGCGAGACGGCGCTGGCGCGCATCAGCCGCTGGACCGGCATCCTGATCGCCGCCTTCGGTTTCGCGCTGCTGCTGGAGGCCTTGACGTGAGCGGGATGGCCGCGCCCTTGGTGCCGGTATCCTGGGGCGAACTGATCGACAAGATCAGCATCCTCGAAATCAAGACCACGCACCTTGCCGCCGCCGCGGCGCGGGCGAACGCGCAGCGCGAGCTGGCGCTGCTGCGTGAGGCGGCGGAGCCCGTCCTCGGTTCCGCGGCGGACGTCGACGAACTCAGGCAGAAGCTCTTCGCCGTGAACCTGCGGCTGTGGGACATCGAGAACCAGATCCGCCGCATGGATGCGCAGGGCCGGTTCGACCAAGGCTTCATCGCACTGGCGCGCGCTGTCTATCACGTGAACGACGAGAGGACGGCGATCAAGCGCGAGATCAACCGTCTGCTGGGGTCGGAACTGGTGGAGGAGAAGAGCTACGCGTCCTATGCCGGGGCTACTGGCGGCTCCGCGCCAGGGTGAATTCGCCGCCGCGCACGCGTTCCGGCAGGCGCTGGCACATCACGGCGACCGGCTCCTCGCCATAGGTGGTGATGAGGTCGGACAGCGCTGCGAAGATCGCCGCCGTGGCGATGCAGTCGCGGTCGACGCCCTCATAGGCCGCCTCTTCCCAGGCATCGCGGAGGAACTGCAGCGCGAGTTGCTTTTCCTCGGCCGTGGTGGGCTGGATCGTCCGCTGTGAATTCTTCAACATGCTGTCCATCGATCTGGCGGCAACATTCCGCCTTCTGAGAGGACCATAGCGGCTGGCCGCGCCGGGGCCACCCGTTCCTTAAACGAGGGTTAACCGGCGGACCGCAAGTCTTAACCCGCGTTAAGCATTCTGCGCGCCGTGGCGATGGCCTCGTCCATGTTCGGGGCGAGGCTGAAACCCGCCAGCCTGTCGGGGTCCACCCAGGCGACGGCCGCGGCGTCGCTCGCCGCCACCGGTTCCTCCGGCCCGGCGATGCCGAGATAGGAGGCGATCACGTAATGCACGCTGACGTGGCCATTGTCGTCGCGCCGGATCACGTCGTAAAGCCCGAGGAGGCCGGAGAACCGGGCGGACATCCCGGTCTCCTCGCGCAACTCCCGCGCCGCCGCCTCTTCCAGCCGCTCACCCGGCTCGACGTGGCCGCCCGGGAAGGCCCAGATGCCACGGGGCGGTTTCGCGCGCTGCACCAGCAGCACCTTGCCATCGCGCCAGATCGACGCCGAGACGCCGAGCTTCGGCCACTGTTGCTCACCCGCCATTCGCGTCTATTCTCCGCCCCATGTGCGGACTCTATAGCCTGTCCAAGACCCCCCGGGAAACCAAAGCCTGGTTCCGCTACCAGGAGGATGACGACTTCCCGCCGCGCCCCCACGTGGCGCCGGGCCAGCCCATCGCCGTGGTGCGGATGGAGAACGGCGCGCGCCATTTCGCGCTGGTGCGCTGGGGCTTCATCCCCTCCTGGGTGAAGGAAGTGAAGCCCGGCAAGCCGCTGATCAACGCCCGCGGCGAGACGGTGATGGAGAAGCCCTCCTTCCGCAATGCCATGCGCCGCCGCCGCTGCCTCGTGCCGGCGGATGGCTATTACGAGTGGTCGGGGGCCGAGGGCCGCAAGGTGCCGTTCTTCGTGCAGCGTCCCGACAAGGGCCTCTTCGCGCTCGCCGGGCTGTGGGAGCACTGGATGGGGGCGGACGGTTCCGAACTCGAGACCGCCACGCTGATGACCATCGCGCCCAATGCGGAACTTTCGACCCTCCATGACCGCATGCCGGTGATCATCGCCGCCGAGGATTGCGAAACCTGGCTGACGGGCGAGGCCGAGGATGCCGCGCGCCTCATCCGCCCCGCCCCCGATGGCAGCTTCGTCATGGAGCCCACCACCATCGGCCGCGCCCCGGCGCCGAAGCCGCCGCCGAAGGAGCCGGACCAGATGAGCCTGTTCTAGGCCGCGCCGCGCTCGCTCGCCGGCGCGCCGCCGATCCAGTCCCACGCCGCCTGTTCCTCGGCCAGTTCGAATGTCTTCTCGTCCACCGGTGTGAGCGGCGAGAACAGGTTGATCATCGCCTTGGCCCAGGCCGGCGCGCCGACGACACCGTACTTGCGCACATGGGCGGCGGCGCGGCCCTGGGCCTTCAGCGCCTCGCCGTCGAAGGCGGCGGCCATGTCGAGCCCGTCCCAGTCCCGCATGATGATCAACATGTCGAGGGTGCCGAGGCTGTCGAACGCCATCTCGAGCGTCCGGGCCATGGCCTCGATGTCGCTCTGGTGAATGCGGCCGCGCACCTCGAAGGCGAAGAGGTCGGGGCGGGTGGTCAGCACTTGGGCAATCGCAGAACCGGACATGGGGGTGCTCCTGAGGGTCATTGGAAATCCCGCCTACAACTGGCGGGACGCCTCCGGGTTCCCGGCACGCCGCGAGCGGCTCAGTCCTTCCCGATCTTGCGAGCCATGCAGAGGACCGGGTTCACTTCATAGCCCAGCGTCTCGTAGAAACCCTTCACCGCGGCGTTTTCGGCCCGGACCAGCAGGTTCACCTTCCACACGCCGCGTTCGCCGAGCCATTTTTCCGCCGCCCGCACGGCGGCCTTGCCGAGGCCCCGCTTCTGCAGGGCCGGGTCGACGGCGACGTAGTAGAGCATGCCGCGATGGCCGTCATGGCCTGCCATCACCGAGGCCGCCATGCGGCCGTCTTCCTCCAGGACGAGGATGGTGGAGGTCTCCGACCCGCGCGCGAAAGAAATGTCCTTGTACGGATCATTCCACGGCCGGGTGAGGCCGCAACTGCGCCACAGGGCGACGACGGACTCGACGTCCGCATCGGTGATCGCGCGGAAGCCCGTCATTCGGGCAGCACGCGGCCGGGGTTGAGGATGTTGTTGGGATCCAGCATGCGCTTCAACCCGCGCATCATGTCGAGTTCGACGGCCGACTTGATTTCCGGCATGCGATAGGCCTTGAGGCGGCCGATGCCGTGCTCGGCACTGATCGAGCCGTTGAACCGGCCGACCACGTCGAACACCACGTCGTTCACCTCGTTCCACATGGCGAGGAACTGCTGCTTGTCCATGCCGAGGGGCTGCGAGATGTTGTAGTGGATGTTGCCGTCACCCAGATGCCCGAAGGTCACGAAGCGCGCGCCGGGCAGGAGGTTGGAAACGGCCGCATCCGCCTGCCTGAGGAACAACGGCACCTGCGAGACGGGCACCGACACGTCATGCTTGATCGAGCCGCCCTCGGGTTTCTGCGATTCCGAAATCAGTTCACGCGCCGTCCAGAAGTCGCTGCGCTGCACATCCGATTGGGCGAGTACCGCGTCGGTGACGAGGCCCAGCTCCAGGGCGCTCTCGAAGATCGCCATCATCGCGCCCGGCACCGGGTCGGCCAGTTCCGCGAGGACGTACCAGGGCGAAGGTTGCGACAGGGGGTGACGCACGCTGGCATGGCGGATCGAAAACTGCAGCGCGACGTCGGCGACGAGTTCGAAGCCCACCACGCGGTTGCCGCTCATCTCCTTGGCGAGTGACAGGAGGTCGACCGCGGCTTGCGGCGAGGGCACGGCGATAAAGGCCGTCTCCCGCGTCCTCGGTTTCGGGAACAGCTTCATCACTGCGCCAGTGATGACGCCAAGCGTGCCCTCCGCGCCGATGAACAGGTCACGCAGGTCATAGCCCGTATTGTCCTTGCGCAGGCGCTTCAGCCCATCCCACACGCGGCCATCGGCCAGCACCACCTCGAGCCCGAGGCAGAGGTCGCGTGTGTTGCCATAGGCGATGACGTTGAGGCCGCCGGCATTGGTCGAGAGATTGCCGCCGATCCGGCATGAACCTTCCGACGCAAGGCTCAGCGGGAACAGCCGGTCCGCCTTTTCGGCAGCCTCCTGCACCGACTTCAGCACCGCGCCGGCCTGCACCGTGATGGTGTTGTCGGCGGCGTCGACGTCGAGGATGCGCGTCATGCGGTCGAGCGACAGCACCACCTCGGTGCCGGCATCGGTGGGGATCTGCCCGCCGCACAGGCCGGTGTTTCCGCCCTGCGGCACGATCGCCGTGCGCGTCTCGTTGGCGATCTGCAGGATGCGGCTCACCTGCTTGGTGGTCGAAGGCCGCAGCACGAGGGGCGACCGGCCCGTCCAGATCTGCCGCCACTCGCGCATGTAGCCGTCCATCTCGGAGGGATTGCGGATGGCGAATTTCTCGCCCACCACGGCGGCAAGGCGGTCCAGCGCGTCGCTCATGTGGCATCCCGCGGGGCGGCGGCGCGCAGCAGCCGGTCATTGATGGCCTCGCCCAGCCCATGATGCGGAATGGGAGCGACGGCGATGCGGGCGACACCGGTCGAGTCGATCTCGTGCAGCAGGCCGAACAGGCTGGCGGCGGCCTCAACGAGGTCGCCCGTGGCGGAGAGCGTCCAGGGGCCATGGGCATGGAGCGGGCCGAAACCGAGATAGGCCTCGCCCGCACGCGGGGCTTCGGCGTTCAGCCGAAGCTCGGCGTGGGGCGCGTAATGGCTGAGCAGCTGGCCCGGCGCGTGGGGGCGGGCCGAATGGGCTTCGACCGCAATCGCATGGCCCAGGACCTTCTCGATCTCGGGGCGCGGGGTGCCGCCGTGGCGCAGCAGCTTCGGCCCGTCTTCGAGGAAACTGACGACCGTCGATTCGACACCCACCTTGCAGCGCCCGCCATCCAGCACCATCGCCACCTTGTCCTTCAGGTGGCGGCGCACGTGGTCGGCCGTGGTGGGGCTGATCTTTCCCGATGGATTGGCGCTGGGCGCCACCACCGGGCGGGCCGTCGCCTTCAGCAAGTCCAGCGCCATCGGATGCGAGGGGACGCGGATCGCGATCGAGTCGAGACCCGCACTGGCCAGCAGCGAAACGGGGCAGTTCTCTTTGCGCGGAACGACCAGGCTCAGCGGACCCGGCCAGAAGGCCTTGGCCAGCGCCTTCGCCTCCGCGCTGAAATCGCCGAGCGCAAAGGCGGCCGTGGCATCGGGCACATGGGCGATGAGCGGGTTGAAGGAAGGGCGGCCCTTGGCGGCATAGACGCGGGCCACCGCCTCGCCATTGGTGGCGTCGGCGCCGAGGCCGTAGACGGTCTCGGTGGGGAAGGCGACGAGCTTGCCTTCGCGCAGGGCCTGTGCGGCGGCGCCGATGTCGTTATGGGGGACCATGGGGGCTCTATAGCAGTCCGCCGCGCAAGCGGCTAGAACAGGGACCATGACCACCCTGCTTTTCACGCATCCCTCTTCCCTCCGCCACGTCACGCCCAATGGCCATCCGGAGCGGGTCGACCGCATCAAGGCGATCAACCAGATCCTGGCCAACGACCACTTCAAGGACCTCCTGCGCCGCGAAGCGCCGCGTGGCCGCGACGAGGACATCCTGCGCGCTCATGCCTATGAACATCTCGAACGCATTCGCGCCATGGCGCCGGCCGAGGGCATGGAATACCTCGATCCTGACACGGTGATGTCGGTGGGCTCGCTGGAGGCAGCACTGCGCGCCGTGGGCGCGGCGACCGCGGGCGTCGACGCGGTGTTCACGGGCGAAGCCGACAACGTGTTCTGCGCCATGCGCCCGCCCGGCCACCACGCCGAGACGCGCCGCGCCATGGGCTTCTGCCTGTTCAACCAGGCCGCCATCGCCGCGCATTACGCGCGCCACCGCTACGCTGCCGAGCGCGTGGCGGTGGTCGACTTCGACGTCCACCATGGCAACGGCACGCAGGACATCTTCTGGTCCGACGCCAACCTGTTCTATGGCTCGACCCACCAGATGCCGCTCTACCCCGGCACCGGCGACGTGCAGGAGACGGGGGTCGGCAACATCTTCAACGCACCCTTGCGTGCGGGTGACGGCGGCGAGCAGTTCCGCGAGGCGATGAACGCGGTGATCCTGCCGGCGCTGGACGTCTTCGCCCCCGATCTCGTCATCGTCTCGGCCGGCTTCGATGCGCACCATCGCGACCCTCTCGGCAGCCTGCAGCTGACCGAGGAGGATTTCGCCTGGGCCACGCTGAAGCTGATGGAGGCGGCGGAGGTGCATTGCGGCGGACGGCTGGTTTCCGTGCTGGAGGGCGGCTATGACCTGCAGGGGCTCGCCGCCTCGGTGGGCATTCATGTGCAGGCGCTGATGCGCGGCAATGCCGGCATGATCGAGGAACCGGAATTCGAAGACGACGACGAGGACGAGATCTGATGACCGAACACGCCGACATCGCCAGCCTGCCCTTCGAGAAGGCGCTCGCCGAACTGGAGCAGATCGTGACCAGGCTCGAGTCCGGCAAGGTGGACCTCGAGCAGTCAATCGCCATCTACGAGCGCGGCGAGGCGCTGAAGAAGCACTGCGAGACGCTTCTGAAAGCCGCCGAAGCCCGCATCGAGAAGATCACGCTCAGGCCCGACGGCACGCCGTCCGGCACCGAACCCCTGGATGTCGACTAGGCAGCGCCTCGACGAGGCGCTCGTCGCCCGTGGCCTTTACCCTTCGCGCGCGCGCGCGCGGGACGCCGTGCTGCGCGGCACGGTGAAGGTCGATGGCCTGCCGGCGTCGAAGCCCTCGCAGACGGTGGGGGCGAACAATGTCCTCACGCTCGATGACGAGGCGCACGGATACGTCTCGCGGGCCGCGCTGAAGCTGAAACATGGGCTTTCGGAGTTCGGTATTTCGGCGCGGGGCAAGAATGCCCTCGACATCGGCGCCTCGACCGGCGGCTTCACCCAGGTGCTGCTGGAGGAGGGCGCCGCGCACGTGACCGCGATCGACGTCGGGCATGGCCAGATGCAGATCGAGGATCCGCGCGTCACCCTGATCGAGGGGCTAAACGCACGTGATCTGTGTGCGGAGCATCTGGACCGGCCCATCCACCTGGTCGTCTGCGACGTGAGCTTCATCTCGCTGAAGCTGGCGCTGCCGCCGGCGCTCGATCTCGCGGAAGAGGGCGCGCTTCTGGTGGCTCTCGTCAAGCCGCAGTTCGAGGCGGGCCGCGAGTCCATCGGCAAGGGCGGGCTGGTGACGGACCCCGAGGTGCACGAGCGCGTCTGCGCCGAGATCACCGCCTTCCTCAGGGCGCAGGGCTGGCGGGTGCTGGGACTGACGCCGTCGCCGGTGGAGGGCGGAGACGGGAACCGGGAGTTCCTGGTGGCGGCGGGGAAGGGGCGCTGACGGCCCGTCCCATATGTTCGTCATCCCAGCGAAAGCTGGGACCCCGCTTTGGGCGCCGGAACTTGTGGAAAGCTGGGCCCCAGCTTTCGCTGGGGTGACGGCAACAAGAGGGGAAATCCCCGATGAAACCGTTATCGGAAAAAAATCCTTGAATAGAATTCCGGACGAACCCATATGCAGGGACACTGAACGTGCCTCCTGCTGATTGACATTGTGAAGAACTACCCGACCTGCCCACGGTGGCGCAGGAAGTGGTCGGCCAGCACCAGGGCCATCATCGCCTCGCCCACCGGGACCGCCCGGATTCCGACGCAGGGGTCGTGCCGGCCCTTGGTCATGACGTCGACGTCCTCACCCTGGGCCGAGACGCTGCGCTTCGTCGTGAGGATCGAGGAGGTGGGCTTGACCGCGAAGCGCACCACCACGTCCTGGCCGGTGGAAATTCCACCCAGAATGCCGCCCGCATTGTTGGAGAGGAATTCGGGCTTCCCCCGGCGCATGCGGATTTCGTCGGCATTCTCCTCGCCCGAGAGTGCCGCGGACTCGAAGCCCGCGCCGATCTCCACGCCCTTCACCGCGTTGATGCTCATCATCGCGGAGGCGAGGTCCTGGTCGAGCTTCGCGTAAAGCGGCGCACCCCAGCCGGCGGGAACGCCGCTTGCCGTCACCTCGATCACCGCTCCGATCGAGGAGCCGGACTTGCGCACGCCGTCGAGGTATTCCTCGAAGAACTTCGCCGCCTTCGCGTCGGGCGTGAAGAAGGGATTGCGGTCCACCTGCCCCCAGTCCCAGTTGGTGCGGTCGATCTTGTGCGGGCCCATCTGGATCAGCGCGCCGCGGATCGTGACGCCCGGGATGATCTTGCGGGCGACAGCGCCGGCCGCGACGCGCGCCGCCGTCTCGCGCGCCGAGGAGCGGCCGCCGCCCCTGTAGTCGCGGATGCCATATTTGGCCTGGTAGGTCAGGTCGGCATGGCCGGGCCGGAACTTGTCACGGATCTCGGCATAGTCCTTGGAGCGCTGGTCGACGTTCTCGATCATCAGCATGATCGGCGTGCCGGTCGTCACCGGACCGCCGGTGCGGTCGTCCTCGAAGACGCCGGAGAGGATCTTCACCTGGTCCGGTTCCTGGCGCTGGGTGGTGAAGCGCGACTGGCCCGGGCGGCGCTTGTCGAGGAAGGACTGGATCTCTTCAGCGGTGAGCGCGATGTTGGGCGGGCACCCGTCGACGATGCAGCCCAGGGCCGGCCCGTGACTTTCGCCGAAGGTGGTGACGCGGAACAGGTGGCCGAATGTGTTGTGCGACATGTAGCTTTCCTTGGCGACTTACCTAAGCCGCATCGCCGTTCGCGTCAAACCACCAGGCATTACCGTCGGCGAGGCGGCAGTAGCAGCCCTGGCGCACGGTGAGCTCCACGAGGTCGCGGCGTGGCAG
Organism: uncultured Alphaproteobacteria bacterium; assembly: GCA_945957365.1. Classification (GTDB taxonomy): domain Bacteria; phylum Pseudomonadota; class Alphaproteobacteria; order Rhizobiales; family Aestuariivirgaceae; genus Aestuariivirga. Next base: position 4,186 of record CAMFKI010000017.1, on the reverse strand, counting down.
GCCGGCGATCTCGGCAATGAGGCAACGGCCGATGGCGCCATGGGCCACGACCACGGTGGGCCGGTCCAGCCGGTCGAGCCACTGGCTGATGCGGGCATGGCCATCCTCGTAGCTTTCGCCCTCCTTGGGCCGCCAGAAATAGCGGTCTTCCGGGTGCGGCGGATAGATCGGCGAGGCCTTGAGCTCCCAGAAGGGCTTGCCCTCCCAGACGCCGAAGCCCAGCTCGGTGACCGCGGGTTCGACGGCAATCTGCTCCGGCTCGAGCGCGAGCGCCTCGGCGATGTAGCCCATGGTCTGGCGGGCGCGTTTGAGCGGGCTGACGACGAAGTTGAAGTCCGGGTGAAAGTCGCGCACCCGGGTCATGGCTTGCGCCACGGAACGGGCCTGATCATGGCCCTTCTGGTTCAGCTCGATGTCGGTCCAGCCCTGGATCAGTCCCTGGACGTTCCAGTCCGTCTCGCCGTGGCGGACGAAGTAGATGGGTGGCCGGTCCTTACTCACCGTTCCCGTTCACCGTGATGTCCGGCGCATCGGGGTTCTTCATGCCGACGATGTGGTAGCCCGCGTCGACATGCAGGATCTCGCCGGTGACGCCGCGGCCGAGGTCCGAGAGCAGGTAGAAGCCGGAGTCGCCCACTTCGTCGATGGTGACGGTGCGACGCAGCGGCGCGTTGTATTCGTTCCAGCGCAGGATGTAGCGGAAGTCGCCGATGCCCGAAGCTGCGAGCGTCTTGATCGGGCCGGCCGAGATGGCGTTGACGCGGATGTTCTTGGGGCCGAGGTCGGCGGCCATGTAGCGCACCGAGGCTTCGAGGCCGGCCTTGGCGACGCCCATGACGTTGTAGTGCGGCATCCACTTTTCGGCGCCGTAATAGGTCAGCGTCAGCATCGAGCCGCCATTGGGCATGAGCTTCTCGGCGCGCTGGGCCACGGCGGTGAAGGAATAGACGCTGATGAACATCGTCCGGGAGAAATTGTCCGGCGTCGTATCGACGTAGCGGCCCTGCAGCTCGTCCTTGTCGGAGAAGGCGATGGCGTGAACGACGAAATCGAGCGTGCCCCATTCCTTCGCGATGGTTTCGAAGGTGGCATCCATCGATGACATGTCGGTGACGTCGCAGGGGACGACGATCTTGGAGCCCAATTCGGCGGCGAGCGGCTCGACGCGCTTCTTCAACGCGTCGCCCTGATAGGTGAAGGCCAGTTCGGCACCCTGCGCCGCGCAGGACTTGGCGATGCCCCAGGCGATGGACCGGTTGTTCGCAACGCCCATGATGAGGCCGCGCTTGCCAGCCATCAAACCCTTGTTATCGCTCATGATTGACCGTCCAGAAAACAGGTAGGCCGGGCGTTCCCCGGCGGTCGGTTAATTGACACAAAGCCGCAGTGAGGTCCACTGGAAAGAAAACACGCGAAAGATGAGGGGCGGCCCTCAGCGGGCCTCGCGCCGGTCATGGCAGATGGTCTGCGGCGAAGGTTGCCCCGTAGCCGTCACGGGTGGCATAAGCTGTTCAGAAATCAGGACTTGCACGATGGCATTGAGCGACATTTCCAAGCTGACGGCGTCTGCCGGCTTCACCGAGAGGAACGACCCCTTCAACCTGTTCGGCGAATGGCTGAAGGAGGCGGAAGCCTCCGAACCCAACGACGCCAACGCCATGGCGCTGGCGACCGTGGACGAGGAGGGGCTGCCCAACGTCCGCATGGTGCTGCTCAAGGGCTATGACGAGCGCGGTTTCGTCTTCTACACCAATTTCCAGAGCCAGAAGGGCCAGGAAATCCTCGGCACCATGAAGGCGGCTTGCGCCTTCCACTGGAAGTCGCTGCGCCGCCAGGTGCGGGTGCGCGGCATCGTCGAGGAGGTGTCCAAGGCCGAGGCGGACGACTATTTCGCCTCCCGCCCGCGCGACAGCCGCATCGGCGCCTGGGCGTCGCAGCAGTCGCGCCCGCTCGAAAGCCGGTTCGCGCTCGAAACCGCGGTGGCGGTGAACACCGCGAAATATGCGATCGGCGAGGTGCCGCGGCCTCCCCACTGGTCGGGCTTCCGCATCAAGCCGCTGTCGATCGAGTTCTGGCACGACCGGCCGTTCCGGCTGCATGACCGCGTTGTGTTCCGCCGCCCGGATGACACGGCTCCGTGGTCCAAGGCGAGGCTCTATCCGTGAACCAGACCCCCGACGGCGACCGCAAGACCCTGATCCTCACCGGCGCCTCGCGCGGCATCGGGCATGCGACGGTAAAGCGCTTCTCGACGGCCGGATGGCGCGTCATCACCTGCTCGCGCCAGCCCTTCCCGGAGGATTGCCCGTGGGACGCAGGGCCGGATGACCATATTGTCGTGGACCTCGCCTCGTCCGCCGACACCCATCAGGCCATCGCGCAGATGAAGCAGAAGCTGAAGGCGCAAGGCTCCAAGCTGCATGCGCTGGTGAACAATGCGGCGATCAGTCCGAAGAAGCCCGGTGGCGCACGGCTCAACACGCTCGAGACCTCGGAAGAGGACTGGAAGACGGTGTTCCAGATCAACTTCTTCGCGCCCGTCATGCTGGCGCGCGGGCTGATGGATGAACTCGTCGCGGCCAAGGGCGCGGTGGTGAACGTCACCTCGATCGCCGGCTCGCGCGTGCATCCCTTCGCGGGTGCCGCCTATTCGACGTCGAAGGCGGCCCTCGCCTCGCTGACGCGCGAGATGGCGGCGGATTTCGGCCCCTTCGGCGTGCGCGTCAATTCGATCTCGCCGGGCGAGATCGAGACGTCGATCCTGTCTCCCGGCACGGAGAAGCTGGTGGCGCAGATTCCGCAGCGCCGCCTCGGCCAGCCCGAGGAGGTGGCCAAGGCCATCTATTTCCTGTGCACCGACCAGTCGTCCTACGTGACCGGCGCCGAGCTTCACATCAACGGCGGCCAGCATGTCTAACGAGGCCCTGCGGCCGGAGACCATCGCGGCGCATGCCTTGCGTGGCGTCGACGAGGCGACGGGGGCGGTGGTGCCACCGATCTATCTCTCCTCCACCTATGCCCGCGACGCGGACTACAAGCCGAAGCTGAAGGAGAACTACGTCCGCAACGGCAATCCGACGCTGTGGCAGACGGAGGAAGCCATCGCCGCGCTGGAGCGCGGCACGTCGGCCCTGCTGTTCGCCTCCGGCATGGCGGCGATCACCACGCTGCTGGAGACCGTGCCGGCGGGCGCCCATGTCGTTGCCCCGGACGTGATGTATTACGGCACGCGCGACTGGCTGAAGCGGCTGGAGGGGCTGGGGCGCATTTCGCTGACGCTGTTCAACCCGCGCAAGGACGGCGCGCTCGAGGCGGCGCTGATCAAGGGCAAGACAGATCTCGTCTGGATCGAGACGCCGCTCAACCCCACCTGGGACGTGATCGACATCGCCGCCGCCGCGAAGGCCGCGCATTTGGCGGGCGCCGTTCTGGCCGTCGATGCGACCGCGACCGGTGCGGTCACCACGCAGCCGCTGACGCTGGGCGCGGACATCGTGTTCCACTCGGCTACCAAATACCTCAACGGCCACTCGGATGTGCTGGCGGGCGTTCTCGTGACCGGCGCGGAAAACCAGCGCTGGGCCGACATCCGCCTGCTGCGCACCAAGCTCGGAGCGCCCTTGCCGCCGCTCGAGTGCTTCCTGCTGATGCGCGGGCTTCGCACCGTCTTCGTGCGCTATCGCCAGTGCTCGGCCAATGCCATGGCCATCGCGAAGCATTTCGAGGGGCACCCGAAGGTGGAGCGCGTGCTCTACCCCGGCCTTGCCTCGCACCCGGGCCACGCCATTGCCGCGAGGCAGATGCGCGATGGCTTCGGGGGCATGATGTCGCTGCTCGTCAGGGGTGGCTTCGACGATGCGCAGAAGCTGTGCACCAGGCTCAAGGTGATCGTGCCCGCGACCTCGCTCGGCGGTGTCGAGAGTTTGGCCGAACATCGCAAGACGGTGGAGGGGCCGACGAGCCCGGTGCCGGACAATCTGGTGCGGCTGTCGATCGGCATCGAGCATGCGGATGATTTGATTGCGGATCTGGAGCAGGCGCTGGCGGGGGTCTGACGAGCGCCATTGAAGGCTCTGAGCTGCTCACCTTCGCCCGGCTTGACCGGGCGATCCTTTTTGGCGACCAGCAAAAGATGCCCCGGTCAAGCAACTGTCGATTTTCAGTGGCTGTAACGGAACTCCGAGTT
>CAMFKI010000016.1 GCA_945957365.1 uncultured Alphaproteobacteria bacterium | reverse complement strand
GCGCCCGCGCCTCCCATTCTTCCCTGAGGGACAAATGCCACCCTCGCAAAGGATGCCCCATGGCCTGTTGTCAGAGCGTTCCAGCGCCCTCAGGCGCGCGCCTTCAGATCGCGTTCCAGCTCGCCATAGCCTGCGTAGCGATACTCATAGGCAAGGCCCAGGCGCCGGGCCGCGGCCATCGCCTTCTTGGCCAGCTCCTCGTTGCGCGTCTGCGCCAGGAAGACGATCTTGGTATAGTTGCCGAAATACAGCGGCAGCAGCTCGGGATGGCGGTCGATGCCCAGCCCCTCCCAGATCAGCTTGTCGAAATGGCGGGCCAGGTAGTCGGTGAGGAAGAAGGCGGTCACGTCCTCCTCCGCCGTCTTGGCGAAGTTTTCCTGCCCCGAAAAGAAGGCATAGCAGTGCGGACCTTCGAGGCGCTCGATCCCTTCCTCGGCCAGCAGCTTGTCGATGTCGCCGCCGGTTCCGCAATCGCCGTAAAGCACGAAGATCGACTGGTAGCGGGGCTTCGCCTCGCGGATCTTCTCGCGCAGCGCCGGCACGATCTTGGCCGGGGTGTTGTGCCACTTGGCGGGCAGGCACTGGAGGTCGAATGCCGTCCAGCGGTTGCGCTCGATCAGGTCGACGATCTCGCGCCCCAAGGCACCGCAGGCCAGGAGAAGAACCTTCCCCTGGCCTGGCTTGAACTCATATTCGTCAGACGGCTTGAGATTGACAAGGGTCATGAAGACCCTCCCGGGTCAATTCGACGCGAGCTGGTTGTGCTTGCGCGCCATGTAGCTCTTGGCGGTCTCGACGGCCACCGCCGCATCGCGGCAATAGGCATCGGCACCGATCGCCTTGGCGAAGTCCTCGTTCAGCGGCGCGCCGCCGACGAGCACCACGTAATCGTCGCGCATGCCCTTTTCCTTCATGGTGTCGATCACGACCTTCATGTAGGGCATGGTGGTGGTGAGCAGCGCCGACATGCCGAGAATGTCCGGCTTGTGCTCTTCCATGGCGGCGAGATACTTCTCGACGGGGTTGTTGATGCCGAGGTCGATCACCTCGAAACCCGCACCTTCCATCATCATGCCGACGAGGTTCTTGCCGATGTCGTGAATGTCGCCCTTCACCGTGCCGATGACCATCTTGCCCTGGCGCGGAGCGCCGGTGGCGATGAGCAGCGGGCGGAGGATGAACATGCCGGCCTTCATCGAATTGGCGGCCAGCAGCACTTCCGGAACGAACAGGATGCCATCGCGGAAGTCGACGCCGACGATGCGCATGCCCTCGACCAGGGCCTCGGTCAGCACCTTGTAAGGCGCCCAGCCGCGGCCGAGCAGGATGTGAACCGCTGCCTCGACCTCTTCCTTCAGACCGTCGTAAAGGTCGTCATGGACCTGCTGTACCAGCTCCTCGTCATTGAGGGAGTTCAGGTCAAGTTCACCATCGTCGCTCATCAGCAGTCTCCGGGGGACAAATCTTCGAAGGATCACAATAGGCCCGGGCGCGTTAGGGCTTTCGCCAGCGGGCGACCTCCCCATGCCGGAAAGCGACGGTTGAGGCAAGGGGAAAGCCCGGTTAAAGGATGTTTCCCGTTGATTGAACCGGATTTTTCACCATGACAGCCGCCCTCGACGTCGCCGCCATCCGCGCCCAGTTTCCGGCCCTCGCAAGGCAGGACGAGGGCCGCGACCGAATCTACTTCGACAATCCGGCCGGCACCCAGGTGCCGCAGCGGGTCATCGATCGCACGGTGGACTGCCTCGCCAACCGCAACGCCAACCTCGGCGGCTATTTCATCACCACGGTGGAGGCGGGCGAACTGGTCGACCTCGCTCACCAGGCCTGCGCCGACTTCTACAATGCCGCGAGCATGAACGAGATCGTGTTCGGCCAGAACATGACCAGCCTCACCCTCCACATGTCGCGCTGCCTCGGCAAGACGTTCAAGCGCGGCGACGAGATCGTGCTCTCGCGCATGGACCACGACGCCAATGTCGCCCCCTGGCTGCTGCTGGCAGAAGACTTGGGGCTCGTGGTGCGCTGGATCGATTTCGACACCGAGACCTATGAATTCCCCGACGATGCCCTCACCCGCGTGCTGAGCGACAGGACGAAGCTCCTCGCCATGGGCATGGCGTCGAACTGCACCGGCACGGTGAACGACACGAAGCGCTTCGCTGCCGAAGCCCGCAAGGCCGGCGCCATCGTCTATCTCGATGCCGTGCAATATGCGCCGCACTACGCCATCGACGTCCAGGATCTCGGCGCCGATTTCGTGGTCTCCTCCGCCTACAAGTGGTTCGGCCCGCACCAGGGAATTCTGTGGGGACGGGAGGACTTGCTGAAGGCCACCTTCGGCTACAAGGTCCGCCCCGCCGGAGAGGACCTGCCGCACAAGTTCGAGACCGGAACCCTGTCGCACGAGGGCATGGCCGGCACGCTGGGGGCGATCGAGTATCTCGAGCAGTTCGGCGCCGGCGCCACGCGGGCGAAGCGCATCGCCTCGGCCTGGACCAATCTCGCGGACTACGAGCACAAGATCACCCTCAGGCTGATCGAGGGCCTCAAGACCTTCAAGGGCCTCACCATCCGCGGCATCACCTCGGCCAACGCCATGCACCGCCGCGTGCCAACCGTGTCCTTCACGCTCGATGGCCACCACCCTCAGGACATGGCGAAGGCCTTCGCCGGGGACAACATCTTCGTCTGGTCCGGCCACAACTACGCCATCGAGCCCGTGGCCCGCATGGGCCTGATGGAAACCGGCGGCGTGCTGCGCGTCGGCCTCGCGCACTACAACACCGAGGCAGAGGTCGATGCCCTGCTCTCCTCCCTCACCCGCCAGATCAGGAGCGCTTGAACCATGGCCTTCAAACTCGCCATTGTCGGACTGGGCAAGATCGCACAGGACCAGCACCTCCCCGTCGTCGCCAGGAACAAGGACTTCGATCTCGCCGCCGTCGTCTCCTCGCGCGAGGGCTACGGCGACGTGCCGCATTTCAAGACAGCCGCCGAGCTGTTCAGCAGCGGTCTCAAGCTCGATGCCGTCGCGCTCTGCATGCCGCCCGAGCCGCGCTTCGCCATCGCGCGCGATGCGCTCGATGCCGGACTGCACGTGCTGATGGAAAAGCCGCCGACGCCGACCGTGGGCGAGCTCGATGCCATCACCGCCCACGCCCGAAAGGCAGGCCGCATTCTCTTCACCACCTGGCATTCGCAGTACAACAAGGCGGTGAACGAGGCGCAGCGCATGCTCTCGGGCAAGCGCGTCACGAGGCTCCACGTCAGCTGGAAGGAGGACGTGCGTCACTGGCACCCCGGCCAGGAGTGGATCTGGGCGCCCGGCGGCTTCGGTGTCTTCGATCCCGGCATCAATGCCTTCTCGATCGTCACCAAGATCCTTCCTCAGCCGGTCTTCGTGAAGTCAGCCATGCTCGAAACGCCGCGCAACAAGGCCACGCCCATCGCGGCGCAGATCACCTTCAAGCCGTCATGGACTGGCGAGGCGGAACTCACCGCCGACCTCGACTGGCGCCAGACCGGCGAGCAGAGCTGGAATATCGACGTCGAAACCGCCGACGGCCTGAAACTCGCACTGCGCCGCGGCGGCACGGAACTCTATGTGGCCGGCAAGCTCGTCACCTCGGCCCCGCCCGAGGAATACGAGGACATCTACGTCCACTTCGCCGAACTGCTGCGCACCGGCCGCTCGCACGTGGACGGCGCGCCGCTCCAGCTTGTCTCGGACTGCTTCATGCTGGGCCGTCGAACCGATACGGAACCGTTCCTCTGAGCCGCGCCACCGTCTCCTGCGGCGAGCCGGCGGCGTCGACGCGAGGCCACTCCATATGGCCCAGATCGTAGCCGATCTGGGTCGCCACCACGCCGGGAGTGGCATCGGACGCGTCGTCCCTGCGCGCCGCAACGCGCGCGGTCAGCACCGCCGGGGGTGCATCGAGCCAGGCCGCGGCGAAGTGCGCCCGCGTCCGGCGCGCCAGCTCGGCGGCGGCCTGCCGCTCCTCGGGGCGGGCAAACACCGCATCGAGCACGACGGAATGCCCCGCCGCCAGGGCTTTCCCGGCCCTCTCGAGGCAGGCCGCGTAGACCTCGAACGACGACTGGCGGGAATAGCTCCCGGCCGGCAGCCGTTCGGTCTCGCCCACGCCCGCCAGCACCTTGCGCTCGATGTCGCTGCGCACGTGGATCGCCCCGGGCGTCGCACCAAGGAAGGGGGCCAGCGCCGCAGCAGCGGTCGACTTTCCGGACCCCGACAATCCGCCGAGGCACAGCAGCATGGGCGGCGTCACCTTGAGAAAGTCGATCGAGGCCCGGAACCAGTCCAGCGCCTGGCTCCGCTCCTTCATCGAATTCTTCAGCGCCAGTTCATGCGCCAGATCTGCCGTGACCAGTGCGCGAACCCCGGCCCGGGTCGACAGAAACAGCGGCAGCAGTGCCAGTCCCGAGAGATCCTCCTCCCGGCGCCGGAGATCGAGATAGCGGTTGAGAACGACATTGGCAGCGGGTTTCTCGCCGCTGCTCCACAGGTCCATCAGCAGGAAGGCGAGGTCGTAGAGCACGTCGATTGTCGCGATCTTCTCGCTGAACTCGATGGCATCGAACAGCCGGGGCTCACCACCCTCGAGAAAGATGTTGCCGCAATGGACATCGCCATGACACCGCCGCACCAGCCCGCGCTCACCGCGGTCGGACAGGAGCTGCCGGTCACAGCGCAGGGAAGCCTCATAAAGCCCATGGAACTCCAACGTATCGGCGGGACGGAAGATATCAGGCGAATCGATGAAGGCTTGCGACAGCTGAGCGCCGAGGCCCGACATGATGTCAGCGCCCCGGACATCGCGGCGGGGAGCGCGCTCATGCGACTGAGCGACCATCCCTGCCAGCCGGGCCGCAAGGCCGGCGTCGATGCCACCATGCCCCATGCGCCATGCCAGCAGGTCCTGCGCCGGAAAGCGCCTCATGACCAGAACGGGTTCCCCAAGGACGTCGTCGAGGCGCAGATAGAGATCCGGCGTGAACAGCCGGTTGATCTCGAGTTCGGCGGCAAGTGCGGCGCGACGTTTCTCGGAGGTGGAAAAGTCGAGATAGGGCAGCACCACTTCCTTCTTGATCTTGAAGGCGCGGCCACCCACCAGGAACACATGCGCCGCATGGGTCTCCACATGTTCCACCGCCTCGCCGGGGAAGCCCCAGGTCTCGCTTTTGAGGAAGGCGGGGGTGAACATGGCGCAACAATGCCGCGCCGCGGATCAGAGATCCTTGACGGGGGTCAATTCCCTCTGCGGCGCTCGCGGCGGGCGGCGCCCGCGGCGGCGAGGTCATGACCCTTTGCGAGTTCGGAGACCGGCCCCAGCTTCACCTCGATGAGGTCCAGCGACGGACGCTCGCCCCGGCTGTAGCCTTCCAGCGACTTGCGCATGGAGGCGAGGTGTTCCGGGCTGGTGCCGCAGCAGCCGCCGATGATCTTGGCCCCGGCATCGAGCGCGATGCGGGCGTAGTCGGCCATCAGTTCCGGCGTCCCGGTGTAGTGGATGTGGCCGTCGACATATTGCGGGATACCGCAGTTGCCCTTGGCGACCACCGCCGCATCGGGGCGGGCTTCCGAAATTCCGAGCACCGTGGCGACCAGTTCGGACGCGCCCACGCCGCAGTTGGCGCCGATGGCCACCGGCTGGGTGGGCAGCGCTGCGGTGATCGCGCCGAATGCCTTGGGCGTGATACCCATCATGGTGCGGCCGTTCGTATCGAAGCTCATGGTGGTGACGATGGGGAGGCCGGCCTGCGCACAGCCTTCGACCGCCGCCTTGAGTTCCTCCTCGGACGACATGGTCTCGATCCAGAGAACGTCGACGCCGCCTTCCTTGAGGGCCTGCGCCTGCTCGGCAAAGGCCTTGACCGCGTCCTCGTGCGACATGGCGCCGACCGGCTCCATGATTTCGCCCGTGGGTCCGACCGAGCCGCCGACATAGACCGGGCGGCCCGCCGCGTCGGCCTCGACACGGGCATTCCTCGCGGCCGCGACGTTGATCTCGCGGACCCTGTCCTGGGCATTGTGAAGCTTCAGGCGGTGCCGGTTGCCGCCGAAGGAGTTGGTGAGCACGATGTCCGCCCCCGCCTCGATGAAGCGCCGGTGAAGCGAGCGCACCCGCTCCGGATGCTCGAAGTTCCACATTTCCGGGGCATCGCCCGACTCGAGGCCCATCTGGAAATAGTTCGTTCCCGTCGCCCCGTCGGCCAGAAGCCAGGGGCGGGTGGCAAGCGCTTCGGTGAATGACGGACGGGTCATGGAGGGCCTCCGGGGCAGACGATATAAAGACTTCTTTATATCGTTATCCAGCCCTTTGCCAAGAAAGAAACGCGGCATCCGACAGAAGGAGGCTCATGCGGTCGTTCACCGGCCAGGACGACGGCATCTGGCCGGACGCCTTCAGGCGCTCGAGGCTGGAGGCAAGGTCGGCGATATCCATTCGGGCAAGCCGCGGCGCGCGGTGCAGGTGCTGGGCGTTGGGTTTCCCATGGGCGGACAGAATCGTCGTGCCCTGGGGCACCTGGGGCAGCAGGGCCTGCGCGGCGTCGAGATAGGACTTGAGGTCGGAATTGGCGATCTGGGCATAGAGCTTGCCGGGATAGACGAAGTCCGCCGCGAACAGGAGGCCATTCCCGCGGTCGTGCAGTGAGATGGAATCAGGTGAGTGGCCGGGGGTGTGGAGAAGCGTCAGGCTGCGGCCGCCCAGGTCGATCTCCGATCCGATCGGAAGCCACTGGGCGGGCTTGACCGGCGTCCAGCTCATGCCCTCCCAATAACCCACATAGAGGTCATCCGTCGGCATCAGCCAGCCGTCCTTCATGCAGTCGCGGATAACCGGAAGGTCCGGCAACGCGATGTTTCCGAAACCGGCAAGGCCGCCCGTGTGATCGAAATGCATGTGCGACGGAAGGGCGGTGACCGGAAGCGTGGTCAGCTTGCGGACCGCCTCGGAGATGTCGCGCACGCCCGGTCCCGTATCGAACATCAGGGCGCGGCGCTGGCCCAGGATCAGATAGTTCCAGTTGGTCTGATGGAAGCGCGGCTCGCCGATGGCGATCACGCCGGGCGCCACCTCTTCCACCGCAAACCAGTCATCGAGCCACGTCACGCCTTCACACAACATCAGGCCGCCTCCGCGCCGTAGAACAGTGTCACCACGTGCTGGGCCTCGGCGAAGAACAGCCAGCGCTGAACGACCGAGGCGAACAGCGCCAGTGCCATCGAAAGCACAGCAGCATAAGGAACGGCGAGCGCTGCAAGCATGAGGAGGACGGCGAGGACCAGCGCCGCGATCACCAGCTTGCGCAGCTTGGCCGCGTGCTTGCGGGCCACCGCGTAGCCCATTTCCTTCTGCACGTAATTCGGAACCGAGTGGGGTAGCTCCCATTGGCCGACCTTGCCCAATCCGCCGAGCCCGGTGGCATCCCCCATCGTGAGATCGCGAGGGGCGGCATCGATGCTGCGCCAGTAGAAGAGTTTCACGATGATGGCGACGATCAGCCAGGCGCAGGAGAAATAGACCAGGAAGGTCGGAAAGTTGCCGAAGATCGAGGTGATGGCCGCGAGGATGACGGCCCCGGTGGCAAGCGCGAAGGCCAGGTAGACCCACACCGTCCAGGGATTGTGCCAGGCGCGGATGGTCTTCAGCGTCGCGTAGATCTTGCCCGTCGACATCACCGTGAGAAGCGCCAACACGCCGGTGACCACGGCAAGCGGCTTGATGAGGTCAGGTGCCGGGTGGAGACCTGACCACACAACACCGAACAACAAGGCAGGCACATAGGTCACGATGGCGAGGACGCCCTCACGCGACAGCCAGGAGGAGCGCCACTGCGATAGCGCGCGCCAGGCGCGCTCCGGGTGGCCAAGGTGGAAGGTCGATGCGAGCAAGCCGATGGTGATCAGGCCCAGCGCGATCACCATTGAGGTAAGGCCAAAGACGAGGGTCGAGGCCTCGCCATGGCTGATGCCCACCAATGCCAGCAGTGTCAGCAGGCCATAGCCGGCACCGGACGCGGTCGTGAACAGGATGACGGAATAGGCGGGATGCATGAGCTAGTTTCGATCCATCACAAAGAGTACCGTCGCCGGGATGACGGCATGAGGGTGCAGAGTGCTTGTCATCAGCCCTCCAGCTTTCCGGAATTGTCGATCTCGTTGGCGCGCGCCGAGGCGTTCTTCGGAGACAGCACCTTGTCGGCCCACTGGAACAGCCGGTCGAAAGCGGAACCATCGGGCTTCGGCAGCGCCTCCGCACGCGTGTTCGTCGCGTCGCGGCGGGCGCGCGGCGGCAGGTACTTGTTGACCGGCTTGTAGCCCATCTGGGGCAGCAGGTCATAGCCGCCACGCTCCGCGACCAGCAGCGAAACCTCGGAGGTCGCATCGCCAAGATCGCCAAAATGACGCGCCCCCGTGGGGCAGGCCTTCACGCAGGCGGGCAGGCGGTCTTCGGGCTCGAAATTCTCGTTGTAGATGCGGTCGACGCAGAGCGTGCACTTCTTCATCACGCCATGGCTCTGATCATATTCGCGTGCGCCGTAGGGACACGCCCAGGAACACAGCTTGCAGCCGATGCAGGTCTCCGGATTGACCAGCACGATACCGTCTTCCGCACGCTTGTAGCTCGCTCCCGTCGGGCAGACGGTCACGCAGGCCGGCTCCTCGCAGTGCAGACACGAGCGCGGGAAATTGACGATGCGCGAGTGCTCCTGGCCGGGCTCCTTCACCTCGTAGCCGTGAACACGGTTGAGCCAGACCCCCGTAGGATCGGCGCTGTAGGGGTTCGTATCGGTGAGGGGTGCTGAGTAGCCCTGGGTGTTCCACTCCTTGCACGAGGTGGCGCAGGCCTGGCAGCCGACACAGGTATCGAGATCGATGACGAGGCCCAGCTTCTTGGGCGTCGGGGGCGGAAGCGACGTCATTCGACCCTCTCGAGCGGCTTCAGCGTGGCGAACTGCGGCGCGCTGACGTCCGACTGGTCGGAGGCCTTCTCGACGCGGACACGAAGATCGTACCAGGCGGCTTGCCCCGTCACCGGGTCGCTGTTCGAATAGCGATAGCCTCCCTCCCGCTCGGGGAGCAGTTCGGAGATCAGGTGGTTCAGCAGGAAACCCTCCTTCGACTCGTCCGAGCCAGGCTTCAGGCCCCATGTGCCGGAACGCTTGCCGATGGCATTCCAGGTCCAGACGGTCTCGGGATTGACGCCGTCCATCAGCTTGGCCTGCGCCTTGATCTTCCCGTGATGCGACGTGACGGTGACCCAGTCGCCATCCGCCACCTTGAGTTTCGCCGCCATTTCACGCGCCATGTAGAGCCAGTTGCGCGACATGATCTGGCGAAGCCAGGCATTCTGCGAACCCCAGGAATGATACATGGCCATCGGCCGCTGGGTGACGGCATGCATGGGAAACTCCGTCTCCGACACCATCTCGCCCTCGAAGGGCGGATACCAGAAGGGGATGGGATCGAAGTGGTTCGCGATGCGCTGGCGATGCTCCGCCGGCGGAACGACCTTGCCGTGCCCCTGCGCCGAAAGCCGGAACTTCTGCAGCGGTTCGCAATAGAGCTGGTGGATGACCGGCTCCGGCTTGCCGATGAAGCCAAAGAACGTGGCCCAGTCGAGATAGGCCCAGTTCACATGGCGATAATATTTCATGTGATCGGGCAGTTCGTAGAACCAGTGACAGCCATTGTCGATGTAGTGCTGCAGCTGTTCGGGGTTGGGCGTGCCCCTCCCCTGCGCGCGGCCGTTGGGGCCACGGTAGCCGGCGAGGGGGCCGATGCCGGGCGCCCGCTCGTGATTGACGATGTAATCCGGATAGCCGCCGGGGTAACGCGGCGACCCATCGGTGCGCGTCATGCCTGGAAGGCCCAGCCTGGTGCCGAGATCGAGCAGCACGGTCTGGAACGGTCGCACGTCGCGCTCGGGCTCGACGACGGGCTGGCGGATCGAGTCCGCAGGCCCATCGGCCTCGGATATCGGGCGATCGAGAAGCGAGATGCAGTCCCAGCGCTCCAGGTAAGTGGTGTCGGGCAGGACCAGGTCGGCGTAATGCACCATCTCCGAGGCATAGGCATCCGAATAGATGATCTTGGGTATCGTGTATGAGCCGTCCGCTTCCTTCTGCGTCAGGTATCTGATGGTGTCCGGCACGTTCATCGCCGAGTTCCAGCTCATGTTGGCCATGTACATGAACAGGACATCGATGCCGTAGGGGTCCTTCTTCGCGGCATTGGTGATGACCATGTGCATCATGCCGTGCGCCGCCAGAGGGGCATCCCAGCTGTAGGCCTTGTCGAGGCGCTGCGGCGTGCTCTCGGCATCGATCAGCAGGTCTTCCGGCGAGGTCACGAAGCCCAGCGGCGGACCGGGCAGCGGCGTGTTGGGCTTCACCTGGCCGGGCTTTCCCGCCGGCTTCACGCCGGGCGGTGCCGGCTTTGGGAATGGCGCTTTGTAGCGGAAGCCGCCGGGGACATCGATTGTACCGAGCAGGATCTGCAGCAGGTGGATGGTGCGGCAGGTCTGGAAGCCGTTGGCATGGGCGGAGATGCCGCGCATCGCATGCATCGAGACCGGACGTCCTACCATCTTTTCGTGATAGCGGCCGAGATGGTCCGTCCACGGAACGTCGAGCGCGATCGTCTCCTCGAAGGCGGTGCGGGCCAGTTCGGCCGCGATGCGCTTGATGGTTTCAGCCGGAACTCCGCAGCGCTCGGCAACGCTGTCCGCCGACCATTCGGCGTCGATGAAGCGTTCTGCGATGAGGGTGAAGGCCGTGACGACGCGGCGGCCGTCGGGCATCTTGAACCGCCCCATGAGCTTCGGCGCCGCATCGGGTGAAAGCGCCGGCATCGGTGTCCCCGAATGGCTGTCCCAGACCAGTGCGGAATTCTGCGCATTTCGGACAAACAGTCCGTCATCGGCGCCGCCCGGATTTTCCACGATCAGCCACGGCGAATTGGTGTAGCGCAGCAGGTATTCGCCGTCGATCTTCTGGGCGGTGAGAAGTTCGTGGATCAGCGCGCCGACGAAGAGCCCGTCCGTGCCGGGGCGAATGCCGATCCATTCATCCGCGATCGCCGAATAGCCGGTGCGGATCGGGTTGATCGAGACGATCTTGGCGCCCCGTTCCTTCAGCCGCCCCAAACCCTTCTTGATGGGGTTGGAGCCGTGGTCTTCCGCGACGCCGAAAAGCAGGAAGTACTTCGTGTGCTTCCAGTCCGGTTCGCCGAATTCCCAGAACGAACCGCCGAAGGTGTAGAGCCCCGCCGCCGCCATGTTGACGGAGCAGAAGCCGCCGTGGGCAGCGTAGTTGGGCGTGCCGAACTGCGTGGCCCACCATCCGGTCAGGCCCTGGCTCTGGTCACGGCCGGTGAAGAAGGCGAGCTTCTTCGGGTCCTTGGCGCGCACCTCGGAGAGCCAACCGGCGGCGAGGCCCAGAGCCTCGTCCCATTCGATCTCCCGGAACTCGCCCGTGCCGCGCTCGCCCACGCGCAGCAGCGGCTTCGAGAGGCGCCCCGGCGAATAATGCTGCATGATGCCCGCGGCACCCTTGCCGCAAATGACGCCCTTGTTCACCGGATGCTTCGGGTTGCCGTCGATGTAGGTGACGCGCCCGTCCTTCAGCTGGACCCTGATGCCGCAGCGGCAGGCGCACATGTAGCAGGTGGTGGTCTTCACCTCGTCCCAGTTCTTCAGCGAGGTGTTTACGACGGGTTCGGTCATGCGCTTCCGGCCTAGGGGTTCAATCTTTTCTACTCTACCGGCTCTCTTGGACCTATGATAGGTCCAGACAGAGCGTTCACAGGGACCAAATGCGCGACTGGCTCGTCCATATCCGCCGAAACGAACACGCCAGCCTCCAGACCCAGATCCGCGAGGCGCTGGTCTCCGCCATCCTCGACGGGCAGCTTGCCCGGGATGAACCGATTCCGTCCACCCGCAAGATGGCAAAGAGCCTTGGCGTGTCGCGCAACACCGTGGTCCTGGCCTATCAGGGCCTGCTCGACGATGGCTACCTCATGGCGAAGGAGCGCTCCGGCTACTACGTGTCGGAGAAGGCGCTGGAGGGCATTTCTGCGCCAAAGCAGCCCCTGAAGCATGCTGCACCCGGCACCGGAATCGCATGGTCCCGGCGCCTCACCATGCGGCCCGCCCAGCAGGTCAACGTCTCGAAGCCGATGGACTGGCAGTCCTATCCCTACCCCTTCATCTATGGCCAGGTGGACCACACGTTGTTCCCGCTGGCCGAGTGGCGTGACTGCGCCCGGCAGGCGCTGGGCAAGAAGTGGCTCGGGTCCTGGACCAACGACACCTGGGCCAACGACGACCCGCTGCTCGTCGAGCAGATCCGCCGCCGCATCCTGCCGCGCCGCGGCATCATGGCGAATGACGACGAGATCCTGGTGACGCTCGGGGCGCAGAACGCGCTCTATCTCCTGACCACGCTGCTGGTGGGCGCCAACACCAGGGTCGGCATGGAGGAGCCGGGTTATCCGGACGTGCGCAACACCTTCAACCTGCGCACCGACCACGTCACGCTGCTGCCGGTGGACGACAAGGGGCTCGTCCCATCGGATGCCTTCGACGCCTGCGATCTCGTCTTCACCACGCCGAGCCACCAGTTCCCGACGACCGTGACCATGCCGCTGGAGCGTCGCATGGACCTGCTGAAGCGCGCTGCCAAGCATGATGTGGTGATCATCGAGGATGACTACGAATTCGAGACCAACTACGTGAACGAGCCCTGCCCGGCGCTGAAGTCGCTCGATGACGACGGCCGGGTGATCTATGTGGGCTCGCTGTCGAAGACGCTGTTTCCGGGTCTGCGGCTGGGCTTTCTCGTGGCGCCCAGGAACATCGTGGCGGAGGCCCGCGCGCTGCGGCGGCTGATGGTGCGGCATGCGCCGAACAACAACCAGCGGACGGCCGCTCTCTTCCTGTCGCTCGGCCATCACGACACGCTGATCCGCCGCCTGCACCGCGCCTATCGCACCCGCTGGGAGATCATGGGCGAGGCACTCAAGCAGCATCTGCCGGATTCGAGCCGTGTTCCGAGTTTCGGCGGCACGAGTTTCTGGGTGAAGGGTCCGGCGGGGCTCGACAGCGACGAACTGGGCAGGACGGCAGCGGCCAAGGGCGTGCTCATCGAGCCCGGCCACATCACCTTCGGCGCGGTGGATGCGCCGCGCAATTTCTACCGCCTCGCCTTTTCGTCGATTGCCGAACAGAAGATCGAGCCCGGCATCCGCATCCTCTCGGACCTCGTGCGGCGCTGAGGCATGAAGCTTGCCACCGACAACCGGGCGATGGCCATGGTCTGCATCCTGACGGGCGTGGGCCTGGCCTCGGCGCAGGATGCGGTGGTCAAATACATGTCCTCCGGCTATCCGGCCTCCGAAACCCTGCTGTTCCGTTGCATCGGTTCGCTGCCGGTGATTGCCTTCGTGATGTGGCGCGAGGCGCGCGGCTGGTCGATCGCCACCCCGCTGTGGCCGCGGATCTGCCTGCGCGGCGCCATCCTGGCGGCGGCCTATCTGTGTTTCGTGCTGGCCATTGCGGCGATCCCGATCGCCAATGCGGTGGCGATCTATTTCACCATGCCGTTTTTCGTGGCGGGGCTCGCAGGGCCCATGCTGCATGAGCGGGTGCGGCTGCACCGCTGGCTCGCCATCATCGCGGGCTTCATCGGCGTGCTGATCATGGTGCGGCCCGGTGCGGGCGTGTTCGAGCCGGCCTCGCTGCTGGCCTTAGGCTCCGCCATGGGCTACGCCGTGGGACAGATGCTGGGCCGGCCGCTGTCGCAGAAGGTGCCGCCGATCGTGATCGCGGCGTGGCAGAACTTCATCTATGCGGCAATGGCGCTGTCGATCGGCATCGTCTTCAACGCATTCGACTTTGGCCATTTCACGCATCCGAGCATGGTGTTCCTGTCGCGGCCCCCGGTCTGGCCGAGCGCCTTCGATGCGACGTTGCTGTTCGGGCACGGCCTGTTCGCCGCCAGCGCGATGATCCTGTTCATCAATGCCTACCGGCTGGCGGAGACGAACTTCGTGGCGCCTTTCGAGTATTCGGCGATGATCTGGGCAGTGTTCTACGGGATCGTGCTGTTCGGGGATTTCCCGGATTTCCTTACCTGGGTCGGCGCAGGCATCGTCATCGTGGCAGGTATCCTGATGATCCTGCGCGACCGGGCACTGGACCGTTCGCTGGCCTAGAGGCCGAAGCGTTTCCACAAGCGGCCCGCCAGCGAGGCAGGCGGGAACGGCATCTCGGCGTCAACGCCGCGCCTGGTCCAGATCGTGGCGTACATGTGCATGAAGGGCGCAGGCGGCGCATCCCGCGGCTCGAGGAAAAAGCCGGGCACGTTCCACCATGCGACGGGATCGACCGCCTCCGGCGGCAGGATATCGATGTCCTCGTCGGGGTGGCGCAACATGAGCCCCGACAGCATGTGCGGGCCGACGTTTTCCCACGTCCGGTCTTCGGGATTGAGTGCTGCCACGCGGTCCACCGCGCGGTGCCAGAGGTCATCGGGGCGGGGATTGGGGTTCGCCATGAAGCAGTTGGTGACCTGGGTGAGGCTCTCGCCCGTGGCCGTGGGCTCGGCGTGGCGGAAGGGGCGGCGCTTCTCGGAGGCGATCAGCGGGCGCGCCGCGATCCTGGGCTCATCGGTGAGCGCCACAACATCGAGATCGGCCCAGATGCCGCCCCGCTCGGCCAGCACGCGATAGCGGAACAGGCTGGTGAGATAGGCCATGTTGTACGCGTCGCCCTCCGGCATCGGCAGCAACGCGGCGGCATCCTGCACATCGGCGAATTCGGCGCGGAGATGTTCGGGGTCATAGCTCCACAGCGTCACGCGATAACCCTGGCTCACGAAGCTGGCGAGGCTCAGGCGCGCAAGCCGCGAGAGTTCGCCGGAGGCCCAGAGCATGTGGACGGGAAGAGACTTCAGACTCATCATTGACCTCAGATCGGATAGCCCGCCCAGCCCTTCACCGTGCGGAGTGCGAGCGAGGACTGGATGCGCTGCACGCCGGGAAGGCGCGAGATTCGCGAGCGGTGGATGCGCTCATAGTCCGTCGGATCGGTGGCGGCAACGCGCAGCAGGTAGTCAAACTGGCCGCTCATCAGGTGGCATTCGAGAATCTCCGGCACGCGCTGCACCGCCTTCTCGAATTTCTCGAAGGCCTCCTCGGTCTGGGCGGAGAGCGAGACCTCGACGAAGAACTCGTTGGCCAGCCCCAGTGCGGCGCGGTCGAGATTCGCCGTGTAGCCCTGGATGACGCCCGCCTCCTCCAGCAGCTTGACGCGGCGGTGGCAAGTGGATGGCGATAGGCCCGCCTTCTGCGCCAGTTCGGCAATCGGACGCTGGGCGTTCTTCTGCAGCTCGGACAGGATGATCTTGTCCGTCTTGTCCAGTTCGTGGGATTTCATTCGAAGTTCTTAGCATATCCTCGAATGGAATTTCAATGCTGCGGTGCTCCGGAAGCCTCTTCGGAAAATCATTTCAACCCGGATTTGCTAGGTTGCGCCCATCATTGAGGGAGGAATTTCAATGCTCATCGG
Source organism: uncultured Alphaproteobacteria bacterium (assembly GCA_945957365.1). GTDB lineage: Bacteria > Pseudomonadota > Alphaproteobacteria > Rhizobiales > Aestuariivirgaceae > Aestuariivirga. The sequence continues at coordinate 68,204 of CAMFKI010000016.1, read as the reverse complement.
CGTTCCGAAGGAAATCAAGAATCACGAATACCGCGTGGGCATGACGCCCACCTCGGTGAAGGAAGCCGTGCGCCACGGCCACGAGGTCTGGGTGCAGGCCAATGCCGGTTCCGGCATCGGCGCCACCGACGCACATTACACCGCCGCCGGCGCCAAGATCATCGCCACCGCGGCGGAGATCTTCGCCAAGGCCGACATGATCGTGAAGGTGAAGGAACCGCAGGCCGTCGAGCGCAAGATGCTGCGCCCCGGCCAGATCCTCTACACCTACCTCCACCTCGCGCCCGATCCGGAGCAGACCAAGGACCTCGTCGCCTCGGGCGCCGTCTGCATCGCCTATGAGACCGTCACCTCGCCGCGCGGCGGGTTGCCGCTGCTGGCTCCGATGAGCCAGGTCGCCGGCCGCATGTCGGTGCAGTCCGGCGCCCATTGCCTCGAGAAGGCGCAGGGCGGCCTCGGCGTCCTGCTGGGCGGCGTTCCCGGCGTGGCGCCGGGCAAGGTGGTGATCCTCGGCGGCGGCGTCGTCGGCACCAATGCCGCCGTCGTGGCGCTGGGCATGGGCGCGGACGTGACCATCCTCGAGAAGAACGTCGACCGCATGGAAGAGCTGGTCGCCCGCTTCGGCACCGCGATCAAGACCATCTACTCGACCCAGGGCGCGGTGGAAGACGAATGCGCCACGGCCGACCTCGTGATCGGCGGCGTGCTGATCCCCGGCGCCGCGGCCCCGAAGCTCGTCACCAAGGCGATGCTGAAGGACTGGAAGCCGGGCTCGGTTCTCGTCGACGTCGCCATCGACCAGGGCGGCTGTGCCGAAACCTCCAAGGCCACCACCCATGCCGAACCGACCTACGTGGTCGACGGCGTCATCCACTATTGCGTCGCCAACATGCCGGGCGGCGTTGCACGCACCTCGACCTATGCGCTCAACAACGTCACGCTGCCCTTCGCCCTGGCCATCGCCAACAAGGGCTGGAAGAAGGCGCTGCTCGACGACCCCCACCTGCGCAACGGCCTCAACGTGGCCGACGGCAAGGTGACCTACAAGGCGGTCGCCGACGACCTCGGCTACACCTACGTGCCGGCGGAGAAGCTGCTGGCCTGAGCCGCACCGCAAGGCTGAAACGCGAAACGCCCGGCGCAAGCCGGGCGTTTTGCTTTACCCACCTTGGCCGTCACCCCAGCGAAAGCTGGGCCCCGCTTTGGGCTCCAGATGCGGTCTCAGGAGGCTCACAGAGGTCGTAAGGCGGCCTTCTCTGGCTGTCACCTAGGGGGCTAGCTTGGTTGGTGAATGCCCGAAATCAATCGTTACGAACTTCATTAAAGCGGGGTGCCGGCTTTCGCTGGCATGACGGCGTTGAGGCGAGACATAGCGTCTGAGGAATGCCCCTTCTCCCGTCCGCAGGATGGGAGAAGGTGGCCGACAGGCCGGATGAGGGCTGGTGCGGCGTGGCTGGACATTCGACAGAAGGACTCGCGGACAGAGGCCCTCATCCGCCCTTCGGGCACCTTCTCCCATTGCTTCGCAACGGGAGAAGGACGCGCGGCGCCCCAAAACGCAAAAAGCCAGCCCAAGGGCTGGCTTCGAAGCGTCGGCGGTGACGGAAGGCTTAGCCTTCGGCCTTCACCGTGAGAACCTGGCGGCCCTTGTAGAGGCCGGTCTTCAGGTCGATGTGGTGGGGGCGGCGGAGCTCGCCCGACTTCTTGTCCTCGACCCAGGTCACGGTCTGCTCCTGGTGGCCCGAACGGCGCATGCCGATACGGCTCTTGGACATTTTCTTGCGTGGAACGGCCATTTGAAACTCCATAGGAAAAGGCGCGGGGAACGGCCCACGCCCTTCAGTTGGAGGGGCTCTTAACCCAGTCTAGCGCGCAAGGCAAGTCAGATAGGGCCCCATTCCGGTCATGCGGATGAGAATCCGGTTGGCGACACCCCGCACCCCCTTGGAGGGCTTGCCGGCATTGCGCTTGATCGGGTTCGGGAGCACCGCCGCCAGCAAGGCCGCTTCCTTTTTCGTGAGGTTTTTCGATGGCTTATGGAAATGGTGCTGGGCCGCCGCCTCGGCCCCGTAGACGCCAGGGGCCCATTCCACGATGTTGAGGTAGACCTCGACGATGCGGCGCTTGGACCAGATCAGGTCGATCCACATGGCGAGCGGGATCTCGATCAGCTTCCGAATGGCGAAGCGCCCGTCCCACAGGAACAGGTTCTTGGCGGTCTGCATGGGAATCGTCGACGCGCCCCGGGTGGGGGCCTCGTCATTGTCCATGGCGTCGTCGATGACGCCCTGCAGTTCGATCCAGTCCACCCCGTTGTGCTCGCAGAAGCGGGCATCCTCGGACGAAATCACGGCACGCGGCAGCCATGGCGACATGTCGTCGAGGCTCACCCACTGCTTGTCGATGCCGTTGCCCGACAGCGCCCTGAGAATCATGATGTTGGAGATGGGCGGCGGCACCACTGCATAGATGAGGGTGCCGACGACGGGCCAGGCCACCAGGACGGCCAGCAAATAGAGTCCCCAGCGCAGGAAACGGTTCTTCGGCAGGCGGCTGCGGAAGGAGCGGCGCATGGGCGTAGCTGGCTCCGGCTCGGGTTCTTCCGACGCCGCGGCCTCCGCATCCACGGGGTGGAGCGGTTCACGGGTGAGGACGGCACCTGGTTGAGTTTCTTCGGACATGACCCTAATCAGAAGCGGCCTTACCACAGGATTACCGCCTTGTCCTTTCAGGATGCCCTCGCCCGCTGCGCTGCCGAAACCGATGCCCTGCTCGACCGGCTGCTGGCCATGGATGGCTTTCCCGCGCCGCGGGTGACGCAAGCGATGCGCTATTCCGCGCTGGGCCAGGGAAAGCGGCTCAGGCCCTTCCTCGTGGTGGAATCGGCGGCCCTGTTCGGTGTCGCGCGGAAGCGGGCCTTGCGGGCGGGGGCGGCGCTCGAATGCGTGCATTGCTATTCGCTGGTGCATGACGACCTGCCGGCCATGGACGACGACGACCTGCGCCGCGGCAAGCCCACCGCCCACAAGGCCTTCGACGAGGCCACCGCCATCCTCGCCGGCGATGCGCTGCTGACCTTTGCCTTCGAGATCCTCGCCGACGCGGCCACGCACCCCGACGCGGCGGTGCGCGTGGCGCTGGTGTCGAAGCTCGCCAGGGCCGCCGGTGTCGCCGGCATGGTGGGCGGGCAGATGCTGGACATCGAGGCGGAAACGTCGAGCGCGACGGAGCTTGCGCATATCGGGCTGATCCAGTCGCTGAAGACGGGGGCGCTGTTCCGCTATGCCTGCGAGGCAGGCGCGATCCTCGGCGGTTCCGACCCCGCGCCCCTCATCCGCTATGCTCAGAAGATCGGCCTCGCCTTCCAGATCGCCGACGACATTCTGGACGTCGAGTCGACGCCGGAGGCGCTCGGCAAGGCGACGCAGAAGGACAAGGCCATGGGCAAGGCGACCTTCGTCGACCTGCTCGGGATGGACGAGGCGAAGCGCCGCGCGGCGGCGCTGGTCGATGAGGCGGTGGAGAGCCTCGCTGGCTATGGTGACAAGGCGCGGGTGCTGAACGAGGCGGCGCGGTTTATCGTGGAGAGAAGGAAGTAACACTTCGTCTTCTCCCGCTTCAGCGGGAGAGGACGACTATCCCCAACGCCCCTTCACGTAATCCTCGACGATGTCCTTGAACTGCTGCGAGAGGTTCTCGCCCCGCAGCGTCATGGCCTTCTTGCCGTCGATGAAGATCGGTGCGGCGGGAAGCTCGCCCGTGCCGGGAAGCGAGATGCCGATGTCGGCGTGCTTCGACTCGCCGGGGCCGTTGACGATGCAGCCCATGACCGCGAGTGAGAGCGTTTCGAAGCCCGGATAGTCGCGTTGCCAGTCGGGCATGCGGGTGCGGACGTAGGATTGAATGTCCTGCGCCAGTTCCTGGAAGGTCGTCGACGTCGTGCGGCCGCAACCCGGGCAGGCGATGACCATCGGCGCGAAGCTGCGGATGCCCATGGTCTGCAGGATCTCCTGCGCCACGATCACCTCGCGCGAGCGGTCGCCGCCGGGTTCGGGCGTCAACGAGATGCGGATGGTGTCGCCGATCCCTTCCTGCAGCAGTACGGCGAGTGCCGCCGTCGAGGCGACGATGCCCTTCGAGCCCATGCCGGCCTCGGTGAGGCCCAGATGCAGTGCGTAATCACAGCGCCGCGCCAGAGAACGATACACGGCGATCAGGTCCTGCACCTCGGAGCACTTGGCGGAAATGACGATCTTGTCCTTGGCGAGGCCCAGCTCCACCGCGCGTTCGGCCGACATCAGGCCGGACTGCACCACGGCCTCGTGCATCACCTCGCGCACGTCCATGGGGTCGGCGGACTTCGCATTCCGGTCCATCAGCTCGGTCAGCAACGCCTGGTCGAGCGAGCCCCAGTTGACGCCGATCCGCACCGGGCGGTCGAACTTCATCGCCGTTTCGACCATCATCGAGAAGTTGCGATCCTTCTTTTCGCGGAAGCCGACATTGCCGGGGTTGATGCGGTACTTCGCCAGCGCCTCGGCGCAGGCGGGATGATCGTTCAGCAGGGTGTGGCCGTTGTAGTGGAAGTCGCCCACCAGCGGCACGTTGACGCCCATCCGGTCGAGCTTCTCGCGGATGTGCGGCACGGCCCTGGCCGACTCCTCGCGATCGACCGTGATGCGCACGAGTTCCGAGCCGGCGCGGGCGAGCGCCGCCGTCTGCCGGGCGGTGCCTTCGGCATCGGCCGTGTCGGTGTTGGTCATGGACTGGACGACGATGGGGGCGCCGCCGCCCACCGTGACATGGCCCACCTTTACCGGAACCGACTTGCGCCGGTTGCTGATCGCGGAATAGCTCATGGATGCTTAAGTGGCCTGAGGACGTAACAAGGTCAAGACGAAGAGCAGGCCCGCCGACAGGACGATGGCGGGCCCGGTGATGGCATTGGCGAAGGCCGAGAGCAGCAGCCCCATCATCACCGCCACGCTGGCGATGGCGGCGGAGGCCAGCGCCATGGTCTCCGGGCTGTTGGTGAGGCGGCGTGCCGCGGCGGCGGGGATCACCAGCAGTGCGGTGATCAGCAGCAGGCCGACGATCTTCATGGAAATGGCGGTCATCAGCGCGATAAGGAGCACGAAGCCCAGTTCGACGCGCCTGACGTTGATGCCCTCGGCCTGGGCCAATTCCTCGTGCACTGACATGGCGATGAGGTCGCGCCACAGGAAGCCGAGGATCAGCAGCACGGCCGCACCCCCGGCCCAGACCACGGATACGTCGCGCCAGTTCACCGTGAGGATGTCGCCGAAGAGGAGATCCATGTGATCGCCCGCCGAGCCGGTGACAAGGCCCACCGTGACGATGCCCAGCGCGAGCGATGAATGCGACAGGATGCCGAGCAGCGTGTCGGTGGCCAAGATGCGCTGGCTCTTCATCAGCATCAGCAGCAGCGCCACGGCGACGGCCGTGGCCACGGCGCCCAGCGTGAGGCTGAAGCCCAGCAGCAGGCCGAGCCCCACGCCGAAGAGGCCGGAATGGGCCAAGGTCTCGCCGAAATAGGCCATGCGCCGCCACACGATGAAGCAGCCGACGGGCCCCGCGACAGACGCGATGGCGAGGCCTGCCAGCAGGGCACGCTGGAAGAAGGGCTGGGTGAGGATGTCAAGCACGGGCATCAATGGCGATGCCCGTGATGGTCGTGGTCGTGGTCGTGGTCATGATCATGGCCGTGGCTCTCGTGATCATGATCGTGGTGGTGGGTATAGGCGGCGATCATGCGGGCGGCGGCGGGGCCGAAAAGCTTGGCGAATTCCGGGTCCTGTTGGACCTTGCTGGGCCCGCCTTCGCAGCATACGTGACCGTTGAGGCAGACCACGTGGTCACTCTCGGCCATCACCATGTGAAGGTCGTGGCTGACCATGAGGATGCCGCAGCCATGGCGTTTCCGAACCGCGGAGATGAGCTCGTACATGCGCGCCTCGCCCATGAAGTCCACGGCCTGCACCGGCTCGTCGAGGACGAGGAGTTCGGGCTTGCGCAGCAGGGCCCGGGCCAGCAGGGCGCGCTGCAGTTCGCCGCCGGAGAGGCGGGCGACGCTCGCATCCTTCAGGTGCGCGATGCCGGTTTCGGCCAGCGCGTCATCGATCTCGGTCTCGGTGGGCTTCAGGGTAAGCGACAGCAGCCGGCGCACGTCGAGCGGCACGCTGGGCGTGAGCGGAAAGCGTTGCGGCACGTATCCGATGCGCAGCGACTTGGCGCGGATCACCTGGCCAGAGGTGAGCGGCTGCAGTCCGAGGAGGCAGCGGATCAGCGTCGACTTCCCCGCGCCGTTGGGTCCGATCACCGTGACGATCTCGTTGGGGCGGACGTCGAGGTTCACCTTGTCCAGGATGGTGCGCCCGCCGATGACGAGGGTGGCGTCACGCGCGCTCAGAAGGGCATTGGTGACCTTCAGCATCATTCACCCTCCGCGCAGGCGGCACACAGGCCGGTGAGCTCCACCACGCTGCGGTGAACCTGGAAGCCCTGACCCTTCGCGGCGGCCTGCAGCGCCTCGAAGGTTTCCGGTGCGTCGAGTTCGGCGACGAGGCCGCACTGTTCGCAGACCAGCATGGCGGCGGGCTTGCCCTCATGCGGGTGGGTGCAGGCGACGAAGGCATTGCGGCTTTCGATCTTGTGGACGAGGCCATGCGCCTCGAGGAAGTCGAGGGCGCGGTAGACGGTGATGGGGGCCGGCCGCGGACCGTGGCCCGCCATGCGCTCGATGATGTCGTAGGCGCCCACCGCCGAGTGGCTTGCGGCCACGCAGTTCAGCACCTCGCGGCGCTGGCCGGTGAGCCGGGAGCCGCGCCGCTCGCAGGTGCGCTCGGCCCGGGCGAGCAATTCGGCGGTGCACGTATCGTGATTATGGTGGGGCGCGGGGAAGGACATGAACGTTATAATATTACATGCTTGCGGCAAGTTCCAGTTCCATCCACCATGCCACTGCAATTTCAGGAGTGCCGCCATGCCCGACCACACGCACGGATCTGCCAAGTCCACGGTTTTCGTGGAAAATGACCGGGTGATCGTCACCGAATGGCGGTTCGCGCCGGGGGCCAACACCGGCTGGCATACCCATGGCCATGATTACGTGGTCGTCCCCCTGATGGACGGCAAGGTCCGCCTCGAGACGCCCACCGGTCCCGCCCATGCCGAGATGAAGGCCGGCGTCCCCTATTTCCGCCACGCCGGGGTCGAGCATGACGTGATCAACGCCAATGACGGGGAATATGCCTTCATCGAGATCGAGATCAAATGATCCGGCTCGCACTCGCGCTGCTCGCCGCCATGGCGCTCGCCTCGCCCGCGGTGGCGGTGGAGTTCAAGGAAAGCCCCTATGGCTTCATCGCATTCACCATGCCGTCCAACAATGTGGGCTGCATCTATCGCGACGAGGAGGGATCGGGGCTGGTGCTCGAATGCGACCGGGTGCAGCCCAGTTACCTGCGCGTGCGATTGTTCCAGGACGGCAAGCCGAAGCTCTACAAGAACGTCGGCGACCCGTCCTGCTGCGGGGCGGAGAATGATTTCCCCTATGGCGCCAGCTGGCAGAAGGGTCCCTTCTCCTGCGCCTCGACCACGGCGGGACTGCGCTGCAACAATGGCGAACATGGCTTCAGCCTGAGCCGCAGCGGGGTGAAGACATATTGACCCTTCCTCCGCTAGTCTGCCGCGCATGAAGATTCTGGTTCTCAATGCGGGCTCGTCCTCGCTGAAATTCGCGGTGTTCAACGGGCAGCTCAAGCTTTTGCTCAAGGGCCAGGTCTCCGGCATCGGCTCGAAGCCGCGCTTCGATGTGGATGGCCAGCCGGGCCGCGAAGTGCCGCATGTGACGAGTCCCAGCGAAGGCCTGCTGGTTGCCGCCGAGTGGCTGGCGGATAACGGCCACGAGCCTGCGCAGTTCAACGGCATCGGCCACCGGATCGTGCATGGCGGCACGCAGTATGTGACGCCGATCGTCGTCAACGACGCGATCCAGCAGGACCTCGACGCGCTGCGCATGCTGGCGCCCCTGCACCTGCCCTTCGGCCTCGGCGTGCTGCGCGAGATGCGGCGCGTGGCGCCGGAGGTGCCGAACGTCGCCTGCTTCGACACCGCCTTTCATGCCACGCAGCCGGAGCTCGCAACCAGGCTGCCGCTGCCGCGCGACTATTTCGACAAGGGCTACCGGCGCTATGGCTTCCATGGCCTCAACTACCAGCACGTGGTGGACGCTTTGCCGCATGTGTCGGGCAGACCCCTGCCCCGACGCCTGCTCGCCGCGCATCTGGGGTCGGGCGCCTCGATGTGCGCGATCTTCGACGGCAAGAGCGTTGCCACCACCATGGGCTTCTCGACGGCGGACGGGCTCGTCATGGGCACGCGCACCGGCTCGATCGATCCCGGCGTGCTCGTGGCGCTGATGCGCGACGAGCACATGAGCCTCGACCAGCTGGAAGACCTGCTCTACCGCCGGAGCGGCCTTCTGGGCCTCTCCGGCATTTCGGCCGACATGCGCGTGCTGCTCGCCAGCGACCGCACCGAGGCGAGCGAGGCGGTGGACTATTACTGCTATTCGGCCGCGCGGCACGCCGCATCGCTGGTGCCGGCGCTGGGCGGCGTGGATGCCATGGTGTTCACCGGCGGCGTGGGTGAGAACGCCGGTGCGGTGCGGGCCCGCATCATGACCCACCTCAAGTGGCTGGGGATCGGGCCGGAGAATGTCTACGTCGTTCCCGCCAACGAGGAACTGACGATCGCCCGCGGCGTGAAGGAACTGGTCTAGCGCATCGCCAGCAGCAGCGAACCGGTGGCGACGATGTCGTCGACCGTGGCGCCGCGCGAAAGGTCGGACACCGGCCTCGCGAAGCCCTGCAGGACCGGGCCCATGGCCTGCGCTCCCGCCAGATACTGCGTGAGCTTGTAGGCGATGTTGCCGGCGTCGAGATCGGGGAAGACCAGCACATTGGCCCGGCCTGCGACCTCGCCGGGCTGCTTCACCTTCTTCGCCGCGACGCTGGGCGAGAGCGCAGCATCGCCCTGCAGCTCCCCGTCGATCTTGAGATGTGGCGCCTTCCCGCGCGCGATGCGGAGCGCCTCAACGACCTTGTCGGCATCCGGATGGCTGCCGCTGCCCTTCGTCGAGAAGGACAGCAACGCGACGCGCGGCTCCTCGCCGAGAAATTTCGATGCGCTGGCGGCGGAAGCGATGGCGATGTCGGCGAGTTCGGCGGCCGAAGGCTGGATGACGACGCCGCAATCGGCGAAGACCAGCCGGCGATCGGGCCACTGCATAAGGAAGAAGCTCGACGGCGTGGCGATGCCTTCGGCCGGGCCGATGGTCATCAGCGCCGCCTCGATGACCCGCGCGGTGGGATTGGCGGCGCCCGCGAGCATGGCATCTGCCTCGCCCGTGGCCACGGTTGCGCCGGCGCGATACAACGGCTTCCGCAGCAGCCGCACCGCCATGGCCTCGGACATCTTCTCGCGCCGCGCCTGGACGAGGGCCACCTGGGCCGCCGTCGCATCCGGCACGTCATGGACGCCAAAGACGATGGGTTCGGCCAGGCCTTCGTCGCGGAAACGCGTGGCCGCGGCCCTGATCCGCTCGTCGTCACCCTCTGGCATCACGAGTTTCAGACCTCTGTCCTTGATTTTGGCCTTGGCTTCGTCGATCATGCTCATCGGGACTCTCTTTCGGAAGGCGGCCATGTCAGCAGAAGAAAAGATCGAGATACACCGCGGCCTCAAGGGCGTCTATTTCGAACGCTCCGCCACCACCTTCATTGACGGCAAGGCAGGCGAGCTGCGCTATCGCGGCTATTCGATCCACGACCTGGCGCAGCACTCGAGCTTCGAGGAGACGGCCTATCTGCTGCTGTTCGGCGAGCTGCCGACGGCGGCACAGCTCAGCAGCTTCGATGCCAAGCTGAAGGCCGCGCGCAAGCTGCCCGCACCAGTCCTGTCCATCATCGAAACGCTGAAAGAGGCGCACCCGATGGACGTGCTGCGTACCGCCGTCTCGGCCCTCGCTGGCTTCGAACCCGATACCTACGACAATTCCATCGATGCGACGCGCGACAAGGGCATTCGGCTCGCCTCGCAGGTGCCGATGATCGTCGCGGCGCACGAGGCGATCCGCAACGGCCGCGCGGTGCCCGAAGCCGACATGGCACTGTCGCATGCTGCGAACTTCCTGTGGATGGTCACCAGCCGCAAGCCTTCGCCCGAGGGCGCGCAGCTGATGGACCGCGACCTCATCCTTCATGCCGAGCACGGCAGCAACGCATCGTCCTTCACCGCGCGCGTGGTCATTGGAACCGAGGCGACGCTGCATGCGGCGATGACGGCCGCGATTGCCGCGCTGTCAGGACCTGCACATGGCGGCGCCGCCGAGGACGTGATGCGCATGGCGCAGGAAATCGGCGAACCAGAGAATGCCGCCGCCTATGTGAAGGCGAAGCGTGCCGCGGGCGAAGCGGTGACCGGCTTCGGCCACCGCGTCTACCGCACCGAGGACCCGCGCGCCCGGCACATGCGCGATGGCGTGGAGAGCTTGTCGCGCGAGATGGGCGAGCCCAAGTGGTTCGCCATCCTGCAGGCGGTGGTTGACGCAATGAAGCCTTACGCACGCTTCGGTGTGAACGTGAACGTCGATTTCTACTCGGGCGCCATTTACTACCTGAACGGGATTCCGCCCGACCTGTTCGTGCCGATCTTTGCCGTCGGACGCGTGCCGGGCTGGACGGTGCAGTGCCTCGAGCAGTTGCAGAACAACATATTGATCCGCCCACTGACGCTCTATGACGGGCCGGCAGCGCGCGATTACACCGTCATTTCGCAACGCTGAAGGGCGAAAATCACATTCTCGCCCGCTCAAGGCCACATTCTCCCTCCACGGTCCCCGCCCGTGAACGGGTCACTGCGCCGGCAAGAGCGCAGGACGGCCGCACACGACAGGAGCAGGCAGGGGATGGACGTGCCACGGCTTCGGGCTTACTCGGTTTGGTCCGCTTGTCCTTGTATCCCCGCCTCATGAGTTGAAGTCGACCGCGCTGCAGATTGCCTCATCGCCGATCTGCAGCCGATCCATGATCACTCTTCGGGAGCATGAAGATGACGCACGACCGGCCTTCGGACGAAACCGACAACCATGCAGAGGAAGATTTTCCGACTGAGGCCGCCGCCGACGACGCAGCGGAGCGCGGCGAGCAGGGTCGTGCCAGCCGCAAGCCCGCTGAAGCGGCGCGGCCATTGCGCAAGCCACAGCCTGCGCCGGCCGCGAAGCCGCAGCCGTCCTTCGTGCTGGGCGCCTCGGTTGAACCGCTGAACCGTGAAGAGTTGCTGGCGCGCTATCGCCGCCAGCATGCCTTGCCGGACGATCCCTTCGAAAACGGCGGCCGGCCGAAGCCGCCGCCGGGCTATCGCGACCGCATCATGAACGATCCACGTCCGGTGCGCTTCGTCGAACGCAGGGACGAGCAGGAAGCGCCTGCTCCGGTGCGCAGGCAGAGAAGCTTCACGCTGGGCCAGACCTTCGCGATCGCCTCCGCCATGGCATTGGTGGCTGGTGCCGCGGCGGGCGTGGTGGGCGCCAGATTCGCGGCCGCCCCCTCAGCCCAGCCGGCCACGGCAGCGGCGGGCACAGCACTGCAGCAGGCCGCGCCCGAACGGCTTGCGCCGGTCGCAACCGGGCAGCTGGCCGCGACGCCGAGCCAGGCGACGCAGACGGCCGCCGCGCGTGACACCGTGATCGACAAGAAGCCGATCCCCACCGCCACCCTGCAGGTGGCCGATGTCACCGGCCAGACCAACAGCTTCATCCCGCTGGCCCTCCATGCCGAGCCCGCCGGCCTCGACAAGGACATCCTGATCAAGATCTCGGGCGTGCCGGAGGGAGCCTATCTCTCCTCCGGACATCGCGGCGACGACCAGATCTGGTCGCTGTCGCTGGCCGAGACGAAGGACGTGAAGCTGGTCGTTCCGCAGGCCAAGACGCCGGAGATCGACCTCGCCGTTGCCGCATTCGAACCGAAGACCGGGGAACTCGCAGCGCCGGTGAAGACCATGACGGTCGAGCTGAAGGACGTGGTGGTCGAACCGACCTCGGCGCCGCCGCCGGGACAAGTCGGTGCGGCGCCGTCCGACGCCGCGAGATCCGCCCTGCTGGGCGCGGGACAGTCCGCGCTGCCCACCGCGATCGCACCTCCTACCGGGCTTCAGGTGGCGCTGGCGACCCCGGAAACCTCCGAGACCCAGCAGCTCATCAACGGCGCAAACAAGCTGCTCGTAAGCGGTGACGTGGCAGCGGCGCGCAAGGGTTTCGAGCGCGCCTGGGGCAATGACGGCTCCGCCGCTGCGGCCATGGGACTGGCGCGCAGCTATGACCCGGTGGTGCTGGCGGCTCTCACCCGCGGCAACGCCGCACCCGACCGGGACCAGGCGCTCCAGTGGTACCAGCGCGCCGCGGCGGGCGGCAACCCGGATGCGGCAGAAGCGATCGTCAGGCTGCAGATGAAGCCCTAGGACGCGCCGACAGCGCGGCCATGGGGCCAGGCAGGCGATCAGCTCGACGGCTTTCCGTTGAGCGCGGCGTCGAGCTTGCGGTCGCGACCATAGATGTCGGGCCGGAACTCGATCGAACCGCCATCGCCCTCGAAGGCGGTAGCATAGACCAGATGCACCGGAATATGCTGCGGCAGTGAAACACGCGTCGTCTGGCCATTGGCGAAGGCCGCATCGATCCTGGCCTTGGGCCATCCGGCAACATCGCCCACCAGATGATAGGCGAGGTCGATGGGACGCGACAGCCTTATGCAGCCATGGCTGAAGGCGCGGGTGGTGGCGAGGAACTTGTCCTTCGACGGGGTATCGTGAAGATAGATGTTGTAGGGATTGGGCAGCATGAACTTCACCTTGCCCAGCGCATTCTTCGGCCCCGGCTTCTGGCGGAAGGTGAAGGGGAAGTTGCCCTTGCCGTAGCCATTCCAGTTGATGCCGCCCCATGACGCGAGCTTGCCGTTCATGAAGACGTCGAAGTCGGCGGAGTAAGCCGAAGGATTGCGCTGCAGCTTGGGCAGCATTTCGCCGGTGGCGATGGAATAGGGCACGGTCCAGGTCGGGTTGATCTCGACATATTGCATGTCCTGCGAGAATTCCGGCGTCTGGGTCGCAACGGCGCCCACGACGACGTCCATCCGGTCGATGATGTCCTGGTGCTGCACCTCGTCGAGTTCGAAGGACGCCAGATTGACCATGAAGTGATGGTCACCCAGGTCTTCCGGCATCCAGCGCCAGCGTTCCATGTTGAGCATGATCTGACGGGCGCGGTCGGCCGGCGGCACGTCGAGCGCCAGGATGGTCTGCTTGCCGATCACACCCTTGGCCTCGAGCCCGTTGCGCTGCTGGAAGCTGCGCACCGCGAGGACGGTGGAGGAATCATAGACCGGGCTGTCCTCTTCGCCGCCACCCGGGTGGTCGCCCGTCAGCATCAGCATCTGGCGGATGGCGGGAATGCGCGGGTCGCTGGCGCCGGGATTGATGTTGTCGCCCATGGCAACCGTGGGCCAGTCCACCGATTCCGCCATGGCGCGATAGAGCGACAGCATCTTCTTCAGCGCCTGGTATTGCGGATTGTGCGATTCGAAGGCGTCGAGGAAGTCACCGGGATCATTGAGCTTCGAGAAGTCCGTCATGATCGCGAGAACATCGACGGATTTGCGGTTGCGGAAGTTCTTGGGGTCAACCTTCTGGGGCGTGAAGCGCCCGATCTTCAGGTCGGTCGCGTAATTCACGTAGAAGGCGGTGAAGAACAGCTCGGCCAGTGCGGCGCTGTCGGCATCATTGGGATCGATGGTGTCGCGCAGCTGGATCAGCGCGTCGATGGGATAATCCGCGGGGTTGAGGCCGTCGTCGCCGGCATCGGCGAGGCGCTGCAGGAAGGGCGTCATGCGGCCGGTGCCGACCCAGTAGACGGGTCCCCCGTCACGCAGGTAATGCGCAATGAGCGCCGGCCTGATGCGCTCCAGCGGCAGCGGCAGGCGGTCGGGCCCGTTCAGGACGTCGGCGATCGACGCCGCAACCTGGGCCGCAGCGGGCGCTGGCTGGGCGGTGGGCTTGGCGTCGGTGGCGGCGGCAAGACCTGCCCACAGCAGCAATGCAAGGAGAAGTCTTGTCGCCGTCCGCATCGTCGTTCGTCCTTACACGTTCAGAAGCAGATATTCGCGTTCCCAGGAACTGATCACGCGGCGGTAGTTCTGCATCTCCTGATATTTCACGTCGTTATAGGCCTCGCAGAACTTCTCGCCCAGCACCTGTTTCAGGGCTTTCGTATAATTAAGCTTGTCGAGGCTTTCATCGAGGCTGATCGGCAGGGTGTGGGCATAGCGGTAGGCCGAGCCGGTGACCGGCTCGGACGGCTTGATCCGCTCGATCATGCCGAGGTAGCCGCAGGCCAGCGAGGCGGCGAATGCCAGATAGGGGTTGGCATCGGCTCCCGGCACGCGGTTTTCCACACGGGTGTTGCTCGGGTCCGACGACGGCACGCGCAGCGAGACGGTGCGGTTGTCGATCGCCCAGTGCACGTTGGTGGGCGCATCCGAATCAGGAACCAGCCGGCGATAGGAGTTGACGTTCGGCGCGCACAGCGACAGCGCCGCCGCGAGATAGCGCTGCAGGCCGCCGATGTGGTTGAGGAAGGGCTTCGAGGGCGAGCCGTCCTTGTTGGCGAAGATGTTCCTGCCGGTCTTGATGTCCATCACCGACTGGTGGATGTGCATCGAGGAACCGGGCTCGTTCTCGTGCGGCTTGGCCATGAAGGTCGCATACATGTCGTGCTTCAGCGCGGCCTGGCGCACGGTGCGCTTGAACAGGAACACCTGGTCGGCGAGTTCGAGCGGGTCGCCGTGGTTGAAATTGATCTCGAGCTGCGCCGGGCCGCTTTCATGGCTCAGCGTGTCGACGTCGAGTTCCTGACCCTCGCAATAGTCGTAGATATCCTCGACGATCGGATCGAAGTCGTTGGCGGCGTCGATGCCATAGGCCTGGCCGCCCGGTTCCTTGCGGCCCGAGCGTCCGATGGCGGCATCGAGCGGATAGTCGGGGTCGATGTTACGCTTCACCAGGTAGAATTCGAGTTCGGGCGCCACGATCGGCTTCCAGCCCTTCTCCTTGTAGGCCTGCAGCACCCGCTTCAGCACGTGCCGCGGCGAGATCAGCACCGGTTCGTCATCGAGGTGGAAGGCGTCGCAGATCACCTGCGCGGTGGGCTCCTGGTACCAGGGCACGAAGCGGATCGTGTCCGGGTCGGGCTTCATGTAGATGTCGATGGCGCTGTCGGACACCGCGCGGGTGTCCTGCGTGTAGCGGCCGTTGATCGTGAGGGTGAAGACTTCCTCGGGGATGCGCAGGCCGCGGGAGCGGTTGCCGGAGAGAAATTTCTTGGGCGGAAGAATCTTGCCGCGCGCGGTGCCGTTCATGTCGGCCACGAGGCATTCCACCTCGCTGATCTTGTGCTCGCTCAGCCATTCCTCAAATCGCGATTGGGTCATGATATTCCAAGAATTGTTGAAACAACCCAATGTAGCGCGGAAGCTTGACCAAACAAAAGGGGGGCCGCTAAACCCTTTCCACCATGGCGAATTCCATTTTTGCTCCCAGTTACTACCAGGCCACCGCAACCCCCTCGCCCGCCTACCCCGCACTTGCCGGCGAGATTTCCGCCGATGTGTGCGTGGTGGGGGCCGGTTTCACCGGGCTTTCGGCGGCGCTGGAGCTGGCGGAAGCCGGCCTCAGGGTGGTGGTGCTGGAGGCCGAAACCGTCGGTCACGGGGCATCCGGCCGCAACGGCGGGCAGATCTGCACCGGGTTTTCGTCGGGGCAGGACAAGATCGCCGCACAGCTCGGCAAGGACGACGCCCGCAAGTGCTTCGCCATCGCGGAAGAGTCGAAGCGCCTCCTGGTCGACCGAATCAGGCGCTACGACATCGACTGCGGGCTGACATGGGGTTACCTGCACGTGCTGCCCAAGCCGGGCCGCATGGACGGGCTGAAGGAATGGAAGGACGAGTGGGACGCGCTCGGCTACACCGACACGCAGATCCTCGACAAGGAGGCGCTGGAAGAGCGGCTCGGTACCCGCCAATACCACGGCGCACTGCGCGAGGGTGGCGCTGGCCATTTCCATCCGCTTAACTATTGCCTGGGTCTCGCCCGCGCCGTGACAGCCGCCGGCGGGATCATCCACGAGCATTCCCCGGCCATCGAGGTCGATACGAGCTCGAAGCCCTTCGTGCGCACGGCGCATGGCAAGGTGAACGCGCGCTTCGTCATCATCGCATGCAATGCCTATCTGGGCCGGCTGGTGCCGAAGCTCTATGGCAAGGTTCTGCCGGTGACGAGCTACATCATCGCCACGGAGCCCTTGGGCGAGAACCGGGCGCGCGCCATGATCCGCGACGGCGAGGCGGTGGCGGACACCAACTTCATCGTCGACTATTTCCGCCTCACCGCCGACACGCGCATGCTGTTCGGCGGGCGGGCGAGCTACACCACCATGGAGCCCGCCCATCTCGCACCCGACATGAAGAAGAGCATGGTGAAGATCTTCCCGCAGTTGCGCGACGTCAGGGTGGATTTCGCCTGGGGCGGCTACATCGCCATCACCCATAACCGCATTCCGGACTGCGGGCGCCTCAGCCCCACGTCCTATTACGCGCACGGCTATTCCGGCCAGGGCGTGGCGCTCGCCGGCATCTACGGCAAGCTGATGGCGGATGCGATCCGCGGCACGGCGGAGCGCTTCGACCTGTTGTCGCGGGTGCGGCACTATCCATTCCCCGGCGGCCCGGTGCGCGTTCCGCTGCTCGCCGCCGCCATGCTCTATTACCGGATGAAGGATGCATTGAGCTGATGAGCAAGCTGTTCTCCCCCGTCACCTATCGCGGCATGACCCTCAAGAACCGGGTGATCGTCGCTCCCATGTGCCAGTATTCCGCAAGGCATGGCATGGCCAACGACTGGCACCTCGTGCATCTCGGGCGCTTCGCGCTCGGTGGCTTCAGCCTCGTCATCGTCGAGGCGACGGGTGTGACACCCGAGGGCCGCATCTCCTATGCCTGTCTGGGGCTTTGGGACGATGCGCAGGTCGCGCCCTTGAAGCGCATCGTCGATTTCCTGCACCGGAATGGTGCAAAGGCGGGAATCCAGCTGGCCCATGCCGGGCGCAAGGCCAATTCACCGATCCCGTGGCGCGGCGGCTTCACCGAGACGGAAGCCGAGAAGGCTGCGCTCGGCTTCGAGTCGTGGACGTCCGTGGCGCCTTCGGCCGAGCGGCACACGCCCAACTACCCGGTTCCGGAAGCGCTCGATGCGGCCGGCCTCGCGCGGGTGCGCGACGGCTTCGTGGAGGCGACGAAGCGCGCCGATGCGGCTGGCTTCGACATGATCGAACTGCATTCGGCGCACGGCTACCTGCTGAACCAGTTCCTTTCGCCCATCGCCAACAGGCGCGGCGACGGCTATGGCGGCAGCCTCGCGAACCGCATGCGTTTTCCGCTGGAGGTGGCGCGCGCCGTGCGCACCGCCTGGCCCAAGGACAAGCCCGCCTTCGTGCGCATCTCGGTCACCGACTGGATCGAGGGCGGTGTCACGGTCGAGGAGAGCGTGGCCTACGCGAAGGAACTGAAGGCCATCGGCTATGATGTCGTGCACTGCACGTCCAGCGGCTTCGATGGCGCGAAGATCCCCGTGGGGCCGCTCTATCAGGTGCCGCTGGCAGAGGCGATCCGCAAGGGTGCGGACATTCCGACCGCCGCCGTGGGCCTGATCACCAAGGCCGCGGAGGCCGAGCAGATTCTGGAGACGGGTCAGGCGGACCTCATCGCCCTGGCCCGCCAGGCGCTGGACGATCCCAACTGGCCGCTGCATGCGATGCGCGAGATGCTGACGGGCGACAGCTATGGCAGCTGGCCGCAGCAGGCGGGCTATGCCGTGCGCAACAAGGACCGGGCGCTTTCCAAATGAGCCGTCATCCCGGCGAAAGCCGGGATCCAGCTCTGCTTACAATTGGCAAGCGCCCAAAGCTGGGCCCCGGCTTTCGCCGGGATGACGGATATAAAGAGGTGTGACGCTCACTCCGCGATGGGCGTGGCCCTTGCGCCCCTCTGCCAGGCCTTGAGGCAGAGATATTCCATGATCAGCGACGAGGCCGCGAGCGAGGTGATGTCGGCGTGGTCATAAGGCGGTGAAACCTCCACCACATCCATGGCGACGAAGTTCACATCGGTCAGCTTGCGGATGATCGCCGCCGCCTGGTGATAGCTGAGACCGCCGGGGATCGGCGTGCCGGTGCCCGGCGCCACTGAAGGGTCGAGGCAGTCGATGTCGAAGGTGAGGTAGGCCTTGTTGGCGCCCACCACCTTGCGGATGATGTCGGCCAGCTGTGCCGGGGTCGACTCGTGCACCTCGTCGCCATAGACGATCTTGAAGCCATAGGTGCGCTCGCCGGCGAACACGGTGCGGATGCCGATCTGCACGGATTTCTTCGGGTCGATCAGGCCTTCCTTCACAGCGTAGCCGAACATGGTGCCATGGTCGATGCGGCCGCCGTCATCGGGCTCGACGTCGCGGTGGGCGTCAAAGTGGACGAGCGAAAGGGGGCCGTGCTTCTTCGCATGCGCCTTCAGCAGCGGATAGGTGACGTAGTGGTCGCCGCCGAGCGAGATCATCTCGGCGCCTGAGGAGATGATCTCCGTCGCGTGGTCTTCCAGCCGCTGCGGGAAGTTCTCCTTGCGGCCCCAGTCGAAGAAGCAATCGCCGTAATCGACGACGGCCAGCGTGTCGAAGGGATCGAAGTTCCACGGCCAGAACGGACCCCAGGCATTCTCGGCCGAGGCCTTGCGGATGCCCTCGGGCCCCATGCGCGTGCCGGAGCGGTGCGAGACGGCCTGGTCGAAGGGAATGCCCGTCACGGCGATGTCGACGCCCTTGAGGTCGCGCGAATACTTCCGGCGCATGAAGGAGAGGGCGCCGGCATAGGTCGGCTCCCACTGCGTGCCCATCAGGCCGTCACGGCGAAAGGCGCTGTCACCCGGAAGCGGGCCATTGGGATTCATCTCGAGGGACATGTGGCCTACTCCGTGAGGACGATGGAATCTTCGGGCGCCCAGTGCACCCAGACGTTCTGGCCGCGCTCCACGCCGGAGCCGCCGAGGCGGGTGTCGTTCTGGACATTGACCTGGAGGTCGAGACCGTCCGCCGCCTCGATGACCACGTGGCTGGTGTCGCCATAATACGCGACGTCGCGCACCGTGCCCTGAACCCGGATGGCGGTGTTGGGTTCCGCCGTGACGATCTTGAGCTTCTCCGGACGCACCGCCACGGCCACCTGCGCCCCCACGAGGTTGTCGCTGGCCAGTTCCATGCGGCCCACGCCATGCAGCTCGCAGTCGATCTTGCGGCCGATCTGGCGGTGCACGCGGGCATCGATGAGGTTCACCTTGCCGATGAAGTCGGCGACGAAACGGGTCTTGGGGTGTTCGTAGAGTTCGGCGGGGGTGGCCACCTGCTGCACGGCACCGCGGTCCATCACGGCGATGCGGCTGGCCATCGACAGCGCCTCGTCCTGGTCATGCGTCACGATGATGAAGGTGATGCCGACGGTCTCCTGCAGCCTGGTCAGCTCCATGCGCATGTCGTCGCGCAGCTTGGCGTCGAGTGCGGAGAGCGGTTCGTCGAGGAGAAGCACCTTGGGGCGCTTGACGAGCGCGCGGGCGAGCGCGACGCGCTGGCGCTGGCCGCCCGACATCTGGTCGGGCTTTCGGGTGGCGAGCGCGGTGAGCTTCACCATCTCGAGCGCATCGGCCACGCGGCGCTTGATCTCGTCCGCTGCGACACCCGTGACCTTGAGGCCATAACCGACATTCTGTTCCACCGTCATGTGCGGGAACACCGCATAGGACTGGAACACCATGTTGGTGGGCCTCTTGTTGGGCGGCGTGAGCGCCATGTCCTCGCCGCCGATGATGATCTGGCCGCCGGTTGGCGTTTCGAGGCCGGAGATCATGCGCAGGAGCGTGGTCTTGCCGCAGCCCGAGGGGCCCAAGAGCGCGAAGAACTCGTTCTGGGCGATGTCGAGCGAGACATTGTCGACGGCGGTGACGCCGCCCGGGAAGGCCTTGGTGACGTTGCGGATGGAGACGATGGCGTCTGACATGATGTTCAACCCTTGTCCGCCTTGGGCGGCGCCTGGAGTTTCATTGCGAGGACGGTTGCGAAGACGGTGATGACGATGAGCACGGTGGAGGCTGCGTTGATCTCCGGCGAGACGCCGCGGCGAACCAATGAATAGACCTTGACCGGGAATGTCACCGTTTCGGGACCCGAGGTGAAGAAGGTGATGACGAAATCGTCGAGCGACAGCGTGAAGGCGAGGAGCGCGCCGGCGATGAGGCCCGGTTTCATGAAGGGCACGATGATCGACCAGAAGGTCTGCCATTCGCTGGCGCCCAGATCCTTCGAAGCCTCCTCGAGCTGGCGGTTGAAGCCGACGAGGCGCGAGCGCACCACGACGGCGACGAAGGGGAAGCAGAAGGTGACGTGGGCGAAGATGATGTTGCCGAGACTCAGCGGCCACGGCAGGTGCACGAAGAACTGCATCATGCCCGAATTGGCGAAGAACAGCAGCAGTGCCACACCCATGCAAATCTCGGGGATCACGATGGGCAGCGCCATGAAGCCCTCGTACGCTCCCTTGAAGGGGAAGCGGAAGCGCCACATCAGCAGCGCCGTGAGGGCGCCGAGCACGGTGGCGATGAGGGTGGCGATGACGGCGATGACCAGCGAGTTGGTGAGCGCCTCGATCAGCGAGGCGTTGTTCCAGGCCTTGGAATAGTTGTCGAGGGTGAAGCCGCGCCAGATGACCCCGCGCTTGTCGGTGTTGAAGGAGAAGGCGATGAGCGTGATGATCGGCGCGTAGAGCACGAAGAAGATCACGCCGAACAGCACCTTGAGCCAGGTGCGGCTGCCATAGTCGAGGGGCCCCTGCCCCGGCTTCAGCTGGGCGGCCATCAGACGTCCACTCCCTTGCTGCGCATGGTGAAGAGATAGCGCAGTGCCAGCGCGCCGAAGGTCGCATACATCAGCAGGAAGGACAGGGCCGAGCCGAAGGGCCAGTCGTTCGCCGCCTTGAACTGGCGCTCGATGACATTGCCGATCATCAGCGCATTGGCGCCGCCCAGCAGGTCCGGCGTCAGGAAGGAGCCGAGGCACGGGATGAAGACGAGAATGATGCCGGAGACGATGCCGGGCATGGTGAGCGGGATGGTGACGCGCAGGAAGGTCTGGAACTGCGAGCCGCCGAGATCGAGGCTGGCTTCGAGGTAGGACTTGTCGAGCCTTTCGATGGTCGCATAGAGCGGCAGCACCATGAAGGGCATGTAGACATAGACGAGGCCGAAGATGACGGCGAAGTTGTTGTAGAGCATCTCGTAGGGACCGAGGCCCACGAGGCCGAAGATGAAGTTGAGATAGCCCTGCGTGCGGAACACCGCGATCAGCGCATAGGTGCGGATCAGCAGGTTGATCCAGAACGGCAGCACGACGAGCAGCAGCAGCAGCGGCTTCCACCTGTCAGGCGCAAAGCAGATGCCGAAGGCGATGGGGTACGCGGTGATGAGGCAGAGTGCGGTGGCCAGCGCGCTGATCCACACCGACTTCCACATGATCCCGAGATAGAGCGGATCGAAGGAGCGGATGTAGTTGGTGATGCCGGTGAGGTAAGTATAGTCGGTGATCGACACCTGGCCGTCGATCACGGCCTTGTCGCTGAACGACATCACGAACAGGAAGCCGAGCGGAATGAGGAAGAAGGCCAGAAGCCACAGCGATGGTGGTATGCCCAGGGTCCAGAAGACCCGCGGGTTCTGTTTCCAGTTCTCCAAGATGCCCGCACTCCCCCTTTGGCGTCTTTCCTGAAACTAGCCCAGCACGGCATGGCGGGGCAACCCTGCCTATAGCCGCGAGAGAGCCCTGTCGATGGCTTCAACCGCAAAATCGGCATCGGCACGGCTAAAGACGATGGGCGGCCGGATCTTCAACACGTTGCCGTGCTTGCCCTCGCCGCCGATCAGCGCGCCCGCGTCGCGCACCAGGTTCAGCAGGCGGTGCATGACGTCGCCTGCCGGGGTCTTGCCGGCGCGGTCATGCACCAGCTCCACACCGGTGGCGAGGCCCACCCCGCGAACCTCGCCGATCAGCGCGTGCCGCGCCATCAGGCCCGAAAGGCCCGCCCGGAAATACGCGCCCACGTCACGCGCGTTCTCCACCAGCATCTCGTCCCTGATCACGTCCAGCACCGCCATGCCGGCGGCACCCGCCACGTTGTTGCCGCCGAAGGTGGAAAAGAACGGCCCGAATTCGAGGAAATGCGAAAGGATCTCGGGCCTCGTGATCACCACGCCCAGCGGGTAGCCATTGCCTGCCGGCTTGCCGATCGTGATGAAGTCCGGCACCACGCCGTGGTGGCGATGGCCCCAGAACGACGGCCCCATGCGCCCGAATCCGGACTGCACCTCATCGGCGATGAACAGCCCGCCCGCTTCGTGCACGCGCCTGACGATGCCCTGCAGGTAGCCTGCCGGCGCATCGAGCACGCCATTGGTCATGAAGGCCGAATCCACCATGGCGGCGGCCACGCCATAGCCCCTTTCCCGGAGGTCGGCGATCAGCGGATAGGCCAGTGCCGCATAGCGCTCGCCCACGTCGCTTTCCTGCGCGCCGTAGGGGCCGCGGTAAGTGTCGGGGGCGGGAAGGAGGCGGATGTGAGGCGCGTTCCAGTGCACCCCCGAGTTCGAGGGTGAGAAGGCATCGATGGCCTCGCTCACCCCGTGATAGGCGAACTCCATGCACAAGCCGCCCGAATGGCCGGTGAAGGCCTTCGCCATGCGCCAGGCCAGGTCATTGGCCTCGCTGCCGGAATTGACGAAGGTCACCGAGGTCAGGCCGGCCGATGCGAGTTCGGCCAGCCGTTCGGCATATTCGATGGCCTGGTCGGTGATGTAGCGGGTGTTGGTGTTGAGGGTGCGCACCTGCCGCGCGATGGCTTCGGCCACATAGGGGTGGGAATGGCCGACATGCGGCACGTTGTTGTAGCAGTCGAGGTAGCGCTTGCCGTCCGAGGCGGTGAGCCAGACGCCCTCGCCCTTCACGATGTGCAGCGGCGGGTCGTAGAAGACATAGAGCTTGTCGCCCATGACCTTGCGGCGGCGGGCGATCGCCTCCTCCGCCGTTTCGGCGTGGCGCGGCGGTTCGGCGGGGAAGGCAGCGGCCCGGCGCACGAGGCCGCGCAGCCTGTCGTGCCCGATGCGCCGCAATTCGCGGATCATCGGCATGCTGCGGTCGTTGAAGGTTTCGAAATAGCCCTGCCGCGCGATGCCGTTCGAGGCCTTCAGCGAGTCGATCAGCGGCGTCATCAGCAGTCGGATCTCGATCAGGTCGACCAGCGCATCGGCCTCGGCTTCCTCGAGCGGCGTCACGCTGCGGTAGCCGCGCGCCAGTTCGAAGATGGTCTCGGCGCAATCGCTGGCGGGCGACAGGAAGTCGCCCGCGGCATTGGCCAGATCGAGAATGAGCGGCGCGTGCACCATGTCGCCGAAGTCGATGATGCCATCGACCCGGCCATGCGCATCGACCAGCACGTTGTAGGGGTGGACGTCGCCATGGATGATCTGGCTGCGCATGCGGTTCAGCGCCGGAATTGTCATCGCCTGGTGCCGCGCCAGAATGGCTGCGGCAAGCTCGCGATCCTCCTCGGCCAGGTTGGCGACCTCGGGCTTGAGACGAAGTGCATGGCGCGTGTCCCACACCAGGTCGCGATCGGCGGGCGCCCCGCTCACGAAGCCGCGCAGCGCCACGCCAAGCCGGGCCAGCAGGCGGCCGAGCTCATAGAGACTGTCACGCGTCAGCGGTTCGGCGCCAAGCACGTGGCCGTCGAGCCATGACAGCACCATGACCGGATAGCTGGTGCCCTGGTGCACGACGCGCCCGAGATAGTCGCCGCCGCGGGTGCGGACCAGGCGGGGCACCGGCAGCGTGGGATCGGTTTCGGCAATGTGAACCAGCGCATCGGCCTGGCACCGCAGGATGTCATCGCCCTCGGCCGGCTGGCAGACCTTGAACACGGTGCTGTAGCCGTCGGGGGTTGCGACACGGTGGTTCTGGTCGCGCTCACCCTCGAGCGGCGACCACTCGCCGGCGAGGCCGTAGGCCCGCAGCGCGAAGGCCTTCAGCAGGTCGAGCGGAAGAGCGGGTGGGCGCAGGCTGTCGAGCATGATGAGGGCAATCTTCAAAAGAGAAGGGGCGGCGCCTTGCGGCAGCCGCCCCGGCACGGGTCTTCCTAGGAGGCTCGGATGCGCGTCCAGATCTCGTCGCGCACCTTGATGGCTTCTTCGCCGAGATAGAGCGTGGGCTCACACTTGGCGAGGATGTCTTCCGGCGGGAAGATCACCGGGTTGTTCTGATAATCCGCCGGCATCATCTCGCGCGCCGCCTTGTTGGCGGTGGCATACTGGATGGTGGTGGCGATGCCCACACCTTCCTTGGCGTCGAGGATGAAGTTGAGGAAGGCCATGGCGTTCTCGGGGTGCGGCGCACCCTTCGGCACGGCCATGGTGTCCTGCCACACGAGCGAGCCTTCCTTCGGCACGATGTAATTCAGGTCCTTGTCCTCGGTCATCACCTGCTTGATGTCGCCGTTCCATTCCTGGCAGATCTTGACCTCGCCGGCGGCGAGAAGGTCCTGGCCATTGTCGGGTGCGAAGACCTTGATGTTCTTCTTCTGCTTCATCAGCAGGTCCGCCACCTTGTTGAGCTCGTCCTTGTTGGTCGAGTTCCACGAATAGCCGAGATACTTGAGGCCGGCGCCCAGCACGTTCTGCTGGTCGGCCAGCAGCGCGATCGAACCCGCATATTCATCGGAATCGAGCAGCGGCTTCCAGCTGTCCGGCGCTTCCTTGACGGCCGACTTGCGATAGCCGACGCCGACCGTGCCCCACATGTAGGGAATTGAATACTTGCGGCCCGGGTCGAAGGTCGCGTCCTGGAACTTCGGGTCGATGTTCGACATGTTGGGGATCTTCGCGTGGTCGAGCGGGATCACCATGTCGGCCTTGATCATGCGCTCCAGATAGTCGTTGGTCGGCACGATCACGTCATAGCCGGGGTTGCCGCCCTTGAGCTTGGCGAACAGCTCGTCATTGTCGGCATAGAGGTCCATCTTCACCTCGATGCCGGTGGCATCGGTGAATTCGGCCAGCGTGTTCTCGCCGATATAGGTATCCCAGTTGTAGAAGTTCAGCTTCTTCTCTTCCTCGGCCAGCGAGAAGCGCGGCAGGAAGGTGAGGCCTGCAAACAGCGCACCGGTACCCTGGAGGACCGAGCGGCGGTTGGGACGAAACCGCGGACGGAAAGTCGACATGTCTGGCAATTCCTTCTCAGTTGTTGGGCACCGATAGCTCTCAACCGCCCGGTGCTGTTGGCGGCCCCATTCTGGGGAGGGAGTCTAGCGCCCCCGCTCCCCCCGGCCAATCGAAATCACGTTAAACTCTTGTAATCTCAAACGACTTCACCCTTCACCTGGGCATAGGTCGCATCCAGCGCCAGGCGCGCGAGGCGCACCAGCTCGTCGATTTCGGCCTTGGTGATGACCAGCGGCGGGGCCAGCACCATGGTATCCCAGCAGGCGCGCATGATCAGGCCGTTCTTGAAGCAGTTGTCACGGCACATGGTGCCGACACGGCCGGGGCTGGCGAAGCGGCCGCGCTTCGCCTTGTCGTTCGACAGCTCGATGGCGCCGATCAATCCGACGGAGCGCGTCTCGCCGACGATCGGATGATCGCGCAGCGAGGCCAGTGCCTCGGCGAAATAGGGCCCGATGTCGCGGGAGTGCTCGACCAGCTTCTCCTGCTCGATGATCTCGATGTTGCGGAGCGCCACGGCCGCTGCCACCGGATGCCCCGCATAGGTCATGCCGTGGTAGAATTCGCCACCGAGCTCGAAGAAGTCCTTGATCAGGTGGTCGGCGAAGGCCACCGCACCGATCGGCAGGTAGCCCGACGACAGGCCCTTGGCCATCGGCACGATGTCGGGTTCGAAGCCCATGGTCTCGAAGCCCCACCAGCTGCCGGTGCGGCCGAAGCCGCAGATCACTTCGTCGGAGATGATCAGCACGCCGTACTTGCGGCAGATGCGCTGCACTTCCGGCCAGTAGGTCGACGGCGGGATCAGCACGCCGCCTGCTCCCTGGATCGGCTCGCCGATGAAGGCGGCGACGTTCTCGGGCCCCACTTCGAGGATC
The DNA here is from genome assembly GCA_945957365.1 of uncultured Alphaproteobacteria bacterium. Lineage (GTDB taxonomy): Bacteria > Pseudomonadota > Alphaproteobacteria > Rhizobiales > Aestuariivirgaceae > Aestuariivirga. Next base: position 41,836 of record CAMFKI010000016.1, on the reverse strand, counting down.
TTCCTTTCCAGGTCGGCTGCGGCCTCGAGGCCGAATTCCTCCGGCGTCTTGTCACCGCCGAGATCGAACCAGTGCGGCTGCATGACATGGTGGAAGCCGGGAAACTCGGTGCCGACCTGCTCATGCATGCCCTGGAAGCCGCCGAGGTTCGCCGCCACCATGGTCGAGCCATGGTAGCCGCGGGTACGGGCGATGAAGTGCTGGCGGTAGGGCTTGCCCTTGAGCTTCCAGTAGTGGCGCACGAAGCGCACGATGGTGTCGTTCGATTCAGAACCCGAGTTGGTGAAGAAGATGTGCTTGAAGCGCTCCGGCATCACCGACGAAATCTTGGCGGCGAGCTCCGTCGTCGGCACCGTCGTCGTCTTGAAGAAGGTGTTGTAATAGGGCAGGTCGAGCATCTGCTTGTAGGCGGCCTCGGCCAGTTCCTTGCGGCCGTAGCCCACGTTCACGCACCACAGGCCCGACATGCCGTCCAGCAGCTTGTGGCCGTTGCCGTCCCAGATCCAGATGCCGTCGGCCTGGGTCATGACCCGGGGGCCGCCTTCGGCGTGGAACGACTTGTGGTCGGTGAAGGGGTGGAAGTGATGCGCGATGTCGTTGCGCACGACTTCCGCGATATTGATGTTCTTGTTGAGGACGTTCATGGCACTCTCCAAACTGAAAACGGAACTCGCGCGCGCCGGCGGCGACGCGGCAAACGGTCAGACTGAGGCAGGGTGCTTACGGCTTGAATCCGATCCGCGCACAATGAAGCATCACTTCATCATATGCGGTTTTTGACCAGATAGGCAAAATCGCCCCGGATATGGTCGCGTGAAAACACATAAAGTGGATATGCCATTTTTCCGGTTTCTTCGCAAGGAACACGCCCGTCAATTCTGGATCCGGACAAATCGCTGCGCTTTCGCTTGCGCCGCGGGTGCAGCCCAAGCTGTGGGCATTCGATCAGAAATCAGGCAGGCGCGATTTCGGCAGCATGTTTTTCTTGCGCGGCCGCGGGCCATGTCTCCATACTGCGGCGCAACAAGGGCGGCAGATGACGGTGATCTTCAACGAGATGGACGGCGGCGGCAGCGCTCCGCGCGCCCCCTATGCGCATGTTGCCGAATGGCTGAAGACGCTGTCGCGCAGTGACGTCGACCGGGCCCTGCGCGAGGCGGAGGCGATTTTCCGCCGCCAGGGCATCACCTTCGCGGTCTATGGCGACGACGAGGCGGCCGAGCGGCTCATCCCCTTCGATATCATCCCTCGCGTCTTCGCCGCTGCCGAGTGGCGCAAGCTGTCGGCCGGAATCGAACAGCGGGTGCGCGCCCTCAACGCCTTCATCCACGATCTCTACCACCGCCAGGAAATTCTCCGGGCCGGCCGCATTCCGCATGAATTCATCATACAAAACGAAGCCTTCGTGCCGGAGATGGTGGGGGTGATGCCGGCCCGCGGCATCTATGCCCACATCATCGGCATCGACCTCGTGCGCGTCGCGGCCAACGAATTCTACGTGCTGGAAGACAATTGCCGCACGCCGTCGGGTGTGAGCTACATGCTCGAGGACCGGGAGGCGATGATGTATCTCTTCCCCGATCTCTTCGCCCAGCAGCGCGTGGCCCCGGTCGAGAACTACCCCGCCATGCTGCGCGAGACGCTGGAGAGTGTTGCCCCTCAGGGCTGCAATGGCGAGCCGACCGTCGTCATCCTCACGCCCGGCATCCACAACTCGGCCTATTTCGAGCATGCCTTCCTGGCCGACGAGATGGGGGTGGAACTGTGCGAGGGCGGCGACCTGTTCGTCGACGGCGGCTATCTCTACATGCGCACCACGCAGGCGCCGAAGCGGGTGGACGTGGTCTACCGCCGCATCGACGACGCCTATCTCGACCCCCTCACCTTCCGGCCCGACTCGGCGCTGGGCGTGCCCGGCATCTTCGACGTCTACCGCGCCGGCCGGGTGACGCTGGTCAACGCGCCGGGCACCGGCATCGCCGACGACAAGTCGATCTACACCTACATTCCCGACGTCATCGAATTCTACACCGGCGAGAAGCCGCTGCTGAAGAACGTCCCGACGTGGCGCTGCAGCGATCCGAAGCAGCTGGCCTATGTCCTGGATCATCTGCCGGACCTCGTGGTGAAGGAAGTCCATGGTTCGGGAGGCTATGGCATGCTGGTCGGGCCCACCTCTTCGCGCAAGGAGATCGAGAGCTTCCGGACCCGCCTCAAGGCAAGGCCCGCGAATTACATCGCGCAGCCGACGCTGGCGCTTTCGGCTGTGCCGACCTTCACCAGGTCAGGCGTGGCGCCGCGCCATGTCGACCTCAGACCCTTCGTGCTGTCGGGCGACAAGGTGCGCATCACGCCCGGCGGTCTCACCCGCGTCGCCCTCAAGAAGGGTTCGCTGGTGGTGAATTCCAGCCAGGGCGGCGGCACCAAGGACACCTGGGTTCTGGAAGATTGAGGGGGCAGGAGGACTGATGCTCGGACGCACCGCCGCCTCGCTCTTCTGGATGTCACGCTACATGGAGCGCGCCGAGAACATGGCGCGCCTGCTCGAGGTCGGCTACCGCATCTCGCTGATGCCCGGCGCCATCGAGGGCCACCGCGACGAATGGCGCTCGACGCTGCAGTCCTGCGCCTGCGATCACGGCTATTCCCTGAAGCATGAGGAGATCGTCACCGCCCAGGTGATCGACTTCCTGATCTTCGACGAGGACAACCCGTCCTCCATCCGATCCTGCATCAAGACGGCGCGCAACAACGGCCGCGCCGTGCGCACCGCCCTCACGCGCGACGTGTGGGAGAGCATCAATTCGACGTGGAACGAACTCGCGCAGGTCAAGCCATCCTCGATGACGGCGGACCGGCTTCCGGTGTTCCTCGAATGGGTGAAGCAGCGGGTGATGTCGTTCCGCGGCGCGCTGCTCGGCACCATGCTGAGGAACGACACCTATCACTTCAGCCAGCTCGGCAACTTCATCGAGCGGGCCGACAACACGGCGCGCATCCTCGACGTCAAGTACTTCATCCTTCTGCCCAAGCCCACCGACGTGGGCAGCGACATCGACATGCAGCAATGGGCGCAGATCCTGCGCTCGGTATCGGGTCACCGCTCCTACCGCTGGTTCTACCGCGACTCCCATTACCGGCCGTGGCTGATCGCGGAATTCCTGATCCTGCGCGAGGAGATGCCGCGCTCGCTGCTGTTCTCCTACGGCTGGATCAACCGGGCGCTGGCCGGGCTCGCCAATGTCTACGACCAGCGCTACGACTGCCACCAGCAGGCGCGCGACACCTATGACCGGCTGAAGGGCGGCAAGATGGAGGAGATCTTCCAGTCCGGCCTGCACGAGTTCCTGCAGGACTTCGTGGCGGCCAACACCAAGCTGTCGCATGCCGTCTCCACGACCTATAACTTCCCGTGACCATGCGCCTCGCCATCCGCCACGAGACCCATTACGACTACGACACGCCGCTCGCCTATTCGGCGCAGCGCCTGCACCTGTGGCCGGCGGACTTCGCGGCGCAGACGACCGTGTCATGGTCGATCTCGGCACCGGGTTTCGACCGGGCGCTGGCCTATACCGACGGCTTCGGCAACCGCGTGCACATGGTGACCTTCGACAACATCGAGGGTCCGGTGGCGATCGTGGCCGAAGGCCTGGTCGACGTCAGCGATGTGGCAGGCCTGGTGAAGGGCCTCGCCTGTGCCGCACCCGATGCGGTCTTCCTGCGCCAGACGAGGCCCACCGCCGCAACGGCTCCGCTCCGCGCACTGGCCGAGAAGCAGTTCGCGGGCCGCGGCGTCCTGACGGGCCTTCACGCGCTGATGGCGGAGATCCATGCCCGCGTCGCCTATGAAATCGGCGCCACCCATGCCCACACCACGGCGGCGGAGGCCTTCGCCGACGGCCGCGGCGTGTGCCAGGACCATGCCCACATCTTCATCGCCGCCTGCCGCTCCGCCGGCGTTCCGGCCCGCTACGTCACGGGCTACCTGGTGACCGGCCAGGGCGCCTCGTCCACAGCGGCCCATGCCTGGGCGGAGGCGCTCGTGCCGGATCTCGGCTGGGTGGGCTTCGATCCGGCCAATGCCAAGTGCCCGACCGACAGCTATGTGCGGGTTGCAGCGGGACTTGACGCAGCGGGCGTCGCCCCCATCCGCGGCTCGCGACGCGGTGGAAATACCGAGCGGATGAGGGTTGAAGTCCGCGTGGAGATCGCCCAACAGTAGGCCATCGCTGACTGTCCCGGACGACTCGGAAATGACCTATTGCGTGGGAATGCTGCTGGACGAGGGCCTGGTCATGGCCGCCGACACCCGCACCAATGCGGGCGTCGACAATGTCGGCAAGTTCAAGAAACTGTTCACCTGGGAGAAGCAGGGCCAGGCCGTGTTCGTGCTGCTGACCGCCGGCAACCTCGCCGTCACCCAGGCGGTCGTCAGCATGCTGACGGAAGGCATGCAGGCGCGGCGCGGCAAGAAGGCCGATGCCGACAACCTGTTCGCCGCCAGGACCATGTTCCAGGCCGCGCGCCTCGTGGGCAAGGCGATCCGCGAGGTGAAGGAGATCGACGGCGACCACCTGCAGGCCAATGGCGATGCCTTCGCGGCGAGCTTCATCTTCGGCGGCCAGATCGGCAAGGAGCGGCCACGGCTGTTCAACATCTATGCCGCGGGCAATTTCATCGAGGCGACCGTCGACACGCCGTTCTTCCAGATCGGCGAGCACAAATACGGCAAGCCCATCCTCGACCGCGTGGCGCGCAACGACATGAAGCTGGGCGACGCGGCGAAGATGGTGCTGCTGTCCTTCGACTCCACCCTGCGCTCGAACCTCAGCGTCGGGCTGCCCATCGATTTGCTGACTTATGAGCGCGGCACGCTGAAGATCGAGCACACCAAGCGCATCGGGCTCGATGACCCCTATTTCAAGATGCTGTCGACGGAATGGTCGAAGGCGCTGCGCACGGCCTTCGCGAATATCCAGGCGCTGGATATCTGAGGCGCGCGACGCTCCCCCCTATTGAGGCCGTCATCCCGGCGAAGGCCGGGATCCAGCTTTCGACGTGACGGCCGCCCATAGCTGGACCCCGGCCTTCGCCGGGGTGACGGCATTTGGGGATGTGCCTTGCTCCCTACTCCGCGAAAGCCGCCCGCATCAGCCGCTTGGTATAGTCCTCGCGCGGGTGTTCGAGCACCTCGTCGGGCGTGCCCTGCTCGACGAGCCGTCCGTCCTTCATCACCATGATGTGGTCAGCCATGGCGCGCACCACGGCGAGGTCATGGCTGATGAAGAGATAGGAGAGGTTGTTCACCTGCTGCAGCTCGCGCAGCAGGTCGACGATCTGCTTCTGCACCTGGCGGTCCAGGGCCGAGGTCGGTTCGTCCAGCACCACCACCTTGGGCTTGAGGATGATGGCGCGGGCAATCGCGATGCGCTGGCGCTGGCCGCCGGAGAACTCATGCGGGTAGCGGTTGCGGAGCGACGGATCGAGCTGCACCTCCTCAAGCGCCTGGGCCGCGCGCCTGTCACGCTCGGCGCGCGAGATCGAGGGCTCGTGGACGAGCAGGCCCTCGGTGACGATCTGGCCCGCCGTCATGCGCGGGCTGAGCGAACCGAAGGGGTCCTGCAGCACGATCTGCAATTCACGGCGCAGCGGCCGCATCTGTTCGCGTGTCAGGCCCTGGATCGAGCGGTTCTCGAATGTGATGGCGCCCTCGCTGGGCAGGAGCCGCAGCACGGCCCGTGCGAAGGTCGATTTGCCGGAGCCCGACTCGCCGACGATGCCGATGGTCTGGCCCTGGCGCAGCGTCATCGACACGCGATCCACCGCGCGCAGTTCCAGCGGCGGGCCGGACATGAAGCCGCCACCCAGCCTGAAGGTGACGCGCACGTCGGTGGCGTCGATCATCCTGCGGGCATTGGGGGCCACGGGCAGCTTGCGGCCCGTCGGCTCGGCTTCCAGCAACGCCTTCGTGTAAGGATGCTTCGGCTCGGCGAAGAGCTCCCCCGTCTCGCCCTCCTCCACCACCTCGCCGCGGCGCATGACATAGACGCGGTGCGCGATGCGCTTCACGATGTTGAGGTCATGGGTGATGAAGACCATGCCCATGCCGAGGCGCTGCTGCAGGCTCGCCATCAACTCGAGGATCTCGGCCTGGATGGTGACGTCGAGCGCCGTCGTCGGCTCGTCGGCGATCAGCAGGTCCGGATTGTTGGCGAGCGCCATGGCGATCATCACGCGCTGGCGCTGGCCGCCGGACATCTCGTGCGGGTAGGAGCGCATGCGGCGTTCGGGCTCGGGGATGCGCACGAGGCGCAGCATCTCGATCGCCCGGGCGCGCGCATCCGCCTCGCCCAGGCGCTGGTGCTTGCGGATCGGCTCGATCAGCTGGTCGCCGATGGTGTAGAGCGGGTCGAGCGAGGTCATCGGCTCCTGGAAGATCATGGTGATCTTGGCGCCGCGGATGTCGTTGAGCTCAGACTTCGAAATCGCCAGCAGGTTGGTGCCGCGATAGTCGACATGGCCCGAAGCCTTGCCGTTCGACGCAAGCAGGCCCATGGCCGCCATCATCATCTGGCTCTTGCCGGAGCCCGACTCGCCGACGATGGCGACCGTCTCGCCGGCGTTGACATGGAGGTTGACGCCCTTCACGGCCTCGACCGTGCCGTCGAGCGTGGCGAAGGAGACCTTGACGTTCTGGAGGTGGAGGATGCGCTCGCTCATCTCAGCGGTCCTTCGGGTCGAGCGCGTCACGCAGCCCGTCGCCGATGAAGTTCAGCGCGAAGAGCGTGGTGGTGAGGAAGAAGGATGGGAAGATGAGAAGCCAGGTGGCGCTCGGGATGTTCTTGGCTCCTTGCGAAATCAGCACGCCCCAGCTCGACATCGGCTCCTGCACGCCCAGGCCCAGGAAGGAGAGGAAGCTCTCGAGGATGATGACCTGCGGCACCAGCAGCGTCATGTAGATGACGACGGGGCCCAAGAGGTTCGGCACGACGTGGCGGAGCAGGATGCCGCCGGGCGAAACGCCCAGCGCCTCGGCCGCCTGGACGTATTCCTGACGCTTGAGCGACAGGGCCTGGCCGCGCACGATGCGCGCCATGTCGAGCCACAGAACCGCACCGACGGCGAGGAACATCAGCACGAAGTTGCGGCCGAAGAACACCACCAGCATGATGACGAAGAAGATGAAGGGCAGCGAATAGAGGATGTCGACGATGCGCATCATCACCTCGTCGGTCTTGCCGCCTGAGAACCCGGCGACGGCGCCATAGAGGACGCCGATGACCACCGCGACGAGACCGGCGAGTAGACCGATGGCCAGCGAGACGCGGCCCGCGATGAGGGTGCGGGTGAGAAGGTCGCGGCCATTGTTGTCGGTGCCGAAGAAGAAATACTCATGCTTGAAATCGGCGCTCATCGTCATCTTCAGCTTGTCGTCAGAGGTCTCCACCACCTGCGCTCCCTCGAACACGTCGGAGCGGTCGATGTAGCGGGTGACGCGCGGATCGATGGGCTTGGCGGAGGTGACGGTGATGTAGACCTTGCCGTCCTTTTCCTCCCAGCCGGCGAGTTCGAGGCGGGAGCGCTGCACGGCATCCTTCACCGCGAGGTCGATGGCATCGGCCTTGGGATAGGCCGAGAGGCTGGGCGGCACGCGTGTATAGTCCTGGTAGATGGTGGTGAAGTCATGCGGCGTGAACCATGGGCCCACGATGCAGACGATGCCCATGAACAGGAGGTACCACAGGCTCACCATGGCCGCCTTGTTGGCCTTGAGGCGATTCCAGGCATCAGCCCACAGCGAGCGGCCCTTCGCGGCGCTGGGAAGGGTCACGTCAGTCATAGCGCACCCGCGGGTCGACCACGGCATAGAGGATGTCGACGATGAGGTTGAAGACGATGGTGAAGATGGCGATCACCACCACGGTGCCCATGACCAGCGTGTAATCGCGGTTCAATGCCGCCTCGACGAAATAGCGGCCGACGCCAGGAATGGCGAAGATCGATTCGACGATGATCGATCCCGTCAGCAGCGCCGCCGCGGCCGGGCCGGCATAGGAGATGATCGGCAGCAGCGCGCCGCGCAGCGCGTGCTTGATGACCACGGAATATTCCGAAAGCCCCAGGGCGCGGGCGGTGCGGATGTGGTGGGAGCGCAGCGACTCGATCATCGAGCCGCGCATCAGGCGAGCGACGATGGCGAGCTGCGGCAGCATGAGGGTGAGGACCGGGCCGATCTTGTTGACGAAGGCGCCATCGCCCCAGCCGCCGACCGGAACCCACTTGAGGGTGAGCGCGAAGAACAGCTGGAACAGCGGCGCAATGACGAAGGTGGGGATGGTCGAGCCCGCCGTGGCGGTGGCGATCACCGCGTAGTCGGCGGGCTTGTTCTGGTACAGCGCCGCGACGATGCCCAGCATGCCGCCGAGGACCAGTGCGAGCACCAGCGCCGAGCCGCCGAGCTGGATCGAGATCGGCAGACCGTCGGCGAAGAGTTCGGCCACCGTGAAGTCAGGCAGATTGTAGCTCGGGCCGAAATTGCCGTGCAGCAGGTTGTTGAGATAGAGCAGGTACTGCTGCCACAGCGGCTGGTCGAGGTGGAAGACCCGCTCGAGATTGGCCTTGATGACCGGGTTCAGGCCCTTTTCCTGGTTGAACGGGCCGCCGGGGGCAAGCCGCATCAGAAAGAAGGAGATGGTCACGATCACGAACAGGGTCGGGATCGCGGTGAGGAAACGCCTCAGGACGTAACGCAGCATGTCCGCAACTCGGGTTTGGGTGGGTGGCCGCCCTGCCCTTCTTGAGCAAGGCGGCGCATCACAGTTGCGGGACTATTCCTTGGAGAGGAAGCGGGTCGGGTGGACGTCCATGACGTTGTCCTCCCAGCCCTTGAGCTTGTTTGAAACGAGGTCGTGATAGCTGTAGTAGAGCAGCGGCATCACGCAGAGGTCACGCGCCACGCCGATGGCCTCGGCGTCCGAGAGGGCCTTCATGCGGTCCTCGGGCGTCGCGGCGGCGGCCGCCTTGGCCATCAGGCCGTCGTAGTCGGTGTTGGAATAGAGGGCGTAGTTGTTGCCGGTGCCGGTCTTGCACAGGGCCAGGAAGTTTTCCGGGTCCTTGTAGTCGGCGATCCAGCCGGCGCGCGCCACGTCGAAGTCGCCGTGCTGCTCCAGGAGGCCGTAGTGGGTCTTGGTATCGGTGTTGACCAGCGACACCTCGATGCCGAGCGGCTTCAGCTGTTCCTGGATAGCCACCGCGGTGTTCTTGTGGTTCTCCGAGGTGTTGTAGTGGATCTCCATCTTCAGCGGATGGTCGGGGCCATAGCCGAGGTCGGCCAGCACCTTCTTGGCCTCGTCCTCGCGGTCGAGCTGCGATTTCTCGGCATAGTCGGTGGTGCGCGTCTCGTAGCCGGTGATGCCCGGCGGCACGAAGGAATAGGCCGGGATCATGGTGTTCTGCCAGACCTTCTCGGCCAGGTAGTCGCGGTCGATCGCCTCCGAGATCGCCTGGCGGAGCTTGGCGTTGTCCCACGGCTTCTTGTCGGTCTTGAAGACATAGTAGTAGGTGCCGAGATAGGGGCCGATGTGGACCTCGTCGCCGAACTTCGACTTGATGTCGGCGAGCTGCTCGGTCGGCATGTCGTCGTTCGAATCGAGTTCGCCTGCCTCGAAGCGCTTCATGGCGGTGGAGCGATCCTCGGTCGGGATGAAGTTCACCACGTCGATCTTGACGTTCGCGGCGTCGTAGAACTTGTCGTTCTTCACCGCCTTGATGTGATCGTTGGGAACGAACTCCTTCAGCACATAGGCGCCGTTGGAGACGAGGTTGCCGGGCTTCACGAAGTCGGCGCCGAGCTTCTCGACATTGGCCTTGCTCACCGGATAGGTGGCCTGGTGGGTGAGCATCTCGAGGAAGTAGGGCGTGGCTGCCTTCAGCGTCACCTCGAAGGTTTCGGGATCGATGGCCTTCACGGCGAGCTGGTCCGGCTTCATCTTGCCGGCGGTGATGTCTTCGGCGTTGACCACGGGGGCCAGCATGTAGGCGTATTCCGAGGCGGTGGCCGGATCGACCAGGCGGCGCCAGGAGAAGACGAAGTCATCCGCCGTCACCGGCGAACCGTCGGACCACAGCGCGCCGTGGCGCAGCTTAAAGGTCCAGGTCTTGCCGTCGGGCGAGACGGTGTAGCTCTCGGCAGCACCCGGCTGCACCTGGGCCTTGGCGTCCTGCACCATCAGGCCCATGAACAGGTCGCGCAGGATGTTTGCCTCGTACACGGTCGAGGTCTTGTGCGGGTCGAGGGATTCCGGGTCGGCGGAATTGCCCCGGTTGTAGACGACCTCGGCGAAGGCACCTGTGGTGGTCATCGCGAGCAGGCTGCATCCGATCAGCCAGGATTTGAGACTGTGCTGCACTTTCATTTTTTATGCTCCCTGTTTGGCTTTTGTCATTCCGGGGCGTCCGCCGTGACACCTGTGAGTGAAGATATCACCACAAATTCCGATTGTCGCCGGTCACGTCATTCCTGGTGGCGGGCGGGCCGCGGCGCGGGCTCGGCCAGAAGGTCGAGCCAGCGGGCGAGCGCCGGCACCAGCAGCACGACGAGCAGCGCCACGATCAGGAACAGCATGGCGAGCGAGGCGCCGATTTCGGCCACCGCCGGACGCGACGAGATGACCAGCGGCACGGCTGCACCCGCGAGCGTGATCGGCGGCAGCAGCACGGCGCGCAGCGGCAGCAGGTGGGCGTGAAGGGCAGGCCCGCCGCCGCGCAGCCGTGCCGCCACCAGCATCGAGCAGCACACAAGCACCGCGACCGCGGCGCTGATCCCTGCCAGCAGCGCGGCGGTGACGCTGATGTTGAGCATCACGGTGACCGACGCGGTGAGGGTGATGAAGCCCGCCGCCGGCGCCATCGAGAGCACCAGGCCGCGCAGGCTGCGCAGGCTGGCCAGCACCACCACGGACGCGGCGAAGAGTGCGATGACCAGCGCGAGGATCGCCTCGTGATGGATCATCTCGTTGCGCACCAGCGAGACGACGGGCTCGCCCGCCGCCTGCGGAACCGCGCGGCGCAGCGCCGCCGCGAAGGAAAGTTCGCCCGTGCCCGAGCGCGGCATGACCTCGATCCGCCAGGTGCCGTCGGGCGCCACGAAGCGGCGCAGCAGTTGCGGCGCGAGGTCGTTGATGCCGGGAGGCTGCATGACGGCCAGCCGCTGCACCAGGGCCGACACCGCGCCGATGCCGCCGAACAGCGACTTCTCCAGCACGGCGACGCGCTGGACATCGGGCTGCTGCGGCGCGACATAGAGTTCGACCGCGCGGCGCAGCCTGAGGGCGGCATCGCGCAGCTGCGGCGTCGAGGCCTGGGCCGCGGCGATGTTGGTGAGCTGCGACTGCAGGTCGCTGAAGTTCTGCTGCAGCGTTGCGTCATCGGCGGTGCCGCTGAAATCGGGATCGAAGGGCGCGATGACCGAGAGCCGGCGCAGTTCGAGGATCTTCGCCGCGCTGTCGGGCGGCAGGAACTGCTGCGCGGTGCGGATGGCGCCCACTTCCGGCAAGGCCGAAAGCCGGGTGACCAGATCCTTCACCCCGGCCTCCGGTGACAGGATGTCAACCGCGCCGCGCCCGTCGGGAGTCTCGAGCAGCGGCGGCGGGTAGGACGGCAGCTGGCGCTCGCCGAAGCGCATGGCGGGCAGGAAGACGGCGGAGAACACGGCGGCGGCGAGCAGCACCATGGCGGCAATGTCGAGCGCGCCGCGGCCCGTGGGTGCAGCCGTCTCGCCCATTGCCTCGTCGAGCCAGTGCGGCGCCAGCTCGGCCTGGCGCGGGGCGGTGAGCATCAGCGTGGCGGGCAGCACCGTGAGCGAGGCCAGCCAGGTGACGAGGCAGCCGGCCAGTGCGATCGCCCCGAACTGGCTGAGCGAGGGCAGATGCCGCACCAGCCAGGAGGCCCAGACCACCGCGAAGAGCAGGATTACCGTGGTGACGAAGCCGCCCTGGCGGTGAGCGGCCAGCATGACCGCCTGCATCGGCGCCAGCCCGCGGGCGCGGCCCTGGCCGAAGGCCACGGCGATCACCCCGCCGGCGACCACCACGGGAGCCAGCACGGCGAGTGCGAAGGTCCAGGTCGCGCCGTCGAGCGGCGGCCCGATGGCGGCAGCCACGGCGCCTGCCGCGGAGAGCGTGACGGCGCCGGTGAGCAGCACCGAAAAGGCCTGGCGGAGCGAGCCCAGCGCCGCGAAGAGCAAGACCAGGCTGATCAGGATCGACAGCAGTGCGGGCACGACGAAGTCACGCAGCTCGCTGGGCGAGGAGGCGAGCGCGCGCCGCGGCCACAGCCAGCTGACGCCCTGCATGCCGGCCGTGGCCTGGCGGGCGACGGCAGCCGCCTGCGGCTCGGCGCCGGGCACCGGGGTTGCCAGCACGTACCAGCGGCGGGCCTGCACGTCGCCGTCGAGGCCGGCCAGCGCCATCCAGTCGAGCGGGCGCGGCTTGCCCCTCACCTCGGCCTCGATGGTGGCGGAGGCGGCGAGCAGCATGGCGTCGAGGCCGGGTGGTGACCGCCCCTGCTCCACCGCATTACCGATTTCGGTGACGAGGGCTGCGAAGCCCCCCATGTCGGGCGCCGAGGCCATGGCGCGATAGAGCGGTTCGAGCTGCAGCAGTGCCTCGACCCGCTGCTTCACGGTTTCGCTGTCGCGGTAGAGCAGCACGTTGGTTTCGTAGAACGGTCCGGTGCCGGGCACGAAGGCCGAGAGGAAGAGGTCCTTGCGCTGCTGCAGCATCGCCGCCAGCGCCAGGGCCTGCTGGCGCGAGGTTTCGGGATCGCGGCTGCCGACCACCGCGAGGAAGGTCTGTTCGACGCCCGGGAACTTGGCCGCAAGTTCTGCCTGCAGATTGGCCGTGCCCTCGTCGAGGGCGACGCGCGGCTGCTGCTCAGGATCGATTTCGAGACGGGCGGCGGCGAAGAACGCGAGACCGAGGCTCAGGACCACCGCGGCGATGACCACGGCGAGGCGGTACGTCGCGCAGCCGCGGGCGAGGCGCGCGAATGCATTGGGCCGCAGCTTCTGCCGCGGCCCGGCGCCTGGTTGCGGCTTGCCGCTCCAATGGGGCTGATCCCACTTCATCGCGTGTGTCGACTGAACTCCCCGGGGGCTGTTGCGGATTCGTGAGCCCGCCCGCATCATAGGCCAGATTTGCAGGAAAGGAAAAACCGCATCATGGCCGGAAAACCGGGGAGCAACAGCGGCTGGCAGACCGAAACCGTGGCGGTGCACGCCGGCGAATTCGTCGACCCCGCGACCCGCGCCTCCTCGCCCAATCTCGTCATGTCGGTGACCTTCGCGCCGGAAGCCGTGACCGGGTTCTCGGCGCGCGACGAACAGGGCTATGAGGGCTTCGTCTATGGCCGGGTTTCGAGCCCGACGGTGGCGCAGCTCCAGGCCAAGCTCGCGGCCCTCGAGGGGGCGGAGGCGGCCATGTGCTATGCCTCGGGCGTGGCCGCCGCCCACGCGCTGATCTGCGGCCGGCTGAGCCGCGGCGACCACCTGATCCTGCCCGACGCCAATTACGTGGGGATCGCCGAACTGGCACGCGACACCCTGCCGCGCTTCGGGATCGAGGCCTCCTACGTCGACGTGTCCCGGCCCGAGGAGGTTGCGGCGGCGATCCGCCCCGCGACCCGCATGCTGTGGCTGGAGACCCCCGCCAACCCGACCATGAAGCTGTGCGACATCGCCGCGCTGTCGCGCCTGGCGCATGAGAAGGGCGTGCGCGACGTGGCGGTGGATTCGACCTTCGCGACACCGATCGCCACGCAGCCCCTGGCGCTCGGCGCCGACTTCGTGGTGCATTCGCTGACCAAGTACATCGGCGGGCATGGCGACGCCATGGGCGGCGCGGTGCTGGGCCGCAAGGCCGACCTCGACGCCTTGAACCTCGAGGCGAGCGTGCATTTCGGCGGCATCCTGTCGCCGTTCAATGCCTGGCTGATCCTGCGCGGGGCGGCCACCCTGCCCATCCGCATGCGGGCGCACGCGGACGCGGCGCTGCAGGTGGCGCGGTTCCTCGAAGGCCATCCGGCCGTGACGCGGGTGTTCTATCCGGGGCTCGCCTCCCACCCGCAGCATGAGCTGGCGAGACGCCAAATGCGGAATTTCTCCGGCATGCTGACGTTCCAGACCCGGCAGCCCGGCCCCGAGGTGGCGGCGCGCATGGTGAAGGAACTCGCGGTGATCCACTACGCGGTGTCGCTCGGCCATCACCGCAGCCTGGTGTGCTGGATCGGCACCGACGACATCCAGGCCTCGACCTTCCGGCACGAGGCCGAACAGCTCTCCCGCTACCGCGACTTCGCCGGCGACGGAGTGTTCCGGCTGTCAGTGGGGATCGAGAACGCCGAGGACCTGATCGCCGACCTGGCCCGCGTGCTGTAAGGGGCCGGCGGGGAAGAATATTCACATTTGGTGAATTTTTCCCTTGAAAGTTGCTCGACCTGATGCTACCTGAGGAAGGTAAACACTACCTTCATGTGCATAATATGCCATTTTTGCGCTGGATCGTCATATTTTTCGGGGTTTTCTGGCCGCTGGCCACGCTCTCCGCCGCCGAACGGGTGCTGCTCCCGGCCGACGGCCAGCCCGTCACGGCTTCGGGCCTGTCCGCCACCGCCCTGCGTGCCTCGTCGACGGTCCAGGCCCTGCGCGCGGCGGCCGTGAAGTCGGGCAGCGTGCGGGTGATCGTCGGGTTCCGGGTGCCCTTCGCCCCCGCAGCGAGCCTCAGTGTCGCCGAAGCCCGCCAGCAGACCCGCGAGATCGCCACCGCCGCCACCACGCTGCGCGACCGCTTTGCCGCCGCGATTGCCCGGGCCCCTCTGCACTACCGCGCCTTCGACTCGATCCCGTTCATGGCCCTCGACGTGACGCCCGCCGAACTCGACCGGCTGGCGGCGGACCCCGCCGTGCTGAGCCTGACGCCCGACCTGGAGATGAAGCCCAGCCTCTCCGTCTCCGTGCCGCTGATCCGGGCGCCGGAGGCCTGGGCGCAGGGCTATTCGGGGCACGACCAGGTGATCGCCATCATCGACAGCGGCGTGGACAAGAACCACCCCTTCCTCGCGGGCAAGGTGGTCTCCGAGGCGTGTTACGCGAGCGATTGCCCGGGTGGCCAGGGGAGTTCGACCGCCAGCGATTCCGGCCTGCCCTGCAAGGCCGCCGACTGCCGGCACGGGACCCACGTGGCCGGCATCGCGGTGGGCTATCTGTCGCCCAGCTTCGCCGGCGTGGCACCGTCGGCGGGCCTGATATCCATCCGGGTGTTCAACGGGTCGGCCGGCGGCAGCATGAATGGCTCCATGAGCGATGTCCTCAAGGCCCTGGAGCACGTTTTCGATCTCCGAAACGACTACGACATTGCGGCCGTCAACATGAGCCTGGGTTCCACCACCTTGTCATCCGGTTCGTATTGCGACGGGCTGCAACCCGCCTTCACCGCCCAGATCGCGCAGCTGCGTGCGGCGGGAATCGTCTCGGTCATCGCCAGCGGCAATGACTCCAACACGTCCGCGATTTCCTTTCCCGCCTGCATTTCGACCGCCGTCAGCGTCGGTTCGGTGTCGGACCAGTCATGGGGCACCTGCCTGGGCGCTTCGACGGCCGTCGACAAGGTGGCCTGCTACTCCAACTCGGCGCCCATCCTGACGCTGCTGGCGCCGGGATCGCCAATCAATTCGTCCGTTCCGGGCGGCGGCTACAAGGTGTTACACGGCACTTCGATGGCGGCGCCGCACGTGGCGGGCGCCATCGCGGTGATCCGCGACAAGGCGCCGGACGCCTCCGCCGACGAGATCGTCGCAGCCCTGCGCCGCACCGGAACACCGGTCACCGACGACCGCAACGGCGTGGTCACGCCACGCATCGACGTGAAGGCCGCGACCGACCAGTTCGTCGCCGGCACCGCGCCGGCAATCGGGCTCACCATTGCCGGGAACGGCCACGGCGTCGTGACCTTCTCGCCCGCCGGCAGCCGGGCCAGCTGCAGCGCGAGCTGCCGCAGCAGATACAGCTCCGGCACAGAGGTGACGCTGGTGGCGACGCCCGACACGAACATGGTGTTCGGCGGCTGGACCGGGGATTGCAGCGGCGCCGGATCCTGCAGTGTGACGATGACCGCCAGCCACACTGTGCGCGCGACCTTCTACAAGCAGTCCAGCGGGGCGCCGCAGCAATTGTCGCTGACGCTGCAGGGAAGCGGCACGGGCACCGTGTCGGTGCTGGGTGACGGCGCCGCGACGGTTTGCGCCAGCAGCTGTGTGGCGTCCTTCGGCAAGGGTGCGATGGTGAAGCTCACCGCCACGCCGGCCTCTGGCATGCTGTTCGCGTCGTGGTCAGGCGGCTGCATCGGCCGAAAGGCCACCTGCCTCGTGCGCCTCACCGCGGCGAAATCGGTGACCGCCACCTTCACGCGCCTGCCCGTCTATCCGCTGAACGTGAGCATCGGAGGAACTGCGGGCGGCGGCGTGGATGTCGGTGTGCAGGGTGCGAGCAGCAATTGCAGCGCGAGCTGTTCCTATCCGCTGCCCGCCGGCAGCGCCGTCAGCCTGACGGCGCGTCCGGCGGCGGGCAAGCTGTTCACGGGATGGCAAGGCATCTGCCGGGGACGAAAGTCCGTTTGCACGATGAAGCTGCGGGGCCCTTCTGCAGTGACGGCGAGTTTCAACTAGGGGGCGGGAAGGCCGGCCGCGCGGCGGGCATCGGCCGCGGCCAGCCGGCGCTGCGCGCGCACGCTGACCGGGATGAGCGCCAGATAGGCGATGCTGACGATCGACAGGAACTCCCAGGGGTAGGAGAACAGCATCACC
Organism: uncultured Alphaproteobacteria bacterium; assembly: GCA_945957365.1. Taxonomy (GTDB): domain Bacteria; phylum Pseudomonadota; class Alphaproteobacteria; order Rhizobiales; family Aestuariivirgaceae; genus Aestuariivirga. Next base: position 24,976 of record CAMFKI010000016.1, on the reverse strand, counting down.
ACGGCCAGCACGGCGAGGCCGAGCACGGGCAGCACCATGTCGCCGCGGACGGGCCCCAGGTGCTTGCCGGAGAAGGTGGGCACTCGGCTGACCATGAGCAGTGCCACGCAGACGACGTAGATGCCGACGATGATGGCCCAGCCATGGCCGTCATTGATGATGCCGAGGAAGCCCAGGTAGAACGGCAGCAGCGCCAGCCCGGCTCCGGCGGGTGCCGGGGCGCCGGTGAAGAAGCGGCTGGCCCAGGCGGGCTTGTTGGGATCGTCCAGCGCCACGTTGAAGCGCGCCAGACGCAGGGCGCAGCAGATGGCCAGCACGAGGGCGATGACCCAGCCCAGCGTGTGCAGCGAATTGAGCGACCAGACATAGAGCAGGATGGCGGGCGCCACGCCGAAATTCACGAAGTCGGCGAGCGAATCCAGTTCGGCGCCGAAGCGCGAGGTGCCCTTCAGCAGGCGGGCGAGGCGGCCGTCCACCGCATCGAGGATGACCGCGACCATGACGCTCGCCACCGCAAGCTCGTAGCGCGCCTCGAAGGCGAAGCGGATGGCGGTGACGCCGCTGCACAGCGCCAGCAGCGTGATCATGTTGGGCAGCAGATAGCGCACCGGCACCACGCGGAAGCGGCGCTGGCGGTCGCTGGCCAGGGCCTTGTCGCTGCTGTCGGGATCCTGTTCCATCAGCTGGTGCGGCCCTGGCGCTCGGGCTCGTGGGCCTCGAGGTCCGCCAGCACGGTTTCGCCGGCGACGGCGCGCTGGCCGATGCAGGCGAGCGCGGTGACTCCCTTGGGCAGATAGACATCCACCCGGCTGCCGAAGCGGATGAGGCCGAAACGCTGGCCGGCCACCAGATGCTCGCCGTCACCGGCGAACTTGACGATGCGCCGGGCCACGAGGCCCGCGATCTGGACGACGCCGAGGCGCTGGCCGTTGGCGCGCTCCAGCGTGAAGGCCTGACGCTCGTTGTCGAGCGAGGCCTTGTCGAGATCGGCGTTGACGAAGAGGCCGGGCACATAGGCGATGCGGCGGATGACGGCATCGACGGGCGAGCGGTTCACATGCACGTCGAAGACGTTCATGAACACCGAGATGCGGGTGACGGGCTCGCGCGCCAGATCGAGTTCGACCGGCGGGATCACCTGCTCGATGGCGCTGATGCGGCCATCGGCCGGCGAGATGACGAGGCCGTCGCGCAGCGGCGTCACGCGCTCGGGATCGCGGAAGAAGTAGGTGCACCACAGGGTGAGCAGCACGCCCGCCCAGGCCAGGGGGCCCGCATGCAGCCAGAACAGCACCAGCGTCACGCCTGCGAAAATGGCGATGAAGCGGTAGCCCTCCCTGTGGATGGGGACCAGGACTTCGGAGACGGATTTGGCGATCGACATGGGGCTTCGTCTAGCGAGTTAACGGGGCTTTGTCACGGCGTGAAGCTGGTGGCGGCCTTCCGGGCGGCGTGGTCCTTCAGCCCGATGACGAGATCGGCCTCGTCCTCGGCTTCCTTGAGGATCTCGCGCGCCTGCTCGGCCTGGCGCTGGCGGTTCCACATGGCGGCATAGATGCCGTTCTCGGCGAGGAGCTCGTCATGGGTGCCGCGCTCGGCCACCTGGCCGCGCTCCAGCACGATGATCTCGTCGGCATCGACCACGGTCGAGAGGCGATGCGCGATGACCAGCGTGGTGCGGTTCTCCGACACCTTCTTGAGCGCCGTTTGGATCTGCTGTTCGGTGAAGCTGTCGAGGGCCGAGGTGGCTTCGTCGAGGATGAGGATCGGCGGACCCTTGAGAATGGTCCGGGCGATCGACACGCGCTGCTTCTCTCCGCCCGACAGCTTGAGGCCGCGCTCGCCGACGAGCGAGTCGTAGCCCTTGGGCAGGCTCATCACGAAATCATGGATCTGCGCCATGCGGGCGGCCTCGACGACCTCGGCGTCGGTGGCATCGGGGCGGCCGTAGCGGATGTTGTAGCGGATCGTGTCGTTGAACAGCACGGTGTCCTGCGGCACCATGCCGATGGCGGCGCGCAGCGAGGTCTGGGTGACGTCCGCGATGTCCTGGCCGTCGACCAGGATGCGGCCGCCGTTCACGTCGTAGAAGCGGTAGAGCAGCCGCGAGATCGTCGACTTGCCCGCGCCCGACGGCCCGACGATGGCCACCGTCTTGCCCGAGGGCACGCGCAGCGAGAGGTTCTTGAGGATCGGGCGGTCCGCATCATAGGCGAAGCTGACATTCTCGAACACGACTTCGGCGGGCCCAACCTGCAGCGGCTTCGCACCCGGCGTGTCCTTGATCTCGGCATTGACCTTGAGCAGCGTGAACATCTGCTCGACGTCGATCAGGCCCTGCTTGATCTCGCGGTAGGAGGAGCCGATGAAGTTGAGCGGCATGTAGAGCTGGATCATCAGCGCGTTGATCATGACGAAGTCGCCGACCGAGCTGTGCCCGGCCCGGACCGAGAGCGCCGACATCACCATGATGACGGTGAGGCCGATGGAATAGACGACGGCCTGGCCGGCGTTGAGAACCGAAAGCGACTCCCAGGTCTTGATGGCGGCCACCTCGTAGGTTTCCATCGAGCGGGCGTAGCGCTTCACCTCATGCTCTTCGTTGCCGAAATACTTCACCGTCTCGAAGTTCAGAAGGCTGTCCACCGCCTTGGTGTTGGCATCGGTGTCGGCGGCGTTCATGTCGCGGCGGATGTTGATGCGCCATTCGGTGGCGGCATAGGTGAACCAGATATAGGCCACCACTGTGACCATGATCACCGCGGCATAGAGCCAGCCATAGGACCAGGCGAGGATGCCGGTGACGAAGGCGATTTCGAGCAGCGTGGGGAAGGTGTTGAACAGCGAGAAGCGCAGCACCGTGTCGATGCCCATGGTGCCGCGCGACACGATGCGCGACAGGCCGCCGGTGCGGCGCTCGAGATGGAACTTGAGCGACAGCATGTGCAGGTGGCGGAAGGTGCGCACCGCGAGTTCGCGCACCGCGCGCTGCGACACCTTGGCGAAGATCGCATCGCGGATCTGCGCCAGCACCACCATCATGATGCGGCCGAGGCCATAGGCGAGCACCAGGAAGACCACGACGGTGATCGCGGTGGTGGCGGCATCCGACTTGCCCGACAGCGCGTCGGTTGCATATTTGAAGGCATAGGGCGTCGCCACGGTGACGACCTTGGAGAGCACCAGCGCCACCAGCGCCAGCACCACGCGGAGCTTCAGCCCCGGATGGCCGGCGGGCCAGAGATAGGGAAGCATGTCCCGCAGGATGGTCCATTCGTCACCATCGGCGGGAATTGCGGCGTCTGTGCTGGGGGGCGTCTTGCGGCTCATGGGCCCTGCATATAGGAACCTTGAGCCGCCAAGCGAAGCGGAAACTACTGGCCGGTCGCGGCGTTCTCTTCGGGCTTCAGCGGGTCGCGGCGGTTGGGATCCACGGTTCCGGCCTTGCTTGCCACGTCGGGGGTGCGGAAGATCTGGCCCGGATAGATCAGGTTCGGGTTGCGGATCTGGTCCTTGTTGGCTTCGTAGAGCGTGGTGAACTTGGCGCCGTTGCCATAAAGCACGCGGGAGATGCGCCACAGGTTGTTGCCGGGCTGGATGACGACGCGGCCTTCCTTGGGGGCCGCCGCCTGCCCGGGGGTTGCATTCTGGCCGCTGGCCGGCGCCGTCTGGTCCTGGGTGGCGGGGGTGGCGGCCGCCGTCTGGCCGGATGGGGCGGCCTGACCCGCGGCGGTGGTGTCCGGAGCCTTGGTGGCGTCCGGCGTCTTGGTGGTGTCGGTGGCGGAAGCCACCACCTTGTTCTGCTGTTCGCGGAAGAACGGCACCTCGACCCGGTTCAGCACCTTGCCGGCGGAATCCAGGCCATCCACCCGCAGCGTGTGCACGCCCGGCGTGACCTGGGCGGTGGCCGAGAAGGACCAGTGGCCGTCAGCCCCCACCGGCGCGTCGCCGATGAAGTTGTTGTCGATGTAGACGCGCGCCGTGTTGCCGTCATTGCCCTGGCCGGAGAACACGATGTTGCCGGTCGGATTATAATCGACGGCATCGATGGACACGAGCTTGGCGGGCTTTTCGGCGGTGCTGGCCGCCGTGGCAGGCACAGCTGTGGTGGTGGCGGGCTTGGTCTCGGGCTTCTGCAGCACCTTGGTTGGCTGGTCGGGGCTGACCACGGCCACGAGCGCCTCCTGCGGCTGGTCGGCCGCGGGCACGATGACCGCCACGCTCTGGTCGGAGGCGGTGGGTGCGGCGTCGGCCTTGCCCTTGGCCTCGAGCGTCAGGGCGCCGCTGCCGGCGGGCAGCGGATTGTCCGGCACCACGACGAAGGCGCCGCTGCTGTTGGCGGTGGTTTCGCCGATCACCTTGCCGTCGAGCTTGACGACGACGTCATCGCCGGCCCGGGCGGTGCCGGCGATCACCGCCTCGCCGGTCTTTTCGACGCGGACCGTGTCGAAGGCCGGAACCTTCGGCGTGGCTTCGGCATTGCTCGCCGCCGGGGTGGCGGGCTGCTGGGTGGCGGGCTGGGCCGAAGCCGTCTGCTGGCTGGTGTCGGCCTTGGGCGGTTCGGCGGCGGGCTGGGCGGGTGCAGTGGCATCAGCCGCCGGTGCCGTGGGCTGGGCGGGCGCGGTCGCATCGGTTGCCGTCTGGGCTGCGGGCGCGGCCGGCGCAGGCTGCGACGCCGTGGCGGAGGCTGCGGGCTGCTGGGCGGCAGGGGCCGGCTGATCGGGGGTCTTTGCAGGCTCCGCCGGGGCGGGCTGGGTGGCGCTGGCCACCACCTCGGCCTTGTGGCCCATCCACTGGTCCCGCGTCAGGCCGGCGACGGCTGCCGCCGCCACGATGCCGAGGCCCGTGAGCACCACGATCGGAGTCTTGTTCTGCATGTCTTGCCGTTCCCAATGACTTGCCGCGAAGGGCGGATTTTGCCCGCGAAGGGCGCTTTGATTGCCCTTCATAAGCCGCTGTTCCAATTTAGGCAAAGATTTGCGAAGGGAAATTCCGGCCCATACCGGGGTTTAACCACGCGATTCGCCCAGTTCAGGAGATCCTTCATGAGTCCTTCCCGTAAACTCTGCGTCTACTGCGGTTCCGGCAATGGCCGGAATCCGGCCTATATGGCCGCGGCACGGACGCTCGGGAAAGCCATGGCCGATGCCGGGATCGGGCTGGTCTATGGCGGCGGCAGCCTTGGGTTGATGGGAGAGGTGGCACGCTCGGTGCTCGAGAACAGCGGCCACGTGACCGGCATCATCCCCGAGTTCCTGGCCAACCGCGAACGCATGCTGACCGATGTGAACGAGCTCGTCGTCACCGCCGACATGCACGAGCGCAAGATGACGATGTTCGCGCGGTCCTCCGGCTTCGTGGCCCTGCCCGGCGGCCTCGGCACGCTGGAAGAACTCGCCGAGATCTCGACCTGGGCGCAGCTCGGCCAGCACAAGAAGCCGATCATCCTGTGCAACATCGAGAACTACTGGGCGCCGCTGGTGACGCTGTTCGACCACATGCGGGCCGAGCGCTTCATCCGCGAGGGGCTGGAGTTCGGAATGGATGTCGTGAAGCATGCCGAGGACGTGGTGCCGGCCTTCGAGCACCGCCTCAAGTCGACGCCCGAGCTGGTGCCGGTGCAGCCGCTGCTCAACAAGATGTGAGCGGGCTCACGCGGCGTTGCGGCGCTTCCAGTCGTCGCGGATGGCGGCGGCCGAGAAGATGGCCAGTGCCGTCCAGATGATGACGAAGGAGAACAGCTTCAGCGGGCTCATCGGCTCGTGGAAGATGAACACCGCTGTCAGGAAGACCAGCGACGGCGAGATGTATTGCAGGATGCCCGCGGTCGAATAGCGGATGCGGCGGATCGAGGCGGTGAACAGGATGAGCGCCGCCGCCGTCATGGCGCCGCAGCCCATCAGCATCAGGGTGGAATAGGCATCGGTGCCGAAATGCGCCTGGCCCTTCGACACCAGCCACCATTCGGCCAGCAGCAGCGGCGGCGTGACGATGGCGGTCTCGATGAGGAAGCCCTGGGTGGGCCCAACGGGGATGGTCTTTCGCAGGAAGCCATAGAGGCAGAAGGTGGAGGCGAGCATGAGGCCGAGCCACGGCACGTGGCCCAGCGCCCAGGTCTGGATCAGCACCGCGACGGTGGCCATGGCGAGTGCCACCTTCTGGGGCATGGTGAAGCGTTCGCCGAGGAAGAGATAGCCCATCACCACGTTGAGGAGCGGGTTGATGAAGTAGCCGAGGCTCGATTCCAGCGTGCGGCCGGCCTGGATCGACCAGACGTAGAAGCCCCAGTTGAAGACGATGAGGCCCGCCGTGAGGGTGAGGATGGCGAGATGCTTCGGGTTCCTCACGGCGCGCCAGACATCGCCCCACTGCCCCATGTACCAGACCACGGCGGCCGCGATGGGCAGCGCCCAGACGCCGCGGTTGACCGCGATCTCGACGGGGGAAATGTAGCGGATCTGGCCGAAATAGACCGCCATGCCACCCCAGACGAGATGCGCGCCGATGGCCAGCAGCACGCCGATTTCGGCGCTGCTCAGCGAGCGGGAGGCGGGCTTCGGGTCCGCGCTGTCCTGGGCGATGGTCATTGCGGGCGTTTAGACCCGCAAGGGTGGCGGGGCAAACCCCGCCGGGGCCTTGCCCGCATGTGCCGCGCGCATGACTCTAGGTGGCGGAAACCCCCTCGCGCACCAGCTTGTAGACCAGCGCGTCCGAAAGCGCCTGGAACGAGGCATCGACGATGTTGGGAGAGACACCGACGGTGAACCAGCGGTTGCCCTTTCCGTCCCGGCTCTCGATCAGCACGCGGGTGGTGGCCCCCGTGCCGCCGTTGAGGATACGCACCTTGAAGTCGGCGAGTTCCATGTCGTCGATGAAGCGCTGGTACTTGCCGAGGTCCTTCCTGAGCGCAACGTCGAGCGCGTTGACGGGGCCGTTGCCCTCGCCGGCGTTCAGATAGACCTGGTCGTCGACCTTCACCTTGACCACGGCTTCCGAGATCATCTCCTTGTCGCGCTCCTCGACGATGACGCGGAAGGACACGACGTCGAAATATTTCGGCACGCTACCCAGCGCGCGGCGGGCGAGGAGCTCGAAGGAGGCGTCCGCGCCGTCATAGGCATAGCCCAGCGCCTCGCGCTCCTTCACCTCGCGCAGCAGTCCGTCGAGGCGCGGATCGTCCTTCGCTACGTCGATGCCGGTACGTTGGAGGGCGGCGACGAGGTTGGATTTTCCGGCCTGGTCCGACACCAGCACCTGGCGGCGGTTGCCGACCGATTCCGGCGGCACGTGTTCGTAGGTCTCGGGCTCCTTCATCAGCGCCGAGGCATGGATGCCGGCCTTGGTGGCGAATGCGCTCTTGCCGACATAGGGCGCCTGCTTGTTGGGCGAGCGGTTGAGCAGCTCGTCGAAGGCGCGCGAGATGTGGGTGAGGCGCTGCAGCCGCTCAGCATCGACGCCGGTTTCGAAGCGCTCGGCGAAATGCGGCTTCAGCACCAGCGTGGGGATGATCGACACGAGATTGGCATTGCCGCAGCGCTCGCCGATGCCGTTGAGCGTGCCCTGGATGTGGCGAACGCCTGCATCGACGGCGGCCAGCGAATTGGCCACAGCATGCTCGGTGTCATTGTGCGCGTGGATGCCGAGATGGCTGCCGGGCACGTGGTTCGAGACGTGGCGCACGATGGCGCCGACTTCCGACGGCAGCGTGCCGCCATTGGTGTCGCACAGCACCACCCAGCGGGCGCCGGCCTTGTAGGCCGTCTCCGCACAGGCAAGCGCATAGGCGGGGTTGGCCTTGAAGCCGTCGAAGAAGTGCTCGCAGTCGATCAGCACTTCCTTGCCGGCGGATTTCGCGGCCTCGACGGTCTGGCGGATCGACTCGAGGTTTTCCTCGTTGGTGCAGCCGAGCGCCACGCGCACGTGATAGTCCCAAGACTTGGCGACGAAGCAGGCGGCCTTGGATTTCGCCTGGAGCAAATGCTGCAGACCGGAGTCGTTGGAGACGGAGCGCCCTGCCCGCTTGGTCATGCCGAAGGCGGTGAAGGTGGCGCGGGTGTGGCGCGCGGTGGCGAAGAGTGCGGTGTCGGTCGGGTTGCCGCCCGGATAGCCGCCTTCGATGTAATCGACGCCCATCTCGTCGAGCAGGCCCATGACGACGAGCTTGTCCTCGAGCGAGAAATCGACGCCCGGCGTCTGTTGGCCATCGCGCAGTGTCGTGTCAAACAGGTAGATGCGTTCGCGGGCCATCAGACCAGCCCCTTCAAATGCAATGCGAGATAGACGGCAAGCGCCAGCACGATGAGCTTGAGCGCGATGTAGGCGAGCCAGCGCTTCGGGAACGGCAGGCTGTCATGCCAGGGTTTGTTGGACGTGGTCATCGTTGCGCGCTCTGCTTTTCTGCCGTCACCCCAGCTAAAGCTGGGGCCCCGCTTCCCTTGCGGCTCCCAAAGCGGGGTGCCAGCTTTCGCTGGCATGACGGAAGGGGTTGGGATGTGTTGCGAAGACAATTCACCGCTTCACCTCCCACGATGTCGTGCCGTCCTTGTTGTCCTTGATGGCGACGCCCATGGCGGCGAGCTCGTCGCGGATGCGGTCGCTCGCGGCCCAGTCCTTGGCCTTGCGGGCATCGAGCCGGGCGGTGATGAGGGCGCTTACGGCCTTCTCGTCCACCGCGGCCTCTGCCTTGGGGGACACGAGATTGCCGCTGAAGCCCAGCGCCTTCAGCGTTTCGCCGAGTTCGTTCTGGCGGCCCGGCTTGTCGAGCGCATGAAGCTCGGCGATGGCCTTCGGTGTGTTGAGGTCGTCCATCAGCGCGTCCAGCACCGTGTCGCCGATCTTCGCCTGCCCTGCGAGCGACGCGCCGGCGTTGTTGAAGAAGCTCTCCAGCGTGCGCCAGCTTTCCTCGAGGCTCTTGATGGTCCAGTCGATGGGCTGACGGTAGTGCGTGCGCAGCATGTTGAAGCGCAGCACCTCGCCCGGCCAGTCGGCCAGCAGCTCGTTGATGGTGAAGAAGTTGCCGAGGCTCTTCGACATCTTCTGGCCCTCGACCTGCAGGAAGCCATTGTGCATCCAGATATTGGCCATGACCGAGGTGCCGAAGGCGCAGCGCGTCTGGGCGATTTCGTTTTCGTGGTGCGGGAAAATGAGGTCCAGCCCGCCGCCATGGATGTCGAAGACCTCGCCGAGGTAGCGGTTGCTCATGGCGGAGCACTCGATGTGCCAGCCGGGGCGGCCGCGGCCCCAGGGGCTCGCCCAGCCTGGCTCGTCGTCGGAGGAGAGCTTCCATAGCACGAAGTCGGCCGGGTTCTTCTTGTGCGCGTCCACCGCGATGCGTGCACCCGCCTGCTGGTCCTCGAGATTGCGCTGCGAGAGGCGGCCATAGTCGGGCATCGAGTCGACGCTGAACAGCACCTCGCCCGCCGCCTGATAGGCGTGGCCGCGCGTCAGCAGCATCTCGATCAGCGTGATCATCTGCGGGATGTTGTCGGTGGCGCGCGGCTGCACGCTGGGCTGGAGGCAGCCGAGCTTCTCGACGTCGGCGAAGAACTGGTTCGCCGTCTTCTCGGTGACGTTGCGGATTGCATCGTTCAGGCCCAAGTCGGGGAAATCGCGGAGCGCCCGCGCGTTGATCTTGTCGTCGACGTCGGTGATGTTGCGCACGTAAGTGACGTGATCGGCGCCATAGACCTGGCGCAGCAGCCGGAAGAGAAGATCGAAGACGATGACGGGCCGCGCATTGCCGATGTGCGCGAAGTCGTAGACCGTCGGGCCGCAGACATACATGCGCACGTTCGAGGGATCGAGCGGGACGAGCTCTTCCTTGGTGCGGGTCAGCGTGTTGTAGAGGCGCAAAGACATGTCGATCCTCAGGCTTGCCGGCCCGGGTACGCTTTGTCTTGGATTTAGGTCAAAGGGCGCCCTGCCAGCGGTTTTCAGCTAGCTGCAAATAATGCCGCAAAGGGCGGCGATGGCAGGGCGGCGGGTCATTTCGGGCCGCACCATGCGTCAGGGGCCTCGAAAGGTCAAGACGCGACACGGGAGGGTGGTCCCTTCTTCCCTCCCCCTCGTTGGGAGGGACCGAGGGTGGGGGGCTGCGGGGCACGACCGCTGCCGAAGGACTCGTGGCCCCCCACCCCTGCCCCTCCCCACGAGGGGGAGGGGAAAGGCGGCAATTGGTCATTTGCGGGCGAGCCATGCCGTTTCCACCCTACCGGCGGAGGGGGCTCATGGTTAATGCTCCGCCGTGAGTCGGGGCGTGGGCCGGGTGCCGCAGCAGAAGGTCGGACAGGCGGGGTTGTGGATGGCGGGCTGGCTGACGGCCACGCTGGGCATGACGGTGGCCGGCCGGCAACTGGCCCAGGAGGTCTCGGTCTTCGAGGTCATGCTGCTGCGGAGCGTGATCGCCACCATCATCCTCACCCCTATCGTGATGCTGAACGGCGGGCTGAAGGACCGGGTGTCGCAGCTGAATCTCCATGCCGCCCGCAACGTGGTGCATTATGCCGGCCAGTATTGCTGGTTCTCCGCCCTGCTGCTGATCCCGCTGGCCGAGGTGATTTCCATCGAGTTCACCATGCCGCTGTGGATCGCCATCCTCGCCGCGGCCTTCCTCGGTGAGCGCCTCTATGGCTGGAAGATCGCGGCGCTGATCGTGGGCTTCGGCGGCGTGCTGATGATCGTGAAGCCCGGGCTCACCGTGAATGTCGGGCATCTCGTGGCGCTCGCTGCCGCCCTGCTCTTCGCGGTCTCCGTGACGCTGACCAAATACATCACGCGGCGCGACACGGCGCTGACCGTGATCTTCTTCATGTTCACCATGCAGACGGTGATCGGCGCGGTGCCGGCCTGGCTGACGTGGAAGTGGCCTTCGGTGCATGCGCTGCCCTTCGTGGCCGTGGTGGCGCTGGCGGGCACCGGCTCGCACTACTGCCTGTCCAAGGCGATCTCGCTCGCCGATGCGACAGTCGTCATGCCGATGGACTTCCTGCGCCTGCCGCTTTCGGCACTGCTCGGCTACTGGCTCTACAACGAGGGCCTCGATGGCTGGTCGCTGGCGGGCGGCGCGCTGATCCTCGTTGCCAACACCATCAACATCTGGAAGGCGAGCCGCGCATGACAGGCGCCGAACAGCAGCGGCAGCACCGCATCGGCCTGCTGCTGGCGGCGAGTGCCGCCCTGTGCTGGTCGACTTCGGGCCTGTTCGTGCGCGGCATCAGCGCCGACCTGTTCACCATGCTGTTCTGGCGCGGGCTGTTCTCGGGCACCGCCGTGTTCACGCTGTTCTTCGCGATCGAGCGCGGACGGAGCTTCGGCGTGCTGCGGTCACTCGGCTGGCCGACGCTGGGCGTGGCGCTGCTCTCAGCCCTGTCGATGATCGCCGGCATCAGCGCGCTGCGGTTCACCACGGTGGCGGATGCCATGGTGATCTACGCCACCGTGCCCTTCGTCACGGCCGGGCTCGCCTATCTGGTGATCGGCGAGAGGCCGTCACGATCCACACTCATCGGCAGTGCGGTTGCGCTGTTCGGCGTGGGCGTGATGCTGTGGGGCGCCAAGTTGGGCGGAAGCCTGCTGGGCCAGTTCTGCGCCGTGCTGATGACGCTGGGCATGGCGGGCTTTTCCACCATCATGCGCAAGCATCGTGACGTTCCCATGCTGCCGGCCATGGCGCTCTCGGCCTGGGTCTGCTCGTTCACCTGCTTCTGGTTCGCGGCGCCGCTGTCGGTGAGCGCCCACGACTTCCTGCTCTGTGCGGCCTTCGGCATCGTGCAGAACGCGTCGGGGCTGGCGCTCTATACCTTCGCGACACGACGCATTCCGGCGGCAGAGTCCACCCTGCTCGCCTCGCTCGAAGTGCCGTTCACGCCGCTGTGGGTCTTCGTATTCCTCGGCGAAACTCCGTCGCTGCAGACACTGGTGGGCGGCGGCATCGTGCTCGCCGCCCTGTTCATGCATATCGTCTCGGAGTTCCGCCGCCGGCCCGCCGCAATGGCGATGCCGGCCTCGGTTTAGGCGACCGACTTGGCGGTCTGGCCGAAGAGGACCTTCTTCTCCTCGTCGCTCATCGGCTTCTGGTAGGACGGGTTCACCGCGGCATAGACCTTGCCGACGGCGGGACGCGCCTTGATCGCCTCGAACCAGCGCTTGAGGTGGGGGAACTCGTTGAGGTCTTGGGCGTAACGCTCGTAGGGCACGACCCAGGGGTAGGACGCCATGTCGGCGATCGAGTATTCGCCGGCAAGGAAGGGCCGGTCGGCGAGGCGCTTGTTCATGACGCCGTAGAGGCGGTTCACTTCCTTGGTGTAGCGCTCGATGCCGTAGGGAATCTTCTCCGGCGCATAGATGGCGAAGTGGCCCGCCTGGCCGGACATCGGCCCCAGGCCGCCCATCTGCCAGAACAGCCACTGCAGGACCTCGACCCGGCCACGCAGGTCCTTGGGGATGAACAATCCGGTCTTTTCCGCGAGACAGAGCAGGATGGCGCCGGATTCGAAGATCGAGACGGGCTTGCCGCCATCGGCCGGCGCCGTGTCGATGATCGCCGGCATGCGGTTGTTGGGCGAAATCTTCAGGAAGTCGGGCTTGAACTGGTCACCCTTGCCGATGTCGACCGGGTGGAGGTTGTAGGCGAGACCAGCTTCCTCGAGGAAAATCGTGATCTTGTGACCGTTCGGGGTGGGCCAGTGGTAAAGCTCGATCATGGCAGCTCCGCTCATTCCGTAACTTGGGACGTCACAGTTAGGTCCGGTCCGGGCGGGTTTCAACCCCCAGAAAATGCGGGGGATCAAAGAACAAGAGGCATGGCGTTCCCGCGAGCAGCATCATGACCGGCCCCAACGCTCACCTTGCCCCGGCTTGACCGGGGCATCCTCTTCCGGGCGAACCAAAAAGGATCGCCCGGTCAAGCCGGGCGAAGGTGGTGTCGTCGATGGGCTTCTGTCTGCGGCGGCCGCAGGCTTACTCGGCCGCCTCGACGATGTCGTCGTCGTCCGTCTTGGGGCGCGAGGCCATTTCCTTCTTGATCTCCTCGGCGACGAGGAAGGACAGTTCCAGCGCCTGGGCCGCGTTGAGGCGCGGGTCGCAGAAGGTGTGGTAGCGGTCGTTCAGGTCCTCGTCACGCAGGGCGCGCAGGCCGCCGGTGCATTCGGTGACGTCCTTGCCGGTCATCTCGACATGGATGCCGCCGGCATGGGTGCCCTCGGCCTGGTGCACCGCCATGAAGCGGCGCACTTCGCCCAGAACGGACTCGAAGGGCCGCGTCTTGTAGCCCGACGTCGACTTCACCGTGTTGCCGTGCATCGGGTCGCAGGACCAGACGACGACCTTGCCTTCGCGCTTCACGGCCCGGATCAAGTCCGGCAGGTGCTTCTCCACCTTGTCGGCGCCGAAGCGTGCGATGAGGGTGAGGCGGCCCGGCTCGTTCTCCGGGTTCAGCAGGTCGATGAGGCGGATCAGCTCGTCCGGCTTCAGCGACGGGCCGCACTTGAGGCCGATCGGGTTCTTGACGCCGCGCATGAATTCGACATGCGCATGGTCCGGCTGGCGGGTGCGGTCGCCGATCCAAAGCATGTGGCCCGAGGTGGCGTACCAGTCGCCGGAGGTCGAGTCGACGCGGGTCAGCGCTTGCTCGTAGCCGAGCAGCAGTGCCTCGTGGCTGGTGAAGAAATCGGTCGTTCGGAGTTGCGGCGCAGTGTCGGCATTGATGCCGCAGGCGCGCATGAAGCCAACGGCCTCCGTGATCCGGTCCGAGATTTCCTGGTAGCGCTCGTAGGCGGGCGAATCCGTGAGGAAGTCGAGCGTCCACTTGTGGACGTGCTCGAGGTTGGCATAGCCGCCCTGGGCGAAGGCGCGCAGCAGGTTCAAGGTGGCCGCCGACTGCCGGTAGGCCATGATCTGGCGCTCCGGATCGGGGCGGCGCGCCTCGAGCGTCGCGTCAGCGCCGTTGACGATGTCGCCGCGGTAGATCGGCAGCTCCACCCCGCCGATCGTCTCGGTGGGCGAGGAACGGGGCTTGGCGAACTGGCCGGCGATGCGGCCGACCTTCACCACCGGCTGGCCGCCGGCGAAGGTGAGAACGACCGACATCTGCAGGAAGATGCGGAAGAAGTCGCGGATGTTGTCAGCCGAATGCTCGGCGAAGCTTTCCGCGCAGTCGCCGCCCTGCAGCAGGAAGCCCTTGCCTTCGGCGACACGGGCGAGCTTGCGCTTCAGCTTGCGTGCTTCGCCGGCGAAAACCAGCGGCGGATAGCCCGCGAGCTGCTCCTCAACGGATTTCAGCTTTGCCGCATCCTGGTAATCCGGCACCTGCACGACCGGGAAATGCCGCCAGCTGTCAGGTGTCCAGTTCGTCGTCATGATCTAACTCCAGCGGGGGATTGCCCCTTTACCTTCCGTGAAATTGGCTTGGGCTATACACGTCTTGACAGTAGGTTTCCAGCCCAAGGCGAAGAGGTCATGCGGCATGCTGGATTACATGAACCAGGCGCATTTGGGCCAGATCTACGCCTTGCTGATTTCCGGCAGCCCGCCCCTCTATGTGCGTCTGATGGCCCTCAACGCCCTGTTTCTGGGGATTTACGCCGTCCGCAAGGCCTCGGGCGCCCAGCCCATGCTGCCGGGGGCAGCGCTCTTCGTGCAGCTCGGTGTGCTGGGGGCCAATCTCCTGGTCATGTACCAGCCGCAGGTGGAGGCCTTCCTGCTCAACCTGTCCCGGCATTCCTGAAGCGCTCGGCAAAGGCCAGTTCGGCGGAGCCGAAGGGCTGCTGCCGGTCGACGTTCCAGTAGCGCAGTTCGGTCAGCGTAATGGCCTTGCCGGTCGCGGCGCAGCGCACGAAATCGCCCTCGCTCACGACCTGATAGTCGGCATCGAGATAGCGGATCTTGGCCTCGCGCGGAGGCTTTCTGGGATCGAGAAAGTTCATGACACCAAGATAGCCCCTCCCGCCCCGGATTTGAAGGCGCTGAAAATTTGGACAAGCCGGACCGCCGGCGTGTAGATTCCGGACCATGACACATGAACGCCTCCTCGATACCTACGCCAAGCTGGCCGTCCGCACCGGCCTCAACCTGCAGCCCGGCCAGCAACTGGTGATCACCGCCCCGCTTGACGCGGTGCCGCTGGTCCGGCGCGTCACCGAGCACGCCTACCGTTCCGGCGCCAGCCTGGTCACCACCCTCTATGCCGATGACGAGAGCACGCTGGCGCGCTACCGGCTGGCGCCGGACGGGGCCTTCGACATCGCCCCCGACTGGCTTTTCAACGGCATGGCGGAGGCTTTCCGCGGCGGCGCGGCGCGGCTGGCGATCGCCGGCGAAAACCCGGCCCTGCTGGCGGGCCAGGATGCCGGCAAGCTGTCGCGCGCCAACAAGGCGCGCTCGCGGGCCTACCGGCCGGCGCTGGAGCTGATCACCGGCTTTGCCATCAACTGGTGCGTGATCGCGGCGGCAACGCCCGCCTGGGCCAAGTCCGTCTTCCCCCGTGTTCCGGAAGAGCAGGCGATGGAGCAACTGTGGCAGGCCATCTTCGCCTGCAGCAAGGCAGACGTGGCCGATCCGATCGCCACCTGGGAGCAGCATAACGCCGACTTGCGCCGGCGTACCGAATTCCTCAACGGCCGGCGCTACCGCGCCCTGAAGTACAAGGGCCCCGGCACCGATCTCATGCTCGGCCTGGCCGACGAGCACAGCTGGAAGGGCGGCGGCGGCAAGGCGCTGAACGGCGTGTTCTGCAATGCCAACATTCCGACCGAAGAGGTGTTCACCGCGCCCCACAAGGACATGGTGGACGGCACCGTGTGCTCCTCGAAGCCGCTGTCCTACCAGGGCTCGCTGATCGACGGAATCCGGGTGCGCTTCGAGCGCGGCAGGATCGTCGAGATGACGGCGGAGAAGGGCCAGGACGCCTTCCGCAACCTCATCGACACCGACGAGGGCGCCGCCCGCCTCGGCGAGGTGGCGCTGGTGCCGCATTCCTCGCCGATTTCGAAGAGCGGGATCATTTTCAACAACACGCTGTTCGACGAGAATGCCGCAAGCCACATCGCGGTGGGCCAGTCCTACACCGAGAACATCCGCGACGGCTCCAAGCGGTCCAAGGAAGAACTGGCGGCGCTGGGCGCCAACACCAGCCTGGTGCATGTCGACTGGATGATCGGTTCGGGCGAACTCGACGTCGACGGCATCGCGGCGGATGGTTCGGCCGAACCCCTGATGCGCAAGGGCGAGTGGGTGATCTGAGGCGGCGGAGCGAGGCCCTCATCCGCCCTGTCGGGCACCTTCTCCCATTGCTTCGCAACGGGAGAAGGACTCGTGGGAAGATCGTGCCGCGAGTCCTTCTCCCGTCCGCAGGATGGGAGAAGGTGGCCGACAGACCAGATGAGGGCTTTCCTGCCGCGCGCGAGCTTTTCTAGAGCAGGCGGCCCTGCTTCGGGCTGTCTTCGCGCACGTTCACCTCGCCGTCGCCGAATTCGAGGCGGAGCGCCGCCCACGGCCTGACGTCGGCCGCGGAATGCACCGGCTTTCCCTTGTCGTCACGCACCAGGGCGAAACCGCGGCGCAGCACCGACTTGTAGGACAGGCTGTCGGCCAGCTTCGCCACGCCATCGAAGCGCTGGCGCTGGAAGGCGACGAGGCGCGACAATGCCTGCGCGGCACGCCGCCCCGAAAGATCGAGCGAGCGGCGCTCGTTGAGGATCAGGGTACGCATCGGTGCAAGCGTCAGGCGCGGCGCCACGCGCTGCAGGCGGGCGCCATGTTCGCGCGTGTTGGCCTTCAGCGCCTGGACCAGCCGGCCCGAAGCGGAATCGAAACGCTGGCGGACGAGCGCCAGCAGTTCATCGGGGCGCGGCAGGGCCCGCGCGGCGGACCGCACGCGCGTTTCACGTTCGTCCATGTAGCGGCGCAGGCCACCCTTCATGCGGGCATCGAGCCGGGCAAGCTCCGCCACCAGATCGGCGCGTACCGGAACCGCCTTTTCGGCCGCCGCGGTGGGAGTTGGCGCGCGCAGATCCGACACGTAGTCGATAAGTGTCGTATCGGTCTCGTGGCCCACGGCGGAAATCACCGGAATGGCGCTCGCGGCGGCGGCGCGCACCACGATCTCCTCGTTGAAACCCCACAGGTCCTCGAGCGAACCACCGCCGCGCGCGACGATGATGACGTCGGGCTTGTGGACCATGTCGTTGAAGCCGGCGATGGCGGCGGCCACTTCCGCCGCGCAGGTGTCGCCCTGCACACGCACCGGCCAGACCATGACATGGCGCGGAAACCGGTCGTTGAGACGGTGCAGGATGTCGCGGATCACCGCACCGGTGGGCGAGGTGACGACGCCGATCACCTTCGGGAGATACGGTATCGGCCGCTTGCGCGCCGCATCGAACAGGCCTTCGGCGGTGAGCTTCCGCTTGCGCTCCTCGAGCAGCGCCATCAGCGCGCCGACGCCGGCGGGCTCGATCGATTCGATGACGATCTGGTAGGCGGACTTCATCGGGTAGGAGGTGATCTTGCCGGTGGCGATGACCTCGAGCCCCTCCTGCATCCTGGCGCGCAACCGGCCGAAGCTGCCGCGCCAGATCACCGCGTCGAGCTTGGCGCCTTCGTCCTTGATCGAGAAATAGCAGTGGCCGGACGAATGGGGGCCGCGGTAGCCCGAAATCTCGCCCCGGATCCGGACATGGCCGAACGTGTCCTCCAGCGTGCGCTTGAGCGCCTGGGCGATCTCCGAGACCGAGTATTCTCCGGCATTGGAGCCGCCGGCCTCGATGACTTCGCCGGTTTCCGGGTCATGATCCCAGATGGTGGGCATGGCAAATTCCGCGCTTTGATTCACCGCCATCAAATGCAAAAAGGCGGGCGAAAGCAAGGACGGGTGCGCGGCACGCCAGCGAGGATTGAGGCATGAACATTCTTCTGATCGGATCGGGCGGGCGGGAGCATGCATTGGCCTGGGCCATTGTGGCGAGCCCGCTGTGCGACAAGCTGTTCGTGGCGCCCGGCAATCCCGGCATCGGCCAGATCGCGCGCAATGTGGCGCTGAAGGTGACGGATCATGCCGCGGTGATCGCGTTCTGCCGGTCCGAAAACATCGGCCTCGTCGTGGTCGGCCCCGAGGCGCCGCTGGTGGCCGGGCTGGCGGACGACCTCGCCGCCGCCGGCATCAAGTGCTTCGGGCCGAAGAAGTTTCCCGCCCAGCTCGAAGGCTCAAAGGGCTTCACCAAGGACATCTGCGCCCGCTACGGCATACCCACCGCGGCCTACGGGCGGTTCACCGACAAGGCCGCCGCGCTGGCCTATCTCGATGCCCGTGGCGCACCCATCGTCATCAAGGCGGACGGCCTGGCGGCCGGCAAGGGCGTGACGGTTGCGATGGACATGGCCACGGCGCGGGACGCGGTGGAAGGCATCTTCTCCGGCAAGTTCGGCGGGGCCGAGTGCGTGATCGAGGATTTCCTCGAGGGCGAGGAGGCGAGCTTCTTCGTGCTCACCGACGGCAGCAACGCCCTGCCGCTGGCTACCGCGCAGGACCACAAGCGGGTCGGGGACGGCGACACCGGCCCCAACACCGGCGGCATGGGCGCCTATTCCCCCGCCCCGTGCATGACGCCGGAACTCTGCGCCGAGGCGCTGGACAAGATCGTGAAGCCGACGATCCGTGCACTTCAGGACATGGGCCACCCTTACGTCGGCGTGCTCTATGCCGGCCTCATCCTGACCAAAGATGGCCCCAAGCTCATCGAATACAACTGCCGCTTCGGCGATCCGGAAGCCCAGGTGCTGGTGATGCGGCTGAAAGACGACCTCGTCACCCTGCTGCTCGCCTGCTGCGACGGCACGCTGGTCAAGGTTTCCGCGCGCTGGTTCGACGACGTGGCGCTGAGCGTCGTCATGTGCGCCAGCGGCTATCCCGGCGAAGTGGTGAAGGATACCGAGATCCGCGGCCTCGAGGGCGCCTCGGCCATGGAAGGGGTGGAGATCTTCCATGCCGGCACGGCGGAGCGGGGTGGCCGCATCCTCGCCAGTGGCGGGCGGGTGCTCAATGTGACGGCGCGCGGTGCAACCGTGCGTGAGGCGCGCGACCGCGCCTATGCGGCGGTCGACCGCATCGACTGGCCGGAGGGGTTCTGCCGGCGTGACATCGCCTGGCGGGCGCTGGCGCGCGAGGAAGATCGCTGATCTTTGCGGAATGGCGGAGCGGGTGTAACCTCTGTCCATGAGCAGGCTCTTCCCCGGCACGCAGGAATACCGGCACAGGCACGCCGGCGTCGAAATCTTCGCGCGCATCGGCGGCTCGGGGCCGCCGCTGCTGCTGATCCACGGCTTCCCGCAGACCCATGCCATGTGGCACAAGGTGGCACCCGAACTGATGCGGCACTTCACCTGCGTGATGCCGGACCTGCGTGGCTATGGCTATTCCTCATGCCCCGAGAACGACGCCAAGAACGAGGCCTATTCGAAGCGCGCCATGGCGCAGGACCTCGTCGCCCTGATGAACAGCCTCGGCCACGAGCGTTTCGCCGTGGTGGGCCATGATCGCGGCGCCCGGGTCGCCTACCGGATGGCGCTGGACGCGCCGGATGCCGTCTCCAGCCTTACCGTGCTGGACATCGTGCCCACCCATGCGATGTGGCACAACTTCACCGTCCGGCTGGCGATGAAGACTTATCACTGGCTGATGCTGGCCCAGCCGCATCCCTTGCCCGAAATGCTGATCGAGCCGAACCCGGTGGGCTACCTCGACTACACCATCGCCAGCTGGACCAAGTCCCGCGACCTCTCCGCCTTCAGCGAGGAGGCATTGTCAGAATACCGCATGCACTATGCGACGCCCGAGCACATCCACGCCACCTGCAATGACTACCGCGCCGGCGCGACCTATGACCTCGCCGCCGACGTGGTGGACCACGCAGCGGAGCGCAGGATCGCCTGTCCGACCCTTGCGCTGTGGGGCACGGCGGGCATTCCGAGCGAGACCGAGGGGCCGCTGGAAACCTGGCACGCGTGGTGCGAGAGCGTCGAGGGCCACGGCGTCGACTCCGGCCATTTCATCGCCGAGGAAAACCCCAGGGACCTGCTCGCCGCGCTGCTCCCCTTCCTGGATCGCCATGCGCATTGACCGGCAGGAGGCCTTTTCGGGCACTACCGAGTCCGACATCGACGCCGCCGCGCTGGAGGCCTATCTGCTGCGGCACGTCGGCGGCTTTGCCGGGCCGCTGACCCTGGCGCGCTTCCGGGGCGGCCAGTCGAACCCGACCTACAAGCTGAACACCCCTGCCCGCGCCTATGTGCTGCGGCGCAAGCCATTCGGCAGGCTGCTGCCGTCGGCCCACGCGATCGAGCGCGAGTACCGGGTGACGGAAGCGCTGGCGCGCGCCGGCTTCCCGGTGGCGCGGCCTTTGCACCTCTGCGAGGATGACGGCGTCATCGGCGCTTCCTTCTACGTCATGGACTTCGCCGGCGGACGGGTGTTCTGGGAGCCGCAGGCACCCGGCGTTTCGGGCGCCGACCGCGCGGCCCTGTTCGACTCGCTGAACGCCACCATCGCGCGGCTCCACAGGCTCGACCCGGCGGCTCTGGGGCTGGCGGATTTCGGCAAGCCGCAGGGCTACGTGGCGCGCCAGATCAAGCGCTGGAGTGAGCAGTACCGCGCCTCCGAGACCGAGACGATCGCGGAGATGGACCGGCTGATCGCCTGGCTTCCCGGCGCCTGCCCGGCGGACTCGGGCGCGGCCATCGTGCATGGCGACTTCCGGCTCGACAATTGCATCGTCGATCCTGTCGCGCCGCGCGTCATCGCGGTGCTGGACTGGGAACTCTCGACGCTGGGCGACCCGCTGGCGGATTTCACCTATCACCTGATGCAGTGGTTCATGCCGATATCGGAGACGGGCGCAGGCGTCGGCTCGCTGTTGGGGCACGAACACGAGGCCGGAGTTCCCGGCATCGAGGCCTACATCGCCGACTACTGCCGGCGCGCCGGGCGTGACGGCATTCCGGAGCTCGATGTCTACATGGCCTATAATTTCTTCCGCCTCGCGGCGATCCTCCAGGGCATTCTCGGCCGGGTGCGTGACGGCACGGCGGCCAATGCCGATGCTGCGGCAATGGCGCGGCAGGTGCGGCCCCTGGCGGAAACGGCGTGGCGCTTCGCGCAACAGGCGGGCGCATGAGCGAACCTTCGATCGGCCTGGCGCTGGGCGGCGGCAGCGCGCGCGGGCTGGCGCACATCCCCGTGCTCGAGGTTTTCGACGAACTTGGCCTCAAGCCCAAGGTGATCGCCGGCTGTTCCATCGGCGCGCTGCTGGGTGCCGGTTTTGCCGGCGGCATGAGCGCCCTTGAAATCCGCGAGCGCGCCGAGATGCTGCTGTCGAACCGCATCGGCGCCCTGCGCTATGCCTTCGGGCAGAAGCGGGTGAACCCGTTCGACCTGCTGGCGATGCGCGGCCTCGCCTCGCTGCATGTACATGGCGAGAAACTGGCCGGGCTGGTGCTGCCGGAAACGCTGCCGGACCTGATCGAGGAACTGCCGATCCCCTTCAAGGTGATCGCCACCGACTTCGACGCGATGGAGGAGCGGGTGATCGAGAGCGGCCCGCTCGCCAAGGCGGTCGGCGCCTCGATCGCCATTCCCGGCGTCATCCTCGGCACGCAGTATGACGGGCACAGCTATGTCGATGGCTGCGTCACCAATCCGGTGCCGTTCAACCATGTTCGGGACGGCGTCGATATCGTCATCGCGGTCGACGTCTCCGGCCGCCCGCGCGATGCCAATGGCAAGCACCGCTCCAACATGGAATTGGCCGTCGGCTCGCTGCTGATCCTGTTCAATCAGGTGGCCAGCCTCAGGCGGGAGATCAGCCCGCCCGACATCTATGTGCGGCCGGCGATCGATTCCTTCTCAGGTGCGGATTTCTTCCGCATCAGGGACGTGATCGAGCAGGCCCAGCCGGCGAAGGACCAGCTGAAGCGCGAGCTGGAGCGGCGGCTCACCGCCCTCACCCACGGCGGGACCTGAAGAACTCCCGGAGCAGCAGCTTGGCGCGCTCTTCGCCGAGCCCGCCGTAGACGTCCGGCGCATGGTGGCAGGTCGGCTGCGAATAGAAACGCGGGCCATGCTCCACCGCCCCCATCTTCTCATCGCCCGCCGAAAAATAGAGGCGGCGGATGCGGGCGAACGAGATCGCTGCAGCGCACATGGCGCAGGGCTCCAGCGTCACATGCAGGTCGCAACCGGAGAGCCGTTCGGAGCCGAGGATCCCGGCCGCCGCACGGATCGCCAGCAGCTCGGCGTGGGCGGTCGGATCCTTGAGCTCCAGAGTGCGGTTGCCGGCCCGGGCGATGACGTTGCCGGACCTGTCGGCCACCACGGCACCCACCGGCACCTCGCCGCGGGCGCCGGCGGCTTCGGCTTCTTCGAAGGCAATTTCAAGGGGGGCTGGCAGATTCAGTCGCATCGTGCCAATTGAGGCATTCATGGGTGACGGGTCAAGATGAGCGAATTCGCGGGAGAACGCATCGCCAAGGTGATCGCCCGGGCAGGCATCTGCTCCAGGCGCGATGCCGAACGGCTGATCGGCGAAGGCCGGGTGAAGATGAACGGCAAGGTGCTGACGTCGGCCGCCACCAACGTGACGGCGAAGGACGTGATCCTGATCGACGGCCAGCCGCTGCCGCAGAAGGAAGCGACCAAGCTGTGGCGCTATCACAAGCCGGGCGGCCTCGTCGTTTCGAACCATGACCCGGAGGGGCGGCCCACGGTGTTCGACAAGCTGCGCGAGCAATTGCCGCGCGTCGTCTCCATCGGCCGGCTCGACATCAATACCGAGGGGCTGCTGCTGCTGACCAATGACGGCGAGCTGGCGCGCTTCCTCGAACTGCCGGCAACCGGCTGGACACGGAAGTACCGCGTGCGGGCCTTCGGGCACATCGACGAGGCATCGCTCAGGAAGCTCGAGAAGGGTGTCGAGGTCGAAGGTGTGCGCTATGGGCCGATCGAGGCGCAGATCGAGCGGGTGCAGGGCGACAATACCTGGCTGACCATCGCCATCAAGGAAGGCAAGAACCGCGAGGTGAAGCGCATCTGCGAACACCTGGGCCTGCAGGTGAACCGGCTGATCCGCACGGCCTTCGGGCCGTTCCAGCTGGGCGAGCTGGCGCGCGGCGGCATCGCAGAGGTGCCGACGCGGGCGATGAAATCCTCGATCGGGGAAAAGTTCTTCAAGAAGGAAGATGATGCGCATCGTCGGTGGAAAGTTCAAAGGCCATAGCATCGCGCCGCCGCACGGTTCCGCGACCAGGCCGACCACCGACCGGGTGCGGGAATCGGTGTTCAACATCCTGGCCCACGGCATCGACGGGCTCGAAGTGGACGGCGCGCGCGTGCTGGACCTGTTCGCCGGGACGGGTGCGATGGGCCTCGAGGCCGTGTCGCGCGGGGCGCGATTTTGCCAGTTCGTGGAAGACAGTGCCGAGGCGCGCGGGCTGATCCGCAAGAATGCCGATGCGCTGGGGGTGATCGGGCTCGTGAAGATCTGGCGGCGCGATGCCACCCTGCTCGGACCCTGTTCGCCGCAGCCGCGCTTCGACCTGGTCTTCGCCGACCCGCCATATGGCAAGGGGCTGGGCGAGAAGGCGCTGGCCTCGCTCATCGCGGGCGACTGGCTCAACCCCGGCGGCATCGTCGTCTTGGAAGAGTCACACAAGGCCGGGATCAAGGACATTGCCGGCCTCGCGCTGGTCGATGAGCGTGACTACGGCGACACGAAAATACGCTTCTACAGGGGAGAATGACGTGAAGATCAGGAAGCTCGAGACCTTCTGCAACGAATTCGTGGGCTTCGTGCGCGCGACCAGCGACACCGGGCACCAGGGCTGGGGACAGGTCTCGACCTACAATGCCGACATCACCTGCGAGATCTTCCACCGCCAGGTGGCGCGCCATGCGCTGGGCACCGATGCGCTGGATTTCGCCGACACGCTCGCCCTCATCAGCGAGCGCGAGCACAAGTACCCGGGCTCTTATCTGCGGCGCGCCATGACGGGCCTCGACACCGCGCTGCTCGACCTGCGCGGCAAGCTGGAGGAGAAGCCGGTGACGGCGCTCCTCGGCGGCACGCCGGGCAAGCTGCGCGCCTATGCCTCCTCGATGAAGCGCGACATCACGCCGAAGGACGAGGCGGCGCGGCTGTGCGGGCTGCGGGATGAATTCGGCTTCGACGCCTTCAAGTGGCGTGTCGGTTCCGAATGCGGACGCGACAGGGATGAATGGCCAGGCCGCACCGAGGAGATCGTGCCGACCGTGTCGCGCGCGCTGGGCGATGGCATGGCAAAACTGGTCGATGGCAATTCCTGCTACACGCCGAAGCGCGCCATCGAAGTGGGGCGGCTGCTGGAGGCGGAAGGCATCGGGCACTTCGAGGAGCCCTGCCCCTACTGGGAGTTCGCCTGGACCAAGGAAGTGACGGATGCGCTGTCGATCGACGTGACCGGCGGCGAACAGGACTGCGAGTTCACCGCATGGGAAACGATGATCGGCATGCGCGCCGTGGACATCGTGCAGCCCGACGTGATGTATCTGGGCGGCATGCTGCGCACGCTGCATGTGTGCAGGATGGCCGAGAAGGCCGGGTTGCCGGTGACGCCGCATGCCGCGAACCTGTCGATGGTGACGATGTGCACCATGCACCTGCTGCGGGCCATTCCCAATGCCGGCAAGTATCTCGAATTTTCGATCGAGGGCGCGGACTACTATCCCTGGCAATACGACCTGTTCCTCGGCGAGCCCTACAGGATTGAGGACGGCAAGGCGACGGTCACGGACGCGCCGGGCTGGGGCGTCGAGATCAACCCCGCCTGGCTCGACAAGGCGCAGTACAAGGTGAGCGAGATTTAGGGCCGGCGCGGACGGAAGCATGCGGCATCCTTGATGAGGGTGGCATTTGTCCCTCAGGGAAAGAATGGGAGGCGCGGGCGCTGCCCGGCG
>CAMFKI010000015.1 GCA_945957365.1 uncultured Alphaproteobacteria bacterium | reverse complement strand
CGGGCGTGTACCGCTCCACCAACAACGAAAACCTCCTCGGCAACGACAACGCAGATGCACTGTGGCAGGTCGGCGCCGGTGTGAGCTTCAACATGGGCAGCATTGCAAGCCTGTCGCTTGCTGGCGCCTTCGGTGCCGGTCCCTACCAGACCGTCAACGACAGTGGTGACATCACCAACAACCTGCCGGTTTACAACCAGTGGTGGGGTCTGAGCGGCTTGGCATCAGCCAGCCTGTCCGACACGGTCCACGCTGAAGCAGGTGTTGGCTACAAGCACCGTGAAGGTGACAACTTCAACCTGAATACCTACGACAAGGACGGCAACCAGACCGGCACGTGGGGATACAAGGGCTTTGACTATGATACCTGGGCCGTGCTCGGTGGCCTGTACTACAATCCCGTCGATCAGCTGACGATCGGTGTGGAAGGCGAGTGGTACACCCAGACCTGGGACTTCCAGCGCACCGGCAAGTCCGGCGTGCAGGTAAACGACAAGGACAAGCTGAGCATCACCAACGACAACTGGACCGTCGACCTCGTGTCGGTCTGGCGGTTCTAAGCGACTCACCTCGACGACCGGGGGGAACGGCCTGCTTCGGCGGGCCGTTTTCCGTTGCGGGGAGAGATTCGGGCGGGCTGCCGCAAGCGTGGCAGGAAGGTGGTGGGGCCGGAGGCGGCTCGCACTTCCCTTCCCGCCCGGTTTCGGTTATGAATCATTAACCATTTGAATTCCCGCCCGAAATTTCGCTTGCAGGGGGCGCGCCGGAACTGTGGCAATTGTGTTACAGGCGCCAAAATTCAAATCGATTGCAGCGGGTCTTCGTTGACGTTTCCATGATTAGGGACGAGAACAAGACCGTGCCGAATGATTTCGAGCATGGCCTTCCGAAACCGTTTGCAGGGGATGGGGGGCTCCTCAACTCCAAGAGACTTGGGAGAACAAGAATGAAGACTATGAAGATGGCCCTGATGGCTGGTGCGGCGGTTGCCGTCTCTGCCGTGGCCGCTCACGCCGACGAACTGAGCGATCTGAAGGCTCAGGTCGAATCGCTCAACGCCCGCATGGCCGCCATGGAAACCGCTCCGTCGGTTCCCGCCGGCTACCAGCTGCTCGCCATCTCGAAGGGCGAAGCCCTCCAGGTTCCGGGCATGGTCGGTTCCGACCGTGACCGCGTTGTGAACGACAACGCCACCCTGATCAGCATCCTGCCGACGGCTGATGCTCCGGCCGGCACCACGATCTCGTGGTCGGGCTATGTCCGCGCTGCAATCGTCTACACCGGCGACCAGGTCAGCGGCTCCGCGAAGCGCACCTATGATGGCGTGACCTCGAAGGTCAAGTACTCCGGCGACACCAGCGACGACTGGGACGTCAAGGCCCGTGGCCAGCTCCGCGTCGTCGCCACGACCGACACCGCAGTCGGTGAAGTCGGCGTCGAACTGAAGATGCGCGCTGACTTCAACGGCAACGGCACCGCCGATGTCTACATGAAGACGGCGTGGGGCTACTGGGCGATGACCCCGGAACTGACGCTGGGCGGCGGTTATACCGGTTCGCTGGGCAACATCGGCTACGGCTATGATGGCGCCTGCACCTGCTACTACACCGACAACGCCGACGTGAGTTTCGATCCGGGTGATACGAGCCAGATGCGTCTGACCTATGCCTCGGGTCCGTTCTCCATGGCGGTTGCCATCGAAGACGCCGGCATCAACGACGGCTTCGGCAACGACAACAACGACTACTACCGTGCGGGCAACAACCTCGGCGCGGCTGGCGAGATCAAGTACTCGGGCGATGCGTTCTCGGGCGAGATCTCGGGCGTGTACCGTTCGACCAACAACGAAGTTCTCGTCGGCAACGACAACGCAGACGCTCTGTGGCAGGTCGGCGCCGGTGTGGGCTTCAACCTGGGTGACATCGCAAGCCTGTCGCTTGCCGCCGCCTTCGGTGCCGGTCCCTACCAGACCGTCAACGACAACGGTGACATCACCAACAACGTTCCGGTCTACAACTCTTGGTGGGGCGTGAGCGGCTTGGCGTCTGCCAACCTGTCTGACACCGTCCACGCCGAATTGGGCGCCGGTTACAAGAACCGTGAAGGCGACAACTTCAATGCCGTCTCCAACAGCACCCTCTACGGCTACAAGGGCTTCAGCTACGACACCTGGGCGATCCTCGGTGGCCTGTACTACACCCCCGTCGATCAGCTGACGATCGGTGTGGAAGGCGAGTGGTACACGCAGTCCTGGGACTTCAAGCGCACCGGCAAGGATGGTCTCAACGAAGGCGTGACGGACAAGCTGAACGTCCAGAACGACAACTGGACCGTCGACCTCGTCTCGGTCTGGCGCTTCTAAGCCTTACCCCTGCAAACGATACCTACAGAACGGCCCGCTTCGGCGGGCCGTTTTTTTAGCCGCCAGTGCATGTTGCGTTCTTTTTGCGTGCTGCGGTTTCATGGCCATTCCGTGGCCTGATTTTGTGCTATGAGGCTTCAGAACAAGAGAGACGGATGTTGCCTCCCCTTCGTGCCCTGCTTTCATTCTCTGTGCTGGCCGTCGTGCTGGCCGGCTGCGAGTCGTCCTCCAACGTCGACCTCGAGAGCCGGAATTTCAACGTGCAGCAAACCTCGGTGCCGCCGGGCGAGGCGATCGCCAGCACCGAGCAGATCACCAGCTTGGTGCGCCGCTCCGGCCCGACCTACGTGACGCTGATCGTGTCGCAGCCCGCCTCCCCCGATACCCAGAGCAAGGAAAACCGCAAGGGAACGCCCGTCACCTCGGGCTCGGGCTTCGTCGTCGACGGTTCGGGCTATGTGATGACCGCCGCGCACGTGGCCAAGCGCATCGGCAACACCGTTTCCGCCAAGGCCGCCAATGGCCGGGTCTATTCCGGCGACGTGATCGCGCTGAAGCCCGACAACGACATGGCGGTCATCAAGCTGCGCGGCTTCTCCGGCAAGGCGGTAACGCCCGACGACAGCCAGTGCCTCGTCAAGGGCAACATCGTCTATTCGCTGGGGCGGCCGCACGCCCAGGGCGACACAGCACGGCTGGGCGAATTCCAGTCGCCGAGCTTCGGCCAGCCCGTTCATTACGCCGGCGACGATGCCAAGTTCGGCTATCCCGATGCCATGGTGCTGCGCCTCTCGACTCAGAAGGGCGAATCGGGCGGCCCCCTGTTCGACGAGAAGGGCGATCTCGTGGGCATGGTGGTCAGCACGCTCTATGACAATTCGGGACAGCCGCTGAACCTCGCCCATGCCGTGCCGTCGCGCACGCTGGCGGGCTTCCTGTGCACAGAGGTGCAATGCTCGCCGGACTGGAAGACGCTGGCCGCCGGTGGCGCCAGCCACTGCTCATAGACTAGAGGCTGTCGAGGATCGGGCGCAGATGGCGCTCGTAGGGCTTCCAGCGCCCCACTGAGGACGCATTGATTCCCGAGCGCACCTGCAGCCGGCTGAAGGTGGTCACGGCACCGGCATTGCGCTCCGGATGGAGGCAGGCCTCCTCCATCGCCAGTCCCAGATAGTCCAGAAGCGCGGCGATGGCGGGTTCGGGCTCCGTCACCAGGGCTTCGTAGGACAAATGGAACACCCGGCCCGGCAGCGCCTCGTCCCAATGCGCCATGAGGCGGCGGTATTCGCGGTGGAAGGCGGCATAGTCGGCCGGGTCGTAGCTGTAGGAATGCGCGGCGTTCATCTCGGTCTGGAGAGCCGAGACGAAGGTATCCGCCGGGTGCCTCGTGCAGTGCACGAAGCGGGCCTGCGGAAACAGGATCGCGGCTTCCGCGATGAAGCGGAAGTTGAGCGGCATCTTGTCGACGGCCAGCGCCTTGCCCGGCACGACGTAGCGCATCGCCGAACGGTAGAGCTCGGCCAGCGCATCCACGCCCTTCGCCCCCAGCGCCCGCAGCGCGGTGTCGATGTCCGACAGCGGCCTGCCGTGCGCCAGCTTCGCTGCGACATAGGTCATGGTTTCGAGTTCGCCGGCATTGCCGGCCTTGCTGTGGGCGGAGATGATCTGCGCCGCCAGCGTGGTGCCGGAGCGCGGCAGGCCCACGACGAAGATCGGACGGTGGCCGCTGCGGCCATGCTCGGCAGCGAGCGCTTCCAGCCTGTCCTTGCCGAAGGCGGCGATGCGGGCGTCGACCTCGTGGCGGAAAGCCGCGGTGACGGAGGGCGCGCGCAGCAGCCTCTTGCCCTCGCTGAAACTGGCGAAGGCCTCGTCATAGCGCTGGCTCGCCTGCAACATCGCGCCGCGCCTCACCATCAGGTCGCTGCGGTCGATGGGGGTGAGGTCGCGGCGCGCCAGCTCGCCCTCGATGCGCCGGAACATGTCGGAGGACGCATCGTGCCTGCCGATGGAAGCGAGCAGGCAGAGGTAGCGCGCGTGAAACGGTGTCGTTGCGATGAAGCGCTCGATGTGGGCCTCGGCCTCGTCGATGCGGCCGAGCGACAGGAGGCAATCCAGGACTTCGAGCCGAATGTCGTGGCGCGCCGCCTCCGGCGCCCGCTCCAGCGCCTTGCCGAAGACGGTGAGCGCCTGCTCCATGTGGCCGATGCGCGCGAGGAAAGAGCCGTTGCGCCACACCGCCTCGAAGCTCGACGGTGCGGCACTGCGCGCCTTGCGGTATTGCTCGGCGGCTTCCGGCACGCGGCCCATGCTGAGCAGGCAGAGGCCGTAGTTCAGCAGATAGCCCACGTTGCGGCCGTCGATCGTCACGGCGCGCGCGAAATGCGGCTCGGCCTGCTCGAAGCGGCCCTGCGCCTGGATGGTGATGCCGAGCATGAACTGTGCCGGGGCCGAGAGCGGGCTTTCCGCCACGAGGCGGCGCGACACCGCCTCCGCCTCGGGCAACTGGCCGCGCAGCAGCAGTTCATCCGCCTGGCGGAGCGCCTGCTTGATGCGCTCCGATCGGCCTGAGGTCATGGCAGGAGAACCGTGGTGCCCGTGGTCCTGCGGCTCTCGAGATCGCGGTGCGCCTGCACCACCTCGGCCAGCGCATAGCGCTGGTTCACCGGGATCTTCACCTTGCCGCTGGCCACGACATCAACGAGATCCTGCGCCGTCTCCTGCAATTCGGCATCGGACGCCGTGTAGCTGCCGAGCGTGGGGCGCGTGACATAGAGCGAGCCCCTGGCGGAGAGCAGCAGCAGGTCGAGCGGCGGCACCGGGCCCGAGGCATTGCCGAAGCTGACCATCAGGCCGCGGGGTGCGAGACAGTCGAGCGAGACCATCAGCGTGTCCTTGCCCACGCCGTCATAGACGACGGGCACGCCCTTGCCGCCGGTCAGCTCGCGCAGGCGCTTCACCGTGTCCTCGGTCGAATAGTTGATCACGTGGTCGCAGCCATGGGCGCGCGCCACCGCCGCCTTGGCGTCCGAGCCCACCGTGCCGATCACCGTGGCGCCCAGCGCCTTGGCCCACTGGCTCATGATGAGGCCGACGCCGCCCGCCGCGGCATGGAGCAGGATGGTGTCGCCCGGCTTCACCACATAGGTGGCGCGCAGCAGGTAGCGCGCCGTCATGCCCTTCAGCATCATGCCGGCGGCGGTTTCATCCGAGATCGCGTCCGGCAGCTTGACCAGGCGATTGGCCGGCAGGTTGCGGACGTCGGCATAGGCGCCGATGGGGCCCGTGCCATAGGCGATGCGATCTCCCGGCTTGAGACTGGTCACCCCCTCGCCCACCTCTTCCACCACGCCGGCCGCCTCGAGGCCCAGGCCAGAGGGGAACTGCAGCGGATAGAGGCCGGAGCGGTGATAGGTGTCGATGTAGTTGAGGCCGATCGCCGTCTGGCGCACCCGCACCTGGCCGGGGCCGGGCTTTCCGACCTCGACGTCGACGAGCTTCATGACCTCGGGGCCGCCGGTCTCGGCAATACGGATCGCTTTCATGCTTGCACCTCCTGACGGGCCCCGGCATGTTCCGGCGCAGCCCGTATTTTCAAGCTCTTGGTGCCCCATCATGA
Source organism: uncultured Alphaproteobacteria bacterium (assembly GCA_945957365.1). Lineage (GTDB taxonomy): Bacteria > Pseudomonadota > Alphaproteobacteria > Rhizobiales > Aestuariivirgaceae > Aestuariivirga. The sequence goes on along the minus strand of CAMFKI010000015.1, from coordinate 79,067 downwards.
CCTATGCCGTCAATCCCGCCGTCAACCGGATCGAGGCGCCGCCGATCATGGAGGCGCAGAGCTGGGTGAGGCCCGGATTGCGCAACAGGAATTTGCTCAATCTCTGCCAGGCGGTGCCGAGTTGGTCCTGCGCGCGGGAACTGGAAGACGAGGTGGCGCGCCTCGCGCATGAGCCGGGCATCGGTCTCTACACCGACATCTTCGGCATCCCCGAACTGCGCGCCGCGATCGCCACGCATTTCTCCGCCGACTACCGGGGCAAGGTGGCGGCGGAGAATGTCTGCGTCACCGCCGGCTGCAACCAGGCCTTCGCCGCGGCGATCATGGCGATCGCGAAGGCGGGCGACAATGTGATCGTGCCGGTGCCGTATTTCTTCAATCACACCATGTGGCTCGGCATGCTGGGAGTCGAGGCGCGCTTCGTCTCGGGCATCGGCGAGCCCGATCCGGCGGAGGTGGCGAAGCTCATCGACGCAGGCACGCGCGCCATCGTGCTGTGCTCGCCCAACAACCCGACGGGCGCGATCTACGCGCCGGAGACGATCAGGGCCTTGTTCGAGCTGGCGCGGGCGCGCGGCATCGCACTGGTCATCGACGAGACCTACAAGGACTTTCGCGCCGGCGATGCCCCGGCCCATCCGGTCTTCTCGATCGCCGGCTGGGAGGATGCCTTCATCCATCTCTACAGCTTCTCCAAGGCCTATGCGATGACCGGCTACCGCGTAGGCGCCATCACCGCCTCGACGCGCGTGCTGGCGGAAATCGAGAAGATCATGGATTGCCTCGCGATCTGCACCACGCATATCTCGCAGCGCGCGGCCCTCTTCGCGCTGAGCCAACTCGAGGCGTGGAAGCGCTCCAAGATCGCCATGATGCAGGGGCGGCTTTCGGCCCTGCGCCAGGCGTTCCGCCGCGACGGGCTCCACTACGAACTCGTCAGCTCCGGCGCGCTCTTCGCCTATGTGAAGCACCCTTTCGGCGACGAGACGGCGAAGCAGGTGGCGATGCGGCTCGCCGGCGAGCACGACCTGCTGTGCCTGCCCGGCTCGATGTTCGGCCCCGGACAGGAACAGTATCTGCGCATCGCCTTCGCCAATGCCGAGGCGAGCGACATGGAAACGCTCGTCGACCGGCTGGTGGAGAGCCAGAACAAGGCGTGACAGGCGACATCGCGATCGGGGGTTGCCCCGACGCTAGCGCTTGTCCAGCGTCTGCAGAAAGTTGATCACCAACTTGCTGAGCGCATTCATCGTCATGGCGTTCACGAAATCGGGGTCGACGACCTTGTCCTCGGCGCCAGATGCGGATGCGTCGAACCAGTGGGGCGACATCGCGCCCTTCATGTAGCGCATGTTGACGGCGCGGTTGCACGCCTCGAAGCGCGACAGCAGCGACTGCCTCTGGGCGGTGGTCAGGGTGAGAGCGACGTCGTTACTGATCGTGAGCGTTGACAGCAGGATCGACCGCAGGCGCTGCGCCGACCTCCAGCCAGCGGGATTCTCTGCCACCGTCGGAAGCGCAAGATTCAACTGGCGGGTGATCTCCAGCAGAATTGCACCTGGCGTGGGGTTCAACTCCTTGCTGAAAACCAGTCCGTCATCACCGATATCCAGGACCTTGGCCACGAAGTCGCGGCAGACGTCGCCGGACGCAAGCGTCCTGCGGTCGTACTCACGCAGCACGAGCGCATCGGAACCGAAGACCGAGGCCCACAGGTCCAGCATGGCGAGGTAGTTGAAATACGGGTCGTCCGTCGACACCTGCGCGGGATCGAACGCCGCACGGCCGCCGAAAATGATCCTCGTCGCATGGCTGCTCAAGGCGAGGTCAGCCTGGTTGCGGAGATAGCAGACGATGCGGATGTCGTCGAAAGTGGACGCGAGCGTCCGCCGGAATGCAGCCAGACGTGCCGCATCCCTTACCCGCGATGAAAAATGTTCCGACGAGACCACCGTCGTCGCGGCTGGGCTGGCCCTTGCGTCAGCGCTGAAGTCAGTGGCGCACAGCGGCAGGAATTGTGCCCTAGAGGGATGCACAAAGTCGTGCCAGTTGTCGACGAGCGCGCCGGCGAGCGGAAAATGGGCGGCAGCATCGCAGTAGCCGCGTGAGCTGTCGGTGGGGTACCAGATGCCCCTGGCCGCGAGCGCCGCCGCGTTGCGATTGAGGAAATGCTGGATCGATGTGGTGCCCGTCTTTTCGGTGCCGATGTGAATCAATAGCCGCTTTGAACGCATTTCGAAACTCCGGGGTCTGGACCGCCCGCTTATGCCCTCCCCGGCGATGCAAACCAAGCGGCTTCGGCCAGGAGGGCCACGCGGCGGTGCCCGGTGATCCGGAGCGGACAGCGAGCCGCCGCTCCAGCGATGAGCGCCACCTTCAGATCTCCGCCATGTCCTCGAGCTCGTCGGGGCGTGCGATCACGTAGAAATTGCCCTCGCGGGTGAGGATGCCGTCACGCAGCAGGTCGTTGATGGCGCGGCTGGCATTCTCGCGCGCCACGCCGGCCATGCCGGCAATGTCGTTCTGGGTGATCTTGTTGGGCAGCAGGATCATGCCGTTGGCCCTGCCCTCGCCCAGGCCCTGGGCGAGCGAGGCGAAGGCGCGGGCGACGCGGCCGGCCACCGTGACCGTGCCCTGGGCCACGACGGAATCATTGGTCTGCCGCAGCCGGCGCGTCAGGATCTTGAGGGATTCGCGGTAGACCTGCGGATTGGCGTCGGCCAGCCGGAAGAACGAGCCCTTGGAGATGTGCAGAAGCCGGCATGGCTTCAGCGCCGAAATGGTGGCGGAGCGCGGCTGGTCGTCGAACAGCGAGAGTTCGCCGATGAGGGAGCCGGGGCCCAGTACGGCGAGCAGGCGCTCCTGGCCATCCTTGGCGATGACGGAGGCCTTCACCACGCCGTCGCGCAGGAAATAACAGCCGTCGCCCGCGTCGCCGGCGTGGAACAGCACCTCGCGCGACTTGAGGCCGACGTCATTGGCGGCCGACAGCAACGACCTGCGGACGCCCCACGGCATGAGCGGCGGCGCCGCGCGCCGCTTCGCCTTTCCCGGAACCTGAGTGGACGTGCGCAGCATCGTTCTTCACCCCCTGCGTTCACCTCATCAGTAACACAGGCAGTGACGGCTGAGAATGCCGACGTGGCTAGTTGTGGTAGGAGCTGGCGACGTAGGTGTAGGGCGGCTGCCAGTAGGTGAACAGCGCGGTGGCGGCCCGGCCCGGCATGGTGTCGGCCACCTGCGGAACCTCGCCGAGCAGTTCGTTGAGGTTGAGGCCGATGGCGACATAGGGATTGCGCTTGGGGTCGACCCCGGCGGCGCGGGTCTGGTCGGTGTAGCCCTCGGTGTAGTAGCCGGCCTGCAGTTCCACGTAGCGCAGCGGCGTATCCTCGAGCTTCTCGAAGCCCGCGAGCTTCAGGGCGAGGAGATAACGCTGGCCGTCATAGTCGGTGGCCGGGCCCCAGTCGTGATACTGCGAGGCGCCCCAGTATTCCATGCGGTAGTCGAGCTTGTCCGACAGGCCGGGCACCGTGTCGCGCAGGAACGAGAAGGTCGCGCCCACGCCATCGGCGATGAAGTCCTCGTAGGAGAAGCCATGTTCGCCCGCGAAGCCGTCGAAGAACTCGATGTAGGTCTGGAAGCCCATGCCGAGCAGCGCGCCGGTGATCGCCGCATTCGTCGGGTCATCGATGGTGTGGGCGATGCGCTGAGTGAAATACTGCGACACCACGTAACCGGTCCAGGCGTGGCCCATCTTGTCCATGCCGCCGTATTTCGTGTCGGTGCCGAACCAGCCTTCGCTCTGGAAGTGATAGCCCGAGGAGCCCCAGTCCCAGTTGCGGATGCCGAACAGCGTGACGCCGCCGTAGAGGGCGAGAATGTCCCACTTGACCGACTTGGCCTGGTCCCAGAAGACGCCGGCGTTGTAGTTGCCCCACTTCGAGACGTCGATGGGCTTGAGATTATAGTCCAGCGCGTTGATGAAATTGGCGACGGGCGAGTCCGTCGGCACCGGGCGGATCGGATCGCCATTGGCGGAGGCCGGCACGATCTCGAAACGGTCCTGCTTGCCGAGTGCGGCGATCTGCTTGTTCGTCAGCACCGCTTCGCTGGTCAGCGGCACGAAAGGCTGCAAGGTCGCGAGGTCCACCGCAGCTGCGCTGCTATCCGTGATTTCCCCTGCTTCCGCGGCGCCACACAGCGCCACAGACAGCACACAACCCACCGCAACTGCCCCGGACTTCTTCATGGCGTTAACAGTTACTAGAAACTCAATCGCCGTCCAAGACCCTTTCTTTTCCGGCGCGCACAAAGTGAACAATTGGTTGCAGGGGCGTTTGCGGAAAGCCGCCACGGTGGCTGCAGGCAGCCGCCCCGGCGACCCCGCCAGCCTCCAAACAATCGTTTAGATTCAATTTCTTGGAAAAGGCATCGAGGAAGCCGGCGATGAAGGCGTCGCCGGCCCCCGTGGTGTCCGCGACGTGAGCGCGCACCGCCGCACGCCTCCGTATTTCCCCGCAGCGACGGGCGAGGCTTCCCGCCGCGCCGAGGGTCACGACGGCGAGCGTCGCGCCGCGGTCAAGCAGGCGCTGCGACTCGTTCTCCGCCTGTTCGGGGGACGCGGAACTGAAGGCGATGTCCAGTCCCTCGGGATCGAGGTCGTCTGGCCTGTTGTTGACCGACAGGTCCTGGGAAATCACGGCGCCCGACCCGCGCAGCGATCGGCGCAAGGCCGGCGCCCCGCGCAGCCAGCCGATGTGAACGAAGCCGGTGCCGCGCAGATGGCCGAGGTCGGCGGCATCCGGACGATAGTCGAGACAGGCGCCGAAATCCTCGAACACGAAGCGCCGGTCGCCATCGGGCAGGGTTTCGATGTCGGTGCGCGCGGTTGCGACACCTTGAACGCTGCGCAGCGCCTGCGTGCCGACGCCGTTGGCCTGAAGTGCGGCGCGCACCGCTTCGCCCGCGGCGTCAGCGCCCAGCGCCCCGAAATAGGCCACGGGCCGGCCGCGCCGTGCCAGCTGCACGGCCACGTTCACGGCATTGCCGCCCACCAGGCAATCGCCGACGGGTGGCAGGAAACGGTCGATGCAATTGTCGCCGACGGTGGCGAAGGTGTGGGCGGTCACGTCAGGTCCCCGTGCTGGCCGAAGCCTGCCGCGAAACCGCGGCGCACTCAAGTTTGAGACAACGTTGCGGTCCTAGCTTGCAGCGCGAAGCCAAGCCAGGAGCCTGCCATGCCTGCCCGGTCCTTCGGGACGCAGACTGCATTCCCCTCCCACCACGGCCAGCGCCGCCGTTCGGAGCGGCGGCCGTGCGATCTCGCGGTCGTGGTGCGCACCGGTGACGGAGAATTCCCCGCCCGCCTCCTCGACCTCTCATCCGGCGGCGCCGGGCTGCAGGTCGCGACGCTGCTGCCGTTCCGTGCCGGCGCGCGCTTCCATGTCGTCGGTGCGCAATTCGGCGACATCCGCTGCGTGATCCGCTGGGCCATTCATCCGCGCTACGGCGTCGAGTTCGCCGCCGGCCCGCAGACGCTTGCCCGCATCCACGCCGTCTACGACAGCCTGCCCGCGCCACCGGGCAGCGCCATCTGACGTCATTTCCTCCTCCCAACCCCTGAACCCCGCGGACCCGTTCATGAAAAAAAGCCTGTTCACCATCCAGCGCCTGATGATCGCCTTCGGCCTCGTGATCACCGGGCTCCTCGCCTTCCTCGGTCTCGAGACCTATTCCTCGATGAGCGACATCCGCATCGGCAGCCCCAACTATGTGAGGATCGTCGGCGGCAAGGACCTGATCGCCGACATCCTGCCGCCGCCGCTCTACCCGGCCGAGCCCTTCGCCTATGCCCACATCATCGAAAACTTCCCCGAGATGATCCCGAAGCTGGCCAGCCGGCTGGACACCATCGAGAACGACTACCGCACGCGCATGGCCTACTGGAAGGAGAACGCGCCCAAGCTCAACATCATGCCGGCGGAGGAATGGGCCACGTTCAGCGCCGAAGTGGAGCGTCGCAACGACCACTTCTGGTCCTCGCTGCGCAACCAGCTGATCCCGGCGGCGCAGAGCCACGGCAACACCGACCCCATCATCCGCGACATGAGCGATGACTTCGTCGATTTCGGCAAGTTCATGTCGGCGGAGGCCGCGCGCATATCGGCCGATGCCGCGGCGGTCGAGAAGGACAGCATGACGCGCTCCGACACCGACCTCACGCTCGTCACCGCCTTCAACATCGGCATCGCCGTGATCATCATGCTGATGCTGCTCGGCGCCCACCATTTCGTCATCCGCGCCATCACCGCGATCTCCGCCACGATGGCGAAACTCGCCGCCGGCAGGCTCGATGAAGGGGTGCCCTTCGCGGCGCGCGGCGACGAGGTGGGCGAGATGGCGCGCTCGCTGCAGGTGTTCAAGGAGCAGGCGGTGCAGAACCGCCGCAACGACGAGAACTCGAAGGAGATCATCACCGTATTGGGCCAGGGGCTGGAAAACCTCGCCAAGGGCAACCTCACGCATCGCATCGACAATCCCTTCCCCGATGCGCTGGACCGGCTGCGGCAGTATTTCAATTCGGCCGCCGACAGCCTCGCCGACACCATCAACACGGTGAAACGCGGCTCCTTCGGCATCAAGTCGGGCACGGAGGAAATCGCCCAGGCTTCCGACAACCTGTCGCGCCGCACCGAGAACCAGGCGGCGAACCTCGAGGAGACGGCGGCGGCCGTGGCCGAGATCACCTCGACGGTGAAGAAGACCGCCCAGGGCGCGCAGCACGCCCGCAACATGGTGACGGCCGCCAAGGAGGACGCCGACCGCTCCGGCGTCGTGGTCAAGCGCGCGGTCGAGGCCATGCAGGGGATCGAGAAATCCTCCCACGAGATCACCCAGATCATTGGCGTCATCGACGAGATCGCCTTCCAGACCAACCTGCTCGCGCTCAATGCCGGGGTCGAGGCGGCGCGGGCGGGCGATGCAGGCCGCGGCTTCGCGGTTGTGGCCTCGGAGGTCCGCGCACTGGCCCAGCGTTCGGCCGAGGCCGCGAAGGAGATCAAGGGCATTCTCTCGACCTCGCGCAACCAGGTCCAGGAAGGCGTACAGCTCGTTGCCGAAACCGGCAGCTCGCTGCGCCAGATCATCGACCGGGTGAATGAGATCAACGGCATCGTGACCGAGATCGCGCGGAGCGCCGAGCAGCAGGCGACGGGCCTGCAGGAGGTGAACACCGCGGTCGACCAGATGGACCAGGTCACCCAGCAGAACGCCGCCATGGTGGAAGAGGCGACCGCCGCCACCCGCACGCTCACCCAGCAATCGACCGAACTCGCCCAGATCGTGGCGCGCTTCACCACGGCCGCAGGCGCCCTCATCGCCCAGGCGGAAGATGCCCGAGAGGCTCACCGCCCCGCCCCGCGCGCCCCGGTCCGCAAGAAGGCTGCCGCCGCCGCGCAGCGCGCCGAACCTGCCGACGGCGGTTGGGAAGAATTCTGAGCCGCAGCGTTTTGCACGCGACAAGCCGCCATGGCGTCCGGTACACATCATCTGGTCATACAAGATGTGGAGGGCTGTCATGGCGGCGAAGAATCCGGTGGCGATCGGCATGGTGGGCTGCGGCTTCTATGCCCAGAATCACCTCAATGCCTGGGCCGACCTGAAGCCCGAGGGGGCCATCCTTTCCGCCGTCTGTGACCGTGACGAAGCCCGCGCCGCAGCGGCGGGCAAGGCCTTCGGCGTGCCGCACTTCACCGACATGGGCCTCATGCTCGACACGGTGAAGATCGACCTCCTCGACATCGCCACCCGCATGGACACGCACAAGGCGCTTGCTGCCATCGCCGCCGAACGCGGTGTCGCCGCCGTGGTGCAGAAGCCTTTCGCGCCCACGTGGGAAGATTGCGTCGCCATCGTCGAGACGGCGAAGCGGCACAAGGCGTGGCTCGCCGTGCACGAGAACTTCCGTTTCGCCTCCGCCATGCGCGCAGTGAAGAAGATCCTCGACCAAGGCACCATCGGCACGCCCACATGGGCCAGGCTGTCGTGGCGCACGGGCTTCGACGTCTATCGCGGCCAGCCCTATCTTGCGGAGGAAGAGAAGCTGGTCATCCAGGATGTCGGCATTCACATCCTCGACCTCGCGCGCTACTTCCTCGGTGACGTCGCGCACCTGTCCTGCGAGACGCAGAAGCGCAATCCGAAGATCAGGGCCGAGGACACCGCCACCATCCTGATGCGCCACACCTCGGGCGCGGTCTCCGTGGTCGAGGCGACCTATGCGGCGCGGCGGCGCGACGATGCCTTCCCCGAGACCATGCTTGAGATCGAGGGCGATGGCGGCTCGGTGATCCTGACGAAGGGCGAGAAGGTGATCGTCACCACCCAGGGACTGAGCTTCGAAGACCAGGTCGGCGGGCCCCTCCTGCACTGGACGAGCCGCCCTTGGCACGTGTCGCAGGAGGCGGTGCTGCACACCAACCGCCACATGTTCGAACGCTTCCGCGATGGTCTGCCGGCGGATACCTCGGGCGAGGACAATCTGAAGACCTATGCACTGGTGGAAGCAGCCTACGAGGCGGCGCGCACGCATCGGTCGGTCACGCCGGTGCGGTGGGCGGACGGAAAGTGAACGTCATGAATGTCTTCTGCCGCTCCTGTAGCGGGAACAATCTGGTCGTTGGATTGCCAGTCGAGGCCAGGGGAAATCCAAGACCACGTTCGCGAGAGGAAAACCAGAAGTTCGACTGACGTTCATTCCTCACGTGGAAACTGAGGGCTTCCCCAATTTGTTTTAGCTATTTCTACGACCTTGTCGGGCTTATGGATGAACTTTACGTTCCCTCTGAATCTGGGGAGAGGGACGATGGCACTAAGGCGAAATGCACTGGCCGCAATGGCCGCGGCTGTACTTCAGCCACCTCAACGAGGGCCGCTCGAGCTGGTACGATCTCAACTTCGATGGACTGACGAACGACAAGGACTTGCGCATCATCACTGCAAACCTCGGGCTGCGCTGCCCGGGCGGTGAGTAAGCAACAAGCTGAAGGGGGGCCCGCACTGCCCCCCTTGTCGGTTTCGTCCGGGGTATTTGCGTCGCGCAATCCGGGTCACACGCAACGGCTGTCTCGCGGGCGGCCAGAAAGTCATCAGAAATTGGCACGGTCCCTCGGCAAGCGCACCCATCTGCCGACCGATGCGAAGCCCGCAGCTGCAGTGGACTCCGCAAGCAGGCTTTGTGGCATCAGCCGGAAGCCGCCACCCGAGCAGTCGCAATCGCCGAGCGAGCTTGGCGTTGCGAGGAGTCCGCTGGATGAAACCTGAACAGGCTAAAGACTGGCGTTCTTACTCTGCTCTGGTGGGCAGCGATGTGCTGTCTGCCTGCTTCATTGCAACTGCAAGCGCCTTTGCGCAGGTTACCGGCATTGCATTGCTCCTTTTTCCAGAACTGGCTGCCTTGAGTTATGACATCTTCCGCAGGCCGCACGGGACTTGGGCAAAGTCCCCCGTTCTGCTGGTCGTCACACCGTTTCTCACAGGCCTCACGGGAACGGTGACAGCGCAATTCTTGCAGTTTGGTCTGCTGTCCGTGCTGATTACTCTCTCCGCGGCCATCCTCATTGTTCGCGTGATACGCTCACCCATTGTTCCGGCCGTGGCGGCGGGGCTATTGCCACTCATCCTCGGCGAAAAGAGCTGGTGGTACGCTCCTTCCCTGCTTGTCGGGACCAGCATACTGGCACTCGTCTCCCTGTTGCGTCAGCGCCTCTATCCGCCCGAGGGCGATGCCGGAGCGGCCGCAGCCGCTGCGGTGCAGGACAACCATGGGCGCACCAGCGGACTTTCCTGGATACCGTTCTTCGTTGCCTTTCTCGTCCTTTCGACCACCGCTGCGGTCCTGACCGGGGAACGGCTGCTCCTGCTGCCGCCGATGGTTGGAGTGGCTCTGGAACTCTTCGTCAACCACGAGCACATTCCGTGGATCGATCGACCCTTCGTCATTCCGCTCGTCTGCGGCTTGAATGCACTGTGCAGTGTGATGATTATCGCCTGGTTGGGGACGGGCGCCCTGGTGGTCCTCCTGGTCACCGTCGTGACCATGGTCATTGTACGCATTTTCGACTTGCATTTTCCGCCCGCGATCGCAGTCGGCATTTTGCCTTTTTTCATGCCGCAGCTCAATTTTCGCTATCCTGTCGACGTGACCGCCGCTGCAACCTTGCTCATCCTGATATTTGTCGTTTGGCGTTGGGTCGCGGTGCGCCGGGATGAAACACGGCAGAGCGGGCCTTGATCCCTTCTCGCCTGCCCCGTTTCAGCCCGTGCAGCACCAGGGCTGCAAAGTGACTCAAACACTGCGCTACTGAGTGGCCGAAACCCGGCCGCGCGCCTCACCCACGTCAGTCCAGCTTGAAAATGCGCTTTGCATTCGTGGCGTAGATGCTGGTGCGCTGATCTGGGGTGATATCGACGGTGTCCATGAACCTCACCCCCTCGGCAACGCTCTCATAGGGATAATCGGCGGCAAACATGATCCGTTCGGCGCCGAGCATGTCAATGCAGAGCCTGAGTGCGGGCGCGGACATCACGCCACTGGTGGTAATGACGAAATGCTCGCGGAAATAGGCGCTCGGCAGGCGAGGCAATTGCTTCACCGCGCCGAGCTTGACCTGCAGCATGTAGCGATTGTCGATGCGCTGCAGCCAGAAGGGAAGGCCCTCGCCCATGTGTCCGAGCACGATGCGGAGCATGGGAAAGCGGTCGAACACCCCAGACATGATGAGGCGCATGGCATGCAAGCTTGTTTCGACCGCAAAGCCAAATCCAGCAAAATACAAGCCATAGTCGAGCATCGGCCCGACCAGAGCCGGGCTTGGTTCGCGCGGGTGCAGGTAAAGCGGCGCGTCCAGCGCTTCGGCTGCCTCAAAGATCGGCCAATACTTCATGTCGTCCAGGTATTCGCCCATCGTGTGCGAATTGATCAGGAAGCCCTTCATGCCGAGGCCAACGGCGCGTTCGAGTTCACGGGCTGCACCGGCGGAGTTCTGCGGCGCCACACAGGCAAGCCCCGCGAGGCGGCTGGGAAAGGCCTTCACGGCCTCTGCGAGCGCGTCATTGGCATCTCGGGCAAGCCTGCTGGCGGTGATTGCGTCGAACACCTGCACGCCGGGCGAGGTGAGCGAAAGGACGGCCATGCCGATGCCATCTTCATCCATTTGCGCAATTCGCCCGGCACCCACGTCGAGCAGGCGCGAATGCACCGCCTGCGCACCCGGGTCATCGCCCAATATGCTCTCGCCCATCATGCGGAAGCCCGGCTCGACGAAACGGCTGGCGAGCACCTTCTTCCACTCGGATGCAATCTCTGCGGTGACGAAGGCTTCCTCGACGGCGATGCGTTCCATTGTCTTTGTCCTCGGGCTTCTCTCAGTATCCAAATCTGTCGTTCACAAGCGTCCGGAAAGTGGCGCGCCAGACCGGCGCCACGGCTGCGCCTCTAGCGGATGGAGATCGGAAGGCTCGCCAGCATGCGCATCAAATTATTTGCGCGCCAGACCGGTTCGCCGGCAAGTTCGATTGCCGTTACCTTGCGGGCCATGGCCGATACGATGGCTTCTCCCTCAGCCCGCGCAAGCATTTGCCCGATGCAAGAATGCAAACCTGAGCCGAATGTCAGAACGCCCTGGGCTTTCCTGTGTATGTTGTATCTTTCCGGATCCTCGAATTTCGCGGGGTCGAGATTGGCTGCACCATAGCTCAACAGGATTTTGGCGTTTTCCGGAACCACGACATCATTGATCACGGTGTCGGTAATGCAAGTCCGGTAGAAATGATGAACCGGGGCATTCAGGCGAATGGCTTCGTCGAAGGCGGCGCGCGCCAGCGAAGGGTCGTGCTTCACGGCGGCAAATTGCTCAGGATTTGCCGACAGCGACCAGAGCGCAATTCCGACGGAGGCGATGGTTGCCACCATGCCGGCTGTCAGAAACGCCCGGACCAGCATCGCAGCCTCCTCGTCCGTGATCTCGCCAGCGTCCGCCTGCCTGTAGAGAGCTTCGCCCATTCCATCGGGCGAGAGGGAGCCTCGCTTGCAGGCTTCGGCAATCCATGCCGCCGCGTCCGCTCCACGTCGCCTCCACGCGCGTGTTCGTTCGTTATCGGGTCCGCTGGCATTGAAAGTGAAGATGCCGTAGTCGATGATCTTCCCGGGATCCACGGATTTCAAGCCGACCGCGCGCGGAAAGACTCCGAGGGAATAGGGCTCGGCGAGTTCTGTGACGGCCTCGATTGAGCCTGCCGCGAGCGCCAGGTCGACAAGGCGATCCGCCTCGACCGCAAACATCGGCCTCAGCCCATTCACGGCGGCCGCAGCGAGCGTGTGCATCATCGCCGACCGAGTTCGGGTGTGATAGGGCGGGTCGACCTCCAGGATGATGCTTGGCTTGCGCCAGTTTTCCTGCACGCCGTAGTCGGTGATGCCTGCACCGCGGGAGGAGACGAAAACGTCAGGCCGCGCAAGGATCGCGCTGATCACCCGGTGGTGACCTGTGGCGAGCACACCGTATTGCGGAATATAGGCGAAGTCGCCCTTCCCTCTCAGCAACCGATAGCTTTCAGCCGGATTCAGCAGATAGTCGTCGGCATAGGGATCGACGTCCCAGCTTTCGACACCTGCCGGCCGCTCGATGGCGATATGACCTTCGATGATCTTCATGATGATGAGGCTAGTTTCCGTTCTGCGTTCCCGCTTGGAAACATTTTCCTGTTGCCGAGACTTTCCAGATGACTGTCCTGCAAGACACTCACTCGTGGCAAAGTCGGTGGCCAGCGTTGCTCGCGCCAGCACGAGACTGACTCCGGATGCTGCCTGAATCCGCCGCGACGCGAGCGATTCCGCTGGCACCTTGGCGGCGGGACCTCATCACCTGCATCCTTCACATCCTTGAGAGCGGACTCCGGGGATTGCAGATGCCCAGCGGATTCCAAGTCATGCAAAACCCAACTCTAAACGTGTATGCCTTTTGGACCCTTTGCGCGGTATTGTGGAAAATACCAGTGGAAGCCGCGTCAACGACGACGGGGCATTTGGCCGTGGGGCACAAATCCCCCACGCGTCACGGCATTCCACAAACTTTGATCCGTTCCGAATGCAGCGGGAAGAGGCGGGAGTCGGTTGACTTCACCTCACCAACCCCGACTTCGGACGAAAGGCGGGGGCTAGGAGGCTTTCTTCTGCGGAGCCTTGCCGCGCTTGGGCGCTTCGCCGCTGCCGGTCTTGAGGCTTTTGCGCAGCGCGTCGAGCAGGTCGACGACCTTGCCCTGCGGCTCGGCCGCAGCCGGTTTCGACACGATCCGCTTGCCCTTGGCCTTCTCCGCGATGAGGGCGCGCATCGCATCGGCATAGCTGTCATGGAACTTCGCAGGCTCGAAGGGCGCTGCCTTCTTGGCGATGAGTTCGCGGGCGAGCGCCACCATCTCCTTGTCGAGCTTCAGTGACGGCAGGTCGCCGAAAAAGGGATTGGGCGAGCGCACCTCGCCGGCGTAGCGCAGCACCTCCATGACGAGACCCTTCTCGACCGGGCTCACCGCCACGATGTGCTCGCGGCCCGACATGGTGATCTGGCCCACGCCCATCTTGTTCATCTCGCGCAGTGCCTCGCGGATGACGAGATAGCCTTCGGCCGCCTGCTCGTCGGCCGGCACAACGTAGTAGGGCTTCTCGAAATAGCGCGGGTCGATCTCGCCCGCATCGATGAACTGCGTGAGGTCCAGGGTGCGCTTCGATTCGACCTTGAGGGCGTCGATCTCGCCCTGCTCCAGCGTCACGTAGACGTCCTTGTCGACCTCGTAGCCCTTGACGATATCGGCTGAATCGATGGCGCCGATGCCCTGCACGGTCTTGGTGTAGTTGACCCGCTTGCCCGAGGGCTTGTGGATCTGGTTGAGGGAAACTGCCGCGGCGGTCTCCACCGCCGTGTAGATCTCGACCGGGATCGACACGAGCGACAGGCGCAGGAAACCCTTCCAGTACGCACGACCGTGCCGCGGCATGTTACGCTCCTCGATACTGACAAACCGGACTCGCGCTGCGCGAGTCCTCGCGCAGGCACGAATCAGAACGAGAGTCCCGTAGAGTCAGTTCCGGGCCGCGAATCATATCGCAGAACGTGCAGGAACCACTCGTTTCAATCGACGGTCTGTCTGTCTGCGCCGGGGTTGCGCCGGAACGCGTCAGTCGGCGACGCCGTCGGCCTTGCTGTCGAGCTTGGTCATGTAGCCCTTGAAGTTCAGCCCCTTGAGGCGGCCCGACATGGCGACCGGCAGCCACAGCTTGCGGCCATTGTCGAGTTCGGCCACCGGCGCGAAGGCCACGTCGTAGCTGTCGCCCGGCACACCCTTGTCGGCCGAGCGGCCCGCCACCGGCGTCCAGCGCACCGAGCAACGTTCCACCGGGCCGTTCCAGGCCACGTCGCCGCCGTCGAGCTTGCCCTTGCCATTGTCGGTGAGGGCGAGTTCGAACACCTCGCGACCATCGAACACCTGGTGCGTGGTGGAGCAGGGATTGCCGCCCGTGGTGCCCATGCGCAGCACCGCCGTCACCGGGTCGACGACGCCCGCCGCCAGGGCCTCGTCGAGCTTGGCCTTGCGGTCGAGATTCTTCATCGGCGGATCATAGGTCGGCGGGCCCCCGTTCCAGGTGACGGTCGTCACCTTGCGGGTGTCGGACTGGTCGCGCACGATCTTGTAGCTCTCGGGCTGCGGCGCCGCATCGCCCAGCTTGGTCTCCGCTTCCGCCGTGGCGCCGAACTCCGAGAACACCCGGCTCATGCCGGCCGTCTTGATGCGGGCCTTGGAATGAGCCTCGCCGCCCGAGACATCGATGCTGAACTTGACCACCGACACGGTCAGCGGCCCCACATCGACATTGTAGGTGACGGTGACGCCGGCCGCCTGGGCCGCCGCCGGGGCGGCCGCCGCCAGGCCGAGGGCGATCACGAAAGATGTGGCTTTGCGCATGCGAGGTCCGATCCAGTTTGCAGCTTTCGGCACTCTTCGCCCTACTCTTTGGCGAGAGTGTGATGACGCCCGGCGTCCGGAACCCTTGTTCCGGCCGCCCGCTGACGTTACGCTCAGCCCCGATCCCGATGCCCAGAGACATGGACGACCCATGGACACCCCGCTTCCGACGCCCCACGACTACAGCCTCACCGGCGCCTCCAGCCGTTATGCGCTGGCGCACGGGCTGGCCAATGCCGAATGGTACCGCGCACCCATTCCCCGCGCCCGCATGAAGGACCTGATGAAGCGCTCCGACGGTCCGGCCCTGCGCGATACCCTGATCTGGGCCGCCGCCTTCCTGGTCACCGGCGGCCTCGCCTTGTACGCCTGGCCGACCCTTTGGTCGATCCCGTTCTTCATCGCCTATGGCGTGCTCTACGGTTCGTCTTCGGATTCTCGCTGGCACGAGTGCGGCCACGGCACCGCCTTCAAGACTCCCTGGATGAATGACGCGATCTACCAGATCGCCTGCTTCATGATCATGCGCGAGCCCACCGTCTGGCGCTGGAGCCACGCACGCCACCACACCGACACCATCATCGTGGGGCGCGATCCGGAAGTGGCGGTGATGCGCCCGACGGTGATCCTCAAGGTCATCCTGCTGTTCTTCGCCGTGCCGCAGGTGTGGGGCGAGATCAAGAGCCTGGTCCGCCACGCGCGCGGCCAGCTGACACCCGACGAGGCCGACTACATTCCCGAGAGCGAGCGGCCCCGCGTCTATCGCACGGCGCGCATCTGGCTGGCGATCCACCTCGCGGTGATCGCGCTTTCCGCCTATCTCGGCAGCATCCTGCCGATGCTCTTCGTCGGCCCGCTGCCCACCATGTATGGCGCCTGGGTGCATGTGCTGACGGGCCTCACCCAGCATGCGGGCCTGCCGGAGAACGTGCTCGACCACCGCCTCAACTGCCGCACCGTCTACATGAACCCGGTGCTGCGCTTCATCTACTGGAACATGAACTACCACGTGGAACACCACATGTTTCCGATGGTGCCCTATCACCGCCTGCCGGAACTGCACGAGGAGATGAAGAAATACTGCCCGCCGCCCTACCCCGGGGTGCTGGCGGCCTATGCGGAAATCATTCCTGCCATCCTGCGGCAGGTGAAGGAGCCGGGCTGGTCGGTCGAACGTCCGCTGCCGCGCGACTATCCCGCGCAGGCCATGGCGGCCGAGTAAAGGAAGACCCATTTCCATGCCCAACTGGATTGCCGCCTGCAACGTCGGCGACATCGACGCCGAGGACGTGATGCGCTTCGACCATGGCGGGCGCAGCTACGCCATCTACCGTTCGCCCGACGATGTCTATTATGCCACCGACGGGCTCTGCACCCACGAGCAGGTGCACCTCGCCGATGGCCTGGTCATGGGCGGCATCATCGAATGCCCCAAGCACAATGGCCGTTTCGACTACCGCAGCGGCGAGGCCAAGGGCGCGCCGGTCTGCGTGAACCTCAGGGTTCATGCCGTCAAGGTGGAGGGCGGCAAGGTGATGATCGACGCCGGTTGAGAAAACCGCCCGAAGAGCGGCTGCCGGCGCCGCCTGCCGGTTGCTCGCGCGCGGGCATGTCAGTAAAGTTACCACTGTTTCTCCGTTGCTTGGTCTGCCACACAGACTTGTTTCACATTCAGGAGAAATTCCATGTGCCAATCGTGCATTGATCAAGCCCGCCGTCAGTTTCTGACCCGCTCCGCCCTCGGCCTTGCGGCCGGCGCGCTGGTTCTCGGCGGCCTCGAGCGTCCGGCCCGCGCCGCGGCCCCTGCCGTTCCGCCCACCACGCTCACGCCGGACGAGGCGCTCGCCAAGCTCAAGGACGGCAACAAGCGCTACGTCGAAGCGCCGCAGCTGTGCGAGGCCGACATGCTGAAGCGCCGCCAGGAAGTCGCACAGGGCCAGGCGCCCTGGGCCACCGTCCTCACCTGCGCCGACAGCCGCGTTCCGCCGGAACTGCTGTTCGGCGGCCTCAACCTCGGCGAACTCTTCGTGTGCCGCAATGCCGGCAATACCGCCGACGTGGCAACCCTCGGCACCATCGAATATGGCGCGGAGCATCTTGGCTCGCCGCTCATCGTCGTCATGGGCCATGAGCGATGCGGCGCGGTGAAGGCAGCCTGCGAAGTGGCCGAGAAGGGCACCAAGCTGCCGGGCTTCATCGGCCCGATGGTCGATGCGATCCTGCCCGCCGCCCGCGCCGAAAAGGGCAAGCCGGGTGACTTCGTCGCCAATGTCGTGCGCGAGAATGCCAGGCGCACCGCCGCCAAGATCGGCGCGGAAAGCGAAATCGTGAAGCATCTCGAGCACGAGAAGAAGGTCAAGATCGTCTATGCGGTCTATGATCTCGACACCGGCGTGGTCGAGTTCATCGGCTGACGCGCAACGGGTCCGGGAGAAAGGAACGCCCCATGAACTGGATCTTCCAATATCTCTCGGACTCGATCGTCGGCCTGGTGGCGGTCGCGGCCTGCGCCGCGATCGCACTCGCCGCCGTCCTCGTGCTCCTCATGGGCCTGCTGCGCTCGCGCAGCGACAGGGGCGGCAAGTCCTCCTGAGCATCGGGCAAACGCCCTCCCCGACTTTCCCGCACGCCACCGCAGCGACCGACTGTCTCATGCCGTTGACAGGGGAAGCATCGCCGTTTACCCAGAAGATATCCGAGTAAATCACTCGGATACTTTGGAATCATTCTAGAAAGGCTTGCCAATGCATCGTTTTGCCTCCACCGCCCTCGCAGCAGGACTGCTCGCCATGGGAACGGGCCTTGCTTTCGCAGCGGAGTATCCCGCCGGCGACCCGGTGATGATCAACGGCATGGAAGTGGCGGCGGTCTATCTTCAGCCCATCGAGATGGAGCCGGCCGGCATGATGAAGGCTGCGGCCGAGAGCGACGTTCACCTCGAGGCCGACATCCACGCCGCCAAGGACAACACCAACGGCTTCGCCGAGGGCGACTGGATCCCCGACCTCGCCATCACCTACACGCTCGAGAAGGCGGACGGCAGCTACAAGTCGAGCGGCGACTTCATGCCCATGGTGGCCAGCGACGGCCCGCACTATGGTGACAACGTGAAGCTTGGCGGCGAAGGCCAGTACAAGCTCACCTTCCACATTTCGCCGCCCGGCACCACCACGCATTTCGGCCGTCATGTCGACAAGGAAACGGGCGTCGCGCCCTGGTTCAAGCCGTTTGACGCAAGCTATGAGTTCATCTACGCCGGAACCGGCAAGAAGGGATCCTACTGAGATGACGTCCGCGTTGAAGATCGGGCTGCTCCCCCTCATCCTGGCGGGGGCCCTTGCGGCCCCTGCGATGGCCGACGATCCGACCTTCAAGATCGACCTGAAGGACGGCGTGATCTCGCCGCTCGCCCTCGACGTGCCGGCCAACACGCGGATAAGGCTCGAGGTCACCAACAGCGGCACCGTGCCGGCCGAGTTCGAGAGCGTCGAACTCAAGAAGGAAAAAGTCATCGCGCCGGGCAATTCCAGCGTCGTGGTGATCCGCAATCTCGATCCGGGCACCTATGCCTTCTTCGACGATTTCCACCCCAACGCGCCGCACGCCCAGATCACCGCGAAGTAAGGTCCCGTCATGCTCTGGCAAACCGCATTGATCATCTGGCGCGAGTCGGTCGAGGCGCTTCTGGTGATCGGAATTCTGCATGCCTGGCTCGTGCACGAGTCGGGCGAGAGGGGCCGCAGCCGCGGCACGCTCTACCTGTGGGGCGGCGTCGCCGCGGGGCTTGCGGCCGCCGTGGCGCTGGGTGCCGTGCTGGTGTTCGCCGCCGACCTGTTCGGTGACGAGGGCCAGGACTATTTCCAGGCCGCCATGGTGCTGGTCGCCGCCGGGCTCATCGTGCAGATGGTGGTGTGGATGCGCCGCCACGGGCGCACGCTCAAGAAGGAGATCACTTCGGGCCTCACCGCCGCCTCGCAGAACGAACACTGGTGGGGGGTCTTCTTCCTCGCCATGATCGCGGTGGCGCGCGAAGGTTCGGAAACCGCGGTGTTCCTCTATGGCAGCCTGGCGGGAGCCTCGGGCGCCACGTTCTGGGGCACCGCCTTCACCGCGGCGATCGGCTTTGCGGCGGCACTCGCCACCTACTGGCTGCTGCAGCTCGGCAGCAAGCTGTTTTCCTGGCGGCAGTTCTTCGTTTTCACCGAGATCATGCTGCTGCTCCTCGCCTTCTCGCTGTTGCTCACCGGCATCGACCGGCTGTCGGGCCTTGGCCTGCTGCCGCTGCCCTCGAAGCCGCTGTGGAACACCACGATGCTGCTCGACGACACCAGCCCCTTCGGCAGCCTGGTCGCGGCGCTGACCGGCTATCGCGCCCGGCCTGACCTCAGCCAGGTGATCGCCGCGGTGCTGTACTGGTCGGCGATCGCCTACTTGCTCCGCGGCGGACGAAGCCCGCGGGCGGTCAAGGCGGCCTGATGGCCACGCTCATCTCAACCCCGCCGCGGCGCGCGCCCGGCGGGGTCGATGCGCGGGTGGCGGCAGTGGGCGACATGCTGCTGCGCCACCGCACCGCCATCGCCCGGCTGCAGTGGGTGCTGGTCGCCGTCTATGCCGTGCTGATCATCGTGCCCGTGCTGCTGCCGCTGCCCGCGCAGGCGGACCACGTGTGGAACAACATGACGCTGTTCGCGCAGTTCGTGTTCTGGGGCATCTGGTGGCCCTTCGTGCTGGTGTCGATGGTGCTGGTGGGCCGCGTCTGGTGCGGCTTCATGTGCCCGGAAGGCACGCTGACGGAAGTGGCGAGCCGGCACGGCCTGAAGCGCGCCATTCCGCGCTGGGTGCGCTGGGGCGGCTGGCCCTTCGTCGCCTTCGCGCTGACCACGATCTACGGCCAGATGGTGAGCGTCTACCAATATCCGGGACCGGTGCTGCTGATCCTCGGCGGATCGACCGCCGCCGCCATCGTGGCAGGCCTCATGTGGGGCGACAACAAGCGCGTCTGGTGCCGCTTCCTGTGTCCGGTGAACGGCGTGTTCCGCGTGCTGGCCAAGCTGGCGCCGCTGCATTTCGCCGTCGACACCGAGCAGTGGAACGCCTACCGGCTGCCGCCCGGCGGCAAGTTCCAGCCGGTGCACTGCGCGCCGCTGGTGCCGATCCGCACCATGACGTCGAACAGCAATTGCCACATGTGCGCCAACTGCTCGGGCTTCCGCGGCGGCGCGGTCAGGCTCGCGCTGCGCTCGCCCAACCACGACATCGTCAACGTGGCGGGGCTGAAGGCCAAGCCGTGGGAAACCGTGCTCATCGTCTTCGGCCTCCTCGGCATCGCCGTCGGCGCCTTCCTGTGGAGCGCCAGTCCCTGGCTGGTCAGGGCCAAGATCGCCTCGGCCGGCTTCCTCGTGGAGCACGGCCTGCAGGGCCTGCTGCAGGTCACGCTGCCGTGGTGGATCCTCACCGACTATCCCGCACAAAACGACGTGCTGACGCTGCTCGACGGCGTCCTGCTGCTCGGCTTCATCTTCGTCTTCGCGCTGGTGAACGGCGCCATCGTCTCCGCCTCCCTTGCGGCGGCGGCTTTCGTCTCCGGCTGGTCGGTGAAGCGCTTCCATCATTTCGCCCAGTCGCTGATCCCGCTGGCAGGGGCCGGCGTGTTCCTCGGCTTGTCGGCGCTGACCGTCACGCTGCTCGCCCAGGACGGCTTCCACATGGGCTGGATCGCGGAGCTGCGCGTGGCGATGCTGGGCGGCTCGGCGCTGTGGGCCCTGTGGCTCGGCTGGCGCATCGCCGGCCTCTATGCGCCGGACGTGCTGCGGCGGCTGCTGGCACTCGCGGCGCTCGTTCCGGCCTGCGCCTCGACGCTGGGCGCGTGGTACCTGCTGTTCTGGGTCTGGTGAACGGCTTTCCCTGCGTCAGGACCGGACACGGACGCCCTGCGACCTGAGGGCGAGTGCCGACGCCCGAAACGGGGCATCCGGGCACCATTCGCCACAACGCCGCAAAAACTGCGGGTAGTTACCCACACCCATCTAAATTCAGGGTTTTTTAACCTTCTCGAATCATCCGTGAGAGGGCAGTTACTAAAAGGTTAACGGTGCCTGAATCCGTCGGCACGCGCACTAGGATCGCGTAGGGTATGGTCTCATCGGCGGTTCACCGCAAAGGATGGGCCGGAATGCATTTCCGGCCGGTGCGGCCGATGCTCACGTGCCTGGCCGCCCTGATGCTTGCGGGCTGCAACACGCCCTCCTCCATGCTCGACAGCACGAGCCAGGTCGACCTCACCGCCAAGACGCCGCAGAGGATCACCAACCGCAACGACGGGCCGGTGAAGGTCAAGAACCCGGCCGGCCACTACGAGCTGATCCCCGGCATGAGCGCCGCCGACTTCGCCGACGGCGGCAGCGGCGATCCGCCGGCCGGCGTCGGCCAGCTCGATGACGGCAACTTCACCGTCAACGTCGACCAGGCCAACCTCGCCGAATCCGCCAAGCTGATCCTCGGCGAGACTCTGGGCTACAACTACACCATCGATCCGCGCGTTCAGGGTACCGTGACGCTGGTCAGCAATCGTTCTCTCACAGGTCGCGAACTGCTCAGCGCCTATGAAGCCTCGCTGCGCCTCGCCGGTGCGGCGCTGATCCAGTCGGACGGCAACTTCAAGATCGTCGCGCTGCAGGAGGTGCTCGACGGCGAGATGGGCACGGCCGACCTCGGCAAGAACGTCTCGCCCGGCTATGGCGTCAACGCCATCCCGCTGCGCTACGTGAGCCCGGCGAGCGTGATGGAACTGCTCGACGGCTTCATCGCGCGCTCGGGCTCGGTGCGGGCCTCGAAGGTCGGCAACATGATCCTCATCCGGGGTCCCTCCGAGGAGCGCCGCCAGCTCGTCGACGTCATCCTGTCCTTCGACGTCGACTGGATGCGCAACCAGACCTCCGGCCTCGCCCGCCTCGAGAATGCCCGCGCCGAGGATGTGGCGGCGAAGGTCGAGCAGGTCTTCGCGGAAGACGGCGCGGCTTCGGGCCCCAATGCGCTGAAGGTGATCCCCGTCCCCAGCATCAACAGCCTGATCGTCATCGCCCGCACCCGCGCCAAGGTGAACACCGCGATGAACTGGATCCGCCGCCTCGACCAGGAAAGCGTCGATTCACCGAACTACTACGTCTATGCCGTGCAGAACGGCAACGCCGTGGAGCTGGCGCGCATCCTCAATGCCACCTTCGGCTCGGGCAGCGGCGGCGCCGGCACCACCGGCGAGGTGGCGCCCGACCACCAGTCGATGGACGTCTCGGTCGCCAACGACACGGGCGGCCAGGAACAGCCGCAACCCGATCCGCAGGGTTCGGCCGAGCAGCAAGGCAAGTCCGACCTGCAGACCGGAAGCACGTCGAATTCCGGCACGGGCGCGGGGGGCCTCGCCAATGCCGGCCAATCGGGCCTGCAGGGTGGCGGCAGCGGGTCCGGCGGCGGCTATGGCGGCTTCGCCTCCGGCGGGGGCGGCTCGTCGACGATCCGCATCACGCCCAATCCGACGAACAATACAATCGTCATCAGCGCCACGCCCAAGGACTATCGCAAGATCCTCGCGACACTGCGCCAGATGGATGCGCCGTCGACCCAGGTGCTGATCAACACGATGATCGCCGAGGTCACGCTCAACAACCAGCTGCGCTACGGCGTCCAGGCCTATTTCGAAAGCAACAACTTCTCCATCGCGCTCGCCGGCAGCAAGCCGGCAGCAACCGGCCCGGTGATCAGCCCGCAGTTTCCCGGCATGAACTTCCTGTGGGGCGGCATCACCAACCCCAAGGTCGTCATCGACGCGCTGTCGGGCATCACCAACGTCCGCATCGTATCCTCGCCCTCGATCCTGGTGATGGAGAACGAGACCGCGACGATCAAGGTCGGCGACCAGGTGCCGATCCAGAGCCAGACCGCGGTGACCGACGGCGGCAACTTCGTCAACTCGTTCGAGTACCGTGACACCGGCGTGATCCTGAAGGTGCGCCCGCGGGTGAGCGCCAGCGGCGTCGTCACCATCGAGCTCGGCCAGGAACTCTCCGCCATGCAGCCGAACGACAAGACCACGGCCGGCGGCAACCCGACCTTCACCCAGCGCTCGGTCACCTCCAAGGTGTCGGTCAACGACCAGCAGACGGTGCTGCTCGGCGGGCTGATCTCTGGCATCGAGGACCGCACCCGCGACACCGTTCCCGGTGCCGACAAGGTGCCGCTGCTCGGCAAGCTGATCGGCACCACCGACAACAACGCGCAGCGCACCGAACTCATCGTCTTCATCACGCCCAAGATCATCCACAACGGCGAGGACGCCGCGCGCGAGTCGCAGGACCTGCGCGACAAGATGAAGAACCTCAACTTCAACTGACCCGATGGCGAAACGAAAATGGCCGGGCAATCGCCCGGCCATTGTCATTTGCGTTCGAGCGGCTGCCTCAGGGAGAGGCTGGCGCCGGCACCACCTGGATCTTCGCCATCATGCCGGCATCCTCATGCTCGAGGATGTGGCAGTGGTAGACGAACTCGCCGGTTTCGGCGAAGGGAATGTCGACCACCGCCGGCTTGTTGACGCAGACGCCGGAGCGCCACTGCGCCACGGTGCAGTAACCATTCTGGTTGTTGGCGATGGTGTTGGCATAGGCCGGAATTGGCTGCGCGATCTGCAGCGTCATCTCGTCTTCCATGACGCCCGCGCCGGCGGTCTGGTCGAGCGTCGGGGACAGGGGCGAGCCCGGGCCCCGGGTCGGATCGACGGTGCGGAACTTGGTCTGGTGGATGTGGAAATTGTGGTTCTCGGTGGCGAGGTTCACCAGCTCCCACGTCTCGTGCACCGGCTTCTGGCCGGGGCCGAGCGGCAGGCAGATGAACGGATTCATCGGATCGAAGGCCGAGACCGGCTGGAAGGTCCCCGGCACGACGACGCCATGTTGATCCAGTTCCTCGTAGCCCAGCCCGAAGATGTTGGGATTGGTGGGATCGACGAGGCCGAAGAAGATGCGGCGGCGGTGGCCGGGTGCGAGGGCCGCACAGCCGGGCGGCAGGTTGGCCGCCGTGGCATAGGGAACCCTGGCCGCGAAGATGCCCTGCGGCGCGTTGGCGGCGCGCGCATCGCCCGCCAGCAGCAGCGCCACCAGCGAGGAGTCCGTGTAGGTGTTGGCGAAGGTCACCGGCGCGAGATCGATGGCCGGCCACGGGTCACCCACACCGGGATCGCCCGTGGTGATGCCGACCGAGCGCAGCGTGGCGGACGCGCCGGCCGGGGGCTTCGCGATGTTGCCCGCAGCGTCACGATAGGTCACCCACACCTCGGTGCGCGAGCCCGGCAGCATGACCATGTCCTTGATGCAGATCGGTTCCGGGAATCCGGTCGGAACCTTGCCGGGGCACGGCACGACGGTGGCCCGCGCGCCAACGAGCTTCGCCTTGTCCGACTGCGAGGTTCCGGGCGGCAGGTAGACGCTGATGCCGTCGAGCGACACGAGCTGCATCAGCATCGGATAGGTGCCGGCCTTGGCGTCGAGCTCCAGCCGGTAGCTGGCGCTGGCGCTGGCATTGGTGATGCGCCACAGCTCGCCCTTGGGCTTGGTGAGCGCGATGGTCGGATAGACCACGCCGCTGACCGGGAAGTACCAATTGCCGTTGGTGTAATTGTTGCCGCCGATCCCCGTGTTGTTGGCGCCGGGGCAGCTGCCCTGGCGCGTCTCGCCCGGGGTGGAGGGATATTGCGCGCAGAACTGCGGGTCCTGCTGGTCATCCAGCACATCGCCGTTGTTGACGCTGAAGGGATAGGAATTCAGGCCTTGCTGGAAGCCGATCGTGCCGGCGGCCAGCACCTGCATGTCCTTGAGGATCAGGTGACGCACCTGCGATTCAGGAAAGCCGGTCTTGCCGTCGCCGGCATAGGAAGCGGCCTTGCCGATGCTGATGATGCCGGAGAGGCCCATCGCCAGGCTGTCGGAGGTGACGCCGTGGACATGGGGGTGGAACCAGTCGGCCCCCGAGGGCTCGTTGGCCGGCACGTTGATCACGTAGTCGAGCACGCCCGAGGTCACCACCGCGCCATGATCCATGCCCTGGCCCATCGGCATGCCGTTGGCGGGATTGTAGAGGGTGACGTAGATGTCGTCGCCCCAGGTCGGATCGGACAGCGTGGCGCCGCGCGCCTGGACGACGAGGCCGTGGGTATGGAGATTGGTGGGGCTCAGCGGCAGGTTCTCGCCGTCCGGGTCCATGACCGGTGTCGCGTCGGCACTGTTCCAGTAGTGCATGACCTTGTTGGGGTCCTGCGGGGGCAGCTTGTTGACGAGCCTGATCTTCAGCTTGTCGCCGGGCTGCAGCGCCAGCCGCACGCCGCCGAATTCGGAAGAGGTGCCAGCACCGGTGAGGCAGCGGTCATTGACCGACGCGGAACGGTAGCAGATCTCGTATACCCAGCCGGTGGGGTTGATGGCGCGGTTGGCACCCGGTGGCTTGAAAGCGATGGCCGATACGGGGCTGGCCTTGGCGACCATCAGCAGGCTGAGCTCGCCGTTGGAACTGGTGAAGGTGGGCGGCTCCACGAAATTCGCGGCCAGCGCCATGTTGCAGCCTGCAGCAGCCAGCACGGCCGCCGCCGCGACGGCGGTGCGAAGCGTCTTGATCATCTCCGGAAACTCCCTCGAAGCGGACGTCTACAATCGTTCGCTGGGGATACAGTGGTTCGGGAACCCTGGATAGCTGGCGAAAATACGCATTCTGCACGCTGAGGACGGCAATTCGGGCGCGGTGGCCGGAGCCGCCGCGCCGCTGCCCGCCTCAGAGGCCGAGGCCATCCAGTTCGACCGTCTTGGCTTCGGCAAGCCCCTTGACCGCGAAGGCCCCGGCCACGGGCGGTTCGGTGGACCAGCCGGTGAAATTGACCGCGGCGCTGGCGGCCACGTCGCCCTTGGCGCCGAACCACGTGCCGGTGGTGCGAACCGGGAGGCTGGTGCTCTTGTTGACCCAGACTTCGCCGGTGAAGCGGCTGGCCATGACGGCGGCGAGCGTCGTGGTCTCCGGCTGGTCGGGCGCACCCTGCGCCAGCGCCGTCACCGAAGAAATGTCGCCGAAGAACTCCGCTCCGGCCGTCTCGCTCAGCAGGCCGAGGAAGGGGATGAACAGACCGGGCACCGCGAAGGCCGGGCCGTTTTCCGGCGCCAGTTTCAACACCGTCTTGGAAGCCAGCGACAGGCGTAACAGTGTCGCCTCGCCACCCGAAATCAGCATCTGGACATCGGGCTGGCCGCCCCCGCCGAACACGATGAACAGGCTGTCTGGCCGCTGGAACACGACGCTGGCGCGGTTGCCGAGGGTACGGAGCCGGTCCTTCGAGACCGAGGCGCCGAAACTCGATTCGGCAGTGAACGACAGGGCGCGCGAGGCCGTCAGGGCGGAGAGCATGTCCTCGACGGCGCCGGCGCCATCGGGTGCCGCAGCCAAGGCCTCCGGCACGCGGCTGACGGCGGTTAAGGCCAATCCGGCCAGCAGGCCGCCAAAGGCCCTGCGGCCCAGCGTGAGATGATTGCCCATGTGTCTCCCCCTTCGTTGCTGGCCACAACCTACTTGAACGGCGCCGCACCGTCACCGTTTTTGCGCTCAATCTGGGCTGACTCGCACCGCCGCGGGGGCGAGGCCACGTGCCTGGTCTCAACGTACGGTCGCGGGATCCCGCGAATGGGGTGCGGCGGTGCGGCTGCCCGGAAGGGGTCGCCGAGGGCCCCCGGACCCCGCTCCCTCAGGTAAGCATTGACTTTCTTTACCCAAGACTGCTTTTATCCGGGCCGCGGGGCCCGAACGTTTCGGGACACTGACTACTATGAAAGCGAGAACATATTTTGGCTACAGGCAAGGTAAAGTGGTTCAACGAGACCAAGGGCTACGGCTTCATCGCGCCGGATGACGGTTCGAAGGACGTGTTCGTTCACATCAGCGCCGTGGAACGCGCCGGTCTGCGTTCGCTCAAGGAAAACCAGGCGGTTTCCTTCGAGCTGGTGACCGACCGCCGTTCCGGCAAGCAGTCGGCAGATCAGCTGCGCGCTCTCTGAGCGCGCATTGATGGCCAAGAAGGCGAAGAAGAAGGTTGCCGCCAAAACGGCAACCCGCAGCAAGAAGACGACCAAGGTCATCGCCGTGAAGTCGGTGAAGGCCCGGAAGCCTGCAGCGAAGAAGGCGCCCCGCAAGGTGGCCCGCCGCAGCACCGCCGATGTCGCAAAGCTGCGCAAGGCCGTGCTTGCCGGACTGAAGTCCGGAAAGTCGGCCGAGGTGCTGGCTGGGCAGCTGGGGATTTCGCGTCCCTATCTCTACCGTCTCAAGAGCAACGGCTGAGCCCAAGGCTCGCGCCGCCATCTCAGCATGACGACCATCGCAACGCGCCCCCGAAACGGGGCGCGTCGCCGTTTCAGGGGCCGGTTTCCGCCACTTGACTTCGGCCCGCGCCATGACCGTCTAATGACCAACGCAACGACCGATCAATCGAGCGCCGCACGTCCCATGGCCACGTCTCCCGCCACCGACTACCGCAATGTGCCCGGCATGGCTGGCGAGATCGCCACCGAAATCCGCCGGCGCTATCGCCCGCGCGACCCTGGCCTGCGCCGGCCCGGCCACTTGCGTGGAATCGAGGTCTATGATGGCGCGGGGCTCGACGGCGTCATCGGCAACATCCTCATCGCGTATCACCGCAAGGCCGGGCGCTATCCCGACCTCTTGAGCCCTATGCTCTATTCGGAGAAGCTGAACGCACTGAAGCTGCTCGAATGGCTGCCCGTTCCGCAGAGCGGGAACAAGCTGCTGACGGAATGGTTCTGCACGCCGGACGCCGCCCCGCTGGTCAAGGTTCCGCGCATTCTCTGGCAATCCGACGTGGCGCGCCTGCCGGCCAACGACGCCCTGCCCGCAGGCGACTATTATCTCAAGGCCAATCTCGGCTGCGGCCGGTGCAAGCGCATCCGCTATCCGCTCGCTCCCGCCGCCCGCGCCAGGCATGAGGCCGATGCCGGCACCTGGCTCTCGGAACCCTACAACGTGGCGCTCGGCGAATGGTGGTACAATGTGTTCAAGCGCGCGGTGTTCATCGAGGAGGCGGTGACGGCACGCAATCCCTCGGCGGTGCTCCTGTATTACGTGTTTCGCGGCCGCACCGGCATCATCTCGGTCGACGAGAAGCAGATGGACGGCAGCGATCGTACGCGGGTCAGCCTTTACGACCCCGACTTCAACCTGCTGCCAAACCAGCCCGCCAGCGTGGGACTGGTGGAAGGGCTGGCGCTGTCGGACGAACTGAAGGCACGTGCCCGCACCTTGGCGGAGGCGATCGGGCGCGGCCACGAGGTGCTGCGCATCGACCTTCTGCCGAGCGAGTCGGGCGATCTCTATCTCAATGAGATCACCGTCTGCAGCAATTCCGGGCTGCCGCTGTCGAATTACGCGCGCGACGTCGAGTTGGGCGAGATGTGGGGACCCTGCGGCTTCCTCGCCTGAGGCCCGGCACGCCGCTCAGGCGCGCGATGGCAGGAGGATGATGGCGCTGCCGGCGAGGCAGATCGCGGCCCCGGCAATGTCCCAGCGGTCGGGGCGCTGGCCTTCCGCCAGCCACAGCCAGAGTATCGACCCGACGATGTAGACCCCGCCATAGGCCGCATAGGCCCGGCCCGCGGCGTCGGCAGGGATGCGCGTCAGCAGCCAGGCAAAGGCGGCGAGCGAGAGCATGCCGGGCAACAGCCACCAGGCGGATTTTCCCAGCCGCAGCCAGGCCCAGAACGAGAAGCAGCCGGCGATTTCGCCGAGCGCCGCCAGCGCATAGATGACATATGACATGCGCCCGTTCTCCCACAGCGAGCCGCGCCACTCAATGCCGCGGCTTTGCGGCCTGGACCGGCAGACGCAGTTTGCAATTCTGGAGAGTGGCCTCCACGCCGCCGATCGTGGCAAGCTGCCGGACTGGGGCGAATGGAACGGGGCTGAGGGCGGGCCAGCGGTGGACTGCATCCTCGCCCCGGTGCGGGCAAGCAAAGGGGTGAGGCAGTGCAGGAGAACCCATCACGCGCCGCAGCGGGGCATCAGGTGTGGCATGAGGCGCGCCTCACCTGGAATGGCCGGCGGGCCGAGATCGCGGCCGCCGGCCACAGCTTCTTCATCGAAAGCGACGCCGTGGCGCAGGCCGATCACGGGCGCGCGGATTTCGCGGCCTTCGGCCTCGCCATCCTGTCGATGAGTACGGGCCTGTCGATCCGGCTCGACCAGCCGGTGTCACGCGGTGTGGCAGGCGCGCTGCAGCGCCTGGCGCAGGCCTTCGACCTGTGGCAGTGGCCGGGGGTTCATCCGCTCCGGCTGTGGCTACCCGTGATCGCCTCCGACGTGGCGCCGCAGGGTGAAGCCCGCATCATCTGCGCCAGCGGCGGCGTCGACAGCACGTCCTCTGCTATCGAGGCCCGGGCGGATGGCTTCACCCACGGCCTGCTGATCGCCGGGGCGGATTATCCGCATGACTCGGTCATGGCCTATGGCCAACTGAAGTACCGGGTGGGGGCGATCTGCAGCACCCTCGGTCTGGCCCTCGTCGAGGTCAGAACCAGCCTGCGTCGGGCGCCCTGCAACTGGGAAATGCTGCACAGCCTTGGGCTGGCCATGTGCCTCTACTTCGTGTCGCCGGGGTTTCGCGCCGGGGGCTTCGCGCTCGACAACAGCCTGGTGCAGGACCTGGCGCGGCACCCCTGGGGAAACTCCGCGGCGCTGGCCTGGATCGTGGGGTCCGGCCCCTTCCCCATTCGCGGCTATGGCGAGCACCGCGACCGCGTCGACAAGCTCCGCCTGATCGCGGCACGGGCGCCGGAGCTGGTCGGGCAATTGTCGGTGTGCTGGCGCGACACCGGTTCCGGCGGCAATTGCGGCGCCTGCGATAAATGCACCTGGACGAGGCTGGCGCTCCTGTGCTGCGGCCTCGAGGAGAGCGCCGCCTTCCCTTCCGCACCGCCGCTCGCGGACGCGCTGCGCAGCCGTGGCGTTCCGCAACGCCTGTTCAACGTGAAGGGCATGCATGTGCGCCTGGTCGAACTGCTCTGGCACCTGCCCGAGGGACCCGAGAAGGTGCTGGCCGGTGCGCACCTCCTGCGGCTGCGACAGGTCATGCGGCAGATGGAACGGGGCGAGATTCCCGCCGGCTGAGCCGGGTGCGCAAATGGACCGGGCCTTGGGGAGCCGTTGGAATGAAGGCTTGAAGATGTCCACCGCCCGGCCGAGGATGAAACGCAGATGAAAGGACCATCGCCGCCCGTCATGCCCTTCGATCGCTGCCGTGTCGCCATGCGCGGGGCAGCCGATGCATGAGCTCAGCATTGCCGAGAACATCGTGTCGCTCGTCGCGGAACAGGCCGAGCGCTCCGGCTTCAGCCGCGTACGGGTCATCCGGCTCGAGCTCGGCGCCTTCAGCAGCGTCGAGGAGCAGGCGCTGCGCTTCTGCTTCGGCGCGGCGGCTCAGGGCAGCGCCGCGGAAGAAGCCGAACTCGACGTCGTGGTGGTGCCGGGCGAGGCCTGGTGCCTTGACTGCAACCAGGTGGTACAACTGGCCGAGCGGCTGGCGCCCTGCCCGCACTGCGGCGGCGGGCAGCTGCAGGTGACCGGTGGTCAGGAACTGAGGGTCAGGGAACTGGAGGTCGACTGATGTGCAGCGTCTGTGGGTGTGGATCGGGCACGCCCTCCGTTTCTCCCGTCGCCACCTTCGGCCATGTCGATTTCGGCGCGGGGCCCGCCGGCGCTTCGGTGCCCGGCCTCACGCAGGACCGCCTCATCCGCATCGAGCGGGACGTGCTGGCGGTGAACGATGCGCAGGCGCGGGCCAACCGCGCGCGTCTTGCCGCCTCGGGTGTGTTCTCCCTCAACCTCGTCTCCAGCCCCGGTTCCGGCAAGACCACCCTGCTGGTGAAGCTGATCGAGCAGCTGCGGACGGCACACGCCATCGCCGTCATCGAAGGCGACCAGCAGACCTCGAACGACGCCGAGCGCATCCGCGCCACCGGTGCGCCCGCGATCCAGATCAACACCGGCAAGGGCTGCCACCTCGACGCCCTGATGGTGGCACGCGCCCTCGACCGGTTTTTGCTGGCACCGGGCTCGCTGCTGTTCATCGAGAATGTCGGCAACCTCGTGTGCCCGGCGGACTTCGACCTCGGCGAGGCGCACAAGGTGGTGGTGCTCTCGGTCACCGAGGGCGAGGACAAGCCGCTCAAATATCCCGGCATCTTCACCGCCTCCGACCTGATGGTCATCACCAAGAGCGATCTGCTGCCGCATCTCGATGTCGACCTCGCCGCCATCATGGCGCATGCCCGGCGCATCAACCCGGCGATCGCGATCATCACCGTATCCGCCAGGACCGGGGAAGGCATGGCCGAACTCTGCGCCTGGATCACCGCGCAAGCCCGGCAGAACCTACGCACCGCCGCGGAATGACGCGATGCTGATGGAGCCGGTCATCCCCCGACCGGAGCGGCTTCGCGTCCGCGTGCGGGGTGCTGTGCAGGGCGTGGGCTTCCGGCCCCATGTATATCGGCTGGCGCGGCGCCTTGATCTTGCGGGCTTCGTGCTCAACGACGGCGACGGCGTGCTGGTGGAGGTCGAGGGCGGCGGCGTCCGCACCTTCCTCGCGGCACTGGTTGATGAAGCGCCGCCGCTGGCGCGGGTGGACTCGGTTGACAGCATGGTGATCGCCACGCGCGGCGATGCAGGCTTCGCGATCGCAGACAGCCGCGGCGGCGCCGCCACGACGAGGCTCGCTGCGGATGCCGCGACATGTGCTGCCTGCCGCGTCGAACTGTTCGATCCGGCCAGCCGCTTCCACCATTATCCCTTCGTCACCTGCACGCAGTGCGGGCCGCGCTTCACCATGGCGGCCGCCCTGCCCTATGACCGGGCGACCACGGCCATGGCATCTTTTCCCATGTGCGACGCCTGCACCCGCGATTACCACGACCCCGACAGCCGGCGGTTTCACGCCGAATCCATCGCCTGCCCGGCCTGCGGGCCACAACTGAGCCATGCCATCGCCGACATTGCCGAAGTCCTGCGCGGCGGCGGCATCGTCGCGCTCAAGGGCATCGGCGGCTTCCAGCTTCTTTGCGATGCAGGCAATGCGGACAGCATCGCGCGGTTGCGTGCGGCGAAGCGGCGCCCTGCCAGGCCTTTCGCAATCATGCTGGCCAATGCGGCCTCGATCCCGCTCTTCGCCGAGGCCTCGCCAGCGGAATGCCGGTTGGCCGCCGGCACGGCCGCACCCATCGTGCTGATGCGCAGCCGCGGCGGCCTGCCCGCCGCCATCGCACCCGGGCTCGATCGCATCGGCGTAATGCTGGCCCACGCCCCGGTGCATCACCTGCTGTTCGCCGCCCTCGCCGGTCCCGCATTCTCGGCTGAAGGGCCGGTGCAGGTGTCGCTTGTCGCCACCAGCGGCAATGCCGGCGGCGAGCCCATCGCCATCGATGACGGCGCGGCACTGGCGGGCATCGCCGACCTCGTGGTCAGCCACGACCGTGCGATCCTGCATCGCGCCGACGACAGCGTGATGCAGGTAATCGATGGCGCACCGGCCTTCCTGCGCCGGGCGCGCGGCTTCGTGCCCGAGCCCGTGGCGCTGGCGGAAGACGGGCCGGATGTCATTGCCTTCGGTGGCCATCTCAAATCCACTGTCACCGTGACGCGCGGCCGCGAGGCCTTCGTCTCCCAGCACATCGGCGATCTCGACGACGCCGCGACGCTGCGCTTCCTCCGTGACACGGCGGCGCGGCTCTCTGACCTGCTCGGCGTCACGCCGCAACTCGCCGCCTGCGACCTCCACCCCGACTATGTCTCGACCCGCGCCGCCGAGGCGAGCGGCCTGCCCGTCCGGCGTGTGCAGCACCATGCGGCCCATCTCGCCGCCGTTGCCGCCGAGCACCGGCTCACCGGCGCCGTGCTGGGCGCAGCGCTGGACGGCCACGGCCTCGGCGATGACGGCACCTCCTGGGGTGGCGAGCTGATGCTGCTCGAAAGCGCCAGCCACCGGCGGCTTGGGAACCTCAAGGCCCTGCCGCTGCCGGGAGGCGACCGCGCCACGCGCGAGCCCTGGCGCATGGCGCTGGCCGCCTGCGCTGAACTTGGCCTTGCCGGGAGTCCCGCAGCACAGCGGATCGCGGCGCGACCCGGCGGGCCGGCCGTTCTCGCCCTGGCGCAGCGCCGCGACGGTGCGCGCACCACCAGTTTGGGCCGCCTGTTCGATGCCGCGGCGGGCCTGCTCGGCGTCTGCGATGTTCAGAGCTTCGAAGGCGAGGCCGCCATGCGGCTGGAGGCGCTGGCCGCCGGCCCGCTGGTGCTGGAAGATGGCTTCCGCGTCGCTGACGGCATTCTCGATTTTTCACCGCTGCTCGTGGCGCTGATGGATGTCGATGCGGCCACCGGCGCGCGATTGCTGCACGGCACGCTGGCCCGCGGCATCGCCAGCTGGCTCGCGGCGGCGGCGCTACTCCATGGCCAGCAGCGCTTCGTGCTGGGGGGCGGATGCCTGATGAACCGGTTGCTTGGCGAGGCGATTGCCGCCAATCTCCGGCAGGCGGGGATCACGCCGCTCCTGGCGCACGCCGTGCCGCCCAATGACGGCGGTCTGTCGCTGGGGCAGGCCGTCATCGCGCGCCGCCATGGCGCCACCATCGCAGGGGAGAACTGATCGCATGTGCCTTGCCGTTCCCGTCCGCGTGATCGAGGTGCTGCCGGATGCGCTGGCGCGCGTCAGCCTCGATGGCGTGGCGATGACCGTCTCGGTGGCGCTGCTCGACGAGGTGGCGGTGGGCGACTTCGTGGTGCTGCATGTGGGCTATGCCATCGCCAGGATCGACGAGGCGGAGGCGCTCCGCACGCTCGAGATGATGCGCGAGGCGGCGCTCGACCTGGCCGGGGTGCCGGCATGAAGCATGTCGACGAATACCGCAGCGGCGAACTGGCGCGCGGCATCGCCCGGCGCATCGCCGAGGACGCCGATCCGGCGCGGCGCTATGCCTTCATGGAATTCTGCGGTGGCCACACCCATGCCATCTCGCGCTACGGCATCGAGGACCTGCTGCCGCCCCAGGTGCGGATGATCCACGGACCGGGCTGTCCGGTCTGCGTGCTGCCGATGGGCCGGCTCGATGCGGCGATCAGGCTGGCGCGCCGAGCCGACGTCACGCTCTGCACCTATGGCGACATGATGCGGGTTCCGGCTTCGGGCGGGCAGAGCCTGCAGCGCGCCAAGGCCGAGGGCGCCGACATCCGCATGGTCTATTCCACCCTCGACGGCCTGCGCATCGCGGCGGAGGAGCCCGATCGCCAGGTGGTGTTCTTCGCCATCGGCTTCGAGACGACCGCACCCGCCACCGCGCAAGCGGTGCTGATGGCGGAGCGCAGGGGCCTCGCCAACTTTTCGGTCTTCTGCAACCATGTGCTCACGCCGCCGGCCATCGGCGCCATCATGTCGGGTACGGAAGTGGAGACGGCAGTAAGTGTTCCGCTCGATGGCTTCGTCGGCCCCGCGCATGTTTCCACCATCACCGGCTGGAAGCCCTTCGCCGAGGTGGCGGAGCGCTTCGCCAAACCGGTGGTGATCGCCGGCTTCGAACCACTCGACGTGATGCAGGCCGTGCTGATGCTGGTGCGCCAGGTGAATGACGGGCGCGCCGAGGTGGAGAACCAGTACGTCCGCGCCGTGACCGAGCAGGGCAATGCCCGCGCCCAGGACGCGGTGTCGCGGGTGTTCCGCCTGCGCAACAGCTTCGCCTGGCGCGGCCTTGGCGAGGTTCCGGCCAGCGGCCTCGAAGTCAGCCCGGATTTCGCCGGTTTCGATGCCGAACGGCGCTTCGGGATCGAAACGCTGGCGGCTGCCGACAATCCGGCCTGCGAATGCGGCGCCATCCTGCGGGGCGTGAAGAAACCCGTCGAATGCCGGCTGTTCGGCACCGCCTGCACGCCGGAAACGCCGATGGGCTCCTGCATGGTCTCGTCCGAAGGCGCCTGCGCGGCCCACTGGACCTATGGCCGCTTCCGCGACCGTGCACGGCAGGCGGCGGCCCATGCCGGCGCCTGAGGCGAAGGCCTTTCGCCGCAAGCTCGATCTCGCCAAGGGGCGGGTCGACCTTTCGCACGGCGCGGGCGGTCGGGCCATGGTGCGGCTCATCGAGGACGTCTTCCACGCCGCCTATGCCAGTCCGGAACTCGCGGCCGGAAATGACCAGGCCGTGCTCGCCCTGCCCCCCGGCCGCGTCGTCGTCAGCACCGATGGCTATGTGGTGTCGCCGCTGTTCTTTCCCGGTGGCGACATCGGACTGCTCGCGGTCAATGGCACCATCAACGATGTCGCCATGGCGGGCGCCATGCCGGTGGCGCTGACCGCAGCCTTCGTCATCGAGGAAGGTTTTCCGCTCGCCGACCTCCAGCGCATCGCGCTTTCGATGGGCGCGGCGGCGCGCGCCGCCGGCATTCGCATCGTCACCGGCGACACCAAGGTGGTGGAGCGCGGCAAGGCCGATGGCGTGTTCATCACCACCACGGGCATCGGCGTCGCGCCCGACGGCCGCAGCTGGCGCGGCGATGCCGCCCGGGCGGGCGATGCCGTGATCCTTTCGGGCAGCATCGGCGATCATGGCGTTGCCGTCATGTCGCGCCGCGAGAACCTGTCCTTCGACACCGAGATCCTGTCCGACACCGCCGCCCTTCACGGCCTGGTGGCGCAGATGGCCGCAGCCGCCGGCCCCTCGATCCGGCTGCTGCGCGATCCCACCCGCGGCGGCCTCGCCGCCACGCTGAACGAGATCGCCCAGCAGTCACGCGTCGGCTTCCGCCTGAGCGAGGAAGCGATCCCGGTCCGCCCCGAGGTCGCCGCCGCCTGCGAATTGCTGGGGCTCGACCCGCTCAACGTGGCGAACGAGGGAAAGCTCGTCGCCGTGGTCGCGGCGGAAGCCGCAGGGGCCGTCCTCGCCGCGATGCAGGCGCATGCGCTGGGCCGCGAGGCGCGGGTTATCGGCCACGCCACGGCCGACCCCGATTGCTTCGTCGAGATGGAAACCAGCTTCGGCGGCGGCCGCATCGTCGACTGGCTGGCGGGCGAGCAGCTGCCGCGCATCTGCTGATGGCCGGGGAGCCGCGCAGGTGATCGTCAGGGCTCAACTGAGCGAGAAAGCCGCCAGCGGGGAACCTACACCGCGGCGCGATGGATGGTCTTTCCCCTCTTGATGGTTTCGACCACCTTTATGTCCCGGATCGCCGCGGCGCTCACGGTCAGCGGGTTGTGATCGAGGATCACCAGATCGGCGGTCTTGCCCGCGCTGATCGTGCCCTTGCTGTCCTCTTCGCGATAGGTGAAGGCCACGTTGCGGGTCACGCCGAGCAGCGCCTGATAGGGGCTGACGCGCTCCTCGGGGCCGAGCACCTGGCCCGACAGCGTCTGGCGCGTCACCGTGGCCCAGACCGCCTCCATGACATTGGGCGAGGCGGAGGGGCAGTCGCAATGCATGGTGGTCCGGAGACCCGCCGCCAGGGCCGAGGCCATGGGCGATTCCCGGGTGGCGCGCTCGGGGCCCAGCAGCTTCATCAGCGCATCGCCATAGAGCATCATGTGCGGCGGCATCATCGAGATGCCGAGCTTCAGCCGGGCATAGGTCTGGAGCTGGTCCGGCCGCACGAAGTAGGAATGCGCGATGACGGTGCGCCGGTCATCCGCCTTGCCGGTCTCCGCGATCGCCTTCTCGATCGCGGCGAGGCTCAGGTCGATGCCGGCATCGCCATTGCTGTAGCAGAAGAGCTGGATGCCCTTGGCATAGGCATGGCCGATCCATTGTTCGACCGTGTCCTGCGGGAACAGCACGCCCTTCCAGCCGTCGGGAAAGCCGGTGGTGTCGAGATAGGGCTTGGTGAAGGCGGCAAGGCGCAGCTGCGGCGCCGCATCGGTCGCCACCTGGTAGCCCGGAATCATCAGGCCGCGGTCGCCGTGGCTATAGGCGCCCCATGTCCAGTCCGCGGTCTCGACGAAGGCGCCGGAGGCTGCATCGGAAATCGACGGCATGCCGATGACATCGACGGCGAGCACGCCCTGATCGAAGGCGGCACGGAAGTTCGCCAGCTCATCGGGCTGCAGCTGATAGCTTTGCACGGTGGTATAGCCCTGGGCCGCGAGCAGCGCCTCGGCCGCCTGGAAGCTCTGCAGCACCCGGGCCTGGGACACGGTCCCGACGGCGGCGGCATGGGCCGCGAGGAAGGGCGTGAACAGCAGCTCGCCGGTGAGCTTGCCCGTCACCGGGTCCTTGACGATCTGGCCGGGCTGCGCGGGTTTCGTCGCGGGCGTGAGGCCGAGCCTTGCGATCCCTGCGCCGTTGACCTGCCCCGTCAGCGTCGACAGCGTGCTGATCATCACCGGTGTCGCGGGAAAGGCCGCATCGAGGTCCGCGAGCGTCAGTGCGCCGTCCGACAACATGTCCGCATCATAGCCATAGCCGATGATCCAGCCATTGAAGGGCTGTGCGGCCTTGAGCCGGGCGATGACGTCGGCGCGGCGGCGCGGCGGGTCGGCACTGAAATAGGCAAGGTTCACGCCCAGCGTCTGCTGCGCGAAGAGCGCGAAATGCCCCCACGAGTCGATGAAGCCGGGAAGCATGGTACGGCCCGCGAGATCCCTCTCCACGGCCCCGGGCACCGCGGCGCGGGCCGCGGCAAGATCACCGGCGAAGGCGATCCTGCCATCCCTGACGGCCACGGCCTCGACCGACTGTGGCGTGTCAGCCTCCATGGTGAGGATATCACCGTTGAAATAGATCGTGGCCGGGGGCTGCTCCGCCGCCGGCGCGGAGGCAGCCTGGGCCAGGGCCTTGCGCCCGTCGATCGCCACGGCGCCGGCGGCAGCAGCCGCGGCCTTCACGAAAGCGCGGCGGTCAAGTACGTCGTTCATCAACACTTCCTCAGGTTCCGCAGGTGTAAAGCAAGCGGGGGACAGCACTTCCCTTAGCATCACCAACACCATCACCGTGAGCGGCTCCGGCAATGGCGAGCAGCGCTGGCCCGGTGACTATTCGCGATGGTTGAATCAGTCGGGAACTGCCGAAAACATCTTCTCTGCGTCCCGGCAGAAGGCGAGGAGCCTTTCTCCCCCGAAACTCGGCTCCAAGTCTCTCTCTGCCATCCATTTTGCCACCTCATCCGAGGCCTTCGTGAACGCCTGTGACGGCATTGCTGCCCGATCCATCAGCTTCGAGCCAACATCAACCACTTTCGAATTCCAGTCCTTACTCGGTTCGCAATTGGTGAAGGCGAGAATGAGAAGGGAGAAGTAAGTTACGTTCTTCGCTTCGACCGGCCCAAAGCCTTTGCTCTCCAGATACCGGGAGCCATCCTGGAATGCTTGTTGCACGAGATCGTCGGCAGCAAGAACTTGGTTCGTGCCGGCGAACAACAAGCAGACCCACAATATGAAGCGCCGCATGTCGTCAGGCCCCCCTCTCCACCGCAACCGTTGTAAGAACGAAGCCCCTGCCGCGCAATCGCCTCTGCAAATGAGAATTCAAGATAATGACTGACTGACAAGCAGAGGCGGAGTCCGCCGCATTGACGCGCTTGCCTGTACCTGCGCGCAAAGCGCGCCAATGACGCGGCATTCAGCCCAGAAATAGTTTCACGCCTTCACGCCCTTGTGTGCAGGTCTTCTCGGCCGTGATGCAGATGTGATGCTTCCTCCCGGAACAACGGTAAGTATCTGATCTCACAAGATTTCGTTTTGCCGACAGCGTCACTCGGCTTGTTTCGACTTGGCATGGAAGATCACTAAATTGAAGTCATTGGGAACGCCGACCGACGGTTCCAAACAGACACAAGAAGGAGATTTCTCATGAAGAAGTTCGCAATCGCTTTGCTCGCACTGGGTGCGCTGTCGTCCACCGCCTTTGCCTCCAGCCGCGATGCGGCGGGTCCCCTCGGGACCTTCGATACGCCGTCTGCTGGTGTGACGGTGTCAAACGGTGCGACGTCGCAGAACATGATGAACGAGGAAGCGCGCTTCCCGCTCACGCGTTACGAGCGTGACTCGAAGCTGCCGAGCTAGGCAGAACGGGTTATCCCGCTCTAGACATGGATGAGAACCGGCGGTCGGGACATTTTCCCGGCCGCTGGCGTATTCCAGGCATCGTCGCGGTTTCCAGACTGGCTGGACACGACAGCGCGTCCAACTAGAATCTGGCCGCCAATTCAATATCTCGGTCGGAAAAATGGCGGAGACGGAGGGATTCGAACCCTCGATACGCCTTGAAAGCGTATGACGATTTAGCAAACCGTTGCCTTCAGCCTCTCGGCCACGTCTCCTGCTGGGGGGCTTTTGCCGTGATTTGAGGGGGGATGCAAGCCTGCCGTGGATGTCGCCCTCAGGCTTTGGGCGCCGGCGCCACCGGAAATTCGGCCAGCAGGCGCTGTTCCAGTTCGACGAGGTCGGCCGGAAGGTCCATTCCCGTGGCGCGCATCTGGTTCAGTTCCTGGTGAACCTGCTGGTAGAGCTCGTGCAGGTCCTCGGGCTGGTCGTTCATTTCGCCCAGCAGGATGCCGATCTGCGCCTTGAGTTGCTCGAATGCCATGATGTGCGGATTCCTTTCGCGTTGCTGCCATCATAGACTGCAGCGGGCCCGGCATCCAGCCGCCAGCCGCCCAATCTGCAGGCCCTCCAGCCTCTTGAAAAGGTTGTCCTTTGGCGTCGCGGATTGTAGATGCTTTTCAACCGGGCTTGGGTTATGATCTCGGGCGAATGGAGCTGACTATGCGTTATTCCCTGTTTGCCGCAGCTGCGGTCCTCGCCATCTCCGCCATGCCGGCGCTGGCCGACCAGAATTTCATCCCCATGGGCCAGGACTATGCCCTGGGCAATGATTCCGCACCGCCGCTCGACAGCGAGCAGAGCAAGTTCAACGCGCAGGTCGATATCTATCAGTCTGAGGTCTACAACCGGAACCTCGACAAGAAGCAGTTCGACAGCCGGATCTTCAACCTGACCAATTCCCAGACGGGCTCCGCCTTGGACGACAACAAGCTCGATTACTGAAGCGCGACACCGTTCACGACCTCCGAGGGCCGGTTTTCCGGCCCTTTTGCTTGCCGTCAGGGCGTCAGCGGCACGGCGATGCGGAGCGCCACGGGATAGTGATCGGAGCCGGCCGGCTCGCCGATCTGCTCGGCCTCGAGCTGGCGAATGCCGGGCGACACGAAGATGTGGTCGATTGCGATCTGCGGGAGGCCGAGCTCTGAGGGCCATGTCGGCAGGTTGGTGAGCCTGGTCAGATTGGCCTTGTCCTGCAGCACTTCGAGAATGCGCGAAAAGGGTGTGGCGTTGAAATCGCCCATCACCAGCCTGGGGCCGGCCGTGTGCTCGATCACGTCCGAGATTTCCGAAACCTCGCGGAACTGCGCCTGCGAATGCGGGAAACGGATGGTGTGGATGCCGAAGATCGTGAGCCCGCCCGCCTCCGGACCCAGCTTGACGCGAATGTAGGCCGGGCCCGCCCACTTGCCGCGCGACTCCGTGTCGGCGAAGGGCAGCTTCGAGAGCATCACCGAATTGCAGTAGTCCACGTCATAGCAATGGAACTGGTAGGGATAGCGCTGCTTCAGGTCGTCGAGAATGCGCCGCTTGTTCGGGCCCATTTCGATCAGGGTGATGACATCGGCGTCGATGCGCTCGATCTCGGCGCGCACCGCCTCGGCATCCTGGTTGACCCACAGGGTGTTGAAGCTCGCCACCTTCAGCGCCCGCTCGCCCGCCTGCACCTCGCCCAGAACATGGGTCTGCCGGCTCGCCAGGTGCGGCCAGCTGCCGATGGCGAGAAGGCCCAGCACCATCACAACGACGGCGGCGAGTAGCTTGCCGCGCGGCATCAGGCAGCCGATGAGGAAGCCCAGCGTCATGACCGCGAACTGCAGCGTGAAATGGGCGAAGACGTCGAAGGCGATCCACAGCTGGCCGAGCCGCGAAGCGGCGAGCCCCGCAAGGCCCAGCAGAAGGCCGAGCCTGCATTCCAGCCTGCCGGACGGTTTCCGCTTCTTGCGGAGAGGCTCTTCTTCCGGCGGCAGCGGCGTCTGGGACGGACTGTCTACCGGCTGGTCCAAAAGCTACTCCAGTATCGCAATCAGAGAAGCCTGCTCTCCATCGGCAGGATCTGTTCCGGTGTACCAAAGCCGGGAAGCGCCTCAAAGCGTTTCTTCCACGCGGAGACGTTGGGATAGGGCGTGATGTCGATGTTGGCTTCCGCAATGTAGCGCAGCACGCCATAGACGCCGACATCGGCAATGGTCGGGCGCCTGGTGGCGATCCACTCCGACTTCGCGAGCTCGTTCTCGAGAACGGCGAGCGCCGCCTTGGCCTCGGTGTCGTACATGATGCGCACCTCGTCGCCGAACTGGCGGATGCCGCGGGCCCTAGCGCGCAGCCGGAACACCGGCACGGCCAGCTTGTCCCACTGCCAGAACAGCCATTCGCGGATGCGGTTCTTCTCGACCTCGGTCTTGCCGTCGAACTTCTTCAACTCATCCGCGAGGTGCTGCAGGATGGCCGCCGACTGGACGTAATAGACCTGCCCGTCGCGCAGTGCCGGAACCTGCCCGTAGCGGTTCTTGACCAGGTAATCGGGCTGCTTGTGCTGGCCCTCGCGCAGGTTCACGTGGAAGTAGGAGAAGGGATATTTCGCCAGCGAGAGCATCAGCCCGACGGTGTAGGTGGGACCCGAGCCCAGCATGCCGTAGAGCGTGAAGCGCTCCTTGTTGACCGGGCCCGACTGCGGCGCGGCGGCCGCGGCAGGCTTCTTGGCCGCCACTTTCTTGGCCGGCATCGGCTTGGCCTTGGCCAGCGGCTTCTTCGCCGCCGCCTTCTTCACCTCAGGCTTCTTCGCAGCCTTCTTGGCTGTCTTCGCCATCTAAACCCCTCCCGGCCCCTACGCAATAAAACTCCGGGTACGGACTATAGCGGAGAATATTCCGAAAGGAAAACCGAAACTAAACCACTGACTGAAAAAGCAAAAATGGCGGCGAAAACAGGTGGATACACCAACCCCGGGCGGCGGATGGCGTTGAGAATTGACTCTAGGTCATTCCAGCAAGATATTGAAATTGTTTTATATAATGGCATCATCCCGACGATGGCCGGGATCCCGCTTTAGTGCCAAGTGGCAGCCGTCCGAGGCTGGGCCCCGGCCTTCGCCGGGGTGACGGCGGGAGGGGGATGGAGGGAGGGTGACGGCGGGAGGGGATGGCGTGCCCCGCCCGGCCAAACCGTCAAATCCCCAGCTTGGCCTTCAGCAGGTCGCTGACAGACTGCGGATTGGCCTTGCCGCCGGTGGTCTTCATGACCTGGCCGACGAACCAGCCCAGCATGGTGGGCTTGGCCTTGACCTGCTCCACCTTGTCCGGGTTGGCGGCGATGATCTCGTCCACCGCCTTCTCGATGGCCCCGGTGTCGGTCACCTGCTTCATGCCGCGGGCTTCGACGATCTCGGCGGGCGAGCCGCCCTCGGTCCAGACGATCTCGAACACGTCCTTGGCGATCTTGCCGGAAATGGTGCCGGCGGCGATCAGGTCGACGATCTGACCCAGCTGGGCGGCGGAAACCGGTGTGGTTTCAACGGTTTTGCCCTCCTTGTTGAGGCGCCCGAAAAGCTCGTTGATGACCCAGTTTGCGGCGGCCTTGCCGTCCCGGCCCCGGGCCACCTGCTCGAAAAAGTCGGCAGAGGCGCGCTCGGCGGTCAGCACCTGGGCGTCATAGGCGGTCAGCCCATAGTCCGTCATGAAGCGGGCGATCTTCTCGTCCGGCAGTTCCGGGAGAGCCGCCTTGATGTGGCCGATGAAGGCATCGTCGAT
The DNA here is from genome assembly GCA_945957365.1 of uncultured Alphaproteobacteria bacterium. Taxonomy (GTDB): domain Bacteria; phylum Pseudomonadota; class Alphaproteobacteria; order Rhizobiales; family Aestuariivirgaceae; genus Aestuariivirga. Next base: position 36,146 of record CAMFKI010000015.1, on the reverse strand, counting down.
TTCCAGCGGCAGCAGGTCGGGATCGGGGAAGTAGCGGTAGTCATGCGCCTCTTCCTTCGACCGCATGGAACGGGTCTCGCCCTTCCGCGCGTCGAACAGGCGGGTTTCCTGGTCGATGCTGCCGCCGTCCTCGAGAATGCCGATCTGGCGGCGGGCCTCGTATTCGATGGCCTGGCCCATGAAGCGGATCGAGTTCACGTTCTTGATCTCGCAGCGGGTTCCGAACTCGGCCCCCGGACGCCGCACCGAGACGTTGACATCGGCGCGCAGCGACCCCTGCTCCATGTTGCCGTCGCAGGTGCCGAGGTAGCGCATGATCTGGCGCAGCTTCGTCACATAGGCCTTGGCCTCGTCGGCCGAGCGCAGGTCGGGCTTGGACACGATTTCCATCAGCGCGCAGCCGGAGCGGTTGAGGTCGACGAAGCTCATGTTGGGGTGCTGGTCGTGCAGCGACTTGCCGGCGTCCTGCTCCAGATGCAGGCGCTCGATGCCGACCTCGACGGCGCGGCCGTCGACGTCGAGGTGCACCGAGCCCTCGCCAACCACCGGCTGCTTGTACTGCGAGATCTGGTAGCCCTGCGGCAGGTCGGGGTAGAAATAGTTCTTGCGGTCGAACACCGAGCGCTTGTTGATCTGGGCCTTGAGGCCCAGCCCCGTGCGCACCGCCTGCTCGACGCAGAATTCGTTGATGACCGGCAGCATGCCCGGCATGGCGGCATCGACCAGCGAGACGTGGTCGTTGGGCGCGCCGCCGAATTCGGCCGAGGCGCCGGAGAATAGCTTGGACCTGGCCAGCACCTGGGCATGGACCTCGAGGCCGAGGACGATTTCCCAGTCCCCGGTCGCTCCCTTGATCCAGTCCTTCTTCTCGGCCACGCGCTTTGCGGATTCCAACATGCTTCTCACCTCAGGATTGGCGCCTTGGTAGCCACTCGGGGCCGAGGGTTCAAGACCCGTGCTTGGCGAGTTCCCGGCGGATGGAACGGGCCAGCCACAATGCCCCCGCGGCGAGGAGCGCCACCACCGTCATGAAACCCGGATTGAGGGCACGGAGGTCCCAGCCATGCTTCCAGCCCTCGATGAAGAGGACGGCGACCAGGAAGCCGGCGATGGCCAGCACGCCCCAGTGCAGGACCCTCATGATGACAGTGGCGAGCGGCGACATAGGACCCCTTCAATGGCCGGGGGTTCCCCCTCGCGGCCCCGCATGCTAGCCCGACAAGCCTAACACTGGCGTGGCATGATGTCGAAAACCAAACCCGATCTTTCCGCCCTCTCCCCCGAAACCCGACTCGTGGCGGCCGGCCGCGACTATGCCGAGCATGGCTTCGTCAACCCGGCGGTCTACCACGGCTCGACGGTGCTGTTCGCGGACACCACGGCCCTGAAGGACCGCACGCAGACCTATGTCTATGGCCGGCGCGGCACCCCGACGTCGCGGGCGGTGGAAGAGGCCGTGGCGCTGGTCGAGGGCGGGCACAACGCCAAGATGCTGCCCTCGGGCCTCGCCGCGATTTCGACGGCGCTGCTTTCCTTCCTCAAGGCAGGCGACCACCTGCTGATGGTCGACACCGTCTACCAGCCGGCGCGCCAGTTCTGCGACGGGCTTTTGAAAGGGCTCGGCGTCGAGACCACCTATTACGACCCGCTGGCGGGCCGTGGCATCGCCGCCCTCATGCGCCCCAATACCCGCGTGGTCTATGCCGAAAGCCCCGGCTCGCAGACCATGGAGGTGCAGGACATTCCGGCGATGGCCGAGGCCGTGCACCGGGCGGGCGCCCTGCTGTTCGTCGACAACACCTGGGGTGCCGGCCATTATTTCAAGGCCTTCGAGCACGGAGCTGACATTTCGATTCAGGCGGCGACGAAATATCTCGTCGGCCATTCCGATGCGATGATGGGCACCGTGACCTGCGCGAAGGACAGCTGGGAGCCGTTCCGCGAGGCCTATGAGCAGATGGGCCAGTTCGCCGGGCCCGACGACATGTACCTGACGCTCCGCGGCATCCACACGCTGGACGTCCGCCTCGAGCGCCACATGAAGAACGCCATGAACGTGGCCGAGTGGCTGCGCGGCCGGGCGGAGGTCGATACGGTGCTCTACCCTGCCCTCACCAACGCGCCGGGCCATGAATTGTGGAAGCGCGATTTCCGCGGCGCCAGCGGCCTGTTCTCGGTGGTGCTGAAGCCCTGTTCGGAGCAGGCGACGGCGGCGTTCCTCGATCGGCTCACGCTGTTCGGCATGGGCTACAGCTGGGGCGGATTCGAGAGCCTGGTGGTGCCGTTCAAGCCGCATCGCACCGCGACGCGCTGGCAGCCGGAGGGCTATTCGCTGCGCTTCCACATCGGACTGGAGAACCCCGACGATCTCAAGGCCGACCTGGCGGAAGGCTTCAAGGCGCTGAATTCGGCCTCTTGAAATTGTGGATTTCCTTCCTACTTAAGGATTTCGATGGTTCGGAGGGTCCAATGACGCGCATATTTCAATATCTTGCAGCCATTCTCCTGGTCCTGGGCATGGCGGTTCCGGCCCTGGCCCAGCAGCTGGCGGATGACCCGCAGCTGATTTTCCAGAAGACCACCGTGTGGCGGATGCTGTCGCCCGACGCGACACTCGACACCTATGTGATCGACGATCCGCTCGTGCAGGGCGTTGCCTGTTATTTCACCATCCCCAAGGTGGGCGGCTGGAAGGGCTGGGCCGGATTTGCCGACGAAAGCTCCGTCACCTCGATCGCCTGCCGCCAGGTGGGACCGATCAAGATCACCGCGAAATTCTCGCAGGGCGACGATATCTACCGTGAGCGCCGCTCGCTGTTCTGGAAGAAGATGCAGATCGTGCGCGGCTGCGATGCCAAGCGCAACGTGCTGGTCTATCTTTCCTACACCGACCGCCTGATCGAGGGCTCGCCGCAGAACTCGACCTCCACCGTGCCGCTGATGCCGTGGGGCACGGAACAGGCGCCGCAATGCGGTGACTTCGTGAACAAGTAGGCGGAAACCCTAGAGGCCGGGCTCGATGGGCTTTTCGATGTCGCCGCCGGCCTCGACCCAGTCCATGAAGCCGCCGAGGTTGAACACCTTGTCGTAGCCCAGGTCCTGCAGCGTCTTGCCCGAAAGGGCCGAGCGGCCGCCCGAGGCGCAGTAGACGATGACCGGCCGCGCCGGATCGAACTTCTTGTCGTGATAGGGCGATTGCGGATCGGCGCGGAACTCCAGCATGCCGCGGGAGACATGGACCGCACCTTCGATCTTTCCCGACTTCTCGACCTCGGGGGCATCGCGCACATCGATCACCAGGGCGCCCCGGGCGATCAGCTCACGCGCTTCGGCGGGCGAGATGCGGGGCACTGCGGCATTGGCGGCCTCGATCAGTTGTTTGACGCTGGTGGCCATGGACTACTCCCCGGGCGGCACTCACATCGTCAAGCTATGCCCGCGCCCGGTGGCTGACAAAGGCGGTTCTTGCATGCAGGCCCCACGCATCAGGAATGAAAGAAAGTTTCCTCGCGCCTCAGCCGACGCGGACGCAGCGATAGCGCTTATGCCCCGCCTTGCTGGTGTACCAGACGGCCTTGTAGCTGCCGCAGGCATCGCCGCGCTGGCTGACCACCACGCGCTTGCGCGGGATGGCGGCGCGGTCGGATTGCGGCTTCGGCTTCACCAGCGGGGTCGTCACCGACGGCTCGGGCTCCGGCGCGTCGGAGGTGGCGACGATGCGCGGCGGCAGTGCACGAGTGATGCTGCCGGTAATGTCATTGGCGGCGGCGGGCTGCTGTCTGATGGTGTTGCCGGCGACGATGACATTGCGCGGCTTCACCAGCATGGCGATGACGGCGGGATCGGTAGCGGCCGACGCTGGCACGATTTCAACGTCGGAGGTCTGCGGATCGGCGCGGACCACGACGGCGCAGGGCACCTTGCCCACTTCGGTCAGCCCAGGCCCTGACTCGATTGGGCTGAGACACTGCGAACCGACGAGAATGACGACTTCGACAAGATTCATGGGGACATTCCTCACACACAGACTGACAGCCGCCCCCGGGGGCGCAGCCGCCGTCTCCGCTGGCGCCCGGCGGGAAACTAGCGCGAAATGGCAGGTTCCCTCAACCCCCGAGAGTCGCGGGCCTTTATGTACACAAGTCGACAGTCGCGGGAGCGATGGCGATGCACGTCCTGCGTGAAAGGGATTGGCAGGGCCCGATGGTGTGCTAAGGAGCCCGGCCATCGAAAAACACCGCCAATTGGGGATTCTACGGACATGACGCGCGCGACACACCTCACCGGACTGGGCCTGGCACTGCTGCTGATGACGACGAGCCTTTCGGCACCCGGCTGGGCAGGACAGGCCGGAGCCCTCGATCCGAGCTTCGGCGCCGGCACCGAGGACGGCACCCCGGCCGGGGTCGTCGGCACCTCGCTCGGCAAGGGCGACGACGTGGCCAACGACCTCGTGTCGCAGCCCGATGGCAAGGTGGTGGCGGTGGGCAACCATTCCGACGGCAAGACCACCCAGATCTTCATCGCCCGCTACAACAACGACGGGACGCTCGACCAGAGCTTCGGCACCGGTGCAGGCGGTGTTCCGCGCGGCATCGTCACCATCGCGATCGGTGCGGAGGATGTGGCGACCACCGTCGCGCTGCAGCCCGACGGGCACATCGTGGTTGGCGGCTATCACCTGGCGGGCAAGAAGACCGACATGCTGGTGCTGCGGGTGAGCCCCGATGGTTCGCTGGACGGAAGCTTCGGCAAGGGGGGTGCCGACGGCACGCCCGACGGCATCGTCGACATTTCGCTGGGCAAGGGCAATGAGGACGTGCGCAGCCTCGCCATCACGGCGGACGGCAAGATCGTTCTGGCCGGCAACACGGTGGACAAGGACGGAAGCATCGACATGGTGGTGGCGCGCCTCAACCCCGACGGCACGCCTGACCGAAGCTTCGCGCCCGGCAGCGAGGACGGAACGCCCGGTGGCTTCAACGCCGTGTCGCTGGGCACCGGCGATGACGTGGTGAACGACATGGCGCTCGCCGCCGATGGCAAGATCGTGCTGGCGGGCAGCCATGGTCCCGCGGGCCATGCCGCGATCACGGTCATCCGCCTCGACACCGACGGCGCTCTCGACCAGAGCTTCGGTACCGCCGATGACGGAACACCGAACGGCGTCGTCAGCCTGGCGCTCGACGGCGGCAACGACGTGGCGCGCGGCGTCGCGATCGATCCCAAGGGCCGCATCGTGGTGGTGGGGGACTCGGTCGCCAAGGACGGCACCACCGACGTCGTGGTGGCGCGGCTGAAGCCCAACGGCGATGCGGACCAGGAATTCGCCGTGGCCGAGGACGGACTGCCCAAGGGCGTGTCACGCACCTCGCTGGGCAGCGGCAACGACAATGCCACCGACGTGGTGCTGGACAGCCAGGGCCACATCATCGTGGCGGGCTATCACCAGCAGGGCGGGCGCACCCGCGTTTCCATCCTGCGCTTCACCGATGCCGGCAAGCTGGACGAGAGCTTCGGGGCGGCCCAGGCCGATACGCCGAAGGGCACCGAGAGCGTGGCCATCGGCGAGGGCAATGCACTGGCCAACGGCATCACCATGCAGGGCGACAAGCTGATCCTGGTGGGTGGCGCAACCACCGATGTGAACGGCAACAGCAACATCGCCCTGATGCGGCTCCTGGCCAACTGAGCCCAGGTACAATGCGGGCCGCCGGCACTGCCCGGCGGCCATCGCATCTTTCATGACGCTCACGCGAAACGGCTCGAGGGCTGTTCGCTGCCGTCCCTCTCGACCAGCAGCTTGGCCTCGTCGCGGCGGTCGAAGGACATCGCCACCTGGTGATAGCCGCAGCGGTCGACCAGCACGCTGACGATATCCTCGAGGGCGATGTTCTGCTCTTCCCAGCGCTGGCGGATCTTCTCCGCCTCGGCATAGACGTGAATGCACTGCTGCTTGTTGAAAGAGAGGAACTTGTCGATGTCGCCCAGCATCGGGACGGGGAGTTGCTTGAGGGTGCGCATGGGGTGATCTCCTGTGATACCCGACCCTCTACCCGCGGCGACGGAAACACAATCCGCCAACGGCACAACCTGTGGCACTGACTCAAGCACGGCCAACGGCACAAGCACTCACACTCGTGCAAGCAACCCACCTGCTGCCTCTTGATACGCTGGCTGCATCGGCTAAATATGAGTAACTGATGCTTGCAAGCCGCTGCCAGGGAGCCAGCATGGACCGGGAGGAACGCGACGTCAGGCTGCAGATCATGCTGCAGCCGGAAGAGTTGAAGGCCATTGAGGAATGGCGCTTCAGCCGTCGCATGCCGAGCCGCGCCTCCGCCGTGCGCGAGTTGCTGCGCCGCGGCCTTGCCGCGGAGGGTTTCGACGTCGCCCCCGACGGCAAGCAGACGGGTGAATTCGGCGTAACCGAGGCCGTGAAGCCGCCCAAGCAGCGCTGAGCCGGCGCTAGGGCAGCGCGCCCGGCACGAACAGGTCGGCGAGATCGGTGGCGGAGTTCACCGTGGCGAGCGCCGGAAGGCCGAAGATGCGCTCGATGGTTTTCACCAGCGAGCGGTGCGAATAGGCCGCGTGACCTTCGTAATTCGCCTTCACCCCAGCCCCCGCAGCATAGAACGGGATGCGCAGGCCCTTGTGGCCCTCGTCCCAGGTGACGAAGACGACGGCATCGTGCGTCGTCGCCCAGTCGACAAGCGGCGGCAGGAAGCGCTTCAGGAAATCATCGCCGGCCTTCACGCTGTTGCCGGGGCAGCCCGGGGCGCCGTGCATGTCGTTGCACAGGTTTGGCGAGACGAAGACATAGCTGGCGAGATCGCCGGCGCGCAGGTCGGCGGCGAAGCGGCCGAGATCGCGGGTGTGGGCAATGCAGTGGGCATTGTCGGCGGCGGGCGGTGCGCCCGCCGCGTCGCCGAAGAAGACGAAGGGATTGTGCTTGGCGGCATAGTGGCCGGCACTGTGGATGGGACAGGCGCCGGTGGTGCGCGGATCGATGTCCTCCTGGTAGGTCATCCAGGTGAGTCCGGGCCGCGCCGCCGCCTCGATCTGGGCCGTCAGGTGCGCGCTGCTCGTGGTCCAGTTGGGCTTGGGGAAGATGTAGCTGCAGCTCTTGAGGGGATCATTGTCACAGCGGAATTCGGTGTCGGCGAAGCTGTTGGTGCCGGCTTCCATCAACACATAGTGCGGTTCGCTGTCGAAGGCGGAGAGCGCGTCGGCGAAATTGACGGCGCGCGCCGAACTGGCGCTGAAGGAGCCATTGAGCCACGGCGCATCCGCCATGTTGCCGTAGATGTAGCCGTGGCCGGCATTGCCGGTCCTGGCGGCGTCGGAATTCTCCATGGCGATGACGACGACATGGCGGATCGCCGCGGCAGCCGGCGCGGCCGAAACGGCGAGGCAGGCGAGAACAGCCGTTGCGCGCAGCATCATCATGGCCCTCGCAGGTGGCGACCCCGGGTGATCGTCGAAGTCGGGAAATCGATGACAATGCCAATCATCGTCGTCGACGCGTTTTGTCCGTTGCACGATGTTCATGGATCAGACTTGCGTCGGTGTCCCTGCCATTGCTTGTTCGAGCGCAGTCGCCGGCAGTTCGTAGGGCGCGAACGTGTTGCTTTCGGAGCCGATCAGGTCGATCAGCTTGGGATGAGCGAATTGCTTCTCCCGTCCCATATCCAACTCCATAAGGATGCCGGCATCTACGAGGCTGCGCAGGTAGATTGAGGCCGTCTGCCGCCGGGCAATGCCGTTTTCGACAACATCGGCAATCCGGCAATACGGCTTGCGGAAGATCAGGTCGACCAGCTCGCTTCGATCGGCGTTCGGGGCTTTGATGCTGATCACATGCTTCGTGTGGACGGAGAGCTCCTGGATCGCATCGATCTTGCTCGTCGTCCATCTGGCGGTTTCTGCGATGCCGCGCACGATGAACTTGATCCACGCTTCCCAGTTCTGATCGCCCGTTACCTTCTGCAAAAGGTCGTAGTATTCGGCCCGGTTCGCGATGATGAAGCGGCTCAGATAAAGGATCGGCAACCCAAGCAGCCCGTCCTTGATCAGAAGCAGACTGTTGAGAACGCGCCCCGTTCGGCCGTTTCCGTCGGTGAATGGATGGATCGCCTCGAATTGGTAATGCGAAACGGCGAGTCGAACGAGAGGATCGAGCCCGTCGTTTGCATGAACGAACTGCTCCCAGTTGCTGAGCATGTCGCGCAACAGGCTTTCACCGATCGGCGGCGTGTAGACGATGGCGTTTGTCGCGCTGTTGACGAGCTGAGTGCCGGGCACCGTCCTGACTCGCATCTCGACACCCTTGATCGTCGAACAGATTTGCTCTGCGGTGCGCGTGCTCAGCGGGTGATCACGTAGCGACAAATAGCCCTGCCGGAGGGCACGGCTGTAGCGCAGGGCTTCTTTCGTCGCGGGATCGGCATGGTCCTCGCCGCCGCTGCCGGCGGCTGCGAACAGGGCATCCGTGGTGGTGACGATGTTCTCAATCGCCGAGCTCGCCTTCGCCTCAAGGATCGGCAGAAGGTTGATCAACATGCCCTGGTTCTGAATGCGGTGCGCCGCCTGCTTTAACTCACCCAGCGCCGCGCGAGCGTCAATGCACAGCTTCAGAACGCCGTGAGTTTCGACCTCGACACCAGGCGGCAAGGGCGGCAACAGATTGTAGGGTTCGGCAGGGTTCCACGCGGGCATGGCTATTCCAGCGATGACGGTCGCGGCAGGCGCAATGGGAGTGCCGCGTGAGGATGTCGATGAGACTTATAAAAATCGACACATAGCCGAGTTGTGTCGATTTTGGCGAGAAAAATCGACATGTCGCACTCATCGATCGCCAATGGTTTCCGGGTACCCAGAAGTGCTTTGGGACCACTTCGGCCCATATGGATCGCTTATAGTGGTTCTAAGTCATTGATAAGATTGGCGACCCCGGTTGGATTCGAACCAACGACCTAGCGCTTAGAAGGCGCTTGCTCTAGTCCAGCTGAGCTACGGAGTCCTGCCGCCTCAGTGCGTCCAGTTGACGGACCGGCCGAACTTGAAATTGTCGGAGTAGGATTTCTTGATCGCCTTGGCGACCGGGTTCACCGGCAGCACGTGATAGGCCAGGCCTTCGCGCTCGCAATAGGCGACGGCCTCCTCCTTGGTGTCGAAGGTCAGTCTGACCTGCTGGCGGGTGTCGGCCGAGGAGGTCCAGCCCATGAGAGGGTCGACGGTGCGCGGCGCGGATGCCTCGAACTCCAGCACCCAGTTGTCGTACTTCGCCTTGCCGGACTGCATGGCGTTGCGGGCGGGCTTGTAGATGCGGACAGGCATGGGCTCTCTTCTTTCTCATCGACTGGCGGGAGGCCGGTGGTCGGGGTGGCGAGATTCGAACTCACGACCCCCTGCGCCCAAGGCAGGTGCGCTACCAGACTGCGCTACACCCCGATTTCGGGCCTCCGCCCGTGGCTGCTCATTACCGACAAAGCCTTGCCTGGGCAAGGCTCAGGGCGATGGCGCGCCCTGTTCCTCGGCATTGTTGAAGAGCCGGTGGTAAACGATATCGCCCGCCCGGATGTCCTTTTGCTTGGCGGTTCCGCCCGGCAGTTCCAGCACCGCGCGGACCGGTTCGGTGATGCCGATGGTGTCGAGCGACTTGGGAACGGTGTTTTCCGCAATATAGGCAATGGTGCCGTCGGAGCGGATGAACAGCATGTCGAGCGGGATGTAGGTGTTCTTCATCCACATGGAGACCGGCTGCGGCTGGCCGAAATCGAACAGCATGCCGTGGTTTTCCGGCAGGCGCTGGCGGAACATCAGGCCGCGCTCGCGGGTCGCCTCGGTATCGGCGATTTCCACCGTGAACATGGTCGCATCGCCGCCCGTCGCGATGGTCAGCGGCTCGATCTTGGTCATTGCCTCCTCGGCGCGGAGGCCGGAAGGCAGGAAAGCCAGAAGGGTGAGGAGGATCAGTGTCAGGACATAGCGTTGCATGGCCCAGTCCTTCCCTCGGAATTGTTGCAGAACTTTGTCTACTGGGTGTGGGCCGGGCCGCCTTCGAGCGACAGCCGCACTTCCGCGGCCATCTTGCCCTTCGGGCCGTCGCCGAAGCGGATGTAGATCCAGGTATCCGGCTGCAGGTCGGCGATGGCCGTCTTGCGCAGGGTTTCCATGTGGATGAAGATGTCCGGCTGGCCGTCGCCCTCGGAGGCGAAGCCGAAGCCCCGGGCGCGGTTGAACCATTTGACCTTGGCGCGGATCCAGGCGCTCGACGGCGTGACCGTGGTGTGGGTGCGCGGCCGGCGCTCCACCGGGTTGATGGCGGTCGAGGGATCGACGGCCAGCACCCGCAGGCACTGATAGCCCTTCTGGCGGGCCACCGCCTCGCACACGATGCGCGTGCCCTCGAGCGGCGCCTCGAAGCCATCGCGCTTCAGGCAGCTCAGGTGCAGCAACACGTCCTGCATGCCGTTGTCAGGAATGATGAAGCCATAGCCACGGCCCACGTCAAACCATTTCACGAGGCCGCTCACCTGCACGATGCGAATGTTGCTGTCGGGCGCCTCGGTCTGTGTGGATACCGTTTCGCCCTTCAATTCGCCGCTCACCGCCATGTCACCAACTCTGTCCCCGGTGCGGCCAAAACTCAGCCCTGCCGCCATTCCGCCCCAATCTGCGCAAATCCGTGGCGTTTGTACAGCCCGCCGGTTGGAGCCCGTGTGGAAAACCGGAGGTCGCGTTTCAGTAAAAATCCAAGTGTGTCCCCGCCGCATCATGTGCGGTCGAAAACGAGCGAAAAGACGTGCTTTTCGCAGGCGCGCGGCGCCGGAGCGGTGCTGCTCCGCAATGCCCGACGTGTCGTTCCGTCCTTCGGTGACGCGCTGCGCGTGGCGCGTTGCAGCAGCCAGGCCCGCTTCAGACGCGAATCATCCGCCCGCAAGCCGGGCGACGACGGCCTGCAGCACCGGACCCGATTCGGCGTGGAGGACGAGCCGCGCAAGACCGTCGAGGCCCGTCTCCTCGCGGTTGAGGATGACGAGCGGCGTGCGGTTATGGCTCGCCAGCACGGGCAAGCCCGCGGCTGGGAAGACCTGCAGCGATGATCCCACCGCGATGAACAGGTCGGCATCGAGCGTTGCGGCGCGGGCATCGGCCATTTCCTGTTCCGGCATGGCCTGGCCGAAGGAAATGGTGGCGGACTTCACGATGCCACCGCACGACGTGCAGGCCGGGGGCCGGCCGGTGCGGGCGATCTCGTCCGCGACCCAGGAGATCTCGTGGCGAAGGCCGCAGCCGAGGCACTTGGCATAGGTGCCATTGCCGTGGATCTCGATGATGCGCTCCGCCGGGATGCCGGCCGCCTGATGGAGCCCGTCGATGTTCTGGGTGATGACGCAGGCGACGTGCCCCCTGTCGACGAGCTCCGCCACCGCCCGGTGGCCGGGCCCCGGCTCGGCCGTGCCGATGGTTTCGCGGATCATCAGGAAGCGCCGCCAGGCTTCGAGGCGGGTGTCTTCAGAGGCGAGGAACTCCTGGTAGGCGATCGGCTTGTACCTGGTCCAGAAGCCGCCGGGCGAGCGGAAGTCGGGGATGCCGCATTCGGTGGAGATCCCTGCGCCGGTGAACACCACCGCGCGCCGCGCGCGCTGGACCATGCCGACGAGTTCATCTATCTGTTCGTCATTCACGAGGTGATCCCATGAAGTATCTCCACACCATGATCCGCGTCTCCAACCTGGAGCAGTCGCTGGACTTCTTCGTCAACAAGCTCGGCTTCGTCGAGCAGCGGCGCTACGAGAACGAGAAGGGCCGCTACACGCTGGTCTTCGTCGCCGCGCCCGAGAGCCCGGACGCGCCGGTCGAACTGACCTATAACTGGGATCCGGAAGTCTATACCGGCGGGCGCAACTTCGGCCACCTCGCACTTGGCGTCGACAACATCTACGACTACTGCGCCAACCTGCAGAAGCACGGCATCACCATCAACCGCCCGCCGCGCGACGGCCGCATGGCCTTCGTCCGCACGCCGGACGGCATCTCGATCGAACTGCTGCAGAAGGGCGATGCGCTGCCGGTGGCCGAGCCGTGGTCGTCGATGCCGAATGAGGGGACGTGGTAAATGGATGATGGCGGCACCCCAGCGAAAGCTGGTGCCCCGCTGCGGGCGCCCGAAGCGGGGTGCCAGCTTGCGCTGGCATGACGGTTCCACTTACGACCACACCCCCTCCACCTCATAGGCCTCGTCCATGCCCGGCCAGGGCGGCATGGTGACGCCGACGCAGTGCAGCGGCTCTTCACCATCGTTCCTGAACTGGAAAAGTGCTCCGACGGGAATGGCGACCGAGATCCCCGGCCGCAGATCGACCAGCGCCTCCTCCTCGCCCAACCTGCGCCACATGCGTCCGCTGCCATGGGTGACGAGCCACACCTCTTCCACGCTGCGGTGCGCCACCGCCTTCGAAACGGCGCCCGGCGGCAACGTGAACTGCGCCATCGAGCCACGCGACGTGGCGGCGAGGATGCGCACCTCGGAGCCATCGGGCGCGATCACGTCCGGCGCATGCGAGCGCTCGCGGGTGACGAGGCTCATGCCATCAATTGCCCGCCATTGACCTCGATCACCTGCCCGGTGACGTAGCCCGAGGCCTGGTCGCTGGCGAGATAGAGGAAGGTTCCGGCACAGTCCTGGGCGACGCCGAGGCGCTGCATGGGAATGGTCTTGCGCGTCGCCTCGCGCTTGGCCTCGTCCGAGTAGCGATCGTGGAAGGCGGTGTGGATGGTGCCCGGCGACACGCAGTTGACGCGCACGCCGTTGCCGACGAGTTCCTTGGCCAGCGTCTTGGAGAAGGCCGAGACGAAGGCCTTGGCCCCGCCATAGACGGCACCTCCCGGGCTCGAGCCGGTGCGCGCGGCGATCGAGGTGACGTTGATGATGTTGCCCGCCCCCTGCGCCTTCATCAGCCGCGCCGCGAGGCGGCAGCAATGGATGAGCTGGCGGCAGTTGAGATCGAAGACCCTGTCGATGAAGTCATCGTCGACATCGGTGACCGGCACGCGGCCCACCAGGCTTCCTGCATTGTTGACCAGCACGTCGATGCGGCCGAAGCGGGCGCATGCGGCTTCGATCAGCCGTTCGGGAGCCCCCTGCTCCGTCAGGTCGAGCTTCAGCGTGGCGATGCCGGCCTTCTCGATATCGGCCAGTTCGGGCCCGCCGCCCAGATATTGCGCGAAGACCTGGGCTCCCGCCGAGGCGAAGGCGCGCGAGGCCGCGCCGCCGATCCCCGTGACGCCGCCCGTCACCACCACCACCTTGCCCTGCAGATCGTCGAACATGGAATCCCCTTGGCACCCCGTGGCAGCATCATTGTTGCAGCGGCCGGCGAAGGCAACAGCCTCGTGCAGTGAAAACCGCAGGGTATCGCTGCACGTAGGACAATCATCGAAAGTGGAAAGCCATCCGGCCTGATGACGTCGTTCATTGCCCTGTTCCAGTTCCTCGGCTTCAACGTGGCCTGGGCTTCCGCCGTAGCGGGCGGCGCGGGCGGCTTTCCATGGCTTGGATCTCTTCCGGCCGTCGCCCTCCTGGGCCTGCACCTGGTCCTGAGCAAGGGCTACCGGCGTGGCGAGGCGATGCTGGCCCTCGCCATCGTGGGTTTCGGCGTGTTGCTGGAGACGGGGTTCGCGGGCGCGGGGCTCATCGCCTTCGCAGGACAGCCTGTGCTCGGCGTGTTGCCGCCCATCTGGGTGTGGGCGCTGTGGCTGGGCTTCGCCAGCCTTCCCAATGGCAGCCTCGGCTGGCTGCGCGGGAGATTCGTCCTGCAGGTGTTGCTGGGAGCAGTGGGCGGGCCGCTGGCCTACTGGACGGGCACCAGGATGGGCGCGGCGGTGCTGGCCGATCCTCCGCCAGCCACGCTGCTGCTGATCGCGCTGGGCTGGGCGCTGGCCTTTCCCACCATCATGCTGATGGCGGAGCGCCTGTCACCGCGTCCCGCCGAGGGTTGAAAGCCGTGACCTCATTCCGCCTTGTCCTTGCGGCGCCTCGCCATGGCGCCGATGATTGTGGTGACGGCGGGCAGCACGAGCCCCGCCATGGAGCCGCCGCCGAGGCCGCCCATCAGCGGCGCCGAGCGGATCTCGGTCTCGATCGAATCGGCGGCCATGTTGCGGATCTCCTCGGCCAGCGCCATCTCCGGCCCGGGCTTGAGGAAGGCCGCCACCAGCAGGGCCGCAGCGGCGAGCCCGAGGTTGATGAGCCCGAGGCCTGCCGGGGTCCAGACCGGACCCCACAGCGGCGACAGCCAGGCGAAGAGCCCCATGTTGACGAAAACCAGCCCCAGCCCTGCAAACAGCAGCGCGAAGCCGGCGAAGAGCGAGCGCTTCATGGCGAAGCCGAGCCTCGCCTGCAACATCAGCACTTCGCCGCGGATGATGAGGCGGATGTGCCGCGACAGGTTGTTGATGTTCATGACGGTGCCCTCCTAGTTCGCCGTGAGGCGGCCGATGACGATGCCGAGCGCCAGCGCGCCCGCCACCGTCGCAACCGGATGTTCGGCAATGGTGTCCTCGGCATTTTCCAGCATGTCCTGGACGAGGCGGTTCAATTCGGCGATCTGCTCGCCCATCCCGCCCGTGCTTCCCGGCGCGGCCGCGGCCTCGCCCTCGCCCGCACTGCGCGCCGCGCGCAGGCGCGCCAGTTCGGCCCTGATCTCGTCGAGTTCGGCCCGCAGCGTCTTGCCGGTCACCATGGCTCTCCCCTTGCCTGTCCTGCCGGCAGCGCTCCGCTTGGTAAGCGGAGTGCGAAGATCGCCCCGGCAAATGCCATGGCGTGATTGTAAACACTTTAACGAGTGTGTGGAAAGCTTGGCGGCATTGCAGGTGGCGGCCCTCCGGGGCCGGGGCATCACGCCGCGCCGCCCGCCGGATTGCACCGGCATCCTTCGATCACAGCCAAGCAGCGGCGTTCCGCCACCTGTCAGGGGGCGGCGTCGTCCGCTCGCGACCCTGCAGGATTGCCATGACAGCGCATGCTTTCACGGACGCCGATCCCTTGCCCGCGGCGCCCGCGGTGTGGGACGCACGGCGCCTCACCGGGCTCATCGCCGATGTCGGCGAGACGGGCCTGCGCGACATCCTCCGCCTGTTCCAGGCCGACCTGCCGTTTCTCCAGGCGCAGCTTTCCGCCGCCATCGCCGCCGGCAACGCGCAGGCTGCCGGGGCGGTGCTCGCCACGGTGCAGGATGCCGCCGCCAATCTCGGTCTCGCGGCGCTCGCCGGCGCGGCCGGCGCCCTGCGCGACGATCCGCTGGCACCCGCCAGCGTCACGCGCCTCGAGCAGGAGATCGCGCGCGTCCGCTGCGTTCCCCACCTCAAGCAAGCCTCATGAAGGAAGTCCCGATGTCAGCCAAGCTCACCGTCCTCATCGTCGACGGCAACCGCACCAACCTCGCGCTTATGGACATGCTGGTGCGCAAGCTGCCCAACTGCACCACGCTGCTGCAGAGCGACCCCGCGGCCCTGCTCGCCTCGATCGGGCGCACCGACTATGACATCGCGGTGTTCGCGCGCCACCTGCCGCAGATCGACGGCATCGAACTGGCGCGCCGGGTGAAGCTTCAGCCCCACCTCCGCGACCGGCCAATCCTGCTCGCGGCCGATGATGGCGACAGCGCCCTGCGCGCCAGCGCCCAGCAGGCGGGGATCGCCGCCGTGCTGCTGAAGCCCATCGACCCGGTCGAATTCCGCACCCGCATCCAGGCGCTTACCCGCGGTCCGACGGGACCCGCGTCACCAGCGGGCGAGCCGGGCTGGGACGACGCCGGCGCGGCGGCGCCCGAGCAACAGGCGCGCGAGGCGGAATATCTCGCGACGCTGGTCCGGGTCGCCGGCTACCGCGACCGCGAATCGCCGCTGCACAGCCAGCGCATGGCGCGCTACTGCGCCATACTGGCCCATAACCTCGGCATGTCAGAACAGTTCTGCCGCGACATCCGCCAGGCCGCACCGCTGCACGACATCGGCAAGGCAGGGCTGAGCGATGCGCTGCTGCGCAAGCCCGGCCTGCTGTCGCCCGAAGAGCGCCGCGACATGGAGGAGCATACCCGCATCGGCCACGCCATGCTGAAGGGCGCCCGCTCGCCCGTCTTCCGCATGGCCGCCGACATCGCCCTCACGCATCATGAACGCTGGGACGGTTCGGGCTATCCGCAGCGGCTGCGCGGGGAAGCCATTCCGCTGGTCGGCCGCATCGCCGCGGTGGCCGACGTGTTCGACGCGCTGACCAGCGTCAAGGCCTACAAGACCGCCTGGTCGATCGCCAATGCCTTCAGCTATCTCCACGACAATGCCGGCGAACAGTTCGACCCGGCCTGTGTGGCGGCCTTCGAGAGCGGCCGCGAGGAAATCACCGAAGTGATGCGCACCATGACCGACGGCGACGACGGCACGGCCGATGCAGCCTAGCCCGCGGCTGGCCAGTCGAGGGTGAAGCAGCTGCCGCCCGAGGGCTGCGCGGCGAGGTTCCACGTGCCATCGATCTGGCGCGCGAGCGCGGTGATGATGCGAGTGCCGAGGCCGCCGCTGCTGCCATTGCCGCCATCCGGCGTCGGGCCGCTGCCGCTGTCGCGCACGGTAAGGACGTTGCGGCCCTCCCTTGTTGCGAGGCCGACGGCGATCTCGCCCGTGCTCTGGGCGAGGCCGTGGCGGATGGCATTGGTGATCGCCTCGGTCGCGAGGACCGCCACCGGCACGGCGCGGTCGAGCCCGATGGTGACCGGCTGAAGATCGGTTGTGATCGTCGCGCCGGCGCCGAGCATCGAGGCTGCGAGCTGCTGCACGAGCTGCGCCAGAAACCGGTCGAGCTGCACGTCGGAGGGCGATGAGGTGCGGTAGATCTGCTCATGCACCAGCGCGATGGCGCGAACCCTCGCGCCGGTCTCCTCGAGCAGCGGGCGGAGTTCCGACGGAAGCCGGTCGGTCTGCAGCCGGAGCAGGCTCGAGATGACCTGGAGATTGTTCTTCACCCGGTGGTGGACTTCCTGGAACAGCACCTTGTTGTCGGCCAGCGCCTGTTCGACCTCCTGGCTCTTGGCCTGCAGCTGGTCGGACAGCGCGAGAACCAGGAAGGTCAGAAGCAGGAGCAGCGGAAAGCCGATCGCCAGGCCCCAGAACAGCGGCTGCAGCACGTCGACGAGGGGCAGTGCGGCGATGGCATAGAGCGAGAGATCTGGCAGTTCGCGCACCGTGGCGAGCGACCAGGCGTCGAAGAACGTGCCCCACAGCGTCGTCTCGCCCATCCCTGGGCGCGGGGGAAGCGGAAAGGCCTTGCCGATGAGGGCGGGATCGAAAGGCTGCGCCGCGACCACCGGACCTTCCTGCTGGATCAGGGCCAGGTTGGCGCTGTGCTGGTCGGCCGAGAGGCCGGTGATCGAGTTCGACGGAATGCCGAGGTTGATGAGTGCGATGATTCGACCGTCCGGCGCCGCGAAAGGCGTGGAGTAAGTGAAGTAGAAATTCCTGTTGACCCGGCCCTGCAGGGCCGGCCCGACATATCGCTTCAGCTCATCGCGCGTAATGGCCGTGAACCACCGCCGGTCGGACAAGTTGGGCGGCGGCGCGGGCACGGGAATGGTGGCGACGGCAAGCGTGCCATCCGGCAAGACCAGCCCTCCCACGCTGCCGGCCGGCAGCCAGCCGACGAGGTCCTGAAGCCGCTGCCTTGCAGCCGGGTCATCGGCAATGCCGCCGACACCGCCGCGTGTGCGCAGCGAAGCCTCGTATTCGTCGGCAGCGAAGGCCGCGAGACCGATTGTGCGGCGGGCAAATTGCTCGAGACCGACGGCCGATGTCTGGGTGTGGGTTTCCGCATGACGGATGAGGAGCCAGCCCGACAACAGCGCGACCGCCCCGCACAGGATCCACAGCAGCAGGAGGAGCACCCGCGTGCCGCGGCGGATGAGCGGGCTCACGTCGCCCTGCGCCGCGCCGGTCACCCCGCCGGCGAGACGGCGCAGAGCGGCGCGTTCGGCGCGACGGGCCCTCAGCATGCGCGGAACTTCTCCATGGACTGGGCACAGTCTTCGCACGGGTGGAGCGGCGGGTTCAATCGAAGAAAGACCTTCCGTTGTGCATCGCCCTGCTGCCGCATTGACGCGCCTTCCCCGTCTGGTAACCTCTTGCCAGGACTACGGACGCGACGTCGGGGGCTCGAGCCATGGCGCTACTGCGTGAACGTGCCGGATCGCGACACGACTGTCTCACTGCCCTCCTGCTGGCGCTTGTGCTGTGGCTGGGGCTGGCGCTTGTTCCGGGCGCTCCGCGGGCCTTCGCCCAATCCCAGTGCACGGCGCCGGCGAATGCCTGCGGATGCGCCAGCTGCGGATGCGGATCGGCAGTGGCGCCGCGCTGCCCGGAGGGCCAGACCCCCTATGATGATTATTGCCTGCCGGCCTGCCCCGAGGGCTGGCTGCGCTATCCGGGCTTCCCCGGGCTGTGCACGCCGCCCTGCGAACACGGCTGCCCGGAGGGCTATGAACAGGTGCCGCTGCCGTCCTGCCCCGACGGGTATCACCGCGACCTGCAGAACATCGATCAATGCGCGCCGGACTTCGCCCCGGGGCAGGATGATTGCCCGCCCGGCATGGTGCTGTCGCCCAACACCCTGCAATGCGTCACCGACTGCCCGGCCGGCACCTACCGCGACGCGCGCGGGCTGTGCCGCAGCTATTACCAGGATCCCTGCCCCGCCGGCTTCGGGCGCGACCCCGAGACCGGCCAGTGCGTGCCGCCCGGCACCTGGCAGCCCGGCTACCAGTGGATCTGCCTGCCCGTCTGCCCGCCGGGCACGCAGCGCGACATCTATCATCCGACGCGCTGCATCCCGCCGCCGCCGCAATGCCCGCCGGGCTTCGAGACCTGGCACGGCCGCTGCCTGCCGCCCTGCGACCAGGGCCGCGAGCGCGACCCCTATGGCTATTGCGCGCCGCGCTGCCCGGACGGCAGCTATCCCAACCTGCGTGGCCAATGCGCCCCGCCGCCCTGCCCGCCGGGCTTCGACAATGTGCAGGGACAGTGCGTGCCGCCCTGCGACCAGGGCCTGACGCGTGACGAGAACGGCCGCTGCGGACCGCCCGACGAGGGTTGCCCGCAAGGCTATGACACGTTCCGCGGCCAGTGCGTGCCGCCGTGCCCCGGGAATTCCAGCCGAGACCGGCAGACGGGCATCTGCGTGCCGCCCGACACCGGCTGCCCGCAGGGCCAGGAAAAATATCATGGCCAGTGCGTGCCGCTGTGCGAGCCCGGTCAGCAACGCGATGCCCGCGGGCGCTGCATCAATCCCGGCTGCCCGTCCGGCACCGAGAATGTGCAGGGCCGGTGCCTGCCGCTGTGCCGCAAGGACCTGGTGCGCCGCGGTGACGGCAGCTGCGGCTGCCCACAGGGCAGCGATCAGGTGAACGGCCGCTGCCTGCCGGCCTGCGACCCCGGCGAGGTGCGTGACGGCACCGGCCGCTGCGTGCAGCCCGGCTGCCCGAAGGGGCAGGAAAGCTTCGCCGGCCGCTGCGTGCCCATGTGCTTTGCGGGCACCGTGCGCGACAGCCGCGGCCGCTGCGTCTGCCCGCGGGGGACCCAGATGTCAGCCGCGGGCCGCTGCGAACAGGCCGGCAGCGAGCAGCCCTGCGGACCGGGCTCTCACGCCGATGACAGCGGAAACTGCGTGCCCGACCGCCACATCCAGTCGCAGTGCCCGGATGGCTGGCACTACAATCGCAAGCGCCTGACCTGCGTGCCCGACCGGCAGAACGACCAGCCGACGCAACGCCAGCCCAACCTGCAGCTCGACCCCAATGCGCTGCAGCAGTTGCTGCCCCGAACCAAGAACAACGGCAACGACGGCGGCAATCTCCAGCAATCTTGCCCCAAGGGCTTCATGCCGGATGGCAAGGGCGGTTGCGTGCGCGGCTGAGGCCAACGTCACAACAGCCGGTGAAATGCAGAACGCCACCCCGCTCGCGGGGTGGCGTTCCGATTCACGACCTTGCGGTCAGGAATTTAGTGGCAGGCCTTGTTGGCCTTCATCTCGGCGGCAGCAGCCTTGTGAGTGGAGTAATAGTACTTGCCGACCATCAGTTTCTTGGAGGGACGATGGTTGACGATCACGCAGCCCTTGCCCTTGGGGTTATGGGACACATAGAAATAGGTGTGGTGCATCTTGGCGGTCGACGAGGCCGTCGACGTCGCCTTGGCCGGCGCGGTCGCCGCGGCGGCCGGAAGAACGGCCGCAACCGCCATCACGAGCCCGAGGCCAAGCGAGAGGATCTTGTTGGTCGTCATCGAATATCTCCTGCGTTTTGTCTCTTCGGAGGAGCCGGTCACCTCATGGGACCGTGCCTGCCGCCGCTGACAGTGATATCCGACGACTCGCGCGGGCAGGTGTTACGATTGGATGCCTTTGATTGCATTTTGTAGCCGGCGCGGAAGGTTGCTCCGCGCCGGTCCATGCCATCCGCTCAGAAATAGACGATGACGAAGCCGCTGCCGGACTTCTGGTAGTAGGTGCCGCCACAATAATAGAGGCTGTATCCGTAATAGCTGCCCAGCGGGCAGGCGTGCGGCAGGGTGGCCATGTAGGCGCCACGGCGGATGGTGCGGCGCGTGGTGCGCCGTGCGACGCCGGCGACGCTGCCGGGCGTGGCGGGCCTGCCGACGACGGCGCCCGCTTCGTTGATGAAACCGAACAGCGATGGCGTGTCATGCTGGCCGGCCGGGGGCATTTCACCGATCCCGAACGCCAGCGCCACAGCGGCGAACAGTGCGAGCCTGGTTTTCTTCATGTCGAGGGCCTTCCTGTGCTAAGCCGGGACTCGGGCGCGCCATGAACGCACCGTCCCGTTCCCCCTGTTTCACGCCGTGGGACAGCGCCGTCAATTGGTGATAACAGCGACAGGCGTGCGGGCAGACCAAGCAGCGGCAGCCCGTCACGGGAAATCATTGCATCTTGTTGCCAAAATTGCCGCATCGCATCGATGGCGCTTGACCGGCGCGGCGCTTGGGCGCATCCAGCATTAGCGGTCCCACAGGGGCCGCGCTCAACGGAAAACCCCCATGCCCGACGACAGTAAAAGCCGATCGTTTGTGCCGCTGGCAGAGGTGCGTGGGCGCTAGGCTCCGCGTTCAGCTTCCAGCGGCCGCCGGTCGCAAGGAAGCGCATCATGAAGAACGACAATATCGAAGACGCCGCCGAGCTCGCCCCGCGTGACATCGCGGCCCGTATCGCGCGCGAGCTCGCCCCCGACATCGTCGACGTCCTCAACACCCAGGACGCCGAGGAGGCGACCGAAGTCATGGCGGCCCTGCCGCGCGACAAGGCGGTCGAAGTTCTGGACCAGCCGGGGCTCGAACATGGCCCGGCCATCATCGAGGGCCTGCCCCGCGATGTCGCAGCGGCGATATTGGCGCTCATGTCGCTCGACCGCGTCGTCGACATCTTCCACGAGATCGAGGAGCCGGTGCGCCAGGAGCTCACCGCCCTGTTGCCGCCCGAGGCGCGCCAGTCGGTCAAGGAGCTCCTCGCCTATCCCGAAGACAGCGCCGGCGCGATCATGACGACCGAGTTCGTGTCCGTCCCGTCGACGTGGAGCATTGCCGACGTGCTGCACCACATCCGCATGGTCGAACGCTCGCGCGAGACGGTCTATGCCGTCTATGTCATGGACCCTGCGCGCAATGTGCTGGTGCAGGCCGTTTCCCTGCGCCGGCTGGTGGCGGGCGACCCCCATGCCAGCGTGCTGACCGCCGCCCCGCAGCGCAAGCCCGTGAGCGTGCGCGCCGCGGCACCGCGCAGCGAGGCGGTGCGCCTCATTTCCAAATACGACCTGCTCGCCGTGCCGGTGGTGGATGGCCGCGGCCACATCCTCGGCATCGTAACCGTCGACGACGTCATCGACGCCATGGTCGAGCGCCAGACCGAGGAAGTGCAGCGCTTCGGCGGCATGGAAGCGCTCGACGAGCCCTACACCGAGATCTCCTTCTGGCGCATGGTGCAGAAGCGCGCCGGCTGGCTGTGCGCCCTGTTCTTCTCCGAAATGCTCACCGCCTCGGCAATGCAGGGCTATGAGAACGAGCTGGCCAAGGCGGTGGTGCTGACGCTGTTCATTCCGCTGATCATGAGCTCGGGCGGCAATTCCGGTAGCCAGGCCACGTCGCTGCTGATCCGCGCCATCGCGCTGCAGCAGGTGCGGCTGAAGGACTGGTGGCGCGTTGCGCTGCGCGAGCTTCCCGCTGGTCTGGTGCTGGGCGGCATCCTCGGCGTCATCGGCATCGTGCGCATCGGGACCTGGCAGGTGATGGGCATTTATGACTATGGCGAGCACTGGCGGCTGCTGGCACTCACCGTCGGGCTGGCGCTGGTCGGCGTCGTCACCTTCGGCTCGGTCGCCGGCTCGCTCCTGCCCTTCGTGCTGAAGCGCGCGGGCTTCGACCCGGCAGCGGCCTCCGCCCCCTTCGTCGCCACGCTGGTCGACGTCACAGGACTGGTCATCTATTTCTCGGTGGCCGCCCTCATCCTGCGCGGAACATTGCTCTGACGGCAGAAGGCACCCCGAACGGCCTGGCCCCGGGCTACGTCTACGTGCTCGGCACGCGGACGGCGCGCGGGGTCAGGACCTATGTGGGCTGGACGCTCGACCCCGACCGCCGGCTTGGGCAGCACAATGCCGGCACGGGTGCGAAATCGACTCGCGGCCTGGCATGGTCGCTGCTCTATGTCGAACAGCTGCCCAGCCGCACCGCCGCGATGAGCCGCGAATGGCACCTCAAGCGCGACAAGCGGTTTCGCGGCGAACTTGCCGCATCGATGCGGGAGGCCGGCCAGTCCGGAGAGTGACGCCGACGATTTTTTGAAGATTGTTCCACTTGACACAATTCTGACGAGGGGTTGAGCATAACAGGGGCATCAGGGTTGAAATTTGCCAGGGAGCACGACGTTGTTCGGACCTATCACTCGGATTTCGGCATTGGCGCTCGCCCTGATTGCAGCAGCCGTCGTGACCGCCCCCGGCGTCGCCACGCGGGCAGAAGCCTCCTCCTCCGTATCGGCCCAGCGCAGCCGCCAGTGTTCGGCGGAAGCCCGTCGCTACGCCGACCGCAACACCCGCCGCACCACGGCGACCGGAGCGGCCGGCGGCGCGGCCGTCGGCGCCGTTGCCAGCGGCAGCCGGCGCAATACCGGGCGCAATGCCGGGCGTGGCGCACTCGTCGGAGGTGGCGCCGGCCTGCTCGCCTCCACCAGCAGGTGGAACGTCTACTACAACTATTCCTACCGCAACTGCGTCCGCCGGTAACTCGCGTGCCGGAACATGGCAGTTGTGGAAGCGGCATGTTAGCAACCAATATCAGCCAACAGGCGACAGCGGCCGAATGACAGTGCATGAATTCGAGACAGCCGAAGAAGTGAGGCCGGATGCGGCGGTCAAGGACATGGTCCGCCTGCCCGGAGGGGAATTCCTCATGGGGTCCGACCGCCACTACCCCGAAGAAAGGCCGGCGCACCGGGTTGCCGTGGACGGCTTCTGGATCGATGCGAAGCCCGTGACCAACAGCGACTTCGCCCGCTTCGTCGCGGCGACGGGCTATGTAACCTTCACCGAAATCGCACCCGATCCCAAGGACTATCCCGGCATTCTACCCGAGATGCTGAAGCCGGGATCGATGGTGTTCTCGCCACCCGATCACCCCGTCGATCTCGCCAATTACGCAAACTGGTGGGCCTTCGTCATCGGCGCCGACTGGCGCCACCCCTTTGGTCCCGACAGTTCGCTCGCGGGACTGGAAGATCATCCCGCCGTGCACATTTCGTATCAGGATGCCGAGGCCTATGCGGCCTGGGCCGGCAAGTCGCTGCCCACCGAAAGCGAGTGGGAATATGCCGCGCGCGGCGGCCTCGAAGCGCAGGAATTCGCCTGGGGCGGCGAACTGGTGCCCGAAGGCCGGCACATGGCCAATACCTGGCAGGGCCAGTTCCCGTGGCAGAACCTCGAGGAAGACGGCTACACCCGCACCTCTCCGGTGGGCACCTACCCTGCCAACGGCTTCGGCCTCTACGACATGATCGGCAATGTGTGGGAATGGACGACCGACTGGTATTCGGCACAGCACGCGCCGGCCCAGAAGAGCTGCTGCGTGCCCGCCAATCCGCGCGGCGCGGGCGAACAGCAGAGCTATGACCCGCAGCAGCCGCAATTCAGGATCCCGCGCAAGGTCGTGAAGGGTGGCTCGCATCTCTGCGCGCCCAACTACTGCCGACGCTACCGCCCGGCGGCACGCCACGCGCAGCCCATCGACACGGCGATGAGCCACGTGGGCTTCCGCTGCATCCTGCGCGACAGGAAGGGCGCCTGATGGCCCGGGCTGCGACCAGGACGCAGTCCATCCTGGCGCAGCTGGCTCTTGCCCTCGTGATCATCTTCGCACTCGTCGGGCTGGTGCTGCACGGATTCTCCGCCGAGGTGCGCGCGCGCGTCTTCACCTCCATCGCGGAGCGGCCCGGCGGGCCCATGACCTTCCGCTTCATCCTGCAGCCCGTGATGGCTGCGCTGCTGGCGGCCATCGATGGTGTGCGTGACGCCCGCAGCGGCACGCCACCCTATTTCTGGAGCCTGCTCACCGGCACCACGCACCGCGTCGACCGGATCTATGACGGCGTCATCGCCACTTCGCGCGTCATCCTGCTCGGCCTCGCGATGGATGTCGCCTACCAGGTCATCGTGTTCAAGACCTTCTATCCGGGCGAGGCGGCGATCGTCGCCGTGCTGCTGGCCTTCGTGCCCTATCTCTTGCTGCGCGGGCCATTCCAGCGGCTGGCGCGGCTGTGGGGGGTGAATGCGCAGGACACCGGGGACAATGCGCCATGAGCGAGCAGGAGCAACACCCGGAAGCCGGCCGCTTCACCGTGAAGGTGGCGGCCGAGTCGCACTTCGCCTGGATGCGCACCCGCATGGCGGTGGAACGCACCATTCTCGCATGGGTGCGCACCGCCGTGTCGCTCATCGGCTTCGGCTTCACCATCGTCCAGTTCTTCGAACGCATGACGGACATGCCTGGTTCGGGAGAGGCCACGTTCCCGCATGCGCCGCGCTACCTCGGCCTGGCGCTGATCTTCTGCGGCATTGCATCCCTGGTGATTGCCCTGTGGGAATATCGCTGGACCGTGAAATACCTGTGGAGCAGCGACTATGCGCCGATCGCCGGCATGACCAGGGACGGGCGCAATTCGCCCGTCGTCGGGGTCATCCTGGTGCTGCTGCTGGTCGGCATCTTCGCCTTCTTCAGCGTGCTTCTGCGACTGATCTGACGTGCCTGTAATCTCAACTGGGAGACGAAGCGATGGCGACCAAACCGAAACCGACCAAGAAGCCGAACATCCTCGTGTTGTGGGGTGACGACATCGGCTGGTGGAACATCAGCTACAACAGCCGCGGCCAGATGGGCTATCGCACGCCCAACATCGACCGCATCGGCAACGAGGGTGTGGCCTTCACCGACTACTACGGCCAGCAGAGCTGCACCGCCGGCCGCGCCGCCTTCCTGTGCGGCCAGAACCCGATCCGCACCGGCCTCACCAAGGTCGGCATGCCGGGCGCCGATGTGGGCCTGCAGAAGGAGGATCCGACCATCGCCGAACTCCTGAAGCCGCACGGCTACCGCACCGGCCAGTTCGGCAAGAACCACCTGGGCGACAAGGACCAGTTCCTGCCCACCATGCATGGTTTCGACGAGTTCTTCGGCAACCTCTATCACCTCAATGCCGAGGAAGAGCCGGAGGACCCCGATTACCCGAAGAACCCCGAGTTCAAGAAGCGCTTCGGGCCGCGCGGCGTGATCCACAGCTGGGCCGACGGCAAGGGCGGCCAGAAGATCACCGATACCGGCGCCCTCACCCGCAAGCGCATGGAGACGATCGACGACGAGGTGACGGAACACGCGCTGCGCTTCATCGACGATGCCGCGAAGTCCAACGAGCCGTTCTTCGTGTGGTACAACACCACCGGCATGCATTTCCGCACCCATTGTGCGCCCAAGCACAAGGGCAAGAGCAACGGCCAGGGCGAATACAACGACGTCATGGTCGCCCATGACGAGAACATCGGCCGCATGCTCGACAAGCTCGACGACCTCGGCATCGCGGACGACACCATCGTCATGTACTCGACCGACAATGGCGTGCACTACAACACCTGGCCCGACGCCGGCATCACGCCCTTCCGTTCGGAAAAGAACACCAACTGGGAAGGCGGCTGGCGCGTGCCGGCCTTCCTGCGCTGGCCGAAGCACATTCCCGCCGGGTCGGTGGTGAACGGCATCGTCTCGCACCAGGACATGCTGCCCACCTTCCTCTCCGCCGCGGGCGAACCCGACATCAAGGAGAAGCTGCTGAAGGGCCACAAGGTCGGCAAGATGACCTACAAGGTCCATCTCGACGGCTTCGACATGATGCCCTACCTGACGGGCCAGACGAAGGAGAGCCCGCGCAACGCGTTCTTCTACATCTCCGACGACGGCGACATCATGGCCATCCGCATGCAGGACTGGAAGGTCGTGCTGATGGAGCAGCGCGCCAAGACGCTGCAGTGCTGGTTCGAACCCTTCGTCAAGCTGCGCGCGCCGAAGATCTTCAACCTCAGGCGCGATCCGTTCGAGCGAGCGGACGAAAACTCCAATACATACTGGGACTGGGTCATCACCCACGCCTACATCATTTATGCGATGCAGGGCGTGGTGGCCCATCAGATCGAGAACTTCAAGAAGTTCCCGCCGCGCCAGAAGCCGGCGTCCTTCAATCTCGACGCCGTCATGCGCACCCTCGAGGAGTCGACGTCGAGCGCCAATCACTGAGGCGCAAGGCACCACGAAACGAAAACGTCCGGCTCATCGCCGGACGTTTTTCATGTGGCATTGCATTTGTGGACCGGGGCGCGGGGTCCGCCCTGCGGGGGGGGGGGGCCACAAGCTCAATTCAATGAGGGGGACCGCGCCGGTCGCGCGCTTCCTCGTGCAGCTTGAGGCAGACGGCGCGGAGAACATCATAGGCGTCACCCTCTGCACTGGCCTGTGCAAGCTGCGAAGCCAGTTTGGCATAGTCGAGTTCGACCAGTTTCTCGGATGGCAATTCGTCATCCGCAGGCACGATTTTCATGCGTAACCTCCCGCTGCTCTGCCCTTGGGTCAAATATGACATGGTGCGGTTCGAGCTTGCAAGCATTAAAAGATTTAAATCAACTGCTTTATTCAACCTGTCCGTCAGTTGAGGAAGATCATGCCGACCGCAGCGCCCGCCAGCACGACGACGGCCGGGTTGACCTTGCTCACCATCAGCACGCAAAGCACGGTGATAGCGATCAGCGCCGTCTCCCAGCCGATGATGGCGCCCTTGGCGATCGAGGCACAGCCCGCGAGCAGCAGGCCGATCGACACGGGCGCCAGTCCCTTCTGGATCGAACTGCGCCACGGCCACGCCGCAAGCTTGCCCCACCAGATCCCCACCACATAGGTGAGGATTGCCGTGGGTCCGAAAAAGGCGAGCGCCACCACGATCGCGCCCACCGGGCCCGCCACCCAGTCGCCGATCGGGATGATCATCATCATGTTGGGGCCGGGCGACAACTGGCCGACGCTATAGAGATGAACGAGCTGGGTGAAGCTCAGCCAGTGGTAGGTGTCGACCGAGAGCGACTGCAGTTCGGGGAAGGCCGCCATGCCGCCGCCGACGGTGAGCAGCGACAGGTAGCCGAAGACGCGGATGAGGGTCCAGATATCGCTCATCGTCCCTTCTCCGCAGGCGGATGGTGCCACAGGATCGCCGCGGCGCCGACGGCCACCAGCGTCACCAGCACGCTCTGGTGGAACACCGCGACGGCCACTGCGGTGATCGCCACGAACACCAGGTCGGCGCGGCCGTTGAGCGATTTCCGGCCGAGCTGGAAGGCGGTGTAGAGGACCAGCGCCACGGCGGCGGCGGCAACGCCCTTGAGTGCCGCGGTGGTGAGCGCACGGCCGCCATGTTCCTTGTAGAGAATGCCGGTGATGAACATCAGGATGCCGCCCGGCAGGCACATGCCGAGGATGGCCAGGATGGCGCCGGGCACCCCGCCCAGCCGCTGGCCCACCAGGATCGACATGTTGGTGGCGTTGAGACCCGGCAACGACTGGCTGATCGACAGGAACTCGACGAACTCCGGATCGGCGAGCCAGCCGCGCCGTTCCACCAGCGCATTGCGCAGATAGGGCACCGCACCGCCGAAGCTCGTGGCGCCGATGGTGAGGAAGGCGAGAAAGATCTGCAACAGTGGCACCTTCTTCACCCCGTCCGAGGGTGCGGCCTCATTCATGGGCATTCATTCCAGAGGCCTTCAGGCGATAGACCATCGCGGTCTTGGTGACGCCCAGCGCCAGCCACTCCTCGAGCTCGTGCTGCAGGCTGATGTAGAATTTGGCGGCACGGTCACGCTGTTTCTGGGCAACCTGCTCCTTGCTGTCGAACTTCGCCTGGAACGCAAACTCGCCAACCAGCGGCATGTGCTCGCCGCGGGTGCGCCACAGCGAGATGTCGCACTTGGCGACCAGCCCCTTGCCGAAGTCGAGCGTGCCGAGCGGCAACAGGACCTCCTCCACGATGCCCTCGTTGACCAGTTTCACCCGCTCCTCGCTGTCACGATTCAGTGCCGTCAGTGCCGGGAACACCTTGTCGAGCGTCTTGATCGAGGCCTTGTCCTCGTCGAGGCACTGGCTGAGGCCGAACTGGCAATTGTGGGAATAGAGGATGCGGTAGCCGCCCACCCTGTCCTTCAGCGGCAGGATCTCCGCCTTGAACTTGATCTGGTACTTGCCGGCGATGCGCGGATGGACGTCCACCCCGGCCGCGGTCTCCTCGTCGGTGTGACGGAACTTCAGCACGATTTCGGGATCGCCGCTGGGGAAGCCGTCCACGTAGGTGATGCGCCGGCGCAGGATGAAGGCGTTGGAATAGAGCGCGTAATCCGAGGTATCGAGGAACACGACCTCGCGCACATGCAATTCCATGTCGCGCTTCTTGGCCTGGGTGAACTTGGCGCCGGCTTCCTTGGCCGTCTTCCGAACGATCTTGCGAAAATCGCGGAACGCCTTCACCGAGGTGAAGCGGTCGGGCTTCAGGATGAGCTTCGCCTCGAGGTACTGCACCCGGTCGAGTGCGCGGGCATCGGCGTCCGTCGTCTGCTTCGGCTTGGCGACTGGCTTGGCGGCTGGCTTGGCTAGTTTCTTGGTCATGGCCCTCGATCCGGTTTGCGGCGAAGGCGGCGCTGCCCTCCGGCCCAACGGCCTGGAGGCAGGCCCGCCTGCACAGCCGAACCTATACTTAAGATGGCGGTGCCATCAACTCGTGCCGGGCGCCTGTAACGAAATGCAATTCTTGGGGACCCTGGGCCGCCCACAGGCGACTGGATCCCGCACAGCGGTATCCGGGTCCGGAGAGAGCCCGCGAGGCTCAGCGCGGCGGCAGGCGGATGCTGACCTTCAGCCCCGGCAGGTTGTCCGCCAGATCGAGGCGGGCCCCGTGAAGCTCGGCAATGGCGGCGACGAGGCTGAGGCCAAGCCCGGTGCCGGGCGTGCGCCGGGTGCGGGCAATGCCTGATGCCGTCGTGCAGCAGGTTGACCACGGCCTGCATGATGAGATCGCGGTCGCAAGGGTAGTTGACGGGCTCCGCCGGCACGTCGACGGCAATGTCGTACTGCCCGTCGGCGGTCGAGGCGAAGAGGTCTTCCGGCTCGGTGCCTGGACGCCTCGCTGGGGGACTTCCTGTCGCAGCCCCATGAATATGGCGGGCTCAATCTGGGTACCACCATCACCAGCGCCCTGTTCCTCGGCCTCATCGCCGTGACCGTCGTCTATATGACGCTCTCGCACGATGGCGAGGAAGTATTTCCAAACACGACCACCCGATAGTGTCCCGAGCCATCGCCCGTCGCTGTCCACCTCCGCACCACGCTACCCCTTGCCGGGAGCACCGCTGGCTTGCTTAACTGATCGCGGCATGAACCGGGCACGCGCATGAGCAACGAACAGGGCCTGCTGCGCAACACGCGGCTGATCCGCAGCCTGCATTATTTCGAAGCCGTGGCGCGCCATCAGTCGGTGAAGCGCGCGGCCGACGAGCTCGGCGTTTCGCAGAGTGCGGTGAGCCACCAGCTGCGCGAGCTCACCACGGCCCTGGGCGAGCAATTGTTCGGGCGCGCCGGGCGGGGTATCACTCTTACCCCCACCGGGCGTCGTCTCGCCGACAAGCTCGCGGTCACCTTCTCCGGCCTCCAGTCCTCCCTCGACGACATCGTGGGCAGCGGACGCCAGGTGCTGCGGGTGGCGGTGTGCAGCAGTTTCGGCCCGGGGTGGCTGATCCCGCGGCTCGCCAGCTTCTATGCCGCGCATCCCGAGATCGAGCTGCAACTCAGGCTCTATGCCCAGGATCCGGAACAGACCGCCCAGGTGGCCGACGCCTTCGTCACCGCGCAGGACGTGAAGCCGGGGTTTGCCGCCATCCACATTCTCGACGAAATGCTGGTGGCGGTGGCCGCCCCGCAGCTGACGGGCCCGGCTCCGGCCGGGCGCTTCCCGCTCATCACCACCGACATCGAGGCGGATCGGCTGGGGCAAGACTGGCACAGCTATTGCGCCCTGACCGGCGTCAGCCTCGACACCTTGCGCGCGGGCAGCTTCGTGCAGTGCAGCCACTACATGCTGGCGCTGGAGATGGCGCGCGCCGGGCTCGGCATCGCGCTCGTCCCCGACTTCCTGGCGCGGCGCGACATCGCGGCGGGCGTGGTGCGCTACTTCGATCGCACGCTTCTGCCGGCGCAGCGGCGCTATCACCTCTGCTTCAAGAAGTCGCGCGCCCAGGAACCCGAACTCCGCGCCCTCGTGCAGTGGCTGAAGGCGGAATGCGCACCACGCTCCGTCTCCCGGCTCGCCCGTGAGGCTGGCCTCTGAGTCACGCGAGATCTGCAGAAGCTTCCCGCCGAGCGTGAAGATGAGCCCTGCTCAGCAATCGTCAACATTGCTCATTTGACGCCTGCAGCGGTTGCGTGAACTCTGCAACCATGTCCGCAGAACTTCCGATGTCGCGACGGCGCTTTGCAACGAGCCTCGCCGCCCTCTCCTTCCAGACGCTGGCGGCCGGTGGCGCCGCGGCCCAGTTGGTCAGCAAGCATGCCTATGAGCTGAAGAACGGCGAGTTCAACTGGTTTCCCGAACGTTCGACTGCGGGGCCCGTTCTCATCATCGTGTCGATCCCGGATCAACTGGTCCACGTCTATCGCAATGGCATCCGGGTCGCGGCATCGACCTGCTCCACCGGAAAGCCTGGGCATCGCACGCCCACCGGGGTGTTCCAGATCCTGCAGAAGGACAAGCATCACCGCTCGTCCACCTACTCCAATGCGCCCATGCCCAACATGAATCGCCTGACGTGGAGCGGCATCGCGCTGCATGCCGGAAACCTTCCGGGCTATCCCGCCTCGCACGGCTGCGTGCGCCTGCCGATGCAGTTTTCCGAACTGCTGTTCGACGTCACCCGCAAGGGCATGACGGTCGTCATTGCCGATGACACTTCGCAGCCCGCGTCCGTCACCCATCCCGGCATGGTGCTCGGCGACAATGCGCGCCGCGAATTTGCCGCCGTCGACGCGGCCCTCATCAAGGAACAATATGCCGCTGCGCACCAGGATCCACTGCCCGTCACCAGTGTTGTGGTGAGCAGCAGGGACAAGTCGGTCACGGTTCTCGAGGACGGGCATGCCGTGGCCCATGGCAAGGCTGCCATCGCCGGCGGCGCGAAGCCGATCGGCGAGACTGTCTATACCCTCACCGGCGCCCATGCGGCAGACGACAGCCTCACATGGTCGAGCGTCGTCTATGGCAAGACCGACCGCGAAGACACGTCGCATGCACTCGGCCGCATCACAGCGGATCCCCATGTGCGCGAACAGATCCGGCAGCGCATGCAGACCGGCATGACGGTGGTGACGACCGACCAGTCCAACTCGGCGGTGCATCGGGCCACCGGCTTCACCATTCTGCAAGGCGTCTACTGACGGCAAACAGAGAAGGAGCCCACCCATGAAACGCATCGCACTCGCCGTGGCCATCGCCTTGCTGGCAACACCGGCCCTTGCCGCCACGCCGCCGAAATTCGCGGCCAGCTGCCCGAGCGGCAGCGAAGTCACGTCCGACGGACGCGGCACGGTCGAGATCGATGGCAGCAAGGCCGCGCTCAAGACCATGAGCGGCACGGCCTGGCAAGCCCATCTCGGCGCCATGACCATCGACATCGGCCGTGACGGCGCTCAGGTATTCGCGAGCGAAGCGCCAAAGGGCGACATCTGCAAGGTGACGAGCAGCAGTGCTGCCCCCAACGCCGACGACTCGATCGGCGGCGTTCCCAGGGCCGACCAGAAGGCCTGCCTCAAGGCCGTCAAGCACAAGACCAACAACAAGGTGGTGACGGTTCTGGATGCAACCAGTTCCGAGGCCAACAACATGGTCACCATCGGGGTCGGTCCGGACAAGGCAAAGTGGCAGTGCCTGGTCAAGAATGGCAGCGTCTCGAAGGTGATGTCGCTGACCGACGAAGGCGCACTCTGAACGATGAAGCATCCCGTGACGCGGGAGGCGCCGTGAGGTTCAGTTGGCGAGGCCGGTCCCGGGCAACAGGGACGCGCCCTCCGCCTTGACGGCCTGCAGGCTCTGCGGGTCGAGGCCGAGCGCCCTGAGGATGGTCGGCGCGATCTCCCCGGCGCGGTGCGGGTGACGCCGTTCATCGGTTGAACGACGATGTCCGGCACGCGCGCGTCTCTGGTGGAATGGCCGAACATCGGCGCGATCATGTCGGACAGCAGACCGAGTCGAAACGGGCGTCGGGCTTGCGTGCATGGAGGGCGGCCACGGCGTGTCCCCGCCGTCTTAGTTCTGCACCTGCTCCGCCGCACAGCCGTCCGGTGCGGGCTTGCCGGCGAGACGGTCGGCGATCCACGGCAGGTACAGCGGCTGCGAGGCGGCGGGCGTGGCGAAGTGGGTGAGATTGCCTGCGAGTTGCACGCGCGCGACATTGCCGCCGAGCTGGCACATGTGTTCGCGATAGAGCTTGTGCATGATGGGCGGCGCCACCGTGTCCCTCGTGCCCCAGTAGATGATCACCGGCGCCACCGGCTTCACGTCAGGGCCGGCACTGTCGATCAGGGTCTGGGCCCAGTCTTTCGCATGCACGGGGTCGGGCCGCAGCAGCGCACCGAACTGGTCGCCATAGGTGTAGCTGATCGTGTCGGAAGAGGCGTGCACGCACTTGTTGGCCATGACCTCGTCGACGAACTTGACGCCATCGTCGGTGAACACGTCGGAAAGCTTGAGCTTGTCCGGATAGGCCGCCTGGGCGCCCCACAACGTCATCACCACGTGGTTGAAGTTGTTGACGCTGTTCGACAGCGACTTGGCGGTCTCCGCCAGCATCGCCTGGCCGCTTGCATCGGTGAGCGGTCCCTTCGGCGCCAGCGTCCGGAAGTCGGGCGGCGCCATGGCGACGGCGCCCACGAGATCGATGCCATCGAAGGCCGTGCCCTTGCGCGCCAGGTAATCCGGCGTGCTGGCTGCGGCGAGCGCCGCGGCCGCACCCTGCGACCAGCCATAGATGACAGCCTTGTGCCCCGCGCCGGTCGACTTCATCGATCCCACCGCGCGGATTGCGTCGATCGCGTCGCGCGCCTGGGTCTCCGCCATCTGGTACTCGTGCCTGCCGCCGCCGCCGAGCCCCTGGTAATCGGTGGCGACGACGACATAGCCGGCCTTGATGAATTCGGCGACGGCCGGAACGCCATAATCCGTCCAGGAATTTCCGTCCGGCAGGAAATATTCATTGAGCGGCACGACCGGGTTCAGCACCTGCGATGGTCCGCAGCTTTCCGCCGTACCGGTCGTGCCGTGCGCCCAGGACATCACCGGTCGTCCGCCCTTGGGAGCCCTGCCCTTCGGTACGACTACGAGGCCGGTGGAGATCGTCTTCTTGTCCGCCATGTCGGAAGAGATGTATGCGATCCGCCAGGCCACTGCGCCCGGCACGGAGGTGGCCACACGCTGCGCCGCAATCACCTCGCCGAGGCGGCCCAGTGGCTTCGTCTGGCCGATGGCCGCGTAGAAGGGCGCGACCGCCGGCTGGGCAGTGGCGGGTGCGGCGAGCGGAAGAATTGCTGCAAGCGCCAGGCCGGCGAGAGAATGGATCCGCATGTTCAGGTCTCCGCTGTTGCCGGCAACTGCCCGGTCGGGGATGGCAGCAATCCCCATGCCTTGCGTTCCTTGCATGCAGCGGAAGCCGGTTCAACGGCGTGTAAATACCTAGGCCACCGCCTCGCCGTCAGCATTTGTACGGAGGGGGTGCTGCGGTATCGCCCATGTAAGCAATTGAAAGCAGACCCGATACTGAGTATCCGTGCGGGCCTGTCCGGCACGTCACGACTTACCAAGGAAGAGAAGATGGGCGCTCCAACCGTTGCGGAATATGTCGTCAGGCGGCTCTCGGAGCTGGGCATCGACCGCGTCTTTGGCGTGCCGGGCGACTATGCCTTCCCGATCGATGACGCGGTGGAGGCCTGCCCTTCGCTCAGCTGGATCGGCTGCGCAAATGAGCTGAATGCCGCCTATGCCGCCGACGGCTATGCGCGGCGCAAGGGTGCCGCAATCCTCTGCACCACCTATGCCGTTGGCGAGCTCAGCGCGCTCAATGGCGTGATGGGCAGCAAGGCGCACCGCCTGCCGGTGTTCCACCTCGTCGGCGCACCGAGCCGCCGCATCACCCATCAGCACCTCATCACCCACCATACGCTGGGCGACGGCGTCTATGGCAATTTCGAAGCGCTCTCGGCGGCGGCTGCCTGCGTAAGCGCCAGGTTGACGCCCGACAATGCGATCGACGAACTGGAACGCGTCATCCGCGAGGCGCTGCGCCAGAGTGCCCCGGCCTATATCGTCATTCCGATGGACCATGCCCGCATGCCGGTGCAAGGCACGCCGGTGAGGGGCCAGCCTCTCGGCCTCATCAAGCGCCAGGCCAGCGCGCCCGATGAACTGGCCGCCGCCCTCGAGGCCGTGGTGACGCGGCTGAAGGCGGCGAAGAACCCCGTCGTGCTCGCCGGCGCCACGCTGGCGCGCTACGGCCTCAAGGCAAAGCTCGCCGTCTTCCTTGCGACATCAAACATTCCCTATGCCATGGCGCCGATGGACAAGGGCGTCGCGAGCGAGGCGCATCCCAACTATGTCGGCCTCTACAATGGCGCGAGCAGCGTCCCGGCCGGTGTGAAGGGCTTCGTCGAAGGAGCGGACCTCGTGCTCGATCTCGGCGGGATCGTGCTCGCGGATGCCAACGCAGCAAGCTGGAGCGATGCCCTGCCCGCCGACCGGCTGGTGAGCGTGAACGACAGCTGGGTGCGGATCGGCAGCACGATCTTCTCGCAGGTAGCGATCGGCGACATGCTGGACGGCCTCACCGCCCAGACGCCGGCATTCGGCACCAGTGGCCGCGCACCCAGGCCGGCGATGCTGTCCCCGACTGGCGAGAGCTCCGATCCGCTGACGTCGGCAAGCTTTTATCCCCGCCTCCAGCGCCTGCTGACGAGTGGCGACGTGCTGGTTGTGGAGACCGGCACCTGTATGCTGCATCTCGGCGCCATGCTGTTGCCGGACGGCGTTGGCTGTGAATCCCAGACGCTGTGGGGTTCCATCGGCTGGGCAACGCCCGCAACCCTGGGCATTGCCATGGCGAATGCCGAAGGCCGCACCATCCTGGTGACCGGCGACGGCTCGCACCAGCTGACGATGAACGAGATCGGCGTGATGGGACGCTACGGCGTCAAGCCCGTCATCTTCGTGCTCAACAACGGCATCTACGGCATCGAGGACGTGGTGAGCGAGCGCGGCCATGGCTATGATGACATCGCGCCGGTGCGCTATCACCTGCTTCCCGAGGCGATGGGCTGCACCGGCTGGATCAGCCGCAAGGTATCCAGCATCGGTGAACTGGAGGACGCCCTCGCCGCGATCAGGGCCACCGATGCGGCGGCCTACATCGAGGTGATGATCC
>CAMFKI010000014.1 GCA_945957365.1 uncultured Alphaproteobacteria bacterium | reverse complement strand
GCGCGTGCTGCCTGAAAGAGCCCTCATCCGCCCTTCGGGCACCTTCTCCCATTGCGTTGCAACGGGAGAAGGGAATGGCGCTGCGCAGATCAAAAATCGGAAGCGCCCGGCGCACACGGGGAGTAGACGCCGGACGCTTCCACGGCTGCGAGGGACGCGCCGTTACATCTTCGGCATGATCACCGCGTCGATGACGTGGATGACGCCGTTGTCGGTGACGATGTCGGCCTTGATGACCTTGGCCTGGTCGACCATGACGCCGTCCTTGCCGTTGACGTCGATCTCGGATCCCTCGACGCTCTTGACCATCATTTCCTTGCCGGCGACGTCGGCCGCCATGACCTTGCCCGGCACCACGTGGTAGGTGAGGATGGCGACGAGCTTGTCCTTGTTCTCGGGCTTCAGCAGCATGTCGACGGTGCCGGCGGGCAGCTTGGCGAAGGCTTCGTCGGTGGGTGCGAAGACGGTGAAGGGGCCCTGGCCCTTCAGCGTGTCGACGAGGCCCGCGGCCTGCACGGCGGCGACCAGCGTCTTGAAGTTGCCGGCGGCGATGGCGGTGTCGACCACATCGGCAGCATAGGCATGGGCGGCGAAGGCGAAGCCCGAAACGGCGATGGCGGCGGCGGCGGCGAGATTGCGAAGGCGCTTCATTGAGTGATCTCCCTTTGTCACAATTGACAGTCGGGACTACGGGGCGCTTCCGGGGGTGGTTTGCGCACGGGAAATCACGAATTTGTTTTCGGCGTTTGATGATCCGACACGGCTCTGACATAGTCCGGTGAAGCGATTGCAACCAGTGGATTTGACCCTGCGATGAGCGGCGAGACGACAGAGACCAAGAGCCAGTTCGCGATCCTCAAATCGCGGAGTTTCCTGCCACTCTTCGTGACCCAGGCGATCGGCGCCTTCAACGACAATGCGGTTCGCAACGGCATTGCCATCCTCATCACCTACGACCTTGCCGTGCGCTTCCACTTCGATGCCGCGCTCTTCGTGCAGGCGGGCCTCGCCCTGTTCATGCTGCCGTATTTCCTGTTCTCGGCCATCGCCGGGCAGCTGTCGGACAAGTACGACAAGGCGACGGTGGCGCGCTGGGTGAAGCTGTTCGACCTCGCCGCCATGGTGTTCGGCGGCTTGAGCCTCTATCTCGAAAACCCGATCATGCACCTGATCGTGCTGTTCCTCGCGGGCACCACGGCGGCGTTCTTCGGGCCGCTGAAATACGGCGTGCTGCCGCAGTACCTGAAGCGCGAGGAGCTGATCGCGGGGAATGCGCTGATCGAGCTCGGCACCTTCGTCACCATCCTGCTCGGCACGCTCTATGGCGGTTTCTTGGTGCTCCAGGGCCGGGGCCGCGACGTGCTGGCAATCTCGATCATCGTGCTCGCCGTGATTGCCTGGGGCTGCGCCTTCCTGATGCCGTCCGCTCCCGGCGACCGCTCGATCAAATTCGACTGGAACATCTACCGGGCCACGCTGAAGCTCCTGTCCTATGCACGCGAGCGCGAGGATGTGTTCTGGTCGGTGATCGGCGCCTCGTGGTTCTGGTTCCTCGGCGCTGCCATCATGGCGCAGCTTCCGGTCTTCACGCGCGACGTGCTGATGGCCGACGACACGGTGGCCAATTCCTTCATCGGGCTGTTCACCATCGGCATCGGGGCGGGCTCGCTGCTGACCAACGCGCTGCTCAAGGGCGACGTCTCGCCGCGCTACGTGCCCATCGCCTCGATCATGATGACGGTGTTCCTGCTCGACCTCTATTTCGCGGCGGGCGATGCCCATGCGGTGATGGCGGGCCCGGGACTTGCCGGCATCGCCGGCTTCTTCAGCCACTGGCAGGGCTGGCGCGTGGGCGCCGACCTGTTCTTCGTGGCATTCTTCGGCGGGCTCTACGCCGTGCCGCTCAACGCCATCATGCAGCACCGCGCGCAGCCGTCGCGGCGCAGCCAGGTGATCGCCGCCAACAACGTGATGAACGCGATCTTCATGATCGGCTCGGCGCTGGCCGGCGCGGTGCTGCTGAAGTTCATGTCGGCGCAGGCCTTCTTTCTGTTGCTCGGGCTGTGCAACGCCGTCGCCTCGGTGTTCGTGGCGCATCTCCTGACGCAGGAACTGACCGCCTCGATCGCGCGTTTCCTGTTCCGCGTGTTCTATCGCGTCGAGGTGAAGGGGCTGGAGAACTACAAGGCGGCGGGGCGCAAGGCGGTGATCATCGCCAACCACACCTCGTTCCTCGATGGCCCGCTGCTCTCGGCCTTCCTGCCCGAACGCGCCAGCTTCGCCATCGACACGCATGTGGCGCAGCAGTGGTGGGCGAAGCCCGCCTTCATGATGTTCAAGATGATCGCCATCGACCCCACAAACCCGATGGCGCTGCGCGTGCTGGTGGACGAGCTGAAGAAGGGCCGCAAGGTGGTGATCTTCCCGGAAGGCCGCCTCACGGTCACCGGCGCGCTGATGAAGGTTTACGAAGGGCCCGGCGCCATCGCGCAGATGGCCGGGGCACGCGTGCTGCCGGTGCGCATCGACGGGGCCCTCTATACGCCGTTCTCGCGCATGCGCGGCAAGCTCAGGCTGCGCTGGTTCCCGAAGATCACCATCACCTTCCTGCCGCCGGTGAAGTTCGATGCGCCCGACGGTTTGCGCGGCGCGGCCCTGCGCCAGCAGCAGGCCAACAAGCTCTACGACGTGATGACGGACATGGTGTTCCGCACCTCGCAGATCGACAAGACGCTGTTCCAGTCGCTGCTCGACGCGCGCCACATCCATGGCCGCGGCCACAAGGTGGTGGAGGACATCGCGCGCAATCCGACGAGCTATGACCGGCTGGTGATGGGAAGCCTCATCCTCGGCCGGCGCATGGCGGAGATGACGGAAGGCCAGAAGAACGTGGCCGTGCTGCTGCCCAACTCGATCGGCTGCCTGCTCACCCTGTTCGGACTGCATGCCTTCGGGCGCGTTCCCGCCATGCTGAATTTCTCCACCGGGGCGGTGAACATGGCGGCGGCCTGCGACGCGGCACAGGCGACCACCATCGTGACGTCGAAGCGCTTCATCGAGGCGGGCGCCATGGAGGCGGACCTCGCGGTGCTGGCGCAGGGCCGCAAGGTGATCTTCCTCGAGGAGCTGCGCGAGGGGCTGGTGCTGAAGGACAAGCTCTATGGCCTGTTCGCCAAGTATTTCTCGAAGACGGCGCTGCGCATGGGGGGCGCTTCGAAGGATCCCAACGCGCCAGC
This sequence comes from uncultured Alphaproteobacteria bacterium, assembly GCA_945957365.1. Classification (GTDB taxonomy): domain Bacteria; phylum Pseudomonadota; class Alphaproteobacteria; order Rhizobiales; family Aestuariivirgaceae; genus Aestuariivirga. The sequence goes on along the minus strand of CAMFKI010000014.1, from coordinate 82,081 downwards.
CGTGATCCTGTTCACGTCCGGCTCGGAAGGGCTGCCGAAGGGCGTGGTGCTGTCGCACCGCAACCTGCAGGCCAACCGCTACCAGGCGGCGGCGCGCATCGCCTTCACCGCTTCCGACATCGTGTTCAACGCGCTGCCCATGTTCCATGCCTTCGGCCTGACGGGCGGCGCGCTGCTGCCGGTTCTCGCGGGCGTCAGGACCTTCCTCTATCCCTCGCCGCTGCATTACAAGGTGGTGCCGGAGCTGTGCTACGAAACCAATGCCACCGTGCTGTTCGGCACCGATACCTTCCTGATGGGCTATGCCCGGAGTGCGCATCCTTACGACTTCTTCAACGTGCGCCTGGTCGTGGCCGGCGCGGAGCGGGTGAAGCCCGAGACGCGCGAGGCCTGGATGGAAAAGTTCGGGCTGCGCATCCTCGAAGGCTATGGTGCCACGGAATGCGCGCCGGTGGTGGCGGTCAACACGCCGATGCATTTCCGGACCGGAACGGTGGGCCGGCTGCTCGACCAGATCCAGTACCGGCTGGAGCCGGTGCCCGGCATCGCGGAGGGCGGGAGGCTGTTCGTGAAGGGCCCCAACATCATGCTGGGCTACCTCAAGGCCGATAATCCGGGCGTCGTCGATGCGCCGCCCGACGGCTGGTATGACACGGGCGATATCGTGAAGGTCGACGAGGATGGCTTCGTCACCATCCTGGGCCGCGCCAAGCGCTTCGCCAAGATCGCCGGCGAGATGGTGTCGCTGGGCCTCGTCGAGCAGAAGCTGGCGGAGGCGTTCCCGGATGCGGCACATGCCGTGGTGGCCGTGCCGGACCTGCGCAAGGGCGAGCAGCTCGTCATGTTCACCACGGACGCGGCACTCGACGCGCCGGCGGTGCAGGAGAAGCTGAAGGCGCTGAACGCCACGGCGCTGATGATACCGCGCAACGTGATCGGCGTGAGCGAACTGCCGCTGCTTGGATCAGGCAAGACGGATTACCAGGCGCTGAACCGGATGGCGCTGGAGCGGGTGAAACCTTAGGGGATGGTGCGCGATGCAACATCACCTTTCAGATTCGTCATCCCGGCGAAAGCCGGGATCCCGCTTCCTTTGACCCGCACGCCGACGAAAAGCGGGGTCCCAGCTTTCGCTGGGATGACGAGTTGTGGGGGCGGCAAGGGGTGATGGAGCTGCCCGAAAGTATTCGCGCGCAGCTCGCCGGTGACCACGGCCCGGCGATGCAGCTCGCCGCGCGGCTGGTCGTCAAGGCGGCGGACATCATGCGGGCGGAACGGCTGATCCCCATCTCCTTCGCCCATCTCGATGCCTGCTTCTATACCGGCCAGGCGCATGTCGATTTCGTGCGCTTCCTCACCGAGAACGGTGCGACGCTGGCGGTCGAGACCTGGACCAACAATGGCGTGGTGAGCCTTGCCGACCCGACGCTGAGGCCGCATGCCGAAGACCCCGAGATGGTCGAGGGTGCGGCCGCGCTCATGCATCTCTACGAACGGCTGGGTACGATGCCGACGTGGACCTGCGCGCCCTACCAGCTGCCCGGCGGGCCGCAGCTGGGCGACCACATCGCGGTGGGGGAGTCGAATGCGGTCTCCTATTACAATTCGGTCGTGGGCGCGCGGACCAACAAGTATGGCGACTATCTCGACGTCGCCTGCGCGCTGACGGGCTACGCGCCCGATGCCGGGCTGCATCGCGACGCGGGGCGGCGCGCCGAGCTTCACATCGATGCTTCCGCGCTGCCGGAACACTGGCGGCGCGAAGACATCTTCGCGCATCTGATCGGCCACCATGCGGGCCGTCTTGCAGGCCGGCGCGTGCCGGTGATCTCGGGGCTCACCTCCGATGTGCCGAAACAGGCACTGAAGGCGATCAGCTCTGCTGCTGCCTCATCGGGCGGGGTGGAGCTGTGGCATGGCGCGGGCGTGACGCCGGAGGCGCCTGAACTTGGCGCAGTGTTCGAGGGCGGCGAGACGCAGCGGGTGACGGCGGAGGATCTGGCGCGGGCGCATCGCGAGCTGTCGACCACGCAGGACGGGCCACTCGATGCCGTGGCGCTGGGCACGCCGCATTTCGGACTGGGCGAGTTCGAGCAGCTGGTGTGGCTGTTCGACGGGCGCCGGGTGAAGACCGGCCTGCCGATGCTCGTCTCCACCAGCCGCGGCGTGCGCCAGATGGCGGCGGCCCGGGGCTGGATCGCCGCGCTGGAGGATTCCGGCGTGGAAGTGCCGGTCGACATCTGCACCTATCATTCGCCGCGGGTGCGGGGCCTGCGCGGGCGGGTGATGACCAATGCGGCGAAGTGGGCCTATTACGCGCCGGGCATGCTGGGGGTGGAGGTGGCCTTCGGCTCGCTGAAGGAATGCGTGGAGAGCGCGATCCGGGGCGAGGTATGGCGCGATCCCGCACTGTGGACCAACGCATCATGAAGGCGCAGCTGCTGACATCAGGCGCGGCGGAAGGGCCCGTGCTGTCGCTCGACGAGCCGCTGAGCTTCTGGGGTGGCTTCGAGCCGCGGACCGGCGTGATCCTCGACGTGCACCATCCGCAGCACGGCCGCTGCGTGACGGGCACGGTGCTGGTGATGGCCGAGACGCGCGGCTCGGGCTCCGCACCCGGTGCGATCGCGGAGGCGATCCGGCTCGGCACGGCGCCGGCGGCGATCATCCTGGCGGAGCCGGACGTCAACCTCGCGGTGGGGGCCGAGGTGGCGGCGACGCTTTACGGATGCCGATGCGTGGTGGTGTGTGTGACGGAGGAAGAGCTGGTGCTGCTCAGGATCGCGAAGCGGATTGCGATTGCAGATGACGGAGTGGTGACACTTATCACCTGATTGCCGTCACCCCGGCGCAGGCCGGGGTCCAGCTTTGGGCTGCCGTTGCGTGATGAGCTGGATCCCGGCCTTCGCCGGGATGACGGCATCAAATGAAGTCGATGGCGTCACAAGGTGGGATGACGGCAATCAGGGAAGCTTACTGCGCGGCTTCCAGCAGCTGTTCGGGCTCGGGCATGTCGGCATCCTCTTCGGGCTTGCGCGGGGCCTCTTCCGGGATGCGGAAAACGTTCCAGTGCCAGAGCCTGCGGCCGAACTCCGGGAGCCCCGTCGACCACGAGACGATGGGCGACAGCATCAGCGCGCCGCCGATGGGGGCGAGCCACAGGAAGGTGGCCCAGGAAATGTGGAAGGCCAGCAGGCCGAAGGCGATGCCGGCAAGCACATGCGGAACATGCAGCCGGGCGCAGGCCTTGAAGGGCATGGCCTGGTCGTCACGGTTCTGGGCGTTCCAGCCGGAATCGCGGCCGAGGAAGACATCCGCCACGACGCGCGACTGGATCAGCATCATGATGGGCGACAGCAGCATGGAGACGAAAGTTTCCGCCAGCACGCTCTTGACGAGGCCAATGGTGCCGCCGCAGCCGCGGCGCAGCTCGCCGTCCTTCAGCGCCAGCACGAGGGCCAGCAGCTTGGGCAGGTAGAGCACGCCGAAGGTGATGGCGAACAGGCGCAGCGCCAGTTCGGGGTCGAACACCGGCCAGACCGGGAAGAGCGAGAAGGAGGTGGGGAAGTAATTGGGCGTGGTATGGCGCGCCACGGTGGCGAGCAGGAGGCCCGCCAGCAGCAGCATGAGCCACAGCGGCGAGGCGAGATAGGACATGATGCCCTGGATCAGGTGCACGCGGCTGACCCAGTGCAGGCCCTTCGCGCCGACGATCTTCATGTGCTGCAGGTTGCCCTGGGCCCAGCGCCGGTCACGCGTGGCGAGGTCGATGAGGCAGGGCGGCGTTTCCTCGTAGGAACCGGTCAGGCCCGGCAGCATGTAGACGGCCCAGCCGGCGCGGCGGATGAGGGCGGCTTCGACGAAATCATGGCTCAGCACATGGCCGCCGAAGGGCTTGCGGCCCTTCAGTTCGGGAAGCCCGCAGGCCTCGGCGAAGGCCCGGGTGCGGATGATGGCGTTGTGGCCCCAGTAATTGCCGTCGCGCCCGTGCCAGGCGGAAAGGCCCGCCGCGACCAGCGGGCCATAGACCCGGCCGGCGAACTGCGTCATGCGGGCAAACGGCGTCCAGCGGTTCTGCAGCAGCGGGAGGGACTGGATGATGCCGGACCTGGGGTCCGCCGCCATGGCGCGGGCCAGCGTGATCATGGCGCCGGCCGACATGTCGCTGTCGGCGTCGAGCACGATCATGTGGTCATAGGCCGCACCCCAGCGGGTGACGAAGTCGGCGATGTTGCCGGCCTTGCGGTGATGGTTGTTGTCGCGCCGCCGGTAATAGACCTTGATTGAGGGCGCAAGCTGGCGGCTCAGCCACTCATAGGCGTCGCGCTCGGCGGCAGCGATGTGGTCCTTGCGGGTATCCGACAGGACGAAGATGTCGAAGTGGCGGGAAACACCTTCGCGGCGCAGCGCCTGGCCCATGCGCGACAGGGCGGCGAAGACGCGCTCCGGGTCCTCGTTGTAGACCGGCATCAGGAGCGCGGTGCGGCCCATGTCGCAGGTTTCGGCGAGCGGCGGCAGCCTGGCCTTTCCGAACATCAGGACGACGAAGCCCAAGATGGCGCTGGCGCAGGAGAAGGCGATCCACGCGAAGGTCAAGGCGAAGAAGGTGGCGAACAGCACCTGCAGCGTGGTGACGTTCACCGGGCTGATGACCTGGTACATCTTCCATGTGCCGAAGCCGGTGATCAGCAGCGAGGTGCCGAACACGAAGAGGCGGGCCAGCAGCACCTTCTTGCCATTGCCCACGGGCGCGGGGCTGCCGTCCCAGACCTTCAGGTTCTGGACGGGCATGGCGAGCGGCGCTTCGGCCGGTATCGTATCGGTCAGCTTCTGGTCCACCTGAAGAGCCATGTTTCGCTTGCCTTCTTGTCGCCGCGCTTCAGCACGGCGCGCAATTCTGCAACATCTGCCCCATTGACGTTGTGCTCGAAGGAGAGCCGCGTCGTCTTCGCGACGTCGTTTTTGGCTGCATGCACGTTGGAAATCACCCCGGCGGAGGCCGTGACATCCGCGACAATGTCTCCTTCGAGATCACCGCCAGCGAATTCAAGCACATAAAGCCTCAGATCTGGGTCATAAGATGGCGGATCCGCCGTAAAGTTCGGATCCGTCCCGGATCCCGAGAACACCGTGCGGGCCACCGGCAGATCGGCCGGCCAGTCCTGGCACCAGTGCAGCCGGTAGACATAGGAATAGCTCTGCCCCTGTTTCAGACCGTCCTTCGGTTGCCAGAACGCGACGATGTTGTCATTGGTTTCGAGCTGGGTGGGAATTTCGTAAAGTTCCACGTCGCCCGGACCCCAGTCGCCGATCGGCTCCGCCCACAGGCTGGGGCGCTTTTCGTAATGTGACTCGAGGTCGCGGAAATCCTGGAAATCGCGCTTGCGCTGCATCAGGCCGAAGCCGCGGGGGCTCTGGTCGATGAAGGCCGAGACCTGCAGCGTCTTCGGGTTGGACAGCGGCCGCCACAGCCATTCCCCGGCGCCGGTCTGCATCATCAGCCCGTCCGAGTCATGGACGGAGGGCCGCCAGTCGTCCACCGGCTTGGCCAGGGGATCGAGCAGGAACATCGAGGTCATCGGGGCGATGCCGACGTGCTGGAGGTCGCGGCGCGGGAACAGGGTGAGTTCCACGTCGATCTGGGTGTCGTCGCCCGGCTTGATCGAGAACTTGTAGGCGCCGGTGACCGACGGGCTGTCGAGCAGCGCCTCGACCACCACGGTGGTGGCGGCGGGATCGGGCTTCCTGACCCAGAAGGCCCGGAACATCGGGAACTCCTCGCCCTTGGGCTGGCCGGTGTCCACGGCGAGGCCGCGGGCCGAGAGGCCATAGACCATGCCCTTGCCCACGGCGCGAAGATAGCTCGCACCCTGGAACACCACGAACTCGTCGTTGTAGTCGGGCGAATTGATCGGGTAGCGCAGCCTCAGGCCGGAATAGTGGAGGTCGGTCTTGCCATCGGTCTTGGGCGCCAGCGGGCCGAAGGTGAAGAGGTCCGGGCTGTAGTTGATGCGCGCCATCCCGCCGTCCTGGACGACGTAGATGTCGACGGGCGAGGTGAACAGGAAGCCGGAATGAAACAGGTCGAAGGAGAAGCGGTGCGGCTCGCCCTTCCAGAACGATTTGTCCGGGTTGAAGCGGATGTCGCGATACTGGTCATAGGTGAGCTTGTCCCAGCCCGGCGGCATCGTGATGCGCCTGTCCTCCCAGGGCTTCTGGGCCAGCGCCTCGGCCAGCTTGCGGACCGTATCCTCCGCGAAGGGAGCCTGGTCGATGAAGAGGTCGGTGGGGGCATCCGCGAAGGCGGGAAGCGCACCCGTACGCAGCGCCGCGATGGTGGCGCCAAGCAGTGCCGCCGACCCCAGGACCTGACGCCGTGAGAAATTCATGCTCGAGAAATCCGGGAAGATAGTGCAACGCACAAACTAACGTAACCTCCAGAAATGTAAAGCCCCCAGCCTCATGATCAGGGGCCACTCGACCGCGTCGATGCCTTGCACTAAAAGCGCGGCCAAACAAGGGTGCCGAGCATGAAATTTGCGAAAGTGACGGAACGGCTGAACGGTCTCGGCTCGGAGAAATGGGCCGTGCACATCGAGGGCAAGCATCGCGCGAACCGGGGCGAGCCGGTGATCTTCCTGTCGATCGGGGAACCCGATGCGCCACCCCCCGCCGCCATCCTCGACGAGGCCAGCCGCCAGATGCGCGCCGGCCGCACCCGCTATGCCGAGGGCCGCGGCGAGGCCAACACCCGCCGGGCGCTGGCCCGCCTCTATACGCGCCAGACCGGGCGCAGCATCTCGGAAGACCAGTTCATCTTCCTGCCCGGCACCCAGACCGCCCTCTATGCCGCCATGATGGCGGTGGTGAACGAGGGCGACGAGGTGCTGATGGCCGACCCCTATTACGCGACCTACGAGGGCGTGATCGCCGCGGCGGGCGGCATTCCCGTGCCGATCAAGGTCGACCCCGACCACGGCTTCCATCTCAAGGCCGCCGCGCTCGAGGCCTTCATCACGCCGAAGACGCGCGTGCTGCTGATGAACACGCCGTCGAACCCGACGGGCGCGGTGTTCACCCGGTCCGAGATCGAGAAGATCGGCAAGGTCTGCGAGAAGCATGACCTGTGGATCATCTCGGACGAGGTCTATGCCACCATGACCTATGGCAACACGGTGTTCTCGTCGCCCTTCGACGTTCCGGAGCTGGAGAAGCGGACGATCGTCGTCTCCTCGATCTCGAAGTCACATGCGCTGCCCGGTTTCCGCTGCGGCTGGATCGCGGCCTCGCAGGAATTCTGCGACCGCTGCATCCCGGTGACCGAGACCATGCTGTTCGGTTCGCAGCAGTTCCTCGAGGACGCCACCGCCTTCGCGCTCGACAACCACTTCCCCGAGGTGGATGCGATGAAGAAGAACTACGAGGCGCGCGCCCGCGCGCTGGTGAAGGCGCTGGAGCATTCGCCCAAGGTCTCGGCGCGCATGCCAGAAGGCGGCATGTTCGTGATGATCGACGTGAGGAAGACCGGGCTCTCGGGCGAGGACTTCGCGCGCCGGCTGCTGGCGGAGGAGAACGTGGTGACCATGCCGGGCGAAAGCTTCGGCGCCGGGGGTGCCGGCCATCTGCGCGTGGCGCTGACGGTGGGGGTCGACGAGATCACCGAGGCCTGCAAGCGCATCGCGAGATTGGCGGAGCGGGTTTAGGACGACATCTTTCCATTGACGACACTTCCTAACCGCCGTCACCCCGGCGAAAGCCGGGGCCCAGCTTCGGCGCCGGAGCATGTGGAAAGCTGGGTCCCGGCTTTCGCCGGGATGACGGCTATAGGGGTGCGTGGTCGCCACAAAGGATGGCCGGGTCAAGCCCCGCCAAGGTGAACGCGCGAGAAAGCGGCAGCGTCTTCTCAGATCACCTGGTATCCGAACTCTTCCGCCTGCTCCGTGATCCATTCCCAGAAGCTTTCCGAGAAGCCGCGGAACACCGAAAGGTCATAGGCATCCTCCCCCACGCGGGTGAGGTGGACGCCGACATGGGCCATCTGGGTCAGAGCCGATTTGCCAACCGGGAATTGATCCGGGTGCAGGTCGACGGGCGTGCCCTTGGCGAGGACGGCACGGGCCTTGGGGCCCGCGACGCGGATGATGACGCGGCCGTGGCTCTGGTCCGACACCGAGGCGAGGCCGGCGAGCCGCTCTTTAAGCTCGCGGTAGAGCGCGCCCTCGCCACGGTTTTCGGCGAGCACGAACCACTGGTCGGGGCCCGCCCATTGCGCCTCGTAGCCCTTGAGGGCCGCCGCGGTGGCTGCCCCCTGCCCTGCCCGCGCGATCACGGTCAGGATCGACATCGGGTGGCGGACGTTGAAGGTGACGCCTACCGCACCCTTGTCGGCGCCGAAGCGGCCCTGCACGGCAACGTCCTGCAAGGGCGAGACGCGGTTGAAGGTGCGTTCGGTCATGTGAGCTGTCTCAGGCATGGAGTCTCTTGTTCTCCTTGTCGAAATGCATGGGGTCGCAGATCTCGGCCATCACGCGGTGGCCGCGCAAGCCGTCCCAGGCCTGCACGATCTCGCCATGGCGGGCCCGGCCATTGGCGAAGAGCGCCAGGCCCACCCACATGTCGAGCATCGGCGACCAGGCAACGCCGGTGATGTAGCCCTGGTCATTGGCCATGGAGGGCTTGTCGTCCTGCTTCAGAAGATGCGCGCCCGCACGGATGCGATCCTTGGGATCGACCGGGCGGATGCCGACGACCTGCTGGCGGTTCGGGTCCACGAGGCCCGGGCGCTGCGCCATCATGCGGCCGATGAAGTCCTTCTTGGTGGACACCATCTTGCCCATGCCGAGATCGCCCGCCGTGGTGGTGCCGTTCAACTCGCCACCGGCCACGTGGCCCTTCTCGATGCGCATGATGGAGAGGGCTTCGACGCCATAGGGGCAGATGCCGAATTCCTCGCCCGCCTGCATCACCGCGCGGGCCACCATGGAGCCATAATCCGCCGGAACGCTAAGCTCATAGGCATGCTCGCCCGAGAAGGAGAGGCGGAACAGGCGTGCGGGAATGCCGTGCATGATGGTGACCTCGAGGGCCGCCATATAGGGCACGGTCTCGTCGGTCATCACGAGGTCGTCGACCAGCTTCTGCAGCGTGGCGCGGGACTTCGGCCCCGCCACCGCCATCTGAGCCCACTGCTCGGTGACCGAGACATAGGTGACATCGAGGTCGGGGAACAGCGCCTGGTGGGCGAATTCCATCTGCGCCATCACCTTGGCGGCATTGGCCGTGGTGGTGGTCATCACGTAATGGTCCTCGGCGAGGCGCGAGGTGGTGCCGTCGTCATAGACGATGCCGTCCTCGCGCAGCATGAGGCCATAGCGCGCCTTGCCGACGGCGAGCGTCGAGAAGGTGTTGCAGTAGAGCTTGTCGAGGAAGACACCGGCGTCCTTGCCCTGGACGTCGATCTTGCCGAGCGTCGAGACATCGCAGATGCCAACCGAGCCACGCGTGTTCAACACCTCGCGGGAAGCAGACGCCAGCCAGTCCTCGCCTTCGCGCGGGAACCAGGAGGAGCGCATCCAGAGGCCGGTTTCGACGAAGACCGCGCCCTGCTCTTCTGCCCAGTCATGCAGCGGCGTCTTGCGGACGGGCTGGAAGTGGTGGCCGGTGAAGGGACCCGCGAAGGCGCCGAAGGAGACGGGCGTGTAGAAGGGACGGAAAGTGGTGGTGCCCACCTCGTCCATGGTGCGGCCCGTCGCTTCCGCGAGGATGGCGATGGCGTTGATGTTGCCGAGCTTGCCCTGGTCGGTGGCCATGCCGGTCGTGGTGTAGCGCTTGGCCAGCTCGACGTCGGAATAGCCTTCGCGCGCGGCAAGCGGCAGGTCCTTGGCAGTCGAGTCGTTCTGGTAATCGATGAAGGCCTTGCCGTGGCTGTCCTTCACCCACCACAGGGGGGCGATGGCGAAGGCCTCGTCGCGGCACTTCGGAACCTCGATCGCCTTGCCGCCGGCCGCACCCTTGGCCGCGCCATCGGCGAGGCATTCGGAAAGCAGCATCTTGCCCGCAGCCGAACCGGCGACCGTGAAGGCCTCGCCATTGTCGGGGGCCAAGAAGGCAAGCAGGTTCGCATCCCACACCGGCTTCTTGCCGCGGTGGCAGGCGAGGTTGACGATGGGGCTCCAGCCGCCGGACATGGCGACGGCCTCGCAATTGATGTGGGTGCCGTCGGTGAGGTGCACGGACTTCACCGCCTTGCCGCCCACCGCATCGGCCACCAAGGCGCCGCGGATGACCGGCACGCCCGCGGCATCGGCCTTGGCGTCCTTGCGGCTGTCGACGATCGCCTCGACATGGATGCCGTGGGACTTGAGGTCGCGCGCCGTGCGGTAGATCGAATCATTGCCGCCGAAGACGACGACGGAGCGGCCCGCCGCCACCGCATAGCGGTTGGCATAGGTGCGCATGGCGGAAGCCTGCATGACGCCCGGCATGTCGTTGCCACCGAAGGCCACCGGGCGTTCTTCCGCGCCTGCCGCGAGCACGGCGCGCTTGGCATGGATCTTCCAGTAGCGCTGGCGCGGCTCGTAAGGATCGGGCACACGCAGATGGTCGCTGACGCGCTCCACCGCGCCGAAGATGTTGCCGTCGAACCAGCCCATGATGGTGGTGCGCGGCATCAGGGTCACGTTGGGCAGGGAGGCCAGTTCGCCGATGACGCCCTGTGACCAGTCGAAGCCCGACTGGCCGTCGATCTCCTCGTTCTCGTTAAGAAGCGAGCCACCAAGGCGGGCCCCTTCACCGGCGAGGATCACGCGCTTGCCCTGGCGGGCAGCGGCTAGGGCCGCCATCAGGCCCGTCGGGCCGGAGCCGATCACCAGCATATCGCAATGCGCGTAGGACTTCTCGTACTTGTCGGGATCGGGGAGCTTCGAGGCGGAGCCGAGGCCGGCCGCACGGCGGATGATCGGCTCGTAGATCTTCTCCCAGAAGCTCTTCGGCCACATGAAGGTCTTGTAGTAGAAGCCCGCGACGAAGACCGACGAGGCGAGCGAGGTGACCGCGCCGACGTCGAAGTTCAGCGACGGCCAGTTGTTCTGGCTCTTGGCGACGAGGCCGTCATAGACCTCGATCATCGTGGCCCGCGTATTGGCTTCCTTGCGGCCGCCCTCGCGCAGTTCGACCAGCGCATTGGGCTCCGCCGCACCCGCCGTGATGACACCGCGCGGACGATGGTACTTGAATGAGCGGCCCATCAGCGTGACGCCATTGGCCATCAGCGCCGAGGCGAGCGTGTCGCCGGTGCGGCCGATGTGGAGCGCGCCATCGAAGGTGAAGCGGAGTGCGGAGTCGCGGTCGATGAGGCCGCCCTTGTCGAGACGATAGGATGTCATGCCTTGGCTTCCTTTGCCTTGGCGAAGTCGCGCGCCGTCACGGCGCCGAAGACTTCATGGGTTTCGGTGTTGCGCTGGACGACGAGCCAGGCGCGGCAGCCGCCGGAGTGATGCGCATATTCGTCGATGGGGCCGCGCGGGTTGTTGCGCAGGTAGACATATTCGTACCAGGCTTCCATCGAGGACGGATCATTGGTGGTGGGACGGGTGGGTGCGGCATCGCCGAGGAAGGTGAACTCTTCCACGGGGCGCGTTCCGCAATGGGGGCATGGGATGAGCATGTGTCTGATCCGTCAGTGCAGGTTCGGTGTGGCGCCCTGGCCCTTTTCGTCGAGCATGTGGCCGGTCTTGAACCGGTCGAGACGATAGGCGGCGTTGAGCTTGTGGGGTTCGTCCTTGGCGATGGTGTAGGCGAAGCACCAGCCCGAAGCGGGGGTTGCCTTGAAGCCGCCATAGCACCAGCCGGAATTGAGGTAGAGGCCCTGGATATGGGTCTTGTCGATGATGGGCGAGCCATCCATCGACATGTCCATGATGCCGCCCCATGAGCGCAGCACGCGCACGCGGGCAAGCGACGGGATCATGGCGACACCGGCCTCGATCACGTGCTCGACCATCGGCAGGTTGCCGCGGCGGGCATAGGAGTTATAGCCATCGATGTCGCCGCCGAAGACCAGGCCGCCCTTGTCGGACTGCGAGACATAGAAGTGGCCGGCACCGAAGGTGACGACGCCGTCGATATAGGGCTTGAGGCCTTCCGACACGAAGGCCTGCAGAACGTGGCTTTCCATCGGTAAGCGCATGCCGACCATCTTGGCCGTCTCGGAGGAATTGCCCGCCGTGGCGAGGCCGAGCTTCTTGCACTTGATGAAGCCCTTGCTGGTGTCCACCCCGACGACCTTGCCGTTCTCGACCTTGATGCCCTTCACTTCGCAGTGCTGGATGATGTCGACGCCGCGCGAGTCAGCACCACGCGCGAAGCCCCAGGCCACCGCGTCATGGCGCACCGTGCCGCCGCGCCTTTGGAGAAGGCCGCCCTTGATGGGGAAGCGGGCATTCTCGTAGTCGAAGAAGGGATACATCTCGCGCACCGCCTCGCGGTCGAGCAGTTCCGCGTCCACGCCGTCGATGCGCATGGCATTGCCGCGGCGCGCGAAGGCATCGCGCTGGGCGTCGGTGTGGCAGAGGTTGAGCACGCCGCGCTGCGAGACCATGGCGTTGAAGTTGAAGTCCTGCTCGAGGTTCTCCCACAGCTTCATCGACCATTCATAGAACGGGTTGTTGCCGGGCAGCATGTAGTTGGAGCGGATGATCGTGGTGTTGCGGCCGATGTTGCCGGAGCCGAGCCAGCCCTTTTCCAGGACCGCGATGTTCTTCAGGCCATGTTCCTTGGCGAGGTAATAGGCCGTCGCCAGGCCATGGCCGCCGCCGCCGACGATGATGATGTCATATTCCTTCTGCGGCTCGGGCTGGCGCCAGGCGGGCTCCCAGTTCTTGTGGCCGGAGAGGGTGTTCTTGATGAGCGAGAATACGTTGTAGCGCATGCGCTGGTCCTGAATATGCGAGCGACTCTTCTAGTCCCGGCGGGGCCACGGCGTCTTGCGGCGGTGAGCCATTTCCTGATAGATTTGCGCCATGACCTCCTCCCCCCAGACGGTGGGCCTGCTGCTCGTCCCCGGCTTCGCGCTGATGTCCTATGCCTCGGTGGTCGAACCCCTGCGCGCCGCCAACCTGCTGGCGGGCAAGGAGCTTTACCGCTGGATCCACATCACGCCGGGACCCGCCTTCGTGACCGCCTCCTGCGGGGCGACGGTGCCCTGCCCCGTCAAGGCGGGCGACGCGGTGAAGCTGGACCTGCTGCTGGTCTGCGCCGGCGGCAACCCGACGGCCTTCCGCGACCGCACCACGCTGCTGTGGCTGAAGACGCTGGCCGTGCGCGGCTTGCGCATCGGCGGCGTTTCCGGTGGCCCGGTGATCCTCGCCCGCGCCGGCATCATGGACGGGTACCACATGACGGTGCACTGGGAACATGCGCCGGCGGTGGCCGAGGGCTTCCCCAACATCATGCTCACCCGCTCGATCTACATCGTCGACCGCAACCGGCTGACCTGCGCGGGCGGCACGGCACCCCTCGACATGATGCATGCGCTGATCGCCGAGCGGCACGGGCCGGAACTCGCCCGGCGGGTCTCCGACTGGTTCATGCACACCGACATCCGGCCCGCACAGTCGGCGCAGCGGGCCTCGCTCACCGAGCGCTATGGCGTGCATGACGAGCGGCTGACGGCGGCGCTGGAGCTGATGGAGAGCCACCCCGGCGAGCCCCTGAAGCGCAGCGAGACGGCGCGGCGCATCGGGCTGTCGACTCGCCAGCTCGACCGATTGTTTTCCGAGAAGCTGGGCGCGAGCTATGCCGAGCATTATCGCCAGATCCGGCTCGACCGCGCGCGTGACCTGCTGCGCCAGTCGGCGGTGCCGATCACCGAGATCGCGCTGGGCTGCGGGTTCTCGAGCGCCAGCCACTTCAGCCGGGCCTATCGCGAGGCCTTCGGGGTGACGCCGGCCTCGGAAAGAAAATAGCCCTACCTTACCCGCTGGTCGTAGGCAGCCTGGGCCTTGTGGATGGCGTCCATGTTGGCTTCGGCCCAGTGGGCAAGCGCGGAGACGGCCTCGGTGAGTTTGTGGCCGAGCGGCGTGAGCGCGTATTCGACCGTCACCGGAACGGTGGGGAATGCCTTGCGCGAGATCAGCCCATCGCGCTCCAGCGCCTTCAGCGTCTGCGACAGGACCTTCTGCGAAATCCCTTCGATCTCGCGCTTCAGCGCATTGAAGCGCGCCCTGTCCTCCCCCAGCCGGTCGAGGATCAGCAGCGCCCATTTGTCGGCAATGCGGTCGAGCACGGCGCGCGTCGGGCAGCGGTCGCTGTAGATGTCATAGGCATGTTTCATCGGGTCTGGCCTTTCGCAACGCCGGTTTCCACCGGGTAACCTGGTATGGAAAAGGTGCTGTCTTGCGGTTTCCTTTCACCCCTATATATCTCCTTCGCACCTGGTTTCCAACAGAAACCATAGAGATCAACCAACCCGCCACGAAGGAACCATACCATGTCGAAAATTCTCGTTCTCGGAGCCACGGGCCATGTCGGCCGGCCGCTCGTCAAGGAACTCGTCGCACGCGGCGAGACGGTGAAGGCCGCCTCGCGCACCGGCAAGCCGGTGGAAGGTGCGGAAGGAGTGGTCTTCGACGTGCTGAAACCCGATTTCGACACGCTGTTCCAGGATGTGGACCGGCTCTACCTGCTGCTGCCCACGGGCTATGTCGATGCCAAGGGCCTGCTCATGCCGATCGTCGCCGCGGCGGCAGCGCGCAAGGTGAAGATCGTGTTCCAGAGCGTCTTCGGCGTCGATGCCGACGACTCCATCCCCTATCGCCAGGTGGAACTCGCCATCGAGACCTCCGGCGTTCCCTACGTGATCCTGCGGCCCAACTGGTTTGCCGACAACTTCCACATCTTCTGGAAGGCCGGGATCGACCATGGCCTGATCGCGGTCCCCGCGGCCGAGGGAAAATCCTCCTTCATCGACGTGCGCGACATCGCGGCCAGCGCCGCTGCCGCTCTCACCTCGGCGCGCCATGACGGCAAGGCCTTCAACCTCACCGGTCCCGCGGCACTTTCCTATGGCGAGGCGGCGGAGGTTCTCTCCACCGTGCTTGGCCGCAAGATCGCCTATCAGCCGATCACCACGGACGCCTTCGTCGCCATGCTGACGGGTGCGGGCGTTGGCGCCGATTATGCCGCGTTCCTCGGTTCGATCTTCTATCCCGTGCGCGAGGGCTGGACCGCCGCCGTCACCGGGGACGTCGAGGCTCTGACGGGCCGCGCGGCGCGAAGCCTGCGCGACTATGCCGTGGACAACAAGGCCGTGCTGAGCTGAAGCCGCACATCACTTTCAACTCCTGCGCAAGCCCGCCGCAACCTGGTGTGGCGGGCGGCGCACGCAACGTCACGCCAGCCTGTCCAAGTGTCTTGCCGCACCGGCCGGGATGCGCGATAGCAAGTGATGCTTCCGGACAACAGCGAATATCACTCGCTCGAGCAGATCGCGCTGATCCAGCGGCTGTCGCGTGAGCCGAGCCTTGGGGCACGTGACGCGCTGTTTCTTGCAACGCAGCTGGTTCATCACGGTTTTGCCCATGCCGGCGCGCTGGTGGACCGGCTGCGCACTGACATGCGCTCGGCCTCAGCGGGCGAATATCTGCTCCAGCTGAGGCGGCGGCATGGCGTCATCCAGTCCCTTCCGCTTCTGACGATGATCCAGTCCGACCAGAAGGCGAGCCTGCGGCTGCTGGAAAAGTCGGGCTATGTCTTCCGGCCGGGCTCGTTCCGCAATGACAAGGCGGTGGTGATCTTCACCACGAAGTTCAACAATTTTGGCGTTTCCAACATCGTGCTCGACGCCTTTCTGGCGCAGCTCGGCGTGGCGCGGCTGTTTCTCAAGGACAATAGCGAGTTCGCCTATTTCAACGGCGTGGAGGGGCTGGCCAGCAGCCTTGGCGACCTCCCGCGAGCGGTGGCGGACCTGCTCGCGGCGCAGGGTATCCGGCAGACGATCGTGACGGGATTTTCCTCCGGCGGCTATGCCGCCCTGCATCTTGCAACGGCGCGGCGGTATGCCGGCTACGTGGGCTATGCGGTGTGCACCGACCTCTCGGAGAATTCCGGGCTGCCGCTGCCGAAATACTATGCCCGCCTGCGCGAACGCGTGGCGCCGGGCGACTTCCTCGATCTTCGGACGCGTCTGGAGGGAAACCCCGAAGCCACGCCCTGCAAGCTGTTCTTCGGCAAGAATGACGTGGTCGACCGCGCGCACGCCGTGCATCTCGTCGACTGCCCCACGGTGGAACTGACCTGCCACGCCGACAGCGCCCACGAAGTGACCCTTCAGCTGATCGGCGACGGCAGCTTTCTCGAACCCTTCGAGCAGCTGCTCGAGGGCCTCAGGACTTCACAGCAGGGCCAGGACCCGGGCCGGCCCGCCTGATCCGCCGGCATGTTTCGGCGCGCCGACGAAGACCGTGGCGCCCTTCGGCGGCAGCTTGTCGAGGTTGTTGAGGCTTTCGATGCCATAGCGCCCGGTGGGGAGCCAGGCATTGTGGGCGCCGAAATCCTGCGTGTTGCCGGTGTCGAGCGACAGGGTGTCGACGCCGAGCGCCGCCGCATCCATCTCCACCAGCATTTCCGCGGCTTCACGCGAGAAGCCCGGGAAGGCGAGATTGCCATCGGGATCGTTGCGATAGGAGGGATCGCCCAGCTTCGCCGACCAGCCCGACAGCATGGCAACGCAAGCGCCCTTCGGAATGGCGCCGTGGCGCGACGTCCAGGCCTCGATATCGGACACGTCCACGCTGGCGTTGGGATCGTCCTTGGCTTTTGCGGAAATGTCGATGACGCAGAGCGGGCAGACGAGTTTCTGCGGCGGCAGTCCATCGACCGGCGTGCCCGCCTCGGTGAAATGCAGCGGCGCATCGACGTGGGTTCCGGTGTGTTCGTCGATCAGCAGCTGGAAGGCGGTGTAGCCGTCGCGCTGGTAGTCGGCCATCTTCTGCGCCGCGAAGCCGGGCCGCCCGTGAAAGGTCGGGAAGTGGCGATCATAGGCATGGGTGAGGTCGATCACCTCGCCGGTGGCCTGCGCCGCCGACTGCCGTCCCGCGGCCAGCCCGGCCGCGAGCGCGCCGGCCCCGGCCATGGCGGAGCGCGTGAGCAGCGCGCGCCGCGAGCGGTATCGCGATTTGATGCTTTCGATGATGCTGCAGTCGCACATGGCTAGGCTCCCGCCTTGCGGCCTTTCTGCACATCGACGAGGTGCCCGAGGTCGCCGAGCGTGGCGCAGGACTTGACCTGCGCCTGATCGATCTCGATGTCATGCGCGTCTTCCAGCGCCATCAGGATCTCGACTTCATCGAGGCTGTCGAGCCTCAGATCCTCGATCCGGCTGTCGGCCGTGAGCTGATCCGCAAGCCCCGACTTTACCGTCGCGATCACCTGCAGCACCGAATCCAAACCATCAGCCATCGAAACGCACCCTTATCAAATCCGGATAGTTGAAGACGTAATCGCCCGTGCGCTCGGTCACCTCGAGCACGCTGAGCGGCCGGTCGATGGTTGCGAGGAAGGCGGCAATCCTTGCCCATGCCTGGCGGCTGACGCTCATGCCCACGCAGCGATGGCTGCCGACGGCGAAGAACAGGTCACTGTAGGCATAGCCTCCGCCGGGCAGCACACCCTCGGATTCGATGAACAGCCTGACCCGGCTGCCGCTTGGCAGTGGCACGCCCCCCAGTACGGTGTCGCGAACCGTGCGCTTTTCGATCAGCGCCAGACCGGTGCGCATGAGCTCGCTGCCCCACGCCACTTCGGACATCACCTTCGATGGCGAGGCGCCGAGCGCCTCGAGAAACGTCAGGCTCACCGAACCCAGCAGCGTGTTGGCGCTCAGCGCGATGATGGCGCAGCTCAGATATTTCTGATCGCTGCTCCAGTCCTGCGGCAGGTGATCGAAAATCTCCTGTCCCAGCGCATTGATGCGCTGACGGCGGCGCGGCGAAATGGCGTCGTCGAAGAACTGCGGGATGGTATCGAGCGGAAGATGGGTCGGCAGCGCGGTGTTGGCCAGCCCGCAGACGGCGCGCATCAGGGCGGGCCGCAGCACCTCTGCATAAAAGCAGAAGGTTTCGCCGGCCGGAACGCCGTCGAGATAGGTGCGGCGGCTTGCCAGTTCGGCCGAGAGTTCGGCCAGCGCGAGCGGCGTCTGCTGGGCGATGTGGCGGGCGAATTTTTCGCGCAGCGCCCGGTGCGCCTCGCCCTCGGCCGCCAGCGGAAACCATGCGCGCAGCTCGTTGAGGAAACCCAGATCGACGCCGAGCTTCTGCGTCACCGCCGAGAGGTCGTAGTCCGGCACCGCGAAGGCATCGTCATACATCGCCTGGCGAATGAGTTCGGGTGAAGTCACCAACCAGCGATTGAGTTCCTGCGAATACCGGATGCCGGGCGCGCGGTGATAGAGGCGGCCTCGGTCCGTCGTCTTCTGGATCAGAAAATCTGTCATCGCTGCCCCACACGTCCGGTAAACGGCGTATCGCATAGGCTGTCAACGCTCGACTGGTTGCGAACCGCACGCCGGCTCGCATGCACGGCAAAAAACCCGGCGCGAGAAGCTCGCACCGGGTTTCGCAATTCGCTTCGCTGGCGCGCGGCGATCAGCAGTCGAGCGTGGTGTCGCGTTCCCACTGCGTCAGGTGACGGCAGTAGTTGTTCCACTCATTGTGCTTGAGCTTGAGATAGCCGGCGGAGACTTCCTTGCCGAGCATCTCCTGCAGGTAGCTGTCCTGCTCGAAGTTCCTGAGCGCGTCGAGCAGGTTCAGCGGCAGCTTCTTGGCGTTCTTGATGGTGTGGCCCTCGGCATACATGTCGATGTCGAGGCGCTTGCCCGGGTCCATCTGCTTTTCCACCCCGTGCATGCCGGCGACGAGAATGGAGGCCAGCAGCAGATAGGGGTTGGCGGAGCAGTCCGGCAGGCGGTACTCGGCACGGCCCGAGTCGGGGATGCGCACCATGTGGGTGCGGTTGTTGCCGCCATAGGTGATCGACGACGGCGACCAGGTGGCGCCCGAGATGGTGCGCGGGGCGTTGATGCGCTTGTAGCTGTTCACCGTGGGGTTGGTGATGGCGCACATGGCGGCGGCGTGATGCATCAGGCCGCCGAGGAAGTGATAGCCGAGCTTGGAAACGCCGAGTTCGCCCTTGTCATCCTCGAACAGGTTCTTCTTGCCGTCGTTGGTCCACACCGAGAGATGCACATGGCAGCCGTTGCCGGTGAGATTGATGAAGGGCTTCGGCATGAAGGTGGCGCGCAGGCCATGCTTCTCGGCGATCGACTTCACCATGAACTTGAAGAAGGCCACCTGGTCGGCGGTGGTGAGCGCGTCGGAGAAGTTCCAGTTGATCTCGAACTGGCCGTTCGCATCCTCATGGTCGTTCTGATAAGGGCCCCAGCCGAGCGTCGTCATCGTGCTGCAGATCTCGGCGATGACATCGAGGCGGCGCATGATCGCTGCCTGGTCGTAGCACGGCTTCTCCGCCGTATCGCGATTGTCGGAAACGGCCGAGCCATCGGCGTTGATCAGATGAAACTCGGGCTCGACACCGGCCATGAGTTTCATGTTGTTCTTGCCATAGTGCTCGGTGAGCTTCCGCAGCACGACGCGCGGCGCCTGGGCGAGCGGCTCGCCGTTCATCCACGGTTCGCCCGCGACCCATGCCACCTCGGGGCGCCACGGCAGCGGGATGATCGAATTGGTGTCGGGCATCACCAGGATATCGGGATGCGCGGGCGTCTGGTCGAGCCAGGTCGCGAAGCCTGCAAAGCCCGCACCGGCCTTCTGCATGCGGCTTGCTGCTTCCGCCGGAACGAGCTTGGCGCGCTGCACGCCGAAGAGGTCGGTGAAATTGAAGAGAAAGAATTTGATGCCGTTTTTCTTGGCATATGCGGCGAGATCGCCCATGGTCCGTATCACTCCCGTGTCGTTTTTGTTTGTCTTGTTGGACCCCGGCTTCCTTAGTGAGGAAACCGGGGAAAGTCATCAGTCACGATACTAGTATCCGCCGCGTCCCGGAATCCAGCTTGTTCCTGCAAGGGGCACCTGCGCCATTGCCGCAGCTTCCACCGTCAGTGCGCAAAGATCCTCGGGCTCCAGGTTATGCAGATGGCTCTTGCCGCAGGCGCGAGCCACCGTCTGCGCTTCTAGCGTCATGACCTTCAGGTAGTTGGACAGGCGGCGGCCCGCCTTGACGGGGTCGAGACGCGCGGCGAGAACCGGGTCCTGGGTGGTGATGCCCGCGGGATCGCGACCCTCGTGCCAGTCGTCGTAAGCACCGGCCGTGGTGCCGAGCGCGCGATATTCCTCCTCGTGGCGCGGATCATTGTCGCCCAGCGCAACCAGCGCCGCCGTGCCGATGGCCACGGCATCAGCACCGAGCGCCAGCGCCTTGGCCACGTCGGCGCCGGAACGGATGCCGCCGGAGATGATAAGTTGCACCTTGCGATGCATGCCCAAATCCTGCAGCGCCTTCACCGCGGGGCGCAGGCAGGCAAGCGTCGGCAGGCCCACATGCTCGATGAACACGTCCTGCGTGGCGGCCGTGCCGCCCTGCATGCCGTCGAGCACCACGACGTCGGCACCGGCCTTCACCGCGAGCGCCACGTCGTAATAGGGACGCGTGCCGCCGACCTTCACGTAGATCGGCTTTTCCCATGAGGTGATTTCGCGCAGTTCGTGAATTTTGATCTCGAGATCATCCGGCCCCGTCCAGTCCGGATGGCGGCAGGCGGAGCGTTGGTCGATGCCCTTTGGCAGGCAGCGCATCGCAGCCACGCGATCGGATATCTTCTGGCCGAGCAGCATGCCGCCGCCGCCGGGCTTGGCACCCTGGCCGACCACGACTTCGATGGCATCGGCCTTGCGCAGGTCATCCGGGTTCATGCCGTAGCGCGAGGGCAGGTACTGGTAGACGAGATGGCGCGACTGGCCGCGCTCTTCCGGCGTCATGCCGCCGTCGCCGGTGGTGGTCGAGGTGCCGGCCATCGAGGCGCCGCGGCCCAAGGCTTCCTTGGCCTGGGCGGAGAGCGAGCCGAAGCTCATGCCGGCGATGGTGATGGGGATCTTGAGTTCCAAGGGCTTCTTGGCGAAGCGCGAGCCCAGCACCACGTCGGTGCCGCACTTCTCGCGGTAGCCTTCGAGCGGATAGCGCGAGATCGAGGCGCCGAGGAACAAGAGGTCGTCGAAATGCGGAACCTTGCGCTTGGTGCCGGCGCCGCGGATGTCATAGATGCCGGTTGCGGCGGCACGGCGGATTTCTGCGAGCGTGTAGTCGTCGAAGGTTGCGGACTTGCGCGGCGGGGTGCGTGGAACGTTGATGTCCATGGTCTGATCGTTCCTCAGTAAGCGTCGGCGTGGTCGACGTTGAAGTTATAGAGCTTGCGGGCAGAGCCGTAGCGGCGGAAATGCTCGGGCTTGTGATTCATCTTGGCGCGCTCGAGCAGCTTGGCGAGATCGTCGAGATGCTCCTGGCGCATCTCCTTCTCGATGCAGTCGGAGCCCAGATTGTCGGCGCGGCCCTTCACGTAGAGGCGGGCCTCGTAGATCGAGTCGCCCAGCGCCTCGCCGGCATCGCCACAAACCACGAGGTTGCCGCGCTGCGCCATGAAGGCCGACATGTGGCCGACCGAGCCGCCCACCACGATGTCGACACCCTTCATCGAGATGCCGCAGCGCGAGGAGGCATCGCCCTCGATGACGAGGAGGCCGCCATTGGCGGTGGCGCCGGCGGATTCGGAGGCATTGCCCTTCACCCAGACGACACCCGACATCATGTTCTCGGCGACGCCGACGCCGGCATGGCCGTGAATGGTAATCTCGGCTTCCTTGTTCATGCCGCCGCAGTAGAAGCCGACATGGCCCATGATGTCGATGGTGAGCGGACCATCGACACCGCAGGCGATGGCGTGCTGGCCCATCGGGTTCCTGATCACCCAGTGGCGCTCGTTCGAGTCGCGCGGGATGTTGTAGAGTTTCTGGTTGATGGCGGTGACGCCGAGGGCCTTGAGGTCCAGTTCATGCATGCTGTTGATTTCCGTCCCGGTGAGGCTCGTCCCGTCTTGTGGAGAGCGGGAGCGAGGGAGGTGGAAGGACGCCGGAGCCTGCGGAGGAGGTGTGGCCCCGGCGAAGTTCGATTGCCTGATCAGGCGGTGCCGCCCCAGGTGTAGATGGTCGAGGGCTCCGGCTCCCAGACGCGGGCATTGTCCGCACCCGGAAGATGCGCGATGGCGCGCCATTCGGTGGCCATGGCCACCCAGTCGTCGGTCTCGGCCATCACCGCATGCTTGCAGGCGATGGGATCGCGCACGACCGCGAAGCCATCCGCCGTGCCGACGAGGAAGGTGTAGAAGCCGTCGAGGTCCTTGAGGCCGTCCTCGAGCGCTTCCTTGAGCGAAGCGCCGTTGCGCAGCTTCCACGTCATGTAGGCGGCGGCGACCTCGGTGTCGTTCTCGGTCTGGAACTCCATGCCCTCGCGCTTCAGGTTCTCGCGCAGACGATTGTGGTTCGACAGCGAGCCATTGTGCACGAGGCAGAGATCCGCTCCCGTGGCGAAGGGATGCGAACCCGCGGTGGTCACTGCGCTCTCGGTGGCCATGCGGGTGTGGCCGATGATGTGGGTGCCGGAGGCGCTGGCGAGGTCGAAGCGCTCATAGACCTTCTCCGGCAGGCCGGTTTCCTTGAAAATCTCGACGGTGTGGCCGGAGCCCACCACGCGCACGCCCGGCGCATTGGCCTTGAGCCACTTCACCACGTCGTCTTCCTTGGCCGTGGTGACGAGGATGCAGTGGCTGCCCACCTGCTCGATCGAGGCCTCGCAGTTCAGCCCCTCTTCGAGGCCGCCCTCGACATGGCGCCAGTTGTAGTTCTTGTCGTCATGGGCCAGCGAGAACTTCACCTCGTTGTCCTTGACCGGATTGCGGTAGACGGCGACGCCGGCGGAGTCGGGTCCGCGGTTCGTCATCTCGATCAGCATGGGCTTGAACATCGCGCCGAGCTGCGGCTGCAGCTTGGGGTTCTTGAGATAGAGTCCGACAATGCCACACATGGCCCGTTCTCCTTCAGCAACGATGCTGGAGAAACTAGCAGGCCTCGGCCAACATTTCAACTCAGAGGAATATTTATTTCATGCGAGGAACGCACCCCCGCATGTCCCTATTGCGTGCCAACCGGATCGACCAGCCCGGCCGGGCAGCCGGGATCGGTCGGCGAGCCTGCCAGAAGCAGCTCGGAAAGGCCTGATCCGGACGGGATATCGCCCTTGAGGCCAAGGGTGATTTCGGAGATCAGCCGGCGGTCGCCATCGTCCCTGCAGGTCACCCGCACCCGGTTTCCCGCACCTTGCCCGAAGGCCTGGTCGAAGGCGGCGCGGATGTCGGCGGCGGTGACCGTCCGGCCGATGTTGCGCAGGAAGATGTCGGCCACCGGCGACTGGTTGATCTCCTTCATCAGGCGGAACGTATCGCTGAAATAGGCGTCGGCCGTGCCGGGGTAGCAGCTGCCGTGCTTCGCCCATTCATGGCGCTCCAGCATGGATTTGGAGCCGGGCATCATGGTGTCGAGGTCGGCCCGGGTGGAGAGCGTCAGGTCGAGGTCCGGAATGTCCTTCCAGCGCCCGCCTTCAGCCGCCGCGCGCAGCGCAGCCGGAACGTTGCAATATGCGAGGCTGGACGGCTGCGGCCACAGACCGTGCAGCGACAGGTAATTCGCATCATAGCGGTTGGCCGTCTGCCAGCGGCATTCGGGACGATTGGGGCTCGATTCGCAGAAGGCGGGCTGCCAGCTCAACGCCAGAACGTATGAGAGGCTGGTGGACTTCGGCTTGGCGGCAGCGGGTCCCGCCGCAGCGCCTGGCGTGGAGGGAATGATTGTGCCGCAGTCGGTTGCCACCCAGCGCTCGGGCGGATCGGCGTCGGGAATCTCGATGCGGTAATGCGTGGCCTGGGTCTGGTTGCGGGCGAGCAGCTTGTAAGTGATGCCGGGGCCGGTGATCACATGGCCCGGGTTGGTGTTCTTGCGGATCGACAGCAGCGCCTCGCAGGAGCGGATGGCGCGGAAGGTGCCGTCCATCGGCTCGTCGGCACGTGCGGAACCGCAGCCTGCCAGCAGGGCGAGGCCGGCGAAGGCAAGGCGAAGCGGCGAAGCCACGTCAGTCCTCGCGGCGGTAGCTGATGACGGAGAGGTAGCGGATCGGCAGTTTCCGCAGTTCCTCGGGCCCGTGCGGCGCCTCGGCATCGAAGAACAGCGCGTCGCCCGGGTGCATGTCGAAGGTCTTCTCGCCGTGGCGGTACACGACATTGCCCTCGAGCATGTAGAGGAATTCGAGGCCGGCATGCTGGAAGGTCGGGAACACGTCCGACTCATGCGTCAGCGTGATGAGGTAGGGCTCGACCATCACGGGTCCATGCGGGCTGTGACCCAGCAGTTCGTATTGGTGGCCGGCGCGCGTGCCGCGGCGCTCGATGGTCAGCCCCTTGCCGGCCTTGACGAAGGTGGCATCGCGGATCTCTTCGTAGGACTTGAAGAACGCGG
The DNA here is from genome assembly GCA_945957365.1 of uncultured Alphaproteobacteria bacterium. Classification (GTDB taxonomy): domain Bacteria; phylum Pseudomonadota; class Alphaproteobacteria; order Rhizobiales; family Aestuariivirgaceae; genus Aestuariivirga. The sequence goes on along the minus strand of CAMFKI010000014.1, from coordinate 57,512 downwards.
TGACCGGCACCTGCAGGGCCTTGCCCAGCGCCTGGAGAGAGGCGAGTGACGGGGAGGTTGCACCGTTCTCGATCTTCGACAGCATGCCGGCCGACATCTCTGCCGCCTTGGCAAGCTCGGCGATGGTGAGGCCCAGCTTCTCGCGGAACTCCTTCACCGCTCGGCCAATGGCCTGCTCGAGCAGCTTGCCCTGGGCTTCGCCATGCCGATGCGGGTCCTGGAATGGCATGCCCGATCGTGCAGCCGGCTTGCGTCCGTCGCCTGTATCCACTTCGTTTCCTCCCGGGAAAAACTCTATAACGGACCTTGGGTGACCTCAAGGGTTGGAACTGGAAGGCTTGATCGGATTAATCCTATCGCATTCAATCCAATCATGCCCGATCACAAAATATTTCCTATTCACCCGGCCTCAGATACGGTATTTGGCCAGACCAAGATCGTATTCGAAGGGAAAATCCTATCATGGACAGTGTCGCCCAATCCTTTCTGTCGGAAATCGAGCGATATCTCTCTTCCGCCGGGGTCGACCCCTCTGCCCTGGGCAAGCAGGCGCTGGGCGATCCGAATTTCGTGTTCGACCTGCGGAAGGGCCGTTCGCCGTCCACCCGCACCATCGACAAGGTGCGGGGCTGGATTGCCCAGCAGGCGGGCCCTGAGAGGCCGGCCGCAACCCTGCACCGCACGGCAGGCAAGGACCTCACCCACCTTGAACGCCTCGAGGCAGAATCGATCCACATCATCCGCGAGGTCGCCGCCGAATGCGAAAAGCCGGTGATGCTCTATTCGATCGGCAAGGATTCGGCCGTGATGCTGCATCTCGCGATCAAGGCCTTCTATCCCTCGAAGCCGCCCTTCCCGCTGCTTCATGTCGATACCGGCTGGAAGTTCCGCGACATGTACGCGATGCGCGAGGCCACCGCGAAGAAGTATGACTGGGAACTGATCGTCCACAAGAACCCCGAGGGCGTGGCCAAGAACGTCAACCCCTTCGACCACGGCTCGGCGCTTCACACCCAGATCATGAAGACCGACGGGCTGAAGCAGGCGCTCGACAAGTATGGCTTCGACGCGGCCTTCGGCGGGGCGCGCCGCGACGAGGAAAAGTCGCGCGCCAAGGAGCGCATCTTCTCGTTCCGTGACAGTCGCCACCGCTGGGACCCGAAGAACCAGCGCCCCGAATTGTGGGATCTCTATAACGCCCGCAAGAACAAGGGCGAGTCGATCCGCGTCTTTCCGCTGTCGAACTGGACCGAGCTCGACATCTGGCAATACATCCACCGCGAGAACATCGACATCGTGCCGCTGTATTTCGCCGCCGAGCGACCGGTGGTGGAGCGCGACGGACAGCTGATCATGGTCGACGACGAGCGCATGCGGCTCAACCCCGGCGAACAGCCGCAGATGCGCAAGATCCGCTTCCGCACGCTCGGCTGCTATCCGCTGACCGGCGCCATCGAGTCGAACGCCACCTCGCTGCTCGACATCGTGGAAGAGATGCTGGTCGCCACCTCCTCGGAGCGCCAGGGCCGGGTCATCGACAAGGACGCCTCCGCCTCCATGGAAAAGAAGAAGCAGGAAGGATATTTCTGATGACGCGCTTCATCGAATTCACCGGCGGCGACGTCGAGGCCTATCTCCACGCCCAGGAACAGAAGGATCTCCTCCGCTTCATCACCTGCGGCTCGGTCGACGACGGCAAGTCGACGCTGATCGGGCGCCTGCTTTATGAAGCCAAGATGCTGTTCGAGGACCAGCTCACCGCGCTTGAGGCCGACTCGAAGAAGATGGGCACGCAGGGCGGCAACCTCGACTTCGCGCTGCTCGTCGACGGGCTGGCGGCGGAGCGTGAACAGGGCATCACCATCGACGTCGCCTACCGCGCCTTCACCACGGACAAGCGCAAGTTCATCGTCGCCGATACACCCGGCCACGAGCAGTATACCCGCAACATGGCGACGGGCGCCTCGACCGCCGATCTCGCCATCATCCTGATGGATGCACGCAAGGGCGTGCTGACGCAGACGCGCCGCCACACATTCATCTGCATCCTGCTGGGCATCAAGCACCTCGTGGTCGCCGTCAACAAGATGGACCTGATGGACTTCGATGCCCACGTCTTCAAGCGCATCGAGGACGACTACCGCGCCTTCGCCAAGTCGATCGGGGCCGACGAGATCACGGTAATCCCCGTCTCGGCGCTCCTGGGCGACAACATGATCACGCGCTCCACCAACATGCCGTGGTACCATGGGCCGACGCTGATGGCGCATCTCGAGACGGTGCCGGTGGGTGATGACCTCGCGGAGAAGCCGTTCCGCATGCCGGTGCAATGGGTGAACCGCCCCAACCAAAATTTCCGCGGCTTCTCGGGCACCATCGTGTCCGGCACGGTGAAGCCGGGCGATGCCATCAAGGTGCTGCCCTCGGCACGAAGCTCCGTGGTCGAGCGCGTCGTGACCTATGACGGCGACCTCGACGAGGGTGTGGCGGGCCAGTCGCTGACCATCACCCTGAAGGACGAGATCGACATCAGCCGCGGCGACGTGATCTGCACCGCCAATGATCCGGTGGAGGTTTCCGACCAGTTCGAGGTCGAGATCCTGTGGATGTCGGACGAGCCGATGCTGCCGGGGCGCCCCTACCTCTTCAAGTCGTCGACCAAGACCGTGCCCGGCACGCTGGAGCAGGTGAAGTACAAGGTCAACGTCAACACCATGGAGCATGTGGCGGCGAAGACGCTGGCGCTGAACGAAATCGGCATCTGCAACCTCGAGCTCGACAGCCAGATCGCCTACACGCCCTATGTCGAGAACCGCCATCTCGGTTCCTTCATCATCATCGACCGCTTCTCCAACAACACGGTGGGCATGGGGCTGATCCGCTTCGCGCTGCGCCGGGCCGCCAACATCCACTGGCAGGCGGTGGACGTGAACAAGCAGGCGCGCGCCGCACTCACCGGGCAGAAGCCCGCGGTGCTGTGGTTCACGGGCTTGTCGGGTGCCGGCAAGTCCACCATCGCCAACCTGGTCGAGAAGCAGCTCCACGCGGCGGGTCACATGACCTATCTGCTCGATGGCGACAATGTGCGTCACGGCCTCAACCGCGATCTCGGCTTCTCGGATGCCGACCGGGTCGAGAACATCCGCCGCGTCGGCGAGGTCTCGAAGCTGATGGTGGATGCGGGCCTCATCGTGCTCGTGTCCTTCATCTCGCCCTTCCGCTCCGAACGCCTGATGGCGCGCGAGGTGCTGGAGGACGGCGAGTTCGTCGAGATCTTCGTCGACACGTCGCTGGCCGAGGCCGAGAAGCGCGATGTAAAGGGCCTCTACGCCAAGGCCCGCCGCGGCGAGATCAAGCATTTCACCGGCATCTCGTCGCCCTACGAGGCGCCGGAGAACCCGGAAATCCGCGTCGATACCAGCAAGGTGACGGCCGAAGGCGCGGCGGACCTGATCGTGCAGTACCTGAAGGAGAAGGGGCGGCTGGCGAAGTAGAGGCAGGCTTTCGCCACACGTCCTTCTCCCGTCGGCGCAGCCGATGGGAGAAGGTGGCCGACAGGCCGGATGAGGGCCCTCTCACCCGGCAGGACTCGCGGACAGAGGCCCTCATCCGCCCTTTGGGCACCTTCTCCCATTGCTTCGCAACGGGAGAAGGGGATGTTGCACCATCGCGCTAGATCTTCCTCGGCCTTGCCGCGCCCGTGACCGCGAGCCGCGCCAGGGCCACGATCATGTCGGTCTGCGTGACGAGCCCCACCAGCCGGCCAGTGCCGTCGGTGATCAGTACCGCGTGGTGGCGGCCGTCGCTCAATGGATCGACGAGGCGCAGGATGCTGTCGTCGGGCAGCGCGGTCGCGGCTTCGCCCATCATTTCGGAGACTGCCTGCAAGGAATGGTCGGGCTCGTGCAGCTCGACGATGCCCGCGACGCGGCCCTGCGAATCGACCACCGGCAGGATGCGCAGGTCATGTTCCAGCAGCAGGCGGTGCGCCTCGCTCCACGGCGCATCGGCACGGATCGACAGCACGTCGCGCGACATGACGTCGGCGCAGCGCGGCACGCTCGCGGTGCGCTCCAGTGCCGACAATTCGGCGCGGCGCACGATGCGGTGCAGGTCGTCGCGCGCGATGTCGAGCGGTTCGTCGCCTTCCGCCAGGGCCGCGTCGATGTCGGCCTCGGTGAGTTCGACGCGGAGCTGCGGCGGCAGGTCGCTGGTGCCATGCGTTGCCGCCATCACGACCTTCGGTCTGTGCGGATAGCTGTGCTTCGAAAAGCGGTGGAAGACGAAGCCGAGGATCACCAGCAGGATGGAGTTCAGAGCGACCGGCACAAGGGCGAAGCCGAAGCTGTAGGAGGCCGCGGCAGGCCCGCCCAGCACGCCCAGCAGCGAGGCCGCGCCTCCCGGCGGATGAAGGCAGCGCAGCAGCGACATGACGGCGATGGCGGCGGCCACCGCGATCGCCGCCGCGATCGCCTTGTCCGGGATGAGGTGCGCGATGGCGATGCCGACGAGCGCCGAGATGGTATTGCCGCCGATGATCGACCACGGCTGGGCGAGCGGGCTCGCCGGCACGGCGAAGAGCAGCACCGCAGAGGCGCCGAGCGGCGCCACCAGCAAGGGCAGATGTTCGAGATTGCCGACCGCCCAGCCGGACACGAGCCCGGTGATGCCGATCCCGATGAGTGCGCCGAGGCAGGCGATGCTGCGGTCACGGAAAGTGGTGCCCGCCATGCGCGGGGTGAGGCCGCGCAACGCGCCGAGAAATGTGTTCTTCATGGCGGATCAGGCTAGAGGGATTTTGCCGCGCGAGATATGATTATCCAGCAGGTCCAGCCTGTCGCTTCCAAAATACAATCGGGAGCCGGTGTCGACGGTTGGCACGCCGAACACGCCCCGCGCGATGGCCTCGGCGGTATTGGCATCGAGGCGCTGCTTGTAGTCCTCGCCGATGGCCGCGGCCTTCACCGCTTGCCCGTCGAGCCCGGCTTCCTCACCCCAGCGGGCAAGCAGGTCGAGGTCGGTGATGTCGGCTTCCTCCGCCCAGTAACCTTTCAGCACCAGCCGCACGAAGGCCTCCGCCCTGCCCTGCTCGTCAGCCAGGATCGCGGCGCGCAGTGCGCGGGAGTTGCGCAGCGGATAGTGCGGGTGATAGCGCAGCGGCACGCCCAACACCTCCGCATGGTCGGCGATGTCCTGGCGAAACCACGCCACGCGGGCGGGAGCGGCCTCCAGCGGCTTCACGCCCCCGATCTCGTCGAGGAGACGCGGCAGGTGCAGTGGCCGCCAGCGCAGGGGCAGGCCGTGCTTGCGCGCAATGTCTCCGACGCGGAAGGAGGCAAGATAGACCCAGGGCGAATGCACGTCGAACCAGAATGTGAGCCCTGTCATGCCAGTGTCTCCATGCGTCCGGCCTTCGCCCAATCGCGGAGCTCCACCTTGCGGATCTTGCCGGACGGCGTGAGCGGGAAGCGCTCGACGGTGAAGATCACCGCCGGCACCTTGAACTTCGCGATGCGCGACGCGCACAGCGCCTGCAGCGCGGACGCCGACACCGGCGACGCCAGCTTCACCGCCGCGCCGACGATCTCGCCGTAATAGGCATCGGGCACGCCGAAGACCGCGACCTCGGCGATCGCCTCATGCTGCTGCAGCACGTTCTCGATCTCGGCGGGATAGATGTTTTCGCCGCCGCGGATGATCATGTCGCGCAGCCGGCCACCGGCGATGACGAGGCGACCATCGTCACGGAGATAGCCAAGGTCGCCCGTGCGCAGCCAGCCGCCCTCGATGATGGTCTCGGCCGTCGCCTCGGGCTTGTTGTAATAGCCCTCCATCACCATGGGCCCCCGCGCCTGGATCTCGCCGATCTCGCCCGGCGCGAGAACGTCCAGGGTCTCGGGGTTGACGATGCGCAGCTCGTACTCCGGCAGCGCCCGGCCAGCCGTCTCCCAGCGGAAGCGATCGTCATGCTGCGGACAGGCGAAGAGCGTGCCGCCTTCGGTCTGGCCATAGACCTGCGACAGGCCGGGCATCGGGAACTTCGCCGCGCAGCGCTCCAGCACATCGGGGTTGCAGTCCGCGCCGCCGCAGCTGCCGGCCTTGAGGCTGCCGAGGTCGTAGCCGGATCGCGCCGGGTGATCGAGCATTGCGAGATAGGACGTGGGCACGCCGGACAGATGCGTGCAACGTTCGGCTTCGATGATGCGGAACATGTTCTCCGCGTCGAAGCTCGGCACGCCGACATAGGCCGCACCTTGCGAGAGACAGCCCAGCAGGTTGAGGATGCAGCCGGCGCAGTGGAACAACGGGATGATCGAGGTCCAGCGATCGCCCGCCGCGAGCCCGAGGCGCAGCGCACTGTTCGTCGCCACCATCATCATGGCCCGGTGCGACAGCAGCGCGCCCTTGGGGAATCCGGTAGTGCCGGAGGTGTAGAGCAATGCGGCCACCGCATCGCAATCGGGCGCGACCGGCGTGAAGTCGCGGCCTTCCGCAACGAGCCGCGGGTAATCCTCCTCGAGCGTGAACACATGGCCCAGGAGCGGCAGCGCAGGACGCAGCGCCGTCACGTTCTCGAGATAGGGGTTTGATCGATATTGCGTGGAGCAGATCAGCGCCTTCGCATCCGACTGCTTCAGCGCATAGGCCAGGTCATCCTTGCGGTAATGGGTGTTGAGCGGCACGAAGACCGCCCCCAGCGCGGCGCAGGCCATCTGAACCACCGCCCATTCCACGCGGTTCTCGGCCAGCAGCGCCACATGGTCGCCGGCGCCAAGACCGCGCGCCGCGAGTGCCCCCGCCAGCGCCAGTGCCTCGCCATGATACTGCGCGAAGCTGCGCCGCGCAGTCTGATGCGGGAAGACCAGTGCTTCGGCGCCGGGCCATGTGCGCGCCGCCTGTTCGAGGGCGGGCCAGGGATGGAGCATCATTGCGCGCACCATCCGCCATCGGCGAGCAGGATCGTGCCCGTGACGAAGCTCGCGGCATCGGATGCAAGGAACACGGCGGGGCCCACCATCTCCTTCATCTCCGCCATGCGGCGCAAGGGTGTTCGCGCCGCGATATGCGTCTCGGCCTCGGCCAGATAGGCCTGTCCTTCCGGTGTCATGGAGTGCTTCGTGTAGCCGGGATTGAAGGCATTGACGCGGATGCCGTGCGGACCCCATTCGGCGGCCAGCCCGCGCACCAGCATGTCGATGCCGCCCTTGGCCGCACAATAGGGCGTCAGGTCCTCGAAGGCGGCGACGGAGGCGTTGGACGAATTCATCACGATGGCCCCGCCCCTGCCCTGCCTGAGGAATTGCCGGGCCGCAGCCTGGGCGCAGAGGAAATAGGATTTGAGATTGCCGCCGATCACCGTGTCGAACTCGGCAGCGGTGACGTCGATCGCCGGCTTCTTGACGTTCACCCCGGCATTGCAGACGAGAATGTCGAGCTTGCCGCAACGGTTGACGGCAGCGGTGATCAGGGCCTCCGCACCTTCCGGTGTTGAGACATCCGCGCCGACGGCGAGCGTTCGGTGGCCGTGGCCGCGCAGTTCCTCCGCCGTCGTCTCCGCAGCGTCCTGCGTTCGCGCGCAGCCCACCACGGTTGCTCCTGCTGCAGCGAAGCCAAGCGCCAGTTCACGGCCGATGCCGCGACTCGTGCCGGTGATGACCGCCACGCGGCCGGTGAGATCGAAGAGTGTCATTGTCGCACGTCCGCTTCAACACGTCCTTGGCCCCCTTTTCTCGTCACCCCGGCGGAGGCCGGGATCCAGCTTTCAGCGGGGTTGACGTCCGAAGCTGGACCCCGGCTTTCGCCGGGGTGACGGCTATGAGGGAGAGGCCGTTCGAGACCCTACCTGCAACCCAGATCCGCGAGAAGGTCCGGCACCAGGTTCGCGAAGCTGCCCTGCTCGACGAGCGTGGCGATGGCCTCGGTGTCGGTGGCGAATTCGCGGTCCTCGTCGCGTTTGGCGGACTTCGCCCGCACGATGCGGTGTGCCGTCTCGAGGGGCTCCGACGAAGCGAGCGGCCGCCGGAAGTCGATGCCCTCTGCCGCCGCCATCAGCTCGATGGCGATGATGCGCGCGAGGTTGGCGTTCATCAGGCCGAGGCGCCGCGCGCCATGGGTGGCCATGGAGACGTGGTCCTCCTGGTTGGCCGAGGTGGGGGCGGAATCGACCGAGGCCGGATGCGACATCTGCTTGTTCTCGCTCATCAGCGCCGCCGCCGTGCATTGCGGGATCATGAAGCCCGAATTGAGACCGGGATTGCGGATGAGGAAGGGCGGCAGCAGCGAGATCGAGCTATCGATCAGCGCCGCGATGCGCCGCTCGGAGAGCGAGCCCATCTCGGCCACCGCCATGGCGATGATGTCCGCCGCGAAGGCCACCGGCTCGGCATGGAAGTTGCCGCCGGACAGCACCGCGCCATCCTCGGCGAAGACGAGCGGATTGTCGGAGACGGCATTGGCCTCGATCACCAGCGTGCGCGCGGCATTGGCGAGGAGGTCGAGGCAGGCGCCCATCACCTGCGGCTGGCAGCGGAAGGAATAGGGGTCCTGCACCCGGTCGTCGCCCTCGAGATGCGAGGCGCGGATCTTACTGCCCGCCAGCAGGCGGCGGTAATGCGAGGCCGCGAGCTTCTGGCCCGGATGCGGGCGCAGCGCATGGATGCGCGGGTCGAAGGGCGTGTCGGAACCCATCACCGCGTCGACCGACAAGGCGCCGGCGAGGATCGCGGCCTCGGCATTGCGCTCGGCGGCCACGAGGCCCGAGAGCGCCAGCGCGGTCGAGACCTGCGTGCCGTTGAGAAGGGCAAGACCCTCCTTGGGGCCGAGCGCCACGGGAGCGACGCCCGCCGCCTTCAGCGCCTCCGCGCCACTGACGCGCGCGCCCTTCACCAGCGCCTCGCCCTCGCCGATCAGAACGAGGCTCATGTGCGCCAGCGGCGCAAGGTCGCCAGAGGCGCCGACGGAGCCCTGGCCGGGGATCACCGGCAGCACGTCCTTGTTGATGAGGCCCGCCAGCGCTTCCATCGCGGCGAGCGAGATGCCGGAGGCACCCTGCGAGAGCGCATTGAGCTTCATCAGCAGGATCAGCCGGGTGACGCCCGCCGACAGCGGTGCGCCGACACCGGCCGCATGCGAGCGCACGATGTTGACTTGCAGCCGGTCGAGGTCCTGTGCCGCGATGCGCGTCTTGGCCAGCTTGCCGAAGCCGGTGTTGACGCCATAGATCGCGTTGCCCGTGGCAAGCAGCCGTTTCACCGTCTCGGCGGAGCGGACGATGCGGGCCCGCGCCGCGGCGGAAAGCTCCACCCGGATGGGGCCTGCCAGGGCCGCGCGGATGTCGGAAAGGTCCAGCGGGCGTTCTCCGATGGCGATCATGTGTCGAGCCTCCTCAAGGCGGCGCGGAAGTTCCGCGCGATCAGGTCTTCGTTGATGTGGTGGCGGTCCTTGACCACGTGGCGTCCGCCCACGAACACGTCCCGCACCAGCGGGTTGCCACCGGAGAAGATCCAGGTGTCGAGGGCCGAATCCTCGGCGCGGCCCGCCAGCAGCGGGTGGTCGGCATCGAGCACGGTGACGTCGAAGCGGCAGCCGGGGGCGATGGCCCCGACCGGCTGGCGCATGGAGCGGGCACCGCCCCTGAAGGCAGCATCATAAAGCGTCCGGCCGGTGGACTGGCCGGGGCCGCCCGCCAGCGCATTGCGGGTGCGATCGCGCAGGCGCTGGGAATATTCCAGCATGCGCAGGTCCTCGGCCGGCGAGACGGTGATGTGGCTGTCCGACCCGATGGCGATGGCCCCGCCCTGCCCCATGAACTGCGTCGCCGGGAAGATGCCGTCGCCGAGATTGGCCTCGGTCGTCGGGCATAGCCCGGCGATGGCGCCGGAGCGGGCGAGCGCCACCATCTCGGCGGGCGTCATGTGGGTGGCATGGATCGCCGTCCAGCGGTCGGTAAGGTCGAACTCCCGCATCAGCAGCTCGACCGGGCGCAGGCCACAGAAGGCGAGGCAGTCATCGACCTCCTTCACCTGTTCGGCCACATGGACATGGATCGGCGCATCCGGCGGAAGGCCGGCGATCACCTCGCGCAGCAGCTCGGGCGTGACCGCCCGCAGCGAATGGGGCGAGATGCCGACATGGCGCGAGGCGTCGCCCCTGGCTTGTATAGACAGGTTGTCGACAATTTTCAGAAAGCGCTCGGCATGGTTCAGGAAGCGCCGCTGGCCAGGCACCGGGGGCTGCCCGCCGAAGCCGCCGAAGGCATAGAGCGTGGGGAGGATGGTAATGCCGATCCCGGCATGTTGCGCTGCAGCAAAACACCGGAGGCTCATCTCGGCGGGATCGCTATAGGGCGTGCCGTCAGGTCCGTGGTGCAGGTACTGGAACTCGCCAACCACCGAGAATCCGGCCTTCAGCATCTCCACATAAAGCTGCGCCGCGACGGCTTCGAGGTCGTCCGGCGACAGCCTGAGCGCAAAGCCATACATGGCCTCCCGCCAGGTCCAAAAACTGTCCGCCCCCGGTCCCGCCCGCTCGGCGAGGCCCAGCATGAAGCGCTGGTGGGCGTGGGAATGGACGTTCGGCACGGCCGGCACGGCGATACCGGAGACATGCTCTCCGCCTTCGCCTGGCCCGACCTGCGTGATCATCCCCGCACCGTCCAGGCTGACGGTCACGTCCCGGCTCCAGCCTTGCGGCGTCAGTGCGCTGTCGAAATGAAATTTCCGGCTTTGCATGGGGTCGACTATACTGTATATACAACCTTATACAAGGGGCTTCGTCATGCTGCTCACCAATCTCAAGGCCGCCACGATGGTCGGCGGCTATGGCCTGATCGAGGATGCCGCGATCCTCATCGAGGGCGGCCGCATCGCCTGGGTGGGGCCGCGTGCGGAAGCCCCCTCGGGCCATGACGCCACCGACTGCGAGGGGCGGCTCGCCACCCCGGGCCTGATCGACTGCCACACCCACCTCGTCTATGGCGGCAGCCGGGCCCATGAGTTCGAGCAGCGCCTGACCGGCGTCTCCTATGCCGAGATCGCCAAGGCCGGAGGCGGTATCGCGTCCACCGTCCGCATGACGCGGGCCGAATCGGAGGCCGACCTCGCGGCTTCAGCACTCCGCCGGCTGGACTCGCTGCTGGCCGAGGGCGTGACCACCATCGAGGTGAAGTCCGGCTACGGGCTGGACCGCGACACCGAGATCAAGATGCTGAAGGTCGCCCGGGAGCTTTCCCAGTGGCGGCCGGTCGACGTGGTGACCACCTATCTGGGCGCCCATGCCCTGCCGCCGGAGTTCAAGGAGAACCGGGCAGGCTACCTCGACCTCGTCTGCCGGGACGTGATGCCCGCCGTGGCGAAGGCGAAGCTCGCCGATGCGGTCGACGCCTTCTGCGAGGGCATCGCCTTCTCGGTGGAGGAGACCCGCGGCGTCTTCGAGACCGCCAAGTCGCTCGGCCTGCCGGTGAAGCTCCATGCCGAGCAGCTGTCGAACCTCGGCGGTTCGGCCATGGCGGCCGAATTTGGCGCCCTCTCGGTCGACCACATCGAGTATCTCGACCGGGCGGGGGTGGAGGCCATTGCCCGCTCCGGCACCGTCGCCGTGCTGCTCCCCGGCGCCTTCTATTACCTCCGCGAGAAACAGCAGCCGCCGGTGGCGGCGCTGCGCCAGGCAGGCGTGCCCATGGCGGTGGCGACCGACCTCAACCCCGGCACCTCGCCCATCCATTCGATCCTCACCGCCATGAACATGGCCTGCGTGCTGTTCGGGCTCACACCGGAGGAGGCGCTGCGCGGGGTGACCGACAATGCGGCGAAGGCCCTCGGCCTCTATGACCGTGGCCTCCTCACCCCCGGCATGCGGGCCGACTTGGCACTCTGGAACACCGATCGCCCGGGCGACCTCGCCTACCCCCTGGGCTTCAACCCGCTGGCCGCCGTCATCCATCATGGCGAGCTGGTGCGGGGCATCCTCTGATGAGCGAGGCACAGCCGCTCTATGCCAAGGTCAAGGAGCACATCCTCGACAACATCCGCTCCGGCGCCTGGGAAGCGGGCCGCCGCGTTCCTTCCGAGAACGAGCTGGTCGAGAGCTTCGGCATCAGCCGCATGACCGCCAACCGGGCGCTCCGCGAGCTCACCGCCGAAGGCTTCCTCAGCCGGGTGCCGGGTGTGGGCACCTTCGTGAAGGAATCCCCCGCCCTCTCCAGCTTGATGGAGCTCCGCAACATCGCCGAGGAGATCGCCCAGCGCGGTCACCGCTATTCCTCCCGCCTGATCCGCAAGGGGCTCGTCGACGCCAACCCGGCACTGGCCGAGGAATTCGAGGACCGGGCCATCAAGCAGCTCCACCACATCGTCATCGTGCATGAGGAGAACGGCGTCCCCGTCCAGCTCGAGGACCGCCACGTCAACCCTGCCCTCGTGCCCGACTTCCTCGACCATGATTTCACCCAAACCACGCCAACCGCCGTGTTGCTCGCCGCAACCCCGGTGGATGAGCTGGAGCACACGGTGGAGGCAACGCTTCCGACAACCGAACAGCAACGGCTGCTCAACATTGCCGCACTGGAACCATGCCTCGCGCTCTACCGCCGCTCATGGAGCCGTGGGCGCGTCGCAACCGTCGTCACCCTCACCTATCCCGCCAGCCGCTACGCGCTTTACAGCCGCCACCGCACCAGCGCGCGCGGCACCTTCTCGCAATAGGAGTTCCCATGACCACCCGCCGTGACAATACCCGCGTCATCAAGGCCGCGACCGGAACCACGCTCTCCGCCAAGTCCTGGCTCACCGAGGCGCCCTTGCGCATGCTGATGAACAACCTCGATCCCGGCGTTGCCGAACGCCCGGAAGAGCTTGTCGTCTATGGCGGAATCGGCCGCGCCGCGCGCAACTGGGAAGCCTTCGACAAGATCGTCGCAGGGCTCCGCTCGCTCGAGGAGGACGAGACGCTGCTCGTCCAGTCCGGCAAGCCCGTCGGCATCTTCCGCACCCACAAGGATGCGCCGCGCGTGCTGATCGCCAACTCCAACCTGGTGCCGCACTGGGGCACCTGGGATCATTTCAACGAGCTCGATAAGAAGGGCCTGATGATGTACGGCCAGATGACGGCCGGCTCGTGGATCTACATCGGCACGCAGGGCATCGTGCAGGGCACCTACGAAACCTTCGCCGAAGTGGGCCGCAAGCACTACAACGGCAACCTCAAGGGCAAGTGGTTCCTCACTGCGGGCCTGGGCGGCATGGGCGGCGCGCAGCCGCTCGCGGCCACCATGGCCGGCGCCTCGATGGTGGCCATCGAATGCCAGCCGTCGCGCATCGAATTCCGTTTGAAAACCCGCTACTTGGACACCAAGGCCAACTCGATCGAGGAAGCGCTCGAGATCATCGACCGCTCGCACAAGCAGGGCAAGCCGATCAGCGTCGGCCTGCTCGGCAATGCGGCGGAACTGCTGCCGGAATTCGTCAAGCGCGGCATCCGCCCCGACGCGGTGACCGACCAGACCTCGGCGCATGACCCGATCAACGGCTATCTGCCCGCAGGCTGGTCTCTTGCCGAATGGGAGGAGAAGCGCGTCTCCGACCCGCAGGCCGTGAAGTCTGCCGCCATGGCCTCGATGAAGGCGCATGTTTCAGCCATGCTCGACTACTGGCACATGGGCGTTCCCACCCTCGACTACGGCAACAACATCCGCCAGATGGCGCTGGAGAAGGGTCTCAAGAACGCCTTCGAATTCCCCGGTTTCGTGCCGGCCTATATCCGCCCGCTGTTCTGCCGCGGCATCGGGCCGTTCCGCTGGGCCGCACTCTCCGGCAACCCGGAAGACATCTACAAGACCGACCAGCGCGTGAAGGAGCTGATCCCCGATGATCCGCACCTTCACAACTGGCTCGACATGGCGCGCGAGCGCATCGCCTTCCAGGGCCTTCCGGCGCGCATCTGCTGGGTGGGCCTGGGGCTGCGCCACAAGCTGGGGCTCGCCTTCAACGAGATGGTGAGGAACGGTGAAGTCGAGGCGCCCATCGTCATCGGCCGCGACCATCTCGACTCCGGTTCCGTCGCCTCGCCCAACCGCGAGACGGAAGGCATGATCGACGGTTCGGATGCCGTGTCCGACTGGCCGCTGCTCAACGCGCTGCTCAACACCGCGTCCGGCGCCACCTGGGTGTCGCTGCATCATGGCGGCGGCGTCGGCATCGGCTATTCGCAGCATGCCGGCATGGTGATCGTCGCCGACGGCACCGACGACGCCGCGCGCAGGCTCGAGCGCGTATTGTGGAACGACCCCGGCACCGGCGTCATGCGCCACGCCGACGCGGGCTACGAGATCGCGGTGGAATGCGCCAAGGAACAGGGGTTGAAGCTGCCGGGGATCACGGTGTAACCAGCGCGGCAAGGCCGGCGCGCAGATGCGCCACCTCGTCGTCGTTGATGCCGTGCGCGGAGCCCGCATAGATCCGCTCGGTGACCTTTGCCCCCATGCGGGTGAATACGGCGGTCGTCTCCTTCACGCGGGCGAGCGGGATGTGCGGGTCGTGGTCGGAACAGCCGAGGAAGACCTTCGCGCCCGTCAGCGTTCCGGCATAATCGCGCGGCGTACCGGGCGGGCCGATGGCACCGCCGCTCAGCACGCCGACGAAGCCATAGGGCCGTGGATTGCGCAGCACGGTTTCACTGGTCAGGCAGGCGCCCTGGCTGAAGCCGACGACGGCGAGGCGTTCCGCATCCACGCCAGCGCCGAGAATGTCCGCGATGATCGCCGCCACGCGGTCCAGCGCGCGCGACAAATACGGTTCGTTCGCCGCCGTCGGCGCCATGAAGCTTTGCGGATACCAGCTATGGCCGACGGCCTGGGGTGCGAGGTAGCAGAGGTCCGGCATGGCGAGGACGCCGGCCAGCGGCAGCATGCTCTCGGCGGTGGCGCCGCGGCCGTGGATCAGCAGCACGACGCCGCTGGCGCGCGATGGCGGCGCCCCCGCCCGGCTGAGACCATGGCGCTCGACGACATGTTCCAGAACTTCAATCATGCAAGGTGCCTTCCGATGGCGTGCAGCGCCTTCTGGGTCGCGATGTTGAAGGGCGTCGACAGGAAATCCGGCCAGCTCGACAGCTTGGCGACGACCATTCCATAGTCCCAGTTCACGTAGATCATCTGGCCGAACACGCCGCGCGCATAGATCGACCGCGAGCGCGGATCCTCGATCCACCACTTGTTGCGGTAGGCGCCCTCGGGCAGCGAGTCGGTGTAGGGCGCCTGGAAATGGGCGTGGTTGCCGCTGCGCGTCGCCTCCACCCAGCCGGGCGGGATGATGCCGCCGCCGTTCTGGAGATAGAGCAGGCCGACGCGGGCATAGTCGCGCAGGCAGGCATTGAAGCCGCCGTCGGCGAGCGAGCTTCCCACCGCGTCGACCGTGAAGCTGGCGCTCTGCTCGGCGCCCATCGGCTGCCACAGATCTTCCGACACGATCTCGTAAAGGCGCTTGCCGGTGACGCGTTCTATGCAGAAGCCCAGAACCTCGGTCTCGATGGAGCGATAGGAGAAGCGGTCGCCGTGGCGGCACTCGAGCTTGCCGAGGCCCAGCACCTGCTCGAAGACGTGCCGCGGCCAGCGGAAGGCCGGGTCGCTGCCGGGCGGGATGGGCTTCCAGCCGGCGGAGACATCGAGCTGGCCGATATCGGAGTAAGGATCGGTGTAGGTCTCGTCGAAGGTGACACCGCTCGCCATGTCGAGCACGTGCTGCACCAGCGCGCCGCGATAGGCGGTGTCGTTGAGTTCCGGAACATACTGCGTCACGGGTGCGCTGACGTCGAGCAGGCCCTTGCCGACGAGCACGCCCGCGGTCGCGGCGGTGACCGACTTCGCCACCGACTGCGAGATGTGAAGGCTGCGCGGCGTCATGCCGTTGAAGTAGCGCTCGTAGACGACCGCACCGTCCTTGAGGACGATGAAACCATCCGTATACGTCTCATCGAGCAATTCCGCGAGGCTGGCGCCGGCGCCCGAGACGGATGTCACCGGAAGTCCGTCCAGGTCCTGCTCGTTGCGCGGCAGGTGGCGGACCGGCTTGTCGCCGCGCCAGACTTCCGCCGTGGGCAGGACCTGGCGGATGTTCTGGAAGGTCCAGCGGTTCCACGGCGGGCGGTCCCAGTCCATGCGCGGCGGAACGAGCTGCGGGGGCGCCCCTTGCATGATCGGCGGGCGGGCATCGGAATTGCGGTAGGACGACATCGGCACCACTCCCTCTCAAAAACCAAAAGGGGGAGGCCTTGCGGGCCTCCCCCTGTCTCCCCGAAGGGGTTTACTTCTTCAGGTTGGTCCAGATCTTGTTGTAGATCTCGACCACTTCCGGCGAGCACGGCGGCACGAACTCGGGCTTGGGCGCGTCGGCCGGCGGATTGAGTTCCGGCGAGGAAGCCCAGTCCTTGTTGGCGGCGAACTCGTGGCTGCCCTTGATGCCGTTGTCGTAGCCGGCGAAATCCGAGATCAGCGCGGCGTTCGCCGGGTCCATGATGAAGTTCTGGAACAGCTTGGCGTTGTCCATGTTGGCCGCGCCCTTGAGCACGGCGACATTGTCCATCCAGCCCTCGACACCCTCCTTGGGGAAGGCATATTTGAGCGACGGCACCTTCTGGCGCGAGCGGAAGGCCGCACCGTTCCACTGCTGGGTGGCGGCGACGTCACCCGAGGTGATCTTGGTGATGGTGTCGTAGCTGAAGGTCTTCCAGTTGGGCTTGGCCGCAAGCAGGATGTCGTTCACCTTCTTGAGGTCGGCCTTGTCGGCCGAGCAGCGCGGAACACCGGCATAGCGCTCTGCGGCATGCATCACCGAGCTGATGTCGTCCAGCATGTTGACCTGGCCCTTCAGCTCGTCGGGCGTGTTGAACAGGATGCCGAGGGTGTTGATGTCACCCTTGTACTTGTCGGTGTTGACGGTGAAGTTCGTCGTGCCGAACTGCCACGGCACGGTGTAGTGGCGGCCCTTGTCCCAGTAGATGTCGACGAATTCCGGACGCATGTTCTTGAAGTTGTCCATCTTGTCCGGCTCGGTCGGCTCGAGCAGGCCTTCGTCCACCATGATCTTCACGGTATAGTCGGACGGCACGACGATGTCGTAGCCGGTGTTGCCGGCGCGCACCTTGGACAGCATGGTCTCGTTCGAGTCGTAGTCGTCGAGCGTGACCTTCACGTCGTACTGCTTCTCGAACTTCTTGATCAGCTCGGGGTTGGTGTAGTCACCCCAGTTGTAGATGTGCAGTTCGCCCGCCGCCATCGCCGAGCCTGCGGCAAACAGCATGGCGGCAGCCGAGACGGCTGCTCCCAGTAGCTTCTTCATGTCGAACGTCCTCCAGTTTGTTGGTATCGCGAGTTTCTATTTATGCCGTCACTTGCTGCGCCTGCGTGCGATCAGGAACGACACGGAGACGAAGAGGATGGAGACCAACAGCAGGATGGTCGAGATCGCGTTGATCTCCGGCGTCATGGGCCTGCGGATCTGGTTCCAGATGTAGAGGGGCAGCGTCGTCTGGCCGGGGCCGGCGATGAGCTGCGTGATGGTGAAATCGTCGAAGGAGACGATGAAGGCCAGCGCCAGGCCCGACAGGATGCCCGGGATCATCAGCGGGAAGGTGACGCGCCTGAAGGCGTTCCACGGCGTGGCGTAGAGGTCGGCCGCGGCGTTCTCTAGCGTCAGGTCCATGTCCTCGAGCCTCGCCCGGATCGGCATGTAGGCGAAGGGAATGCAGAACACCGTGTGGGCGATGATGATGTTGCCGATGCCGAAGTTGAGATCGAGCTTGCCGGCGAGCAGCGCGAAGAAGGACAGCGTTGCCACGGCGGTGATGATCTCCGGCACCATGAGCGGCAGGTTGATCACCATGAAGGAGGCGCCCATGCCGCGCCACGCCTTCACCCGCGTCATGCCGATCGCCGCCATGGTGGCGAACGTGGTCGAGACCAGGGTGGCGGTGATCGAGATGATCAGGGTGTTCTTCGCGGCGTTGTGGAAGTCCTCGTTCTGCAGCGCCACGCCGTACCATTGCAGCGAGACGCCCTCCCAGTGGGTGACGAGGCTGCCGGAGTTGAACGACCAGATCATCAGGATGAGGATCGGGACGTAGAGCACCAGAAGGCAGATGATGGCCATGGCGCCGAAGCCGGGCTGGTCCTTCACGTCGCGGTGCTTGAAGGCACTAGTGGCCATGGGTCACCTTGCCCGAGGTGTTGCGGACGTAGAAGTAGAGCGCCACCAGCACCGCCGCCATCAGGATGAAGGCCTGGGCCGAACCCAGCGGCCAGTTGCGGCCGGAGCCGAACTGCTGGGCGATGAGGTCGCCGATCATCAGGTGCTTGCCGCCGCCGAGGATCAGCGGCGTCACATAGGCGCCGAGTGCCGGGATAAAGACGAGCAGGCAGCCGGCGATGATGCCGGGCCGGGCGATCGGGATGATGATGCGCCACAGCACGCGGCGGCGCGTGGCATAGAGATCGAAGCCGGCCTCGACCAGGCGGAAATCGAACTTCTCGAGGCTGGAATAGAGCGGCAGCACCATGAAAGGCAGGTAGGAATAGAGCAGGCCCAGCACGATGGCGAAGTCGGTGTAGAGCAGCGTGATCGGCTTGTCGATGACGCCGATCCAGATCAGGAAGCCGTTGAGCAGGCCCTGGTCACGGATGATGAACATGATGGCGAGCGTGCGGACCAGCAGGTTCGACCAGAACGGGATGGTGATGAGCAGCACCCACCAGTTGCGCTGGGACGGCGGCCGCGTCGCCATGAAGTAGGCGGTCGGAAAGCCGAGGACGAGGCAGACGCCGGTGGTGATGAGCGCGAAGACGAAGGAACGGAAGTAGATGATCAGGAAGTCCGGCGCGAACTGCAGCGTGCCGTCGAAGATGTCGGCCTGGAACAGGAAGTAGACATAGGCATCGGTGGTGAACTTCCACACCACGCCGCCATAGGGCGCGGCGACGAGGAAGGAGTAGATGAACATCAAGATGAGCGGGCCGATGCCGAACACCGTGATGAACAGCACCGCCGGCATGGAGAGCCAGCGGTTGCGCGTCATCTGCTGGCCTTCCATGGCCCTGGCAACCTGTTCCGCCTTGGAGAGTGCCTTGGCCATCAGTCCCTCAGCACTTGCGCGGAATGGGCTTCGAGCGCGATCCCGACCTTGTCGCCGCGGGCGAAGCCCTGGCCGCCGCCGCGGGTGTTCTGCTGGCGGATGATGAAGGGTTCGGGCGAACCGTCGAGCTTCACGTAGTAGTGGGTGTCGGTGCCGAAATAGACCACGTTCTCGAGCACGCCGCGGAGGTCGGCGGGGGTTTCGCCCTGGACCAGGTCGGCATGTTCGGGGCGCACCACGATGGTGACCTTGCCGGAGGGCTTCAGCCCCTCGGGGATGCCGGCGGTGATGACGGAGCCGCCGGTGAGCTTGACGCTCGCCTCGCCGCCCGAGACGCCCGCCATCTCGCCCGCGAGGAAATTGGTCTCGCCGATGAAGTTGGCGACGAAGCGTTCCGACGGGCGGTCGTAGATGTCGCGCGGCGAGCCGACCTGCAGGATGTTGCCCTTGCTCATGACCGCGATGCGGTCCGACATGGTGAGGGCTTCTTCCTGGTCGTGGGTGACGAAGATGAAGGTGATGCCGGTCTCGTGCTGCAGGCGTTTCAGCTCGATCTGCATGTCCTTGCGGAGCTTGGCGTCGAGCGCGGAGAGCGGCTCGTCGAGGAGCAGCACCTTGGGGGCCGGCGCCAGCGCGCGGGCGAGGGCCACGCGCTGCTGCTGGCCACCGGAGATCTGGCTGGTGCGGCGGTTGCGCAGCTCTTCCATGCGGACGAGCTGCAGCATCTGGGTCACCCGCGCGTCGATCTCGGAGCGCGGCTTGCCGAGCATTTCGAGGCCGAAGCCGATGTTCTGCGCCACCGTCATGTGCGGGAACAGCGCGTAGGACTGGAACACCGTGTTGACCGGGCGCTTGAACGGCGGCAGCGGCGCGATGTCCTGGCCGTAGAGAAGGATTTCGCCCTCGGTCGGGAAATCAAAGCCCGCGATCAGACGGAGCAGCGTGGTCTTGCCGCAGCCCGAGGGGCCGAGCAGCGTGAAGAATTCATTTTCGCGGATCGAAACCGAAACATTGTCGAGGGCCTTGACCGCGTCCGGTCCCGCTCCGAATTGTTTCGTGACGCCTTTCGCCTCGATGGCGGTCTGGCCTGCTGCCAAGATTGCTCTCCCTCCCCCGCACTTGTTTCGGCGGTTGGCATCATCCTATGCCGGGAAATGTCGCCTTGCCAATGGGTTCCATGCGATGCGCGGAGTTGACGCGACGGCGGCGCAGGGCTTTCGCGCCGTTTTGGCCTAAATCGACCAGCCGCCGTCGATGACGAAGGTCTGGCCGGTGACGAAGGCGGCCTCGTCGCTTGCGAGATAAACCACCAGCATGCCGATTTCCTCGGCACGGGCCATGCGGCCCATCGGCTGGCGCGAGATGAAGGCGTTCTTCGCGGCCTCGTAGTCGCCCGTTGCCTTGAGGCGCTCGGCGAGCGACGGGCTGTCGACCGTGCCGGGGCAGATGGCGTTCACGCGGATGCCCTTCGACGTGTAGTCGGCGGCCAGCGCCTTGGTCATGCCGATCACCGCAGCCTTGGTGGCGCCGTAGACGAAGCGGTTCGGCACGCCTTTGATGGAGGAGGCGGCGGAGGCCATGTTGATGATCGTGCCCTGGCCGCGCGCCAGCCACGCCGGCATGAAGGCCTTGATCATGTGGAAATGCGCCTTGACGTTGAGGTCGAAGGAGAAGTCCCAGGCCTTGTCGTCGGTTTCCATCAGCGTTCCGGCATGGACGAAGCCCGAGCAGTTGAACAGGATGTCGGGCGTGCCGACGCGCTTCGCCGCGGCGTCGATCTGGTCCTGCTTCAGCACGTCGAGGGTGAAGGTCTCGATGCCGGACTGTTCGGCGGCGAGCGAGGCCAGCGCTTCGGCGTTGATGTCGGTGGCCCAGACCTTGGCCCCTTCCTTCGCCATGCAGATGGCCGAGGCGCGGCCGATGCCCTGGCCGGCCGAGGTGACGATCGCTGTCTTGCCGTGAAGCCTGCCGGCCATGGACTTCTCTCCCATTGTCCTGTTCTCTGTCGGGCGAAATCACTAGCGCCTCGGGATGAGCCTTGTCCATGACCAACGATGACCTCTGCTACCTCTCGGCTACGGATGCCCTGAAGCTGTTCAGGCGGCGCAAGCTTTCGCCCGTCGAACTGACGGCGGCGCTGATCGCGCGGGCGGAGACGGTGAACCCGAAGATCAATTGCCTCGCCGACCGCTATTTCGACGAGGCCATGGCGCAGGCCCGGGCCGCCGAGGCGCGCTACATGAAACGCGGTGCCAAGACCAAAGCGCTCGAGGGCGTGCCGCTCGCCGTGAAGGACGCGCAGCGGCTGAAGGGAAAGCGCACCACCCAGGGCTCGCTGATCTTCAAGGACTGGGTGGACGATCATTCCGACCCGATGATCGAGCGCCTGGAAGCGGCGGGTGCGGTGATCGTGGCGCGCACCACGACGCCGGAGTTCTGCCTCTCCGGCATCACCGCCTCACGCATCTGGGGGGTGACGCGCAATCCGTGGAACACCGAATGGGGGCCCGGCGGATCCTCGGGCGGATCGGGTGCGGCACTGGCGGCGGGACTCACCACATTGGCCACGGGCACCGACATCGGCGGGTCGATCCGCATTCCCGCCGGGGCCTGCGGCGTCGTGGGCTTCAAGCCGCCGCACGGGCGAAACCCGGACGGGCCGCCCGCCAATTTCGACCGCTTCAACCATTGCGGACCAATGGCCCGCACCGTGGCGGACGCGGCCCTGATGCAGAACGTGACGTCGGGGCCCCATCCCCTCGACCATGACTCCATCAGGGAGAAGGTGACGCTGCCCACCGCGGCCGGCTCGATCAGGGGGATGAAGATCGCCTATTCGGTGGACCTCGGCTACGTGCCGGTCGAACCCGCCGTGAGGAAGAACATGCTGAAGGCGATCGAGGTGTTCCGCACGCTCGGCGCCAAGGTCGAGGAAGTGGACCTCGGCTGGACGGCCGACGTCGAGAAGAACGGACTGCACTGGTACAATCTGATGCATTTCGGGCGGCAGACGATCTGGCACCTGAAGGACTCGAAGCACCTGATGACCGACTATGCCGTCAAGTTCGCCGAGGTGGCGCAGAAGCTGACGGGGCCCGACGACGTGCACAAGCCCTGGGAACAGGCGCACCGCATGTACCAGACGCTGGGGCCGGTGCTGGCGGCGCACGACCTGTTCATCTGCCCCACCAACAATGCCGCGGCGGTGAAGGCGGGGCACGATCCGTGGGACGAAAACTTCACGGTGAACGGCCAGAAGGCAGACCCTGAGTTCGGCTGGGTGATGACCCACCAGTTCAACATGCTGCACAATTGCCCGGTGCTGTCGCTGCCATCGGGACATGCGCCGAACAAGGTGCCGACCGGCATCCAGCTGGTGGGCCGGACCTGGGACGATGTGAAGGTTTTCCGTGCCGCGCTGGCCTATGAAAAAGCCATGGGCGGCTGGTATGAAGCGAAGAAAGACCGGCCGCGGCTGTGATTTTTCTTGACTTTTGCGGAAAACATCCCTATACTGGGTAAATGATCTGGACCCTCATCTCCGGCAGGATTGCAGCCAGCAGGGTCTGGCTGCAGGTCGCATTCCTGATCCTCTCCGCCGTGATTGGCGGTGCGGATCATCGCGCCGGACTCCCGTTGGCCGCTGCCCTGTCGATTGCTTCCGTCCTCCTCGGGTGCCTCGGCCTGGCTGTGCATGACTTCGGCCGCCGCGTGATCAGCCCTGCAGTTTACAAGGCGCGCGCAAAGCGTCTAAGGGAGCGTGCACACGGAAAGACTGGGCGCCATCCCGGGTCACGCACCGGGACCGGCGGCGGACCCTTCCAGGCTGCCGCAAAGGAATTGCTCGATGAAACGCGCCTTCGTCACCGGAACCGCCGGCTTCATCGGCTTTCACGTGGCGCAGAGGCTGCTGGCCGAGGGCTGGGCGGTGACCGGGTTCGACGGCATGGCCGATCAGGGCGACCAGCGCCTCAAGCAGGACCGGCACGCCGGGCTCAGGCGCCACCCGGCATTCCATGGTGTCGAGGCGATGCTCGAGGACGCGGCGATGCTGCAGGAGGCGCTGCGCCGGTGCCGGCCAGAGGTGGTGATCCACCTCGCGGCGCAGACCGGGGTGCGCCATTCGATCGAGCATCCGCGGGCCCACCTCCAGTCCAACATCACCGGCACCTTCAACCTGCTCGAAGCCATGCAGGGCCAGGGCGTGGCTCACCTGCTCATCGCCTCGAGCAGCTCGGTCTATGGCGCGAGCACCGACCTGCCGTTCCGCGAGGACCACAATACCGACCGGCCGATTTCCTTCTATGCCGCCACCAAGAAATCGATTGAGGCGATGGCCCATGCCTGGGCGCACAGCCATGGGCAGCCGACGACCGCCTTCCGCTTCTTCACCGTCTATGGCCCGTGGGGACGGCCCGACATGGCGGTGTTCAAGTTCACCCGCGCGATCCTCGCGGGCCAGCCCATCGACGTCTACAACAACGGCGAGATGGCGCGCGACTTCACCTATATCGACGACCTCGTGACGGCGATCGGCAAGCTCATCGACGTGGCGCCCGGCGGGCCGGCGTCCGACGGACAGTCATCGGTGGCGCCGTTCCGCGTCGTCAATGTCGGTCATGCTCAGCCGGTGAAGCTCGACGCCATGATCGCCGCCATCGAGCGCGCCACGGGCCGGACGGCGATCCGCAACGCGCTGCCCATGCAGGCCGGCGACGTGCCGATGACGTGGTCCGATACGTCGCTGCTTTCCCGCCTCACCGGCTATGCGCCGGGAACGCCGATCGAGGAAGGCGTGCGGCGCTTCGTCGACTGGTATCGGGATTATTACGGCGGTCAGACCGCATAGCCGAACTGTTCGATGTCGAAGGCGAAGGCATCGCGGATCGCCCGGCGCTGCTGCGGCGTGAGCATGGCGGCGAAATCGCCGCCGGGGCGCTGGGTGGACTTGAAGCGGGTGAGCGCAACCGGCGCCTCGATCCCCAGTTCGCGCATGGTGTCCGCGAGGTCCTGGGCGAGCGTCTCGAAGCGCAGCACGCGGTCGGCCACCACCCGGCCGTCGATGGCGCAGACGTCCCTGCCCTTCTCGTTGAGGCGGCGGAAATCGTTGGAGCCGAGGAACTCGTCGAAGCGCGCGTGGAAGTTGCCGGCGGCATCCTGCCAGCCGCGGTTGGCGGCCGTCCAGAAGAACTGCGAGATGCTGCGGTCCAGCGGGTTGCGGACGACGCAGAACTTGAGATGGCCGTTCCACACCGCCTCGCCCACATGGCGCTTCACCCGGGCGGCACTGGCGTGCGGCGACAGGCCGTGGCGGCGCAGCGTCTTGCGGTGGTTGAAGGCCATGAGCAGGCGGGCCAGGGGCGGCACGCCGGCGACCGGCCGGGCATAGCCCATGGGCGGGCAGGCCCCGGTGCCGCGGATGGCCTGCTCCTCGTCGGGATCGAGCCAGGTGACGATGTCGCCCGGGCCGCAGAAACGGCGGAGATAGGCCTCGACCGAAGAGCCGCCGGTCTTGCTGACCTTGAGGAAGATGAACTTGTGGGTGTTGCTGACGATCACGGAGCCCATTTCCCGCTGAAGGTCTCCTCATTAGGGTGATCGGGCCGTCTTCGCAATCGGTTGCGGCAGGCCGTCACGGTGCTTCGGCGCCGCCATTGTGCCGTGCCACCGGACGGGCTAATGCTGCGCCGCAATCGCGCGTGCTACCGGTGCTTCCTTACCCATGAAAATGATCTTCAGGATCTTCCTGCAGGGCGACCGCCTGACCTCCCTCCTGGTGCTGCTGAGCCTGATCGTGGCGGGGCTGGTGCAGGGCATCGGCATCAGCGCCCTGCTGCCTGCCGCCGCCGCCCTGCTCGGACAGGGCGGCAAGCCGTCGAAGATCAGCCAGGCCGCCGACCAGGCGTTCCACTGGCTGGGCATGACGCCGGACTTCACCACGCTGGTGCTGCTGATTGCCGCAGCGATCGTGCTGAAGGCCATCATCACCTTTGCCGCGCTGAGCTATTCGGCGGTGGTTTCGGCCGACATGGCCATCGGCTTCCGCGAGCGGCTGATCAGTTCGCTATTCGGCGCCAGCTGGCGCTTCTATGCCGACCAGCGGGCCGGCAAGTTCGCCGCCGCCATCGCCAATGACGCCACCCGGGCGAGCCAGGCCTATCTGCTGGCCGCACAGGTGCTGGCGCAGCTGTCACAGGCGGTGGTGCTGGGGGCGGTCGCGCTCTATGTCAGCTGGGAGCTGGCGCTGATCTCGTTCGCCGTGGGGCTGGGCGTGGGCGCCGCCATGAACCGGCTGATCAAGACCTCGCGCGCCGCCGGCCGCCGCGAAGCCGAAACCACCGCCGGCCTCACGGTGCGGATCGTCGACCTGCTGGCCAACATGAAGGCGCTGAAGGCGATGCACCGCTTCCAGCCCATGCTCATTCCGCTGCGCCGCACGCTGATGAAACTGCGCCGGGCGCTGATCATCGGCGAGGTGGCGAAGCTCGGCTTCAACCTCGGCAACGAGGTGGTCGTGACGCTGCTGATCACCGTGGCAGCCTATGTGGCCTATAATTCCTGGCACGTGACGCTGCCCGAAATCGTGCTGTACGGCGTGATCTTCCTCAAGATCAACGACATCATCTCCCAGGTGCAGAAGGCGGTGCAGCAGTCGGTGAAGTTCGAGCGCTCCTACGAGCGCATGGTGGAGCAGATCGCGCTGGCCGACGCCCACCGCGAGGCCAACCCCGGCACGCTGGCGCCGATGCTGAGCGATGCCTGCCGCTTCGAGGACGTGTCCTTCGCGCATGGCGAGCGCCAGGTCATCGGCGGCGTCAGCCTCGAGATTCCGGCCCGCCAGATCACCGTGCTGAAAGGTCCTTCCGGGGCCGGCAAGACGACGATCATCGACCTCCTGATCGGGCTCTACCAGCCGGCCTCCGGGCGCATCACCATCGATGGCGTGCCGCTGGCCGAGATCGACCTTTACCGCTGGCGCCGCAAGATCGGCTATGTGCCGCAGGAACTGAGCCTGCTGCACGCCGACGTGCGCGAGAACATCACCTTCGGCGACCCCACGATCAGCGACGAGATGGTGAACGAGGCATTGCGCCAGGCCGAGGCCACGGATTTCGTGGCCAACCTGCCCGAAGGCCTCGAGAGCAGCGTGGGCGAGATGGGCAGCAAGATGTCGGGTGGGCAGCGCCAGCGCATCTCGCTGGCGCGTGCGCTGGTGACGTCGCCCGAGGTGCTGATCCTCGACGAGGTGACGAGCGCGCTCGACCCCGCGACCGAGCAGGACATCGTGGCCAACATCGCCGCGCTGCGCAGCCGCTACACCATCGTGGTGATCACCCACCGCCAGGCCTGGACCGCCATCGCCGACCGCCTCTACGAGGTCGAGGGTGGGCGCGTGCACTGGGCGCCGGGCGAAGGCCGGATGGCGCAGGCGTAAGCCGGTGGCCGCGCCATGATCATTTCGCATTCGCGGCACTTCATCCTGGTGAAGACGCGCAAGACCGCCTCGACCAGCATCGAACGCGCGATCGTGCCGCAGCTCGGCCCCGCCGACGTATGGACGCCGATGAGCCTGCCCAAGGTGGCGGGGCAGAACTACTATTCGCTGTGGCCGGTCGACCTGCTCACCGCCAAGTGGGAACTGTTCCGCGATGTGGTGGGGCGCGACAGCCGGTTTCACCGCCGCTTCTTCTTCGACCACATGCCGCTGGCACGCATCCGGCAGTTGCTGCCCGAGGCGCAGTTCAAAGGCTATCGCAAATACGCCTTCGACCGGAATCCGTGGGACTTTCTCGTCAGCTATTATTCCTTCGTACGCCGCAAGAAGGCGATCGCCGAGTGGGATTTCGACCGCTTCCTGCATGAGTATCCGGTGATCGCCAACTGGGATCTCTATACCGAGAACGATGCGGTGATCGCCGACAAGGTGTTCCGTTTCGAGGAGCTGCGGCCGTCGCTGCAGCAGATCGCCGATGAAAACGGGCTGCGCATCGCCACCTTGCCGGAGGACAAGCGCAGCTATCGCAGCGAGGCCGACTACCGCGCCTTCTATTCCGCCTCGAGCCGCGACCTCGTGGCGGAGCGCTTCGCCAGGACGATCAATCTGCTCAATTACGATTTCTAGTTGCGCCGGGTGGCTTGGATCCCGCGGAAAACTTGCTAAAAGATTCCGGGGAGTTGGGGTCCATGATTTTCGTCGTATCCGCACCGCGGAGCGGGCTGAACTGGCTGCGCTTCTGCTTGGAGCACTATCTCGGGGTGAAGACGCCGGGCAAGGACGTGCTGGTCGCCGCCGACAGCGGTCTCGAACCGGTATTCCGTCGCACGCACAACGCCCGCAAGGGGGCGCGACCCGACAAGGGCACGCCGCTTCTCGCGGTGACGCAGCCCGATGACAAGGTGCTGATCCTGCTGCGCGACCCGCTGGAGACCTTCGTGCGCGCCGCCAGCGGCAGCTATCGCGAATTCCGCGGCTTCATCGAGAACATCCGCTATTTCGTGAACTGCCGGGCCGAGCACAAGCTTGCCGCCTATTACGAGGAGATGACGGCCTCGCCCGCGGCGATGCTGCAGACGATCGACTTCCTCGGGGTCGCGCCGCTGGCCGGCCGGTCCGTGCCGGGCGTGGAGCAGCTGGCCGCCGAATGGGCGAACCTCGGCGCGTTGAGCCGCGGCAGCTACTCGGTGCGCCAGGCGCATGGCGGCGGCGCGATGACACGCGAGCGGCCCACCGATTTCCGCTTCCACCAGCAGAAGCTGAGCGAGGCCGAGAAGCAGCGCGTATGGCGGCATCTGAAGCGGATGCTGACGCCCGACGAGCTCGCCCTGCTGGCGCGCTACCTGCCCGAGGGCGGCATTGCGCCGGCAGGCCCCATCGCGCTGCTGGGCGATTACCTCAGCGCCTGGCGCTAGCTGCGGCCGATCCCCTCGCGGGCGATGAGGAAGTTGGCCCAGTCGAGATCGAGCTCGGTGTCGATGTTGGGGAGGTTGCCTTCGACCACGATGGCGCCGGGCTTCGCACCCATGATCGACTTCTGATCGACCAGGCACTGCCGCGTGATGGCATAAGCGATGCCGTTGCGGTGATAGACGGGGGTGAGCTGCTGGCGGGCGATGATCTTGGCACCCGCCGGATCATAATAGGACAGCGCGCCCGCGTCGGAGACGTTGAGCTGCTTCAGCGGATGGGCCTTGGAATCGGTCTCGCTCAGCGTCCACACCGCGTCGAAGCCGCCGTTGACGAGATGCGCCATCGTCGCGGTCACATGTTCCGGCGTGCGGCCGGGCGAGGTGGGCTGCAGCATGACGACGACGTCGTAGGTGACGCCGTCGATGCGCTCCATCTCGGTCAGGGCATGGATCAGGACCTGCCAGTCGCTGATGATGGCGCCGGAGATGTCTTCCGGGCGCAGGAAGGGAACGGCGAGGCCTGATTCCCCGGCGACCCTGGCGATGCCCTCATGGTCGGTCGAGACGATGGCGCGGTCGACCCAGGGCAGCGCGCTCGCCACGTGGCCGGCGCGGGCGACGAGCGGCACGCCGCCGACCTCGCGCAGGTTCTTGAGCTTCACGCCCTTGGACCCGCCCCGGGCGGGCACCACGACGAGCACGCGGCGGCCTTCAAACATGCTGTTCCTCCAGTGACTCTCCGGCGCGCAGGAGATCTTCCGGCGCGCGGATGGCGAAGAAGGCGCAGGCATTGGCGGCGGCGGCCTCTTCATCGGAAATGCCGTCACCCACCATGGCGACGCGTGATGGGTCGAGACTGCGCGCGGCAATGACGGCGGCGATCTTGTCGCGCTTCGCCGTCGGATAGCCGTCGACGCTCGTGAAACAGCTGTTCCAGCCGCGCGCCGCGACGTGGCGGCGGACGGTGTCCTCCGGCGTGTTGGAGCAGACGTGGAGCTCGATTACCGGCGCGAGACGCCGGAGCAGTGCGGTGGCGCCGGGAAGCTCGGGTGCGGCGGCCACTGCCTGTTCGGAGACCTCGCCGTAGCGGTTGACATAGTCATGCGCGGGAAGGGCGATGCCCAGCGCCCGCGCGCCCTCGATCATGCGCGGGATGACGCGGTGGCGGCTGCCGTCGGGGTCCTCCGCCAGCACCGCCGCAACGGCGGGCGCTGCGGCGGCGGGGAAGATGTCGAAGAATGCCTGCCGCTTGGCCGGGGCCGAGGCGACGAGCGTTCCGTCGAAGTCGAAGATCACCGCGTCAAAGCGTGTGCTTGTCACGGAAATAGCCGAGCCAGTTGTCGACCTTGGTCTTGCGATCATCGCGCGACATGCGGGCGATGTTGGGATCCTCGTAGAAGGAATCATTGTTGAAGTGCGTGGTCGACACTTCCTCGAAGATGCAGCCGTCGAGGGTCGCGAACTTGTGCCACTGGTTGGGCTCGACGAGGAAGGTGTCGCCCGGCACGAGATGGGTGCGCGCACCTTCCTTGGTGATCTCGAGATCGCCATCGAGCAGCTGGAAGGTTTCTTCCTTCTGCTTGTGGAAGTGGTAGGGGTGCTTCTGGCGCGGCAGCTGGATGACCAGCTTCTTGGCATAGGTGCGGTTGATGCAGGTGATGATCACCGCGCCATATTCGCGGAAGCGCTTCAATCCGTAGTGATGCGAGATCTCGATCGCGGCATCGGAGTTGATGTGGACGTTGGCCTTGGCCAGCATGCCGCGGACCTGCAGCATGATCTGGTAGACCAGCTGCTCGTCGCTCTGGCCCTCGCCGCCGATCGAGGAGGACAGCGGCGCCCTGGCGGCATAGTCCTGGTCGGCGACGAGGCCCTCGCGCCAGTGGCCGGAGGTGAGCTGGCCCTCCTGCAGCGGCATGGCGAAGAACACGTCGGCACGCGCCAGCACCTCGCCCTTCTTCACGTCGCGCTTCACATAGGCGCCGCGCTTCAGGTCATGCAGCGTCTGGCGCTCCTCGATCGAGATCGGCGGGCGCTCTTCGTTGCCCAGCATGGCGCGGCCGGCATGGAAGGCGGCGATCCATTTCTCGAGCTGGGCAGGAGTCGAGGAATAGCTGTTGAGCTTGTGCTTCTCGGTGTTGAGGCCGACATGGCGCTCGAACATGCGCGCCCCCAGCGCATAGGCGATCTGGACGGCGGAGGTGTTGTCCTGGTCCTCGTGCGTCGACCAGCCGATGGGGATGCCGCGATAGCGCTCGCGCATCTCGGCGATGCGGTTGAGCTGCAGCTTGTCGTCCGGCGTGGGATAGAGCGCCACGCAGTGCATGAGGCCGAATTCGGTGCGGTTCATCTCGAAGAAGCTGACCAGCGCATCGATCTGGTCGGTGCGGAGCCCCGCCGTCGAGACAACGACCGGCTTGTTGACGCGCGCCACCTTCTCGAGCAGCGGCCAGTCATCGGCGGAACAGCTGGCGATCTTGATGATGTCGAGGCCCATGTCGCAAATGATGTCGACCGATTCCTCGTCGAAGGGCGTGCACATGGTGTGCAGGCCCTCGGCGCGCACATGCTCGGCGAGCTTCGCGAAATCCGTCATCTCGAGGCGCGTCTCGGAGAAGCGCTTCACGTATTTGTGGTCGGCGCGGCCCTGGAAGTCCGGGTGGATGAAGCTGTCGAGCTGGCGGAACTGGAACTTGAGGGCGCCATTGATCTTGCCCTCGCGGTTCACCTTGCCCACGGCGGAGACGATGTTGCGGGCATGCTCGACATCGCCCTGGTGGTTGTTGGCGAGGTCGTAGACGAAGAGGTTCTCGAAGGAAAAAGGCTTGCGCATGGAGGCTCCGCTAGCGAATGGCGTCGGTCACGTAGCCCTTGCTCCAGTCGATCTGGACGCGGCGGCCACTGTGGTGGGATTTGAAGATGGCGGCGATCACCATCATGGTGTCGAGACCGCGCTCGAGCGCGATCGGCGAATGCTGGACCTTGCCGGCCATCACGTCCTGGAGATGGGCGATCTCGGCCTTGAAGTCGTCGGCACGGGTCTTGGCGATCAGGGTTTCCTTGGCGGGGCCACCGAGACCCAGCGCCACGGCATCATTGCCGGGGCTGTGATTGACGCGCCACTCGACATAGCCCTTCTGGCCCTGGATGCGGCAGGACTTGTCGGCGGGCTCCGTCACCACGTCCTGGATGACGTCGCCGACGAGGCCGTTCTCGGTCTTGAGCACGGCATAGCTGAGGCGGTCATAGTCGCAGCCGCCGTCCTTCACCATGTCGAGCACCGCCGTCACCTCGCTGACGCGGCCGGCGCCGATCAGGTTGGCGAAGTGCTGCCACATGTTGATGCCGTGCGAATGCTCGCCCGTGGCGCCGCCGCCGCGCGAAGCAAAGCCGAGATAGGAATCGGACGGGCCCGAAAGCCAGGGATGCGCCTTGAAGATGCCGCCCCAGTGCTCGCGCGTGCGGGCCGAGATGGTGGAAACCTGGCCGATCTCGCCGGCCTTGAGCAGGCTGTCGGCCAGCACGGTGTTCTTGCCCAGCGTGTGGTTGTAGCCCACGGCACCGAAGATGCCCTTGGCCTTCACCCTTGCGAGGAGTTCCGCACAGCCCGCGAGGTCCGGCCCGGCCAGCGGCTTTTCGAGCAGCAGCACCCTGGGCGTCACATGGTCGAGCACGGCATTGGCGAGTGCGATGTGGCTGTCGGGCGGCGTGCCGATGAAGACGACGTCGGCCGGCTCGCCCATGGCGGCGCGGGAATCCTTCAGCACGATCTCCTCGTCCCAATGGCCGTAGCGCTGGGGATAGATCGAGGTCCGGGTGCGCTCGAGCGCGGCCGGATCGATGTCGGTGAGGGTCACACGCCAGCCGAAGGAGCGCGCCGCATTGGCAAGGTGATTGCCGATCGAGCCGGCGCCGAGAATTCGAATGGAGTGCATCAAAGGATCCCTGAAATCGTTCACGCTTCATTCCGCAGCGCTGCCGGCGCCTCTTTGCCACGCCGGGGCGGCTTTTGCTACTCCCCCCGCCCGGACGCCCCGGCGGAAATCGCATAGATGCTTTCGGCAAGCCGGGTGACGGTGACGGTTGGCAGTTCCGGCCGGACCTGGCGCAGCCGCCCGACGCGGCTGGTAACCGCCTCTTCCGCGAGGCCCGGAAACTTGTGGGCACGATAGGACTTGGCCGAGCCCATCTTGCGCAGGCCCTTGAGGGTGTCGCGCAGCGCATAGCGGCGGAAGTGCGCGAGGCGGGTCACGGCCATGGCGATCGGCCCGCGCGGCGGCGGAGCGGCGAGGCGGCCGGCATGGGCATCCAGCGCATCGAGCAGGCGGTCGCTGCTGAAGTCGCCGTCGACCGAGGCGATGTGGGTGCGGAGATAGGCCAGCTGCTGGTCCGGCAGGGGGCCCTTGGGCGGCAGCGATTTCAGGGCCGCGACGAGCTCGGGGAGCGAACGGCAGTCGCGGCTGACGCGGTTGGAGAGTTCGACCTCGAACTGCTCGGACACATGCGGGCGGAAGGCCAGCGCCGGGGTGCCCACCACACCCGCCTCGACCGCACTCGTGCAGCCATTCTGGATCAGCGCCCGCGCCGCCATGAGCCAGGGGCCGATGGGACCTTCGTGGATGACCGTGACGTTGGGGAGGCCCGCCGCGGCGGCTTCCCAGCTCTGGGGATTCTCGGAAGGGTGCGGGCGGATGACCAGTGTCATTGGCGCCACGGCGCGCGCGATCTCCGGAATGGCGGCGATGAAGGCATCGAAAATCAGCCGCTTGTGGGCAATGAGGCCATCACGCAGGGAATCCGCCCGCTCCGCATCGGCGTCGCCCGCCGTGGCGAAGCGCACGTGATCGGCGATGAAGTGATTGACCATGCTGAAATTGGTCGAGACCAGCACGAAGTCGCCGAAACGGTCCCGGATCGACTGCACTTCGCTGCGGAAATAGTCGGCGAGCTCGGGCCGGAGCAGGTCCATGCGCGGGTTGCCGATCTCGAGGATGGGGGTGCCGCGATAGCCCTTGAAGCGCTTCCAGACCTCGGCATTGCTCTGGCCCCAGGCGAAGAGCAGGCGCGGGCGGTTGAAGGTCTCCTCGTCCAGCATCATCAGCAGGGCCTCGTCCGACTGGCGGATGAGCGACTCTTCGTCCAGCGCCACGGGCACGTGGCCGAAGCCTTCCATGAAGCGGAGGATGTGCCTGTTGCCGACGCGCACGCCCTTGGAGATGTAGAGCGAGGGCGGCAGTTGCGGGATGAAATGGTTGATGTTGGCGCGGCCGCCGAGAATGACGTTCCAGCCGCGCTGCACGGCGCGCAGCGAGAGGTGCAACTTGGCATCGAGTTCACGGTTGATGGTTTCAACCGGAATCACCAGTGTCTTTGACCTGTCTGCCGTCTGCCTGACCTTTTCCTGCACCGGGCCTGCTCCGCTCGAATGGGAGTGGGATGACATAGAGACCCCGCCCAATCAACCATTGCGCCGCCATGCCTCGCATGGAGCGCGAATATGGTTTAATCCAGCACGGGCGTGGCGAGGGAGGGGATTCTGCCGCAACTGTGGGTGCTGACCGGGCCGAAGGCGGGCGACAACGCCCAGGTGCTGCGCGCCGCCGCGGCGTCGGGCCTCGAGACCGTGGAGCGCCGGATGGTGCTGCGCGCCGGCCAGGAGACCGCGAAGCCTGCGATCGCACCCAGCCTCGACCAGGTTGACCTCGCGGCGTCCGACCCCCTGCAGGCGCCGTGGCCCGCGGTGGTGCTGGCCATCGGCCGGCAGCTGTCCTGCGTGGCGCTGTGGATCAGGCAGCAATCGGGGGGCAGGACGCGGGTGGCCCTGCTCAATGCGCCGAAGGGCCGGTGGAACGACTTCGACCTCGTGGTGCTGCCGCCCTATTACCGCAACCGCGCCCGGCCCAACGTGCTGCCCGTGGCCATGCCGCTGATCGGCCTCGACGCCACGCGGCTGGACGTGGCGCGCCGTCAGTTCGAAGCTGAATTTTCCGCCCTGGCACGGCCGCTCAACGTGCTGCTGGTGGGTGGCGACATGGGGCAGCGCAAGCTGGAGCCGGGCTTCGTCACAGGGGTGCTGAAGCAGATGACCAGGGGCTACGCTGCGCGCGGCACGATCTATGCGGCGACGTCACGGCGCACGCCGCCGGCAGTGGTGGTGGCCCTCAGGTCCGGATTGCGGAGGCAAGACCGGCTTTACGCCTGGGGCACCCCCGGAACCGACAATCCCTATGCCGGGCTGCTCGCCCTGGGTGACAGCTTCACCGTGACGGCGGACAGCCTGTCCATGCTGATCGAGGTGGCGCGGCTGGGCAAGCCGCTGACCATTGCCGAGCCACCGCCGCCCCGCGGCCTCGCCGGGCTGTGGCAGCGCGCCACGGATCTCGCTCGGCCGCGCGACCTGGGGGCGGCCATTGCGCTCCTTTATCGCGGCGGCCACGCGGTGCCGGTGGGCATGGAGCCCGCCATTCCGGCCTCCCCGCTGCCGGACGACGCGGCGCTCGTCGGACAGAGGCTGCGGCAACTTGCCGGGGTCACACGTTGAGCGGCGGGGCCAATCTTGCTATGCGCCTCCTGAACCGTGGAAGGACCTAGCCCCATGAAGCCCACCATCTTCGTCCATACCAACGAGAAGCAGATCGTCGGCGCGATCGTCTCCAAATACTCCTTCGAGCGCTTCGCGGCCGACCCCTCGGCCTTCGAGGTGAAGCTGATCGAGACGGCGAAGTATGACTGGATGAAGGACTTCGAAGGCCGGCTCTACCTGCGCGACGGACTGAAGCGGCAGTGGCTGAACGAGGACCTGCAGTCTTTCACCGTGCTGCGCTTCGCGCCGCCGGAACTGATGAACTACCAGGGCCGCGCGCTGGTCGTCGATCCGGACGTGTTCTGCATCTCCAATGTCAACGAGCTCATGTCGCGCGAAATGCAGGGCAAGGCGCTGATGGCGCGCCACCGCCGCGGCACCAAGGAAAGCGTCTGGGCCTCGAGCGTGATGCTGCTCGACAACCCCAAGCTCACCAGCTGGAACGTGCGCCGGAATTTCGAGGAGATGTTCGAATTCAAGCGCGACTACATGAAGTGGATCTCGCTGCTGCTGGAGCCGCAGGATTCGATCGGCGAACTGGAAGCCGTGTGGAACGACTTCGACACGCTGACGCCCGAGACGCGCATGATCCACAACACCAAGCGCCAGACGCAGCCATGGAAGTCGGGCCTGCCGGTGGACTTCCGCGCACCCGAATCGAAGAACGCACTGACGCCGAAGAACATCTATCACCGGGTGCGGCGCAGCCTGTTCGGCGAATATGGCATGATGGGCACCTACAAGACCCACCCCGATCCGCGCCAGGAGCGGCTGTTCTTCGGCCTGCTGCGCGAGTGCTTCGACAAGGGGCTGGTGACGGAAGCGATGATCCGCCACGAGATGAAGCACAACCACGTGCGCCACGACGCGCTCGACCTGGTGCGCCGCACCCCGACGCTCGATGAAAAGCCGCTGTTCGCGGCCTGATGTCTACTTGTAGCCGTAAACCGGAGACAGCGTAGCGGCGACGAGGAGGTCGATCGCCTCGGCCTGCTCTTCCGTCACGTAGTCGGTCCAGCCGCCGACCTTGCCGCGCCTGACCTTGAAGCTCGACGGGTCATCGGCGTTGCCGGGGCGCATGCTGCGCTGGGCGCCGGCCTTGGCCGCATTCTCGATTTCCATGCGCCGCATGTTGTCGATCGAGGCGAACGTGACGGCATCGTCGAGTTCGGCATCGGTGGGATGCTGGCCGAAGAATTCGAGGACGCGGCGCAGCTCGGTCCTCGTGTCGGCGCGCAGGTCCTCGTAGCGGACGACGAGGAATTTCTGCATCTTCTGTGCGGCTTCGGCCCAGTCATTCATGAAGGCGATGATTTTCGGCAGGCCCGCTTGCCCGCCGGTGATGAAGTCGTGCAGGCTGGTATCATCCGCCAGCGGATAATCGTTGATCACCTTCTTGCGCGCCACCATGCGGTGCTTCCACTGGAAGAACTGCGACACGGCGGTATCGCGCGGGTCGCGCACCAGCAGAACCGTGGGGAGCGCGCCATAGACCTCCGCCTTGCGGTCGTGGCCGAGGAAGTCCTTGAGGTAGTTGTCATGCGTGAAATACAGCACCGGGACGCCCGGCCGGCGGTCGCGGAACTCGTCGAAGCCCGAAATGCTGTCGCTGGCATAGCCGTGCTTCTTCGACAGATAGCGCCAGACGAGGACGCGAACCCAGGTGCGCCCGCTCTTGCCGAAGGACACGATGGCGCCATCGGCGGCGTCGCGCTTCCTGGTTTCCTCATAGCCCCTGATCCAGCGCTCGAAACGGATGCCGGTGCCGCGCGGCAGCACTACGCTGCCATGGGAGACCAGCTGGCGAAGGCCGGTGCGAAGGTCGAAAGCGTTTGGAAGAGGCATCGGACGACGGACTTTCAGCTCGGAAAGGATGGCGGGCGGCATAGCAAATCGAGGCCAGCTCAGCAACGTGGCGCGGCTGAGCTGCGCTTGTCGACATTGTGAGCGAGCAGATGGGCGATGCGGCTTTCACCCGCCGGCCCGCGCTCGGCGCGCTGGTGGATGTCGAGGTCGGGCTTGCCATTGCCCTCGATGATCATCGCGCCATCGGCCAGCATGGCGACGTCCCAGCCCACCACCACGCGTTGCGGGAATGCCTCGTGCGCCGCGACGGCCAGCGCCACGACCTCGGGCCAATGCGGCAGGGTGCGGCCGGCGAAGCGTGCGCCGCTGACGGGGTGCGTGTCGCGCCAGCCGACATCGGGTCTGATGCCGATGTCGGAGGCGATGCCGATTTCGCCCGTCTCGAGGTTCACCGCGGTGGCAAGGCCACCCTGGTGGAAATTGTCGACCACCGAATTGCCGATGGCCATGCGGAAGGCGGCGTTGGTGGCCTCCGCCCTGCCCTTTTCGTTGCGGCAGGTAAGGAGGCGCACGGTGGCCAGCGCGCCGTTCGAGATGTCGTCGAGGTCCGGGTGGTTGGCGAGTCGCGGCTGGACGAGGAAATCATCCTTGAGCGACTGGCGGGAGAGCTTCTCCATCAGCTGGTCGCGGGTGAGCGTTTCGCCATGGGCGTTGCGGTAGCGGCCCTCGCCCAGGAAGTCCCAGCGCTCCATGCGGTGGCCGCCGCTGCCGGAGCGCGGCTTCACGAAGAGATCGCCATCCGGAAGTACGTCGCTGCCGCCCTTCAGCGGCTGGCGTTCGCCCTTGGAGAAATGCATGAGCACCGGCACCGCCTTGACGCCCTGCTCATGGCAATGCTCGGCGAACCAGATCTTGTCGTCCATGTCGTCAGCACCGAGGGGTGGCTGCAGCAGCGCATAGGCGGGGCCGATGGTTTCGTGCGCGGTGAGGTAGAGATGCGCGCGCTTTCGCCGCTCGGGCAGATGGAGTTCGAACATGTAGAACCAGAAGGGCGCGATGGCGCAGCGCGCCGCCATCTCGACCTGGCCCGCGATCTGGCTTGCCGGGGCGATCCCGGAGCGCCCGGCGATGACGCGGGCGTTGCGCCGCGCGAAGATGAAGATGGCGATGGGCAGCGCGATGGGCCAGGCGATGGCGGCAACGAGGGCCTTGAGCGGCCACCACGGCTGTTTCCAGTAGGTCCAGGCATAGTAGCGGTGCAGATATTCGGCGGGCGGCAGCGCCAGCGTCGGCTTGCCGCGGAACACACGGGCAAGCGCCATGGGAAGGCCGGTGACGAGATAGGCGAAGGCCTCCGCCTCGCGCAGCAGCAGCTTCCACGCAGCGCCCTTGAGCGTCGTCAGGCGATCGCCGAGGGTGAGGCGGGAGTGATCTGGCACAGGCATCGAATCAAGGCTTTCCGGCACGCGAAACTCGCCCGCTCATAGGCCAAAAAGCCCGCGGATGCGAGCCACCGTGCGGGCGAGCCCATCCTCGGCGGGTGCAGTTGCGGTAACCCCCGACGGCTCGCCCAGCCATTGCGCCCGGCCTGAGGCGACGAGCTGGCGGTGGACCACGCGCAGGTCGCGCGAGAAGCGCGGCGGTGCGTGATTGATCAGCAGGCGGAACAGCGTGGCATCGAGGCTGCGGCCTTTCCAGCCGATGCTTGGGGCGTCGAGATCGGCGCGGATGCCGTACGGGGCTTCGTCGATGTCGAAGAGCAGCACCGGCTTTCCCGTGCTCACCGCCTCCGACAGCATGGAGATCGAATCGGCGGTGACGATGATGCGGCTCGCCAGCCCGAGGAAGGCGTGGAAGGGGTTGTCGGGCGCAGCCTTCCGCCAGTGGTAGAAGAACGAGGGCGCCGTGATCGCTGACTGCAGCGCATCTGCGGCTGGCCTGCTTGTTCTTGCGCTGGTGGTGACGAGCAGCGCGCCGCCATCGGCCTCCGCCAGCGCCGAGGCCTCGCGCCCCAGGCGTCGCGCCGCGTCCGGCGTGAAGTGATAAGGTCCGCTCGATCCGCCCACCAGCACGGCCGTGAAGGGACTTGGCAGTTGGGCGAAGGTCGGTGCGAAGCGCCGGGCTTCAGCAGCGACCCGCTCTGCGGTGACGTCGTGCACGGGCAGCGTGTTGTGCAGCACGTTGGCAGCCATGGGCAGGCGATATTGCGGCGTGGTGACGACCAGGTCGAAGCGGCTGAGATCCGACCACGGCGTGCCGACGAAGACGATGCGGAGTTGCGGGTTCTGCTGCTTCAGCCAGAAGGCCACTGCCTCGGCGCCACGGCCGGAGCAGATGACGAGATCGGGCCAGGGTGGTGCGATGGGGCTCGAGGCCGCGAGATCGACGCCCGCGAGGCTCGGGCGGCTCAGCAGGCGCAGCAGGCCTTCGCGGGCGCGATAGACGAGTTCCTTGGATTGGGCCGGCCAGCCAAGTGCCGCAGCGATGGCGCGCAGCTGGGTGTTGTCGCCGGAATGCGGGCTCTGCACGATCCAGGTTCGTGGCTGGCTATATTTCTGGCTGGGATTTCCCTTATCCGGCAATAACTTGCACCTTGTGACAGTGAGCCGCGCAAGGGCGGCCTTGGACGCGTGGGTCAGTACATGATACAGGGGGCCGTTGTAAGCAATAGTTTCGGGGATTGTCATGGCTATGACCGGCAATGCTGGGGCCACCCGGCCTCACATCTTCATCCAGACGAACAACAAGCAGTCGATCGGCGCCATCGTGTCCGCCTATTCGATGAAGCGTTCGCCCCACGCCGACGAGTTCGACGTGACCATCATGCACAAGGAAAACTACCCGTGGTTCGCCAAGCGCGACGGGCAGACCTACAAGCGCCACGGTGTTGACCGCGTGTGGCACGAGAACGACCTGCAGACCTTCACCCTCACCCGCTTCCTGCCGCCGCAGCTGATGGGCTACCAGGGACGGGCGCTGGTCGTCGATCCCGACGTCTTCGCCGTGCAGGACGTGTGGGAGCTCTTGACCCGCGACATGCAGGGCAAGGCCATCATGTGCCGCGGCTCGAAGTTCAAGAACGGCGCCTTCGCCTCCTCCGTCATGCTGCTCGACTGCGCCAAGCTGAAGCACTGGGACGTCGAGAAGAGCTTCAACGAGCTGTTCGAGGGCAAGCGCGACTATCACCAGTGGATCTCGCTGCTGATGGAGGATCCCAACACCATCGGCGTGTTCGAGAACGAGTGGAACGACTTCGACAAGCTGACGACTGCCACCAAGATGATCCACAACACCAGGCGCCGGACCCAGCCGTGGAAGACCGGCCTCAAGGTCGACTACACGCCGA
Source organism: uncultured Alphaproteobacteria bacterium (assembly GCA_945957365.1). Lineage (GTDB taxonomy): Bacteria > Pseudomonadota > Alphaproteobacteria > Rhizobiales > Aestuariivirgaceae > Aestuariivirga. Next base: position 17,751 of record CAMFKI010000014.1, on the reverse strand, counting down.
CCGAGTTCGTGCCGGTGATCGGCTGGATCATGCGCATGCGCCGCAAGATGTTCGGCGATCACGCCTTCCTCGGCCATTATGCGAAGCACCCGGACCCCAAGCAGGAGCAGCTGTTCTACGGCCTGCTCAAGGGCGCCTACCAGGCGGGCATGGTGACCGATGCGCAGATCAAGGAGGCGATGGAGAAGGACTACATCCGCCACGATTCCGTCGCGGTGATGAAGGCCGCGCCCGACCTGCCGCCCCTCACCGCGATGAAGGCCGCGGCCTGAGTTCCGCACCGGTGACGGATCTTGCAGGGCCACCCGGAGATGAGCTGCGGGTGGCCCTTTTCACCGGCAACTACAACTATATCAAGGACGGCGTCGCGCTCACCCTGAACCGCCTCGTGGCGTTTCTCGAGAAGCGCGGCGTGCCGGTGCTGGTGTTCGCCCCCGTGGCCGAGACACCGGCCTTCGAGGCGGTGGGCGAACTGGTGCCGGTGCCGTCCTTCGCCATCCCCACGCGCAAGGAATATCGCATCGCCACGGGACTGCCGGAGGCGCAGAGGAAGCGGCTCGCGGCGTTCCGACCGACGCTGTTCCACATCGCGGTGCCGGACATTCTCGGCTACCAGGCGCTGAAGCTGGCGGAACAATGGAAGGTGCCCGTCGTCGCCTCCTATCATACGCGCTACGACACCTACCTGCGCTTCTACGGCCTCGGCTTCCTCGAGAAACTGGGTCAGCGCTACATGAAGAATTTCTATAGCCGCGTGCGCCGCGTCTATCCGCCTTCCGAGTCCATGGCGGAGATCATCCGCAGGGAGGGCCAGTCGCAGCATGTCGAGGTATGGGCGCGCGGGGTGGACAGCGAGATGTTCTCGCCCGCGAGGCGCGACATGGCATGGCGGCGCGCGCTCGGCATCGCCGACGACGAGGTGGCCATCAGCTTCGCCGGGCGGCTGGTGAAGGAGAAGAACGTCGCGATCTACATGCGCGTGATGAACCAGCTCACCGCAAGGGGGCTGAAGGTGAAGCCGCTGGTGATCGGCGACGGGCCCGAGAGGACGGCGATGACGTCAGGCTTGAAGAACGGCGTGTTCGCGGGCTTCCTGCATGGCGCGGATCTGGCGCGGGCCTATGCCTCCTCCGACATCTTCTTCTTTCCCTCGGAAAGCGAAACCTTTGGCAACGTAACGCTGGAAGCCATGGCGAGCGGGCTTCCCGCCGTCAACGCCATCGCCAGCGGCAGCAATTCGCTGGTGACGGATGACACCGGATACCTCGTCAGCGCACGCGACGAAGCGACGATGGCGGCAAAACTGGAATTCCTCGTCAGGGACGAGGCCTTGCGCCGGCGCATGGGCGAAGCGGCCCGCCAGCGTGCCCTCACCTTCAGCTGGGACCATATCCTCTCGGGCCTGCTCGAGAGCTACCGCACCGTGCTGCGCGAAGCCCATGGCCGCTGATCCGACGATCTGGATCCTGTCGCGCGGGCGCAAGGGCGACCTCGACCAGATGCTGGCGCTGGCCCGGGCCACGGGCTGGCCCTTCGAGGTGAAGACCCTGCGCTTTGCGGGGCCGGAAGTTCCGGTGCTGGCGAAGCTGCTGCTGAAGGAAAAGCTGTCGCCGCCCTGGCCCGACCTCGTGCTCTGCGCGGAGGCCTCGCCCAGCGTGATCGCACGGGCGATCAAGAGCGCTTCGGGCGGCACGACGCGCATCGTGTGCCTTGGCCGGCCCGCCGGCACGCCGGATGCGTTCGACCGGGTCATCACCACCGCGCAGTACCGCATTCCGGCCGCCCCCAATGTCGTGGAACTGGCGATGCCGCTCGCCGAGGCGACCGAAGCCATGGCCGGAACGGCCGCAGGTCCGATCGCGCTGCTGGTGGGCGGTCCTGCCTTTCCGGACCTGCTGGATGCCGCGGCGGCCGAGAACTTGGCTGCCGACGCGCTGGCCCATGCCGCGGGCAACCAATCCACGCTCGACGTGATGACCAGCCCGCGCACGCCGACGGCGGCCGTCGCCGTCCTGCAGCGGCGAATCACCGCGCCGCACCGCCTGAGCATCTTCGGGCTGGGCGAGAACCGCTACCGCACGGCGCTTTCCGAAGCGTCCGAGATCGTGGTGACGAGCGATTCCGTTTCCATGGTGGCCGATGCGCTGGCGAGCGGAAAGCCCGTCTCCATCTATCCCCTGCCCCAGGCGCTGAACGCCAAGTGGAAGCTCGGCAGTTGGCTCTACCGAACGGCCGTCGAGATGCGGCAACCGCTGATGGCGCCGGTGCGCCGGCTGTTCGACGCGGGCGTCATCGAAGTGGCACCTGACCGTCGCAAGCTGTTTCAGCGGCTGGTGGCGGAGGGCCGATTGGTCTGGTTCGGCGAAGCCGCGCCCACCCCGCAACCCGGCGCTGCACAGCGTGACCTTGCCAGGGCAGTCCAGTCCCTGCGAGAATTGTTTGCCTGACCAACCATCCCAAGGAGTTTCCCATGCACCAGCGTAACCTCGGACAGCTTGCCGTTTCCGCCATGGGCCTCGGCTGCATGGGCATGTCGGATTTCTATGCAGGCCAGGACGACGTCGAATCGATCGCCACCATTCACCGGGCGCTTGAACTCGGCATCACCTTTCTCGACACGGCCGACATGTATGGCGTGGGCCGCAACGAGGAACTGGTCGGCCGCGCCATCAAGGGCAAGCGCGACCGCTTCGTGATCGCCACCAAGTTCGGCAATGTGCGCGCCCACGACGGCGCCTACCTCGGCATCAGTGGCAAACCCGATTATGTGAAGGCCTGCTGCGAACAGAGCCTGAAGCGGCTCGGCATCGAAGTGATCGACCTCTATTACCAGCACCGCGTGGACCCCAACACGCCCATCGAGGACACCGTGGGTGCGATGGCCGACCTCGTGAAGGAGGGCAAGGTGCGTTACCTCGGCCTCTCGGAAGCGGGCCCCCGCACCATCGAGCGGGCGCACAAGGTGCACCCGATCACGGCGCTCCAGACCGAATACTCGCTGTGGACCCGTGACGTGGAAGACGAGATCCTGCCGACCGTGCGGCGTCTCGGCATCGGCTTCGTGCCCTACAGCCCGCTCGGCCGCGGCTTCCTCACCGGACGCTTCAAGGACGAGACGAGCCTCGACCCTGCCGACTATCGCCTCAAGACACCGCGCTTCCAGGGCGAGAATTTCGCGCAGAACCTCGAACTCCTGACGGCCGTCGAGACGCTGGCCGCCGAGAAGGGCGCCACACCGGGCCAGATCGCGCTGGCCTGGGTGATGGCGCAGGGCGAGGACATCGTGCCGATCCCCGGAACCAAGCGGCGCAAGTATCTCGAGGAGAACGCCAAGGCCGAGGCGCTGGTGCTGACGGTGAGCGATCTCCGCCAGCTCGCTGCTGCCTTCCCCAAGGGCGTTGCGGCGGGCGAGCGCTACATTGCCTCCTCGATGAAGGCGATCGACCGCTAGGCGCCGGTGAAATCGGCGAGAGCCTTCGCGGTACCCTTTGACCAGATGTCGTTGAGGCTTCTGGCAAAAGCCTTGCGGAAGATTTCAGACCGGCCGACATCGCCGTAGACGTCATCCATCGCGAGCCAGGCAAGCGGATCGGCCTTTGCCCTGGCCGCGAGCTCGGTGAGGCGCGGCCAGATCGGGTCGCCTGCGGTGATGTCCTTGCCCGTCTCGGTCTTGCCGATGCAGTGGCGGCACCACAGGGCGGACTCGAAGGCCAGCGAATCAACGGACCCCCCTGCCTTCAGCCGGTCGCGCGCCACCGGTACGATGAACTTGGGCTGGCGGTTGGAGCCGTCGAAGGCAAGGCGCGGAATGGTGTCGCCGATCTTCGGGTTGGCGAAGCGGCGGTGGATGAGGTGGTAGTAGTCTTCCAGCACCACGCCGGGCACCGGCGGCACCGTGGGCATGATCTCCTCGCGCTCGATCTTGGCGAAGAAGGCACCCACCAGCGGGTGGTTCATAGCATCATGCACGAAGTGCACGTCGAGCAGGCTCGCCGGATAGGCGATGGCCGCGTGGCCGCCATTGAGGATGCGGATCTTCATGAATTCGAAGGGCGTCACATCCGGCACGAACTGCACGCCGGCCGCTTCCAGTTCCGGGCGGCCGTTGCAGAAATTGTCCTCCAGCACCCACTGGATGAACTCCTCGCAATAGACCGGCCAGTTGTCCGCGATGCCGAAATCCTGCGCACAAAGCCCGCGTTCGCGGTCCGTCGTGGCGGGCGTGATGCGGTCCACCATGCCATTGGGGAAGGCGGCATTGGCGGCGATCCAGTCGCCAAGGCCCTTGTCCCAAAGCCTTGCGACACCGGCCACGGCATTGCGCGCGACGACGCCATTGTGGGGGATGTTGTCGCAGGACATGACGGTGAAGGGCGTCGTGCCCGCATCTCGGCGCTTCTTCAAGCCAAGCGCGATGAGGCCGAAGACGGTGTGCGGGTCGTCCGGGTGCTTGCCGTCACGTGCGATTTCCGGAAACTCCGGGTTGAACTGGCCGGTGGCTGGATCGATGAAATAGCCGCCCTCGGTGACGGTGATGGAGACGATGCGGATCGCCGGATCGGCGAGCTGACGCACGATGGCGGCGCGATCTTCCGGCGGGATCATGCCGAGCATGGCGCCGGTGACGCGGGCGCGGCTGACATTGGCCTCCTGCTCCACCACGGTGGTGAGCCAGTCCTGCGGCTTCAGCGCATCATGCATGGCGCGGTCGGCGGACCTCACACCCGTGCCGATGATGGCCCAGTCTCGGGACTTGCCCATGTTGAACAGCGTGTCGAGATAGATGGCCTGGTGCGCGCGGTGGAAGTTGCCGAGGCCGAAATGCAGGATGCCGGGGCGCAAGTCCGAGGCCTGGTAGTTGGGCACGGCGATGCCTGCCTTCAGGCTCGACAGGTTGGCGCGGTTCAGCTTCGTCATGTCAGGTCTACTTTCTGCAATTCACGTCCGGGCCGTCAGCTCATCCACTGGCCGCCGTCGACATTGTAGGTCTGGGCCACGACATAATCGCTTTCGGATGACGCCAGGAAAACGGCGCAGCCCACGTGGTCCTCGGGCCTGCCCATGCGGCCATAGGGAACACCCTCGCCGACGAGACGCTTCTTCTCGCCCAGCGGCCGGTTCTCGTATTTGGCGAAGAGGCCATCGACGTGCTCCCACATCGGCGTGTCGACGACGCCGGGCGCGATGCCGTTGACGTTGATCCTGTGGGGGATGAGAGCGAGGCCCGCCGACTGGGTGAGCGAGATCACGGCGGCCTTGGAGGCGCAATAGACTGCGACGAGGGGCTCGCCACGGCGGCCCGCCTGAGAGGCGAAGTTGATGATCTTGCCGCCCTGCCCGCGGCGCTTCATGCTTTCGGCCACTTCCTGCAGCATGAAGACGAGGCCCTTCACGTTCACGTCGAAGACAAAATGATAGCTCTTCTCGGTGATCTCGCCCCAGGGGGCCATGTCGAAGACGGCGGCATTGTTGACGAGGATGTCGATGCCGCCGAAGCGCTTCTCGCATTCGGCGACGCAGGCCCTGATCTCGTCCAGCTTCGTCACGTTCAGCGCATAGGCGAAGGCGCCGTTGCCGATCTTCTGCGCCAAGGCATCGGCTTCGCCGAAACTGAGGTCGGCCACGCAGACGCGCGCGCCCTCCTTCGCATAGCCCTCGGCGACGGCGGCGCCAATGCCGCGTGCGCCGCCCGTGACGATGGCGGTTTTCCCCTGAAGACGCATCAGACCAGAACCTTTCCCTGCGAATCGAAACGATGGATGCGGGCCTTGTCGAAGGCGAGCGACACGGCATCGCCGGGCTTGCCCATGTAATCGCCGGGGGCGCGCACCGTGAGGCGGCCGGCGTCTCCCGCATCGACATGCAGGAAGGAATCCGAGCCCAGGTGCTCGGTGAGCGCGATGGTGCCCTGAATGTCGCCACCCGCCGACACGAGCGCGATGTGCTCGGGCCGGATGCCAATGGTGGCGGCGTCGTGGCGGGCGGCGGCCGGGCCGGAGATGAGATTCATCTTCGGCGAGCCGATGAAGCCGGCGACGAAGACAGAATTGGGCCTGTTGTAGAGATCGAGCGGCGAGCCCACCTGCTCGATGACGCCCTTGTTCAGCACCACGATGCGGTCGGCCATGGTCATGGCCTCCACCTGGTCGTGGGTCACGTAGATCATCGTGGCATCGAGCTGCTGGTGCAGCTGCATGATCTCGACGCGCATGTTGACGCGCAGTGCGGCATCGAGGTTGGACAGCGGCTCGTCGAACAGGAAGCACTTGGGCTGGCGCACGATGGCGCGGCCGATGGCGACGCGCTGGCGCTGGCCACCCGACAGCTGGCGCGGCTTGCGCTCGAGATAGTCGGTGAGGTTCAGGGTGGCTGCGGCGCGCGTCACCTTGGCGTCGATCTCCTCCTTCGGCATGCCCGCCATCTTGAGGCCGAAGGCGATGTTGTTCCTGACGCTCATGTGCGGATAGAGCGCGTAGGACTGGAACACCATGGCAAGCCCCCGCTTGGCGGGCGGGACGTCGGTCACGTCCTCGCCGTCGATGAGGATCTGTCCCGAGGTGAGGTCTTCCAGACCGGCGATCAAGCGCAGCAGGGTGGACTTGCCGCAGCCCGAGGGGCCGACGAAGACGACGAACTCGCCAGGCTCGATCTCGAGATCGGCACCGGGGATGATGACGGCCTCGCCGAAGGCCTTGCGGACGTTCCTGAGACTGATCGTGCCCATGTTACTTCACTGCTCCGAAGGTGAGGCCGCGGACGAGCTGCTTCTGGGCGAACCAGCCGAGGACGAGGATGGGGGCGATGGCCATGGTGGAGGCGGCCGAGAGCTTGGCCCAGAACAGGCCCTCGGGGCTCGAGTAGGAGGCGATGAACTGGGTGAGCGGAGCGGCGTTCTTGGTGGTCAGCGTCAGCGTCCAGAAGGCCTCGTTCCAGGCGAGGATGATGTTGAGCAGCACCGTCGATGCGATGCCGGGGATCGCCATCGGCGCCAGCACGTAGATCAGCTCCTTGCCGATCGAGGCGCCGTCCATGCGCGAGGCTTCGAGGATCTCGCCGGGGATTTCCTTGAAGTAGGTATAGAGCATCCAGATGATGATCGGCAGGTTCAGCAGCATCAGCACCATGATGATGCCGATGTGGCTGTCGAGCAGGTGCAGGTCGCGGAAGATCAGGTAGAGCGGGATCAGCGCGCCGACGGGTGGCATCATCTTGGTGGAGAGCATCCACATCAGGAGATCCTTGGTGCGCTTTCCCGGCGCGAAGGCCATGGCCCATGCGGCGGGAACGGCGATCAGCAGCGCGATGAAGGTGGAGCCGAGCGCCAGGATCACCGAGTTCGACGCGAACTTCAGATAGTCAGAGCGCTGCTGCACCACGCCGTAGTTTTCGAGCGTCCAGTCGAAGAACAGGAAGTGCGGCGGGATGGTGACGGCTTCTCCTTCCGTCTTGAAGCTCGTGAGGATGGTCCACAGGATCGGGAAGAAGATGACGAAGCCGATGCCCCAGGCGAGGGCGGTGAAGAACAGCTTGCGGCGGAGGGGAACTGCGCGGGCCATGTTCTCATGCCTCCAGGTTCTTGCCGATCATGCGCATCAGGAAGAAGGCGACGATGTTGGCGAGGATGACCGCGATGATGCCGCCCGCCGAGGCGCCGCCGATGTCGTTGGACAGCAGGCCATACTGATAGACGAGGAACGGCAGGTTGCCGGCGCGGCCGCCCGAACCCGTGACGTAGATCTCGGCGAAGACATTGAGCAGGAAGATCGTCTCGATGAGGACGACCACGGTGACCGGCCGGGCAAGATGCGGCACGATCATGTACCAGAAGAAGGAGATGGGCGGCGTGCCGTCCATCTGGGCCGCTTCCTTCTGCTCCTCGTCGAAGGACTGCAGCGCGGTGAGGATGATGAGCGTGGCGAAGGGCAGCCACTGCCAGGCGACCATGATGACGATGGCCGTCATCGGATAATGCGCGAACCAGTCGATGGCGCCGAGGCCCATGGACTTGGTGATCCAGGCGAGGAAGCCCTGCACCGGGTGCATCATCATGTTCTTCCACACCAGTGCCGACACCGTGGGCATGACGAAGAAGGGTGCGATCACCATGAGGCGCACGAAATTGCGGCCGTAGATCGCCTGGTCGAGCAGCAGGGCCAGCAGCGTGCCGCCGACGACCGAGATGACCAGCACCCAGAACACCAGCAGCAGCGAATTGGCCATGGCCTGGAAGAAGGCCGGGTCGGTGAGGAAGTAATAGTAGTTGGTGGTGCCGGCCATGCAGCGGTTGGCGGCATCGAGCAACTGGCCCGGCGTCAGCAGGGAACAGGCGGGATTGGGATCGAGCAGGTTGTAGCGGAGGAAGGAGAACCAGATGGTCATGCCCAGGGGCACGATCATCCAGAGGAACAGGGCGATCACCGAGGGCGCAACGGCGATCCGGCCGATCGAGCGTGTCTGCTGCGTTGCCATGGGGTACCCCGTTGCAGGGAGGGAAAATGGCTGCCCGGTGTTGGCCGGGCAGCCCAGTTCCGGGAGGTATGGTTACTTGATGTAGCCGGCCTTGGTCATTTCACGCGTGGTCACGTCCTGCGCTTCCGCCAGGGCCTGGTCCGCGGTCTTCTCGCCGGCGAGCGCTGCCGAGAAGATCTGGCCCACGGTGGTGGCGATGCCGGCGAACTCCGGAATGGCCACGAACTGCACGCCGACATAGGGCACCGGCTTGACGGTTGGGTGGACCGGATCGGCCGAGTTGATCGAGTCGAGCGTCATCTTGGCGAAGGGAACCTTGGCATATTCAGGGTTCGCGTAGAGCGAGGTGCGGGTGCCCGGAGGCACGTTGGCCCAGCCTTCCTTCGATGCGACGAGTTCGGTGTAGTGCTTCGACGTCGCCCAGTTGATGAACTTCTGGGCGGCCTCTTCCTTCTGGGTGCCGGCCGGGATGGCGAGCGACCAGGCCCACAGCCAGTTGCCGCGCTTGCCGAGGCCGTTGTCGGGCGCCAGCGCGAAGCCCACCTTGTCGGCGACCTTCGAGTCCTTCGGGTTGGTCACGAAGGAGGCGGCCACCGTGGCGTCGATCCACATGCCGCACTTGCCGGCGTTGAACAGCGCCAGGTTCTCGTTGAAGCCGTTGGAGGAGGCGCCCGGAGGTCCGTCAGCCTTCATCAGCTCGAGATAATAGTCGAGCGTGTCCTTCCATTCCTTCTGGTCGAACTGCGGCTTCCAGTTCTCGTCGAACCAGCGGGCGCCGAAGGAGTTGGACGTGGCCGTCAGGAAGGCCATGTTCTCGCCCCAGCCGGCCTTGCCGCGCAGGCACACGCCGTAGATTTCCTTGTCCTTGTTGGTGATCTTGTCGGCGATGCGCTTGATGTCGGCCCAGGTGGGGGCATCCGGCATCTTCTCGCCGGCGGCGTCGACCAGGTCCTTGCGGTACATGACCATGGAGCTTTCGCCATAGAAGGGCGAAGCCATCAGCTTGCCGTCGACGGTGAGGCCCGAGGCGATGGCCGGCAGCAGGTCGGAAGGATCGTCAACCTGGGTCAGCGGCACCAGCCAGCCCTTCTTGCCCCAGATCGGAACCTCATAGGTGCCGATGGTGAGGACGTCGAACTGGCCACCCTTGGTGGCGATGTCGGTCGTCACCTTCTCGCGCAGCACGTTCTCCTCGAGCGTCACCCACTCGAGCTTGATGTCCGGATTGGCCTTGGTGAAGTCGTCCGTCAGGCCCTGCATGCGGATCATGTCGCCGTTGTTCACGGTGGCAATGGTCAGGGTCGTATCGGCCGAGGCGGTCGAGGCAAGGGCGGCGAGGCTGATCGCGCCCAAAATGCCTGCCAACAGAGATTTCATGTGGTCCTCCCGTTCAGAAGAGCAATTATTTGCTCATTAAGGGAGCATATGCTCGATATTTTATCTTGGTCAAGCCTCATTCCTGTGTGCGTTGCAACCTTATTTCTGCACTGCAACAAGGTTTTCGGCTCGATCTTCCGGTGTAACCTGTTGTCACTACCTCCCCGGTCGCCCATCTGGAGAGCAAATGCTCGCACACAATCACCATCTTGGGCTTCCGTACATACAACTGAGCACGTGGGCGCTCGACCAATGCAATTTTATGGATGTGATTAACCGGAACGGGAGGGATCGTTCCCGGTCTGTCTGCAAATCTTGCAAACGTTTGCAAAAGGCTGGCATTGCATCGGAGCGGCGGAATTGATCGAGCGAGCCAGTAAGATCATGGAAAGGCTTATATATTTGATTGTTCACTCAAAAGTTGTGGAGATGAGCGTCAGCAACCCTTTGCACAACCCTTTGCAAGATTCACTCTTCGTTCTGAGAAGGCACGTGGCTACAACAGCGGGGTCATGAGCCGCATGGTCGACTCGAGGAGCCGCGATCTCAGGGGCCGTTTGGCCCAGGGCACGAGGACGACGGGAACGGAGGATTTCAGATAGCTGTCCTGCAGCGCGCGGATGTCGCTCACGAAAGACCGGTCGTAGATCATCATGGAGACCTCGTAGTTGAGCCACAGGCTGCGCATGTCGAAATTGGCCGTGCCGAACATCGCCTGCTCGCCATCCACGGTGATCGACTTGGTGTGGAGCAGGCCCCCGGTGAACTCGAAGATCTCACCCCCCATCTCGATCACCTCGTCGAAGAAGGACCGGCTGGCATAGCGCACCAGCAGCGAGTCGATCCGCTTGGGCAGGATCACCGCTACCCTCACCCCGCGCGCCGCGGCGCCGCGCAGCGCCAGCACCAGGGAGTCCTCCGGCACGAAGTAGGGCGTGGTCAGAACCACCTCGTGCCGGGCGATGTTGATGAGGGACAGCATGATCTGCAGCAGCCCGTCGCCCGACTCGCCCGGCCCCGAGGCCAGCACCTGCACCGGCGCCTGCCCCACCGGACCCGTGGGCGCGATTCCGGTATCGGCCACGACGTCCTCCAGCCTGTCACCCCCCTCTGCCACCCAGTCGCTGATCATCACCGCGGCGAGAAGGCCCGCCACCGGACCCTCGATGCGGGTCATGGCGTCGACCCATTCGCCAACACCTGAGTCCTGTTTGAAATATCGGGGATCCACCATGTTCATCGAACCGGTCCAGGCCACGGCGCCATCGATCACCACGATCTTGCGGTGGAGCCGCAGGTCGGTTCGGCCCGTCAGGCTGCGGAACAGGCCCACCGGCAAGGCGGCGCGCAGGCGCACGCCCGCCTGGCGCAGTGCCTCCGGATCGGCGCTCCGCCACCACTTGCCGGCGCCCAGGGCATCGACGAGCACGAAGCAGGCGACGCCCCGTCCGGCGGCGCGCATGAGGGCATCGCGCACGTCGACCGTCAATCCGCGATCGCTCCAGATATAGAACTCGACCAGCACACTGGTCGTGGCCCGGTCGATGTCGGCCGCGATATGCTGCAGCACGCCGAGCGTGTCCGAGGCCAGGGTGAGCCGGTTTCCGGTCATGGCCGGGGCCCCGAACAGGCGTTCGCCCGCCCGCTCCAGTGAGATCTGTTCGGAGTTCAGCGGCGACTGGTTCCCGCTGCCGCGGTTGCGCGAGACGTGAGGCGCGGTGATACGCCGGAAATCGCCCTGCATCTTCGCCAGCCGCTCCGCCCGGCTGCGCGAGATCCGGCGCTCGCCGATCAGGAAATAGAGGATCGCTCCGAGATAGGGCAGCATCATTGCCAGCAGCAGCCAGGCAAGGGCCACGCCGCGCGCCGGTCGCCTGAGCAGCACGCGCACGATCACCGCACTCATCAGAACGGCGTGGGTGAATATGACGAGGAAGGAAATCATGACATTCGCCAGCTAAGGCATGTTGCCTCGCTCTGGCAAGCAACACTCAAAATCCGGCTCTCTACGGCGTATCGAGCGCCTTCAGACCGGCATCCAGGCCCTTGAGCGACACGGGGATGGTCACCGGATCCGCCACGCTGCGCATCCTGAAGGTCGCCGTGAAGGCGTCCTTGCCGCGCAGGGTCTCGAGCAGCTTGTCGTCCACCGTCGTGCTCGCGATGCAGCCGCGCTTCACGCAGGTCTGTACGGTGAAGGTCAGCGGGACGTCGCCTGCCTTGCCCGAGACACCGGCGGGAATGTCGAGCCCCAGCGGCAGGATCGCGGCGAGCCGCAGCTCATGGCTGTCCTTGTTGCGGGCCACGGCGAAGTCGGCTACCGGCAGCTTCGTGTCCGCAGCCATGATCCGCTGGTGCAGCGCGCAGATCGCCTCACCCGTGCCGGACTTGGCACAGTGAAGCACCCAGTCCCCGAAGGCCTGTTCGGCGGGTGGGCTCTTCGCATCCTCCGCCAGGGCGGCAGGCCCGCCGGCAAACAGAATCGCAATGGCGAGAGCGAGGAAGGTAGCGTTGCATTTCATCGGAAGTATCCGGTCACTCGGCTGAAGAGGCTGCCAGCATAGCAGCGCCGGACCATGGTTCAAGCCGGGTGAGCGATGCCAGCCGCCACGCGGCAGATCCCGAACCGACGACTGCGCGAAGTCAGCTCGGGGCCGCGCTGCGGCTGCCCTTCAGAAAGCCGTCCAGGGCGGCAATGAAGGTGTCGTCGCGACAGAGCCTGCCGCGGTTGGCCAGGAACATGTCGCGGCAATGGCGCCGGTATGACACATCCAAACCCAGCTTCACCAGCAGGCCCGTGTAGGCCTCGGCTGAGGTGGCGATCAATTCCTCCGCGCCGATCAGGCGGAACATCGCCGTGGTGTGCCGCCCGCGCATGAATTCACCCGGAAGCGTTGCAAGCGGAACGCCTGCCGCAATGCAGCCGAGACTGGTGTTGCCGCCGCTCCAGCCGATACTGTCGATGCAGACGTCCATCGACTGCATCAGCCTGTCGAAACCCTCCGTCGTCTGCCGCGGCAGGAACACGACGTGCTTGCAGGAATCAAGTCCTTCCGCTGCGAAGGCCTTTTCCAGCCGCGACTGCATGAGGGCGGTCATGTGGGGATGTGAACCCTCGATGAACACGAACAAGGCCTCCGGCACCTCGCGCGCGATGCGCGGCAGCACGTGATCGTGGCGCGGCAGATACTTGAACAGCGACTGCAGGCAGCCATAGTGCACGCGTCCCTCCGGCAGACCGAAGTCAGAGGCCGAAGCGGATTTCGGAGCGATGTCCGCCTCCTCGAGGTAGAGCGCCAGATTGGGCAGGCGGACCAGCTTCTCGGTATAGTGGTCCTGCGCGTTTTCAGGCTCCATCAGGTCACTCGACAGGTAGAAGTCCATCTCGGACGAGCCCGTCGTCACCGGATGACCCCATGCGGTGAACTGGCAGGGCGCAATGCGATTGAGGGACAGGAAGCGGCTGACCGACGTCATGCCCACATCCGGGAGCATCAGGATGTCGAGCCCGTCGCCGCGCATCTGCTGGGTGATCGCGTGTTGGGTTCGCGCCGACCAGACGAACTGGCGATGAGTGCCGAGTGCGGCGAACTTGCGGGCAAGAGCGTCCGTGGCCGCTTCGAAGCCGTAGGTGAAGACTTCATAGTCGCCGCGCGGCAGCCGCGCCAGCCAGTTGTAGGCCCAGTTGGCGCCGTTGTGATTGCGCAGGTAGGCGGATGCGACGCCGATCCGAATTCGCCCGTTGTGCGGGGACGGGATGCCATCCTCCCGCGGCCGCTCCGGGAGCAGCCTTGCGGCGACGGCACTCAGCTTCCGCATGGTTTCGCGGTCATTGCGCTGGTGATAGGCGAGGTAAAATCCGGTGAGTCCGTAGAGCGCCTGCTGCGCAACCTGTGCGTCGCGCTCGCCACGCGGAGGGTGCTCGCTCATCGACACCAGTTCATCCAGTGTCTCTTCCACCCGCTGGCGCGCCGCCGCCATTTCGGACTCGGACGCATAGATTGCCGGAAGATTGTCCACCGACAGCAGCTTGACGCACTGCTCGGCCACACGTTCGGCCGATGCACGGCCACCCGCCGTGACCAGAAGGCTGCGCCGCCAGTCGCCAAGCGCCTCATCGAGGCGATTGATCTTGTGCAAGGCATCGCCGCGATTGCTGTAGGCCTCGGCAAAGTCCGGTTTCAGTTCGATTGCCCTGTCGTAGCTGGCGAGGGCTTCGTCCATGCGTTTCAGCGTGTTGAGGAGATTGCCGCGATTGCGGTAGGCTTCCGCATGATCCGGCCTGCAGCGGATTGCGGCATCGTAGTGCGCCAGGGCCTCGCCCAGGCGATAGAGGTCACGCAGCGCATTGCCCAGATTGAAATGTGCCTCGGCATAGTCTGGCCGGATCCTGAGAGCGGCATCGAGACACGACATGGCCTCGTCGAGCCGGCCCATCTCGTGCAGCACGGCGGCCTTGCTGACCTGCGCTTCCGCGAAGGCCGGGTCCTGCGCGATGGCCTGGTCATAGCCGCTCAAAGCCTCTGCGGGTCGGTCGAGCGCCCGGAGGGCATTTGCCCTGTTGCAATGGCATGCGGGAAAGAACGGGTTCAGCTTCAGGGCAGCATCATAGTTCGCGATCGCCGCAGCATGCTCGTTCAGTGCGGCAAGCGCGTCGCCGCGATTGTAGTGAGCTTCGGCAAAGCGTGGCGCCCGCGCGATCACCGTATCGAAGCATTGCAGCGCGGCGCGGTGCTGGCCCAGCATGCCCAGGGCGATCCCCTTGTTGTTCAGGGCTGCAATGAAATTGCCGTCGAGGCGCAGCGCTTCATCATAGGAGCGGATTGCATCGTCGAAGAGCGACTTGTCGCGATGGCAGTTGCCGATGTTATAGAGGGCTTCCTTGAAGGCCGGCCGGATCTTCAGCCCCGATCTGAGGGCGACGATCGCATCATCGTAACGCCGGTGCGCCCGCAGGATGATGCCGTATGTGTTGAAGGCATCGGCGAAATCTCTCCGGATCGACAGCGCTGCTTCGATATCGCGCAGGGCGCTGGCCAATTCCTTGGCGTGGAACAGCGCAAGCGCCCGGATGTGGAGCGCATCGAAATTCCGTGGTGCGGATTTCAGGATATCGCCGGCAATGGCGATGGCCTGCGTGAGATTTCCAGTCTGCAGGCTTGCGAGCGCGCGTTGGAGATTGGCGTTACTGTTGTTCATCGCGTTTGGTCACGTGAGCGCACCGGGCCTCGTTGGTTCCTGCAGTCATACCAACACCTCGCAAGGAAGGCCATTCGGGGCGCAAGGCGCGGATCCTGCGGGCTGCCATCACGGTCCGGACCAAAAGGAAAGGCCCGCCAAGCCATGAGCTTAGCGGGCCTTATGGTTGCGGGAGCCAGATTTGAACTGACGACCTTCAGGTTATGAGCCTGACGAGCTACCGGGCTGCTCCATCCCGCGTCGAAACGCGATGTGTATGTAGCAATGCGAAGTGGGTTTGTGAACCCCTCATGACAATTTTCTTTTCGCCACCGGCAGGGACTTGCGTGGCCGGTTGCGCCGCGGCCGTGGATGCAATTCCACGCTCTCCAGTGACGTGGATTGGCGTCATCTGAGCGCTTCCGAAGCGGCAAGCGCCTGCGCTACAAGCGGCCGGATGACGGCTTCGAACTTCCCCACGCAGCGTGCGGCCATAACGTCGGTTTTCGTGACCTTTGGACTGGCCATCGGCGCCCTGGCCGGATCGATGCCGTCGGTGATGCGCAATGCCGGCATCGGCGCGGAGACTTTCGGACTGGGTCTCACCGTCTCGACGGTGCTCACCGTGGCGGCCATGGCGCTGGGCGGACAGATCGCGCGGGTGGCCTCGAACCGCGCGGTGCTGCTCGGCGTGCTTCCGGCATTCGCCTTGTCCCTCGGCGCCTATCTGACCGCCGCGACGCCAATGTGGTTCTTCATCACGATTCCGCTCATGGGCCTGTGCTTCGGCTTCACCGACCTGTTCATGAATGCCGAGGCGGTGGCGCTGGAACATGACCTGCGGCGGCCCATTTTCATGAGTTTTCATGGCGGAGTATCGGCCGGTGTGGGCATCATGGCGGTGGCGGCGAGCTGGCTCTCCACGCAGTGGGGAACCTGGGCGGTCGCCGGCGTGGCGGGCATGGCATTCGCCCTGTCCTGGGTCATGGTCGAGCGCGCCATTCCGCCGCGCGCCCTCGCCGCGGGCAAGGCAGCTCATGTCCGAACCCTGCCGAACAAGATGCCGCTCATGCTGCTTGGCATTGCGGCGGGGCTGATCATCGCGGCGGAAACTGCGGCCCTGCTGTGGTCGGCCAAGCTGCTGGACGAGCTGGCGCCCACGCTTGCCGCCATCGCCGGGCTGGGTGCGGCGTTCTTCGGCTGGTGCAACGCGGCGGTGCGCTTTCCGGGCGACCGCATGCGATCGCTGTTCGGCGAGACGGCGCTGATGGTGGGCTCTCTCGTCGTTTCGATCTGCGGCTTCGTGGCGCTTGGTCTCTCGGGCTCGTTCCTGGTGAGCGTTGCCGCCTTTGCTTCGGTGGGCCTCGGGCTCGCACTGCTGATCCCAACCATTTTCGCCACGGCGGCGCGGCTCGTGCCGGAGAACCGGGCGGGCGCCTTGAGCTTCGTGTCGCTGCTCACCGCCGTGCCACGCACCATGGCGCCTCTGGCCTTCGGCATCGTGGCGGCGCGGCTTGGCACGGCCTTCGCCTTCGGTCTTGTGGCCGTCGCCCTTTTGGCGTCTCTTGCTCTGATCCTGATTTTCAAGCGGAAGGGGCATGGTGGATGAGCGACGACCTGGAAGCCGCACGGCGAAGTTCGCAGAGCTGGTACTGGTGGGGCATTCCCACCTTCTTCCGCTGCGCCTGGAACGAGGATCCGCACCAGGCCGACATCGGCCTCGTGGGCGTTCCCCACAGTTCCGGCAATGGCTCGACCGAGCGCGACCAGCATCTGGGCCCACGTGCGGTGCGCAACGTGTCGGGCTTCTATCGCCGCACCCATTACGTGCATGGCTTTGCACCGTGGGACGTGGCGCGCATCAACGACCTCGGCGACGTGCCGCTGCCCGAGGCCATGAACAACGAGGCCTGCGTGCGCGACATCGAGGCCTTCTACCGCCGTCTCGACGAGGCCGGCACGCGGCCCGTCTCGATCGGGGGCGATCATTCGATCACCGGGCCTATCCTCAAGGCGGTTGCCGGGCCCGGGCGCAGGCTGTCCGGCGGCAGGCCCTGCGCGCTCATTCATTTCGATGCCCACACCGATTCCTACGACAACATGCCCCACTGGCTCGGGGCGAAGCGTTCCGCCGCGCATTGGGCAGCCTATACGGCGAAGGAACAGGCAGTCGATCCATCCCGCAGCGTGCAGCTCGGCATGCGCGGCCATCCCTCGGGCGCCATCCACAAGGGCGGTGTGGGTGGATCGAGCCGGGAACTCGGCTATCGCGTCGTCACCATGCAGGAGTTCGAGGATCTCGGCGTGCCGCGCACCATCGAGCTCATCCGCGAGCGGGTTGGCGATGCGCCCGCCTACATTACTTTCGATCTCGACTGCATGGATCCATCGGTCGCTCCGGGCGTCTCCAACATCGAACCCGGATTCTCGGGATTCAGCATTCGGGAGGCAACGCGGCTTCTGCAGGGCCTGAAGGGCCTCGACATCATCGGCGGCGACGTGGTCTGCCTGATGCCGACCAAGGACAGCCCCAACCAGATCACGGCCCAGATGGCGATGGTGATGATGTTCGAGATCACCTGCCTGATCGCGGCACGTCAGGCCTAGACATGTCCTCGCAAAGCAAAACCCCGCCTTGCATTTCTGCTTGGCGGGGTTTTGTGTTTTTGAAGTTGTGAGTGAAGGGATTGTTCTCTGTCCTTTGCAGGCCTGGCAGCGACCTACTCT
>CAMFKI010000013.1 GCA_945957365.1 uncultured Alphaproteobacteria bacterium | reverse complement strand
TCTGGGACACTAACCATGAGTGGATGGGAACGGATTACGCGTGAGTTTTGGGACACCTTGTGGTACAAGAAGTGCTGTGAGTGACACCGTATAGGTACTTGGAAGTCTCTGTATTTTAGGAAATATCTGCCCCCTTAGCGCCAGCCATTGCCGAACGCCATGCCCATCGGGTATAGGAGGTTCGCACGCTGCACCCGTAGCTCAGCTGGATAGAGTGCTGCCCTCCGAAGGCAGAGGTCACAGGTTCGAATCCTGTCGGGTGCGCCAATCAATTTCAGATACATAACCAGCACGCCGCTTACTAGCTGTCGGCTCCGGCAAGCGCATGGTAAACTCTCCGGGCTCGCTGGCGTCCTAAGGCAGAGTCACCGAATCGAGTGCTGTCTGGCGCGCCAAATCTTATCCAGATTGACAACTGTCGACGTCTCTGAGGGGTGCGAGACGAGTTGCGCCTAGTCGAAGCCCACGGGACGCCACCCCATTAGCCGAAAGGCGAGATGCCATTGATAGCGAGATAAATGGAGTAGAGCGAGGTCGTTCCGCAGATGAACAGGCGGTTCAGCTTGTCGCCTCCGAAGCAGAGATTCGAGACCAGTTCCGGTATCCAGATCTTGCCGATCAGCGTGCCGTCGGGGTCATAGCAGTGCACGCCATCGGCGGCGCTGGCCCACAGGCGGCCATCCTCATCGACGCGGAAGCCATCGAACAGGCCTGCGGTGCAGTCGGCGAAGAGCGTCGATTTTCCCAGAGTTCGACCATCCGCGTGGACATCGAGGCGGCGAATGTGCTTCGGGCCGCCCTGTCGGTGGGTGATGCCGGTATCGGCCACGTAGAGATGTTTTTCATCGGGTGAGAAGGCGAGGCCGTTGGGCTTGTCAAAGTCGTCTGCGACCATCGTCACCTCGCCCGTATCGGGGTCGGCACGATAGACATGGCAGGCGCCGATCTCGCTCTCCGCACGGTCGCCTTCATAATCGAACAGGATGCCGTATGGGGGATCGGTGAACCAGACGGAGCCATCGGACTTCACCACCACGTCGTTGGGCGAGTTGAGGCGCTTGCCTTTGTAGCGGTCGGCAACCACGGCGATGGAACCATCGAAGTTCGTGCGCGTCACGCGACGGGCCAGATGCTCGCAGGTCACAAGGCGTCCCTGGCGGTCGACCGTATTGCCATTGGCGTTGTTGGACGGGTTGCGAAACACGGAAACGGCGCCGCTACAATCATCGAGACGCAAGATGCGGTTGTTGGGAATGTCCGACCAGACGAGGTAACGCCCCGCCGCGAGCCACGCAGGCCCCTCCGACCAGCGTGCGCCAGTCCACAACCGCTCTACCCGCGCGTGCCCGATGATGCAGCACTCGAAGCGCGGATCGAGAACCTCAACGCCTGTGCCTTCGAGTTGGCCGTGAAACATCTCGAACTTTCCTGATTTCGAATTGACGGATGGGTTGCGTTATCGATAACATCACGTTGGATTTCGATAAACAGGAAAGTGCCGGAACCGCCGCACCATGACCAAGCGCGCACCCGCACCGACCATGGCCGATGTTGCCGCCCGCGCCGGCGTCTCGACGATGACGGTATCAAGGGCGTTGAAGGACGGCGCCTCGATCGCTCCTGATACGCGCCTGCGCATCATGAAGGCGGTGGACGACCTCGGTTATGTGCTGGACCTGTCAGCCGGCAGCCTATCTTCGAAGCGCAGCGGTTTCGTGGCGGCGCTCATCCCTTCGATCAACAACTCGAACTTCGCCGATACCGCGCGCGGCCTAACCGATGCTCTGGCGGGCTCAGGGCTGCAGCTGCTTCTCGCCTACACCGACTATTCGATGGAAAAGGAAGAGGAACTGATTGGCTCCATGCTGCGCCGGAGGCCGGAGGCCATCGTCGTTACCGGCGGCAGCCATACGGCGCGGGCCCGTAAGCTGCTCGACAACTCGGGCATCCCGGTGGTCGAGACCTGGGACCTGCCGAAAAGGCCGGTGCGTCATGTCGTCGGCTTTTCCAATGCCGAGGCCTCCAAGGCGCTGGTGCGCTATCTCCATGGCAAGGGCTATCGCCGTATTGCCTTCATCGGCGGCACCACAAATCGCGACACGCGCGGTGCCGACCGGCGTGCCGGTTATGAGTCGGCGATGGCAGAGCTGGGCCTGAACGAATCTCGCGTCATCTCGTTTGGCACGCCGCCCATCTCAATGAAGCAAGGTGGCGAGGCAGTGGTGCGGCTAGTGGACGAGTGGCCTGAGGTGGAGGCCGCCATCTGCGTTTCCGACCTCTCCGCCTTCGGTGCCGTGATGGAATGCAATCGACGGAAGTGGAAGGTGCCGCAGCGCATCGCCATTGCGGGCTTCGGCGACTTTGAGATTTCGAGCTGCTGCCACCCCGCCATCACAACGGTGGGCGTGCACTGCTATGACATCGGCAATCGTGCCGGTGACCTCCTGCTGCGGGCGATCGAGGGCGAGCGGGCGGGTGCGCCGGTGGCGCGGGAGACCATCATCACCAAATTCGAGGTCATCGCGCGCGACAGCGCCTGAAACTCAGAAGGCGAGTTGCACCTTCATGGCGCGGCCGCGATCGAGGGCGAGCTCGAAGGCCTTCACCGCATCATCCACGGGCAGCACCTCGGTCAGCAGCGGCATGAGGTCGACGCGGCGGCGGTTGATAAGGTCGACCGCCAGTGCGAACTCCTCATGGAAGCGGAACGAGCCGCGGATCTCGATCTCCTTGGCGACGATCATGTTCTGCGGGAGAAGAATGTCCCCGCCCAAGCCCAGCTGTACCAGCACGCCACGCGGCTTCAGGCATTCGAGGCCGGCGCGCAATGCGGCTTCATTTCCGGAAGCTTCGATCATTACGTCAAAATAACCTTTGTCCGCCTTGAAGGCGGACAGTGCATCGGGACCCGCAGCAACATTGACCACACGGTCGGCGCCGACCTGTCTCGCGAGGCCCAGCGTAAAGTCGGACACATCCGTCGCCACGATCTCCTGCGCGCCATGGGCGCGTGCGGCGACGATGGCGAGCGCGCCGATGGGGCCGCAGCCGGTGACGAGAAGGCGCTTACCGGTCATGGCCCCGGCCCGCACAATGGCATGCAGCGTCACGGCGAAGGGTTCGGCGAAGGCCGCCTCCTCGAAGCTTATGCCGTCTGCCAGCCGGTGGCACTGGCTCGCCTCGGCGACGAGCTGCTGGCGGAAGGCGCCCTGCACATGCGGCATACGCATTGCGCTGCCATAGAACAGCATGTCGAGGCACTGGTTCTGCTGGCCCTTCTGGCAATAGATGCAGGCGCCGCAGGGGCGCGACGGGCTCACCGCCACGCGGTCGCCCGGCTTGACCGTGGTGACCCCTGCCCCGCAGGACATGACCTCGCCCGCCACCTCGTGACCAAGCACCATGGGCTCCTTCAGGCGCACGACGCCGAAGCCGCCGTGGCGATAGTAATGCAGGTCGGAGCCGCAAATGCCACCGCGGCGGATGGCAACCAGCACCTGCCCGGGTCCGGGCTGGCCCGCCTCGCGGTTCTCGATGCGCAGGTCACGTTCCTTGTGGATGACGACGGATTTCATGTTCACACAACCGGGGTCAGGAGGGGGCGGCCGACAAAATGCGACGCCAGATTGTCGCGTACAAGCTGGCCCATGGCCTGGCGGGTTTCCACCGTGCCGCTGCCATGGTGCGGCTGCAGCATGACATTGTCCAAGGCTAGGAAGCGTCGGTCGATATGTGGTTCGTTGAGGAACACGTCGAGCCCGGCGGCCTTGATACGATGGGATTGCAGCGCTGCGATGAGGGCCGGCTCATCCACAACCGAGCCTCGCGCCACGTTGACGAAATATCCCTCGGGGCCCAGTGCATCGAAGACGGCGGCATCGAGCAGGCCCTTGGTGGCCGGCCCGCCAGCCAGTGTGGCAACAAGCACGTCGGATCGGCGGGAGAGTTCGACGAGGTCGGGCACGAAGGCATAGGGAAGCTCCGTCCTCGCGCTGCGACCGAAATAGGCGATGTCCATGGAAAAGGCGGCGGCGCGCCTGGCGACGGCCTGGCCGATGCGGCCCATGCCGACGATCCCGAGGCGCTTGCCCCACAGCCTGGTGGCAAGGGGCATGTTGCCCTTGAGCCAGTCGCCATCGCGCAGGTGGCGCTCCCCCTCGCTCAGCTTGCGGGTGATGGAAATCATGAGGCCCAAGGCGAGATCGGCTACGTCCTCGGTAAGCACGTCCGGCGTGTTGGTGACGTGGATGCCGCGTGCGCGTGCGGCCTCGAGGTCGATGCCGTCGGTACCGACACCAAAGCAGCCGATAATCTCGAGATTGGGCAGCGCCGCGATGAGCTGGGTCGAGGCGCCGAGGTCGCCGCGCGTGGCGATGGCGCGCACGGCCGCTGCATGATGGGCAACTAGCGCGTCGCGGTCATCTGCCTCCCAGAGCTTGAGCAGCGTATAATCCTGCTCCATCGCCGGCATGTCCCATTCGGTATAGGGGCCGGTCATCAAAACGGTGGGCTTGGTCACGCGGAAACACCTTGAGCATGTTATCGATAACATGATAGGCTTTGCAGCATGCATGGTCAAGCCATGGCGGAGGAGTGCATGGGACTGGAACTGTTCGCGCTGAAGGGCCGGGTCGCCCTCGTCACCGGGTCGAGCCAGGGCATCGGGCTGGCGCTGGCCCGCGGCCTGGCGGCAGCGGGCGCGCATGTCGTGCTGAATGGGCGTGATGCCGTGAAGCTCGAGGCGGCGCGCAAGGAACTTGCCGCGGAGGGTCACGCCGTCGGTGCCCTTGCCTTCGACGTGACCGACGAGGCGGCGGTCGATGAGGGTGTTGCAAGCATCGAGCGCGAGACCGGGCCCATCGCCATCCTCGTCAACAATGCCGGAATGCAATTCCGCACTCCGCTCGAGGACTTCCCTGCCGACAAATGGCGTGAACTGATGCGCGTCAATGTCGAGAGTGCATTCCTTGTCGGCAAGGCGGTGGCGCGCGGCATGATCCCCCGTCATCGCGGCAAGATCATCAACATCTGCTCGGTGCAGAGCGAGCTTGGCCGGCCATCGATTGCGCCCTATACCGCAACCAAGGGCGCCATCAAGATGCTCACCAAGGGCATGTGCGCCGACTGGGCCAGGCACGGCATCCAGATCAACGCCATCGGCCCCGGTTATTTCAAGACGCCGCTGAACCAGGCTCTGGTCGACAATCCGGAATTCTCCGGCTGGCTCGAAAAGCGCACACCCGCCGGGCGATGGGGCGATGTCGGCGAACTCGTCGGCGCCGCCATCTTCCTCGCGTCCGATGCCTCATCCTTCGTCAATGGACACATCCTCTATGTCGATGGCGGCATCACCTCAGTGCTCTGAGGCCTTCACCGGCGCGGTGGTGGTGATGGGGGTCGCAAGCTGCGGCAAGACTACCATAGGCCGGGCACTGGCAGATTGCCTCGGGCTTCGCTTCATCGAGGGCGATGCGCTGCATTCCCCGGACTCGATCGCCAAGATGTCACGCGGCGAGCCGCTGATCGATGACGACAGATGGCCATGGCTCGCCCGCGTCGGCGAAAGCCTGCGCGGCGAAGCTGGCGCGGTGGCGTCCTGCTCCGCCCTGAAGCGACGCTACCGCGAGGCCATCTCCCATGCGGCACAACGCCCGGTCATGCTCATCCATCTGCATGGTGCGCGCGAGGCGCTGGCCCACCGCATCTCCAGCCGCAAGGGCCATTTCATGCCGGCCTCGCTGCTCGACAGCCAGCTCGCCACGCTGGAAATGCCGGGTGTCGATGAACCGGCAATCACGCTCGACATCGAGGACACACCCGACACTATCATCAACGCAGCCGCGGCCTTCTTGCGCAAAGGATACCTCCATGCCCCATGACATTGCAGTGATTGGCGCCGGCATCATGGGCAGCGCCATCTCGACGAGACTCCTCGAGCGCGGCCACCGGGTGCATGTCTTCGACCTCGACACGGCAAAACTGGAAAAGCTCGCTGCACTGGGTGCAAAGCCTGCCACCTCACCCGCCGCCGCAGCGGAAGCGGCGGCCTTCGTGATCTTGAGCCTCAACCATTCCGATATCGTCGACGCCGCGGTCTTCGGCCCCATTGGCGTGGTGCAGGCAGCCAAGCCCGAGAAGCTGCTGATCGACATGTCGTCGATCGATCCTGCCGCAACGCAGCGCATGTCGGCGCGGCTCAAGGGCGAAACCGGCATGGCATGGATCGACTGCCCCCTATCGGGTGGCGCTCCCGGTGCGAGCGCTGGACGCCTCACGGTGATGGCGGGCGGTAGCGAACAGGATTTCGAGCGCGGCCGCGCGGTGATGCAGGACCTCTGCGCCAACTACACGCTGATGGGCGGTTCGGGTGCTGGCCAGACGACGAAGCTCGTCAACCAGCTGTTCTGCGCACTGGCCTTTCAGGCCGTGGCGGAGGCGGTGAAGCTTGCCGAGGCGGGTGGCGTCGATCCGGCGAAGATTCCTGCGGCTCTCGCCGGCGGCCGCGCCGACAGCCGCATCATGCAGGAGTTCATGGCCAAGTTCGCAGCGCGTGACTACGCTCCCACCGGCCGCATCGACAACATGCTGAAGGACCTCGACTCCGTACAGGCCTTCGCACTCAAGACCAAGACGCCGCTGCCGCTCACCGGCGCCGTGACGGAGATCCACCGGATCCTCGTCGCCATGGGGCTGGGACCGAAGGACAGTGCCGAGGCGATGCGGCTGCTTGACGGCAGCGCCTGACGAATTGCGATTGACTCCCAGAAGCGGGGACCATAATGTTATCGATAACAATTCAGATGGCGCCAACGCCACGTCTTTGGAAGGAAATGGGACTTGGGCGAGCGCCTTCTCCGCTTCGAGAACGTCACCAAGCGCTTCGGCGGCACCACCGCGCTGCGCGAGGTGAGCCTTGACCTCGAGTCCGGCGAAGTTCTGGCGCTGCTCGGCGAAAATGGCGCCGGCAAGTCCACCCTCATCAAGTCTCTGGCCGGCATTCACACGCCGGACGAGGGCCAGATCCTGTTTCGGGGCGCTCCCTACATCCACACCCCGCCCCGGCCGAATGAAAAGCAGAAGGTCTCCTTCATCCACCAGGACCTCGGCCTGGTCGAATGGATGACGGTGGCCGAGAACGTCGGGCTGGCGCAGGGCTATTCGCTGCGCTCCGGTCTCATCGACTGGCGTCAGACGGAGCGCCGTGCGGCTGAAGCCCTTGCCCTTGTCGGCTGCGACTTTGACCCTACCACCCGTGTCCAGCACCTCAGCCGCACCGAGAAATCCCTGGTCGCCGTTGCCCGCGCGCTGGCTGTCGAGGCTGACGTGCTGGTGCTCGACGAGCCCACCGCCAGCCTGCCCGCCGACGAGGTTGAGCGCATGTTCACCGTGCTGCGCGGGCTGCGCCAACGTGGCGTCGGCATGATCTATGTTTCCCACCGGCTGGACGAAATTTTCCGACTTGCCGACCGCGTGGCGGTGCTGCGCGATGGCCAGCTTGTCGGTGTGAAGCCCGTGGCTGACACCACGCCCGCGGACCTCGTGACCATGATCGTCGGTCGCGAGGTGAAGGACCTTTACGTGCGGGCGCCGCTGGCGCGTGGCCGCGAGACGCTGAACGTCCGCCAGTTGGCGACGGTCAGTGCGGGTCCCGTCTCCTTCTCGGCCTTCGAGGGCGAGGTGCTGGGCCTGGTGGGATTGCGCGGCGCTGGCCAGGAGGCCATTGGCCGCGCCCTGTTCGGCGCGGAGCCAAGCCACGGAACGGTGATGCTCGACGGCAAGGCGCTCGATCTCTCCACGCCGCAGCGGGCCCTCGAGCAGGGCGTCGGCCTCGTCGCACGGGACCGCACGGAAGAGAGTGTGGCCGGTGCGCTCTCGGTACGCGAGAACATGTTCCTCAATCCCTTCGCCATCGGCCGGAGCCTGATGTCGATCCTGTCGCCAGCAGCCGAGGCCGAGCGGGCGCAGGCCATTGGCGCGGACATGGGGCTGCGCCCCAATGATCCTCACCTGCCCGTGGAGGCGCTGTCGGGCGGCAACCAGCAGAAGGTTGTCGTTGGCCGCTGGCTCGCCACCGGTCGCAAGCTGCTGATTGCCGAGGACCCGACGGCGGGTGTCGACGTCGGCGCCAAGTCGGAAATCTACCGCCTCATCGCCCAAGCACTGGCACAGGGGCTCACCGTGATCGTCGTCTCCACCGACTTCGAGGAAGTCGCCCATATCTGTCACCGCGCGCTGGTGTTCTCGCGTGGCAGCGTGGTGGCGGAGATCGCGCAAGGGTCGCTTACCACCGAAGCCCTGATCCACGCTGCATCCGCATCCGAGGCTGCCTGACATGAACTCGATCCAGTCCAACGCCCTTGAGCCCACGCGCAGCGAGCTGAAAGGCCTCAGCCTTGGCCAGAAGCTTGGCCGGCTGATCCCGGTCTACGGCCTCGTCATCCTCACGGTGGCGTTGATCCTGCTGTTCTCGATCCTGCTGCCAACGACCTTCCCGACACTGCTCAACCTGCGTTCCATCATCTCCGACAAGGCCATCATCCTGCTGCTCTCGCTGGGCGTGATGATCCCCATGTCGGCGGGTCGCATCGACCTGACTGTCGGCTACGGCATCGTGCTCTGGCACATCCTCGCGATCTCGCTGCAGACCATGTATGGCTTCCCCTGGCCCGTCGCGGTGCTCACTGTACTGCTGCTCGGTGCGCTGATGGGCGTGCTCAACGGCCTCCTCGTCGAGGTGGCGCAGATCGACAGCTTCATCGCGACACTCGGCACCGGCACCATCCTCTATGCCATTGCACTTTGGCATACCGGCGGGCGGCAGATCGTCGGCGTCGTGCCGGAGAATTTCTATGCGTTGAATTCCACCATGGTCTTCGGCCTGCCGATCACCGGCTACTATGTCCTGGCCCTCGCGCTGCTGATGTGGCTGGTCTACGAATACCTGCCAGTGGGCCGCTATCTCTATGCCATCGGCGCCAGCCCCAAGGCAGCGGCGCTCAACGGCATTCCGGTGCGCCGCTACGTGATGGGCTCGTTCATCGCCTCCGGCCTCATGACGGCGCTGGCGGGCGTGCTGCTCGCCGCCAAGCTGCGCATCGGCCAGGCGAGCGTGGGCCTCGAATATCTGCTGCCCGCCCTCGTCGGCGCCTTCCTCGGCTCAACCACCATCAAGCCGGGGCGCGTCAATGTCTGGGGTACCATGGTGGGGGTCATCATCCTCGCCGTGGGCATCTCCGGAATCCAGCAGTTCGGCGGGTCGTTCTGGGTCGAACCCATGTTCAACGGCGTGACCCTGCTCGTGGCCATCGGCATCGCGGGCTATGCCCAGCGCCGCCGCGCCGCGGCAAAGAAAGTGCCTGCACCAACAACCCCCGCACATAAGTGACGGGTCAGACATCCAACAGGGAGGAAAGAATGGATCGTAGAAAACTTCTGCTCAGCGGCGTCGCCCTCGGGCTTTCCGTGCCGGCGCTGACGCGCATCGCCTTCGCACAGACGATCGCGGAAGCGCAGGCCATCGTCGACAAATATGCGAAGAAGGTCGACACCTGGGACGGCCCGACGACCGGCCCCAAGGCACAGCCCAACAAGACCGTCGTCAACCTCGTGGGCGACATGAAGAATGGTGGCCATCTCGGCGTCACCAAAGGCATCGAGGAAGCCGCCGCCGCCATCGGCTGGGAAGTGAAGTCGATCGATGGCGCGGGCTCGGTCGCCGGCCGCACCGCGGCCATGGGCCAGGCCATGGCGCTGAACCCCGCCGGCATCATCATCACGGGCTTCGACGCCGTCGAGCAGGCGCCCGCGATGGAAGCGGCCAAGAACGCCAAGATCCCGGTCGTCTCCTGGCATGCCGGCCCCGTCATCGGCCCGATGCCGGACCAGGGCGTCTTTGCCAACGTGACCACCGACCCGATGCAGGTCTCCACCGCCGCGGCGATGTGGGCCTTCATCGATGGCAAGGGCAAGCCCGGCGTCGTGTTCTTCACCGACTCGACCTATGCGATCGCCATCGCCAAGGCCAAGAAGATGCAGGAAGTGATCGAGAAGCTGGGCGGCAAGACCGTCGAATGGGTCGACACGCCGATCGCCGAAACCTCGCAGCGCATGCCCCAGCTCACCACCACGCTGTTACAGAAGCACGGCGCCGACTGGACGCATTCGCTCGCCATCAACGACCTCTACTTCGACTTCATGGGGCCCTCGCTTTCCGCCGCTGGCATTCCCGGCAGCGGTGCGGCCCCAGTGAACGTCTCGGCGGGCGACGGTTCGGAATCGGCTTATCAGCGCATCCGTGGCGGCCAGTACCAGGCCGCGACGGTGGCCGAACCGCTGAACCTCCAGGGCTGGCAGCTCATCGACGAGCTTAACCGTGCGCTGGCCGGCGAACAGTGGTCGGGCTACGTCTCGCCGCTGCACGTCGTCACCAAGGAGAACGTCGAGTTCGATGGCGGCCCGAATAACACCTTCGACCCGGGCAACGGCTATCGCGACGAGTACAAGAAGATCTGGGGTAAGTCCTGATCTCCTTGTCGCTTCACTGACCGACTTATCTGGGCGCGGCCGGCGGCCGCGCCCGCAACCCTAGGGACAATTTCATGTATATCCGCTGCGCCTTCTTCGAGGGCCGGGTGAAGCCCGGCTGTGAGAATGCCTTCGCCACCTTCGTGAAAGACCGGCTGGTCCCACTGTGGACGAAATTTCCCGGCGCCGACGAGGTACGCGTGCTGCGCCAGAAAGAGTCTGACACCGCCGAGCCGAAATATGCGATGGTACTCTCCATCCGCTACCCCAGCCTCGCCGCCATCGAGGAGGCGCTCAAGTCCGACGTGCGCCAGAGGAGCCGTGAGGAAACGGCGGAACTCGTGAAGATGTTCGAGGGCCGCATCTTCCATACAGTGTTCGAAGTCCCCCACGCGACTTGATGAATCGTGGGAGTTTTTCTTCAGGTTCTGACAATTACATCTCTATATCAACAACATAGAGGTTATAATCGTTATTCCGCAGGGTGCGCCAACTTTCCAAGTATTTGAAATGATGAGTGCGGTCGACAGCCGTACGGGATGAAACTGATAATGCGCGTGTAGCCGCCTCAGTTTCGCATTCGGTCTCGCTACGTTTTATCCAGCGAGAAACGTCCAGGCGGCCGCAACCAGCATGCCGGCGCCCATCGCCCAGATCGATTTGCGGAAGACGATCATCACCAGTGCTGCTGCGGCCACCGAGGCTACTTCGCGCAGCCCGCCGCGCATCAGCATTGATGCGACCAGTGCTGCAATGACCGACAGCGAGAGGTTTTGAAGGAAGCGCTCCACGGCGGCCGACATCGGCAGCCGCGCCATCAGGATTGGTCCCGATAGGCGACTGGCAAGGGTCACACCCGAGACCAGCAGGATGGCGAGCCAGGCAGAGACGACATCAGGCATGAGCCCAACTCCCGGCGACGGCGCCCGCGACGGCGCCGGCAATTACGTTCCAGCCCAGAGGCAGTAGTGGCAGCGTCAGCACCGCGACGCCCGCTCCTGCCAGCACCGGCACCAGTCGGATGGTCCGGTTGACCTGGCCCGTCACCATTGCAGCAAGGAAGCACAGCATCACGACATCGAAGCCCAGGGCGACAGGGCTGCCAACCGAGCGTCCCGCGAGCGCACCTGCCGCTGCCCCGATAACCCAACCCGACCACAACACCAGCCCGCTGCCGAGGAGTAGCCCCATGTCGCGCTCGCCGCCGCGGAAAGCGCTGTGGCAGGCCGCGAAGTTCGCATCGTTGAGAAGCGCCAACGAGGGCAACCGCTGGGCAAGCGGCAGGCGGTTGACCCACGGCGAAAGTGCAGCACCCATCACCACGTGCCGTGCATTCACCGCCAGAGCCACCAGCGCCAGCGTGCCGTAGGCGATGGTGGCATGCCACAGGTCCAGCGCCGAGAATTGCACAGAGCCCGAGAACACCAGCAGGCTCAGAACCATCGACTGCACGGCCGGCATGCCCTTCGCCGAGGCGGCGACGCCAAAGGCGAGGCCGAAGGGAATGAAGAACAGGGCCACAGGTGCAAGATCGACGATGCCGCGCCGGGTACCCCGGGCAGTGAGCGTCACGGCGATGTCTGAAGGATGTCTAACCATGGATGTGGTTAGACAGGAGTGAAGCTTGATTGTCAACCTCTGTTCTGGTTAGAATGCGCCATGACCTACAGCACAGGCACCAAAGCCAAACTTGTCGCCGGGCGTCTGGCACTGGATTTTCTCAACACCGCCGACTGGACGGAAGACGGTGCGGTCCTGAAGGATCGCATCGAGACCCTTGAAGACCTTCTGGTCTGGCAGAAGGAGGTCGGCCTTCCGGAAGCTCATTGGGATGGCACGCTGGAAGAGTTGCGGACATTTCGCCGCGAGATGCGGGTCGCCATTCTGGGCGGAGGTGCATCGGGCATGAGCGTCTCCCTAGGTGGATCAAGTGCACCTGCAGTGCCATGGCTGCGTCGCCAGTCGCTGCGTGACCTAATCAGCATCTCGGCCTTGTCCGTGCTGGCCGATCACCGGGAACTGGGACGGGTGAAGCTTTGCCCCGGCCACGATTGCGGTTGGATCTTTCTGGATGAGACGAAGAACGCCCGCCGCAAATGGTGCCTGATGGAAGTTTGCGGCAATCGCGCCAAGTCGACCCGGCACTACGCCCGCAAGGTAGCTACCTGAACGCCGGACATGGGCTGGGTCCGATGATGCGACGCGGTGTCGAAACAGTCACTGAACCGGATGCTACTGCGTTCGACTATGTCGACGTGTATGAAATCAGAGGCTTAGCGACAGCTCCCAGTTGTCAGTTTTATCCCGCACGGTGCGACAACTTCAAACAAGGCCACTAGCCTTCCCGCAGACTGTGCTGGCCAACAGCGGAAGTTGCCTGGCCGACCTTGTTTCCAATGCTATGGATCCTGCGCCGAGTTACAGCCCGTTACTGCAAGCGAAGAATAATAATGCCATATGACCGGCAGGTTGGGACGGCTGGAACGCCACCCTTGATCGAGACACCTGTATGGGCTCTTCTTCACTGGTCACCTCTGCTTCCACCACATCGAAGGTTGCCATGCTTGTCTTGTTTTCATATCCGGAGCTCTTTGCTGTCCCCGACAACAACGGCTACGGGCTGAAGGTCTTTGCCTATCTACGGCTTGCAGGTCTTCCTTTCGAGCATCGCCATGTCTTTGATGCTGCATCGGCGCCGCGTGCCCAGCTTCCATACATTTCTGACGGCGAAGAAACCGTTGGCGACAGTGATGCAATCATCGCTTATGTCGCGCGGCGATACGGCGTTGGACTCGATTCCGGATTGAGCCTTGCGCAGCAGCAGTTGGGCCTGATGCTGCGGCGGACCCTTGATGATCTCTACTGGGTCATGTCCTATTCGCGTTGGAAGGATGACGCCTATTGGCCCGCTTTCTGCGCCGCGCTGTTGGAACAACATCCGTCGCTGACGATGGAGAACCTCGAAAAGGCGCGCAGCTTCAATGCCAACCGGTATTATTTCCAGGGTATCGGGCGCTTCGAACCGCGCGATGCCTATCGCCGCGGCATTGAAGATTTGGAGGCGATTGCGAGTCTTGTTCCGGAGAGGGGGTTTCTGTTCGGCGAGGTTCCAACCAGCGCTGATGCCGCAGTCTATGGCTTCATTGCCAACATCTACTTCTATCCGATCGATACGCCTCTTCGCCAATTTGTGTTGGACCATCCGCGCCTGTCTCGGCACTGCAGGGACATTCACGCCCTGGTAAAAAACTAAGCTCTTGGGCGCACGCAGTTCGCAGTTGATCCCAGACTCACGCCTCGTTGCGCAGACGGGAAAGATATTGCGGCGTGATATCCAGATAGGCGGCAATCAGATGCTGCGGAATCTGCCGCCATGCGTGTGGAAGTTCTTGATCGAGATTGGCATAGCGCTCGCGGGCCGTGCAGTGGCGAAGCGACATATACCGGTGCTGTTTTCGGACAAGCATATCCTCCGTCATGCGCAAGCCTAGCGCCATCCATGAAGAATGCCTTGCCTCAGCATCTTGCCGAATCCGATAGGGCCAAACCTTCATCACGCAATGCGTGACAGCTTCAAAAACGACTTCCGCAGCTTCCCCCTTGATCGCCGCATCCAGAGCGAGCGCGACAGAGCCAGGAAACAGAAAATCGAGCAGCGCGGTTCGCCCATCTGGCGACGGTGCGTAAACTTGGAGAATTCCGCTTTCCACGAATCCTAGTTCGTGAACTCTCTGGCCCACGCTGCAAAAGGCCTCGCCCTTGGCGAGCGATCTCTCCTCGGCATTGCGAGTGAGCCAGGCTATTTCGGATTCTGGCAAGTCGGCACGCTGAAGCAGGAACTCCGGGAGCAGGCTCATCGGATCGTGCAACCACCGGACAGCATCAGAGTGCGTCTTCCCAAACTCCTGATTTCAAGCATAGAATTTATCTACTTTGTCTCTGACGACAGCTGCCGTTCTCCATGGGGAGAACCGACTTATCGGGCATTTGGCACAGGAACCAGCAGGAAAATTCTGCCCCGTGTCGAACAAGACAACTCGCATTCGGCTCCGCAACAAAAAGCTGTGTACATAGCCAATTCTGGCAATGGCACGATGCAATCCAATTAAACTAGTTGAATGTCGGTCACGCTAGGAATTGGCTAGGAGTGAGTTCGTATCGAGTTACGTTGTTCGCCGCTGGGGTGCGGTGATGTTTTCGAACGATGGCATGACAGGCGGCGGAGAAGGAATTCTGGCATGAAAGTTCGGACTGGAGGCGAACTTGTTCAGGACTTTCTGGAGACCAACGAAATCTCATTTGTCTTCGGCAATCCAGGAACCACTGAGACAACATTTCTGGCAGCCGTTGCGTCCTCAAGGGCAACCTATGTTCTTTCGCTACACGAATCGAGCGCCGTCGGCATTGCGGCGGGCTATGCGCTCATCACGGGCAAGCCGTCGATCGTGAGCCTTCATACCTACCCCGGCCTCGCGAACGGCATGTTCAACATGCGCAACGCATTGATGTCCGGGATCCCGCTTATGGTCATCAACGGTCAGCAAGACTCGCGCTTCCTCATCCACAATCCAGTGCTCGGTGCACCGAACACACAGCTGGCTCAGACCGCAACCAAGTATGCCTACGAGGTGACGCGCACAGACGATCTCGCCGTTGCACTGCAGCGCTGCTACCTCCAGTCGCAGCTACAGCCACCTGGCCCGGTGTTCTTGTCCATTCCGATGAACTTCATGCTGGAGGAGACCGCGCACACGACGTTCAAGAGGGCCCGCATTATCGACGACACCGTACCGCAGGGGCTTGGGGAAGCGATTGCAGCGCTGCGGTCTGTCGCTCCCGGCAAGTTGGTCATCGTCGCCGACTATGCGGTGGGTGCGGCCCACAGCATTGTCGCCGTGAGCCGCATCGCAGATGCACTGGGGGCCGACGTCTACGCTGCGCCGTTCCATGTGCAGGGCACGGTCGATCCGCTCCATCCGCGTTCACGCGGGCAGCTTCCGCCGACAACGTCGGCGATCAACGGCATTCTCGGCCGCTACGACGCCATGCTTCTGATTGGCGAAAAGATTGACAGTTTCACCTATGACGGAATGCAGGCGCTTCCCCCAGAGCTGCAAGTCATCCAGATCGCCCCGTCGACCCGTCAGCTTGGCTTCGACTTCCCCTGCGACATTGCAATTCTCGGCGACATCCAGGCAACGCTCGAAGCTCTCGTCGATGCGCTGGGCGCCTCGCCTTCCCAGACCGGAGCGCGGGCCATCGACGTCGCTGCGCTGGATGCCCGCTACCCTGCATCAGGGCCACATGCCAGCAATGCGCTGATCCTCGCCATCCTGCGCCACCTGGACCAGTCGGTGCACATCGTCACGGAAGGCTCCTCTGAGGATTCCATCGTGCAGGACATGGCCGTGGCCCTGGGCTTCCGGAACGTCCATTTCTCACCGCGCGGCGGTGGCCTGGGCTGGGCACTTCCACTGGGTGTCGGCATCGGCCTGGCGACCGGGCGGCCGGCGGTTTGCTTCCTCGGCGACGGCGGCAGCCTGTTTTCCATCCATGCACTGTGGACGGCGGCGAAGTACCGCATCCCGTCGATCTTCGTCTGTTTCGTCAATCACGAATACCGGCTCCTGAAAGACCTCTGGTGCAATGTGATGAAGACCAACCCCGAAACCACGCACTTCGTGGGATTGGACTTCAATGACCCGAACATCGACATCAAGGCAATCGCCGAGGGCTTCGGCGCGCGCGTCGAGACAATTGGAGACGCGGACTATGTGGGCGACGTACTTACGCGGGCCCTTGAGCACAAGGGTCCTAGCTTCCTCCTCATTGAGCGCGAGCCCTGACATGACTGCCGAGCCCATGAGTGGAGATTTTGAGCGGGATCTGACGCGGCGCGCCTGGACCGACGACGCCTTTGCGGCGAAGATCGAGCACGATCCAGCCGGTGCCTTGGCCGACATGGGCCTCGAGGTTCCATCCGGCATCAAGCTCAAGGTGGTGATCCAGCGGCGTGATCGGGTCTATTTCACGATTCCACCCCTGCGGCCGCCGCATTTGCCGAAACCGCCTGAGCCGCTCAATCAGTTCGATCTCTGGTCGAGCGAGGGAGTCTTCGTCTGGATCGCACCGGTCGCCGCCAAGTTCAAGCTTCTCGCCCTGCGCTCACTGGCCAGGAGAACGGGCGAGCCATCATGAGCAGTGCCGGCTTCGTCGAGAAGAATTACGAGAGGATCGCGACGGATCCAGAGTACCGCGCCCGGCTGCTCGCTGATCCGGTTGGCGTCGTCTGCAAGCTGTTCGGCTACACGCCGAAGCCTGGTTTCGCGATCGAGGTCATCGAGCAGGTCGAGGATACAATCGTCATCGTCATTCCCCCCAGGCCGCAAACCGGTGCGAATCTTGAGCAGGCGCTTTCCCAGGTGGCCGACCGGGTCCTCGACCTCCTGTTCTCATCCGGAATTGGCGGCTTCCTCATTCCAGATGAAGCCCAGAAATGGGACGTGCGCGAGATGCGGATGGCATCAATCAAAGCGCAGGACGGGCTCATGTGATGGCAGGGAACACGCAGATGACAAGGGCGGCAAGGCGAGGCTTCTGGGATAACCTGATCCCGCTGAAGGGTGGCCTGTTTGGCCCGCAGCTTGCCGGGTGGACGCCGGGTCTGGCGGCGCGGTCGGGGCTCGGCTGCCGGATCCTGGCGGATGAGATGATCGAAGTTGCTCCGGCCATTGCGCTGGCGGCAGATGTCTACCTGCCCCGGCAGACTGGCCGATATCCCGCGGTCGTTTCCTTTGCGGCCTATTCCAAGGAACTGCAGGCAGCAGGCGTGCCCTCGGGCAACAACGAGACCGGCAGCCCCCCCGTCTTCACGGATCGCG
Source organism: uncultured Alphaproteobacteria bacterium (assembly GCA_945957365.1). GTDB lineage: Bacteria > Pseudomonadota > Alphaproteobacteria > Rhizobiales > Aestuariivirgaceae > Aestuariivirga. The sequence goes on along the minus strand of CAMFKI010000013.1, from coordinate 71,750 downwards.
GCTATGCCCATGTGATCGTCGCCCGGCGGGGGATGGGCAGGTCTGGCGGTGCGGATTCCGTCTACCTCAACGACACCGACGTGGAGGATCATGCAAAGGTCATCCAGTGGGCAGCGGACCAGCCGTGGTGCGATGGCCAGGTGCTGCTGTTCGGCACGTCCTATTATGGAATGACGCAGCCGCAGGTGGCTAGGCTGCGGCCGCCCGCCTTGCGCGGCTTCTTCACCAACGAGATGTGCACCGACTTCTTCCGCCACATCGCGATGTTCGGCGGAGCGCCACAGCCCGATTTCTTCTCGCTGTGGATGGGCGCCAACTTCACGCCACTGCAATTCAGGCTGCGGGTTCCGCCACTGCTGCGCGCCGTGTTGAGCCACATCACCAATTCGCCGCTCAAGCGCCTCTGGTGGCCGCAGCTCCAGAAGCGGATGACCCGCGTCATGAAGCGCTTCCAGCGGATGACGCCAGCGCCGGAAACGCGCAAGCTCTTCGCCGCACTCATGCTCGACGGCAAGACCCGCGCCACCAGTTCATTGCCGACCGGCCCTTCCGGTGCACTTGGCGATATCGAGGTGCCATTTGTCGTGGTGCAGAACCCCGGCTATCTCAACCTGCACCAGTACGGCGCCTACGACCTGTTCGAGAATGCGGGCACGGCGAAGGATGAGCGTTGGCTCATCATCGGTCCTGCATCCTACGACCTGCCGGTCTATCTCTGGCAGCTGGAGGCGCTGGCCTTCTTCGATCATCTCGCCTATGGCGCCGACAATGGCTACGCGGCGCAATCGCGCGTGCGCTACTGGGCTGAGGGTGCCAACGCGTTTCGCCGGACCTCCGACTGGCCGGTTCCGGACAGCATTCCGCTTCGTCTCCATCTGGCCTCGGCGGGAGGTGATTCAGAGACCCATCTGCTGAAGGAGGCACCCGGTCAGCCGGACAAGACGAACAGCTGGGCGGCGGTGCCGCTCGGCGCCATCGTGTCGAACGGCTTCGACGAGGTGGAGAACCAGGTCCTGACATTCGAGCGGGTGATCGAGGAAGAGACGGAGCTTACCGGACCCGTCATTCTCAGTGTCTCGTTCAGCTGCAACGAGATCGACTCCTACCTTGTCGCCCGCACCGCGCTGTTTCCGGTCGATGGCAAGCTGAAGATCTTGTCGATGGGAGCCATGCGCCCGGCCTGCCGCAAGGTCGATGAGGCACGCTCGACGCGGACCGAGATCGCCATCGACGTCGACCGTCCGGATCCTCTGGTGCCCGGTGTTCCGGTGACCCTGCGCTTCAGCCTCACGCCGCAACCCGTTGTGCTGCGCAAGGGCGACCGCCTGCGCCTCGACCTTGCCAGCCGGACAGACCTCCTGCGCAGCGACGTCAGCCACGGGCATGCGCAGTTCGACATGCAGGTGCCGCCCTACTATTCACGGAACACGCTGCATTACGGGCCTGACACCTACATCGAGTTTCGGCGCGTGCCATGACATTTCCCAGCAAGACCATCAGATGAGGTCCATGTGACTCCCAGCACGATCATGCCATTGCCCATTTCCTTCCTGCATTCCCGGGGATCGGACGCGCCGATCCGAATTCCCGCCATCGGCCTCGATCTCTTCGTGCGCATGCCCCCGGCGGCAAGTGCAGGCGAGTTCTGTTTCATCGAGACCATTAACGCGCCTGGTGCCGGGCCGCCGCGGCACCGCCATCCGGAAGCCGAAATCTTCCGGGTTCTCGAGGGCCGCTACCTTTACGAGGCGGACGGGCGGCGCTTCTATGCCGAGGCAGGCGACGTCGTCAGCATTCCGGGCGGCATGGAGCATGGCTTTGTCAATGTCACGGACAAGCCTGCCCGCCAGTTCATCCTCATCGCCCCGGCATTCGACGCGGCCGCCTTCTTCACCGAACTCGCCGATACAATGAAAGATGGAATTCCGGACCAGGCCGCGCTCAACGCCTTCGGCGTGAAGTGGCAGGTGGAGTTCCTCGGCCCGCCCGTCGGCAGGAACGAGGGCCCCACCGTATGACGCAGGCCGGGGCCCGCATCATGAAGCAACGCGCCGAAACCTGAGGCCAAGAATGGAAAATCAAGTGCTTGTCGCCGGCGCCGGGCCGGTTGGTTTGACCATGGCGCTCGAACTGGCGCGCTACGGGGTCGCTGTCCGCATCATCGACCGGATCGCCGATGCAGAGCATTCGTCTCGCGCCGTCGCGGTTTGGCCGCGCACGCTGGAACTCCTTGATCGATCCGGCGTCAGCCGCGAGCTCGTGGAGCGGGGCAACAAGGTCACCGTCGCCAACATCCTGTCGGGTGGCAAGCCAGTGGCTTCCATCTCACTCGAAAAGATCCCGTCGCCCTATCCTTTCGTGCTCATGGTGCCGCAATACGAGACCGAGGCCGTGCTTCGCGATCGCCTTGCGGGATACGGTGTCGTGCCTCAACGAGGCGTGGAGCTTCTTGCTTTCGACCAGGATGAAGCCGGGGTCTCGGCTCGCCTGCGCGCGGCTGACGGAACCGAAAGCAGCGAGCGCTTTTCATGGCTTGTTGCGTGTGACGGCGCCCACAGCGTGGTGCGGCATCTGCTCGGCCTCGACTTCAAGGGCGATACGCTGGGCCTCGACTGGACACAGGGCGATTTTCACCTGAGCGGATATCCCTTTCCGTCGACGCAGATGGCCGTGTTCTATCACGCCGACGGCCCGCTGCTGTTCTTCCCCATGGCGCCGGATCGGGCTCGCGTCATCACCAGTCTCGGACCGGCGACCGGCGTTCCCCCGGCTGCACTTGATCAGCAGGCCTTTCAGAAGCTGATCGAGGCGCGCGGTCCCGGTGGCATCACCCTGGCGGGAACCGTGTGGACGAGCGCCTTTCACATCAACGAGCGCCAGGTGGAAAGCTACCGGTCGGGGCGGGTCTTCCTGGCTGGCGATGCAGCCCACATCCACAGCCCCGCCGGTGGCCAGGGCATGAACACCGGGATTCAGGACGCCATCAATCTCGCCTGGAAACTGGCGCAGGTCAGCCTTGGCAAGGCCGCGGGAACAGCGATGCTCGACAGCTATGATGTGGAACGCCGCCCCGTGGGCGCACAGGTCATCGAGGCCTCTGGGCGCATGACCCGGATGGCGACGCTCTCCAACACCGCCCTCCAGCACCTGCGCGATGTGATGGTGCATCTGCTGCTGGGAGTGCCGCCCGTGCAGAGGGCTCTCACCGGGCTGATGTCCGAGGTTTCGGTCGGCTATCCGGAGAGCCCGCTCAATGGGCCCCCGCTCGGCAGTGCGAAGCCCGGTTCGCGTGTGCCGCCAGTCGCTGGCACGCCGCCCTTCGGTTCCGGCCGCGCACCGCTCTTCGCGGCCTGTGGCGGTGCCGGAGCCGCAAGTCTCGCGACCCGCTTTCCCGGTTTGGTCGAAGTCCGGCAGCCACTTCCCGGGTCCGAAGACCTCCTCTCCCTCGTGCGTCCCGATGGATATCTGGCAGCCCAGGGGCCGGACGAGGACTGGGTCCTGATGGTTCCGCTGCTGACGCGACTGCAGGGGAACGACTGACCATGAACTTCACGGACCGGAATATCGCATGAACACCAAGATGCACGACACCGCCAACCTGACAGCCTCCGCCAAGCGGAATCTCATCTATCGCAAGGCCTCGCCGACGGAACTGATCTACGTCGCAACCGGCATGGTTGTCGTCAGCCGCAGCACGATCTCGGGGAAGATCGACAAGCCTGAATTCCACGCCGCCGTAACGCAACTCGAAGAGCGCTTTCCGATCCTCCGTGCAGTGATCTCCAACCAGCATTTCGTGGCGCGCGACGACACCCGCTCGACCATCGAAACTTGGGTGGCGGACCATGAATGCAGCGCCGAAGAGATGTATGCGAGGTTGCTGAACGCCGAACTCAATCCGGCGGAGGCGCTCTGCCGCATGCATGTCATCGCCCGCACCGATGGCCTGGAGGTGTTCATGCTGACCTCCCACGCTGTGACGGATGCAACATCTTTGATCGAATTGCATTCCTGCCTGGTACACCTGTGCGACAGCGTGGTCATGGGTCGGAGGCGGGATGCTGGCGTTCAGCCTTTTCCGGAACCCGTGGACCAGGCCGTGGAAGCCTGCCTGAACGCATTGGGCAATAGCGATCCCCGACCATCTTATGCAGGCGCATTCGCCGAGATTCCAATGCGCGCTCCCTACGACGGGGGCGCGGTCACCCACCGTCTCCAGCGCGTTCTGATCGGCGCGCGCGATGTCGAACGCCTGCACGAAACGGCACATGCAGCTGGGTCCTCCGTACACGCCTTCCTGCTTGCTGCCTTCGCGCTGGCGGTTCGCGATGTGTCGGAAGTGCGCTCCCCGAAAATCCTGATGCGCTCATCGGTCGACATGCGGCGGCGGCTCGAACCTCATGTTGCAACGGATCTCGTCTTCACCGCCATCACCGGGCACATCACGCAGATCCCCGATCTCGATGAACCGCTGGCGGACATCGCCCGCTTCATCTTCGATGACATTCATGACGGGGCGATCAACGGCAGCATCCTTCGTGACTATGTCGACTATCCCAGGGTCTTCGGCAGTCCCGATCAGGCTCCGGTTGCCATGAACCTGTCCGATATCCAGTCCATCCGGTTTCGATGGTCCACTGAGCAATTGCGCGTGACGGGCTTCGAATATGCACTTGGTTGGCTCAAGAAGTTTCCCAACGTGTCGATCTCGATCTTCGACGGCACCCTGGTCGCTAACATCGTGTATGTGGAGGAGTTCGTGGATCCCGGCATCATGCAGGTGATGGCGGAGGATGTCGCCAGCCGCCTCGTGTCACTCGCTGGCACGCACACGGGATCCGGAGACCCGTGAAATCAGTCCAGAAATCGGCCGATCGCATCGCGCAGACTGGCGGTGGTCCGCAGCAGCTGCGTCACGGTTTGCGCGGCCCTCCTGGCACCGCCTTCCCCGAGAAAGAACATGTGGTTGCCCGGCAATGTCACGCTCAGGTTCAGTGCCGCATTCCGAACTTGCTCGCGCAGCGCTGACCAGTTGCCGGGCGACAGTGCGGCTAGCCTCTCCGCCCGCGAGAACACCAGCGTTTCGCATATCTGCTGAGTGATGTAGAGGCCCCAAGAAGATCGGTCCAACAGCGCATGCCGTGCGTCAGTTGGCGAGTCATGCGTCATCAAGGCAAGTGGTGGAAAACTGCGGTATCGCGCGGCGCCGATCTCAAGGGCGTCGCCAGCGGCATCGGGGACGAAGGTTCCGTTCCGTAGCCTCATCCCTGAGGCCGCAAGGGCAATCGGGAAATCCCCGGTCATCTCGCCGGCAAACAGGTTCGGATCGAGGACTGTGCGACCGGTGAAACGATTCATGTCAGCAACGCTCTGCAGCAGCCAGTTGAGGAAGACGCCCTGGAGCGAGGCTAGGCCGCTCGCGGCCGGTTTCAACTGGTTGAGTCCCGGAAGGGTGTTGGGAAGTGCCGAAGCTCCTGCCATTGCAATGAATAGCCCCACTGTCTTGCCGCGCCGCTGCAAGGCAGCGTGCAGTGGCTCCGCAATCCGGCCTGCCATGCTCCATCCCAGGACGACGACCGAGTCCGGAAGACCGTGTAAGTCGATATGGCGGGCGATGATCTCGGCACTCTGCTCTGCCCAGTCAGAAATGGTGAAGTTTGGAAACGTGGTTGCAAATACGGCGGCCATGTCAAGCGGGTAAGAGAGAGCCAGTGATGCAAATCCTTCGGCCCGCAGCCAATGGCAGAGAAAATCGGACGCCCTGCCCTCGGGAGGACCGTAGGCGATCCGTCCGAGTACCCCGCCGCCGGTCATGAACACCACAAGAGGATACCGTGATCGAACCGGATCGAATCGAACCAACGCCGGATATCCAGCGGCCTCAATAAGCGCTTCGTGCGGATAGAGCATTGGACCCACCTGACCGCATGGGGTGATTCCTCCCAAGATCGGGCTGTCCGGCGTCAATTCACCATGGCTCATAGGTTGAGGAGTGAAGAAAGCACTGCAGTTCCTATCCTTCAAACATCTTTAGGCTCACGGGCAAGTTCGAATGGAGGAAAGCAGTGAGATAGAACAAATCGGCAAGTCGTGGATGCAAATGAGTGATTACATCGTAAATTCAATAATATATCGGTTATGTTCTTTATTCCGCATGGTGCGCCAATATTTCAATTGATTTGAATCGCCAGTCGAAACAACCAACGCCGCTAGTGTCCAGATCGCCGGCTCAACATCTTTGCCATGCCGCGAGAGCCACAAACTGCGCAAGCTGGTCGGTGTCGAGGTTCCTGTCCTTATCTCTTCTGACAAAGACCTTGAACATGGCAGCTCCTTCTCCGTTGAGGAATTGCAGCGAACATGAGCGGCGGCCGTGGAAGGGACGGTCGACGATGGCGATGGTGCTGCAGCTCGAAATTCGAATATGGCCGGCGATCGGGCTCAAGCCATGGATGTTGAAATAGCCATGGCTGGTGCTGCCCTCGGGCAGGCAGCCGGTGCATTCCAGCACGATGTCCGGGCTGTGGACGACTACGAGCACCTCACCCCACTGCGTGAGCCGCGACCAGACGGCTTCGAATTCAATGCCCGGCAAGAATCGCGCCTGGCCGTCGGGCAGCTGCTTGAGGACTTGCAGCAGGCTGGCGCCACAGGAGGCGGCGATTGCTTCCAGCACGCCATCGGGCTTGGCGGCGAGTGCCGCGGCGATCCGCTGCTCGAGCGGCAGGTCGACCACGACCGTCACGCGCCGGCCCTTGCCACAAGACTGGTGGACGGCACGGCCTCGAAGCCCTCGAACTGCGGATGATCGAGGAACAGGCGCTGGCTCCGGTCGCCGGCGCGGGCATGTGCCTTGCGGAACGACTCCGACCGGGTCCAGGCTTCGAAATCCTGACGGCTCGCCCAGACGGTGTGTGAGGAATAGAGGATGTGATCGTCACGTTCCGGGCCGCGCAGCAAGTGGAACGAGACGAAACCCGGCATCTGGCCGAGGTGGCTGTCGCGCTTCTGCCACATGTCCTCGAAGGCGGCGGTGAGAGATTTCTCCACCTTGAAGCGGTTCATCGCGATGTAGGTCATGTCTTGCTCCTGTTTCAGTCGATGGTGAATTGAACGGGGACGCGGAACGTCATCTGCTGGCGCCCAAGGCCGGGCGGAAAGGGCGGGAAGGGCGCGGCGGCCCGGGCCATGGCGATGGTAGCCCGGTCGATTTCCGCCTCGCCCGAATGGCCGCTGATGCGCGCCGCGGTGAGCCGCCCTGCGGCATCGATGGTGAAGGACAGGACGGCGGTGCCCTCGGCACCCTTGCGGCGCGCTGCCTCGGGGTAGCGCTTGGCGCTGCGCAGCCGGGCGAGCACCTTGCTCTTGTAGCTTTGCTCGAGCGCCCGGCCATCGGTGGAGCGGGACTGGCCGGTGGAACCCTTGCCCGCGGCAAGGGCCGCCACCTGCTTGATGCTCCTGCGCTGGCTGCTCCCCTTCGTCTTCCGCACCTGTGCCTGCGGCGGTGACTTGGCCGCCGTGGTGGCGGCCGGCTTCACGGGCTGCGGAGCGGCGGTGGCAGGACTTGGGGTTGGTGGCGGCATGTCCGCCCGTTCCCGCTGGAGGAGAGGCACGGCCTCATCGGCGGTGGACGATTGCAGTTCGGCGACTTGCGGCGGCGCAGGCTCCGGGCTTGGCGGTGATGGCATGGCCACCGGCTGAGGCTCGGCAGGAGGCATTGGTGGGTCGGGCGGCAAGGCCTCGGCAACCGGAGCCGGGGGTTCGGCGGCCGCCTCTTCCACCTCCGCCTCGCCGGGACTTTCCACGGCGGCTGACTGTTGCGGCACGGGGCTGCTGTCGATGTCCAGCACCAATTCCACCGGCAGAGAGGGCACGTCCTCCGCCACGTCGCCGCGCGACACGACGTGAGCCGAGACGATGCCGACAGCCACGAGGTGGATCACGAAGGACGCCGGCAGGCCGCGCCAGAAGTTCATGGCGTCACCACGCCAGTCGCGGGTGCCGCCACGAGGCCGATGCGGGCGAAGCCCTCCGCCGTCAGTGCTTCGAACACGGCCATGACGCGCTCGTAGTCAACGGCACGATCGGCGCGCAGGCGGATGCGCTGGCTGCGCGTTTCGGCGGGCAGGGCCGCCAGTGTTGCAGGGAGGGCGTCGGCGGCAACCGCCTTGTCGGCAAGGAACACCGCGCCATCCTCGGTAATGAAGATGTCGATCGGCCTGTCTTCGGAGGGAAGTTCGGCCAATGCCGCACGCGGCAGGTTGACTGGAACGCCGACGGTCATCATCGGCGCCGCGACCATGAAGATGACGAGCAGGACCAGCGTCACGTCGACGAAGGGCGTGACGTTGATCTCGCTGTTGAGGCCGTGGCCGACATTGTCGTCGCCGAAAGGTGCCGGGGTCATGGTCGATCCAGCCGCGCCGCCGCGCGGGTGAAGCCGATCATGACCTCCTGGCCGAATTCGCCGAGGATTCCCGCCGACACGTTGACCTTCGCAGTGAGGCGATTGAAGAACACCGCAGCGGGAATGGCGGCGAAGAGTCCAACACCTGTCGCCAGCAGTGCCTCGGCAATGCCGGGCGCGACGACGGCGAGGCTGGTGCTCTGGCTCTCGGCAATCGAGGTGAAACTCGCCATGATCCCCCACACCGTCCCGAACAGGCCGACGAAGGGCCCCGACGAGGCCAGCGTGGCGAGGAAGGTGAGACCGGCACGGCGCTGGCGCTGGACCTGCGACAGGATCAGGCGCAGCCGACCTTCCACGCAGTCACGCACCGGTCCGCTCCAGTCGAGGCCATTTGCCTCGCGCGTCATCGCCGTCAGCAGGCGCGCGGCGGCGCTTCTGGTCTCAGTGGCAGTCCGGCCCGAGCGGTAGCGATCGATGAAGCGGCGATCGGCGCGCGCCGCAAGGGTGAGCGCCACCGACTTCTCGACGATGATGGCCCAGGAGACGAGCGAGGCGAGGAGCAGGCCGGCCATGACAGCCTTCACCACCACGTCGGCCTGCCAGAACAGGGCCAGATAGTTCGTCACGCCGGCCGGCTGTTCCATGTTCAGCCACCCAGCCTGCCGGTGAAGGTGAACAGCACGGTGCGGCCTGGCGATGGACTGGAATCGAGGTAAACCTCGTACTGCTCGTCAAACAGGTTGTCGACGTTGAGGCCGGCCTTCAGGTTTTCGCTGAAGGCGAAGCTGGAGAACAGGTTGACGAGATTGAAGGCGTTGCTGGTGGGCGCACCGGCCGGCACCCTGTCCTGCGCGGCAACGGCGAACCAGCGCACGCCGAACACCGCGCGCTCGTCGAGCAGGCGGAAGCCGAGCGTCGAGACCAGCTTGTCGGGAGGCACTGTCTCCAGCGGCTGGTTGTCGGTCAGATTCTCGCCACGGATGATGCTGCCGGCCATGCCGGCGAAGACGGTACCGGCATCGTAGCTGATCTCGCCCTCGAAGCCCCAGAGACGGGCCTCGGAAATGTTCTGGTACTGATAGACGTTCAGGATGGGCAGGTAGACTCCGCCGATGTAGTTCTTGACGTCGTTGTTGAACAGGCCCGCCCGCAGGTTCAGCTTGTCGTTGTCGCGGATGACGCCATCGAAGCTTGCGGTGATGCCGCCTTCCACGGTGGTGCCGATCTCGGGCTTGAGGTCTGGGTTGGGCAGGAAGGTGAAGACGGCCGGCGGCGGGTGGATGCCCTCGATCAGGGTTTCGGTGATGGCCGGGGCGCGATAGCCCTGGGCCACGGTGCCGTAGACGTTCACGCCATCCCAGGTGGGATCGGTAAAGGGCTTGAGGACGATGGTGGCCTTGGGCGAGAAGTGGGTGCCTTCGCTGTGGGTGCCGCCACCCGAGAGGCTGTAGGCGTCGAAGCGGCCGGCAGCGAGCACGTCGAGCCAGGATGTGACCGCCACCTGGTCCTGGATGAAGGCACCGCCCACCGTGCGCTGGCCCGATGGCGTGAACAGGTCGGCGGTTCCCGCCGGATCCTCGACCTTCACCTCGTCCTGGAACACATCGCCGCCGATGGTGACGACGTGGTTCAGCGCACCCGTCTGGAAACGCGAGTTGTTGTAGGCGTCAGTGCCATAGGTATCGATGCGGAAGTTCTGGCTGGTGCCGATCAGCGAGCCGTTCTGGCGTTCCTGGTTCTGCTCCGTCGCGGTCCAGTAGGCGTTGGCGGTGACTTCGAAGAGCGGGTTGCCGCCGCCATCCCAGTTGTACTTCGTGGCAAGGGTCTGAGCCGTCACGTCGTTGTCGTAGAGCGTCGCGAGGCCGTTCACGAAGTTGTCCTTGTTGGCGATGTAGCTGATGTCGAGGCGATGCCCCTCGGCGGGCGTCAGGGTGCCCTTGACCAGGCCCGCCACGATGTCCTGCCCGCTGTTCGGAACGACATTGCCGTTGCCGTCCTCGTAGGCATCAGAGTTGCGGTAGACGAAATTGCCGAGCACGCCGCCATAGTCGCCGAAACGCTGGGCCGCGGTGGTGCTGCTGAGGATGCCGCCCGAGTTGGTGTTGTACTGCACCTTCTCCTGGATGGCGCGGTTCTCTTCCGGCCTGAGAAACGAGAAGACGTCGAGGGTCTCGAAGGCGACGACGCCGCCGATGGCGCCCGAGCCATAGATATTGGAAATAGGCCCGCGCACCACGGTGACCTGTTGCATCATCTCCGGCTCGAAATAGAACATGCCGTTGGCATTGTGGCCGCTGTGCTGGAAGTTCTGCCGGGCCCCGTCGATGGTCACCGCGACGCGTCCGAAGTCCTGCAGGCCGCGGACGTTGATCGCAGTGGCGGGGTCGTCGGCATTCTGCTGGGTGGAGACGCCTGGCATCGGCGCCAGCACCTCGCGCACCGTGTTCTCGTCATATTGCTCCACGTCCTTGCGCGTGGCGACGCTGACGCCGCCCACCACCTCGGAAAGCGTCTGACGGACCTTGTTGATGGTGACGGTGATGAGATCGAGTTCGGATTCTTCCTCGGCGAAAGCCGGCGCTGCCGGAGCGAGGAAAGCCGTTCCGCACAGCAGAACGGCGGAGAGGATCGGACGACGCATGTTGCCCCCAGGTGCAAGACTAAGTTTGAAGGGGCTGGCGCGGCGCCTGTGCGCACGGGAGCTGGCATCGCCATCCGCCGCCTGATGCGGCGAAGGCTGCTTGACATCTACTCAAATCCGACTTATTTAGTCAACTACTAAATCTTAAACGACCAACATATTGAATTTATTCGGAACTAGCTGATTGCCACGTTCCGCGGCAACGGAGTCCGAAATGCTTTCAAAGCCCATCGAAGGAGCGCGGCAGAATGCTGCCGGCGAATCGCCGCCATGTGACGGCGAGCCGCCATCCTATGCGAGCCAGCAATTGTTCAAGGGTCAGAAGGAGATTCTGATCTCGCACCAGGGTGCGAGCTATCGCCTGCGCATCACCCGCACCGGCGGGCTCATCCTCAACAAGTGAAGGGGCCGGCAATGACCAACTCTCGTATTGCCGTGTCCCGCCGTGCCCTGCTCGCCGGAGGTGTGGCCATGCTGGCACTGCCGCGGCAGGCAGGTGCCGGGACCATCACCGACGCAGCCGGCCAAAAGGTGACGGCCGGCACCGCGCGGCGGATCGTTTCGATCGGCAGCTCGGTCACCGAACTGCTCGTCGACCTCGGACAGGGACAGCGCATCGTGGCGATCGATTCGACCAGTGCGTCCGTCCAAGGCGTTCAGGGTCTCCCCGACGTGGGCTACCTGCGTGCCCTTCCCGCCGAGGGCATTCTCGCGCAGTCGCCGGATCTGGTCATCGCCACGAGCGACGCCGGTCCGCCGGAGGTTCTTGCAACGCTGCGCCAGAGCGGCATTCCGCTGGCCCTCATTGCGCACAAGCCGACGGTCGAGGGCATCATCGACAAGGCGCTGCTGCTCGGCCGACTGCTCGATTGCGCACCGGCAGCCGAAGCACTTGCCCAGCAGACGCAACGTAGCGCGGCCGATCTCGCAGCCCGCGTGGCGCACTATCCGGCTCCGCGGCCCAGGGTGCTCTTCATTCTGAGCTTCGCCGACGGACGGCTGGTGGCGGGTGGCGCCGGGACGGGTGCCGACAGCGTGATCGGACTGGCCGGCGGCGACAACGTCGCGCGCGGCATGACCGGCTACAAGCCGCTCTCCGCCGAGGTGCTTTTGGCGGAACCCCCCGACGCCATCGTGACGATGCGCGGTGCGGGCATCGCGCCTGCGGCCGATGCAATCCTCGCCTATGAACCCCTGGCGGCCTCGCCGGCCGCCAGGCACAAGGCGATCAGGGCCTATGACGGCAGCTACCTGCTGGGCTTCGGTCCGCGCACGCTGGCGGCAGCGGCCGAGCTGGCGGATTTCATCCACCACATCGACCGCTCGTGAGAGTCCCGGTCATGCGCCGGCCGGCGCTCCGACGCGGTGGCGCCGGACTGGCGCTCGCGCTGTGCCTCGCAGGCCTTGGCGCGGCGGTGGCTGCATCGCTGATGTCGGGCGCCGTGCCCCTCAGCCTCGCCGAAGTCGTCACCGCTATCGCGTCACCGGCCGATGCGAGCCTGCGCGACGCCTCGATCCTGTGGAGCGTGCGCATTCCGCGCACGGTGCTGGCGATGCTGGTGGGCGCCAGCCTCGGCATCAGCGGTGCGGTGATGCAAGGGCTGTTCCGCAATTCACTGGCCGATCCCGGGCTGACAGGCGTGTCATCCGGGGCCGCACTGGGGGCTGTGGGCACCATCGTGCTGGGAGAACACCTGTTCGGCCGGGCCGCGGCACTGCTGCTGCCCGTCGCCGCCTTCCTTGGCGGACTTACGGTGACACTCGTTCTCTATGCCATCGCGACGCGCGCCGGGCGCACCTCCGTCAACCTCATGCTGCTTGGCGGCATTGCCATGGGGGCGCTGACGATGGCAGTCACGGGACTGCTGATCTTCATCAGCAGCGAGCAGCAACTGCGCGAACTGACCTTCTGGAGCATGGGAAGCCTCGCGGGTGCGAACTGGAACAAGATTGCCAGCCTGAGCATGTGCTCCAGTGCGAGCCTGCTCCTGCTGCCGCCATTGTCACGCACTCTCGACCGCATGTCGCTGGGCGAGGCGGAGGCTGGGTACATGGGCGTCAACGTCGAGAAGAGCAAGCTTGCCGCCATCGCAGCGACGGCACTGCTCACTGGCTGCGCCGTGGCGGTGAGCGGGGTGATCGGGTTCGTCGGCCTGATCGTGCCCCACTTGCTGCGCATCGGCGTCGGGCCGGCGCACCGAGCCCTGCTGCCACTGTCGGCCCTGCTCGGCGCGCTGCTGCTGCTGCTGGCCGACCTCGTGGCGCGCAGCATTGCCGCGCCGGCGGAACTGCCCATCGGCATCGTCACGGCGGCACTCGGCGGACCGGTGTTCCTGTGGATGCTGCTGGCAAGCCGCAGCGCGGAGGGCGACTGACGTGATCGCAGCCCGTTCCATCACCCTGCATCGCGGCGCACGCCGCGTGCTCGGCGACGTATCGCTGGAGCTTCGACCGGGCGAACTGACGGTGGCGGTCGGCCCCAATGGCGCAGGCAAGAGCACGTTGCTGAAGATCCTTGCTGGCAGCCTCGCTCCAAGCGAGGGCAGCGTGTTTTATGGCGGACGCAATGTTGCGACGCTCTCCGCGGCGGCGCTCGCCAGGCAGCGTGCGGTGCTGTCGCAGTCGTTGTCGCTGTCGTTTCCCTTCACGGTTCGCGAGGTGGCGGAACTCGCTCTCCACGACCTTGCTCCAGCGTCCCGCCATGCCATCAGCTCCCGGGCGCTCGAAGACGTCGGGTTGAACGGCTTCGCCGACCGGCAATTCCAGCAGCTCTCCGGCGGCGAGCAGCAGCGCGGTCATCTGGCGCGCGTGCTGAGCCAACTCGCCCTGCAGTCCGAACCGCAGTTTCTGTTTCTCGACGAGCCGACGTCGAGCCTCGATGTCCGCCACCAGGTCGAAGTGCTGGCCACTGTGCGGCGGCGCATCTCGCCCGGCTTCGGGGCATTCGTGGTGTTGCACGACCTCAACCTTGCCGCCGCCGTCGCCGACCGCATCCTCATCCTGCAGGACGGTCGCGTGATGGCGCATGGTGCGCCCGGCAGTGTCATGCAAGCGGAACTCCTGTCGAGCGTCTATGGCATCGCGATGATCACATCCGAACAGGCGGGCCGCACGGTGTTTCATCCCGACTCCAGCAAGCTGGAAGGAAGGACAGCCTGAGCTTGGGCTGGCCAATGGCGGGGCTTCCATTGCCCGGGCATCCCGAGTTGTTGTCAAGTCTCAGAAATACAGCCCTAGCAGCGTCACCCAGCCCTGGCATCGCAGGTCTGGCCGTGTCTCTCTGGCTCGGGAACAGAGCTGCCAATGCTGCCGTGCCGGCGCCGGAAGGATAGAAACCTTAGGATTCGCCTTTGCTGGCTTGCAGCAGGCCGTAGTTCTCAATGCCGATCTGCTCGATGAGGGCGAGTTCGGTTTCGAGGTGATCGATGTGGCCCTCCTCGTCACCAAGCAGGTCTTCGAAGAGCTTCATGGTCACAAAATCATCGACATCCTTACAGGCCTTGCGCGCTTCGGTGTAAAGCTGGCGTGCGCCGTATTCGGCCTTCAGATCGCATTCCAGGACTTCCTTGATGTTCTGGCCGATCATCAGCGAATCCAGCGTTTGAAGATTGGGGTGGCCTTCGAGAAGGATGATGCGGGCGATGAGCTTGTCAGCGTGATGCATTTCCTCCACCGACTCGGCGCGCTCGTGCTTGGCGAGACGCACGAAGCCCCAATCTTCAAGCAGGCGAAAGTGCAGCCAATACTGGCTCACGGCTGTCAGTTCCGATCTGAGAGCCCGGTTCAGGTATTCGATGACTGTGGCATGGCCCTTCATGATCTGCTCCTTCCCGTTCGTCCGATCCCGGTTGATTGAGGCCCGATGGCAGGTTAGTCAATGGACAAGATTCACCCGTGCGACAGTCCAGGCCATCGAGTTCGGCGGCAATCAGGCTCTTCACGCCATTCAGACAACCTCCGCATTGCGGGCGGGCACCACAGCAGCGGAAGACACGGCCTGGCGTGACGGGCCCGGCGTCCCGTTCGCTTGAAAGAAGGTGCACGGAGTCTCGGATTTCCGAACAAGTGATCACGTTACAGTGGCAGACGATCATCTGTGACCCTCGTTCGACGCCGTGGTGCCCAGGATCGCGCGAGGCAGTTGTGGAACATCTTCAGCGCGATTCAACAGAGTGATGGCAGATACCGTCGGTGCCGGTGTAGTCATGATGCCCAATTCTTCGGAGCACAACGCGTGGATGATGGTGCGCGGGCAAGCGCTGAGGCTTCGCCCCGCGCCCTGCAAAGCGGCCGCGAGATGCGATGAAGCATGCCAGATGTCATCATTGCGCGACTGCTCGGCCGTTCCGGTCAGCATAGCCGCTGCGAACAGGCCAGCTTCGTCGTCACCCGACTGTGCGGCTGCGACGAGGCTCACCGCAATGCATTCATCGTCACAAAGTCGAAAGCATCGATGTGGATAGAACCCGAGCGCGCGCCCGGCATTGGCCCGGATGGCGCGCATCCAGTACTGAACTTCGCCGGCAGTTCGGCGCGCCGCCGGGACACCGAGGTCGAGAATGAAGCTGCGCCAGATTTCTTCCCAGCTCGCCGTGTCACCGAACTCATAGGCCGACATCATGTTGCGGTATCCGAGGAGGACAAGACGTTCTGGCGCACGGGCAAGCAATTCTCGGCTGTTGAACATCATGCTTCTATCACGCCCTAGCGGATTATTCCGAGTGTTTTTATCGGATATCAGATGCGCGCGAGATTGCAAGATATTGTTTCTTAATATCAATTACTTAGAATGATTCTAGATTCGCGGCATTCAATGAAGCGTGGGTGCGCTACTCCGGCAGGTAGCGGACGGACCAACTTTCTGCCGCGTCGCCCGAGGCGATCATCGCGTCTATGTCATCGTCACTGTAGCCGATGTGCGCGAGGATGGCCCGGGTTTCGGCGCCATACTTCGGGGCATGTCCGGGGATGACGATGGGTGCGAAGCGCGGGCGCACGGCATTTGGTGCAGCGAGATCGACCCAGCGGCCCATCGGATGCCTGTCGTGGCGGATGGCGCGGTAAGTCGACTTGCGAATGTCGATGGCGCCGGCGCTTTCCAGCTGCAGTGACTGATCGCGATTGGCCTGCAGCGAGCCGAGCGGCACGACAGCTGCCGAACGTCCCGCGAGGCGCGATGCCCAGTGCGCGACCGGATGCTGCGAGAACCTTTCGGCCAAGGCATTTGCAAGGTCCGTTTCCGGAATCGCCGCAAGGTCCTCGAGCTCCGGCACATGACGCAAAGCATCCCGGCGCTCGGTTGGCGCTGCGAAGAACATCCAGTCGTCGGCCGCCCGGTAGCAATGATAGAATGGCCCCCAGCCGCGGACCTCACGCCCCGAAGGCTCGTCGAACGGTGCGCGCCCAGGATGGTCATACATGAACTGCGCCTGGATCATCTCGCCGCTGGCCGCGAGTGCGGCGCGTGCGACGCCGCCGACCCCCGTGACGCGCAGACGCTCCAGCGCTGCGCCCAGCGCGACACAGGCGCAATAGCCGGTCAGGACGTCGATCGTTCCGAAGTGGGCATGTTCTTCCGGGGTATCGGGCCCGCCGCCGAAACGCGTCATGACGCCAGTCGCTGCCTGCACCAGGTCATCATATCCCAGATGATCGGATTTCGGTCCTCGCCGAGGTCCGCCGAAGGCGTCGAGCTGAACCAGGATGAGGCGGGGATTGACGTGCGCCAGGCGTTGCGGTGTCAGGCCCAGCGCATCGCGCTGCGCGTCGGTGCCGTTCATCGTGATCACGTCGGATTGGGCGATGAGGCGGGCGAGGGCTTCCTGGCCCTTCGTACTCTTGAGGTTCAGCAGCAGGCTCTGCTTGCCGCGGTGACCGTGCAGGCCGAAGACCACGGCATTCCATGGATCGACGGAGGGCGACACCGGCTGGACCGATGTGACCTCTGCACCGAAGCGCGCGAGCGTGGACCCAATGGTGGGCCCGGCGATGACATTGGTCAGGTCGAGAACCTTCAGCCCCGCGAGCCACGGCCGCTGGTCTGCCGCAGCCGCGTGCGACCGCGCCGGTTCCTTCAGGACGTTGGGTATCCGGGCGCGGCCATCATCGACAGCCGGACCGGGGGACTTGCGGAGTGCGCCCTCGTCTCCGGCGATCCAGGCGACATTGCCCATCTGCCGCATGCGCCCGTGACGCGGGTCATTCACCTCGAGCACCAGGCCGGAGGCAAGCGCATGCGGATCATTCAGCCACTCCCGGGTGCTGCGCTGCGCCGTGGCAGGGGCCTTCCCGACGCCAAACAGAATTTCCCATTCCGTCGATGGCCTGGTCAGAAAGGCCTCCTGCATGGCCGCGCCGAGGCGGGCCCGATCGCGCTTGCCGACAGGATAGTTGCGCATGGCCCATTCATCCGGCCAGTCCTTCCGATCGAGATAGGCATCGAAGTCCGGGAGGGTCCTGGCCAGGTCCCCCAGCCCAAGCACCTGCAGCACGCGGCGCGGGTGCATGACGATGGAGCAGGACACGACATAGAAGCCGCGACCATCGGCGCAGCGGTAGATGCGGTAGAACGGATCGAGGAACTCGCCCAGCTCCGCATAGCTGAGGTTGAGCGGGAGGCCCTCGGCGGCGCGGCGTTCCAGCTCGACCTCGCGCGGCGACTTGTAGCGCTCCGGATAATTTTCGATCTGCTCGCTGTTGTAGGCCAGGCCCTCGAACAGGGCTGATGCGAGCGGCACTTCGATGTGCTCGCCGCCGTTCCGGTCGCGGGCGTTGAGCGCAAACAGCGCCGACATGGCGCCGAAGGCCGCGCCATAGGCGGAGGCAAGCCCGAGGGGCGTGAAGGACGGGTTGATCCCCATCAGCCGGCGGTTGAGCCCCATGTCGGTGAATTGCCCGGTCCGCGCGGCAATCACCGCCTCCCAGGCTGGCAGCGAAGCAAGTTCGGGATCGGCCGTGGCAAAGCCCGGCAGGGACAGAGTGACCAGGCGCGGATTCACCGCTGCGAGGTCCTCCGGCCCGAGACCCAGCCGGGTCATGACGCCCGGCCGGAAATTCTCGATGACCAGGTCGGAGCGCGCCGCGAGGTCGAGCGCCAGCCTCCGGCCGCCTTCGGTCTTCAGGTCCAGCGTGATGGCCTTCTTGCCACGCGACAGCATGTCGAAGGCCGGATCACGCCACTTCGGCCCGCCCGGGGGATCGACGCGGAACACCTCCGCGCCCATGTCGGCAAACATCATGCCGACCAGGGGTCCGGCAAGGTAGTGCCCGAAATCCAGTACGCGAATGTGGGAAAGTGGTCTGTCGGTCATGGGGGTCTCCGCCGTTAGCCACCTCAGGCTAGAGGTTACCCACTGTGGCGATTTGTGCAAAACTGCCAAAAATGCCACGTATTCTGCCACCGCCCCGGCTGACCGTTAACGTCCTCCTGTTCGACGCCTTCTCGAACATGCTGCTGGCCTGCCTGCTGGAGCCTCTTCGCGTCGTCCGCGACGAAACGCGCGCGGAGCTGACATGGACGATCTTTTCCCACGACGATGCGCCCGTTCTCAGTTCGAGCGGTTTGCGCATTGCGCCCGACATGCCACGTGCCGAGGCCAGGGCCTGCGACATTCTCATCGTGATCGGCGGGGACGAGTTCCGCGCGGACGCGCAGAAGCCATCGCTCAGAAGGACGCTGCGCCTCACGAAGCGGGCCAAGACGGTGATCGCGGCAGACACGGGCACCTGGCTTCTGGCGGCAGCAGGCTATCTCGACGGCCGCAAGGCGACGCTGCACTGGCAGTTGCTGGTCGAATTTGCCGAACTGTTCCCCAATGTCACGGTCGTTCCGGATCGGCATGTCCGGGATGGGCAATTCCTGACCTGTGGCGGTGCCTCCACCGCGCTCGACCTGATCCTGGCCGAAATATCCGCCCGCTTCGGACGGAGCGTGAAATTCGACGTGGCGTCCATGTTCCTGCACGACCTTGCCCGACCGGCGATGCCCTGGCACCACGCGGAAGGCATGTCGTCGGGCCTGCCGGCCACGATCCACAGATGCATGGCCATCATGGCGTCGAGGTTGGAACATCCTGCGACGCTCGACGAAATTGCGCGTGAGGCGGGACTGACGTTGCGCACCATGGCGCGGCTGTTCGATGATCATGTCGGCATGCCTCCCGGCCGATACTATCAGCACCTGCGCCTGTCGCGCGCACGCGATCTGGTAACGCATACGCCATTGCCGATAGGGCAGGTAGCGCTGAGATGCGGTTTTGCCAGCGCATCCGCGCTGTCGAGCGCGTTTTCACGGCGTTACGGCTTTCGACTGCGCTCGGTGAGACGGAGGCCCCGAACCGACATGGGCGCCCCCTCGTAGAGTCCAGAACGCCTATCGAAAACTCAGCAGGATCGGCCCGTTCCCATCCTCATCGTGTCCGGCTGGTCACTGCTCCTGGCCCGCGCCTTGCGTCGGCAGCTGCGCTTCGGTCTTGCGCGACTTGCGCGAGCCGATGCGACGCAGAAATCCGGCAAGATCCTCCATGTAAAGATAGAGGACCGGCGTCACGAAGAGCGTCAGGGTCTGTGACACGATGAGGCCGCCGACGACTGCCACACCGAGGGGCTGGCGCAATTCGGCGCTGGCGCCCGCACCCAGCGCGATGGGTAGCGTGCCCATGAGGGCGGCGAGCGTCGTCATCATGATCGGCCGGAAGCGCATGAGGCAGGCCCGCCTGATCGCCTCGACCGGCACAGTGCCCGAACGCTCCAGCGTCAGCGCCACGTCGATCATCATGATGGCGTTCTTCTTCACGATACCGATGAGCATGAGCAGGCCGATCACCGCGATCAGCGACAGGTCGAAACCGAACCATTCGAGCGTCGCGAGCGCGCCGGCCGCCGCGGCCGGAAGGCCGGACAGGATGGTGAGCGGATGGATGAAGCTTTCGTACAGCATGCCCAGCACGATGTAGATCGTGAGGATGGCGCCGAGGATCAACAGGCCCTGGTTGGCTGCCGAATCCTGGAAGGTCTTGGCGGTACCCGAGAAGGTGGTCGAGGCGCCGGCGGGCACGCCGATCTTCTCCTTGATGCGGTCAATGGCAGCGATGCTGTCGCCGAGCGACACGCCGTCCGGCAGGTTGTAGGAGAGCGTGACCGCGGGCAGCTGGCCAAGCTGGTTCACCGTGAGCGGGCCTGCCACGGTGTCGATGCGGGCAAAGGTCTCGAGCGGCACCAGCGTGCCGTTGGCGCCCTGCACCTCGATCGCCCGCAGCCGTTCCGGCGTCCAGGCGATGTTGGGGTCGAGTTCCATGATCACGTCATAGCTGTCGGTCGCGGTGTAGATCGTTGCGACCTGCTGCGAGCCGAAGCCGCCATAGAGCGTGGAGCGCAGGATATCGCTGCCGACGCCCAGGGCTGCCGCCTTGTCGCGGTCGATCACGAGGTGGGCCTCGATGGCGTTGTTCTGCAGGTCGGTCGTCACGTCGGTGAAATGGGCCGGATCCTGCTGCATCTCCTGCTGGAGCTTCTGGGAGAAAGAATTGAGGGCATCGCTGTCCAGCGCCTGCACCACGAGCTGGTAGGCGCTGGCCGAACTGCGTGCGCCGACCGAAAGGTTCTGGGTGGGCGTGATGAATGCGTTGATGCCGGGAATGCCGCTGAGGCTCTTGCGCAGGCTGCCGATCACCACGGGCAGCGGCGGCCGGCGGTCCTTGGGCTTCAGCTCCACGAAGAGGCGGCCGGAATTCATCGAGCTGTTGTTGCCGCCACCGACGTTGCTGACGACATGGGCCACATAGGGCGACGCCCGGAACACCGCCTCCACCTTCTTCTGCAGGTCGACCATGGCATCGAAGGAAATATCCTGGCGGGCCTGCGTCGTCACCTGCAGCTGGCCGATGTCCTCCTGCGGGAAGAAGCCCTTGGGAATCGTCTGGAAGAGGTGGACGGTGAGGAAGAGGCTGGCGACGAAGACCAGGAACACCCAGAAGCGATGGCGCAGGCAGACGCCGAGAAGCGCCCGGTAGCCCGCGAGCAGCAGGTCGAACGCACCTTCCAGCGTCCGGCCCAGAATTCATTCCCGGGCGGCCTCGCCGGGCGCATGGCGCAGCAGGCGCGAGGCCATCATCGGCGTCAGCGTCAGCGACACGAACATCGAGATCAGGATCGACGCCGTCACCACGACGGCGAATTCATTGAAGATGCGGCCGATGACACCGCCCATCAGGAGCACGGGAATGAACACCGCGACCAGCGAAACCGAGATCGACAGGATGGTGAAGCCGATCTCGCGCGAGCCGGCAAGCGCGGCCTCGAAGGCGCCCTGCCCCTCTTCTTCCATATGACGGATGATGTTCTCGAGCATCACGATGGCATCGTCGACGACGAGGCCCACCGAGAGCGTGAGGCCCATGAGCGAGATGTTGTCGATCGAGAGACCGAGCACATACATGATGCCGAGCGTGCCGATGATCGAGACCGGAACCGCGATGGTCGGGATCAGCGTGGCCCATAGCCGGCGGATGAAGGCGAAAATCACCAGGATCACGAGACCGATGGTCAGCGCCAGCGTGTGCTCGACATCCGACAGCGATGCACGGATGGAGACCGAGCGGTCATTCAGCAGCTCGAGGCTCGCGGCCGCCGGGAGCTGCGAGGCGAATTGCGGCAACATGGCCTTCACCCGGTCCACCACGGCGACGGTGTTGGCATCCGGCTGGCGCTGGATGGCGAGGATGATGGCCCGGGTGCCGTCATGCCAGCTGGCCGACTGGTTGTTTGACACGCTGTCGATGACCCGGGTGACGTCGCCCAGCCGCACCGGGCTGCCGTTGCGCTGGGCGAGCACGAGATTGGCGAAGTCGGCCGCATTGTCGAGCTGGGTGTTGGCGGTGATCGTGAGCTGCTGTTCCCGGTTCTGCAAGGTGCCGAGCGGGGTGTTGCGGTTGGCGGCGGCGATGGCGCTCTGCATCTGGCCGAGCGAAATGCCGCGCGCCGCGAGGGCCGAGGGATCGATCTCGATGCGCACGGCATATTGCTGGCTGCCGAAGATCATCACCTGGGCGACGCCATCGAGCGTCGACAGTGTCGGGCTGATGACCTGTTCGGCGAAGGCGTCGAGCTGCGTCAGCGGCACCGTGTCGCTCTTCAGCGCCAGGAGCAGGATCGGCGCATCCGCCGGATTGACCTTCCGGAAGCTGGGCGGTGAGGGCATGTCGTCCGGCAGCTGGCGTGCCGCGCGCGCGATCGCCGACTGCACGTCCTGGGCGGCGGCATCGATGTTGCGGTCGAGCGCGAACTGGATGGCGATCGAGGTGGAGCCGATGGCATTTGAGGTCGAGATCGAGTCAATGCCGGCGATGGTCGCGAACTGCTTGATGAGCGGGGTGGCGACGGAGGAGGCCATGGTCGCGGGCGACGCGCCCGGCAGCGAGGCGCTGACGTTGATGACCGGAAAGTCGACGCGCGGCAGGGCGGCGACAGGCAACTGGAGGTAAGCGAAGATGCCGCCCATCACGATGGCGACCGACATCAGGATGGTCGCCACCGGGCGGCGGATGCAAAACTCCGAGAGGTTCATGGCGTCGCGGTGCCTTGTTGCGATGACTCGTCGGCGAGCTTCTCGGCCTGCTCGGTGGCCTTGACCTTGGCACCGGGCGCGAGGCGCAGCTGGCCTTCCACGACAACCTTGTCGCCGGTGTGCAGGCCTGCGGAGATGGCGCTTACCCCGCCCTCGCTGCGCTCTACCGTGACCACCTGGGGCGCGACGGTGGAGTCGTCCTTGAGGAGCCAGACGAAGCTGCCCTGCTGACCTGGCTGGAGGGCGACCGTCGGGATGAGGGCCTGGGAGGAGAGCGGCGCGCGCTCTACCTCCACGTTCACGTGCTGGCCGGGCCACAACGCGAGGTCTTCATTGGCGATGGTCGCGCTGAGGCCGATTGTGCCGGACGCGCTGTCGACCGACGAGTCGATGAAGTCGAGCTTGCCTTCGACGAAGGGCTTGGTTTCACCCATGCGGATGACGCCGACATTGACCTGTGTGCCGGCCGCGATTTCGGCGCGGAGGGAATCGAGTACCGACTCCGGCAGGCGGAAGGTCACCTTGAGCGGCTTCATCTGCGTGACCGTCATCAGGGTGGTGGCGTTCTGCCCAGAGGTGACGAGATCGCCAACCGAAACCGGGATGCTGCCCAGCCGCCCGTCGATCGGCGCGGTGATGCGGGTGAATCCCAACTGCACCTCGTCGGCATCGATGGCGGCGTTGTCGGCCTCGACATTGGCCTGCGCGGCAAGCTGGGCCGCCAGCGCCTGGTCGAAGGCCTGCTGCGTGCCGGCCTGCTTCTGCACCAGCGTGCGCGCCCGCTGGAGGTCAGCCGTGGCGCTGGCGAGCAGCGCCTGGTCCTTGGCAAGGGCTGCCTTGTCCTTGGCGAGCTGGGCCTGTGGGGCGCGGTCGTCGAGCGTCAGCAGCAGGTCGCCGGCCTTGACCGTGGCGCCCTCCTTGAGGTTGATCGACGTTACCTGGCTGGTAATGCGCGAACCCAGCTGAACCACGGCCGGCGACTGCAGCATGCCATAGGTGCGCTCGACCACGGGAAGCGTTCCGGACCTGGCGGCGGCGACCGAGACGGCAATCGCGCCACTGCCCTTGCGCTGATCATCACCGGCCGCGTGCGACGACCCGTCCTTCTGTTTCTTGGCGTCCTTGCCCGGCTCCGCAGCCGACTGGCCGAACCATGCCTGTATTGACGCTGGCGCATAGGTGAGCCCCTGCGCGGCAAGGCCCGGACGGAGCAGGGCGACGCCGGCCAGGATAACCAGACCAAAGATGAAAAATTTAACAAGCGATTTCATTGGCTTACTTGTACATCACGGAGGATTGGGAGGAAGGTCGCGGGATGGAAGATGGACGCACAATCGTCAGTGATTCCGTCGGCAAGATGTCCAATTTCGAAGTTTGCCGCGCCGGGCGTGATTCCGACACCGACCGACAGGGGCGGTGAAGCGGGCTGCGCGGGATGCCGCTCAGACATTTTCAATTGGTTGGTGGGCATCATCTTCCTTCCGAATGGTGCGCCGGCAGAACCAAAGTGACACTGAAAATCCTTGCCGTTCGCCCGGCGGGCGGGAAGCTTATAGGAAACGGCAGAAAATCCTATCCGCCTCGCGGATGCGAGGGACCCCGGCCCTGGTGGGTGAAACCGCCGTCTTCGGTGGCACTGGTGTGTTCGGCCCGCACCGCAAGGAGTCCGGGATGGGATCGCGCCGGGCTGGCGAGCATTCGTGAGCCCATAATGGGCGGGCCCAATGCGCGGAAAAATCCGTACCCGGCGCAGGGCAAATTGAATTTGCGCCCGGTCCAGTGATATGAGCGCGTCCATGGCGAGGCCCATCATCATTGCAGCGATCCTCTTTCTGACAGCACTGCCAGTCCGGGCAGAGGTCATGCTCGAAGACATGACCTGGACCGAGTTGCAGTCGGCGATCGCCGGCGGCGAGACAACGGTCATCGTTCCGATCGGCGGAACCGAGCAGAGCGGTCCGCACATGGCACTCGGCAAGCACAATGCGCGGGTGGGCATTCTCGCCCGGCTGATCGCGGAGAAGGTCGGCAACACGCTGGTCGCACCGGTGGTGGCCTATGTGCCCGAAGGCAACATCGATCCTCCCACCGAGCACATGCGCTTTCCCGGCACGATCAGCCTCACCGACGCAACCTTCACCCGGATGCTCGAGGAAGCAGGACGTTCGTTGCGGCACGCGGGTTTCACCCATGTCGTCTTCATCGGAGACCACGGCGGCTACCAGAGAGACCTTGTGACGGCTGCGGAAGCCCTCGACAGGGAATGGGGGCAGAAAGCCCATGCCATCGCTCTGCGGCAGTATTACGAGATCACCCAGACCCAATATGTTTCGGCACTCCATGACGCCGGCTTCCCGGATACGGAGATCGGCAGCCACGCGGCCCTGGCGGACACGTCACTGGAACTCGCAACGGCGCCCGACATGGTGCGGGCCGGCAAGCTCGGAGAAGCCGCCGCGGCCCGCCCGGAAAACGGCGTCTATGGCGGCTCGCCGGCGCGCGCCTCCGCCGCACTCGGTCAGAAGGGTGTCGACCTCATCGTGGATGGGACCGCAGCGGCCATCCGCAAATTCATCAATGGTGATTGAAACATGGCTTGGTTTGCTTCGAAAGCCGCCGCGGTGGCGCTGGCGCTTTTATTCGGCATGGCGGTGCAGTCGTCCGCCGCGTGGTCCGGCACGGATGGCGACGCGAACACATCGGGGAGCGGGGTTCCCGTGGCCGTTCCACCGGCCGCGGCCAGCGGTTCTTCGCAGCCGCCAGCCGCTGGCCAGGCGAGCGCAGGCGAAACGCCGAAGGCCCCGGCCCCGCTGAACGTCTATGGCGAGATCGGCGCCGACAAGCTCAGTCCGACCGTGCGCGACGCTCTGCCCCGCGTCTATGTTCCCAATCACGGGTCCAACACCGTCAGCGTCATCGATCCCGCCACGCACAAGGTCATCGAGACCATCAAGGTTGGCAGAGGCCCCGAGCACATCATTCCGGCCTGGGACCTGAAGACCTTGTGGGTTGCCAACAACGCCGACCAGACGCTGCGGGGGTCCCTGACGCCGATCGATCCGTTCACCGGGAAGGCGGGCCAGCAGGTTGCCGTGAATGACCCCTACAACATGTATTTCCTGCCGGACGGTTCGGCAGCCATCGTGGTGGCGGAGGCGTTTCACCGTCTGGAACTTCGCGATCCCCAGACCATGGCCCTCAGGTCCACCATCGAAACGCCGACCTGCAAGGGGATCAACCACGCCGACTATTCGGCCGACTATTCCTTCATGGTGTTCACCTGCGAGTTCAGCGGCAACCTCCTGAAGGTCGACGTGAAGAACGGCACGGTGCTCGACGATATCAAGCTGTCCAAGCCCATGAGCATGCCGCAGGATGTCCGGCTTTCAGCAGACGGGACGACGTTCTTCGTGACCGACATGATGAGTGACGGCGTCTACTTCATTGACGCGGGCTCGTTCCGGGAAGCGGGCTTTCTTCCCACGGGCAAGGGCGCACATGGGCTCACCACCAGCCGGGACGGCACCAGGATCTATGTCTCCAACCGCGGCTCCCATCACATGCCGGACAGGCCAGGCGGTGAGGGCAGCGTTTCGGTCATCGATTTCGCGAGCCGGCAGATCGTCGCGCAATGGCCGATCCCCGGCGGTGGCAGCCCGGACATGGGCAATGTCACCGCAGACGGCAAGGAACTCTGGCTCTCGGGCCGGTTTGACAACCAGGTCTACGCCATCGACACGGCGACCGGCGCGGTCACGAAGATCAATGTCGGCATCGAACCACATGGCCTGACCGTGTGGCCGCAGCCGGGCCGCTTCTCACTGGGCCATACGGGCAACATGAGATAGGAAAAAATCGATCCTGTCGTGCTGCCTTGCGCAGTGCGCCTTGCCGATCCGATCGATTGTCATCTGCAGTTCTTTCGCAGGTGCCTCACGCGCGCATCCTGCTGTTGGAGGGGTCGTAGGGACACTCCGCAATCACGGTTGCATCGAAGAGCGATCCGAGAAACGCGACGGACAGGGCCGTTCCCGGCCCGGCAAGAGCCGGCTCGACGAAGGCCATGGCGAGGTTCTTGCCGACGCGATGGCCCCAGGCAGCTGAGCTGATGGTGCCTGCGAGCCGGCCATCCTTCATGACACTGTCGCCCGGGTGGGCCGGAGCCTCGCTGGTGTGAAGCTCCAGGGTGACGAAGCTCCTTCGTGGCGGCTTCGTCTTCATGTCGATCAGCGCCTCCCGGCCGATGAAGGGCTTGTCCAGTCTGACGAAGCGGCCGAGTCCGGATTCATAGGGGTTGAACTCGGTGATCAGATCGGCCTTCCAATGTCGGTAGCTCTTCTCCAGCCGCATCGACTCGGTGGCGAGCAGGCCGAAGTGAGCGAGGCCGAGGTCATGCCCCGCCGCCTCGATTTCAGAATAGGCGCCGAGCAGGAATTCATTGCGAATGTGCAGCTCGAAGGCCAGTTCGCCGGAGAAACTGACGGCCATCGCCAGCGCCTCGTGGTGACCGACGAACACGGGCTTGCAGGTGAGCCATGGGAAAGACTCCTTCGACCAGTCGCTGCGCGATGCCACGCGTTGCAGCAGTTCGCGGGAGTTGGGGCCGG
The DNA here is from genome assembly GCA_945957365.1 of uncultured Alphaproteobacteria bacterium. Classification (GTDB taxonomy): domain Bacteria; phylum Pseudomonadota; class Alphaproteobacteria; order Rhizobiales; family Aestuariivirgaceae; genus Aestuariivirga. The sequence goes on along the minus strand of CAMFKI010000013.1, from coordinate 44,529 downwards.
CAATGACGAGGATGGTGTGGCTGTTCGTCAGGCTCTCAAGGTGGATCGAGCCATCTTCGGGTAGCCTGGCGCGCAGCCAGTCCATGTCGTGATATTCGGCAGCCGCGGCCGAGCCGAACCAGACGCGGCCTTCACCCACATTGGCAATCGTGGCCTCGCCCTTGATGTTGCCGAACTCATTGAGAAGGTAGCAGAGCCCGACCTTGCCGGGCTTGCGCGGCACCGCCGAGCAGGTGATGCCATCGAGCCAGGCATGCACCCCGTCACCGCTGATCTCGATGCGGTTGAAGCCGTTCACCTCCATGATGCCGACACGCTGCTGAACGGCGCGCACCTCATGGCCGATCACGTCGAAGGTGTTGTCGAAGCGGAAGGAATGTTCGCCGCGGAACTCGGGCGCCGGCTTGAAGAAGGCCGCGCGCTCCCAGCCGTTGACAACACCGAAGGACGCGCCCGCCGCCTGCAGCGCGAGATAGAGGGGCGTGGTCTTGGCCGGACGCCCCGCGGGACGCCATTCATGCGGCATGTGGAAGCGGAACTCGTTCTGGTAGTCCTCGATCGCCTTCAGCGCCGTGAACTCGACATTGGCATGGCGCGTGAAGCGCCGCGGATCGAGGCACCACGTGTCATAGCAGGCCTCGCCGTGGACGATCTGCTGGGCGAGCAGCCAGCCATGGCCGCCGCCTTCGCCAATGCCCGCCCGCAGCCCGGTGATGCACCATGCGTTGCGCTTGCCCGGTATGCGCCCGACGATCGGCAGGCCGTCGGGCGTATAGGTGATGGGCCCGTTGATGATGGTGTGGATGCCGGTCTCGGTGAGGCAGGGCAGGCGCCTGAAGACATTCTCGAGCACCGGCAGGACGCGGTCCGGATCATCGGGGCACAGCGCCTTGGTGAAGGCCGGATCGATGCCGTCGAGCCCCCAGGTCTTGCAGGCCTGTTCATAGAAGCCCACGAGCAGGCCCTTCTTTTCCTGCCGGCAGTAGAAATCATCCGTCGGACAGCGGATCAGCGGCACGCGGAAATCCAGCGCCTCGATGTCGCGAATGGGCTCGGTGAGGAAATACTGGTGCTCCATCGAGGCGACCGGATGCATGACCCCCATCATCGCGCCGATCTCGTTGCAGCGGTATCCGCCGGCATTGACCACGTGCTCGGCGGTGATGTCGCCCTTCCCGGTGTGGACGATCCACTCGCCTCCGGGTTTCTGGGTGAGGCCGGTGACCGGCGTCTGGCGCAGGATCTCCGCACCCGCCTTGCGCGCCCGGCGCGCCAGCGCCTGGCAGAGCTGGGCCGGATCGATGTCACCGTCATGCGGATCCCACAGGGCGCCGAGCAGGTTGTCGGTGGTGATCAGCGGGTGGCGGCGCTTGCACTCAGCCGCGTCGATCACCTCGAAGTCGACCCCCATGCCCCTGGCCTGCGAGACGAAGTGGTGATAGCCGTCGAGGTGATCGCGGGTGGACGCCAGCCGGATGCCGCCGGTGCCGTAATGATAATTGATCGGATAATCGGCATCCTCCGCCAGTTCACGGTAGAGGCGGATCGAATGCGACTTGAGGCCGACCATGGTCTGCACGCCGCCGAAATTGGTGACCTGGGCGGCCGAGTGCCAAGTGGTGCCGGAGGTGAGCTCGTCGCGCTCCACCATCATCACGTCCGACCAGCCTTCACGGGTCAGATGATAGAGCGTCGAGCATCCGGCAATTCCGCCACCGATGACGACGACACGGGCATGGGTCTTCACGATGACTTTCCTCCGTCGGACGCAATTGCCGGCAGGCTAGCGGCTGGCGACGATGCCGCAAGCCGGGGAGGATCATGTTCAGCAAGGCTGACATGATTGTTCGCATTTGCTGAACAATCCCGGAAATCCATTCCGGAGAAAGAAATCCGGCTACTCTGCGATCTGGAGATCCTGCAAGCGGGAGAGCTCGATTGACTGGTGAAACTGCCCGGATTGGCCGCCGCGCCGGAGGCCGCACCGCCCGCGTCGCGGTGCGCCAGGCGGGCCCGGAAACGAACCCCGCTCCACCCGGCCCGACGGGCGGCAGCTACAAGCCGCTGAGCGAGGCCGGCCTCCGCGCCATCTACGATACGGCCCTCCGCTTGCTGGAAGAACTGGGCATGGGCGAGGTGCCCCGGCGCTTCCAGGACCTTGCCCTGACCAAGGGCGCGCACCTCTCTGCGCGCGGACGGCTTTGCTATTCCGGGGGCCTCGTCGAAGACGTCATCGCCGGGGCCGCCAAGTCCTTCGTCTATCATGGCCGCGACCCGAAGCATGATTTCGAGATCGGCGGCGAGCGCGTCCATTTCGGCACCGGCGGTGCGGCCGTGCAGACGCTCGACATCGAAACCGGGCGCTACCGCTCCTCGACGCTCGCCGATCTTTATGATTTTACGCGGCTCATCGACACGCTCGCCAATGTCAGCTGGTTCACGCGCTGCTGCGTCGCGACCGATGTCCCCGACAATCTCGATCTCGACGTCAACACCGCCTATGCGCTGCTCGCGGGCACGACGAAGCCGGTGGGCACCAGCTTCACGCTCGCCGAGCACGTCGATCCGATCATCGACATGTTCGACATCGCGCTGGGTGGCGAGGGCCTCTATCGCAAGCGGCCCTTCTGCAAGGCCCACATCTCGCCGGTCATCTCGCCGATGCGCTATGGCGAGGATGCCGTGGACGTGACCTATGCCTGCATCAGGCGCGGCGTGCCGATCAATGCCATCATCGCAGCACAATCGGGTGCGACCGCTCCGGCAATACCGGCGGGCTTTCTCGCGCAGTCGCTGGCCGAGACGCTGGCCGCGCTGGTGCTCGTCAACATGATCTCGCCCGGCTATCCGATGATCTTCTCCAACTGGCCGCTGGTGATCGACCTGAGGACGGGCGCCTTCTGCGGCGGCGGCGGCGAAATCTCGGTGATGAACGCCGCCTCCGGGCAGCTGTCGAACTGGCTGGGCCTGCCCTCGGGCGCCGCCTCCTCGATGACCGACGCCAAGGCGGTGGATGCCCAGATGGGTGCGGAAAAGGCCTTTTCTGCGCTGGCGGCAGGCCTCGCCGGGACCAACATGATCTATGAAAGCTCCGGCATGATGGCGAGCCTGCTCGGCGCCTCCTTCGAGGCCTTCGTGGCCGACGACGAGATGCTGTCGCACATCTACCGCATCATCAAGGGCATCGAGGTGAGCGAGGACAGCCTCGGCTTCGAGGCGATCTGCAGCTCCGTACTTGGCGAAGGGCATTTCCTCGGCGCCGACCATACGCTGGCTGCGATGGAGCGGGACTATTACTATCCCAAGCTGGCGGACCGCGATGACCCGCGCAGCTGGGCCGACAAGGGCGCTGCCGATCTGTGGTCACGCTCCAGGGCCAAGGCACAGCAGGTCCTCGCCACGCATTACCCCGATTACCTCTCGGGCGCGGCAGACGCAGCGATCAGGGAGCGCTACAGGATCCTGCTTCCGCCGCAGCGATTGCGGCGTCCTTCGTGAGCGGCTCGCCGTCGTTGCCGAGCACCACGAGGGCATCCTCGGTCCACGGCGCCACGCCATGTACGCGCGGCAAGATCTGTTCGGCGATCAGCCGCCGGCACAGGCTGGCGAGCCTGCCCGGCAGGTGTCCGAGTTCCTCGCGGCGGGCGACCAGCCGGATTGTGCGGGTGAAGCCGGCGAAGGGCAGCCTGAAATAGTCGAAGGTCTCGCGCTCCGGCGCGGCATCGAGCAGGCAGAGCGGCGTGGTGATGGTCCAGCCCCCGCATTTCTGCATCATGGCGAAGACCGAGCGCGATGCGTCGAAGGCGAAGGGAGCGGGAAGCTCGATGCGCAGACGTCTGAGATGCTGGTTGATGAGCTGCCCGATCGGCATGGCCGAGGTGTAGCGCACGAAGGGCGCTGTCTCGAGCTGCCGGCGCAGGCCTGCCCCACCTGCGAGGGCGCCGCTCGCCGCTGCGATGATGAAGGACTCGCGCAGGATGGGATAATCCTCGAAATGCGACATGTCTTCAGGGAGGACCCCGGTCACCACCACGTCGTCGAGGCGCTTCACCAGGCCCGACGTAAGGCTGTCGGAGCGGCCGGAACTCACCGACAGCTGGCAGCGCGGGTAGAGCGAGCGGATGTGCGACACGAGCTCGGGGGTCACCGAGGCATCGAGATCGTCGATGATGCCCAGCCGCAATTCGACGAGAGCAGAGAGCGAGAGCTCCAGCAATTCGGTGCGCGCCGCGCTCACCGCCTCGAGAATGTGGTGGGCGTGGCGGCGCAGCACGACGCCCACCGGCGTCAGCACCATGGGGCGGGCGGTCCGGTCGAACAAGGGAGCGCCCAGCGTGAGCTCGAGATTGGTGATCTGCTGGGAAATACCCGACCGGCTCGCCCCGAGCCGCGCCGCGGCGAGGGTCATGGAGCCGGTTTCCTCGACGGCCGCGAACACCTGCAGCGACCGCAGGCTGATGTCGCTGAAGTCGGCGGGGCCAGTGATGCCAGACGAACCAGGTGAGCCGGGCCTCATGTGCGGGCTGCCATGAAGGCGCCGAGCGCGGCCCACACCGCGTCGACATGTGCTGGCCGCGGCGTGGTGAGCCGTGCCGAGACGATCTGCATCTCGACGCTGCCATGCTCCGGACCCAACTCGACGAGGGCTCCGGATCCGAGGTGGGGGCCGCACAGGCTGCGCGGCAGCCAGGCGATGCCCGCACCTTCGAGCGCCAGCGCCAGGGCCGCGGGCACCAGTGCCGTTTCGCACAGCACCTCCACAGGCTGGCGGGCCTGCAGCAGCGGCAGGATGCGCCGCGCGAAGACATTACCGAAGAAGACATCGGGCGGGTAACCGATCACCGGGACGTGCCTCGCACCGGGAAGCGCTGCCCGCCGCTGCGGCGACACGACGGGGCAGAGATGGTCCGCGCCGATCACCCGGCGCTCGATCAGCGTTTCGTCCGGGGCAATGGGCAGCCCCTCGGTCTCGTAGATCATCAGCATCGAGACCTGCCTCGTCATCAGCAGGGTATGGCATTCCGCCCGGTCGGCGGATCGCAGCTGGATGGTGGGCGCCGGCTTGCGCTGCTGCAGATGCGCGATGAAGCGCGGCAGCAGGCCGGCGGAAAGGGAATGCTGGGCCGCGATCGCCACCCGGCGCTGCGCGGCATCGCCATCCGCCACGTCACGCCGCAGCTGCCGGATTTCACCGGACAGGGCGCGCACGTCCTCGATCTTGCGCAGCACGGCGGCAGACACACGCGCCGGCCGTACGCTGCGATCGATGACGGGCGTGCCAAGCCATTGCTCGATCTGCTGGATGCGCCGGGTGAAGGCGGGCTGCGTGACGTTGCGCAGGGCGGCGGCGCGGGTGATCGAGCCCGCTTCGGCGAGCGCCACCAGATCCTCCAGCCATCGCAGGTCCATGGCTCCCCGCTCAATATGCAACATCTGCATGGTACGGTCGGCAATCGGCATTTTTACGATGCCAAATGCAGGAATACACTAGCACACCATAGCAACTTTGCATTCTGATTGTTGCCTGCTGGAGCTCTGACCGCCATGAACCTCGGCCGTTTTCCCCGTGTTCGCTTCGCCCATCTGCCGACGCCGCTGGAGCACATGCCGAACCTCAGCCGGCATCTCGGCGGGCCGGAACTCTGGATCAAGCGCGACGATTGCACCGGCATGTCGACCGGCGGCAACAAGACCCGCAAGCTCGAGTTCCTGATGGCCGAGGCACGCGACCAGGGGGCAGACATCGTCCTCACCCAGGGTGCGACGCAGTCGAACCATGCCCGGCAGACGGCGGCATTCGCCGCACGCATGGGTATCGCCTGCCACATTCTGCTCGAGGACCGCACCGGCAAGACCGATCCCGACTACACCACCAACGGCAACGTGCTGCTCGACTTCCTGCACGGCGCCAGCGTCGAACACCGCCCGGCCAATCCCGACATGAACGGCGAGATGACGAAGGTTGCCGAGCGCATGAAGGCCGAAGGGCGCAAGCCCTATGCCATCCCCGGCGGCGGCTCCAACCCGACGGGCGCGCTGGGATATGTCAATGCCGCGATCGAACTCGTGACCCAGGCCAATGACATGGGCCTCCGCATCGACCATGTCGTCCATGCCACCGGGAGTGCGGGGACCCAGGCCGGGCTCGTGGCGGGTCTCTGCGGCATCAATTCCGGCGTGCCGCTCCTCGGCATCGGCGTGCGCGCGCCGAAGGACCGGCAGGAAGAGAATGTCTACAAGCTCGCCGCCCTCACCGCCGAGAAGTGCGGCTGCCCGGGCGCGGTGAAGCGCGAAGACGTCGTTGCCAACTGTGACTATGTAGGCAAGGGTTATGGCTTCCCGGGTGCCGACACCATCGCGGCGATCGAGCTTCTGGCGCGAACCGAGGCAATCCTGCTCGACCCCGTCTATTCCGGCAAGGGCATGGCCGGCCTCATCGACCTGTGCCGCAAGGGCTTCTTCAAGAAGGGCCAGAACGTCGTGTTCCTCCACACCGGAGGCCAGGCCGGCCTGTTCGGCTATGCCGATGATTTCGGATACCGAAACAGCAAACGCCTGGCCGCCTGATCGCCATGAAGCGGGTGTTCCACGGCAGCTTCACGGCGCAGGAGCCCATCCCGGCAGACGCCATCGCCCGGGCCGTGGACGTCATGCAGTCGGGGCGCCTGCACCGCTACAACACCGTGCCGGGGGAGACTGCAGAGACAGCCCTGCTCGAACTCGAATTCCGCGACTACATCGGCGCGCGATATTGCCTTGCCGTCGCCTCGGGAGGCTATGCGATGGTGACGGCACTGCGCGCCGCAGGGTTGCGTCACGACGCGCCGGTGCTGACCAATGCCTTCACGCTCTCGCCGGTACCGGGCGCCATCGCAGGCGCGGGCGGACGCCCTGTCTTCGTCGAGTCGACGGACGATCTGGTGATCGATCTCGACGACCTCGCGCAGAAGGCCGCAGAGACGGGGGCACGCTTCCTCCTCCTCTCCCACATGCGCGGACACATCGCCGACATGGATGCCCTGATGGCGGTCTGCCGCGCCCATGCCGTCGCGGTGATCGAGGACTGCGCCCACACCATGGGGGCGGCGTGGAACGGCACCAAATCCGGCCGCCATGGTCTCGCGGCCTGCTATTCGACGCAGACCTACAAGCACATGAATTCCGGTGAAGGCGGCTTTCTCGTCTCGGACGATGCGGAGCTGATGGCACGCGCCACCATCCTATCGGGCTCCTACATGCTCTATGGCCGCCATCCCGCGGGCCCTCCGGCGGAGACCTACCGCGACATCCGCCTCGACACGCCGAACTGCTCCGGCCGCATGGACAATCTTCGCGCCGCCATCCTCCGTCCGCAGCTCGCGAGGCTCGACGCGAACTGTGTGCGCTGGAACGAGCGCTACGCGGCCGTGGCGGAAGAACTTCGCAACGTGCCCGGCATCCGCCTTCCGCAGCGCCCGGCCGGGGAGCAGTTCGTCGCCAGCTCCATCCAGTTTCTGGTGCCGGATTTCGATGCCCGCGCGGTGCGCGACTTCCTCGCCCGCTGCCTTGAGCGCAATGTCGAGATCAAATGGTTCGGGGCGCCCGAGCCCTTTGCCTTCACCAGCCGCTACGAGAGCTGGCGCTATGCCGGCGCACAGCGGCTTCCGAAGACCGACCGGGTTCTCGACCAGCTCTGCGACATGCGCCTGCCGCTGACCTTCTCGCTGGAAGACTGCCGGCTGATCGGCTCCATCATCCGGGAGAGCGCGCTCGAGACACGCGCGGCGATCGCCAGCGGCAGCCTGCGCGAACCGCCGGCAATGGAGGTTTCCTGATGAGCGCGCGCCGGCCCGTCGTCGGCATATTGGGGGGCATGGGGCCGGAGGCCACGATCGAGCTGATGCGGCGCGTGCTCCTTGCCACGCCCGCGACCGACGACAGCGATCATGTGCACCTCCTCGTCGACAGCAACCCGGATGTGCCATCGCGCATCGCGGCGCTGATCGACAAGACTGGCGAGAGCCCCGAACCCGAACTCGTGCGGATGGCGCAGCGCTTGCGCGTCGGGGGTGCGGAGGCCCTGGCCATCGCCTGCAACACGGCACATGCCTACGCGCCGGCCATCACCCGGGCGGTGGACATCCCGCTTCTCGACATGATCGCACTGACGGCGGAGCGCATCGCCGCCATGGCGCTGCGCCACCGGCGCGTGGGACTGCTGGCGTCGACGGCGGTGGTCGACCTCGGCATCTATCACGAGGCGATGGCCGGCTGCGGCATCACGGTCGCAGTGCCGCAACAGCAGTCGACGCTGGTCGACATCATCAAGGCCGTGAAGCGCGGCGACACGGGTGAGGCGACCCGGCGGCGCTTCGCGCAGATCAGCAGCGACCTCGCGGCGCAGGGCGTTGACCTTCTGCTGGTGGCCTGCACGGAACTTTCCATTTTGGCGGACAGTATCAATCCCGACACGCCCAGCGTGGACTCGCTCGACGTGCTGGTGGAGGAGATCGTGGGTTTCGGAACGGGACGGCGCGGGTTTGCGCATGAGCCCGCAAGAGGGAGATCGCAACGGTGAGGAACAATCGCCGGGCGTAATTGGCCGCCGGTTCCCGAGGGCGCCGGCGGAGACGGGAAACAGCAACAGGAAGGAACGCGAAGATGTTGAGACGTACGTTCAATATGGCCGCCCTCGCGGTCATGATCGGCATGGGTTCCGCCGTGGCGCAGGCCGACGACAAGACGGTGGTGATCGGCCACTTCGGCAATCCGACGCCGATGCAGCTGGTGGCCGCCTCCGATGAGCTGAGCAAGGCCACGGGCTACAAGATCGAGTGGCGGAAGTTCCAGTCCGGCACCGACGTGATCGCCGCCATGGCCTCGGGCGACATCAAGCTCGCCGAGCTCGGCTCCTCGCCCTTCGCCATCGCGTCGACCCAGGGCGTCGACCTGCAGCTGTTCATGATCTCGGACGGGATCGGCAGCGCCGAGGCGCTGATCGCGCGCAACGGCACGGGGATCGAGAAGATCGAGGACCTCAAGGGCAAGAAGGTGGCGACACCGCTCGGCTCCACTTCGCACTTCTCGCTGATGGGGGCGCTCGAGAACGCCGGCGTCGCCGCAAGCGACGTGACGGTGCTGGGCATGAGCCCCGACCAGATCGCCGCCGCCTGGTCGCAGGACCAGATCGACGCCGCCTTCATCTGGGAGCCGGTGCAGAGCAAGATCATGGTCAATGGCAAGATGATCATCCATGCCGGCCAGGTGACCGGCAAGCCGACCTTCGACGGCTGGGTGGTGAACCGCGAGTGGGGCGAGCAGAACAAGGACTTCATGACCGCCTTCGTGAAGGCGATCGGCAAGGCCGACGACAGCTACAACAGCAACCCCGCCGCATGGACGCCTGACTCGCCCGAGGTGAAGACCATCGCGGACCGCACCGGCGCCGCCGCGGCGGACATTCCGGTGATCCTCAAGGGCTACACCTTCCCCTCGCTCAAGGACCAGGCGTCCGACGCGTGGCTCGGTGGCGCCATGGCCAAGAATGCTGCGGCCACGGCCGTCTTCCTGGTGGCCCAGAAGAAGATCCCGGCGGCGCTCGACGACTATTCGAAGTTCATCACAACCGACTATCTCAACGCGGCAATGAAGTAAGATCTGATTGCGTCCATGATGCGGGTCCCCGGCGTGCCGGGGACCCGGTTCGACATCACATCGAGGCAAACGAGAGAGCGATGTCCCACCTCAAGATCGATCACGTCAACGTCGTCTTCCCGGCCGGCCCGCATGCGCCGCCGATCCAGGCGCTGAAGGACGTCAACCTCGAGATCGAATCTGGGGAATTCGTCGTCGCCCTGGGCGCCTCGGGGTGCGGTAAGTCGACACTTCTCAACCTGCTGGCGGGCTTCCTCGCACCCTCTTCGGGGGAAATCCGTCTCAACGGAGCACCCGTCACGGGGCCGGGCGCCGACCGCTCCGTGGTGTTCCAGCGCCACGCGCTGATGCCGTGGCTCAACGTCATCGACAATGTGGCCTTCGGACTCAAGCTGCAGGGCCGGCCGCGCGCCGCGCGGCTCGAGACGGCGTCCTCCTACCTCAAGCTCCTGGGTCTCGAAGGCTTCGAGAAACGGTCCGTCTATGAACTCTCGGGCGGCATGCAGCAGCGCGTCGGCATCGCCCGCGCGCTGACCAGCGACCCGCAGATCCTGCTCATGGACGAGCCCCTGGGCGCTCTCGACGCGCTGAGCCGCGAACGCGCGCAGGAACTGATCCTGTCCGTCTGGCGCAAGACCGGGAAGATGGTGTTCTTCATCACCCACAGCGTCGAGGAAGCACTGTTCATGGGTTCCCGGCTCGTGGTGATGTCGCCACGGCCGGGCCGCGTGACCCACACCTTCGACCTCGACTTCTGCCACCGTTATTTCGAGACGCAGGACGCCCGCAAGATCAAGGCATCGCCGGATTTCATCGCGATGCGCGAGAAGGTCCTCAAGATCATCTTCGGCGACGAGGCCGCCATGGAGGGTGCAGATGGCTAAGGAATCTTCCTTCCTGCAGCGGCTGATGCGCGCCAGGCCCACCAAGCCGGGCGAGATCTACGGGGTGCCGGGCCAGGGTGAAAGCCTGCTGATTTCCGCCGCCAGTGGCGCCGTGCTCCTCGGGCTGTGGCTGCTCGTCACCGAGATGGGCTGGATCAAGCCGCTCTTCGTGCCCTCGCCGATCGCCGTCTTCAAGACCTTCGTCACGACGGCAACCGACGGCTTCGCCGGCGCCACCCTGTTCGAGCACACCTGGGTCAGCTTCCTGCGCGTCTTCGGTGCCTTCCTTCTGGCCGCGGTGATCGGCATTCCGCTTGGCCTTGCGATGGGCATGAACCGTGTCGCCCGCGGCATCTTCGATCCGCCGATCGAATTCTACCGGCCCATTCCGCCGCTCGCCTACCTGCCGCTGATGATCATCTGGTTCGGCATCGGCGAGCTGTCGAAGGTGCTGCTGATCTTCCTTTCGATCCTGGCGCCGCTGGCGCTCGGCACGCGGTCGGGCGTCAGGTCCGCCGCGATCGAGCAGATCCACGCGGCCTATTCGATGGGCGCCTCGCGCTGGCAGGTGCTGCTGCATGTCATCCTGCCTGCCGCCATGCCGGAAATCCTCACCTCGATGCGGATCGGCATCGGCTTCGGCTGGACGACACTGGTCGCCGCCGAAATGGTCGCGGCCACGCACGGCCTCGGTTACATGGTGCTCACGGCCTCGCAATTCCTCCAGACCTCGACCGTCATCATGGGTATCGTCATCATCGCCGCCATCGCCTACGCCTTCGACATGCTGATGCGCTGGCTCGAGCGGCGCCTCGTCCCCTGGAAGGGGCGCATGTAGGGAGCATGGACAGGTGAGCATCGTCTATCTGAAGAAGGCGGCCCGCGCCGCGAGCACCGGCGAGGGCGACGTGAGGGCCAAGGTCGAGGCGCTCCTCGCCGAGATCGAATCCGGTGGCGAGGAGGCGGTGATCAGGCTCTGCCGCGAGCTCGACGGCTGGGATGGCGAGATCGTCGTTTCGCAGGCCGCCTGGGATGCTGCCGAGGGCCAGCTGGGCCGCCAGATCAAGGACGACATCAAGCTCGCCCACCGCCACGTCCAGCGCTTTGCCGAGGCCCAGCGCAAGGCGATCGGCGACGTCGAGATCGAGATGATGCCCGGGCTCACCGTGGGCCACCGCAACCTGCCGCTCGAAACGGCAGGCTGCTACGTGCCGGGTGGGCGTTATGCGCATATCGCGTCCGCCGTCATGTCGGTCACCACGGCGCGTGCTGCCGGCGTTCCCACTGTGATTGCCTGTTCACCGCCGCGGTCGGCGGGCGGCATCCACCCCGCGCAGCTCTACGCCCTCAAGGTCTGTGGCGCCGACCGGGTACTCAACCTCGGTGGCGTGCAGGGGATCGGGGCCATGGCCTTCGGCCTGTTCGGTTGCCCCCGGGCCGACATCCTGTGCGGGCCCGGCAACCAGTTCGTGGCCGAGGCCAAGCGGCTGCTCTATGGGCGGGTGGCCATCGACATGTTCGCCGGTCCGACCGAGACCCTGGTGATCGCCGATGCGACGGCGGACCCGGACATCGTCGCCGCCGACCTCGTGGGCCAGGCCGAACACGGCTACAATTCGCCGGTCTGGCTGATCTCACTCGATGAACGGCTGGCGCGCGAGGTTATCGCCCGCGTTCCGAAGCTCATCGAAACGCTGCCTGAGCCAAATCGGTCGAGCGCCGAGGCTGCCTGGCGCGATTATGCGGAGGTCGTGGTGACAAGCAGCCGGGAGGAGGCAGCCTCCAGGGCCGATGCCTACGCGAGCGAGCATCTGCACGTCCAGTGCACGGATCTCGACTGGTGGCATGACCACCTCCGCAATTATGGCTCACTCTTCCTGGGTGAAGAGACCACCGTGGCCTATGGCGACAAGGTGTCCGGGCCCAACCACATCCTGCCGACGAAATCCGCAGCGCGCTATACCGGCGGCCTTTCGGTCGGCAAGTTCCTGAAGACCGTGACCTGGCAGCGCATGACGCGGGATGCCAACCGGACTATCGCACCCGCCTGTGCGCGGATCTCCCGGCATGAAGGCATGGAAGGACACGCGAGATCGGCTGACATCCGCCTCGCCAAGTGGTTTCGGGAAGAGAATTTCGATCTGACCGGCAGCGACTAGGACTTTATTGCCCCGCGTCTGATTTCGGTATCTTCAGGCTCCGTTCAATACGCTCCGCAGGCGCGAGGATGCAAAATCGAGGAAGGCGCGCACCTTGATCGGCAGCAAGACTTGTCCCGAGTGCAAGAGGCTGACCGGCAAGGGCTCCGGTTCGAACGCTGCCAGAAGCAGCGTGAGAGCACCATCGCGCACCTGTGTCTCGACCTGATAACTCAGCACCTGGGTGATGCCCAGACCGGCCATTGCCGCGTCGATTGCCGCCTCCGCGGTGTTGACGACGAGCCATGAGCGGATGGGCAGCGACTGGGACAGCTTGCCGGCACCAAGCTTCCAGTTCGGGGCCGATGCCAGCCCTTCGAAGGTTATGCAGTCATGCTGTGCGAGATCGGCCGGCTGGTTGAGCGGCAATGCCTGCGCCGCGAGGTAGGCGGGGCTCGCGCACAGCACGCGCCGAACGCTGCCGAGCCGTGTCGCGATCAGGCTGCTGTCCGGCAAGGCTCCGATCCGCACGGCCACGTCGACCCGATCCTCGACGAAATCCGCGACCCGGTCGGTGAGCACCAGCCGCGCGCTGATGTCGGGATAGGTTCTCAGGAACGCGCCGATGACCGGAAGCACGTGCAGGCGCCCGAACACGATCGGCGCCGTGACGAGGAGATGCCCCCGTGGCGCGGTGAACTCGCCAGCAGCCGTGCGCTCGGCCTGCTCGACCGCGGCAAGGATGTCGCGACAGGCCGCCACATAGGAGCGGCCGGCATCGGTGAATTCGAGGCGGCGGCTGGTGCGGACCAGAAGCTTGGTGCGGAGATGCGCCTCGAGATCGGAGATGCGCCGGCTGACCGTTGCGAGAGGCAGGTTCATGCTGCGTGACGCGGCCGAAAGACTGCCCGCATCCACGGCCGCGAGCAGGGTCGACATGGCTTCGAGCCGGTTCATTTACTTTCCATAAAATGGATGGATGGCTCCAAACATTAGCAGCTATTGGCGAAATCTGGAAAGTCATATCTCTGGCCCGTCACCCATTCACCAAAAGGATCATCCCATGTCTCGCCTTCCAATCCCCGCCTCCATCGAAGACGCTCCGACCGCCGCGCACGGCCTGCTCGAAACGGTGAAGAAGCAGCTCGGCGTCGTGCCGAACCTGTTCCGGCTGGTTTCCAACAGCCCGGCGGCGCTCGAGGGCTACCTCGGCATGTCCGCCGCCCTCGCCAGGGGCAAGCTGCCGCCCGCCACCCGCGAGCGGATCGCCCTCGCCGTCGCCCAGATCAACGGCTGCAGCTATTGCCTCTCCGCCCACACCTATCTCGGCAAGAACCTGGCCAAGCTCGACGACGCCGAAATCCTCGCCAATCGGCACGGCGGCTCGAACGATCCGAAGGCCGCCGCCGCGGTCCGCTTTGCAGCGCGGGTCGCCGAGGCCCGTGGCCATGTCAGCGACGAGGATCTTCGCGCCGTGAAACTGGCCGGCTATGACGACGCGCAGGTCGTCGAGATCGTCCAGCATGTGGCGCTCAACACCTGGACGAACTACATCAACGAAGTCGCCAGGACCGCGATCGACTTTCCGGTCGTCACCGTGGCCGCCGACGCGGCGTGAAACACACAGGCGCTGCTCCGCATGCGGTGCGGAGCGGCGACCCCCAGCCAATATGAGAGGATGAAACCGATGACACCGACCGAACGCCCGCCCCTTCCCCCGTTCACGGCCGAGACCGCGGCCCAGAAGGCGCGGATGGCGGAAGATGCGTGGAACAGCCGCGACCCGGCCCGGGTGGCGCTCGCCTACACGCCGGAGTCTCGTTGGCGCAATCGTGCCGAGTTCCTGCAGGGCCGCGTGGCAATCGAACAGTTCCTGACGCGCAAATGGGCGCGTGAACTCGACTACCGGCTCATCAAGGAAGTCTGGGCCTTCCACGACAACCGCATCGCGGTGCGCTTTGCCTATGAATGGCACGATGACAGCGGCCACTGGTTCCGCAGCCATGGCAACGAGAACTGGGAATTCGACGGCCACGGGCTGATGCGCATCCGCATTGCCAGCATCAACGACCTGCCGATCCGCGAAGCGGATCGCAAGTTCCACTGGCCGCTGGGCCGCCGGCCTGACGATCACCCCGGCCTCAGCGCGCTTGACCTGTGAGGAGGCGGCCATGAACGTGCCGGCTGACCACTCGAGCGATGTCGCCTTCACCCCGACGGTGAAGGCCATCCAGTCGCAACGGGGGTCGCGCGCGGCCTATGCGCGCGCCGAAGCGAATGGCGCGTGGCCGACGACGATCACCCCGGAGCTCGCGGAGTTCATTGCCGCGCAGACCAGCATTTTCCTGGCGACGGCAAACGCCGAGGGTCAGCCCTATGTTCAGCATCGCGGCGGCCCCGCCGGATTTCTGCGGGTGCTCGACGACCGCACGATCGGCTTCGTGGACTATTCCGGCAACCGGCAATACATCACCACAGGCAACCTCGCGGACAATCCCAAGGCCTATCTCTTCCTGATCGACTATGCGCGCCGGCAACGGATCAAGCTCTGGGGCACGGCCCGCGTCGTCCAGGGGGACGCGGCGCTGCTTGGCAAGCTGATGCCGGCCAACCACCGGGCGCGCGCCGAGCAGGCCATCCTGTTCACGGTCTCGGCATGGGATGCGAACTGCCCGCAGCACATTCCGGAGCGCTTCGAGGCGGCCGACGTCGCTGCCCTCCTGGCAGAGCGCGACACGCGGATCGCCAAGCTCGAGGCCGAAAACCGCGAGCTGCGGGAGCGCCGCGCCCCGCCGGCTAGCCCTGCCCCGCACGCGGTGCGGGACTGAGAATGGCAACTCCCTGCGGCGGCACGGCAGAGGTGCCGAGCAGCGCTGCGTGCGAGCCGGGAACGCGCCATGTCTCGTCGCCGTAGTTGAATGCGAAGAGCAGCCCGCCGCGGCGGCGCAGTCGGATGGCCTCGGGGAGTTCCAGCACCGGGAGAGAAGCCTTGGCGCAGACGAGCTTCAGCGTGCCATGCAGCAGTGCCTCGTCCGGCCAACAGGCGAGATAGTGGTGACGGCCCGCCGCGGACACCGCCGCACCGCCGTCGCCAAAGCGGGCCAGCACATCGGCGCCCTGCACTTCGGCCACGTCGCGCCAGCGCCGGCCCGCCCCGGCGACGGCACCCGTGACCGCCAGGGAAAGCCCCGGGCGCAGCGAAGACACTTCCAGCACGCGCAGCCTGACGAGCGGCTGCAGCGGCCCCGGCGGGAGGTTGGCCGGGATGGCGTAGTTGCGCGTCTTCGATCCGCTGCGCGGGCCATAGAGTACGATGCCGTCAGCCGCAGCGAGGGCCTTCTCCGCCGCATCGCTCACATGCAGCAGGCTGGGCACGAGGACGAGTGCGTAGCCCGCAAGCGACGCGCCGGGCCGCACGAAATCGACATCGAGCCCCAGCCGCCGAACCGCCTCGTACCAGCGGAACACCAGTTCATAGTAGCGGAAGTCCGCACCCTGCGGCTGGATGCGGGTGATCCATGCGGACTCGTAGTCATAGACGATGGCGACTGGGGCCTTCGCCGTCTGCGGCAGCGGGCCCACGGCCTTGATCTCGACGCCAACCGTTTGCGCCTCGCGACCGCCCTGCGACAGCTCGTGCAAGCCGGGCAGGTTCAACCCCGCATGCATCTGCTCCTGCGCGAAGGTGGCCTGACGCCAGCGGAAGTAACTCACCACCTCGGCGCCATGGGCGATGGCCTCCCAGGTCCATAGCCGCACCATGCCGGGCTTGGGCACCGGGTTCCACGGCGCCCAGTTCACCGGCCCCGGCTGCTGCTCCATCACCCAGAAGCGGCCATGGCCCACGCCGCGATAGAGATCGTGGTGGAAGGCGGCGATGTCGGGGTGGGACGTCAGCGCCCAGCGGTTCTTCTCGGCCTCCGTGAAGGGGAAGCGCTCGACGAAGCCGATGGGGTAGGAGTCCCATGAGGCGAGGTCGAGGTTGTCGCCCACCGCCCAGTGATCGAATTCGTTGAAGAAGCCCATGAAGTTGTGGGTGACCCAGCGGCCGGGTGAATGGGCGCGGATGACCGCGCACTGCATGGCGTCATAGGCCGCCACCTGTTCGGAATGGAAGCGCCAGAAATCGAGCCGCGCAGCCGGGTTGGTCTCGGTCACCGCGAGGTTCGGCAGGCTCACCTGGTCGAAGCGCGTCACCTCCATCGACCAGAAGGCATTGCCCCAGGCCTCGTTCAGCTGCTCGGGCGACTGGTACTTGCGGCGGAGCCATTCCTGGAAAGCGGCGAGGTCGGTGGCGCTCCATGAGAGGATCGAATCATGGCAGCCATATTCATTGTCGGTCTGCCAGCCGACGAGAGCCGGGTGATTGCCATATCGTTTCGAGAGAATCTCGACGATACGCCGGCTTTCCTCCCAATAGTCCTTCGAAGAGAAAGTGTAATGCCGGCGCGAGCCGAAGCCGCGCGGGCGGCCCTGCTCGTCGACGGGGATCATCTCCGGATTATCGTCCACCAGCCATTTGGGCGGCGTGCAGGTGGGCGTGCCGAGCACGATCTTGAGCCCCGCCTTGCCCAGCACGTCCATGGCGCGGTCGAGCCAGCCCCAGTCGAACTTCCCCCGCTCGGGCTCATAGCGCGACCAGGCGAATTCGCCGATGCGCACGAATTCGATGCCGATCTCGCGCATGCGCCGCGCGTCCTGTTCCCACCAGCTTTCCGGCCAGTGTTCGGGGTAATAGCAGACGCCGAGGCTCACCGTGTCAGGTCTCCGTGGATGATGGCCATGCCATTCGCATCGAACAGGTGGCAGGCAGCAGGGTTGAGGCCGATGTCGAGGCTGGAGCCGATCGCCGCCTTGGCCAGCCCATCGGCCTTCACCGCGATCTCGCTGCCATCGGCGAGAGCGGCATAGAACATGGTCTCGGAGCCGAGATATTCCGCCAGCCGCACCGTGGCCTTGAGGCCGACCCGGCCGGGCGTGAGGTGCTCGGGTCGGATGCCCAGTGTCACGGACTGCCCCGAGGACACTGTTGCACCACCTCCGTCGAGCGTCACCTTGGCGCCATCCTTCAACGTCACCTCGATGCGGCCTTCGCCCGCCGGCGAGGCCGTGCCGGGGATGACGTTCATCTTCGGCGAGCCGATGAAGCCCGCCACGAAAAGATTGCGCGGGCGGTGGTAGAGTTCGAGCGGCGAACCGACCTGTTCGATCACGCCGCCATTCAGCACCACGATCTTGTCGGCCATGGTCATGGCCTCGACCTGGTCATGTGTCACGTAGATCATGGTGGCGCCGAGGTCATGGTGCAGCTTGCCGATCTCGGTGCGCATCTGCACGCGCAGCGCCGCATCGAGGTTGGAGAGCGGCTCGTCGAACAGGAACACCTGCGGCTCGCGTACGATGGCCCGCCCGATGGCCACGCGCTGGCGCTGCCCGCCCGACAGCTGCGAGGGCTTGCGGTCGAGGAGATGCGTGAGCTGCAGCATCTCGGCGGCGCGCCTCAGTTTGGGCTCGATCTCCGCCGGCTTGTGCCCGGTCATGCGCAGGCCGAAGCTGATGTTGTCCTTCACCGTCATGTGCGGATAGAGCGCGTAGGACTGGAACACCATGGCCACGCCGCGGTCGGAGGGCTCGACATCCGCCATCTCCTTGCCCCCGATGGCGAGCGAACCTGACGTGATGTCCTCGAGCCCCGCGATCATGCGAAGCAGAGTGGACTTGCCGCAGCCCGAAGGCCCGACGAAGACGCAGAACTCGCCGTCGGCGATCTGGAGATCGACACCCTTGATGATCTTCACGTCCCCGAAGGACTTGGTGATGGCGCGGAGCGTGACTTCAGCCATGTCTCATCCCTTGGTGGCGCCGAGCGTCAAGCCGGCGATGAAGTGTTTCTGCATCAGGAAGAACATCGCGACCGGCGGCAGCGCCGCGACGATGGAGGCCGCGGTGATCAGCTCCCATGCCACCTTCCACTGGCCCTTGAGCTCGTTCATGCCGGCGGTCACGGGCCGCACGTCGGCCGACTGCGCCATGATGGTGGCCCAGAAATAGTCGTTCCACACGAAGGTGAAGATCAACACCGCGAGTGCGGCGATGGCGGGCCGCATCAGCGGCAGCACGATGTGGCGGAAAATCTTCCATTCGCTCACGCCCTCGACCCGTGCGCTCTCGATCAGCGCGAAGGGCAGCGCCTTGATGAAGTTGCGCATGAACAGGGTGCAGAAGCCGGTCTGGAAGGCCACGTGGAACAGCACGAGCCCGGTGATCGTGTCGTAAAGTCCGAGCTGCACCGTGAGATTGCGCACCGGGATGGCGAGAATCTGGAAGGGCACGAAATTGCCGGCGACGAACATGAAGAAGACGACGAGATTCAGCCGGAACTTGTAGACCGCCAGCGCGAAGCCGGTGAGGCAGGACAGCCCCACCGCGCCGATCACCGTCGGGATCGTCACCTTGAAGGAATTGAGGATGTACCAGCCGATATTCGAGTTCTGGAACACCGCGGTATAATTCTCGACACCGGCAAAGCGCGTCGGCCATCCGAAGTAGTTGCCTGCCGCCAGGTCGGAGGACGGGCGGATCGAGGTGACGGCGATGCCGATCAGCGGCAGCAGCCAGACGATGAGGGCGATGGGCAGCAGCACCTTGTAGGAGGCCTGCAGCCACGGGGCGGATTTCTGGATGGGGCGCGGGAACATCAGGCGTTCCTTTCCTGCATCAGCATGCGCGTGATGAACAGGCTGATGAAGACCAGCATGATGGCGAAGAGAACGACCGCGATGGCCGCGCCATAGCCCATGGCCGTGCCATATTCCGAGAGCGATTGCTCATACATGAAATAGGAGAGCACGCGCGTCGAGCCATAGGGCCCGCCCGCCGTCATGATCGAGACGAGGTCGAAGGAGCGCAGCGCGCCGATCACCGTGACGACGAGCGCGATGAAGGTGGCGGGCCTGAGTTGCGGGATGACGATGTACCACAGCATGGCGAAACCCTTGGCATTGTCCATGCGCGCGGCTTCGACCTGCTCCGGGTTGATGTTGTTGAGACCCGTGAGATACAGGATCATGCAATAGGCGATCTGCGGCCACAGCCCCGCGGCGATGATGCCGAAGGTGGCGTAGCGCTCGTCCGCGAGGATCGCCGTCTGCGTGCCGGTGAAGAAGCCGATGATGCGCGGCAGGAGCCCGAAATCCGGCGCGTAGAACCACGAGAAGATCAGGCCCACCACCACCTGGCTGATGACGAAGGGAAAGAAGAACAGCGACTTGTAGAGCCGGATGCCGGTGACCGTCTGGTTCAGGAACAGCGCGATGGCGAGCCCCGCCGGGATGGCGAGGAGATAGAGCACCAGCCACCACATGTTGTTGTAGAGCGAGGTATAGAAGCTGTCGTCGTCGATGAGGTCGGAATAATTGCGAAGTCCGATCCACTTCGCCGCCCCCAGCCCATCCCAGTCGTAGAAGCTGATCCAGATCGACTGGCCGATGGGGATGATGACATAGAGAAGGAACAACAAGGCACCCGGGGCGAGAAACAGCCACGGCGCGAGCCGCCTTTGGGACCAACGGGAGGAACGTTGCAAGGCCATGGTGACTGCCCGCCTCGGGTGAAGGGGAAGGAGACGGCCGGGCTCCGCGGAGGCCCGGCCATTCTGGCTTACTGTGCGTAGACCTTCTGGCGGGTCTTCTCGAGACGCGCCAGGATCTTGTCGAGGTCCTCGGGCTTCACCATGAACTCCTGGAAGCCTTCCATGCCGGCCTTGGCCATGTCGGCTGGCGCATCACGGTCGAAGAACTGCGCCAGCGCCGTCGCGGTGGACAGCATCTCGAAGCCCTGTTTCAGGAAGGGATCATCGCCCACCGTCGACTTGTTGTTGGTGGGAAGCTGGCCCAGCGTGGCGTTCATCTTGGTCTGGGCCTCGGGCGAGCCCAGATAGGCGAGGAACTTCTTGGCGTCCTCCTTGTTCTTGGCGCCCGACGGGATGTGGAAGGTGTCGGTCGGGGCCTCCTCGGCGCGCGGCACGCCGGGGGTGATCTCGGGGAACATCATGAAGCCGAGCGTGTCATCCGTCATGCCGCCCTCCTTGAAGGTGGCGACGGCGAAGTTGCCCATGACGTAGTTGGCGGCCTTGCCCTGCGAGAGCAGTGCGGCGGCGTCCTGCCAGTCGATGGCGGCATGGTTGGCCGAGGTGTAGGGCTGGATCTTGGCCCACTCGGCGAAGACCTTCTTTACGCGATCATCCGTCCACGGAATCTTGCCGTTGGCGAGGTCCATGTGGAAGTCGTAGCCGTTCACGCGCAGGTCGAGATAGTCGAAGATGCCGGCGGCCGGCCACAGGGCCTTGGTGCCGGTGGTCAGGCAGTCGATGCCCGCCGCCTTGAACTTGGCGCAGTTGGAGACGAACTCGTCCCAGGTCTTCGGCACCTCGACGCCGGCCTTCTTGTAGGCGTCCTTGTTGTAGTAGATGCCCCACTGGTAATAGGTGTAGGGAACGCCCCACTTCTTGCCGTCGATGGTCATCGAGGCGGCGGCGGATTTCAGCTGATCGTTGAAGCCGTTGGCGGCCCAGACATCGTCGACGGGCTCGAACAGTCCGGCCTTGACGAAGGGCGCCATGCGGTTGCCGGCGTACCAGGCGGCGACGTCCGGCGGATCGGCGGTCAGGAAATTGCGGATCGCCGCCTTGTAGCCTTCGTGGTCGAAATTGTTCCATTTCACCTTGATGTCGGGGTTGGCGGCCTCGAAGCCGGCGATCAGCTCCTCCATCGCCTTCTTGGGCGCCGGGTCCGACTGGTCCGAATTGATCACGAGTTGCCCCGCCAGCGCGGTGCTGGCGGAAAGGGCCATGGCGAAGCCGAGGCCGAGCAGGCCTTTCAGGATAGTCATCGATGTCCTCCCAATGCCGCCACCATTGGCGGCGATGCCGTTCTGCATGCGGCGGTTGTTTTTTGCCGTCATGGATGCTTGACCATGCGCGTAAGAACCGGCAAGTTTCTACCGAAACCCCCTCGATACCTTCCGGAATTCTAAGCACATGCCGAAGGTCACGCCGAGACAGGCCCCCTACCGGGATGAAAGCGTTCCCGCCCATCCGGAGATGGACCGGGGGCACCCGGTCGTCGTTTTCGGTGACCACCGCTTCTGCGCGGGATCGACGCTCGAGGTGCGGCCCATGCCGCGGCCCCACATGCACAGCCAGGTGGAGCTCAATTTCGTGCTCGCCGGCGCCATGACCTACTGGTTCGATGGCCGGGTGATGGAGCTGACCGCCGGGCGGCTGGCCCTGTTCTGGGGCATGATCCCGCACCAGGTGACCGACTGCTCGCGGGATGCGCGTTTCGTGGTGCTCTATGTGCCCATGGCCACCTTCCTGGAGCTTCCGGCGCTGAGCGAGCTGCGCTCCGCAATCTTCCGTGGCGCGGTGATCGAGGCCCTCGACGTCAAGCCCTATGACCGCGACGTCTTCCAGCAATGGCGCAGCGATCTCCTTGCAGGCGACGGCCAGCTGGAGCAGATCGTCCGCAGCGAACTCTCGGCCCGCATCCAGCGGCTGGACCGCGAAGGCTGGCGCGACCTGCGCGAAACCGCCCGCCAGAACCCCGCCGCCGGCCACCTCGGACATGACCACGACCGCGCGGTGAAGGTCGAGAGGATGGCGCAGTTCATCGGCGAGCATGCGCTGGAAGGCATTTCGGCCGACGACGTCGCCCGCGCCGCGGATCTCCACCCCAATTACGCCATGTCGCTGTTCAAGCGCGCCGTGGGCCTCACCATCAAGCAGGCCATCACCCGCCACCGGCTGGACATGGCGCAATCCATGCTGATCGCCACCGACCTGTCGGTCGCCACCATCGCCTTCGACTGCGGCTTCAACTCGCTGTCGAGCTTCTACACGGCCTTCGCGCAGCGCTTCCGCCAGAGCCCGGCGGCCTTCCGCCAGGGCTATGAGCGCATCACCAAGGCGGCCTGACCTTACGATTTCGGAAGCATTCGCCGCTGGCCGCGATTGATTTCGGGGCGCGCCGGACACAGTCTGACACCATGGCACATTCCCCCCGCATCGCCTTCATCGGCGCCGGCTCCACCGTGTTCATGAAGAACATCGTGGGCGACGTCCTCATGCGCCCGGCACTGTCGGGCGCCACCATCGCGCTCATGGACATCGATCCGCAACGCCTGGCCGAATCGGACCTCGTGGCGCGCAAGATCGTGCAGTCGCTCGGCGTGACGGCCCGCGTCGAAACCCATTCCGACCAGCGCCGCGCGCTCGAGAACGCCGACTTCGTGATCGTCGCCTTCCAGATCGGCGGCTACCAGCCCTGCACGGTGACCGACTTCGAGGTGCCCAAGCGCTTCGGCCTGCGCCAGACCATCGCCGACACGCTGGGCGTCGGCGGCATCATGCGGGGCCTTCGCACCGTGCCGCATCTGTGGAAGATCTGCGAGGACATGCTGGCCGTCTGCCCCAAGGCCATCATGCTGCAATATGTGAACCCGATGGCCATCAACACCTGGGCCATCGCCGAGAAGTATCCTGCGATCCGCCAGGTGGGCCTGTGCCACTCGGTGCAGGGCACGGCCTACGAGCTGGCGCGTGACCTCGACATTCCGCTCTCCGAGATCCGCTACCGCGCCGCCGGCATCAACCACATGGCCTTCTACCTGCAATTCGAGCATCGTCTGGCAGACGGCAGCTATCGCAATCTCTATCCCGAGCTCCTCAGGGGTTACGAGGAAGGCCGATTCCCCAAGCCCTCGCACTGGAACACCCGCTGCCCCAACAAGGTGCGCTACGAGATGCTGAAGCGGCTCGGCTACTTCGTCACCGAAAGCTCGGAGCATTTCGCCGAATACACGCCCTACTTCATCAAGGAGGGCCGAGAGGACCTGATCGAGCGCTTCGGCATCCCGCTCGATGAATACCCCAAGCGTTGCATCGAGCAGGTGGCGCGCTGGTCGAGCGAAGCGGAGGCATTCCGCACGGCGGAGAGGATCGAGGTCAGGGCCTCGCATGAATATGCCTCCTCCATCCTCAACTCGGTGTGGACGGGCGAACCCTCGGTGATCTACGGCAACCTGCGCAACAACGGCGCCATCACCTCACTGCCAGCATCCTGCGCGGCCGAGGTGCCCTGCCTCGTCGACGCCAATGGCATCCAGCCCACCATGATCGGCGCGCTGCCGCCGCAGCTCACGGCCCTGATCCGCACCAACATCAATGTCCAGGAACTCACCGTCGCGGCGCTGATGGAGGAAAACCGCCAGCACGTCTATCACGCCGCGATGATGGATCCGCATACGGCGGCGGAACTCGACCTCGGCCAGATCTGGCAGTTGGTCGACGAGCTCATCGCCGCGCATGGCGCGTGGCTGCCGGCGTGGCTGCGGCGCTAGCCCTGCCGGCCTCTGCGAACCCGCTTCACAATCGGTTGCACATAGGTAAAGTGTCAGACGCTCATAATCGGAGATCCGCCATGGACACGAATGATCTTCCCCTCGGCCCGCCGCCTCCGCCGCCGATTTCGGATGTCCGCCTCAAGGCCGACATCGTCGAGGTCGGGGCCACGGCCTTCGGCCTTCCCCTCTACCAGTTCCGCTATCTCGACGGTGACGCGCGTTTCGAGGGCGTGATGGCCCAGGACGTGCTGAAGGTGCGGCCCGATGCGGTGGTCACCGGAAGCGATGGGTTCTACCGTGTCGACTACACGAAGCTCGGGATCTCGATGAAGCGGGTGTGACGACCGCGCTCGCGACCACCAACAAGCCGCCGGAGCGGGAGTTCCCGCCCTGGCCTCACGCCTGCCGCATGTTCCGCGGCGATCACCCGCGCGGCGGTCGCAGGTGAAGCTTGCTCCGGTGCTGCGTGGGCGCCGGCGCGCCATCGGGGCTCACGCCGCGGGTATACCACTTCTGCCAGCGCTCCTTCGCGGCATCCGGGTCACGCGCGGCCAGCCGGGCATTGAATTCCTTGCGCAGGGAAGACCATTCCGCAAATCCGGCGGCCACGTCGGGCGCCTCGTCGATGGCCATGATCCGCGGCTCCCGCGCCTCCACGGCGCCGATGTCGACGGGCAGCAGGAAACAGAACGGCTCTCCCGACCGGAAGCGCACCTTGCCCGGCGCCGTGAACATCCAGTTCATGGTGAAGGTGAAGGGCAGCCAGTCGGTTTCGACCAGGCCTTCGAGCGGTGAAATGCCGGCACGCGGCCAGTTCGGCGCGCCGCGCGCCAGGGTCGCCACATCCTTCTCGGTGCGGACGATATAGCCGGTGTGAAAGGTGAGGATGCCATGGCCGAAATGCGAGGTGGCGATGCGCCCCTCGCCCCAATCGCCGGCATCGACCCGCACCGCGAGATCGGAAATCTCAGGACCGCCGTTCCATTCCGCCTCGACGTCGCAGGGGAGAAGCAATTCCCAGCCGCAGGCATTGGCGATGGTCAACGGAAGACAGCGATAGGCGAATGTCTCCCGGGTCTGGTCCATCCATTCGCGTGAGGTGCTGCCCGGCCTGACCTGCGGGGCGCGGTCATGAATGCGATAGAAGATCACTCTCGCCTGACTTTCGCTTTACTCGCCTTGTGCCGTCGACCATACAACAGGCACGAATGGGACCGCACGGAAATTACTGGGCGCCGCCGCGACGATGATCGTATTCCTGACCACAGCAGCCTGGACGGCAGCGCTCACCAGCCTGACCGGTCCTGGCTTCGGCTGCGCCCTCCCCGAAATCCGGGTCGAGAGCTATGACCGGATCGCCCGCCAGACCCAGTTGCCGGCCGCCACCTACGTCTTCTGCGATCTCGAACGCCTGTCGGGATTCGACCTGCAGATCGCCGCCTCGCTGCACCACGCCATCGCAGCAACCGGGCTCAGGACGCTGAACGACCCGGCCCGTGTCAAGCTGCGCTACGAACTGCTGCGCGGCCTGGCGGCGCGCGGCATCAATCCGTTCAACGTCTACCGTTGCGACGACAATCCGCGGCCGCGCCGGTTTCCGGTGTTCCTGCGCTTCGAGACCGGGCACATCAAGCCGCTTCCCGCTCTGGTGCCGAACCAGGTGGCGCTGGATCAGACGATCGACGAGCTGAAGCGCAACGGGCATGTCGCCGCGAGCATGCTGGCGGTCGAATGCACCGCCTCGGACAAGATCGATGGCCGGTGGCACAAATGGGGCGCCTTCGGTGTGGCGGGCGAGGCCGTGCTCGATCACATCGCCGTCGATGACAGCTGGCTGGTCAAGACCGGCCGGTGGGAATTGCTGACGCCCGCGATCGTCGCCCTGGAAAACGAGGCGGTGCGCGACAACCGTTACGCGGAATTCGTCACGCGGGCCTTCGCCTTCGCCAACATCGAATTCGGCAGGGCGGACTTTGCGACGGCCGGGGGCAAGGCGATGCTGTTCGAGATCAACACCAACCCCTTCATCTACGACCTCAAGCCGGATCCACATGAACTGCGGCGGCAGACGATGGCTACAGCGCGCCAGCGATTGGCGGGCGCGCTGCACAGGATCGACAGCGACAGAGGCGGATCGGTCGAGGTTCAGCCCGACGTCATCCTCACCTACTGCCGCAGGACGCGGCCCAGCATTGCGATTGCGCCGCCCTGGTGATCACGGCAGCCCAAATCGCGAGGGCGTTGCTAGGCCCGTGCCGGGGGCGGCGGGGGCGGCGGTCCGAGCGGAAGCTGTTGGTTCATGGCAGGATCTCCAGTGCATGATTGATCGCGCGTTTAGTTAGACCCGGGCCGTGGCCTTCCGCAAGACGAAGTATCCGGGGGGAACACCGCCTCCCCCGATGGAGCCGACAAAGTTGACGAAACATCGCGACATGGTTGTTCTCTGCGTCGACCTCAACATGATCGTTCCTGCCGCCTTCGTCGCGGACGCCGTCATCGCTCATGCCGGCACAGGGGTGCGGAGTTTCGACGTGGTGATCGTCACCGAGGACGGGGCGATGACCGAGCACGAGGCCGCGTGGCTGGCGCGCCACGGCATCCAGCACAGGATCACCGACTTTTCGGCACTGCGGACGATCTTCGGCGGCAGCGGACGCCTGACCACCGCAACCCTGGTCAAACTGGCACTCCCGGACATCTTCTCAGAGTCCGACGGGCGCATTCTCTATCTCGACTCCGACTTGACGATCCATGGCGATGTGGCGGGTCTCTTCACACTGGACCTCAAGGGCATGCCGCTCGCCGCATGCCGCCGGGGGGTGGTCTTCCACAGCGACGGGCAGCAGAAGATCGCCGAGGCCCATTTCCGCGATCTCGGCATGTCGCGACCCTTCCGCTACTTCAATTCCGGAGTCATGCTCATCGACCTGCCGCGCTGGCGCGCTGCCCAGCTTACGACTCGCACCCTGGATTTCATCGCACGAAATCCCGACCTTTGCCTGCTGCCGGACGAGGACGGCCTGAATGCCGTGCTCGATGGCAAATTCGCCCCGTTGTCCCCCATCTGGAACATGGTGCCGCGCCGGCACCCGGCGATGCGGGTGCATGACCGGCACACGCCAGCCATCATCCACTACAGCGGCCATGACAAGCCGTGGAAGCGCTTCGGCCGCGACAAGCCGCTGTTTCCGGACATGCAGGCCTATCGCCTCTACCAAGCCTTTCTCCGGCGCTCGCCCTGGCCGCATTGGCTGGCGGCGCAATGGCACGCGGGCGATCTTCTTGCCGCCATGGCATCCGCAATCACGCAGGCCCCCGGACGACTGCGCGGCAAGGCTTACAGCGCAACCGCCTACGCGGAAAAGTTCGATGCCTTCGTCGCCACGCACGCCTTCGCCGATGTCGAGCAGGGAGTCACTGTCTCGCATGCCGGACGCCTCAACCCACGCTCCTGATGGAGCCATCTGAGACGCGCACCGCGCAGCGACGGGATTGACCGAGGCAGGCAGGCTCCGCGGAGGATGTCAGTCAGCCGATCATCCGCAGCACGAGGTAGATCACCAGCCCCCACACCGCGACGCCTGCGACGATGGCGGCACCCATCCATCGCCCGAAGTGCGAGAGGCGAAACGGTGCGGCCGCGTGAGCCGGAGCCGACCCTTGCGCCGTGCGGGCCTCGCTGGATTTCAAGAAAGGTACCGTCTGTTCCGTTTGGTCAGCCACCTAACCCAAGCTCCTGCTTCCGGCGCGCCCCGCAGCCGGCACCTTCATCCTTACGTAATGGTATGCACCGCCTCGGTCAGGCAGGCAATGCGAACCGCGGAGCCGCAGCATTTTTCTGAGGCGCGGCCGGGAACAAAACCTGTCGGCAACAGCTTTGGATTGTCCTCACCCGACTCTCGTCCCCAACCATCGTGCCGTCCCAAGTCCTCTTCCACGGATGTCGACTCTATGTGTGGCCTGGCAGGCATTTTGACTTCACGCAGGCCCCTCGAAAGCGATATCCGGCGAATGACCGGGGTCATTGCGCATCGCGGTCCCGACGATGTCGGGTTCTGGATCGATGGCGCGGCCGGCGTCGCCTTGGGCCACCGGCGGCTGGCCATCATCGACACTTCCGCGGCAGGTCATCAGCCCATGCCATCCGCCGATGGCCGCTATGTTCTCGCCTTCAACGGCGAAATCTACAATCACCTCGACCTTCGCGAAGAATTGACGCGCGGCGGCGCGGATCCGGCGTGGCGCGGCCATTCGGATACCGAGACGCTGCTCGCCGGCATCATGCACTGGGGCCTCGCCCACACGCTGCGCAAGTGCCGGGGCATGTTTGCTCTCGCCCTCTGGGACAGGCGGGAAAGGCGCCTGCAACTGGCGCGTGACCGGCTTGGAGAGAAGCCGCTTTACTTTGGTGCCGCAGGCGACAGTTTCGTGTTCGGCTCCGAGCTGAAGGCGATAACCGCCCATCCGGAGTTCACCGGCCGCCTGTGCCGCAGCGCGCTCGCCAATTATCTCCGCTTTGGCTACGTCCCCAGCCCCCGCAGCATCTGGGAGCGGATCTACAAGCTCGAACCGGGCTGCCTGCTGACCAGCGGGCCCGACCCGGTGGTCCCGGCCGAGCCGCTGCGTCCCGGTGAACGGCACCAGGGCCTCTCCATCGAACGGTACTGGTCTCTGGCCGAGGTGACCGATGCCGGAGCGGCCTCACCGCTGCGCGATGAACCTGCCGCACTGGATCGTCTCGAGGCCACGCTCGAGGACGCGGTTCGGCGCCAGATGCTGTCGGACGTTCCGCTCGGCGCGTTTCTGTCGGGAGGCATTGATTCCTCGCTGATCGTGGCGCTGATGCAGAGGAACAGCGGCGCGCGCGTGAAGACCTTCACGGTCGGCTTCGAAGAGCGCGAGTTCGATGAATCGGCCCATGCCGCGGCGGTTGCACGCCACCTCGGAACCGAACATTCCGAAATCCGCATCACCGCGGCCGAGGCCCGCGCCGCCATTCCACGCGTCACCGCCATCTTCGATGAACCCTTCGCTGACGCCTCGCAAATTCCGACGTTTCTCATCTGCCAGGCGGCGCGCCCGCAAGTCGCTGTCGCGCTGACCGGCGACGGCGGCGATGAAATCTTCGGCGGCTATACGCGCTACCAGCGCGTGCCCAGCCTGTGGAGCAGGCTCGAGGGCATTCCCTTTCCTGCGCGCCGCGGGTTGGGTGCGGCGCTTTCCGCGGTGCCGCCCGCCTGGTGGGATGCCGTCTCGGGTGCAAGGCCGCCGCGGCACAAGCCCCGCCTGCCGGCCATGGGCGACAGGATGCAGCGCTTCGGCGGACGGCTCGCTTCGGTGCGCAGTCTCGATGACCTCTACTTCAGTTTCGTGTCTGCGCTGGCCCGGCCCGACGCCTTCCTTGCCGTGCCGGGCAATCAACCGGTGGCGGCGGAGATGCTGGCCGATCCCCTGCCGCGCGCCGCTGCCGAGGATGCCGTGGTGCGCATGATGTATCTCGATGCCTTCACCTATATGCCCGACGACATTCTCTGCAAGGTCGATCGCTGCGCCATGAGCGTCAGTCTCGAAACACGCGCCCCGCTTCTCGATCCCATGGTGGTGGAGCTCGCGGCGCAACTGCCGGTCGCGATGAAGCTCCGCGGCACGCAGGGCAAATGGGCGCTGCGCCAGATTCTCGACCGGCATGTTCCGCGCGCCCTGATCGACCGGCCGAAGCTGGGGTTCTTCCTGCCCATCGGGCAATGGCTGCGCGGTCCGCTGCGGGACTGGGCAGAGGCGCTGCTGGCGCCTTCGCGACTTGCGATCCAGGGTGTTCTGGCTCCCGTCTCCGTGGCGCGATTGTGGCAGGAGCACGTTTCGGGCCGCCGCGACCACACGCTGCAGGTCTGGACCCTGCTGATGTTCCAGGTGTGGGCGGAAGGCAACCTGTGATCGGAGGCGACGGGCACCCTTCCCGCCCTGCGCAAGGTGCACATTTTCACGGAACATTCGGCTGCCGGTACGCTTCTCTCCCCGATGTCAAACCAACTCGAAGTTCTGGGAGTTCCCATCGGCGCGCTGCGGATGGACGATGCAGTGACGAGCGTGGCCCGGCGCATTCACGCCCGCGCCAACTGCTACGTCTGCGCGGCGGATATGAACAGCGTGATGCAGGCCCAGCGCAACCCGGCACACCGTGCCGCCTTGCGCGGGGCTCATCTCGTGATGCCGGACGGGGCACCGCTCGCCTGGGTGTCGCGCCGGCGGGGCCATGGGACCGCCACCCGGGTGAGCGGGCCCGATTTCATGCTCGCGCTCAGCGCCAGGGGAGTGAGCAACGGCTGGCGGCACTATTTCTACGGTGGGGCCGAAGGCGTGGCGCAGGCACTCGCCGCGCAGATGCAGCGGCAGTTCCCCGGGCTGATCGTCGCGGGAACCGACACGCCGCCGTTTCGTCCCCTGACGGCGGACGAACAGCACTCCGCGATTGACAGGATCAATGCCGCCAGGCCGCATGTCGTGTGGATCGGCCTCGGCTGTCCGAAGCAGGAATTGTGGATGCACGCGCATGCGGCAAAACTGCCAGGCGCGGTGGTGATCGGCGTGGGCGCGGCCTTCGACTTTCACAGCAACCGGGTCACGCGCGCCCCGCAATGGATGCGGCAGAACGGACTTGAATGGCTGCACCGGCTGGCCAGCGAGCCGCGCCGGCTGTGGCGGCGCTACCTGCTGCTCGGCCCACAGTTCGTGGTGCTCGCGACACTCGAGACGCAACGGCTGAAGCGGCGGAAGAGGGTTTCAGCATGAACCATCCGCCCTACTTCGAGCCGGTCCACCAGGCGGCGCCACGCGCCCCCCGCATGCGCCGCGCCGGATCCTTGCGCGGCGTCGTTCCCTTGCTCGCCCGGCACGCCGTGCTGATCGCCGGCGCCGTGATCGTCGCGCTGGCGGTGGGGGCGGTCTACTTCGTGATGACGCCCAACACCTATCGCGCCCAGGCGCAACTGCTGCTCGATCCCAAGCTGCCGGAGATCTTCCGCGAAGCCAGCGACCTGGGGCTCAATGTCGATACCGGCCAGATCGAGACCCACATGGTGGTTCTCAAGTCCCGCCAGATCGCCCTCGCGGTGGTCACCAGGCTCGGGCTGGACAAGGACCCCGAATTCCAGAAGCGCCCGATGTGGCCCGGCCTCTCCACCATCTTCGGCGCGCCGCGTTCCGTCCAGGCCGATCCGCTGCAGACGGCCGCCGACATCTTCCTCGACAATCTGCGCATCGACAGGGAAGGCATCTCGCAGGTCATCAATGTCAGCTATTACGCCCGTAGCCGCGAGAAGGCGGCGCTGCTGGCCAATGCCACGACCGAGGCCTACATCCAGTACCTGATCGATGTCCGCGCCGAGACCGCACGCAGCGCCAGCGCGTGGCTCGAAGAGCGCCTGCAGCAGCTGCGGCTGGAAATGAATGCCGCAGCCAAGCGCGCCCAGAATTTCCGCGCCAGCAGCGAATCGGCCAGCCTCGAGGAATTGCAGCTCAGCGCTGAAACCTATCGCAAGGTCTATCAGGATTTCTACAGCGCCTTCACCGAAGCCGTGCAGCGCGAATCCTATCCGGTGTCGACCCTCCGGGTGATTTCCGAGGCCACCCCTCCCGTCGGGCCTTTCGCGCCGAACCTGGTGCTGGTGTTCGGATCGGCTGTGCTGATCGGCCTGGCCCTTGGCCTGCTGCTTGCGCTGCTGCGCGAGAGCCACGCGCAAGGTCCCGCATCATGAGGGATGACGCGGCGCGCGGCGCGCGGTCGTCCTTGCGCGTCCTGCTGGCAACGCCCTATGGCGAAGACGGCATGGGCGGCATCGACCGCCTGAATGATGCGATCATGCGGGGCTTTCACAACGATCCCGCGCTTGGAATGAGCTGCCGGCGGCTGGTGACGCGCGGCAAGGGCAGCCTGTTGGCAGCCCAACCGGTCTTTGCGGGCGCCCTGCTGCAGCTCGCCGGCGCCACGCTGCGCCGCGAGGTCGACCTGCTGCACATTCACCTCTCGGTGCGGGGCAGCAGTTACCGGAAGTCCGTCCTCGCGAGAACGGCCCGGCTGCTGGGCATTCCCTATGTCGTGCACCTGCACGGAACGGACTATCTCGAATTCTACCGCAGCGCCAACCGGCATCTGCGCGGCGCGATCGACCGCATGCTGCAGGGCAGCGTGCGCATCATCGTGCTCGGCCGCTATTGGGCCGACGTGGTCGGCGACATCGCGCCGGGCGCGGCGGAGCGCATCGTCATCCTGCCCAACGCCACCGAGGCGGTGCCCCGCAGTGCACAGCGCGCGCCATCAGGTCCGGTGCGTATCGTGTTCCTGGGCCAGCTCGGCCAGCGCAAGGGCAGCGCCGACCTCATCAAGGCTCTCGCGGATGTCCGGGACATTCCCGGCTGGCACGCCACACTTGCGGGCGACGGCGCGGTGGACGAGACGCGGCGCCTCGCGACCGCTCTCGGCCTTTCGGAGCGCGTGTCCATCCCCGGCTGGCTCTCGACGCCGGACTGCCGCGCGCTGCTCGCCAGGGGCGACGTTCTGGTGCTTCCGTCGTATGCGGAAAACCTTCCCATGGTTGTTCTCGAAGCCTTCGCCCATGGCGTGCCGGTGATCACCACGCCCGTCGGCGCCATTCCGGAAGTGGTGGAGCCGGGCCGCAATGGCCTGCTGGTGACGCCCGGCGACGTCGCGGGCCTTGCGGCGGCGATCCGGCACGTGCTCGAAAATCCCGAGCTGCGCCACCGGATGGGAGAAGCGGCGCGGCGCGACCATGCCGCCAAGTTCGAGATCGGGCGCTATCTGCTGCGCCTGAGCGAGATTTGGCGTGACGCCGCAGCCATCGGCATTACCAATGCGGTGTGGCGCCATGCCGATCTTTGAACGCGTTGGCGACGGGATTTCGGCCCGAAAGGAGGCCGCGCTCGCATGACCGGACTTCACCACCCCGCCATCAGCGTGATCTCGCCCTTCTACAACCGGCAGCGCTTTATGCCGGCGGTGATCGCCACGCTGGAGCGGCAGAGCTTCACCGACTTCGAGCTGATCATCGCGGATGACGGGTCGTCGGATGGTCTCGCCGAGGCCGTGGCCGCATGCTCCACCCGCTTCCCGCTGCGCCTCGTTAGGCTCGATCGCAACCATGGGGCGGCCATGGCCCGCAATGCCGGCATCGACGCTGCGACGGGCCGCTACGTCGCCTTCCTCGACAGCGACGATGGCTTCCACCCTGCGAAACTCGACCGGCAATTCCGCCAGCTGGAAGCCGCCGATTCTCATCTCGTGAGCCTCACCCGGCAGTTCGTCCGGTCGCGGCGGGACCATGTCGCCCCGCGCCGGCCGATGACGGAATCAGACGGCGTCGGCGACTATCTCTTCCGCCAGGGCGGCGTGATCCAGTCGAGCATGATGATGCTGCCACGCGAACTGGCGGCGCGCGTGAGGTTCGAGGACGGATCGCGCGGCCATGACGACTGGTCCTTCGCCCTCCGCCTGGAAGCCGCAGGCGCCCGTTTCGCCATGCTGGAAGAGCCGCTCACCATCTATGACGACCTGCCGGGGCGGGAGCGCAGGTCCCCCACCTATTCCATCGCGCGCCTCGCGTGGCTCGCCGAGCGCCGGCATCTGCTGGGCGACACCCCTTACTGGGCCGCCGTTGCTGCGGTCGCCTCGCATCTGCCACGCAGCGATGACGTCAGGCCACTTGGCCTCATCGGCTCGGCCTATCGCCGAAAGGCCATCGGCATCGGTCGCGCCGCCTATTACAGCCTGTCCTGGCTCGTCCCGCCGGCCCGCGGCGGGGCGCGGCAGTTGCGCGAGATGTGGTCGGGCTGGCGCTCGAGGCCGGCGCCATGACCGAGCAATCATCGGCATCCGGCATCCTGCGTTCGATGCCCTGGCCTGCCGCCGAGGCCTTTACCGCGCTGCTCACCGGCGCGGCCTCGATGTTCATCATCGCGAGGCTGATCGGCGCGGATGAATTCGGCCGAGGCTCGATTGCCCTCGGCCTCATCCTCATCAGCCTCGTGGGCGTCAACAGCCTGGTTCATGATGCGCTGGTGCGGATGCCGGACATGCAGCCGGAAGATCTCGACACCGGTTTCACCGCCTCCTTTGCCGTGGCCATGCTGTTCATGCTGGTGATCATTCTCGGCGCCTCGACCATCGGCAATCTCTATGCCGACCATCGCCTGGCCCTGCTCATCGTCGCCTTCACGCCCATGCTGCCTCTGGCCGCGCTCTCGGAAACGCTCATCGCCACCTACCGTCGCGGGCTCGATTTCGGGACGGTCGCGCGTTTCCAGATCGCCAGCCGCGCGGCCGGGGCCGTCCTCGGCATCGTCATCGCATTGCTCCATGGCGGGGCATGGGCGATGGCGGTGCAGAACGTGTCGATGGCCGCCTTCTCGGCCGGCGCCATGCTGTTCCATGCCAAGCGCTGGCCGCATTTCGGCCTGTCGTGGCCGCGGCTGACGCCGATGCTGGGCTTCTGCGCCCCGATCATCGCAAGCCAGATCCTCACCCAAGGCACCGGCCGCATGCTGTTGCTGGCCATGGGCCACTGGCACGGCATCACCATGGCGGGCTACTGGAGTGCGGCCACGCGCATGTCGGAAAACCTGTTCGGCGGCCTGATGCAGGCAGCCTACAACGTCAGCCTGGCGCATTTCTCGATCAATCAGAACTCGCGCAGCACCCTGCTCGCCAGCCTGCGCGACGTGCAGGCGGTGACCGCACTCCTGTCCATCCCCATTCTCGCGGGCCTCGCCGTGGTCACCCGGCCGCTGACGCTGCTCCTGCTCGGCCCCGCCTGGCTGCCGGTGGCAACGCTGATGCTGGGGCCCTTGGTCGTTTGCTTCCTGCAGATCCGCCGCATGTTCCCGACCACCGCACTGCGCGCCGTGGGCCGCTCGGGCATTTCACTTGTGGCCTCTCTGGCGGAGTTCACCACCCTGGCCATCGCGTTTCTGGCGGTGGGCCGGCAGTCGGCGGTGGATTTCAGCTTCGTTTATCCGCTGGGTCTGCTGGCCGGCAGCATTCCGGTCTTCGCCCTGCTGGTGCGCGAACTCGGAACCTCGGTCTGGGCGCAGGTCGCGACATTCCTCAAGGAAATCGCCATCGGCATCGTTGCCTTCGGGGTCGGTACGGTGGCGCTGTCGTCCTTCGCGGACTCCGCCATCATCATCCAACTCATCATGGGCGGCGGCGCCGCCTTCGTCACCGCCGCCTCGCTGCTGGTGCTGACCGACGCCCGGCACATCCTGCGCATCGCCGGCGCATGGCAGCATTCGAACTGAATCGGACAACGGCATGAAGGACAAGGCACAGTCTGGCTCCAGCCCCGCAACCGACAGGAGCGGTTCCGAGCGCGCCCTCTATCGCAGGGCCGGGACTGAGCTCTTCCGTCTCGTCGACAAGGCCCTGCCGCATGCGCCGGCCTTCGACGCATTCATCCACACCCTGCGCTTCTGGCGCGCCAATGGCAGGCTGCCGCGGCGGTCCGCCGATCCCAGGGCAACCTTCAACGACTTCGTGCTGGAACGCATCCTTGCCGATCGCTGGAGCCCCATGGAGCGCGCCTGCATCGACAAGCAGCAGGCCAAGCAGGCTGCCCGGCGCCTGTGTCCGGAGGTGAAGGTGAGCGAGACGGTGGCGATCCTGCCCGCCGCATCGGCCGATGACGCCCGGCGCGCCGCCGATGTCCTTGCGCAGCACATCGGGCGGGAGGAGGTGGCAAAGCCCACGCACAGTTCGGGCAGCGTGCTGTTCCTGCGCCTTGGGCCCACTCCCGACGCTATCTCGGACTTTTGTTCGCGGGCGGCGGGCAGTTACTATCATGCCTCGCGCGAGAGCCAGTACAGGGGCCTGCCGCGCAAGATCATCGTGGAGCAGGACCTGTCCTGCGGGCCGGCCGCCCCGACCGACTACAAGTTCTTCTGCAGCCTGGGCGAGGTGCTGTTCTGCCAGGTCGACGTCGACCGCTTCACTGATCACCGCCGCCGTCTCGTCACACCCGACTTCCAGCCGATCGACGCGCGCTTCGCCTATGACCTGCCCGAGGCGACGCCGGGCAAGCCCGGCAACTTCGCCGCCATGATCGAGATGGCAGAGGCCCTGTCGCGGCCGTTCCCCTTCGTGCGGGTGGATCTCTATTCGATCGGCGATGCCGTCTATTTCGGTGAGTTCACCTTCGCGCCCGAGGGCGGCGCCGGCGCCCTTTCCAACGAGGACTTTGGCATCGCCGTCATGACGTCGATCCGCCGCAGACTGACATTGCAGGAGACAGGCTCATGAACTTCACGACCGTTCCGCATGACGCACCCTCCGGCCTGTCCCGCCGCCTGCTGCTTGCCGGGCTTGCCGCTTCGACCGCCGGCCTGCTTCTGCCGCGGGCCAGCTTCGCCCAGGGTTCGTCACGACGCACCTTCTTCGTGTCGCCCTTCGGAAGCGATGCCAATTCCGGGATGCAGGACAGGCCCTTCGCAACCATCGGCGCCGTCTTCCGCCGCATCACCGACCTCGGGCCGGGTGACGTGATCATGGTGACGCCCGGCACCTACAACGAAGCGGTGAACGTCACTGCCGGCGGCGACACGACGGCCTATCTGCGAATCGTCTCGCAGGTCCCCCGCGCCGCAAAGATCCGGTCGCCCTCCGGCAGCTACAGCGCCATCAACATCCAGAAGAGCTTCGTTGCCATCGACGGCTTCGACGTGCAGGGCGCAGGAAGCGGGCACGGCATCGAAGCCACCTTCCTCGATGGCAACACCCGCAACAACGGCCCGCATCACATCGACATCTTCAACAATCTCTGCCACGGCAATGCCGGCAGCGGCATCAGCCTGTCCTATGGCGATTTCTACCGGATCGACAACAATGTCTGCTTCGGCAATTGCGCCACCAACCCCTATCAGGGCAGCGGCATTTCGGTCTATGCGGCGCGCGCCGTTCCCAGCACGGAGAGCCTGCGCATCATGGTGACCCGCAACACCTGCTATGGCAACACGGCGCTCACCCTTCCCAATGACGCGCCGCATTCCGACGGCAACGGCATCATCATCGACGACATGCGCAACACCCAGAAGCCGACGCCGGCCGGCGCCTATCCCTTCGCCACGCTGGTCGAGAACAACGTCTGCTACGGCAATGGCGGGAAGGGCATCCACGTCTACTTCAGCGACAATGTCACGGTGCGCAACAACACCTGCTGCTTCAACAACCGCGACCCCAAGAACCCCGCCTCGTGGCGCGGCGAACTCAGCAACGTCAACGCCAACCAGATCACCTGGGTGAACAACATCGGCGTGGCCGGCCGCGACAGCAATCCCGCCAACGCCGGCATTCTGGATGCCTGTTCCACCGGACCCGCCAACCAGAACGTGGTGTGGCGGCGGAACCTGACCTTCAACGGCCAGGCGGGGCAAGCGTCCATCACCCAGTCGCCCAAGAACGCTTCGCTCAGTGCTGCCGCTCCCTACCGCAATCTGCTCGGCGTCAACCCGCAGTTCGTCAGGGCGTTGGTCAATGATGCAAATCCGGATTTTCGGCTCAAGTCCACCTCGCCCTGCCGCGACGCCGGCACGGCGGATGCGGGACTTGCGCTGTCCGACCGGCTGGGCAACCGGCGCGTCGTCGGCAAGGCACCCGACATCGGCGCCTTCGAGTATACCGGCACGTGACCCGCGGCCTGCGATCACCTTCGGTTCTCGCCACCTTCTACGTGGCGGGCTTCGTCATGGCCGGGGGAGGCTTCGTGCTCTACACGTCGACGGTTGATCCGGCGGTGGCTCGCGACACGGGAGCGGGTTCGCTCCTGTCGCAGCTCGTGCTCGGGGCGATCTATGCCACGGCACTCCTGCTTTTCATCACCAACCGCGAAGCGCGCCCCGTGCTGCGTGGCGCCTGGCCCATCCTGCTCCTCCCCGCCCTCGCGCTGCTGTCGGCGCTGTGGTCGCCCGATCCGCTGCTGACGCTGCGCCGGGCCTTCGCCTTCGCCGGCACCATCGCCTTCGGCCTGTCGCTGGGTGCGGCCTTCCGCTTCCGCGCCACGCTCGGCATCGTGGCATTCGGACTGGCGCTGGTGATGGCCCTCAGCCTCGTGCTTGCCTTCATCGATCCGGTGCATGCCATCCACCAGTCGGACGACGCCATCCAGGCAGTGCACGCCGGCTACTGGCGCGGCATCTTCGCGCATCGCAATACGCTGGGCTTCTGGTCGGCTGCCGCCTTCGTGACGCTCGCGCTGGCGGGCGAGGAGGCATTTGGCAGGAGCTTCGCTGGACGGCTGTTCCTCGCCCTGTCGCTGCTCTGCGCCGCCGTCTGCCTCGCCGCCTCGGGCTCGAGTGCGGGACTGGCGATCGTCGGGCTGGCTGCCATGTTCTTCGTGGTGCTGGCCACCACCGTCAGCCAAACCGACGGGCGCAGAGGCGTGATGTTGCTGTTCTGGTGCGCACTCGGCCTGCTCGCGCTGCTGACATTCGGGGAAATTGCCAGATTCGGCTTGCAGCTCCTCGGGCGCGACAGCGATCTCACCGGGCGCACCGAACTCTGGTCCTACCTTCTCGACCTGATCCGCGCTTCCGACAAGCCGCTGGGACTTGGTTATTTCGTGGGCACGTTGCTGCTTGACCAGCGGCTCTCCTCGGCCACCGAGATCCGCAACGTGAACGCCCACAACGGCTTCCTGGAGGCCTTCGTGTATTTCGGCTGGCCGGGCGTCATCATCGCGGCCGGGGTGGCGCTGTGGCTGCTGGTGGAGACGCTGCGGCTCGCCAGCCGGGCCTCGAACGAGCCCCGCTTCGCCGGCCTCGTGCCTGCCGTTCTGGTGTTCATGGCGCTGGCCCACAACATCGTGGAGAGCACCATCGTCTCACCTAACAATCTCAACAACGTCCTGCTCTCGGTGGCCGCGGCGATCATCGCGCGGGCGCGGGCGGCGGCGCCCGTTCACTTTGCGTCGGCCGCTACCAGCCGCAGGTCTTCCTGACCGGGGCGATGGCCTTCTCGAGGCCTCGGATATCGAAGCTGGCCTGCAGCGGATCCTCGGAGAACGGTGTCATCTTCGCGGTGAGCCGCGATTTCGCCAGCAGGTCCCGGACGAAGGGGATTGCCACGTCGCCGGACCAGAAGCCCAGCGAGCGGTCGTCATTTCCCGCCGCCATGGCCGCAACCTTGGGACTGCCGCCGTCGATCCGGTAAGTCACGTCGCCATAGTTCCGGTAGCGGCTCGACGTCATGAAGCAGCCGGTCTCGAAGGCCACCGAGGTGACATTGCCGAGGCAGGCAATGATGAGGCGGACGGGTCTCGGCCGGGTCAGGCGGCAACTGACCCGCTCCGCCGAATCGACAAAGACGGTCGGTCCCGCCTGGCCCGGATCTGACGAAGCCGCGGTCCGCTGCCGCCAGTGTCCGGCGCTGCCGGCAGGTGCCTGCACCGGGCGCGGAAACACCCGGTCGAAGCACGCAAGGCGTTCGGCATCGGCTGTGATCGCAGCACATTCGGAGGGTCCCGCAACAGCCGGCGCGCTCGCCAGCAGCAGCACGAAACCGGCACCGATCACCGCCCGCATCGCAGCTTCCGTCACTTCTGCGCGCTGGCGGCCTGGGCCACCGCCGGCGGTGGCGCCATGCTGACCTCGAGCAGGTCTCCGGGCTCTAGAACAGTCGTCGACTGGACATCCGCCACGTCCTGCTTGCCGGCCCGGATGAGGTGGAACGACAGGGCGTCACTGCCGGCATTGCCACCGGCTGCCTCGATGACGTCGCGCGCCGCAGCCTCGATCACCTCGTTCTCGCGAATGGCCTGCTCGGTCTCGAGCAGCGCTTCGGTGATCTCGCGCGAGGTGGCTTCGTGCAGGTCGGCAATGCCGTTACGCGCCGTCTCGACATCGATCTTGGCGCGCGCGATGCTTGCGGCGACCGACGACTTCGTGGTCTCGATCATGGTCGCCCGCTGATCGAGTTCGAAGGCGCGGACCTGCTGGCCGGGGATGCGCTTGATGCGGTTGGCTTCCCGGGTGAGGTCGTCCTGCTGGCCCTTCAGCTGGCTGAACTGCTGCTGGTAGGAGGCGATCTCCGCCTCGCCCAGTCTGATCTGGTCGGACAGCAGTCCTTCCTTGATCGATGCCTGCTTGGCGCG
Organism: uncultured Alphaproteobacteria bacterium; assembly: GCA_945957365.1. Taxonomy (GTDB): domain Bacteria; phylum Pseudomonadota; class Alphaproteobacteria; order Rhizobiales; family Aestuariivirgaceae; genus Aestuariivirga. The sequence goes on along the minus strand of CAMFKI010000013.1, from coordinate 4,323 downwards.
AATGTCGAGAAGCTTCGCCTCCGCCGCCAGCAGCGCATCCATGCGCTCCTTCGGAACCAGGCTGAAGGGCGCATCGAGGGTGACGTCCGACTTTCCGTCGCGCTCGGCGATCAGCCGCGCCCGCCGGGCGACAGCTTCCGCCAGCTTCTCGAGGGCCTGGGTGCGGCGTTCGCGCTCGCGGATGAGATCGACCCGCAGATTGTCGCTCAGGCCCGCCTGCTTGAGAATGCCGCCGCCCACCGCAACCGCCTGCAGCACCGTCAGCCCCGAACGATACGGATAGGCGCCCGGCGTGTTCACCGCGCCGATGACGTAGAAAGGTGCGCGCTGGGTGAATTCGACGGTCACGCTCATCGGCGTGCCGAGGCGGTTCTCCCATGCGGTCGCCAGCTCTGTCTCGAGTTGGCGGGGATTGCGGTTGGCCAGGGGAACCGTGCCGATCAGTGGCAGCGACAGGAGTGGCCCGGGCTGGACGCTGTATTGCCCCGTCAGGTCATCGCGCCCGAAGGCGGTGATCTTCACGACGTCACCGTCGGCGAAGCTGTCGGCAGCCTCCTGCGCATGAGCGGCCGTCGCCAATGCGAGACAGATCACCACGGCGCCGCACACGCCGAGCGGGCCTCTGCGGGAACCCATCATCAATACGCACTCCTGTCGAAGAACACGAGCCCTGCCGTTCTCACGAGGATCATGATGTCGAGTCCAAGCGACCAGTTCTCGATATAACGGTTGTCGGCCTCGACCCGCCTTGCCATGCACTCCACGCTGGCCGTCTCGCCCCGCTGACCCTCGACCTGCGCCAGCCCGGTGATGCCGGGCTTCAGGCGCTGGCGGAGGGCATAGGGGCCGATGACCGCGCCATATTGCAGATCATGAACCAGCGCGTGCGGACGCGGCCCCACCAGCGACATGTCGCCTTTCAATACATTCCAGAGCTGCGGCAACTCATCGAGGCTGGTGCGGCGCAGGAATGCGCCCACCTTGGTGACCCGTGGATCGCCCCGCCGCGCCTGGGTGATTTCGCAGCCGTTTTCCTGCACGCTCATGGTCCGGAACTTGACGATGTGGAAAGTTCTGCCCCCGAGGCCGCCGCGGGCCTGGCGGAAGAACACAGGTGCGCCCGTCTCCAGTAGCACCGCGACGGCGATCACGATCAGCGCAGGCAGCAGCAGCGCCAGCAGCATCACGCTCGCCGCCACGTCGATCCCACGCTTGACGACGCGCTGGGTGCCGGTAAGGGGCTCGGCAAGGCGACCTGCGTTGTGCCGCAAAGTCGACGCGACATACAACTCATACTCCGCACTCTGCCGTTGTTGCCCCGAATAGTAGTCGTTCATGAAGGGAAACTTTGCCTTGGGTTACCGGACGATCTGTAAAGTCGCTGCACCGCGAATGTTCCCCTTTCCTGCAGGGCTTTATCTTGCCCCTAGGATAAGTTCCCCAGCCCTGAATTCAGCCTTCACGTGGGAACAAACCGAGCTGCGGAGACTATCTATCCCCGTCGCGCGCAAGCGACCGCAGGGGAAGGTTCATGACCAGGAAGACCGCATTGATCACGGGCATCACCGGACAGGATGGGTCCTATCTGGCGGAGCTGCTGCTGGCCAAGGGCTATGAAGTGCATGGCATCAAGCGCCGCGCTTCGACGCTCAACACCTCGCGCATCGATCACATCTATGACGATCCGCACAATCCCGACGCCCGGCTGCATCTGCATTATGGCGACCTGTCGGACAGCCTCGGCCTCACCCGCATCGTCGCAGAGGTCGAGCCCGACGAAATCTACAATCTTGGAGCCCAGTCGCACGTGGCGGTGAGCTTCGAGGCGCCCGAGTACACCGCCGACGTGAACGGCCTCGGCACGCTGCGCCTTCTCGAAGCCATCCGGTTTCTCGGGCTCGAGACGAAGACCCGATTCTACCAGGCTTCGACGTCCGAGCTTTTCGGGCTGGTGCAGGAAACACCGCAGCGCGAAGCCACACCCTTCTACCCGAGAAGTCCCTATGCGGTCGCCAAGTTGTATTCCTACTGGATCACCATCAACTACCGCGAGGCCTATGGAATCTATGCCTGCAACGGCATCCTGTTCAATCACGAAGGGCCGCGGCGCGGCGAGACCTTCGTCACCCGCAAGATCACCCGGGCCCTGGCCAACATCGCCCAGGGCAACGAGTCCTGCCTCTATCTTGGCAATATCGATTCGCTGCGCGACTGGGGGCATGCCAGGGACTATGTCGAGATGCAGTGGCTCATGCTGCAGCAGGAGACGCCGGAAGATTTCGTGATCGCCACCGGGCAGCAGTTTTCGGTTCGTCAGTTCGTCTCCTGGGCCGCGGCGGAACTCGGCATCACGCTGCGCTTCGAGAATTCCGGCGTCGACGAGATCGCGGTGGTGGAGCGGGTGCGCGGCGAACATGCGCCCTACGTGTCGCGCGGCGACGTCATCGTGAAGATCGATCCGCGCTACTTCCGCCCCGCCGAAGTCGAATCGCTGGTGGGCGATGCGACGCGGGCGCGCGAGAAGCTCGGCTGGACACCCACAACGTCGGTGCGCCAGATGTGCGCGGAAATGGTGCAGGAGGACCTCGCGGCGGCGCGGCGGCATCGCCTGCTGCAAGGTCACGGCCTCGGCCTCTCGCTGGCGAGGGGCGCCTGATTTTTCGACAACTCTCAAACTTGATGCGACCCGAAAGGTGAAACATGGCACAGCACATCACGTCGAGCTTCCCGAATGCCGAAGCCAGTTCCCGGGCCGAGGCCCAGCTGCGGTCTGAAGGCTTTTCCGTTGATCGCCTTCCTGCGCCGTCGCCGGAGCTTCCGGCCATGGGAACGCCCGCTGAGACCGAGGATGCCCTCTGGCAGCTCGTCGTCAGCGCGCCTTTCGGAACGGCGGCGCGGGCGATCGATGTTCTGTGTGCCAGCGGCGCCACGGAAGTCCATGAACATGTCCATCGTTCCGCGAGACCGTACAGCGCCTATAATTCGGCGGCCGGCGTAGGCGCTCCGCGCACGGGGGACGCCCGGTCGGCGGATCAATCCTTCTACGTGTCCTCCGCGCTCGGATTGCCGCTGCTCGTCGACAATCCAGCCCCGTTGTCATCGATGCTGGGCCTTCCGACCCTGGTTCACGACGACTGGGATTGAAGCCGCACCCGTCTTGTCACGCGACGCCTGAAAGGCCCCGGCAGAACCGGGGCCTTTCAGGCGTGTTGCGTGGCGCTTCGTCTCAGAGGTGAGAGACGCCGGTGATGTTGCCCGCACCGTTGACGCGCACCCGGTAGGCGCTGCCATCCTGCCAGGCCACGAACTTGAAGCCCGGTGCGGTGCAGTCGATGGCGGTCACGTTGTAGAAGCCATTGCCCATCACGATGCTGCGCGCCTGGCCGCAGCTGAGCCCGGCATAGCGCGGATAGGTCGTTCCGGCCACGACCGTGATGCTGGGCGCATAGTGGGCGCCGAAGCCTGCAGCATAGGAAGCGCCCGGGCCGACGGTGACGGGGACGCCGACATTGAAGTCGCCGCTGGTGCGTGCTGCAGCCTGTTCGACCGGCAGGGCGGCAAGCGACGTGATCACGGCAAGGGTGGCAATCATGGACTTGGTAAGCATTGGGTGGTTCCTCCTGTTCAATGAGGTCACCCTAACTCTCACCACAGTGCTGCGATGTGCCGTGCGTCACACCCCGGAAATGCCGCCGATATTTCGTCACTCGCCGCTCGTTCAGGCAGCGGCGGCCAGCGGCTGCAGCCGGTCCCAGCGGTTGCCGGCACGATAGCGCGCGCCGAGCCTGCCGTCCGACAGCGCGAAGAGGTGAAGCCAGCCATTGTCGAACAGCGCCCTGACCTGCGGATGGCGGTCGAGCACGGCGCTGATCGCCTCCTCCGGCGCCTCGATCAGCACCGAGAGGCGCAGCGGCTGATGCACGAGGGCTTTGCCATCATGCACCGCCTGGCGGGGCAGCCCGGCGCGCAGCGTGCCGCCATTGCCCTGCAGCACGCCGATGCCGCCCACCACATTGTGGATCAGCTTGTTGCCGCTGCCGAACACATGGGGCGCCACGGCGGAGGCGTAATATTGCAGGCTGATCCAACTGGCGACCACCACCGGCGCGGTGAGGATGAGTTCGAGCGTGGCGAATTCCTGATCCTTGGTCCAGTCATAGCTGTGGAGAAAGCTGCGGCCGGCGAGATCGGCCCCCGCTGTGACGGCGCGCGGCGCCGCGATGAAGGCAGCACAGCCCGCAAGCCCCCATTCCGGCCGCACCTCGGCCCCTGTCTCTTATACACATCTGACGCTGCCGACGACTAGTCGTGGGTGGGGGGGGG
>CAMFKI010000012.1 GCA_945957365.1 uncultured Alphaproteobacteria bacterium | reverse complement strand
AAAAAGAGCCGCTGGGTGGATATCCAGCGGCTCTCAAGTCAGGGAGGTATATGCAGACGTCTCTAGGGGAAGGCTGTGACTCGGATTGATCGGAAAGCGACATTTGGAGTCACGCTACGCCATCGCATGGCTGACGTGCGCCGCCACTAGCTGGAAACACTTAACCCGTTGAAGATGCGCCGGAGCGCGAAGCTCCTGACCAGCGAGACTACCGTGAACACGGCTCCAATGCCGAGATTCTCGCCCAGCGAAACGCTTAGACCGAACAGCGGGAACACCAGCACCTGCGTCAGGACGGCCAGACAGTAGCCGACGACAATGTTGGTTGCCGACTCCACGAGTGACATCCAGCGTGACTGCATCACTCACACTCGTTCTTCTTGTTCGGGTTTATTGACGCAGGACAAAGGCAGAGTCACTCTGGGCCATATTCTGTTTCGTGATGTAGCCAGCAAGGGAATGACCATGTCGACCCAAGCCCACCTCGAAGCATTGAAGGCAAAGCACCAGGCCCTCGAGGCCCAGCTCGCGGACGCGATTGCCCATGCCTCGTCCAGCGATCAGGAACTGGCTGCGATCAAGCATCAGAAGCTGAGGCTCAAGGACGAGATCTCCCAGCTGCAACGTCGCTGACGCCCTCAGCCCTCCCCCGAGGTGGAACCGGACGACCGCTTGCCGCGGGCCGCCTTGAGATCCTCGTAGGTGCGGTCTTCACCATCCAGCACGGCGGCCTGACCGGTCACGTTCTGCCAGCGCTCGACGATGACGTCGGCGTACTTGGGGTCGAGCTCCATCAGTCGGGCAGACCTCCCGGTCCGTTCGGCCGCGATCAGCGTGGTGCCGGAACCACCGAAGAGATCGAGGACGATGTCCCGGCTCTTCGAGGAATTGGTGATGGCCCGCTCGACGAGTTCTACCGGCTTCATGGTCGGGTGGAGATCGTTGACCCGGGGCTTGTCGACGAACCAGACGTCGCCCTGGTCCCGGGCGCCGCACCAGAAGTGGTCCGCGCCCTGCTTCCAGCCATAGAGGATCGGTTCGTACTGGCGCTGGTAGTCGGCCCGGCCGAGGGTGAAGGTGTTCTTGGCCCAGATGATGAAGGTTGACCATTTGCCGCCGGCCTCCTTGAATGCCCGCTGCAAAGTGTTGAGCTCCGATGAGCTCATGCTCATGTAGCAGGCGCCCTTGGTCACCATCAGCAGGTTCACGCAGGTATCGTAGAGGAACTGGTAGAATCCATCGCCCAGCGCGTCGTTGAGGATGCGCCGGTCCTTCGCGATGGTCTTGTTCCTGGTGGCGTTGGCATAGTCAACGTTGTAAGGCGCGTCGCAAAAGGCCATGTCGGCGAGCTGGCCGTCCATCAGCTTCTCGACGTCCGTCATCACAGTGGCGTCGCCACAGAGAACGCGGTGATTGCCGAGGATCCAGAGATCGCCCGGCTTGCTGACCGGCATCTCCGGAACTGCCGGCGCCTCATCCGGATCGGTCAGCCCCGCGACCTGCTCGGCGCCAAGCAGCTTGTCGAGTTCGTCGGAAACGAAGCCCGTCAATGCAAGGTCAAAGTCGTCGAGCCTGAGGTCTCCGAACTCCAGCCGCAGCAGTTCATCGTCCCACTCGGCGTTCTCGTGAGACCGGTTGTCCATGAGGCGATAAGCCTTGGCCTGGGCGGGCGTCAACCCCTCCGCCACATGGACAGGGACAGTCGTCAGCCCCAGTGCCTTGGCGGCCTCGAGCCGGGTATGACCGACGATCACCACCATCTTCTCGTCAACCACGATGGGCTGGCGGAAGCCGAACTCAGCGATTGAGGCCTTCACGGCATCGATGGCGGCAGTGTTGTTGCGTGGGTTCCGGGCATAGGGGACCAGGCTCTCCACCGGCATGTCGGTGACGATCATCAGAACCCCCCAGATGTGATTGAAGTATTGGCGGCGCCGTCAGTGCGGCTTCATGCCCAGGAGATCCAGCGTGGCGGGATCCAACTGCCCGCCGCAGTATCGATCAAGCGCCTGCCGGAACAGGTTTCCATGCCCGTTGGCCGTCGCGAAGAGTGTCATGGACGAGCAGAACTTGATGTCGTCGGGCGAACCGACGATCTCGTGAAGGGTCCGACCTGACACGCTCAAAACCGCTTCGACGCACTCCTCGAGGCGGGAGCGGAGGATGGCGTGGCCCAGATAGGCGCGCGCTTCGTCTAGATTGTCGATCCCGTAGTGCTGCGCCATGGGCGACCGCCCAAGCCCCCGGAGCTGCGGAAACACGAACCACATCCAATGGGTCTGCTTGTGGCCGGCGCGGAGTTCCCGGAGCACCGTCTCGATGACAGGGTCCTGGGCCTTCACAAACCGATCGAGATCTAACACGGCACTGCCCCGCTACGCCACGAAAGCCCGGAAAGTCGCCAGTATCGGCTCTGTCGAAGCCACCTGATCAGCCAGATGTACAACCCCCCGGATTCAAACCAAAATGGAAAAACGAAACGATAAAAAACACCCGAATATTGGGCTGCCGCGCCAGCGCTTATCTCAGGTTGAAAATGGGGCTCCTACCCGCCCCCACCCTCAAGGTGGCTTCGCTGCGCCACCGCCGCCACGGAACGGGGCGCCACTCATCATCAATGCGATCAATCGCGCAGACTCCGTGAGGACACGAGGGTGCTGGGCTTCCCATGCGGCGAAGGCTTCGTCACGCATCATCTCGACCGGCACGGCCGGACCCCAGAGCTGTTCGATCGGAAAGCGCGCCTTGCCGGTGCGCTTGAAGACACCGCCACCGTAGCGCTTCACCACGAAGGCAGAGCGGAAGGTCTGCGCCCTGCCCCAGATCTTCGCACGAACGCCGTAGGTGAACTGCTTCGCTCCGAAGAAGGACAAGGGCAGATGGCGGCCGGAGCCTGCCGTCACGGTGGACAGCGTGGCGCGCATCGCCGACTTGAAACGCGTCGCGGCATTCACTGCGCCGCGCGGGATCGAAGACTGCAGCGCCAGAGACCGGCGCATCTGGGTGAAGGACTTGCGGCCCTCCTTGTTCAGCGCCATCGAGAAGGCACGGCGGGCTTCACCCTCGCCAAGACGAACGCAGGCCGCCTCAAAGCGGATCCTGACATCATCGGCATCGAGGAAACGAACCTGCATGGCCAGCCTCCAAATGAAAAACGCCCGGAGATCTCATCTCCAGGCGCAATTCTGATCGTCCAATAACGGAACTTTTAGCCGCGTCGTAGATTCGTGTCAACTGGATATTTCAAGTAAATACACATTTTCTACAGTAAGTTTGTTGCCAGACACTTTCGCTTGGCGAGTGGTTCTGCAAATTTCAGCCGCCGGTACCATCCTTGTCGCGAATTTCATTCCGGAAGGGATTGTACTTCGCGCAGTTGATCTTCAACAGGCTCTTGGCGATCAGGTTGTTGAACTCGGACGGGTGTTCCTGAAACTCCTCGAAGAGCTTCTGCCGCATGGAGAGAGCCCAATTCTTGTTGATGTGCTCTGCCACCATCTGCATCGCCTCGTCTTCCGAGAACGACTGATGGAACCGGGCGATGTCGTTGGCCATATGAACGAGATGGCTATCCATTGGCTGCCTCCCTGGTTCAGGACGCATGAGACGCAAGGCCTACCGGTTAAGGATGCCACAACCGGCGAAAAGTTCCAGACACCTTCCCGTGAGATTCAGGCGGCCAGCATGTCCATCAAACTGTAAGGCAAATCACATACCTTGTAGTTGATGATGGTTTCTCTGTGTCCGCCACAATCAAGCCGGGCTCGGAGGATTCTCTCGCTAAATCCGTCTCCTGCTGACCACGCGACCGTCTCTCGATCTCAAGACAACTTCGTAGCGACGTCCGCTGCGCCATCCACGGTACACGAAGTACCTGCCACGGCAGTCGATACGCCGGACATCTCGAAACCCACGATTTCTGAGAAGTCGCTCACCCTCCCAGCAACTGATCCCGCGGCCGTTGCTGATGCTGCTGCCTACGTTGATGTTGATGGTGACGGAACTCGCCGTCACAGGCGTTACGCTCGGTGCGACCAGGACAAAGAGCGCGAAGATCGAAATGATGAATACTCGCAGGCGCATGCCGTTACCCCTCTACTGCCTTCAAAACATATGGCAGCATCACACACCGTGCAATCCGCACCGGAGGTCCGACTTCGGCTGTTCGCCGAATGACGACCTCTAGGCCGCCAGCATATCCATCACACTGTCGGGAAGGTCGCCTTCCTTGCAGATGAGAACAGCCTCGCCGTACTCGCCGATGTTTGGATCCCCGGAACGTTTGAAGGCGATTGCGCCGACGGCGCCCTTGGAAACAGCGCCACGCGCCTGGGCGATGGCCGATCGCCCCGACGGACACTGGATTCCCTGCCCGGCAACAAGCCCGCTATCCGCTTCCTGGAAAGGGACCATCACGAAATAGGTGATTTCAGCCATGTCGGTACTCCCACTAGACGAAAAGAACATATCGGGAACATCTGGACAAGTCCAGTCTCCGCTGTAGATATGGACCTAAACCCGAAACTGGATTTTCGACATCCCTCTCCCAGCTGAAATGCCACCTTGCTTGTGAAGCTTCCTTGCGCTGCTATCTCCGCGCACAGCGCGACCAGGTAACCTGCGCTGAAAGTGAGAGGGCCCAATGCATATCGTCGTGAGGACATATTCGGGAAAGGGTGCTGCTGAGACGATCGATCTGATCATCGCCAGCAAGAAGGACGTCAAGAAGTTGATGCGCTCAGTGAAAGGCTTCGTTGATTACTCTGTCATCAAAACCGAAGACGGCGGTTTTACAGTGACAGTCTCCAAGACAGAGAAGGCAGCAACGGCTATTACAGAGGCTGCGCGTGACTGGGTTCTCAAGAATGCATCGCACTTGAAAGCCGATCCACCGAAGGTCGTAGGTGGCAAGGTCAATCTGAACGTAGCACCCTGACAGAGTTGGTCTGGTGAATGTCAGGCCGCATCGCAAAGTATGCCGTGCGGCCTGACGCGATTGCGATGGTGGAGCAAGGCGAGCATTACCAACTTCTTCGGCGTCACAAACAGAACAGTCTCACCAGCGCATTCAGCGCTACGCGCAAGTTGCCGATATCCTCCTCGCTCCAGTGCATCGCGTCGTGGTCGGCGCATATGACCCGGTAGATCAGCAAGGTCGGCCGCTTGCCGGCGGACATCCGCTGTTCGCGATCGCAGGCATCGAGCACGCTGGTGGCATCGGCGAAGCGCCGCTTCACCCTCTCGATGACCTCCAGCACCGGCTCGCTGGGGCTTCCGCCGAAGATCCCCTCGTTGATCAGCAGTCCGGCCACGGAACGAGGACTGGGCGATGGCAGGCCCATCAGGATCTGGTGGGCGTGGTAAAGCTCACCGAAGGCAACACCCGCCTGGTACTGCTTCTCGCTGATGAGTTCGCGGAAGGCGAGACGTCCGAGGGCCGTACCGAGCCGCTCGTCCCTCGCCTGCTTCGACGTGACGCCGAAGAGCCTCTTGCGGGCCTCGATGGCCGTGCTCATGACATCGCGTTCGAGTTCATTGCGGACGCGCTTGCCACAGGGGTAGCGCTTGCCGGGTTTCCGCTTGCGTCCAGCAGCCATGTTCAGCGTCCTTCTGTGTTGGAGGTTTCAGTGAGTTCGCGCAGCAGGGCGGCGTAGCCGCAGACATCGACTGCCGAGTCCTCGTGGGCCGGGTCGTGCGCCAGGCGGGCCAGCTTCAGGTCGAGGAGGCAGAGGACGACCTGCGCCGGCGTGACTTCACGGCCCAGCGTACTGGACCACCGGGCAGCGATGGCCGCCATGTTGCCGGCCGCATCGCCATACTTGGTGCTGCGCTCTGCGATGACGTTGGCGACGTGCTTGAGGAACATTTCCGCGGGGCTGCTCATGCCATACCTCCCGCGGTCTCGATGGCCCACAGCAGGATAGCGATGGCGTCTGCCTCATTGTCGTCGGCCGGCTCGAAGCCCCGTGCACGCATCGCAGCAATCACTGCCTGCTTGTCGGCGTTGCCCTTTCCGCAGGCATGGCGCTTCCAGGTGCCGACTGGCACTCCCTGGTAGGCAATGCGGTGGCTCTCGCACCACGACGTCAAGGTGGCGAGCAGTCCGCCGTAAACGTGAGCCGCGTCCGTGCCGATGTGGCGTCGTATTTCTTCGAAGTAGACGGCATCAATGCCGCCGGTGACGTCGAGCGTCTGCTCAAGCCACTTGCCGAAGCGCAGGTAGCGCATGCCGCCGCCTTCGAAGCGGCTGGGACGGAACTCGGCCGTGCCATGGAGGATGCGGCAGCGGCTGTTGCGGATTGCCCACCCCGTCGTGCTGCCGAGGTCGAGGGTAAGGATGGAACTGATGGGATCGGGCGGCCGCCCCACGGCTGGAACGGCCTCGAGTGCGACGTCTCGGCGATGTGGCAGGTTCATATCGAAGGCTCACGGACAGTGGGCCTTCGGCTTCGGTCCCGCACAGGGAATCACAGCGGGGACGTTCAATCAAGCGGAAACGATGCATCGTGCTTCGCCGTCGTTTCAGAACCAGCCTGAGGCAAGACCGAACTCGCCGGGAGCGGCATTGGCCAAAGCCCTTGTCCGCGATAGAAGTCATTTCCGATCCAGTCGCCGGGCAAGGAATCCGCTCATGACGCCCAAAGAGGTTCTCATGGAATTCGAGACCAGCCGCACTGCACCCGTGGGCGCAATGCGTGCAGCACTCGACGCCAGGGAAGAGATGCTCCCGGCGTTCCTCGCCGAAATCGAGCGCGCAATGACAACACCGTGGGAAGAACTCCCCTACGCGGATTCCTACTCGATCATCTTCCTCATCCTCGGGGAATGGGGTGATCCGCGTTCCTACCTGCCGCTGACACGCCTACTTCGACTGGACGAGGACACCCTTGATGACCTTCTGGGTGACACCCTCACAGACGACTCCGACCGAGTCATGGCCAATGTCGCGACGGATGACCTCCGTCCCATCTTCGACCTCATCCTCGACCGCGACGTCTATCTCTTTGTCCGCACCTGCATGATTTCCGCGCTGCTGCGCATCGCCATCGAGCGTCCGGAGCGCCGGGCCGATGTCGTCTCCTTCATCGAGCAATTCCACACGCGTGTAGAACCCGATGCCGACCCTTATCTCCTGGCGGACTGGGCCGAAGCCGTGGCCGTCCTCGGCCTCAGGCACCTCGATCTCGCGGCCCGCCAGGCCATCATGAAGGACACGAGCGATCTGCCCTCGTACAGGATCGAGGAGTTCGAGCAGGATCAACTGGCAGCCGCCGAGGATCCAACCGGTCAGTGGTTCATGAGGGATCAACCCAGGCCGACCGCGATCGATGCGATCGCGGAGGTTTCCTCATGGCATGGCTATTCGGAGGAGTATCTCAGGAAACTCGATGAGGAACTGGCTGAAGAACAGAACTCCCCGGCCCTGTGGAATGAGCCGGACATTGCCTTCAATCCCTACCGCAATGTCGGCCGGAACGATCCATGCCCCTGCGACTCCGGGAAAAAGTACAAGAAGTGCTGTCTGAACTAGCCTGCCCAACCTCGCCCAACCTCATCCCGAGGTTGGGCAGATTTTTCTCCATTCAGATCAATGCATTGCCCAACCTGCCCAACCTTTTCCCTTACATTCGTATGGGACTATGAACCCGGAAGGGAACACACATTATATACAGAGAGAAAGAAAGTTGGCATTGAGGTTGGGCAGGTTGGGCGCGGATTGAATTCATTGGAGTTTTCGCTGCCCAACCTGTTCCGGGGGTTGGGCAGGTTGGGCAGGCCGGGCCACCCGAAACGCAAGCGGGGCACCCATGCGGATGCCCCTGCCCACCAGTCAGTCTGCCCTTGCCCTCAAGCGATGATTACGCCGTCTCGGACTTCCGGTATCGCCATTCACGGGCCTCGCCTTTCGTGCGGCGGTATTTCTCCCACTGCCGCGACTTGAGCCACGCCGCCACGCGCATCTGGTCGATCTTCGTCCATTTCGCGGGTTCGATGCCGAGTGCTCCTTCGAGGATTTCGCCGACGGAGACATCGCGAATGGGCTCGGCGCGTTCCAGTTCCTCATTCTTCCAGTCATCGATCCCCGCAAAGCCACGGTTCACGCGGCGCATGTCATGGGTAAGCCAGCGGTCGATCCGGGCATCCCAGGCATCGGCCTGGTAGCGCGCATCCTGGGCGGCCTTCGCCTCGGAGATGAGCGCCGGGTCGTCGATCCACCAGATGGCGCCCGACCTGAGGCGATGAACCGCCTCGGCCCACAGCTGGTCGCGGTCGCGCGCCAGCGCCGGAATGTCGATCGTGCCGCAGCGCACAGGCCAGAAGCGCCGGTTTCCGGTCTCGTCGCGCAAGTATGTGTCAGGATTCACGGTCCCGGCGAACACGCACTGCCGCGGCACCTCGATGGTGTAGCGGCCATAGGGCGGACGGAAGCGGTCGGTGGTGCGCGTGAGAAACGCCTTGATGCGCGAGACCTCGGCACGGCCGATGGCATCGAGCTCAGCGATTTCCACGATCCAGACGCCCTGCATGTGGAGCGCTGCGTCCTTGGAGCCCAGTTCCGGCAACTCGTCGGTGAACCAGTGCTCACCCGCCAGGACCTTGAGCGCGGTCGACTTCCTGGCACCCTGCTGGCCCTCGAGGATCAGCATGTGGTCGGCCTTGACGCCGGGACGATAGATGCGCGCCACGGCGGAGATCAACCACAACGCACCCATGGCATGGTGAAGGTCGGTGGGCTCAGCACCGAGATAGGTGGTGGTCCAGGTCTCGATCCGGGGCGTGCCATCCCATTTCAGGGTATCGAGCCAGTCGCGCACCGGGTGAATGCGATGCTCGCGTGCGACGGCGCCGATGGCGCGTCCAACCACCACGGGCGCCACGTTGAGACCGCGCAGCTGAAGCCATTCAGCGGTACGGATCTCGTCGGCATCATCCCATTCCCGCGGCACGGCGACACCCCTGCCGTCCCAGGGCAGCGCCCGGCGCACGACGATCGCCTGTGCAAACTCGTCGAAGGCGAGAACGCCGGCGAAGACAGGATCCGAGTTGAGCGCGATGATGACATTGGCCTCGTGGCGTTCCGGCGTCCCGGCAAGGTCCATGCGCAGGCGCCCGAACCACCGTGGCCGCGCGATGGGAGCGCTGGGATCACCGTTCACGCTGACGCGGCGGCGCAGCTCGGCGAGTTGCTTTTCGAGAATGGAGGTGGCGATTCCCGTCGCTGCCTTGATGCGGGCCACGACCTGGCGTTCGGTCAAGGGTTCCATCGGGCTGAGCGCTAGGCGGCCGAGCAGCGTGCCGAGCGCCTTGAGGTCGGGTGGATTGGTCAGCGCCGCGGCCGCCGCCATGAGCGCGGCGTGATCATCCTGGGGCGCGACCGCGAAGTCCGGCGTGGGTTCCTCCGTTTCAGGGGATTGCGGCGGAGGCGCAACGATTTCCGCAGGGTAATCGGCAGCAACAGCCCCGTGCTGGAGGTCGTCATTGAAGTCATCGCCATGCAGCGGGGAGACGATGCGATTGGCAATTCCTGCATCATTGAGACGATCGGCCAGCGTTGCTGCCGCCTGGCGCCCGGCATCCCCGGCGTCGGCGAAGATCGTCACGTGGGTCATGCCCTCCGGCCACTGCCAGCGGCGGACACCGTCGGCCGACAGGGCAGCCCACACCGGCTGCCCGAAGATTCCATGCGCGGCAAGCGCCGTCTCGATCCCCTCCGCGATGCCAAGGCGGCCGTCAGCGGACATGGGGAACAGCCGAACCGAACCGCCAGCCACAGGCCCCAGCATCTTCTTGCCCGGCGGCGCCTTGGCGGAACCATCATCGAGCAGGAAGGTACGGTGAATACCGCCGGTGGGTTCGCCCCTGCCATTGCGCACGATCGCCACCATGCCCGCCCAACCGCGCGCCGTCTCGAAGTCGGTCAGGTCGGCATTGTAGAGCAAGTCCGGGGAACCCGGGTCCTCGAGGTCGCGTGAGCGCAGATAGGTGTCGGCCGGTGTGCCGGCGAGCGGCGCACAGGTACCGAGAATGCGGGCGATGTCGAGGCTGTGGTCAGGCCGGGACGCTGCAATCGCCGTCCGTGGCGCCGGCCCATCAAGCTTGGCGAGGCGTGCCGCCTCGGCAAACAGCGCCCGGTCGGACAGCCCCGTCGCGTGATGGATGAGGTCGATGCCGGCAGCAAATTCCCCGGTCGCGTGATCGAAGCCCGACCCGGCATAGGGCCCCTTGAGGTGGAGGACGCAGGACCCCTCGCCCCGCGGCGCCCTTCCCGAGAGATCGGCGCAGCGCAGCGCCTTGCGGTCCGCGGCCAGTCGTGCGTTCGGGAACAGTCCCGGCAGCCACTCAGGAGCCGTTGCAGCTAGGCGGCGGCGGATTTCGGGGAGGTCGAAGTGCTCGGGAGGACGCCAGACGTCGTTCAGATCGATCATGAAGGCGTACCTCAGGCAAGAATGACGAGTCCGCGTTCAGCCCTCGTGATGGCGGTATAGAGCCAGCGCCGGCGGTCGGCCTCGCCCTGCCCCAGCCCATCATCCCACACGATGACGTTCTCCCATTGCGAGCCTTGCGCCTTGTGGCAGGTGATGGCCCAGCCGAAGGTCGCCTCGGACAACTGCCGCTTGACCTTCCAGTCGCGGTCATGGCGGTGAGGATCGAAGGACAGATGGTCCTCGAAGTGCCCCTTGTAGAAGCGCATGCGGCCACGTGCACCCTCGGCATCGAGCAACGGTCCCAGGAGTTCGCCGTCCTCGTCACGCGCGGCCGCTGAGAAGTAGTGGGTCCCCTCATCGATGATATCCTCAAGCGTGACGAACATTCCATTGATGAGACCGAGCTCGTTCTGGTTCTTGAGGCAGATGATCTTCTCCGTGGGACCGGACGGCAGGGCACCGCCGCCCGCGAACCCGGCTGCCCCGCGCATGGCATTGTTGAGTTCGAAGCGCGTGACGTTGCGGCCGCAGATGACCTGCCCGCCCCGGAGGGCCTGCGCCGGGGTGATGTCCGCCTTGCGCATCTTGGCGACGTGCGCGTCATATTGCCCGAAGCCGATGGCTTCGCCCTGCCGCGCCATGGTGGCGAGCCGGATGATGGCACTCTCGGCCGCCTGGCGATGGATCTCGGTCAGCATGACGTCGGGTGCATCACGGGTGAAGGCACCCTCCCCCTTGATGGGCGGCAGCTGCCCCGGGTCTCCCAGCACGAGAATGGGCTTCCCGAAGCTCATCAGATCGCGCGCCATGTCCTCATCGACCATGGAGACCTCGTCGAGGACGATGAGCCTTGCCAGTGCCGCATCGCTCTGAGGGTTCAGCGTGAAGCGCGGCTGCTTCATCTGGACGAGCGCCTGCCGCATGGCCTCGATCGCCGCCTCCGCCGTCGTCCTCTCGAAGCATGTGAGGCCCCGCGCTTCCTTGCCCGCCTCCTCGATCTTCGCCACTGTCGCCGCCACCTCCTCCTCGGTGGCCTGAAAGACGCTGTAGATCAGGCTGTGGATGGTGCGGGCCGGAGTTCCCTTGCGCCGCAGGACGAGCGCCGCCTTGCCGGTGAAGGTGGCGGTCACCACGTCGGGGACACAATGTCGCGAGGACACGGATGTGCTGAGGCCCAGTTCCTCGAGGGCGAAACGGAGAACCGTGCTCTTTCCGCTTCCGGCATAGCCAAACAGCCGGAACACCTGCTGCCGGGAGGACCGGTTCACGAACCAGTCGCGGATTTCGGTGATGGCGCGCGACTGGGCATCGGATGGCGAGAAGTCATTCATGCCGCGACCTCGTAGTCCTTGACCACGCCACCCCGGGCCATGTCGCCCACTTGGGCTTCGCGCACGAATACCCTGCGGCCGTCGGAGAGATTGCGCCAGTGCCCCCGGCGGATATGCCAGCGTGGGCTCGCATGGCTGCCGCCCTGATGAGAACCGCGCATTGTCAGCTTCGAGGGATCGATGCTGACGGTGTGCCATACCCAACCCGAGACGCCCGCCTTCTCGCCCTTTCGACGGCGAGACAGGGGTACAGTGGCGTCATGGACCTTCGGCGACTGGGCAAGCATGCTCAGTGCCCGCACATACATGCCCGTCGCAACATATGCGAAGAGTTCAACGGCGGCATCTTCATGCACATGCCTCGGATTGGCAAAGGACTCGAGTTCGCCATTGGCGCGCAAGATGACGCGCATGATGGGGCCGACCCAGAGATTGCGCTCCAAGCCCTTGAGCAGCAGGAATACCTCCGCATCGGGACCGAGGGTGCGGCAGTAGAGAACATACGCCTCGCACTCTCCGAGCTTGTCCTTCACCTCGAAGATGACCTGATCGTGGGGAAGGCGGATCTCCCGGTCGAGGGTCAGGCGGCACAATTCCGTGACCTCGTCGCTGTCGAAAACGTCCTGGTCGGGAAAGACGTACACGGGAGCATTCACCAGACCACGCATATCGCCAAGTTCATCGAAGCTGGAGCGGCGCGCGTGATAGAGAGATTTGAGCTCATAGGCGGCGGGCACAGTCATGGTCTTGTCTCCCAGCAGGTAGAGTGGAACGGACAGAAACGGCAGACATGGAAGTCGGGATTGGCCGCGATGCGTGCCGGACATTCATGCGCCTCGACGGCACGGATGATGCCGGCGGCCTTGTCGGAGAGTGCCTGCGCAGCATGCGGCACGAGGTCGACGCGCTCGTGGTGGAGTTCCTGGGTATCCTTGTTGAGGCAGGTGAAGAGTGCGGTCTCGAGCTCCATGTAGGCCATGTAGATCTGGAGCTGGGCATAGTAGACGGGCTTCGACAGCTCGACGCCGCGCTTCACGACGTCGGACCAGGATTTCGCCTTCAGCGCCTTGTGCTCAAACAGCGCTGGCCACGGGATACCGATATCCGGGCCGCCGATGATGACGCCGTCGATGTGACCCTTGATGCGGCCACCCGCCGTCTCGAAGCCGAACTGCCCGCCGTCGCGCCGCCGGGTGCGGAGATCGAAGCCCGCGGTCCTCAACCATTCGATGGTGAGATCCTCGAAGACGTGGCCCGCGGCAAAGATTCGCAGCGTCTGGCCGGTGAAGGCCCTGTCGGGATCCTCAGGCGCATGCGCGTATTCATAGGCGAGACGGCGGGAACATGGCTCGCCGATGCGGCTGGCCCCCAGATAATCGCGCGGTACCTGCAGGCGATGGCGCGCAAGAAGGGCAGCATCGACATGAGCGTTGACGGCCGCGGACAGGCTGGTGCCTGGTTCGTAGCGTGCACCGGAGCTGTGATTGAGATCGATCGGCATGGAAGTGTACCCTGAGCTAGAAGGGAATGGGGTCGTTGAATGTGCCGGCGCGCTCGGGCACGCCCGCCTGCCGGAGCATGCTGTCGACGTAGCCCGTCACCACGGCCTCGATGATCTGCGCGATGTCCTCAGGCTTGCGGTCATGGAACACCGGCATGAGGCCCAGTTCCGTCAGCGCCTCGGCGAAGGGCCGGCGGGCGTCCATCAGGGCCTGTGTTTCGCGGGTCGTCTTGTCGATCACGCCATTCGCCTCCCTGGCAATCGCTTCCCCGCGCTCGAGGCAGCGCATGGAACAGAAGTGGTGGTGGGGGTGGAGGTCGAAGCGCAGGGCGAGACAGAAGCCAAAGCCCCGCGCCTCGCGGTTGCAGATGGCGCAGAGGATCATCCGCTCATCAGGAACCGGCGGAGATCGCTGCTGCTGTCCGGTGCCTCCGCGACCCTCCGCGAGGCCAGCACGATGAAGCGCGTGATGGCGTTTTGCGCGAGGGCCTCGAGATCGCGCAGGGTGAGGCTGCGAATGGGCTGGTCCAGCCGTCCTCTTGCCTCGAGCCATGCGCCGATCTCCCTTGCCGCTTCACGCGTCACGTGGGCCTGCCACTCGTCCTCCGTCACCGTCTCAGCTGTTGAGCCACTGCGGAGAGGAGCTTGCAGGCGCTGTGGCAGGCACGCCGCCTGGTCCCTCGACGGCGTGCTGCGGCGCGGAGCCCTGCTGCGACCAGGCTGGCGCCACCGCTGCCGCGCCGGCGGGCGGTTTCCTGGGCTGGGCGTTGACGGGATCCGGCGGAACGGGCTGGCCTGCCATGACGCGCGCATATTCCGGCTCGCCAGGCAGCACGATGTTGGCGATGCGGTTGTTACCCCCGGGTTTACCGTCGTTCCTGGGCTCCACCATGATGCGCGCCGCAAAGACGATGCCGTCGAGCTGGCGCAATCCCTCGAGCTTGCGCTTGTCGCGGGCCGCCGGACTCTCGTCCTTGGGATCGAGCCCAACGGCCGAATCGATCATGGCCCGGAACGAGGACTTGGAGATGTTCCAGCCGATGGACTCGCCCTTCTCGTCGCGCTTTCCGCCGGCAACCGTGAAGTTCTGCCAGAACTTGCGCCGCGCATGGGGTCCGTCCATCAGCGTCAATTCGCAATTGAGCATCAAGGCGTCGCTCTTGTCGGAGGACTTGAGAAGTTTCGCGTCCATCGGCACCGCACCGTTGGTGCCGCCGGGGCGGATGGTGAGCTTCAAGCGCGAGAACACGCCGTCCGGAATGAGTTCGCCCTGGGGCGACATCTGCTGCTGGGCATCGTTGAAGTCAAACATGGGTCATCTCCTTGTGTTGAAGGTTGCTTCACGCGGTGGGATTTATGGGGGCGGGAGTTGCGGCCGTGGTAGCGCCGTTGATCCTTGCGAGCACGGCCCCGAGATCGGGAGGTTCGGTGACGCCGAGGCGTCCCGAGCGGTCCTTCGCCGGCAGGCCGAAGGGGTTTCCGGCCTGGCAGACGAGGCGGCGGAGAGAGGATTTTTCGTCAAGGGCGTAGCTGCCATCCTCCTTCTCCGAGAACAGGTGCAGCGACATGACCTGGTCGACGATGCCGGGAAGTTCGCGCGAGGCCTTGGACCCCTCCATCTGCGGCTGCCAGCTCGGCTGGTTGAAGTCGTCGACGATCTTCTCGAGGACGCCGACGAAGATCACCGTCTTGCCGGGCGCATGCTGGAAGTGCTTCAGCGCCTGAATGACTTCGCGCCCGAGGAGACCATAGGCGCCGCGCACGTCCGGCTTCCCCGTGCGGTCGGAGATGGCCTCCGGCTGCTGCTTCGAATAGGCCATGGCCTGCCGGGTGAGTTCGGTGATCGAGTCGATGAACAGGATCGGCTTCGATGCCAGGAATTCCTCGAGGCCGGTGTCGCGATATTCGGCGCGCACAGTGTTATGATAGGCTTGGCCGTAGTAGGACTCCGGATGGGCCGCGGGATCGGGGCCGCCAACCAGCACGGCGAGCTTACGAAAGCTCTCGAAGTCACGCACCGGAATGCTGGCGCCCTGCCAGTCCTGCACCGACTTGAGGCCCGCCTCGAGATCGAAACAGACGGTCTTGTCGGCGGGAAGTGTTTTCAGCAGGTGCGTCTTGCCGACCCCAGGCGGCCCGAAGATGGCGCAGGAGGTCTTGAGGTTGGCTTCCGACAGCCGTTCCTCGGCTGTCACGATTTTGAGCGGCATGATGGTTCTCCTCTGCCTGACAGGTGGAAGATGGCGGGGCGTTGACCGGGCGCCGAAGGACAGCCCTGCCCGCCCTTGCGGCACGGGACCACCCCGCCACCTTGTTCAGAAACTCTTCGGCGGAATGAGCTCATAGGCAGGCTTGCCCGTCTCGACGGTGCGGGCCGGCGTGAACAATTCCTTGAGCCGCGGCGGCCAGGAGTCGTAGGCGCGCTCGGAGACCTCGAACTTCACCTTCACATAGTCGGCCGGGTTCTCGCCCCAGCCGGACCGGATCAGTTCAACCAGTTCCTTCAGCCGCTGCTGGTCCCACTTTACTCGCTTCGGCAGGTCGGCAACGACGATGAATCCATTGTCCTCGAAGCGGACGGTGCCCGTGTCCTTGGCTTGAGCGGCGCGCGCCTGGTGCGCGCGGGGGCCATAGCGGTAGTCGAGCGCGGCATCGAGCTTGTCGTCGAGACGGTGGGCGTCTTCGTAGATCTGCTCGACCTGCGCCTTCAGGCTTGCAAGCGTGGCCGCAGGCAGGACCGCAAGTTCGCCCACGCTCATGGCGTCGATGCCGGCAAAGCCGGAAAGTGCATGGGATACATCAGACATGGGCAAGGCTCCGTACGGAAGAAGCGGAGGGCTTGTGGTTGTGGGTGGGGCGAAGCGCCCCTTGCGTGCGGATGGCGAGATAAAGCCACTCGTTCCGGCCCACGCGGCGCTGCACCGGCATCACCAGGCCCTGGGCTTCCGCGGCGAGCACGCGGTTGGCGACGTCCGCCAGCCTGCGGCGGCGGAGATCGTCGAGAACCTTGGTCGAGGGCATCCGGTCATGCGAGAGATGACCCCGGTAATAGACCAGCGTGTCGCCAGGCTTCGCATCGATCAGCCAGTCAACGAAGCCGTTCTCATCAAGGGGGATGGCAAACAGGGCGAGTTCCCCGGGGACGGGATCAGGGCGGGCAAGCATCGGGCAAACCTTTCTCGTTCGGCCGCAATGTGTTTGCAGCCGTTGTGAACCGTTGATGTCGGAGGGAGGCCCGGGGCCGTGCGCCCGAATGTCCTCTCTACCTCTATAGTAGCGATCGGACCGTCGCGTTTTCCCAGGAGGTCACTGCGGGTCCATCACGAGGGAAGGCCGTCCTGACGGAAACGCTCTCCCTACCTCTATAATAGGGATCGAGGGACGGGATTTTCCCGGGAGGTCATGGGCGGGTGAGCCAGTCCCGCGGTGCCAGTTCGAGACAGACCAGGCGGTAGCGGAGTTCGCGCAGGCGGCGATAGAATTCGCTTGAGGAAAGTCCCGTGAGACGCTGTGCTTCAGCGAGATCGCCATCCTGCTCGCGGATGGCACGCGCCACCAGGGCGTAATCCTCGGGCTGCAGCGAGAAGAAGCGTCCAACGGAAATCGCATGCACGATCATTGCTTCGGTTGGGGCTGCATCATCCGCCAGCATATCGGCGAGGGTCAGGGCTTCCACTTCTGATGAGAGATCGTCAACATCCTGCAGTTGATCTAAACCCAGGGCTTCGATGCTCCGGTCCGCGACGATGCGCTGAGCAATGGCGTGTATCGCCTGACGGGCGACGCGAATGGCGAAGCCGATGTTGCTGCCGAGTGCGCCGTCGAAGTAATGCCAGCGCTCGAGCAGGACCACCAGGATATCCTGCTCGACATCTTCCTCCTCGGTCCGGGAGAGCTTCAGGGAGCGCGACAGCTTCCTGGAGTAAGACGCCGCCGTCGACATGATGACCTCGAGGTCGCGCCGGCTGATGTCCTGTCGGACCACCTGGTGTTTCGTCGCGGTATTTGTCAAGGCAGCCTCCCGGGTCAGATAGTGATTGTGTGAGTGCGCAAACGCGCAAACGTGAAAAGACACGCCTGCCATCGATCGCCGGAGGGCGGCGTCAAAATCGTCGGAACTGCAGGAAACTCAGCGGATCAGTTCGTATGCGCCTTGAACTGCCGGTACACCGACACGGCGACGGAGATATCCTCCTGCATGTCGGGCGGCAGTCGCTGCGCCTCGATGAAGGCCCGGTCCGTGCCGAGCCCCAGCCTCTCGCAGGCCGAGATGATCAGCTGATCCTTCGGCGCCTTCTCGAGGCCCCGCTCGATCCGCGACCAGTAGGCCGGAGAGATGTTGATATCGCGGGCAAAGTCGATCAACATGATATTGGCTTCTTCGCGCTTGGCGCGGATCCACTGTCCAAAGGCCATGGTCAGTCCTCCAGGATTGTTCTTAGTGAATTGAAACCGGCCGCGGGGTTCGCAGCAGGTCATAGCGCGCAAGCCGCACGCGGATGAAGTCGCTCGAGACGCCGTAGAGTTCGCCCAGCCCATACATCAGCTCCATGGCGGCTTCGGGGTCGAGTGCCGCACCGTCGATGGCGGGAGCCCCGGTGATCACCTGCGAGGGCTTGGCTGACAGCGGCAATCGATTGCGCTTCACAAGACGAAGCCAGTCGACCCGCATCAAGGGCGCGGGCGCCAGAAGCGCCCCCATGAACTCGTTGGCCCGCACTTCCTTCGGATCCCACTTGGCGGCAGGGCCGGGATTGAATTCCGAGGATGCCTGCACGAAGGCGTCACCCCGCACTGCGAGCCAGCCCGGGGCATCGAACACCACGTGGCCGAGCTCGTGCGCGACCGTCGACCTCAGCAGGGTTTCGGATTCCTTGAGCCGGGGGCCATTAATCGACACCAGGACATGCAGCGGCGTTGCGTCATGGTACTCGGTGACGCCCATGACTTGCCTGTCCGCCGCGTTGCGAACGTCATGCTCGAAATCCCAGAGCACACCGTAGCGGATGCCGTTCACCTCGAAGCGCGCCGCCTTCTCCTCCACTGCCGAAAGATCGAGCCGCCGGTCGAGGGGACTGTCCAGGAGCTGGTTGCGGACCTGATGCGCCACGCCCCAGATCTCGCGGTTCGAGAGCTGGACGGGCTCGTAGGTCAGGGCAAAATGGCGGAAGCTGGCGGTGATCCGGGACATTGAACGCATCCTCTACATCAGTTTGTTCGCTATTTGTTCCATACGCGCAGTTTCCTGTCCAGAGGTATTTTTGCCCACGCGCAATTCCGCACGCCGGCGTGTGGACAGGCTGTTGATAATGAACGGGTCCGGCATTCCTTGCAGGGACTTGCAACCGCCTGGCATCCGGACCTCTCGGGAAAATCGGCGGCTCCCCCCCCCTACTATAGAGGTATGAGCACTCCTCTTGATCCAGCGCGATTGTCCCCTGCCGAGCGGCTCGATGAACTCGGCCGCCTCTTGGCAGCCGGCCTCATCCGCATGAAGGCCAGCAAGTCCAGTCCTTTATCTGCAGACGGCGGAGAGAGTTCCGTCGACTGCGCGGCTCCAAAGAGCGGTCATGCAACCCGCAACTCAAGGAGCACAACACGATGACGGACAAGGTACTGGCGCGGCTCACCGCCCTGAAAACAACCCCCACGCCCAAGCTTAGGGAGCAATGGCGGCAACTGTTCGACAGCGAGCCGCCGCCGTTCAACAGGCAGTACATCGAGAGCCGCCTTGCCTACCGGATCCAAGAACTGGCCTACGGCGGACTGAAGCCAGAGACGGTGCGGCGGCTGGAGAAGTTGGGCGAGGAACTGGATGGCGGCCGAGTGGTCGTCCGCAAACGGCCCGCCAACGACCGACCCGTGTCCGGCACCCGCCTGATCCGGGACTACCAGGGCGTCGAGCATTGCGTCACGGTGCGGGACGATGACTTCGAGTACCAAGGCCGACCCTACAAGTCACTCTCGGCCATTGCGCGCGCCATTACCGGTACACAGTGGAACGGCCCAATCTTTTTCGGCTTGAAATCCGGGAGGCGCGCATGAACAAGCCTACCGCCCGAAAACTGCGCTGCGCGGTGTATACGCGCAAGTCCTCCGAGGAGGGCCTTGAGCAGGAGTTCAACAGCCTCGACGCCCAGCGCGAGGCCTGCGAAGCCTACATCGCGAGCCAGCGATCCGAGGGCTGGGTTCTGATCCGCGACCAATATGATGATGGCGGCATCTCCGGTGGCACGCTGGAGCGTCCTGCCCTGCAGCGGCTCCTGTCCGACATTGAGGACGGCCTCGTCGATGTTGTCGTGGTCTACAAGATCGACCGCCTGTCGCGCTCCCTGATGGACTTCTCGAAGCTGGTGGAGGTGTTCGACCGCAACAACGTGACCTTCGTCAGCGTCACCCAGAGCTTCAATACCACAACATCCATGGGGCGTCTGACGCTCAACATACTTCTGTCCTTCGCCCAGTTCGAGCGGGAAGTGACGGCAGAGCGTATCCGGGACAAGGTCAAGGCCAGCCGGATGAAGGGCATCTTCATGGGAGGCACCCCGCCCTACGGCTACAAGCCGAAGGACCGGAAGCTGGTAATCGATGAGGACGAAGCCCGGAACGTGAAGTGGATATTCGCGCGTTTCCTCGAGATTGGCTCAGCCACGAAGCTTGCGCAGGAGGTAGCAAAGAAAGGGATCCGCACCCCGCGCGGCAATCCCATGAGCAAGAACTTCCTGTACCGGATGCTTAACAACCGGGCCTACATCGGCGAGGCGGTCCACAAGGGCACTGGGTACGCCGGGGAGCACCAGCGGCTGATCGACCAGAAGACCTGGGACCAGGTACATTCCATCCTGCAGGAGAGCCCACGCATCCGCGCCAATAACACCCGTACCGAAACCCCCGCCCTACTCAAGGGATTGCTCTATGGTGAGGACGGCGCCGCCTTCTCTCCGACGCACACTCGCAAAGGCGACCGACTTTACCGCTACTATGTCAGCCAGACAGTGCTGAAACATGGGGCGGGTGCTTGCCCGGTGCCACGAGTGCCCGCGGCGGAGATCGAAGCCACAGTCATTGAGCAGCTTCGAACCATGCTGCGGGCGCCCGAGGTAGTTGTCGCCACTTGGAAGGCGGCACGGTCTGAACAGGGGGATATCAGCGAGGCGGAGGTTCGCGACGCCCTGACGACCCTGGATCCGCTCTGGGCGCAGCTCTTTCCAGCCGAGCAGGCACGCATCGTCCAGTTGCTGATCGAGCGGGTTGAGGTCGGAGCCGACGGCCTGAAGATCCGCTTCCGTGACAAGGGAATGGCAGAGATGGTGACCGAGGTGGGAACCGTCGCCACGAAAAATCGAAAGGCGGCGGCATGACGGATCAGACCACCACAATCGTTGTACCCTTCACCATCCGCAAACGCGGTGGGCGGAAACTGATCCTCACACCAGATGGGTTCATTGCTCAGCCTATACAACGCGCACGACCCGATAACGCCCTTCTGAAGGCGCTGGCGCGCGGCTTCCGATGGAAGAAGATGCTGCAGGAAGGAGACTACCAGACCCTTGAAGAGATTGCCGATGCCGAGAACATCAACCCGTCCTACGTCAGTCGGCTGCTGCGAATGACCCTGCTGGCACCAGAGATCGTGGAGGCAATACTGGCTGGACGTCAGCAAGCGGGGCTGACGATGGCCAGGGCGATGCAGCCATTTCCGATGGAATGGAACATACAACGCAATCAATTTTCATAGACACTTTCCGACATGCGGCCGATAAATGGCCTGCATTCCCGAATTCACGGTGTCGCGCGCCATGGCAACCCTCAGCAACGACGAGCTTTCCCTAGAAATACGGTACCGCTCCTTCGAGGACTGCTGGGTATATTACGACATCTGGTTTCGCTGGCGGGACGAACCCATCATCAACGACGCCCTCCTCAAGCGAAGCAGCAAACACTGGGCCAAGCGAGCGCCCGGAGCGATCATCGCCGAGGAACACCGGGAGTGCGGCATACTTCCCCTGCTGTCACATGTTCTGAAGACCAATGAACCCGAATACTGGGAGCCGATGGAGCCAGACGTGTTGCTGGCGGTCTATCCTCGCAACAGCTTTCCGTTCCTGCCATCAAAATGGAAGCTGGCCTACGAATCTCAGGAATTCAAGGAACGGCGGGAGGCACGAGAACTCGAGAGAGCCAGTGGTCCATTGCCAGATGACCTGCTTGAAGTGATACTGTTCGTGGACATGTACAACTTCGAAGGATGCGGAGGCTACTCAGGAACAGGACTCTGCTTCCGGCTCGCGCCAACGCGAGCAGCGTTGCAAGACTTCTACGAAGCTCTCAAGAGCGAATACCTCGCCTTCCGCGAGAAATGGAACATCCAGCAGGAAAACGAAGCTGAGTGGGGACCGGGATACGCACCTCCCGACTACTGAACGCCAAGAAGGTTGCCAGCAGATTGTCCCGGGGAGGCTAAAATGGTGAACATAGCCGCACTGATGAATGCGCTTCCCGTTTCGACACTCGAGCCGAATGCGGTCGCGCGGATTCGAGGCCTGATTGACGCTCCAAAGGCGGAGCGCTGGCGTGACAGCATCGCCCTGTTTGAGCCTCCCGCCGGACAGCATGTGCCATACATTGAACCCCTGCTTTTCATGGAAGTCCTCGCCCGGCGCGGCGGACGTTCGCGAGAAGAGTCATCAGTACTTGCGCAGAGCGCGGTCGAACGGCTGAAGGCGACAATCGACAGGCGTCACATCGTACTTTTCTTTGATTTCTTCGATCCTGCATCACCTGAATGCGTGCCACTCCCCGATTTTCTGGAATGGCTGCGCAGCGACAGCAGTCTGGTCGGGTTTCGTGATTCTGTAGATGTGCCGGCTCATTTCATCGATCTCTTCGAGCAAGTCGGGGAGGTCGCTTCGGAAATCAAGTTCTTCCACGGCCCTGACAACCGGGGGCATCCATGGTCACTTCGAGACCTGCCGGCCCTGCCTCCGCCGCGGGCCATGATGGAGTTCGTTCCACATCCACCCTGGGAAGAGTATGGCGAGTGGGGAGACTGGAAAACCACCGACAATCCATTCATAAGGTGGAGAGAAAATATGCGGGAGACCGCAAAATCCCTGGAAAGTGCTCTCGGTGAGCCGGTCTATCGGTTTGCGGATCTGACGAACGACCAGGATGACGACGATGTTCACCGGTTTCTGGTCCTGCACTGGTGCTGCAGTTATCGGCCAACATCGCCGTATGTACAGCACCTCCTTCGAGTGAGCGGTGCGCGGGATGTGGATGAGTTGAAGACGGCTTTGATAGATCCGGCCAGCTATTTCCATCCGTTCAAGATGGACGATTCATTCGTTGGCCTGGAAACGAATGCCTTCCACGTCGAATACGAACCTGCAGGTGAAGGCATGCCGGCCATGGTCGTCACATCTTACGCGCAGGCGCTCGAACTGTCACAGACCTTGCTGCCGGCTATATTTGGCGACCGCGCCATCGCAATGGCCTTCATGGAAACCTGAACTGCGCCGCCGCAAGCAGCAGCTTAGAAAGCAGACTTTCCCAGGAGATCTCCCACCCATCTTGGCACAACCTCCGTCGCGGGGCCAAGAATGACCTCCCCGGCCGTCCAGGCAACAGCCGACGGTTCGAGGTTCATTTCCACTGTATCCGCACCGTGGTCCCGAGCGAGTTTCATGAATTCCGAAGCCGGGCTAACCTGGGCCGACGTACCGACCATCGCAAAGAGATCCGCCTTCCGGACCGCCGCCTCGATCTCGGACAGGAACCGCACTTGTTCCCCGAACCACACCACATCGGGCCTGCAACCTTTGGACCAGCACTTCGGACATCGCCCCTGACTCGTCATTACGTCAGGAGCGGGCCAGGTTGACGAACAGTAGATGCATCTGGCCTTGTCGAGTTCTCCGTGCATCTGCAGCACGTTCTTCGAGCCTGCGCGCTGGTGAAGGTCATCGACGTTCTGCGTCACCATGAGAAAATTCCCGGCGTGTCTGGCCTCAAGTTCCGCGAGGGCGAAGTGCGCGGCATTGGGCTGTGCATTCCGGCAGTTCGCCCGCCGAAGATTATAGAACTCGTGAACAAGGCTCGGATTGCGGGAAAAACCCTCGGGCGTTGCCACTTCCTCAAGGTCGTACTGTGACCACAGCCCGCCCTCATCGCGGAATGTTCCGAGACCGCTTTCGGCAGAGATTCCCGCGCCAGTGAGAATGACGATGTTCAGAGCTTACTCCTGTCGATGATCCGGACCCGCTTCATTGTTCGACCACTGTCGATGTGCTAGAATTCTCTTGTTGCGCCAGGCTGATGAAGTCAGACCAGCCATAAGCTACCGGAACTGGCTGTACACTTTCCGGAACGGCATGACACCTCGCGACGGCCGGCGCAGATATGCGGAGGTAGCTCAATGGCAGAGCCGCGGTTTTCCACACCGCTGACGCGGGTTCGATTCCCGTCCTCCGCTCCATTTTGGCACTGGGCAGAGACATGCAACTCGGCCCCGGGCTCATGACATCCTCGATATGTCTGGAATTCTGCGGACCAGACGAAGCTTTGAGAGGCCGGGCGCAACCCTCCGGGCGCCTACTGCGAGCCGGTCGATGAGGTAGTTTACCGCCACGGCTGATAGGCGATCGGTGTAGATCGAATTGCCCGCAACCGCCTTTATGCACCACCAGTTCCGCTCAACGGCGCGATGCGCGATGTGGTACAGACCCCGGGCGATTGCATTGACCCTCGCCTCGTCGAGGTGGCCATATTCGTTCACGGTGACGGTGATCAGATAGAGAGCCACCAGTTCCGGATCGCCGTACTTCGGCTCTCTCCAGTCCATTTCCGTCATGGCGTACGCGACCTGTTCCCAGAACCGGTCGAATTTCTCGTCGGGGGACCAGCTTGGCTTCATGAACATTGCATCCGCGATGTGACCGGCCATCAGGACGATACAGTTCTTGTAGACCTGCCGGACAACCCGTCGCTTCTCTCGCGAGTCTCCTCGACGATAGGCGGCGCGGATCCCCGCAAACGAGATCCTGTAGTCGATCAGGACATGACTGCCTTCATCCTGCGACTCGCAGATTATTTCCTTCAGGGAGCGCACGCGAAAGCCCTCGGCGTGGAGGAAGGGCGCAGGAAGAACGCGAGCGGCGACGGCATGCGCGGCCTCATGTATCCCTTCGGACATGAGCTGCAGCGACTCGGTGATGGTGCGGCTGTTGGATATTTTCATCCTGGCGGGTCTTTCCTCCAGATGGCTTCCTAGCGGGTCTTGATACTTCGAGCGGCTGGCGACGATTTTTGTCCAGCGGAGTGACGCTCTTCCTCAACCAGCCTCGAGAACTTCGAAACTTCGCTCTCTGGCCTGGCGGATCATGTTCGCTGTCCCGCGTCCGCCGGGAAACGCAACGATCAGTTCAGGCGCACCCTCATCGAGCATGCGCTTGTTCCGGATCGGTCCGGCGGCCCTGCCTTCCAGCTCCCAGTTCGCCTCGTACACCGTGCAGGAAATTCCCCGCCGCCGGGCCCATTCTCCAGCCATCGTGTCCGCACCCCTGGCTCCCCCATGAATGACACTCTCAATCGGCCCGCGGGGCCCAAGGTGAATGGCGTCGAGCGAACGTTGGAGAACTTCGGCATCGAGGTACTCCCGCCCTCCACACACCAGGATTCGCATTGTTCATATCCTCGACGAGCAAGGGTTCATCCGTCTCAAGGCCGACTTCAGTCTTCCCACGAGCCTTCGGAGCGCACGTCACGCGCCTCTCTGGCTCCCGGCCCGATTGCCATTGGATTGCCCGTCTTGACGTCCGAGGACTCAGACATCGACGCACCAGTAATCTTCTTGAACATCTTTGCGACCGACATGACGCCTGCAAGTGCGGCGCCTCCCGGTAGAGCCTTCTGGTCCTTCCCGTAGTAGTCGAACCAGGGCAGGCCTGCTTCACTGTAATCGCGAGCAGTCGGAGGTTCATTCGGCGGGGATTCGTCCGTGATTGCCTTCCAGTCCTTGGCATGTACCAAGGTGACAAACACGCGGTCGGCGGAAGCGATGTCCCAGTCGTCAATATCAAACGTGTCTTCGTAGATATCCTGCATCATCCGGCCACCTGCGGCGAGCGCCATGGGGATCACCTTACGTGACACACTGTTCAGGACGGCTTGTTTCCCGTTCCAACCCCAAACTACGCGTTCATTTTGTTGGGCCGCTTCCCGTTCTGCCCGCTTGATTTTCCAGACACTCTCCTTGAGCGGAACCACAGAGATCTGTAGCCCACCCCACTCGGCTTCGCCGGTCACCTGCTCCTCGACGGAATAGCCGTCGCCAAGGGGCATCGCGACGAACTGTCGGATGACACCTTTTTCAATGGCAAAGCCGTCGAGCCAGGGCTGACCTGGCGAGACCATGTAGTCCTGTGGTTCCCGGTGCAGTCCCGGTCGCCATAGCTCACCGGTCACCGCGTTGATCTTTCCAGCCGCAATCTTGATCGCCACGGGAAAGTCGAGGGGCAAGCCCAGCGTCCAGCTACTGAAAGACATCCACATGGCTTCAGCTTGCCACATGGGAAGAATGACGCCGCCTCTCGCCGTAGTCGCCGGCGGAAGGTTCGCTGCGTAATCCTCCACATGGCGGACTGGAAAGGGGCTGAGACCCGGAGGCAACGAGTAGGTTGTATCGGTATCCGGGATGCGGAGAGTGCGCTGAAAATTGATCCTGAACCGCGACTCTTCCTCGATTTTCGGGAAGCGGAAGACGATTTCATCCTGTTCAAGCGTGGGCATCGCTAGCCTCCCATTACCAATTGCCGTCGCGAACTTCCCGGACGATCCGCAACACCGCGTGATCGGGCATGGATTTGATGGATCGTATGAGCTCGGCGAAGAGCTTGGGGCGAGCGAGGATCGCGCTGCGCAGGTCCGCGGATACCTTGCCGGCCATCGCCAGTAGAACGTCGGGATCCTCTCCCAGGTCCTGTGCCAGCCTTGTGAGGGTCTCTTCGCCGGGCGGGGCAGCCTCGCCACGCTCCACCCGCGAAAGGTAGGGAGCAGTGACACCGCACCTGGTCGCAACGCGCCTCAACGAGAAATCCGGGTCATCTTCCATCCGCTCCTCCCGGAGCCGCCGAAGGTGGGAGCCCAGCAATGACTCAGATATCTGTTGCTCATGGTGTTGCATGTTGTGTATATAGGCAACATATCTATACCCGTCAAGCTCGCGATCAGCGACAACGTTCCCGAAGAGAGGCGATGATCATGGCCACTGCGCCCGGTCTTCACCATCAGCTGACGCGGCGATACTTGCCTCCAAAATGCTCTGTAACGTAGTCTGCAAAATGAATCGTCGGCACAATCGCTTAAATTTAGAGGTCCTCGGCTATCGCCCGTCCAAGAATGATGGCTTCGCTTTGGGTCGCCTTTCGTGCGGAGACGCGACCAATTACAATCATTACTTGCATGCGTCATTCGATAAGGGAGACTGAGGGAAGCTATGAGCATGAATGAGGCCGACACCCGGTTTCACCTCATTGACCCCGTTCTCCGGGACAAAGGCTATGTTAGCCGGGACCAGGTCACCCTCGAGACCGTGCTCACTCCACCGCCCGTGGAGCCCACAGGGCCGAAGGGACGTAGAAGGAGAGGACCAGGGCGTACCGACTATCTTCTATGTGTGCAGATCGCAAACATGCCCAAACCGATGCCGATCGCAGTACTCGAGGCGAAGAAGGAAGCGGACGATCCCCTGAGGGGCATGCAGCAGGCAAAGGCCTATGCCGATTGCCAGCGGTATGAGGTCAAGTACGTCTTCTCGACCAACGGTCATCGCTACGGAGAGTACGACTGCTTCACCCGACTTCAGGCGGGACCATTCCAGTTTCCCGATTTTCCAACGCACCCCGACCTGAAAGCACGCTATGCGAGGGACAGTGGAATAGACCTGCATGCGGCAGATGCAGCGATGCTGTTCCAAGCAGATAACGCAGCATGGGCGCAGAGCAGATACTACCAGGATGCCGCAATACGCGCAGCGTTCGAAAAGATCATCATTGACCGGAAATCAGGCACGCCTCCACGTGTCCTTCTAACACTCGCGACGGGCGCCGGCAAAACGATCATTGCCACAAACCTGCTCTGGCGCCTGTCACAGGCCGGCCAGCTTCCAAAACCCGCGCTCTTCCTCTGTGACCGTGACGAGCTCCGCGAACAAGCCTACACGAAACTTAAGGCAGCCTTTGGAGACAACGCCCGCATCGTGAAGACGGAGAGGGGCGGCAACGCAGCTCAGAACGCCCGCATCCATATCGCCACTTACCAGACGCTTGGCCTAGACGATGACGACAGTTTCGCCAGCTTTCTGACCGAGCATTATGGTGACGATGCGTTCAGCGTGATCATCATCGACGAGTGCCACCGCTCCGCTTGGGGCCGGTGGTCCGAAGTGCTTCGGCGGAATCCGAATGCTATCCACATCGGCCTCACTGCCACGCCCCGGAAGCTAGAAGAATCGAAACATGCCAGCACCGAGGACCAGGAGATCACTGCCAATAACCGGAAGTACTTCGGTGAACCAGTCTACGAATACACCCTTATTGAGGCGCAGGAGGATGGTTATCTCGCTGCCTGCGAGATTGTGAAACGCAAGGCCAGTATCGACAACATGGTCTTCACCCGTGAGGAAATCCTAAAGGCGGGTGTACGCGACATAAGGACCGGACTGCCGCTGACCGAGGATGACCTGACCAAGCCGCAATACACCGGCAAGGACTTCGACGACGAACTATTCATAGAACTCCGCACGCCGAAGATGTGCGAAGACCTCTTCCAACTGCTCTGTGCGAATGGCGGTCCGGAGCAGAAGGTAATCATCTTCTGCACACGCGAGATCCATGCCGATCGGGCCGCGCAGCACATGAACAACCTCTATGTCCGCTGGTGCCAGGAGAATGATCAGACGCCGAAGGACCACTATGCCTTCAAATGCATGGGCGGGGCAAACAACGGCGCCGACATGATCGAGCCGATGCGCGGGTCAGGCGAACGCGCCTTCATCGCCTGCACGGTTGATCTACTAGAGGCAGGCGTGGACATTGAACGCCTAAATGCCGTTGTCTTCTTTCGCTACCTTCAGTCGCCTATCAAATTCTATCAGATGGTCGGTCGGGGCACGCGGATCCACGAAGAAACGGCCAAGTATAAGTTTTGGCTTTACGACTACACCGGCGTGACCGATCTCTTCGGCACCGAGTTCATCACTAAGCCCCCGCGCCCACGCGGGGCGGGTGGCAAAGGCGGCGGCGGCGAAGAGGGCGGTGGCGAAGGCGGAGACGGCCCCTCGGTTGCCGAGATCGGCGGCAAGCAAGTCATCATCAACCCGCAGGGCCGCTTCATCCTGGTCAGCCGCGAGGGCCGCGATACCCCGATCCCAGTAGACGAATACCGGCGCGAGGTGATGGCGCGGGTGCTGATAGAAGCCCACACGCTGGACGAGTTCCGCGACTTGTGGATCGAGACCACGAAGCGGCGCGGCCTGATCGACCATTTACTCAGCGACAACTTCAGCCCTGAAGTCATTCGCGAAATCGACAAGATGAGCGACTTCGACCTCTACGACTTCTTCGGCCACCACGGCTATCATGCACGTGCACTAAAGCGCCGCGAACGGGGACAGCTGTATATAGCCTTGAATCTCGGCTGGTTCCACGACATGGACCCGAAGGCAGCCATTGTGCTGAAGGAACTGGGTCCCCAGTTCGCACAGGGCGGCACCGATGCGCTGGAAACACCCTCGCTATGGGATGTACCGGAAATCCGGATAGCAGGAGGGCTGGCTGCGCTGCGCGGGCTCGGAAGTCCTGCTGAAGTTGTGCGTGAGGCTAAAGGAAGGCTGTTTGGGGGATGAGACCCGCTAAAATTGGAGACGTTGCGAAGGTTCAATCCGGCTTCGCATTTAAAAGTACCACATTCAAAACCTCAGGTATAAGACTGCTTCGAAACACGAACATCTTGCCAAAGCGGGTCTATTGGGATGACGCTGCATTCTTAGATGAGGCGGAGTATCAGCGTTATCCCGACTATCAGATTAAAGATGGGGACGTGCTGATTAGTCTTGATAGGCCGATTATTAACTCCGGATTTAAGGTCGCTCGCGTGACGAAAGACGACCTGCCGGCATTGTTAGTTCAGCGGGTCGGTCGATTCGTCATCGACCCGCTGAAAGTGCTGCCGGAATATTTGTATGCCTTCGTCCAGAGCAACAGCTTCATCGGCAAGGTGACGGGGCATGACCAAAGTTTGGGTGTCCCTCATATATCTCCCACACAGGTTGAAGCAGTTGAATTGCCGCTTCCGAGCATTACCAGGCAGGAGCAGATGGTCGCTTCGATCAATGCACAACTTGTCGAGGCAGAGCTCGCCAGCATTGGCATCAAGGCGCAACTCCATGAGCTTCAGGCGCTCTCCGGTGCGATCTACAGGCAAGCTTATGCATCGATTCTGCCCATTGCCACACCACACAAGTTGCCCGAGCCACCTACTGGATGGCGTTGGCGTAAGCTTTCGCATGTGGCACGATTGGAAAGCGGACACACGCCCAGCAGGCTTAGGCCCGACTGGTGGGGCGGTGACATCTCGTGGCTGTCCTTGACCGAAATACGCGCGCTGGACGGAAGGTGGGTTGAAGAAACCCAGCTTCGGACAAATCGAGAAGGTATCGCGAATTCGGCTGCCCGCGTGCTGCCACGAGGGACCGTCTGTCTGTCCCGGACGGCATCAGTAGGCTTCGTCGCTATCATGGGAAAGCCGATGGCAACAAGCCAGGACTTCGCAAACTGGGTCTGCGGGGAATGTCTAGATCCAGACTTTCTGATGCACGCACTCATACGGTCGCGGGCTTCCTTGCGAGAGATGGCAATGGGAGCCACGCACAAGACGATCTACATGCCCGCGCTTGAATCCTTCCATATTTGCGCCCCAGACATCTACGAACAGAGGCGGATAGCCAAAGACCTGAAATCCCAACTGGCGGAGATTGAGACCCTGCGCGTCGCACTCACCCAGTGCGCACAAGACATATCGGCATTACCTCAGCGCATTCTCGCCTCAGCCTTCGAGATCTGACCATGGCACGCCCCAAGCAAGAGAAACCCAAGGCCATTTCCTCGACGCAGTCGCTGGGCGCCTTCGTCAAGGGCATCTGCGACGTGATGCGGCGGTCCAACTGCGCCAGCGCACTCCAGTATGTGCCGGAACTGACGTGGATCCTGTTCCTGCGCCTGCTCGACGCGCAGGAGGCGCGTGACCAGGAAGAAGCCGATGCCGTCGGCGTCGGATTCTCCCAAGCCCTGCGTGCGCCCTATCGCTGGCAGGACTGGGCAGCGCCCTGGTCCGACAAGCACGGCCACCCGAAGACGCCTGAAGGGAAGCCCTTCGGCTGGAAGCGGCAAGAACTGTTCGCCGCTGGTGACGGCAAGCTCTTCGACTTCATCAACAAGGAACTGCTGCCTGCGCTACACGGGCTGGATATCGATGCGAGGACGGGCTTGCCGAACCCCACCGCATCACCGAAGCAGCGCATCATCGGCCGAATCATGACAGCCGTCGAAAAGGTGCGCGTGGATTCTGAGACGAACCTGCGCGACATCCTCGACCGCGTGCACCAGATCAGCATCGACAACATCGACGATACCCACTTCTTCACCCTGTCGCAGGTGTACGAAGACCTGCTGCTCAAGATGGGCGAGAAGAACTCGGACGGCGGGCAGTTCTTCACCCCGCGCGAGGTGATCCGCGCGATGGTGCACACGGTCGATCCGCAGCTTGGCCAGACGGTCTATGACCCCTGCTGCGGAACGGGCGGCTTCCTCGCGATCGCGTATGAGCACATTTCCCGGAAGCTGGGCCGGTCCCCGCTGAGCACAGATCTCGAAACCTTGAAGCACGACACCTTCTTCGGCCGCGAGAAGGAGAACCTAGTCATCCCGATCGCACTGGCCAACCTCGTCCTGCACGGGATCGACCAGCCCAATCTCTGGCACGGCAACTCGCTCACGCGTCGGGCGACCTATGGCGCGCTGTTCGACAAAGCGCCGAAGCAGTTCGATGTCATACTGACCAACCCGCCGTTCGGCGGGAAGGAAGGCAAGGACGCACAGAAGAATTTTGCCTTCGAGACCAGCTCGACACAGGTGCTGTTCGTCCAGGACATCCTTGCGGAACTCGCGCCAAAGGGCACCTGTGCCATAGTTCTCGACGAAGGCATGTTGTTCAGGACCAACGAAAGCTCCTTCGTCGAAACGAAGCGCAAGTTGGTCGATGAGTGCGACCTCTGGGCGATCGTGAGCCTGCCGGGAGGGGTTTTCTCAACCGCTGGCGCGGGCGTGAAGACGAACCTGCTGTTTTTCACCAAGGGCAGGAAGACCGAACGGATCTGGTACTATGACCTGAACCATGTAAAGGTCGGCAAGAAGACCCCACTCACGCTGGCGCATTTCGGTTTCGACAAGGATGGGAAGCCGCTTGCCGACAGCGCGCTGCCCTCCAATCTCACCGCCGATTGGCTGGAGCAGGAAGACAACGCTGGAAAGCCGTTCCCGACCTACGCCCGGCTGCTGCCGCTCCGCGGCAATGCGGAGGCCGATAGTCGGTACTCCTGGACCGTCGACTTCGCTGCGCGCCGCGCGAAAGCCCGTGAAGAAATGCAGCCCATCCTGGCGCAGTCGGCAGATACCAAGGCCGAGGTGTTCGACCTGAAGGAGAAGCTCAAGCGCCTGAAGAAACTGAAGACTTCGGACGTCGAGTTGGCCACGCTGATCAGCGAGATCAACGAGAAGGAGAAGGCGGCACGGGACCTGGAGGCTCAAGCATCTGCTATTGACGCTGCGGTCTTTGACCTCAAGGCTGTCAATCCGGGTACCGTCGCAAAGTTCGATGACCGATCTCCAGCCAAGATCATTCAGAGCATCCACGACCACGGCCGTGTCGTGGCCGAAGCACTGGCCCGACTCGCGTCCTTGGTCTGTGAGGACGACATCAGCATGCCCACACTTGGTTCCAAGAGGAAGTGTTCCAATTCAGCGAATTCAAATGAGAACACTCCCGGTTGACTGGACAACGGTCACCGCGATGCAACCATTTGTGACTGTGTGGGAGTGGTAACGTACAAACCTCACCTAGAAACTAGGTCAGTTGCTGCTTCGCGGCTTCCATTTATCGTCATTGTCAAAGGAAATCGTACTCCTTCTTGAGACAAATGACAAAATTGGTAGCCACTGTGCGGATCTTGTTAGCCTTCTCCAAATCGGGAACCGCATTTGCCGATTGAAAATCACCGCCTGTGACAAGCTCAGAGAACTCATCATCGAGATCACAAAACATTTGGAAGTCAAATCGAGGATCAAACTCCGCACACAGCAGGCGAGTTCGTGTTGCCCGATGTAGGTCTGCTACTATTTCTTGGCCCAGAAGCCTGGATTCAGGCGCATTGCAGTTCGCCCAATACTTACAAGCCTTATCGGAAATTCCATCGATAAGGCCACACGTTTCTTTTACCCTTTCTCCCAATTGTCGGGACCTGTGTTGCTTTCTTTCTCTCCATCCACCAACGAAATATCCGACGACAGCTGAAAATGCGCTTGGCGCGACCTTTATCAGCCAATCAGGAATTTCCACCCTTGGCCTCTTTGATATACTTCCAGATGCGCCCCACGTATCTATCATACTCAGGACTGTGAGAGGCGATCCGCAGCTTGTTCTCTATTGCTTCAAGTGGGATTCCTCGTCTACGCAGCCCGCCAAATGCCTCCTCAAGGAACGAAGAAGGGTAGCCAGCGGCACCATCCAAAATTACTTCGACACCATCTAGGTGCATTGCAGGGAGCAAGTATTTCTCTCGAAACTCTTCTCCACTGTACGGACCATCCGCCAAGTAGCGGCCCCCTGGGGTCCTGCTGAATTCTTTGGCGATTGAAACTTGTCGCATCTCTGTTTCCCTATTCCACCGCCAACGTCCATTGCACCAGCGTTCCTGCAATGGGCACTGAGTGTTCTCTCGTGGTGAGATTGCCATCCTCATATACGCATTCACCTTTACCGCTCAGCACTCTCAGCCAGTTAGTGGATTTAGCATCAACAAGCTCCATCATGTCGCCAAACCCTCGCCCTCGACCGACTTTCCCGGTGCTGGATCGACCATATTGAAGTGCTGCTTGGATGCGAGCGGAGTGTGTATCACCTTTGAAAGGTATTATCGACTTCAGAATTTCCATGACGGTTTGAGGTAACGTTTGCGGAACACCAATCCCTTGGTCCAAAAACACAATTTGCAGGAGCTTCTGTTCAATTTCATAACTGGCGCTCACCCACCAAGCGTCTTTCAAAACTTTGGTATTTTCCGCATCAGGCCTAATGTAAGCGTGATCCTTGACATTCGCCACTGCCTCCATGATTGCACCATAAGTAGCTAGATGCTGAGGTAGCGATTTACCTATCATCGCAGCAAGCGCGTCTCTGAATTTCTCAGCTGCTACAGGCGCAATTCCGACGTGACGCTCCATCTTACGCACTATGACATTGCCAATTTTGGAGTGAGCTGGAGCCGAGATGAGTTCCAGAAGATCGAAGAGCCCCAGCTGATACATGAAGTCGAGAACTTCGGGAGACCAGTCACCAGCGTCCAGCAGCGTTAGCTTCCGGCCCGTTAATACTCTTGCCCGGTCCATCTCAGCTGCAATGTACAACGCTGCAGCCGGCTCCGCTATGTCGGCGGAGGTGAAATCTACCCAAATAGGCCTATTCGCTAGCCCAAACGTTCGGATTCGCTGTCCGAACAACGCCACCCCGTCGTGATCAGTCGTAAAGCTGAGCGATGCGGGGGACGATACTTTTGGCAAACGATAGCCAGAGGGCAGTTTAGGTGATCGATCGAGGGTCGCTGCTAACGCGCTGGCCTCCTTCTCCCAACGATTTGTCACTGGGGGAGGCGTGTTTGCTCTACGTTGGTCTCGTCGACGTAGCTGTTTTCGCCACTTCTTTACCGTCTGTCGACTTCGGCGACGCACTTCGGACGGCGACATCTTCTTCAAGGACAACACCCAGCATGGTTTCAAAGGCCCCATGGAGATTACAGTGCCAAAAGCATTTGTGTGCAATGCCCACCTCTCAGAATACCCCTATGTCCGCGCGTCCGGTCCCATTCCTACTTGCCTTCCGTGAACCATAACACCGGCGGGGTTCGCGCAGTTCCTAGGTTGCACCTTACACCTGGTTGACCACTCGAAACTCCCACAGAGGTTGAGGCCTGTAACGAAGTTCGTTACCGGCTCCCCGTCCACGGGCACGTGCTTCAACGAATGGAATTAGCACATCACTGGAAATTTTTATTTAAGTACAGAGACTTACTGCTTCCGTACTAATTTCGGAAAGTCATGAGGTTCGGAGAATAAAGGGCCCAGAGAGGCCGTTTCCGCGCCAGCCAGCCATTTGTCAGTCAACAGCTTCACTCCAAAATGCCCGCGAATACTGGAGATTTTTGGCGTCCGATTATCGCTGAGAGAGGGTCAGTTTAGGAATAAATGGCGGAAGAGGAGGGATTCGAACCCTCGATACGCTTTCACGTATGCACGCGTTCCAGGCGTGTGCCTTAAACCACTCGGCCACCCTTCCTTGAAGTGGTGCGGGGAATATCGCCTGTGCTGGCCTAAATCAAGCTTTGTTGAATGGTCACCACAAGATTGTACCCCTATATCTGGCCGGCAACAGAGGAAGGAGCCTCAAGATGTTCTTCACCCGCCAGAAAAGCCGCATGGTTTCGCCCGCCGAGTCGCTGCCCGGCCGCGCTGAAGCCATCCCGACGGCCGACAAACATTACGTGAACGGCAATCCGCTCAAGGGCCCCTACCCGGCCGGCTTCGAGACCGCGGTTTTCGCGCTCGGCTGCTACTGGGGTGCCGAGCGCAAGTTCTGGCAGGTGCCGGGCGTCTGGGTGACCGCGGTCGGCAACGCCGGCGGCTTCAGCCCCAACCCGACCTACGAGGAGGTGTGCTCGGGCATGACCGGCCACGCCGAGTCGGTGCTGGTCGTCTATGATCTGGCCAAGGTCAGCTACGGGGAACTCCTCAAGGTGTTTTTCGAGAGCCATGACCCCACCCAGGGCATGCGCCAGGGCAATGACGTCGGCAGCCAGTACCGTTCGGCGATCTACTGGACGACGCCGGCCCAGCGTGACGCCGCGCTGGCCGCCAAGGCCATGTACGAGCAGGCGCTGGGGGCCAAGGGCTTCGGCCCCGTCACCACCGAAATCGCCGAGGCCGGCCCCTTCTACTTCGCCGAGACCTATCACCAGCAGTATCTCGCCAAGAACCCGGGCGGCTACTGCGGCCTGGGCGGAACCGGCGTCTCCTGCCCCATCGGGACGGGCGTCGCAGCCTGAAATAAGGGCACGGCCGTCACCTGGGGAAAGTGACGGCCGTGGCCCAGCCACAAGCCTTGGGAGAGGCGTGGAGCGCTTTCGCGCGGAGGGTAGCTAGGGGGCTACCTGGTTTTCTTACCGCCCAAATGCAATCGTTACGAATTAAGACGTGACCCCATTCGGATTGGCGATCGTCGCACGTGGCTGCCGCCTGAACGGCCGCTGCGCGGCTCAGGCCACCGCCACCCAGGACCGGGTCCGCGACGAGGCGATCGCCGCCTCGACCACTTTCTGGATTTCGTAGGCTTCGCGGAAATCCGGCGTGGCCTTTCGGCCCTCGCCGATGGCGCGCAGGAACTCGCCCATCTCGATGGTCTTGAGATCGTTGAAGCCCAGCTGGTGGCCGCCGGCGATGCAGAATTCGCCATAGGGCGGATGCTGCGGCCCGGCCTCGATCTTCACGTAGCCGTTGCTGCGGCTGTCGCCGCCGGCGCGGTAGAACAGCAGTTCGTTCAGCCGCTCCTGGGTGAACACCAGCGAGCCCTTCTCGCCGCTGATCTCGAAAGCGAGCTGCATCTTGCGCCCCGTCGCCACCCAGTTGGCCTCGAGGCTGCCGCCGCAGCCGCGCGCGAAGTCGACGAGGAGCCGCGCCACGTCATCGACCAGCACGTCGCGCCGCTCCTGCGCGCCGTGCGCCACCGGTCTGCTCTTCACCACGGTGCGGACGTCGGCGCTCACCTGCGTGATGGGTCCCAGCAGGAAGCGCGCCATGCAGATGATGTGGGAGCCGAGATCGGCGACGACGCCGGGCCCGCCGACGGGGTCGATGCGCCAGGTATAGGGGCTTTCGGGATCATGCATGTAGTCCTCGGCATGGATGCCGCGGAAGCCCGTGATCTCGCCCAGATCGCCGCCTGCGATCATGTCGCGTGCCTGCTTGAGGAGCGGGTTCTTGATGTAGTTGAAGCCCACCTGGGTGACGACGCCGGCCTTCTCTGCCGCATGGACCATCTCGCCTGAGTCGGCGAGCGTGGGCGACAGCGGCTTCTCGCAGTGGACATGCTTGCCCGCTGCGATGGCCGCCAGCGCCATCTCCTTGTGGAAGGTGTTGGGCGTGGTGATCGACACGACATCGACGCGCGGATCGTTCACCAGCGCCCGCCAATCCGAGGTGGAGCGAGCGAAGCCATATTGATGCGCCGCCTTCGCCGCGAGGTCGGCGTTCACGTCGGCGACCATCTCGAGCCTCGGCGCCGGAATGTCTGGGAAGGCGGCCAGTGCCGCACGATAGGCGAAGGCATGGGCCTTGCCCATGAAGCCCGTGCCGATCAGGCCGATGCCCAACTCCCTCACGCGACGACCTCGTAGCCCGCCGCCGTCATCACCCGCATGAGCTCCTTATGGCCGACCTGCGCCATCTTGAGGGGCGGCGCCTTGCGCGGGTCCTGCTCGGCCTCGACCACGAACCATCCCTCATAGCCATAGCCGGCGAGCTTCTTGACGATCGCCGCGAAATCCAGCGAGCCGTCGCCCGGCACCGTGAAGGCACCCTTGATCACGGCGTCGAGGAAGCTCTCCTTCGTGCGGTCGAGCCCGTTGATGACGTCCATGCGCACGTCCTTGGTGTGGACGTGCCTGATGCGGGCATGATGCTTGTCGATGCAGCGGAGAACATCACCACCGGCGAAGGCCATGTGGCCCGCGTCGAAGAGCAGCGAGATGGTCGAAGCCGCCATGAAGGCGTCGAGCTCCGGCTCGGTCTCGACCACCGCCGCCATGTGGTGGTGATAGACCAGCGGCATGCCCTGCGCCTCGACCCAGCTGGCGAACTCGGACATCTTCTTCCCGTAGTCCTTCATCTCAGGCTCGGAGAGCTTCGGCTTGGTGGCGAGCGGCTTCGACTGGTCGCCCTGGATCGAGCGGCCCACTTCGCCATAGACGATGCAGGGCGCGTCGACCGCCTTGAACAGGTCGATCATCGGCTGGATGCGCTGCTTGTTGGCCTCGATCGATTCATTCACGATCGTGCCGGAGAACCAGCCGCCGCACAGCGTCACGTCCGCTTGTCTCAGGATCGGCAGCATCTCGGCCGCCGATTCCGGGAAGCGCCGGCCCTTCTCCATGCCGGTGAAGCCCGCCGAGCGCGACTGGCGCAGGCATTCCTCCAGCGACACGTCGTCGGAGAGCTGCGGAAGATCGTCGTTCCACCAGGCGATGGGCGACATGCCGAGCTTAGCTTTCATGGGGTCAGACTCCAATGCGTTGCTTCTTGCGGATGGTCTCGTGGTGCTCGCGCGCCTTCTGAACTTCGGGACGGTCGGAGACCTCCGGCACGCCGACGTCCCAGTCGGCATCGCCCGGCACCCAGGCGAAGGCATCGGTGACGATGGAGATGACTGTCGTGCGGTCCGTGGTCTTGGCCCATTTCAGCGCGGCCTCGAGATCGGCGAGGCTGTCGCAGTGGCGCGTCAGCGCCCCCATCGAGGCCGCATGCTGCGCGAAGTTGACCGCGAAGGGCGCCTTCACGCGGCTGTCCTTGATGAGGTTGTTGAAGCTGGGCGTGCCCTTGAAGTTTTGCAGCCGGTTGATCACCGCGAAGCCGCCATTGTCGCACACGACGACGATCAGCTTGTGGCCGGTCAGCACGGTCGAATAGATGTCGGAGTTCATCATCAGGTAGGAGCCGTCGCCCACCATGACGATGGTCTCGCCATCGCCCTTCTTGGCCATGGCATGGCCCCAGCCTCCGGCGATTTCGTAACCCATGGCGGAGAAGCCGAATTCGAGGTCGTAGGTGTTCGGGTTCTTGACCTTCCAGCCCTTGGCCGTCTCGCCGGGAAGACCGCCCGCCGCCGTCACCATGGTGTCGTTGGGTGCGGCCCAGTGGTTCACCACGCCGACGACTTGCGCATAGGTCGGCACCGGCTCGTTGTTGGGCTTCTGGTGCGCGTCGACGAGGTCGTTCCAGCCCTTGAAGGCGGTCTTG
Organism: uncultured Alphaproteobacteria bacterium; assembly: GCA_945957365.1. GTDB lineage: Bacteria > Pseudomonadota > Alphaproteobacteria > Rhizobiales > Aestuariivirgaceae > Aestuariivirga. The sequence goes on along the minus strand of CAMFKI010000012.1, from coordinate 60,331 downwards.
CCACGCGCTGTCCACGCTGCATCGGCCTTCCAGCCGGCGAGTGCGGCTTCGAGTTCCGCGACGGTCTCCTTCGCGTCGCCCACGACGGCGAGGGCACGGTGCTTGGTGGCGTCGTAGCGGGCGGCGTTGACGGAGACGAACCGTGCATCATGGGCGAAGACGGTCCACGAGCCCGTGGTGAAATCCTGCAGCCTCGTGCCGATGGCGATGATGATGTCGGCCGCGCCGGCCATCTCGTTGGCCGAGGTCGAGCCGACGACGCCGATGGGACCGACATGGGCCGGGTGGTCATGTGTCACCGCGCCCTTGCCGGCAATGGTCTCGGCCATCGGCACGCCATGCTTCAGCGCGAAGTCGGCGACCTCCTTCTCCGCCCCCGAATAGCGCACGCCGCCGCCGGAGATGATGAGCGGCCGCTTGGCGTTCCTGATCAGTTCCACCGCCTGCGCCACGCGCTCGCGGTCGGGGCGGAGGCGCGGGATGGTGTGGACGGTGGGCGCGAAGAAGGCTTCGGGATAGTCGAAGGCCAGTTCCTGCGTGTCCTGGCAGAGGCCGATGAAGGCCGGGCCGCAGTCGCCGGGGTCGAGCATGGTGGCGATGGCCTGCGGCAGGGAGGAGATGATCTGCTCCGGATGCGTGATGCGGTCCCAGTAGCGGGTCACCGCCTTGAAGGCGTCGTTCACCGAGGTGGTGGGATTGTTGAAGTGCTCAACCTGCTGCAGCACCGGGTCGGGCCGGCGGTTGGCGAAGACGTCGCCGGCGAGGAAAAGCACCGGCAGGCGGTTGGCATGGGCGCAGCCCGCGGCCGTCACCATGTTGAGGGCGCCGGGCCCGATGGAGGACAGGGCGATCATCATCTGCCGCCGCCGCATCGCCTTGGCATAGCCCACCGCGGCCAGCGCCATGGACTGCTCGTTCTGCCCGCGCCAGGTCGGCAGCCTGTCCTGCACCGCCTCCAGAGCCTCGGACAGGCAAGTTACGTTGCCGTGACCGAAGATGCCGAAGAGACCGGCGAACAGCGGCTCCTGCCTGCCGTCGATCAGGGTGTACTGGTTGCACAGGTAGCGCACGAGCGCCTGCGCCATGGTCAAGCGGATGGTGGACATGGAGGATTCTCCCATTGGCCGGTGTTTTGGAACATATCGTCTATTCTATCAAGTGATGGAATGTCGCTTCCATTTTACCGTCTGCGCGATGCGCTCACGATCCGTTCTTCGCCGCGTTCACCACCAGCGCCGGGTCCAGCCGGCCGGCAAAATAGTCGAGCACGTTCTGGACCGAGGCCACCGCCATGCGGGCAGCGCATTCTGCGGTGAGGCCCGCCGCATGCGGGCTCAGGACCACCCTGTCGTTGCTGAGCAACGGATGGTCCGGCGCCGGCGGCTCGGACTTGAACACGTCGAGACCTGCACCCGCCAGCTTACCCTCGCGCAGCGCGCGGTCGAGCAGCATCTCGTCGACCAGGCCGCCGCGCGCGGCATTGATGAGGATGGCGCCGGGCTTCATCGCCTCGATTTCCTCTTCGAAGATCACCGCACCTGCCGTGGAGCCCGGCATGTGAAGCGAGACATAGTCGGCATCGCCCAGCGCCTTGACGAGGTCGGCGGCGGGGCGCACGCCATGCTTGGCCATGAGGTCGGGAGCCACGAAGGGATCATAGGCGCTCACCGTCATGCCGAAGGCCCGGGCCAGTTCGGCCACGCGGCGGCCGATGCGGCCGAAGCCGACGAGCAGCAGGTTCTTGCCGTCGAGTTCCACCGTCTCGAAGCGGTTCCGCACATTCCACTCGCCGCGGCGGATGGCGGCATCGTGCTGTGCCGCCTTTCGCGCGGTGGCCAACATCAGCATCAGCGTGTGCTCGGCCACGGCGCGCGAGTTGACGTCGCCCACGATCGCCAGCGGAATGCCGCGTGCATTCAGCGCCTTTACGTCCACCGCGTCATAGCCCACGCCATGGCGCGACACGATCTTGAGGTTCGGCGCAGCGGCGATCACCTCCGCCGTCATCGGCTGGGTGCGCAGCACAACCGCATCGGCCTCTCCGACATGGGGACGATAGGATTCGAGCGAAACCTCGTCGACCAGCGTGAAGGTCATGTCCTTCGCCGTCTTCAGGCGCTCGATGCCCGCGGGGTGCAGCTTTCCCGCCACCAGGATATGCGGCATGTCAGTAGCCCGTGTTCTTCGGGGCGGCGGTCACCGCCACCTCTTCGCCGAGCGCCTTGTGCGTCTGCTCGACGCTGGCCTTGGCCGCCGTGGCCAGCAGCCGCACGTCGTTGAGCAGCGTCACCATGTCGAAGCCCCAGCCGATGGCCTTTGCTGCGTAGGCCGAGTTGCCGCAGTGGAGTGCCGCCCTGATCCCGGCCTCGTGGGCGCGGGCGAGAATCTCCTTGATGGCGTCGATCATCTCCGGCTCCTCGCGGTCGAAGCCGGTCGGATACTTGCGGCCGGTGAGGCCCAGCGTCAGGTCGGCGGGGCCGATGTAGACGCCGTCGAGGCCGGGCGTCGCCACGATGTCCTTCAGGTTCTTCATGCCGTCCGCCGTCTCGATCATGGCGAGCGCAATCACCTCGCCGTCGGCCCACTTGCCGTAGTCCGCGCCATGCGCGAACACCGCGCGGGTCGGGCCCATGCTGCGCTGGCCATGGGGCGGATAGCGCATGCAGGAGACGAACTGCTCGGTCTCCTCGCGGCTGTTGATCATCGGGCAGATGATGCCGAGTGCGCCGGCATCCAGCGCCTTCATGATGTCGCCCGGGGCATTCCACGGCACGCGCACCAGGGGCGTGACGGGGGAGGCCTTCACCGCCTGCAGCATCGGGGCCAGCGCGTCATAGCCCAGGAAGCCATGCTGCTGGTCGATGGTGACCGCATCATAGCCCTGCTGCGACAGGATCTCGGCCGTAAACGCATTGCCGATCGACAGCCAGCCATTGAGCACCGGCTTGCCCGCCGCCCACAGCCGGCGGATGTTGCTCTGGGTCATCGTCCACTCCCCTTTGACAGGGGTCTGTTGTCCGGCGGCAGCAGGCCCGCCGTCAAGTGCCGCGGGATCGATGCCGGAGCATGGCTGGCACGCTGCCGGAGGCGCCGCACGGCACGGACTGGAATTGGCCCGCCGGGTGGGCTAACCACGACGCCCGGAAGTGCGGAGGGAAAGCGGATGTCGGACGCGGGGATGGTGATCGTCGGGGGTGGCATGGCCGGGGCGCGCGCCATCGTCAGCCTCAGGGCCAACGGCTTCCAGGGCCCCGTGACGCTGGTCAGCGAGGAGACGCTGCTGCCCTATGACCGGCCGCCCCTGTCCAAGGCGATGCTGGTGGACGAGAACGAGCCGCAGCCGGTGCTGCTGCTCGACGAGGGCATGATCGCCTCGCTCAACGCCATCTTCGTGCGCGGCGCGAAGGCCATCGGCATCGACCGCAAATTGAAGGCGCTGGTGCTCGAGGACGGACGTGCCATCTCCTACGACAAGCTGCTGATCTGCACCGGCGCCAAGCCGCGCCGGCTGGCGATCGAGGGCGGCGAACTGGCCTACACGCTGCGCGACTTCGCCGATGGCGACCACCTGCGCAGCCGGCTGCGGCAGAGCGCCTCCGCGGCGATCATCGGCGGCGGCTTCATCGGCCTCGAGGTGGCGTCGAGCGCGCGCAAGCTCGGCCTCGCCGTCACGCTGGTCGAGGCCCAGCCCCGCATCCTGATGCGCGGCGTGCCGGAGGAGATCGCCGAGGTGGTGCATGCGCGCCACGTCGCGGCCGGCGTGGCCATGCAGGTGGGCACCGCGCTCAAAGCGGTGGAGACCGACGGCGTGCTGCTGGCCAACGACCACAAGGTGACGGCCGAGATCGTGGTGGCAGGGATCGGCGCCGCCCCGGAGATCGCGCTGGCGCAAGGCGCGGGCCTCGCCATCGACAACGGCATCGCCTGCGACGCGAGCCTGCAGACGTCCGACCCCGACATTTACGCGTCCGGCGACTGCTGCTCCTTCCCGCACGGGCTGTTCGGGGGAAAGCGCATGCGGCTCGAAGCCTGGCGCAATGCCACAGACCAGGCGAATGTCGCGACCGAGAACATGCTGGGTGGCGCGAAACACTACATGGCGGTGCCGTGGTTCTGGTCCGACCAATATGACCTGTCGCTGCAGATCGCCGGCAATCCCGCCGATGGCCCCGAGATCGTGAAGCGCCAGACCGGCGAGCAGTCCTTCGTGATGTTCCACCGGGACCACGAGGGCCGGCTCGTCGGCGCATCCGGCATCGGGCCCGGCAATTCCATCGCGCGTGACGTGAAGCTCGCCGAGATGCTGATCGGCAAGCGCGCGACACCTTCCGCCGAGCAGCTCGCCGACCCCACCGTTCAACTCAAAGTGCTTCTGAAGGGCTGACCTCACATGAATTTCGCATCCGACAATGTCTATGGCGTGCACCCGAAGATCCTCGCCGCCCTCGGCGAGGCAAATGGCGGCACGGCGCCCTCCTACGCCGGTGACGAGCTGACGATCCGCGCCGAAGCCAGGCTCAAGGACATCTTCGGCTGCGACCTGCGCGCCTTCCTCGTCACCAGCGGCACGGCGGCCAATGGGCTGGCGCTGTCGACCATCACGCCGGGCTATGGCGCGATCTTCTGCAATGCGGAGGCTCACATCGCGGTCGATGAATGCAATTCGCCCGAGATGTTCACCGGCGGCGCCAAGATTATCGGGCTCCATGGCCCGGCCGGCAAGATCACGCCGGCCATGGTGGAGAAGGCGCTGAAGGGCTTCATCCGCGGCGAGCATGACCCGAAGCCCAGGGGCGTGTCGCTGACCAATGCCAGCGAGCTCGGCACGGTCTATTCGCCAGCCGAGGTGAAGGCCTTCTCCGGTCTCGTCCGCCCGCGCGGCATGAAGCTGCACATGGACGGCGCGCGCTTCGCCAATGCCGTAGCAGGGCTCGGCTGCTCGCCCGCCGAACTCACCTGGAAATCCGGCGTCGACGTGATGAGCTTCGGGGCCACGAAGAACGGTGCGATGATGCTGGAGGCCGTGGTGTTCTTCGACCTCGCTCTGGCGGAAGACTTCGCCTATCGCCGCATGCGGGCCGGCCAGCTGCTGTCCAAGAGCCGCTATCTGGGCGCGCAGATGCTGGCCTATCTCGAGGGCGGACTGTGGCTGGAAAATGCGCGCCGTGCGAACGCGCTGGCCCAGAAGCTGGCAAAAGGCCTGACGGCGGGCGGCAAGGTGCGCATTCCCAACCCGGTGCAGGCCAACGAAGTGTTCGCGGTGCTGCCGAAGGCCATGTTCGACCGGCTGCAGGCCAGCGGCGCGAAATTCTACGACTGGATGCCCGACAGCCTCGGCGGCGCTATCGCGGACGACGAGGTGTTCGCGCGCTTCGTGCTCTCCTTCGCGACGCCGGAAGACGAGGTCGACAGGTTCGTGTCGCTGGTGGCGGAAGGATAGCGAGGGCCAGTCAACGCGCAATTGCCGACAACCGCCGGTCACTGCGCTTGCCGCAATCGGGCGTTTTGAACATACTCTGCCGATGGAACTGCTTCTTCTCGAGCCGCATCTGGCGAGCCCCGCTGGTCACTACAACCGGTACGTCCGCGTCTTTGCGGGCGAGGCGGCGTGCCGTGGCTTCAGGATCAGCGTGGCATCGAGCCGGGCGATCCTGCCGCGCTTCAAGGTGACGCTGGAGGAACTCGGCGTCCGCGTCCTGCCGGCCTTCGATGATGTTCCCTACCGCATGGAGCGGGATGCCGAGCAGCGCGATGCGATTTCGCGCTGGATCGCCGACGAGGCCCTGGCCGTCATCCGCGGATGCAACGGCGCGCAGCCGGTGTGGCTGTCGGGCACCACGGCGGAGCTCGGGGGCGCCTGCCTCGTCGCCGAGGACATCGGGCAGCCCCTGCTGTTCCAGCTGCTGAGCTTCGCTGAATCCTGGCCAATGGGCCACGCGGCGGCGCCGCAGGCGCTGCGCGAGGCCGTCGGGCGCGCCATCGGCTGCGGGCTGCGGCTCCATGCGCAGTCGCCGCTGATCGCAGAGCACCTGAGCAACCAGATCGAGGCACCGGTGAGCGTGTTCCCGGCGATCCTCGACCTCCATCCCCTGAAGGACCGTCCGCCGCGCGCCCGGCCCGTCATCGGTCTCGTCAACATGATGCGGCATGGCAAGGAATTTGGCCCGGCGCTTTCGGAACTGATGGTGCATGGCGACGACGTCTCCCTGCTGCTGCACACGGGCGAGAGCGCCACCATGGACGCCGTCTACGCCCTCAAGCGCCGCATTGACGGGCTTGCGCAGCACTACCGCCTGAAGCGGCCTGAGGTGAATATCGTGGCCGGCGCCCTGCCCGCGCGCGAATATGTCGAGATGTGGCAAGGCCTCGACGCCACCGTCATGCCCTATGATCCCGCCCGCTACATCAGGCAGGGTTCGGGCGTGCTGTTCGAAAGCCTCGCCGACGCGATCATTCCGATCGCCCCGCTCGGCACCTCGATGGCTGCGACAATGCATGAGTTCGGCATGGGACTGACCTATGATATCGACAAGCAGGGCAGTCTGCGCGCTGCGGTGTCGGTGATGCTGGAGAATTTCGAAGCCATGTATCGGCGCCACCGCGCCTTCGCCCCGGTCTACCGCGAGGCCAACTCGCCCAGCAGGGTCTTCGACACCGTTCTGGGCGTGGCAACGCAATGAGCGAGGGCAGCCGTCTCGGGGTTTACGGCATGGGCAAGCTCGGCCTGCCGCTGGCCGCCAGTTTCGCGGCTGCGGGCGTCCGGACCTGCGGGATCGACGTGAACGCCGCCCACGTCGCGGACCTCTCAGAAGGCAGAATCGCGTCGCAGGAGCCGGGCCTCGCCGCGCTGATCCGCAAGGCGGGTGCCGAGCTGACCTTCCACGTGAGCCCGCATGGGCTTGACCTCTCGGCATCGCTGGTGCAGGTGCCCACCCCTTCGAATCCCGGCGACCCTCGCTTTTCCGCGCGCTTCGTCTGCGAGGCGGTGGCCAGTGTGTGCGCGGAGGTGGCGCAGCGGCCGGCAAGGCCCGAGCGGCACCTCGTCATCATCGCGTCGACCGTCATGCCGGGCACCATCGCAAGCGAGGTCGCACCGATGCTGGTGGCGGCGGAGCGGCACTCGGGATGCCGCTTCGGCCTCGCCTATGTTCCGGATCTCGTGGCCATCGGCAACGTCGTCGCGGGTTTTCACCGCCCACCCTGCCTGATGATCGGCGCCGATGACGCGGCCGCGGCGCACGAGGTCGAGACCCTCTACGGCCGGATCGTCGCTCCCGATGTGCCCCGTGCCCGCCTGACCATCGCCGAGGCGGAAATCGCCAAGGTGGCGTGGAACTTCTATCTCTGCTTCAAGATATCCTTCGCCAACACGCTGGCCCGACTCGCCGGGCAGGTTTCGGCGGTGAATGTCGACCGGCTGACCGAGACGCTGTCGCTGGATGCGCGCATCGGCAAGGGATTCCTGAAGGGCGGAATGCCGTTCGGCGGGCCGTGCTTTCCCCGCGACGTCGACGCCATGGAGGCGCTGCTGACAAGCCATGGCCTGGACGGTTCGATCGCCGCCGTGGTGAGGCAGTCGAACCAGGTCCATCACGACCACATCGCGGGGCTCGTGCTGGCGGAACGGCCGAGGTCGGTCGGCGTCGCGGGCCTCGCCTTCAAGTCCGGCACGGACGTGACCGTCGAGTCGCCGTCCTTCGCGCTCATCCAGCGGCTGCTGTCGGCGGGTGTCGCGGTCCATGCCTATGATCCGTCGCCGCGGGCGCGCCAGGCCCTGAAGGCGGAGCCATGGGCCGGCCCCGTTGTGTGCTGGGACAGCCTGGAAGGCCTCGCGGCCAACGCCGATCTGATCGTGGCGGGTGTGAACGACCCCCGGCTCATGGGGCTCGGCGAGATGGCGGGCGGCGGCACGCGCGTGCTCGATCCCTGGGGCTTTCTGCCCGCCGGCCCCGCTTCATTGCGGCGGCCGGGCCGCGACGGCTGAAGTGGCAGGACGGCGCCTGCCCGGATGACCGCTAGTCGACCGGCAGGCCGAATTCCGCCGCGACCTGGTCGATGAGTTCGGGATTGGCAACGGCTTCGCGCAGCGCCATCGGCGTGAACTTGGCGTAGCGGACTTCATAGGGGAAGGGCTCGAGCCCGACCGCGGCCGTGAGGCGGGCAACTTCCGCGTCGAGGTCGCCGGCCAGATCCTCATACCAGATCGTTGCGCGCGGCGCGATGACGGAGGTAATCGAGTCGCAGATGCGGCGCGAAGAGAGCACATTGCGCACGCCCGTCCTGAGCCCGCGCACGCTGATTTCCGGCATGATGTCGGCGGTCTTGCCTTTCGCCAGCGACCATGCCGCCACGCCCGTCGCGAGTTCCTCCTGCCGCGCATATTCCTCGGCGCGCAAGGCCGACACCACCGTGGCCATCACGTTGCGCCGGTCCATCATGATCAGGCGGGCCTTGCGCTCCACCAGAAAGCGGGTGAATGCAGACGGATCGGCGATCGAATTCGCGGCGACCTTGACGATGAGTCTCTGCCCATCCGGAGCGGGGCTGACATTGCGTTCCAGCCAGTCCATCTGCCAGGCCGCCAATTGCTCGTCGGACGCATCAGGGTGGTTCGCCTTGATCACGGTGAGGGGCTCGTTCTCGAGGCGCACATTCTGCGATTGCAGCAGGATGTCGACACACAGATTGCTGCCCACACGACCCCAGGGCATCAGGAGCACCGCCCAGTCGATGACATCCGCCGTGCTGCTCTCGTGCCCGGACATGTTCTCTGCCTTCCGCCTACACGCTCTCGGCCAGAGCATCCAGTTCCTTGCTGACGACCGCGGCGAGGAAATTCTCGGGAGAAAGGGCCAGGGCCTCGGCCACCAGTTCGCGGGCGCGCGCCAGATCCATGCGCGCAATTGCCCGCGCGACGCGCGGACGCGCCGTGGCGTCATACGTCATCTGAGCGAACCAGGCCCTGCCCACCCGCAGCGCGTTCTCGAGGTCGCCCAGGGCAACGTAATCGAGGACGACCTCTTCCCAGAGATCGCTGGAGCGCTGTTCCGTGGTCAGCAGCGATTCCACCAGCTGCAAGGCTTCCGCGGGCCTGCTGGTCAAGCGCAGACCCTTTGCCTTCACGATCCGCTCCTCGACCGTGCGCCCTTCCAGCCGGTCCGCAAGAACCGATGCCATGAGCGGTTCATTGCCTGCAAACAGGAAGCGGATATAGGGAACGAGGAACGACGGGTTGTCGCCATGCCGGTCGAAATGCTCCTGGAAGAACAGCTGTGCTTCCAGGGGAGTCATCGGGGAGTTCGCTTTCTCGATCACCGCCCCGGCATCGAGACCATCGATCTCGTCGAGGTTCACGTGCGGTGCATAGGCCTTGAGCATGCGGGCGACCTGCACTGCAACGACGGCCTTGGTGGGGTGCACCTGGTCGGTCATCCACGCGACGTTGCGGTCCGACAGACCGACGGACTCGAAGGATGGAAAATAGGAAACGAAGTCGTAGCGGCTGATGATCTCTTCCGACACGGCGCGGAGAACCGCCTTCGAATAGGAATTCGCCACGGCCACGTCCTTGTCGCGGAACGTCGTCATCAGCGGAACCGGCGAAACCGTCAGGATGATCCGCGGTGGCTTGTTGCTATGCTTGACGATGAGGTCGATGGCACGGGTGAGGTAGGACCTGACCTCCTCGTAGGACAGGACATGGAGTTCGAAGCGGCCCGGCGCAAGACGGGTGATGTTCGGAAGCGGCGCGTGGTTGACATAGAACCCGGAATGCGTGTCGAACCACACCTCACTGAGGCCCAGGGTGATGATGATGGCGTCACACGCCATGGCAGCGCGGTAAGTATGGCTTACCGCTTTCCGCCTTTCCTTCACGACATCAAGCGGCAGCGCCTTCTGCAGTTCGCCGAGATGAAGGTCGATGTAGCCGCCCGGTGCTTCGAAGCAGTGCACATCGGGGTCGAAGGCCGCGTCCTTCTCCAGGGCCCAGTAGAATTCGTTGAAGATGGAGGGTGCGGAATAATTGTTGATCGTGTCACGGGGAACTCCCGTGAACACCGGACTGTCCATGAGTTCCAGTACGGGCACCCGGAATTTGGCGCTCATCAGGTATGCTTCGACGTTGCGGGCAAAGCAGGATCCGACGGTGAAGACCGACGAGCCCGGTTCCAGCGTGAAGGGCGCATCGGCCTTGAGACGGGCGATCGGTTCGATGCGATTGTTCAGTCCGCGCTGCGGCCATGAAGCGCAACTGTTCTGCCGGCGGTTCGCAAAAGCCTGCTCGGCGGAATAGCTGACGATCGGCATGGGAAAGGTTCCTTCGGGATCAAGGCCGCAATTTCGACCGCAATAGCATTTCTGGCGCGATACGAGTCGAAATTTGGCTCTCTTTATGCGAGAATTCATAGACTTGCATAGCTGTGCCCGTGGCGTTGGGCGGCGGCAAAACGTCAACTATAGGTTACACATCCGATGCCGATCCTGTATCCGGTCAGACGCACGCTGATCCTGGTGGCGCAACCCTTTTACATCGACACGCGCGACCTCGCTTCGATCGCCGATATGATTCGCAGGATCGCGTCGGATCTCGATGTCTTCATGGTGGGCAGCGGCGACAACCTCGCGCTTCTCGACGACCGGATCTGGAAAGGCCCGGTTCTGACCGTGAGTTTCGGCCCGACCGGCAAGTTGAAGCCGCGCCGCGGTCCCATCTTCGCCAACCGCGCGATCCCCAAGATCGAACAATACCGTGCGCTGTCCGATGCGGGTGTCCCGACGCCGCGGACGGCCCTGCTCGAAGCGGGCTTGCAGCTCGATCCGGCCGAATGGGGGTCCCTCCTCATCCTCAAGCCGGCCGAACTCGAGCAGACTTCGACCGGCAGGGGACTGCGCCTCGTGCGCACCGCGGCATTCGATCCCGCTTCGGCCCCCGAAGCCACGAGCGCCGGCCCGGCGAGATACCTCGTGCAGCAATTCATCGACTCGGGGCGGCACTTCTCGGTGTTCCGCAACCTCACCCTGTTCGGCGAGACGATCTACCAGAACACCGCCACGGCGCCCGAGCAGCACCCCGACCTCGAGGCGCCCGACTGTGACCTTGCAGCCGTGATCCCCGAGCCGCCGCGCGGCCGGACGGTGCCGAACCCGAGCGAGGATGCCGATGTGATGGCCTTCGCCCGGCAGGCCGCCGCGGTCTTTCCGACCTATCCGCTGCTCGGACTCGACATCCTTCGAGATGCGCGGGACGGGCGGCTCTATGTGATCGAGGTCAATGCCGGCGGCAATGTGTGGCACCTGTCATCGCCCCGCACCGCGCCGTGGCGCAGCACGGAGCGCACGGCAAAATATGTGCGCATGTTCAATCCCTACCAGCGCGCCGCAGAGGTGCTGGCGGCGACCACCAGGCGCTGCGCCGGCTAGGCCGGCACGGCAGCCTTCGATCAAAGGCGATAGATGTCCTCGAGGCGGGCAACCATGGTCTCCCGCGAGAAACGCCGACGGATGTCGCGTGACGCCGCGGCGGCTATCTTCGGCTCCGGCGGGTGCTTCATCATCTTGAGCACCGCTGCAGATATTTCCTCTACCCCATCGCCCTTGCAGACGATCGAAAAATCGGGATGCACGCACTCGGCCACCCCGCCCGTGCCGAATGCGACAACCGGAACGCCGACCGCCTGTGCTTCGATGAGCACCGTCGGCAGCCCCTCGGTTTCGCTGGTGTGCAGAAGGAGGTCGAAGGCGATAATCTTCTCGTCGGCGGCGGTCACCCGGCCCGCGAATTTCACGTTCCTGGATATGCCCAGCTTTTCGGCGTGCTTGCGCGCATCCTCGAATTCCGGCCCGTCGCCGAAGATGACGAACACGACGTTCGGCCGCTGGCGAAGCACCGCCCGGGCGGTGTCGAGCCACAGTTTCGGACGCTTCACCTTGTGGAACCGGAAGACGCCGCCAACGACCGTCGCGGCCTCGGCGATGCCCAGTTCGCGGCGCAGCTCCCTGCGTGCCCTGCGCCGTGCCTCGGGTGACAGCTTCCGTGGCAGCTCGAAGCCGTTGTAGACGACGTGGCATCGGCTCCTGTCCGAATGGCCGAGCCAGTCGAGATAGTCCCGCTCCGAAGCCTCGGATACGAAGACCATGTGCACGTCGTCGCGTTGCAGCAGCGCGAGGTAGCCGCGCCGCAAGCTTGCGGCGATCGGCGCCTTGTGGACGAGTTCGGGGCGCATGTTGTGGGGGTGGAGAATGATCTTCGGCACGCCCGCCAACACGCCCGCGAAGGCGCATTCGAGATTTGTGGTGTCCTGCCAGGCGTGCAGCACGGCCGGCCGGCGTTGCAGGATCATGGCATGTACGGCGCGGGCGTTGTGGGCGGGGCCCGGGGGCAGGAAGGCGAAGGGTTCGGGGGCGGCATCGAAGCGAAGCTCGAGGCAAGATTCGGGGTGCTGCCGGTCGATGTCCATTTCGCGCAGGAAGAAGTCATGGTTGAGCGCCGCGTCGCGGGAGTAGAGCCACATCTCGGCATTGAAGGTTCCGCTGGAGCGCAGGCCCACGAAGGCACTGCCGAGAACCCGCTCGGCGCCGCCGGCCGCCATGGTGGCGCCGACGAGAGCCACTCTCGCCTCCTCCGGCGCGTACATCGGGTTGCGCGCCGTCTCGAAGACCACTTCGAGGAAGCTGTCAGGCAGGCGAAAGTCCGGCGCGCACCGGCCGCCACGCCGATAAGCCGAGCTGAGGATGCCGTGAAGACTGACAGCCCGCTGCAGCTGCGCCGTGATCGCAGGGGGCGTCTCTGGCGCTGCGATCATCGCCTTGTAGTCGTCGATGTGTTGGTGCCAGGTCGGCAGGTGAAGCCGGGCGAGGGCCAGTTCGTGGTGGGCCTCGGGCGGCGCCGCGCGGGAGCGGGCCAGGGGAACAAGCAGCTTTTCGGCCTCGGCGTAATCACCGGCAAGACGGCGCATGCGTGCCGTCCAAAGCTTGCCGCGCCCGGGCAATTGTGCGGCGCACCGCAGGGCTGCCGCCAGCTCGAGGCCGGTCTTGTCCTGGCTGTTCAGGGCGGCGAACAGCCGCTCCAGCGCCCAGTCGGCGGTGAGCAATTGCGGCGGTCCCGAAGCGACGCGTGCGAGCGCCTTTTGGAATTCGCCCATCTCGGCCCAGGCCGACAGCAGCAGACCGACCGTGATCGGATCATCCGCGTTGACCTGCAGAAGCTGCTCGCAGATCCCCGCCGCGGCGGCCCACTGGCCGCGGGCAACGGCAAGGCGCGCCGACTGCTGGCGAAAATGATAGGCCGAACCGAGGATGGGCCCGAGCGTGCAGAGCACGAGATCGGCCTGGGCGAATTTCTGGTGATTGATGCTGTCTTCCACGCTGCGCACCAGATGCCAGTAGTCGTCGTGGAACCTTTTGACGACGGACAGCCCATCCGCGACGCTTTCTAGATTTGTTGGTGACAGGCTCTCGGAACTCATGTGGCGGCCGCACTTCTGGAGACGAACTTACGAACTCCGTTGTGACAGAAATTGCGCCTGACGGGAAGAAGATGCGCGCGGCTCAGGCAGGGCTGCGAGGCTTTGGAGGCGACACGACCACCATTTTCTTGTCGGCCAAATCTGAAAGGCATTTTTCAATTTCGTGGAGCGGAATGTCCGCGAGCTGGAATTCCTCGGCGAGGATTCGGGCGATGTCGCGCGCTGTCATGGGCTTCGCACAGAGCAGGAACGCCGCTCCCGCCGTGTGGTTGAGATAATGCAAGTCGTCCTCGCGCGAATACACAACGAGTCCGTGCGGCACTTCGGCGAACTTTACGCCTTCTGCCTGTTGGTAAGTCGACTTGTAAGTAATTTTGCTGACCACCACGGGCCTCTATTGATAACTTCGGTTGTAACTAAAGTAATTTACAAAGTTTTTCAATTGTGACATAAGTTCGTCAAAGGTGAGGCCGAGTTACGAACCTCGCCGGATTTGCAGGACAACGTCCGGATGAATTGCCGGATGGGGACGTGGGGACGAATGAGACTTAAGATTCTCGCCGGGCTGAGTATCACCGCATTGCTTTTCGCGTCGGGTGAGGCTGAGGCGGGCCAGTCGGTTGCCTACAAGTCGTCGTGGACCGGCTTTCATGCCGGCATCACGGGTGGCTATGGCTGGGGTCACTCCGAGCTGAGCGCCATCGTGCAGGACGTCTCCGAAGACGGCAACGCCGACCTCCACGGCGGGATGATCGGTGGCATGGCGGGCTACGACTATGATTTCGGCAACGGGATCGTTGCCGGGATCGTCGGCGACTGGTCATGGTCCGGCATCAGCGGCGGCGGCTGCATCCATCCTTCGGGCATTTCCTGTGCGACGTCACAGGCCGACATGAACGTCGACCTCAACTGGCTGGCGACAGCCCGCCTGAAGGCTGGCTACAAGCTCAATGACGACTTCCTGATATACGCGACCGGAGGTCTGGCCTTCGGCGGGGTCGATGTGTCGGTGCGCTCGCCGCTGTTCCATGGCAGCGACGCGCAAACCCAAGTCGGCTGGGCCCTGGGTGGCGGCGTGGAATACCGGATATCCGAACCCGTCACGATCGGGCTTGAATACCTCTACGTCGACCTGGGCAAGCAGTCTTACGACTTCTCCAATGACCACGGTCATGCGCAGGGAGACCTGAAACTCAATACACAGTTGTTGCGGGCGACATTGCAGTGGCGTTTCTGATCAACATTGCACAATCGAGAGTCTAGTAATGCTTCAGAAAATCGACCTGCCCCCCAACGTGAAGGCTGCCATCGCCGCGCAGATCGCGAAAGGCGGCTACAAGCTGCCCGCCATGCAGTCGTTTCGGATTGAAGAGTACGGACGCGGCGGAGCCGTCCTCTATGCAGGGAACATGTAGGCACAGAGAGCACTTCCCGGTCAGGCACAGTCAGTCGTCCGGCGCCGGATTTGCGACGAGCCGCGGCACGTTGCGGTGGTGACGCTGTCGGCCAGCCTGATCGTCAGGAATGAGGCCGCGATGCTGGGCGAATGCCTGGCGTCGCTGGCGGGACAGGTTGACGAAATCATTCTCGTCGACACCGGCTCCGATGACGACACGGTGCAGATCGCCACGGCCCACGGCGCCGTGGTCCGGCACCTCCTCTGGAACAATGATTTCTCCGCGGCCCGCAATGCCTGCCTCGCTGCGTGCAGCGGCGACTGGATACTCTACATCGATGCCGACGAGCGTCTCGAGCCGCTTGCGCCGGGAGCCCTCAGGCAGAGACTGGAAACCGGCTGGATTGCTGCCGACGTCCGGCTCCGCCCGCGACCGGGACATACGCCTTACCTGCTGACGCGCCTGTTCCGGCGGCATCCCGAAATCCGGTTCGAGGGCAGCATCCACGAGACGGTGATGCCGTCGATCGAGAAGCTGGCGCGCCGCGAGGGCTTTGCGATCGGCGATGCCGGCGTGCTGATCGAGCATCTCGGCTATGAGGGCGACCAGTCGCGAAAGCACGCGCGCGATCTGCCCCTCCTTCGCGCGTGCTGCCGAACCTGGCCCGAGCGCGTCTTCTACTGGCATCAGTTGGCGGAGATCCTTGCCGCGCGCGGCAGCACTGAGGAGGCGCGCGACGCCGCCTGGCGCGGCATCGAGGCCGCCGGGCGCAACCCTTCGGCGAAGGCCAATGCCGACGCGACGATGCTCTATCATCTTCTGGCGCGGACCGACCTCGCGGCAGGGCGCGATCCGAACGCCGTCCTGGAGCAGGCCTTCGCACTGTCGCCCGCGGATCCTGCCCTGCGCCTGCTGCTGGGCCAGCGCCAGCTTGCTGCCGGGTCACCGGATGCCGCACTGCAGATTGCCGAGGACTTGCTGGCGATCGATCCGAAGGCTTTGAGGCCGGGTCTCCTGTCCTACAACGAGGCGCTATTCGGAAGCCATGCCATGGCCCTGAAAGTCGCCAGCCTGATTCGCCTGGGGCGCCTCGATGACGCTGCGCTGGCGGCGGCGCAACTCATGGACGCCGAACGGCCGGTCAAGCCACCTGGTTGATCGACAGGTTGGCATGCGGATAGGCGGCGCGCCGTTCCGTCTCGCCAAGGAAGCGCCGAACTGCCTGCGCCTTGGCCTCCGCGCTCTCCTCGACTGGCACCTCGAGGAAGAGATCGCCCCGCTCGCGGCGGAGTCCGGCCAGCCATTCATGGTGAAAATCGTAGGACTCAACGAGAGTGCGGAATCGGAAGTGCAACTCGTGATGGATGTCGTGCCAGGCCTTTCCCCGGCCCAGATTTTCCCAATCGTTGGCGATCTCCCGCATCTTTTCGAAGGAAGCGCCGGGCGAAGCCAGGGCCAGCCGAAAATGCTGCATGAAGGACCGTGACCAGGATGCGACGTCGCGCGTCGTGGCGACCACCTTGCGATCCTTGGGAATGCCCTGGACCCTCGCGAGGTAAGTGACCGTGCTGTCTGAAACCACATCGAACAGATCGCCATCCTCAGGGGTGATCAGGTTACCCAGAACGGGGTTCATCCAATGTGCGGACGCGAGCCCGATGTCATTGCAAAAGACATGAAAGCTTGTCGTCCCCGTCTTGGAGAGGCCGACGCACCAGGCACGATTGGGCGGCGCCATCCCTTCCCCTGCCTTGATGAGCCGGTTGAAGTATTTCTGGCAGATGCTCGGAAGCTGCGCCTCGGCCCTCCTGAAGGTGGCTGCGAACTCCTCCTTGCGGCCAAGCAGGTGACTTGCCGCCAGGAAGGCGGCGAGCCCCTCGCCATCCAGCTGTTCGCGCTGTTGGCTCATCGCATGGTGGAAGCGCGCCAGCATCTCCTGCCGGCATTGCTCGGACGGAATGACATGAATGCTCCACAGCGAGCGGCGGCCCGGCGGGATCGCTCCCCGCTCGAACGCAGCCAGCATCGTCGCCCGGTGACGATCCCAATCCCGAAGATATTCCAGGCTGCGAAGATACAGCACCAGCGATTCGCTGTCGGCCATGGGGTCGTTCCGCCGGAACAGGTCGCGAGCTTCCTTGTAGTGACCACGCCGGATGCGAAAATCGGCGAGGAGTTTGATGGCGACGCGCGGCGGGTCGGCCGAGGCCATCAGCGCCTCGAGGATCGTCACAGCGGTGCTGTCGCCCGGCCCCATCGCCGCTGCGATATCCGCCAGGGCATGCGCACAGTCGGAGTTCGGTGCTTGATCGAGCAAGCCGAGAAGGCGCCGCAGCAGGCGCTGAGAAACCCGCCTCTTGTGCAGATGCTGCGCGACAAACAGGAGCATGGCGCAACGCACCTCGCCTGGACCGATCCGCGCCATGTGGGCGTTGAGCAGAAGCCGCAAGTCCTGGCGAGGGGCGAAGCCTGCCGCGAATGCCAATTGTTTCAGCATTTCCGGCAAGGGCATGTCGTCGAGCGTGGCCCAGCCTGGCTTCCTCATCATCGTCGCAAGCCTGCGCTGTGCCGGCCCGGCTGCGGCCATCCGATCGCTCGCCGGCCTGCGGGGCAATTGCGCTTCCCACGCCGGGTCTGCCGAAACATAGCCCAGTGACGACAAGCGGTCGGGGGTGATCCCCACATGGAAGGCCTGCTCCGGTCCGGGTACCATTCGCAACTGCGCCATGGCGAGATGACGCGAGACACAAGGCTTGTTGCGGTGCTTCACCCGGCTGTGGGCGAACACGGCCTCGAGGTCCGACACGAAGAATTCGCGGTCCCGGAAGATCTTGTGGTGGATCAACGCCCCCCTGGTCGCCGCGCGCCGGCACTGCGTGACGTAATGATTGTTGAGATAGCGAAGCCCCGCCGCAGCCTTGACGAGCGGCGTCTTGACGAGGTGCTGCTGTATGTCGCGCACGCCTCCGCTGGCCATGATCCAGGGAGGCAACAGGCTGGGCTCGAAGCGGATGCTGGCGAGCGTCTGTTGGTAATCCTCCAGCTTGCCGGACATCGCCCGACCGCTGGCGAAGCCCTGGTCGAAGGCGTCCAGCATGAGGGCGAACATCGCCGTCTCGCCGCGGGCATCGAAATGGTCGAGCAGCTGCGGCAGGGTCCTGTCGGCATCGCCGGGAAACACCAGGAATTCATCGCAGTCGACGAACAGCAGCCAGTCGCAGCAGCCCGACCCGAGTATCTCGTTGAGCCAGAACGTGCCGTGGCGAACGGCCGCGAAATCACTCGCCGCCCGCACCAGGGTGATCTCCATCGCGCCGAAGTCGCTCAGCAGGGTGGCAGGATCGGTTTCGGAGCCATTGTCGATGATGATGAAACTGTCGACGCCGAGCGCGCTGTAGTGACGAAGCACATGGGGCAGCATTTCGTCTTCATCGCGGATCATGAGTGCGCAGACGAGGCGTCGCCAGGGCCGCCCCGCCAGCTGCGGGGCGATCGACAGGTCTTCATCGGGGAGCATGTTTCGCCAACGATAGGCGAAGGCATTGTCTTCCGCCGACAGAGGCACCGATCCGGCCGTCACATAGGCCCCGAGCTGCAGCGCGAGGCGCGACCGCGGAAAGCGCGCCTCGGCGAGCTCGTGAAGCTTGCGGACGCCGCGTTCGTCGGCGATCTCGAGTGCCGACGCCACGAAGGCCTCGAAACAGGGGTAGCTCCGGTCCTTCAGAAAGAGAGCCAGAAGCCGGCGCACGTCGGCGCGCGTGGCGAAGGGTCGCTTTCGCTTGCGATGCATTTCGGCAAGCTCTGCGAGATCCGAGGACTCGGCTCGCAACACGCCGTACAGCGGATCGAGATAGCTTGCATGATCATCGCTGCCGAGCCAGGTGGTGAGGATGCGGGCCGCCTCGCTGCGCGTCTTGCCTGCATTGTACAGCAGCAGCACGAGCTGGCTCGGCGGGCAATGGCCAAAAGGCACGGCTTCATCCAGCCGCAACAGCCGGTCGAGCGCCCTTCGCGGGTCGCCATCGAGCCGCGCCGTCTCCGTCAGCAAGGTGATGATGCGCTTGTCGTGGCCGAAGGCAGAGCAGAAGGCCACGGTCTCCCGATCGGCGTCCGCAGCCTCCCCGGCGCGCAGCAGGGCGAGGATGTACTCGGCATGGAGATCCGCCGACTTCGACCGCCGCACGGCCTCCCTCCAGCCCGCCAGCCGGCGCACCGCGCCGCGCCAGCCGCGCGCTTCGGCAATGAGCCTGACGCCCCCGCGCCAGCCGGCCGGATCGTTGGGCCAGCGCGCGCGCAGCTGAGCGTAGACATTGCGGGCCCGATCCGGCCGGTCGAGCCGTTGAAGGACGTCGGCGTAGGAAGCCCACCACCAGCTTGAATGACCTTCTGCGGGGCCTTGTCCGAGACAGCGCTCCCAGAATTCCGCGGCCTCGGGCAAGCGCTCCTGCTTTGCAGCCAAGAGAGCGCTGCCGGACCAGCCGAGCGAGACATCCGGCCACCGCGTGCGAAGCGTGGCATAGGCGGCGGCGGCGCCGTCGAAATCCTCCTGCTTCATCAGCGCATCGGCAAGAGATGCCCAGCACCAGGGCGGCTGGTTCGCTTCGGGAGTCAGTGCGAGGCTTTCGCGCCAGAAGCTGCTGGCGGCTGACCAGTCACCCTTCTGGACCGCCAGCTGAGCGCCGCCGCGCCACCCGGCCGGATCCTGGGGCCAGCGGCTGCGCAGCGCGGCATGAATATCTGCGGCGCGTTCGGCCTGACCGGCGCGCAACAGCGCATCGGCGTGGGAGGCAAGCCACCAGGGCTGGTGACTGTCGGCCGGGCAGCGCGCCAGGCTTTCTTCCCATAACCACGCGCACCTCTCCCAGTCCGCAAGGTGTGCGGCAACCAGGGCGCCGCCGCGCCAGCCCACGGCATCCTGCGGCCAGCCTGCGCGGATTGCGCCGAACGCCCACTCCGCGGCATCGAACAGCTTGAGCTGCATCAGCACGTTGCCGAGTTCGGCGTGCTCGCCGATGCTCCACGGCGGTGTGCCTCCCGCACGCGCCCTGTCCAGCATTGCGGTGACCGCACCGACATCCCCCGAAGCGGTCGCTGCGTGGAGGGCGGATCGCACATGTGCAAATGACAACTTATCGTCGTAAGTACCGGCTGCCTGCGTCATCTTGTTTCATCGTGAAAGGATGACACCTCCATAGCTCATGATGGCCTCAAAGTGGAGTGACATTGCGCGTTTTCATGCACTGCTTTCGTCCGGCCGTTGCACATAAATGCATGTTGCGCGGGAATGTCGGCTGCTTTCCCCGTCGCGGCTGCTTGGGGCGGCTCAGCAAGGAACTTAGTGATGTTGACTTCCCGGTGAACATTCGCAATGGGGTAGACACAGCCGCAGACGGGAGCGCGACATGAAGAGTTATTTTGATCGGCGGTCACGTTCCGACAATGCCGGGCTTCTGCTCTACTGCCTTGTGGTGGCGCTGCTCGCCGTTGTCTCGTGGCCGATGTTGCCCCTTGCCAGCGGACATGAAACGCACATCAAGGTCGAGGCCACCGGCGTTCGCAATCCGGCGGGCAAGGGCTCCGAAGTGTGGATTACCCAAATGCCGGCGGGGCTCGATGCCGACTGCCTGGCCGACAACGCCGTGGGCGCCTCGGGCCAGAGAGGGGCGGGCGCGTGGGAGAGACGAGGCAAGGTCCTCGTGTCATACAAGGATCAGCCCGCGGTTGCGGAATGCGATGCCGTGGCGGACCCAAACGGCTCGTTCCGTTTCGGCATGCATGCCTGGTCGGGTGAGGTCGTCCTCACCGTCAACGGCGTGTCGCGCAAGATCGAGCTCTACAGCCTGCAGCCAGGCGGGGTGAACGTCAGCCTCAGCGACTTCCCGCAAGGCAAGATCGCGCCGCGGGGCAATCTCCTCGACGTCGCTCTGTGGCTCGTGGCGCTGACGGCCCTGTTTTGGCTGATGAGCACATTGCTCGACATGATTTCGTTCCGCCGGGCAGCCGAGATGCCCGCGGCACGGCCCGCCCTCACGGGGGTCATTCCCTTGTCGCTTCCCTCGCTCCTGATCTTTGCGATCGTGCTGATGGGGACGTGGCCGGCGCAGATGTCGGCAGACTCGGCAGCAGAGTGGGCACAGTTGCACGAGGTGAATTTCAACCTCGCGGTTCCGGTCCTTCCCATCCTGCTCATCGGCGGTCCCGGGCTGGCCTTCGGCAGCATCGGCATTTCGATGATCGTGCAGATCATTCTGCTGTCGGCTGCGATTGGCTATCTGTGTTCGGAAATCGGGAAATGGCGTCTTGGACTGGCCCCGCCGTGGATCGCTGCGGTCGTGACGCCGCTGCTGCCGTCTGTCGCCTTGCTGTCGAGCATGTTCTGGAAGGACATTCCCTTTGCAGCCTTCGTGGCGATCCTCACGGCGATGGTGCTTGACGTTCTCCGCACGAGGGGGCAGGCCCTCGCCGCGACCCGGTTCCAGGTGGTCCTTGCCCTGGTGCTGTTCGCCATCGCGGCGACGCGGCTCAACGGCATGATCGCCTCGGCTCTGGTCGCGCTGTATCTTTGCTATGTCTTCCATCCCATTCTGGCGCGCCGTGGGGTGCTGGTGCTGCTGGCCGGAGCGATTGCAGCACCCATTCTCTGGAACGCGGTGATCCTTCCGGCCACCGGCCGCGTCCAACCCATTCCGGAAGGCTATGCGGGCCTCCTGCCCATGCATCTGCTGAGCGCGATGGTGGCGCAGGGCGCGGACCTGCCCGTCGAAACGCAAGAGAAGCTACAGACCATATTGCCTCTCGATGAGTGGAAGCAGAACTACAACTGCCTGACGGCCGTCCCCCTGTTCTTCAGGCCTGACGTGCAGAAGGCCAGGCTTGGCCGCGACCTGCTGCCCTATGCCTTTCACGCCGCACTTCAGCATCCTCTCGTCGCGCTCCACCATTTCGCCTGCATGAATGCCCTCAATTGGCAGATCTCGCCGACCGACGGGTCCATCGGCCTGCCGCTCGGCATCCCGCCGGACCTGTTTGTCGGTCCGCTTTCGCAATACCAGGTGATCGCGGCACCGGACTTGTCCATCAACAATGCCCTCCATCAACTGCTCCAGTGGACACTTTCGGAAACCTGGCTGACGGTGCTTTTCTGGCGTCCCGCCCTCTTGCAGCTGATGCTGGTCTTCATGGCAGGCAATCTCTTCCTGCTCCGGCGCGAGGTGCTTCCGGCGATGTCCATCGTTCCGGTCGTGGCCACGACGCTGTCGCTCGTCCCTCTCATTTCATCGCAGGATTTCAGATATCAATACTGTCTCTACGTCGCGGGCTTCCCGGTGCTGGTCTTTCTGACGGCGATGGTTGCACGAGGCCGGCTCAAGCCGGCAGAGGTGGCGGACCTTCGACGTTCCAACCGGCATCAACCCCGGTCGCCGGTCCCGATGTCGCCGTCCGCCGGCGCCTGAGGCGCCTGCCCCGCACCTGCGGCGCCATCGGGGGAACCGGTGTTGCCGCCATGGGCGAGCTCCGCGCGGGTGATCGCTGCATCACGCACGATCCGCGTCAGGCGCTGCTCGGTCGCACGAAAGCGGAGATGAAGGTTGAAGATCGCGATCAGCGTCACGAGGACGAAGCAGTAGAGGATCAGGTCCGCACCGCGCCCGATGCCGACGCTCTTGGCGATGCGATTGGCCAGGTCCGGATCGGAGACGAGCGGCAGGCCGAGCAGCCCGATGATGACGACCAGCGCCGACACGTAGGGAGACCGCTTGCGCTGGAAATGGGCATAGATGGCGATCATGCCCAGCGCGACGAGCAACAGCAGCTGAAAGATCATCGGTAGAGTTTCCTCACCAGGAGGTCGACCAGAACGTCAAAGCTGCCGGCCAGCCGCTGCCCCTTCTGCTTCGAATAGTCGGTATAGCGGATCGTGCACGGAACCTCGACGACCGCCAGTCGGGCCTGCGCGATCTTGGCGATGATCTCGGACGCATGCGCCATCCGGTTCTGGTCGATCCTGAGCTTGCCGGCGGCGGATGCCCGCAGGATCCGCAGGCCGTTGTGGGCGTCGGACAGGTCGAGGCCGGTCGTGATGCGCTGAAACAGCAGGGCGAGCTTGAGGAGCAGACGACGCGAGGCCGGCATGCCCGGGGCGGCGCCCAGAAAGCGTGACCCAAGTGCCACGTCGCTGCCGCTGTCCTGCAGCCGGTCCAGCATGACGGTGAGGTCATGCGGATCGTGCTGCCCGTCGGCATCGAAGGTTGCGACGAAAGGGGCCCCCTGAAGGAGGGCGTAATCGATTCCCGTCTGGAGCGCAGCGCCCTGGCCCAGGTTCAGGCAATGCCTCAGGACCACGGCACCCGCAGCCCGGGCGGCTTCACCGGTGACGTCGGCGGACCCGTCGTCAACGACAACGACATGCGCGAACATCCGGCGCAGTTCGGAGACGACGTCACCGATGACCTGGCCTTCGTTGTAAGCCGCGATCACCACCCACAGGCGCTTGTCCGTTGCCAATGCTAGTCTCCCAGGGTGACGAGCAGGATGCCGATGACGATGAGAGCGATGCCGAGGAAATTCAGAACGCTCAGCCTCTCTGCGTACCACAGCACCCCGGCCAGCGGGACGAGGGCAAAGTTCAGCGCCACGACCGGATAGGCACGCGACATGGGCATGATCTGGAGGATGCCGATCCACGCCACGGCGAGCGCGAGATAGAGGGCAAGGGCAACGAGGAAAACCGGGTTCAGCAGCACGGCAAGGACCCGGCCGGAAAGGCCCAGACCGACGGAGGCGCTCTCCACGGCGGCGCGCTTGAACAGCATCTGCCCGACGAACATGCCCGCGGCATAGAGGGCGAGCACCATGAGATCGAGGCGCTTCATCGCCCTGCCCGCATTGGCTGCACGCTCACCCCAGCCGTGCCGGAACACTTGCGCAGCACCACGCGCATGGCATCGAACAGGTTGACAGGCACACCGACCCGGCCGAGGGCGCGCGGCCATGCGGGCAGCCCGAGCCCGGTCATCCGCTTCAGCTGATGGAAGATGAGCGAAACCGGAACCGTCTTGCCAGGGTGTTCGCAGCTTTGCACCTCGAGATCGCTGCGCAGCGCGAGACGAGACAGCGATGCCGGCGTGAAGAACCACTGGTGCTGGGGCGGCGTCATGAGACGCCAGCGCCGGCCCATCGCCCGCGCCAATAGGGCGGAAAAGTCACCTGTGGTCAGGACGATCATGCCGCCCGGATTGAGCAGCGCGGCCATCTGGGCGAGGTCCTCGCCGGGGTTTTCGAGGTGCTCGATGACGTCGAGCAGCACGATCACGTCGAAGCCATGCGCGAAGGAGGCGGCCGTCTTCAGCGTGCCACAACGAACATCCCCCAGTCCGTTGCGCTTGCATTCGGCCACAGCGGCTTCCGAGATCTCGAGGCCATGCACCGCGAAATGCCGGGCCGCCTCCATCAGGAAGTAGCCATAGGCGCAGCCGATCTCGAGCAGCCTGCTGCCCGGCGGGAAATGCTGCGCCAGATTGGCGGCAAGCCGGGAGAAGTCACGCTGCAGCAACTCCGCTGTATCCGCATAGTCGGCATAGCCATCGGCATGACCGCCGGTAAAATACTCCCGGCCGTAGTAGCGGGCGGGGTCGAAGCCGGCGGAGCGGGAACGTCCGAGCCCACAACCGGAGCATTGCCAAATGTCACAGCCGTTGACGCGATAAAGATAGTTCCAGCTGTCGTCGCGTGCGCATGCCGGGCATTGTTCGTGTCCGTCCTGTGTCACGGCTGCGCTATCGCCTCTCGTCATCTTGCCGAAACTGCAACTGTATTCGTCCTCGCCGCAAGTGCGCTTGCGGCCGAAGCTGCAGACTGCGAAGTTGCGGGACATTGGTGTTCATGCAGATGACTGCATGCGCCGAATTTGACGGCATGGCCAGTCCATGAACGGCAAAATCCACCGTGAAGTGAGGAGTTCGACCGCATGATTTCTCCGGCACGAGGATTGGCGCGCCGGATCGATCCCAACCTACGACTGCAATTTCCTGGCGTGATGTTCGGCGCGCCGTCCGGCGTCTGCTGACGATAAGTTAGATGGCATCCTCGGTTTTGCGGTTTGCCGACGGCGGGCGCGGATGGCGTCAGCCCCAAACACAAAAGGCGCTCCCTTGCGGGAGCGCCCCTCGTTCGTACGACGCGATACCGGATCAGGCGGCCTTGCGGGCCTCGATCACCTTCGGGGCCTCGACGCCGTTCACCGGGATGGTGCGCGGCTTGAGGGCTTCCGGCACTTCGCGCTTCAGCGCGACGTGGAGCAGGCCGTTTTCCATGCCGGCAGACTGCACGAGCATGTGATCGGCGAGTTGGAAGCGGCGCTCGAAAGCGCGCGAGGCGATGCCCTGGTGGAGGTATTCACCGGACTGCTCGGTCTTCTCGGCCTTCTTGCCGGAGACGGTGAGGGCGTTGCCCTTCACTTCGACGGTGATGTCCTCAGGCGCGAAGCCCGCCACCGCCATGGTGATGCGGTATTCGTCGTCCGACAGCTTCTCGATGTTATAGGGCGGATAGCTGGGCGCCTCGAAGGCCGAGGCCTCGTTCAGCATGCGCGCCAGACGGTCGAAGCCGACGGTGGAACGATAGAGGGGGGTGAGATCGAACATGGTCACATTCTCCTTGAGCAATGTCACGAGTGATGCCCGCCGTGTGGCCGGGCCGGTTGTTGCGCAGACCCCGGATGGGCGCCTGCAGCCAAGAGATAGGTACCGAGCGGCGGGTTTCAAGCCCGCTTGCTGAACGCCGGATGAACGGCCGGTTCGGGCTGGGTTCAACGAGGCACGGCTAGTGTCGGCGCCAACGATGACCGGTGAGGCATCGCAAACGCCAACGAGGAGCACGACCATGATCCGCAACATTCTGTCCATGAAGACCCTGTTCGCCGCCGGCGCGATGGCCGCGGCACTCGTCGCCACGTCCCCCGCCAAGGCCGATGTTTCGGTCGGCATCGGTGTCGGCGGCGGCTACTACCCGCCGGTGCAGGCCGGGATCGGCTGGGGCGGCGGCTACGGCGATGGCGGCTATGGCGGTGGTTATGGCGGTGGCTATGGCGGCGGTTACGGCGGCTGGCATCCGCGCCCGCCCTATGGCGGCTACGTCAGCTGCCAGGACGGCCGGCGCATCCTGTGGCGCTCGGGTTATTCGGGCATCGAAGTGCAGAGCTGCCGTGGCGGGTTCTACCGCTACACCGCCTGGCGCAACGGCAAGCGCTTCCTGATGGCCGTCGATGGCCAGGGCGACGTGAGCCGCCTGCGCCGGATCTATTGAGCCGCAGGTGAGTTCGGAGGGTGGCGGTCCGCCGCCCTCCGAACGCCGTAGAAAGGCCACGAAGCTTCCCTCACATTGGGTACAGCCGTGGTTGCGGAGCGGCGCGTCATCTGTTTCACTCGTCAGGCGGGGTGCGGGCCCTGCCTTGGGCCCCAAAGGTAGAGTAAATGTTCATAAAGTCAGTAATCCGCGCGATCGGTCTGGGCAGCGTCGTGGCGTTCCTGACGCTGGGGCTGGCTGCCGGAACGGCCCTGGCCGGGAATGACCACAACGAACCCCCGCCGCCCACGCCGACCGACGATACCTATACGGGGCCGCCCATCCTGCGCCACATCCCGGGCATCCGCCTGCTGTTCGGCGACTACGCGACGACGCCCGACCAGTACGACGCGCCCA
The DNA here is from genome assembly GCA_945957365.1 of uncultured Alphaproteobacteria bacterium. Taxonomy (GTDB): domain Bacteria; phylum Pseudomonadota; class Alphaproteobacteria; order Rhizobiales; family Aestuariivirgaceae; genus Aestuariivirga. The sequence continues at coordinate 33,768 of CAMFKI010000012.1, read as the reverse complement.
ATGGGCAGAAGAAAAAGAAGAACCGTTTCGACGAGAGCTATTACACGCCGCAACCCGCGCCCTCGCCGGCCAGGCCGAAGCCCCTGAAGCCACAGGCCAAGCCCGCCGCCACGACACCCGCCGGCACGGCCAGTACCAGCACCTCCGCCGCGTCGCAGAAGACCGCCTCCGCCACCCCCGCCAAGCCATTGGCGGGCGGCCCCTTGAGCTGTGACAAGGCCACCGAGGTGGTGAGCGGCTATGGCTTCTCCAGCGTCGAGGCCTCGGTGTGCAGCGGCAAGTTCTATGCCTTCAACGCCAAGCGCGACGGCAAGACCTTCGCCATCAAGCTCGATCCCGTTTCGGGCGAGTTGACCGAGGTGAAGAAGCTGCCCTGAGGCTTGCCCGCCCCGCCGCCGCACGGCTAGTGTGGCGGGGTGATGGACGCCCTGCTCTATCCCAGCCCTGAAAACCCGCTGCCGCCGGGGGCGGAATGCGTGCCCCTCGTCACCCGTGACGGGGTGCGGCTGCGCGCCATGCGGGCGGTGCCGGAACAGGCCCGCGGCACGGTGGTCATCCTCGGCGGGCGCGGCGACTACATGGAGCGCTATTTCGAGACGGCTGGCGACCTGATGGCGCGCGGCTTCGCGGTGGCGAGCCTCGACATGCGCGGCCAGGGCGGCTCGCAGCGGCCCAAGCGCCAGCCGTACCGCGACCGCACCCGGAGCTTCGCCGGCTTCGACGAGGACGTGCGCACGCTGATGGAAAAGCTGGTGCTGCCGACCTGCCCCGGCCCCTACTATGCGCTCGGCCATTCGACGGGGGCGCATGTGCTGCTCCGGCTGCTGCGCTCGAAAACCTGGTTTGCCCGCGCCATCCTGGTGTCGCCGCTGGTCGAGATCCTGTACGGCCCATGGCCGGGACCGGTGGTGGCGCTGCTGCTCAACACCATGTGGTTCACCGGGCTGCACAGCAGCTTCCTGCCCGGGGTGCACCGCAAGCCGATGGGCCGCGCAGACTTTCCGGGCAATCCGCTGACCTCGGACCGCCGGCGCTGGGAGCGTGACAGCACCACGCTGGAAATGGCCCCGCAGCTCGGTCTCGGCGGCCCGACCTTCGGCTGGCTGGGAGCGGCGCGCCAATCGATTGCCAAGATCACCCGCATGAAGAAGGCGCGGGCGCCGGTGCTGATCGTGGCGGCAGGCGCCGACCGCGTGGTGGGCAACGAGGGCATCCGCCGGCTGGCGCGCCGCGTGCCGGGCGTGGCGCTGACCTTCATCCCCGACGCCAAGCACGAGATCCTGGGCGAGCGCGACATCATCCGCCGCCAGTTCTTCGCGGCCCTCGACAGCTTCCTGCCGGCCTGACTAGCGCCCGATCTGCTCGAAGGCGAGGTTGATGCGGACCAGCATGGCGCGGATATACTCCATCACCTCCTCCGGCAGGTCGAAGGACGAGATGCGGTCCGGGTGATAGAGCTTCGCCATGCGGTGATAGGCCTGGCGGATCTCGTCGGGGCTCGCATCCTTCGCCACCTTGAGCACCGCATAGGGGTCGAAGGACGGCGTGCCCGGGGCGCGGCCTTCCATGTCGAGCTGGTCCGATTTCGGAACATTGGCCGAACGCACCGAACGGATGGCGGTCTTGGCGATGAACTGCTGCTGGCCCGAGGGCGACAGGGCATCGAGGAAGGTGTCGGAATTATTGAGCGCGTCGCCCAGCCGGTTGGACAGCGGCAGCCGAACCGAAACGGTCAGCACGGCGCCGTCGGCCAGGGTCACGAAGACCTGGGTGCGGGCATTCTTGTCGTCGCGGCCGTTGAACATCGTGGTTCCTCCTTTGGTTGAGCATATCACCGGTTGTGAACCAAGCGTTAAATTGCCTTTCCATGCTGCGCATGCTAAGCGCCCGGCAACTCCCGTTCCCACGCATGCAGAAAGTCAGTGCGCCACATGAATTTGCGCAATATCGCCATCATTGCCCACGTCGACCACGGCAAGACCACGCTGATCGACCGTCTCCTCTCGCAGTCGGGCTCGTTCCGCGAGAACCAGAAGGTGGCCGAGCGCGCCATGGACTCGAACGACCTGGAGCGTGAGCGCGGCATCACCATCCTGGCCAAGGTGACCTCGCTGAACTGGAAGGACACCCGCATCAACATCGTCGACACCCCCGGCCACGCCGACTTCGGCGGCGAGGTGGAGCGCATCCTCAACATGGTGGACGGCGCCGTGCTGCTGGTGGATGCTGCCGAGGGCCCGATGCCGCAGACCAAGTTCGTGCTGCAGAAGGCCCTCAAGATCGGCCTCCGGCCCATCGTCTGCATCAACAAGATCGACCGCCCGGACGAGCGCCACAACGAGGTGGTGAACGAGGTGTTCGACCTCTTCGCCAACCTCGACGCCAACGAGGAGCAGCTCGACTTCCCGATCATCTACGGTTCCGCCAAGCAGGGCTGGATGGCGGATTCGCCCACCGGCTCGCAGGAGAACATGGCCCCGCTGTTCGACCTGATCGTCAAGCACTTCCAGTCGCCGGTCGTCGAGGAAGGTCCCTTCCGCATGCTGGTGACGACGATCGAGGCCAACCCCTTCCTCGGCCGCGTGCTGACGGGCCGCGTGCGCTCCGGCACCATCAAGGCCAACCAGTCGGTGAAGGCGCTGTCGCGCGACGGTTCGATTGCCGAACAGGGCCGCATCTCCAAGGTGCTGGCCTTCCGCGGTCTCGAGCGCGTGCCGGTGGATGAGGCCGAAGCGGGCGACATCATCGCCATCTCGGGTCTGACCACGGCCACCGTCGCCGACACGATCTGCGATCCGTCGGTGACGGAGCCGATCTACGCCCAGCCCATCGACCCGCCGACGCTGACCATGACCTTCCGCATCAACGACGGCCCGCTGGCCGGCAAGGAAGGCGACAAGGTGCAGTCGCGCGTCATCCGTGACCGGCTGCTGCGCGAGGCCGAAGGCAACGTGGCGCTGCGCGTCACGCCCTCGGTCAATGAAACCGACGCTTTCGAGGTGGCGGGCCGCGGCGAACTGCAGCTCGGCATCCTGATCGAGACCATGCGCCGCGAGGGCTTCGAGCTCACCGTGGGCCGCCCGCGCGTGGTGTTCAAGACCGACGAGACCACCGGCGAGAAGCTGGAGCCGGTCGAGGAAGTGATCGTCGACGTCGACGAGGAATATACCGGCGTCGTCGTCCAGAAGCTGTCCGAACGCCGCGCCGAAATGCGCGACATGCGCCCGAGCGGCGTCGGCCGCCAGCGCATCGTGTTCCACGCGCCGACGCGCGGCCTCATCGGCTACCAGTCGGAACTGCTGTCGGATACGCGCGGCACGGCGATCATGAACCGCCTGTTCCACTCCTATGCGCCCTATTTCGGCGAGATCCCCGGCCGCCACACCGGCGCCCTGCTGTCCAACAGCGACGGCGATGCCGTGGCCTATGCCATCTTCAACCTGCAGGACCGCGGGCCGATGTTCATCGAGCACGGCACCAAGGTCTATGCCGGCATGATCATCGGTGAACACACGCGCGGCAATGACCTCGAGCTCAACGTCATCAAGGGCAAGAAGCTGACCAACGTTCGCGCCTCGGGCAAGGACGAGGCCGTGGTGCTGACCCCGCCGATCAGGATGTCGCTCGAAAAGGCCCTGGCCTATGTCGGCGAGGACGAGCTCGTCGAGGTCACCCCGAAGTCGATCCGCCTGCGCAAGACCATCCTCGACCCCAACGAGCGCAAGAAGGTCAGCCGCCAGAAGGAAGCCGCGAGCGAGGCGTAACACCCTTCCCGTTTCCAAACGTCATCATGCCCGGGCGCGTCCCGGGTATTTTTTTTGGGTGGTTGAGACTTGCGGAAAGAGGCCCTCATCCGCCCTGTCGGGCACCTTCTCCCATCCCTGCGGGACGGGAGAAGGACTTTGGGAAAGATCGCGCCACGAGTCCTTCTCCCGTTGGCGCAGCCAATGGGAGAAGGTGGCCGACAGGCCGGAAGAGGGCTCCGCGCGACGGCTGCCTGCACCCCATTCAGCCCTCCGTGCCCGTCAAGCCCCACCGCCAGAAGGAGGATAGCCACGGCGCCGTTCTCATGGCAGAGAGGCTGCAACAAGATCAGATCCAAGGATACCCCATGCGCATCGACGCCATCTCGATCGGCAAGAATCCCCCGAAGGAAGTCAACGTCATCGTCGAGGTGCCGGTCGGCGGCGAACCGATCAAGTACGAGATGGACAAGGCGGCGGGCACCCTGGTGGTCGACCGCTTCCTCTATACCTCGATGCGCTATCCCGGCAATTACGGCTTCATCCCGCACACCCTGTCGGACGACGGTGATCCGATCGACGTGCTGATCGCCAACCAGCGCGGCATCATTCCAGGTGCCCTCGTCGCAGTGCGCCCGGTGGGCGTGCTCAAGATGCAGGACGAGGCGGGCGGCGACGAGAAGATCATCGCCGTGCCGACGCCCAAGCTGACGAGGCGCTACGAGAACGTCCATGAATACACCGACCTTCCCGAGATCACCCGCCAGCAGATCGAGCACTTCTTCGAGCACTACAAGGATCTCGAGCCCGGCAAGTGGGTGAAGGTGGTGGGCTGGGGCAATGCCGCGGAAGCCGAGCGGATGATCATCGAAGCGATCGAGCGGGCGCGCCAGGCCAAGGCCTGACACGGCCTATTTCAGCAGCACCACGAACCGCGCGCGGTCGAGGCGCAGCAGCGTCGCGGAACCTGTCGGCAAGGCGTCGAGGGCGGGCTTGAGCTGGGCCTGCTCGTCCGGCGTCAGGGTGAACACGCGGGACGCGGGCGCCTGTTCGAGCAGGGTGAGCGCCATGATCGGGGCGAGCGACGGCGCACAGGCAAAGGCGCTGCACTGGTCCCGGCCCCTGCCCCAGCTGTCCTGCAAGCTGTCATCGTAGCTGCCGAGCGCGGCCACCTTCCAGTCGGCAACGCCTGCCGCTCGGATCTCGGCGAGGAACTGCGTCATGGTCGAAAAATCGCGCCGGTTGAGATTGGCCAGCCGCACCTGGGCTTCCGACAGGCTGGCGGCGGAGACCAGCACGATGGCCGAACCCGCAATCCCCGCCAGCCAGCGCACGCCGGGCAGCCGCGCCGGTCCGGTCACGCAGACGCAGGCCAGGAAGCAGGGAAACAGCGCCAGCGGAAACACCGAGGCATAGGCGTAGGGAAAGCCCTTGCTGAGAAGGCCGAGCGTCAGCGGCAGCGCCGAAAGCAGCGCCGCCACGATGACGATGACGGCGAGCCGGAACACGTCGCGCCCCACGATGCATTGCGTGACGGCAAGGGCCGCGAGCGCCAGCACCAGCACCTTGACGGCAGCGGGGAACAGGTGATGCGGCCTGGTGAGGAAGGTGCTCCAGTAGACGAGGAAGCGCTCCAGTGCCTGGACGGCGTCATCCCTCCCCGCGATGAGGCCGGCGACGCCGGTGTTGCCGCTGGTGGTGAAGCCCAGGCCCGAAACCGTGACGACGGTGGCGATCAGCAGGGCGGCAAAGGCGCAGGCCAGCAGGAGACTGGCGAACAGCGGAAACACGCGATTGCCGAAGTGCCCCCGGTCGGTGAGGAGGGCGCGCGCCAGTTCGATGAGCGTGGCGCCCAGCATGAGGAAGATGGTCTCGCTGCGCGTCGCCAGCGCCAGCGCCGCGGCGATTGAGCCGGCCAGCACGGCGGCGAGCCGTACCTGGCGGGTGGGTGACTGGTCGACCGACGACAGGGTGAGAAACCAGAAGCTGAGCAGCAGCAGCGCCACGGCCAGGGGCAGCTGGCTGGCGCCCAGCAGCAGGGGCTCGACCAGGAAGGGGCTGGTCACGAACAGCGCGACCAGCAGCAGCAGGACCCAGGACGACTCGCTCCAGCGCCGGAACAGCGTGACGGCGAAGACCACGAGCGCGGCGTAGAACAGCACGCTGTCGAAGGGATGGAGCGGAAAGGCATTGCGGGCGATGAGCGAGATCAGCGCCGAGACCGGGCGGCCGTCCGACACGGGCCCCGTGGTCTGCCAGTTGCTCCAGTCGGCATAGGACCACCAGCCATCGGCGGCGATGAGGTTCTGGAAGATGAAGGCCCCGCCGGACGCGAGGATGATGACGACGAGATAAATCCCCACCTCGCGCATGAACCGGTTGAGATCGCGCAGCGAAGCGGTGATTTCCGCGCCGAGCGGTCCCAAAGCGCCTGCCGACATCCGTTCCGCCCATCCTGACTGACGCTCCGGAATATGCGGCATCCACGCTTCGAGGGCAAACGCTAAGGGCTTCGGCGACTTCAACTTTTACAAGAAATATCAGTCGTTTAAGCGAATTCCAAGAAGTCGTGTCACGCCCCGGTTGGGGCCTGACCTCTGGCGGTCAACGGCAGGTTAAGGGAATGCACACCCATTGCCGGTTTACTGCCGGCGGCGCGAGGACTCCTGGCTTCAGACGGATTGCATGATCGAAGTTTCGCTGGTGGTGCCGGTCTATAACGAGGCGGAGGCGATCGAGCCTTTCGTGGCGCGGGTGGCTGCCGTCTTCGCGCCCGAGGCCGACCTTTCGGTCGAGATCGTCTTCGTCAATGACGGCAGCACCGACGCCTCGCTCGAGCGCCTGCTCGCCGTGAAGGCGCCGCCGCTGCGCATCCGGACGATCGACCTCAGCCGCAACTTCGGCAAGGAAGCAGCGCTGACCGCCGGGCTGCAGCATGCGAGGGGCCAGGTCGTCGTGCCCATCGATGCCGACCTTCAGGACCCGCCGGAGGTGATCCTCCAGATGATCGCCAAGTGGCGCGAAGGCTACGAGGTGGTGCTGGCGCGGCGCGTCGACCGCAGCGCCGACACCTGGGCCAAGCGCGCCTCCGCCGCGGCCTTCTACCGCCTGCACAACAAGATCGCCTCGCCGCGGATTCCGGAGAATGTCGGCGACTTCCGGCTGATGGACCGCTGCGTCGTCGACGCCCTGGCGACGCTGCCGGAATCGCAGCGCTTCATGAAGGGTCTGTTCGCCTGGGTCGGCTTCCGCACCGCCACGGTCGACTATGTCCGCGCCGAGCGCAGCACCGGCACCACCAAGTTCGACGGCTGGAAGCTGTGGAACTTCGCGCTCGAGGGCGTGACCAGCTTCAGCTCCTATCCGCTGCGGGTGTGGACCTATCTCGGCGCCATGGTGTCGCTCCTGTCCTTCCTCTTCGCCATTTACGTGATCGTCCGCGTCGTGCTCTTCGGCACCGACGTGCCGGGCTATGCCTCGCTGTTCGTGGCGGTCAATTTCCTCGGCGGGGTGCAGCTGATCGGCATCGGCATCCTCGGGGAATATCTCGGGCGGAGCTATTTCGAATCGAAGCGGCGTCCGATCTTCCTCGTGCGCCACGTCTATGATGCCAGGGACCCGCATTGAGCCTGAAACACGGCGTGCTGCGCGAGGTGCTGCTCGGCATGCGCTTCGGCGCGGTGGGGGCGGCGGCGACGCTGACGCATTTCCTGGTGCTCGCCGCACTGCTGGGCCTTGATGCGCTGGGGCCGCTGTTCGCCAATGCCATTGCCTATCTGCTGGCGCTGGGCGTGTCCTTCGCCGGCCACCATTTCTGGACCTTCCGCTCCACCGCACCGCTGGGCCGCAGCTTCGCACGCTTCTTCGGCGCATCGGCGGCCGCCTTCGCGGTGAGCACGCTGCTGCTCGAGTTGCTGATCCACGAGGTGAAGGCGCCGGACGCTTTGGCCGCCTTCCTTTCGGCGGCGTCCATTCCCGTCATCACCTATGCGGCAAGCCGCATCTGGGTGTTCCGCAACAGGTGACGGCGCAGCGCGTCCTTGTCAGGGCGCGCCGTTCACCGTGGCGGCAGCGCCCGTGGGACCCGTGATGGCGGCGCCCGCCATCGTGGCTGCGGGCAGGGACCGCACCAGTCCGGGAATGTCGATGCTGCCCCGATAGGTGACGGGACGGCCATCGAGATCGGTGGCGCTCAGCGCGACAGCGTAGCGGCCGGGCAGGAAGGACTTGCCGTCGGCGCGCCGCAGATAGCTGTAGCCGGCGCTGATGTACTGGCCATAGCGCGCCGTGGTGCTGATGGCCGAACCGTTGGGTTCGCTCAGCGTGACGGTGTTGAGCATCACCGGGCCGCTGAATGCGTGGACGAGGATGAGATAGGCCGCGCTGCCGTCCTGCGGCACCCATTGCCGGGCCCGCGAAATCACCGCGCGCGTCGTGGACGGCGGCGTGGAGGCGAGTGCCGCGCCGGTGATCGAGGTGGCGCGCGGATAGGCCACGGCGGCGATGAACTGCGTGCTGGCGAAGGTGTCATAGGACCAGAAGGCCTTGCCCGGCGGCGCCTTTGAACCTGAACCCTCCGGCGGCCACGACGTGCCGAAACTGTTCTGCACCAGGAAGGCGCCGGCCTTGCCCGCCGTGCCGACCCCGTCGTCATAGCCGACCAGAAGCTGGCCGTGACCGCTGTCGGGAACAATCTCCTTCTCGTAGATCACGCCGTTTTCAAAGACCGGCTTCTGGGCATAGCCGCAGAGCACGCGGCCAGAGAAGGCGACCACCTGCCGCGCCGCCAGATGCGCCCTGATCTGTGCCACGGCAGCACTATTGCCGCTGACCGGGATCACCGCGTAGCTGCCGATGCGGAAGCGGTCCATTCCGGGAAGCGGCGTGCTGACATCGATGGCGTTGAGATAGGTGCAATTGGGCTGGTAGGGAACCTGGGCGCGGCTCGGCGCACCATGGGCCGTGAGCTGCGCCAGATAGGAGAGTGCCAGCGTACCCTTCGGGCACTGCCCCCCGGCGCGCGACTGGATGAGGGTGTAGAGCCAGGCGGCGCTGGTCGAGTTCTGCGCCACGGAGGCGGCCACGAGCGGCCGGCCCTCGGCATCATGCGTTGCCGTGTATGATCCAAGGCCATAGCCGAAGGACTGCGCCTCGCACGTCCCGGGAGAACCGGGCGACTGGCTGGTGCCCTGTTCGGCCACCGCGGGAAGGTCGCGGAGGATGATGCGCCGTGGCGCGGGCAAGGCCCGGCGCGTGGCCTCCAGCGCCTCCGGCGGCAGCGCTTTCACGGCCTGGTCGGTCGAGGACTGGTCGAGAATGGCGCCGAAATCCGCGGAATCCTCACAGGCCGCCCCGGCCATGGCCGCAGGAACGGCAGACAGAAGAACGATTGCGGCGGTGGCACCGGCCGCCAGAATTACCTTGACGTGCATGGAAGAGTCCCCCGCATTGCCAATGCGGGGGAGGTTAGTCAAAAACGCGAAAAATGCAACATGAGGCTGACGATTGGCCGGCGCCCTTACATCTGGGGCTGCGCGATTCCCTTGGCCGCGCACGCCGCCTTCACCGTGTTGTAAAGGAGGCAGGCGATGGTCATCGGGCCCACGCCACCGGGCACGGGCGTGATGGCGCCCGCCACCTTCTCGCACGAGGCATAGTCGCAGTCGCCCACGAGCTTGCCCTTGCCGTCGCGCTCGATGCGGTTGATCCCCACGTCGATCACCGTGGCGCCCGGCTTCAGCCAGTCGCCCTTGACCATTTCGGGCCGGCCCACCGCGGCGATGACGAGGTCGGCGCGGCGGACGACGCCCGGCAGGTCCTTGGTCTTGGAATGCGCGATGGTCACCGTGCAGTTCTCGGCCAGCAGCAGTTGCGCCACCGGCTTGCCGACGATGTTGGAGCGCCCGATCACCACCGCCTCGAGGCCGTCGAGCGAGCCCAGCACGTCCTTGGCCAGCATCACCGAGCCCACCGGCGTGCAGGGCACGAGCGAGTCCTGGCCCGTCGACAGCTTGCCGACATTGACGACATGGAAGCCATCGACGTCCTTGGCCGGCGAGATGGCGGTGAGCACCTTCATCGCGTCGATGTGCTTGGGCAGGGGCAGCTGCACCAGGATGCCGTGCACGGCGGGATCGTTGTTGAGCTTCTCGACGAGGGCCAGCACGTCCTTCTCCGGCGTCTCGGCGGGGAGCTTGTGCTCCCAGGAATTCATGCCGACCTCGACCGTCTGCTTGGCCTTGTTGGCCACATAGACCTTGGAGGCCGGGTCCTCGCCCACCAGCACGACGGCAAGGCCGGGTGTCAGGCCATGCTGGTCCTTGAGGCTCGCCACGGCCTGGGCGATGCGCCCCCGCAGGCCCTCGGCGAAGGCCTTGCCGTCAATCACTTTCGCCATATTCAATTTTCCTTCCCTGCATTCACTTTCCCGGCAATCAATGCCTCAAGTCCGGCCGGATTTCCAGTGACCAGAATGGTCTTGTTGCGCTCCGTCTCCCCCGCCACCAGGGCGAAGGCGGACTTCGGCATGCGGCAGGCCTTGGCCAATGTCGCGATGACCGCCGCGTTGGCGCGGCCCTTGTCCGGCACCGCGGTCACCATGACGGCCAGCGAGATGCTGCCGTCGGAGGCGACGTGCAGGCCTGCCACCTCGTCGCGCGAGGATTTCGGCGTGACCCGGACGGCGAGCAGCACCCCGCCCTTGCCGGGGCGGAGCGGCGAGGTCACGCCCAGCCGAGGCGGAAGAAGACGTTGTCGACCAGCATGCCGAGGAACTGCATGCCGATCAGCAGGATGATGGGGGAGACGTCGAGGCCGCCGAGGTCGGGCAGCACGCGGCGGATGGGCCGCAGCAGCGGGTCGGTCAGCCGGTCCAGCGCATAGCCGATCTGGCGGACATAGGGGTTCGACCGGTTGACGATGCCGAAGGCGATGAGCCAGCTCATGATGACCATCGCCAGGATGATCCAGAAATAGATGTTGATGACAGTGTGGATCAGCCACAGGAAGGGGTTCATCGGCATCATCATGGACGACAGGGGCCTCGTGGAAGTTGCTGCACATGTAGGCTGCCCGCTGCCGCCAAGCAAGCTTGACGCTGTCCCGGCCAGGGACTAGAAGCCGTTCCGCCTGTGGACAGCACCTGCAAAAGGGGCGGTAGCTCAGTTGGGAGAGCGCGGCGTTCGCAATGCCGAGGTCAGGGGTTCGATCCCCCTTCGCTCCACCAGGCCCTTGAACCAAATAATTGTTATACAATGAGCTTTGCGTCAGGACGCCGGCCGCGAGCAAACGTCGCCTGGATCACTCCGAGAGGCCGTCTGGCAGCAACGCGCGACTGATCGGATCGGACGATACGCTCGTCTCGCCCCGAAATGGCTGGTCCATGATGACGATGAGAGACAGGACCAGACCAATTCCCGCCATATGAAGAAAGATCAGTGTCCCACTGGTAAAATCGATTGGATGCCGGCCGTTCAGCACCATGGCGCCAACCAGAAATGCGAAGATGATCCACCAGAAGACGTTGGGCACCGATTTGGTGGCGCTTTCCAGGCGTGCATAGCGCAGGTCCTCGGCCTGACTGAGGTAGGCATTGAGCGCCGAAGACGAGTCCGGGTTGGCCTTCGCTGCGGCTCTCACGTCGGCTTGCAGGCTTCTCACCGCTGTATCCGCTTCCGGTGACAGCTTTGGAACAGGCTCAGACAGGCTCGGCCAATCCGTGTGGGTCACCGCCTCGACATAGTGACGGAGGCTCTGACGGGCCAGTTCGGATTGCGAACCGCCAGCCAACTGCAGTTCGAAATCCAACCGATGCAGGATCGAGGCCTCGCGCAGCGTCGCGTCCAGTGTCTTTCCCAGGTTGGACCGAACATCGGTAAGCACGAGAGCAAGCGTGAACACCGTGAAGGCCAGGAGGCTGCCATGCACCAGTTCCGCCAGCTTGGCGTGGTCCGTCCATTTGTCGCTGCTTCGACGGAAGATCAGGAAGCGGGACAGCAATGCCAGGGCCAGGGCTATGCTGCCAGTGATGAGAGCGCCGCACATCAGCAGGGTGCTGTCGGGCAACGCTCCCAAGTACCCCAGGAATACCTCCACGCGTTACCTTCCTTCCGCCTCCGCCTGGAAGCCTTGTAGCCCAGCGACAACGGCGAAACCAGAAGCGATGGAGGCCGCACCGGACCGCGAGTGACTGTGCCGATGACCCCCGGTCTCCATGGCGTTGCCAGTCATATAGAACTGCGGCTATGTATTGCAAAAGTGTCCGGATGGGCCGGTCGCATGAGAACATCCGGGAGCAAACGGTCATGAAGCGCGTGTCTCGACGCGGCGTCCTCGCCGCCACCGCAGCCAGCGGCGCTGCAATCGGCGCGAAGATTGCAAATGCAGCCAGCTTTGGAAATCCGGACCAGCCGCCCCAGGGCGCAGTCAACGCCACCAACAAGCAAGGCCTGACCATTCCAGGTCCGCATGACGAGGGACTGGCATCCACGATGCCGACATTCCTCGATCCCCCGCCGACCGACGTCGGCAGCATGCCGGAGTTCTGGGCTTCGTTTAACCTCGCACAGCGGCGCATTCAGGATGGCGGCTGGGGACGACAGGTGACCCAGGCCGACTTCGCGATCTCCTCAGAGATCTCCGGCGTCGACATGCGGCTCTCCGCCGGCGGAATCCGCGAACTGCACTGGCACCAGCAGGCCGAATGGGCGATCATGACTTACGGCAACTGCCGGGTCACGGTGCTCGACGCGCAGGGACGCCCCTATGTCGCAGACGTGACCGAAGGCGATCTCTGGTACTTCCCCGCCGGCATGCCGCATTCGCTGCAGGGCCTCGGTCCCGATGGCGCCCAGTTCGTCCTGGCCTTCGACAATGGCGTGTCGTCGGAATTCAACACACTGCCGGCGACGGACTGGATGGCGCACACCCCGCCCGAGGTTCTGGCGAAGAACTTCGGCGTGCCCGCCGAGGCGTTCAAGAACATTCCGCTGCAGAATCGCTGGATCTTCCAGGGCAAGGTCCCCCCGCCTCTGGACGAAGTGCGGACGGCAATGGCAAGCAAGGCGGGAGTGCCCGAATATCCGTTCACCTTCTCGCTCTCCAACGCGCCGAAAGTCAGCGATGGCAACGGTGGCTTTGTTCAGATCGCCGACAGCACGAATTTCAAGGTCGCGAAGTCGGTCGCCGCGGGTCTGGTGACGATCAGGCCCGGCGCGCTGCGGACGATGCATTGGCATCCCAATGCCGACGAGTGGCAATATTACCTGAAGGGCACGGGCCGCATGACGGTGTTCAACGCCGGCCCTGCCGCCAACACGGCGAATTTTCATCCCGGCGACATCGGTTATGTGAAGAAGGGTCTTGGCCACTACATCGAGAACACAGGCAGCGATGACCTCGTCATGCTCGCGGTGTTTCGTGCGCCCCGCTACGAAGAAGTGTCATTCTCCAACTGGCTTGCCCATTCGCCACCGGAGATGGTCGCCGCGACATTCAATCTCGATCCCGAGGTCGTCGCCCGGTTTCCGAAGAACTCACCCGATGTGGTGCCGGAATGAACGGCGCTCGAAATCGCCGGAACGTCACGGGGCCGGGTTCTTCGCGACTCAGCCCATAGGGACTTAAGGACCTGGGCAAGACAGCAGCTGCACAAGCAATCCCCGGGTTTTCTGGAGAACCTCGATGGCGCTCCGGTGTTCGTTGCTTGCCTGCAGCCTGTAGCTGACGTTCGTTGCAGAGCCGTCGCCTCCGGGCCCTCCGCATCCCGCCAGGATCTCCTTGAGCTTTCGCCGCCGCAGCGAGAGGAGATCATCGAGAAGTCCGATCGCGTCAGCGACCTCCATTGTCGGCTGAAAGGGCTGAAGCTGATCTGCGGACCGGAGCCTCTTTATCCTGTAGTCCGTGAAGTCAACGGGTCCTGCCATGGGAGCATCTCCATTTCGTGGGTGACGCAGGGAGACGCAACGCAGCTCCTCTCCTTCCATCATCATGCAGTCCCGAAAGGAGAGGAGCCCACGGCCAGCAAGGTCAAACTTGCTGCCGCTGTGGTGCTCTTGCGCAGCCGTATCAAACGCTATTCATCCCGGGAATGGCTTGCAATATGGGAGATTTGCCATTTCCTTTGTGCCCCGCAGCCGATCCCATCGGGCCGTGCCGCAGGTTCGGACCACGTCCCCGGCGCTGGCGCCATGCGGGCCGCGCGGCGGGACAGCCCCTCGCGTCCTGCGAGAAGAGAAGCCCTTTCTGCCGCCTTCCGCAACGTCATTGCATGAAAAACTTTCATCTAACTCCGGAAGGTCTTTTGACCGAAATCAAGCGCGGCTGTTCACCGCGCGGTAAAGCTCTGCCCGCCCAACAACGACATGGCGGCGGCGATGCGCAGTGCGAAACGACGCGGAATTTCCACCCTGGCGGCTGCGATCCTCGGCTGCGCGGCGCTGGGCGCGTTGCCCGCCGCCGCCGTAAGCGGCCAGCCAGGCGCCAACGCCTGCACCATCGCCGATTACCGGCACCTGTCGCGCCTGTTCATCGCGATCGCCGATACCACCGAGCACTGCGCGCGCGCCCTGGAACACGACGATCAGTCGCAGGCCCGCCTGTGCTGGTCCTGCCGAAACGCCGTAAGTGCCAGCGCCACGCTGCGCTCATGGCTGGCCAGCAACCCGCACTGCTACGACCCCTATTACCAGCAGGTGTTCCGCACCTCCCGGGCACTGGCCCAGGACGTGGACCGGCGCTGCAACTGAGCCGCAAGCGGAGAACTCACCACATGAACCTTCAGCATCTGAAGCGATATCTCGATCTGGCGGAACAATATGTAACCGAGGCTCGGGAACTGGTGCACCGCCAGTCGCTGCTTGTCGCGGAACTCGATGGCAGCGGCAGCGACGCGGCCTTCGCGCGCGAGGCCCTGCAGCTGCTCGAGCAGTCCCTGCTGCTCGCCACCGAAGAGCGGGACCGCCTGCTGCTGGAGATCGACGAAGTCCGTAACGCCCGCATGCCGAACCGGCGCTAGCCTGCCCTGACAGGACGGCGGCATCGCGCCGCAGCCACCGCAACACGTGAACCCATGACGCTCGCAACGCGTTTCGGCGACGTTCGTCATCAGACCGTCAACCGCCGGTAATAGCCGGGTTTCCATGCCGTTCCTGGGATTCGCCTGTCTCTTCTTCGCCGCCGCGGCCTTCGCGGTACAGATCGTTTCCAGCGGGCTTGCGGCCCTGCGCTGCCGGAAACGGCCGCGGCGCAGCGCCCCGGAACACCGCCCGCCGGTGACGCTCGTCCGGCCGCTGTGCGGGCTCGAGCATTTCTCGGCGGAGACCCTCGCCTCGAGCTTCGGCATCGACTACCCCCGCTACGAGATCCTGTTCTGCGTGGCCGACGCCGCCGACCCGGTCCTGCCGCTGGCGCGCGCCGTGATCGCCGCCCACCCCGGGCGCGATGCCCGCATCCTCATCGGCGAGGATGCCATCGGCAGCAATCCGAAGCTCAACAACATGGCCAAGGGTTTCCGCCAGTCGAGCTTCGCGCATATCGTGTTCGTCGACAGCAACGTCTTCACACCGGCCGATTATCTCGACCAGCTGGTCAGCACGCTCGAAGCGGGCGCCGGCATGGTTTCGGCACCCCCCGTCGGGCAGGCGCCGGTCGGCTTCTGGGCCGAGCTCGAATGCGCCTTCCTCAACACCTACCAGGCCCGCATGCAATATTCGGTGGATATGCTGGGTCTTGGTTTCGCGCAGGGCAAGACGCTGTTCTTCCGCCGCGCCGATCTCGACAACGGCGGCTTCGCGCAGCTCGCCGAGGAGCCTGCCGAGGATGCCGCCGCCACCCGCATGATGACCGCCAGGGGCCACCGCATAAGGCTGGCCGGGCCCTTCCCGCAGCTGGTCGGGCCGCGCAGTGCCAGGCAGGTGTGGAACCGCCACGTGCGCTGGGCCAGGCTGCGCCGCGCCAGCTTCCCCCTGCTCTTTGCGCCCGAGATCATGGCGGGGCTGCTGCCGCCGCTCGTGGCCCTGATCGCCGGCCTCGGCCTGCTGGGCATCTCCGCACCCGGCCTCGTCGCCGGATTCGTGGCACTGTGGTATGTGCCGGAACTGCTGCTGGCGCGCATTGCCGGCTGGCCGCGCTCGCTGGCGGCCATCATGCTGCGCGACATGCTGCTGCCGTTGATCTACCTCGCCGGCTGTGCCGGATCGAACTTCGAATGGCACGGCAAGCCGATGACGGCGGCCCGCCACGGCGGGGCCCGCTCGCGGCTGGCGCGCATGCACCCCAGGCTGATCTGGGGAAAACTCGCGAACCGCAACCCCTTCCCGTGAGCCTGTCACAGCACGTTCACATGCCGGCCATAGCTCTCGGATCCCTCGATACCCGCGACAGGAGAACACCATGTTTGGACTGACCCGCCGCGCCCTCACCGGCGCTTTCGTTCTGGCCGCGATCGGCCTTGCACAGCCGGTGCTGGCCGATGACGGCCACCCCTATTTCGGCCCCGAGGCCGTGGACCTGACGGTGCTGCTCGTGCCGCCCCCGGCGCAGGATTCCGACGTCACCAAGGCCGAACTCGCCGAAGTGAAGGCGCTGCAGGCCTCGGTGAGCGAGGCCCGGAAGAAGCAGGCCATCGCCGATGACGACGAGGGCTACCAGCCCTTCGTGGCCACCACCAGCCTCGCCAGCATCGATCCGGCCAAGATCCCGCTGACCGTGGCGCTGGTGCAGCGCATCCTCGACACCGAGGACGTGGTCACCTCGCCGGCCAAGAAGTTCTTCGCCCGCCCCCGCCCGCCGCTGGCAGATGACGGCGTGAAGCCGATGATCAAGCTGTCGAAGTCCAATGCCTATCCCTCGGGCCACACCTCGAATGGCACGGCCATCGCCATCGTCCTGTCGGAGATGGTGCCGGAAAAGCGCGCCGAACTGATGGCCCGCGCCGAGGACTATGGCATGAGCCGGCTGATCGTCGGCGTGCACTATCGCTCCGACCTCGCCGCCGGCTATGCCACGGGCGCGCTGATCGCCCAGGAGCTCGCGCAGAATGCCGACTTCCAGAAGGACCTCGCCGCCGCCAGGACCGAGTTGCGCGCCGCCCTCGGCCTGCAATGAACCACGCGTCCCGCACTGGCGCTGTCCGCCGCGCCGGTGCGGGACGACCTCGTCACGTCAGGCGGCCGGTACCGGTTGCACGGCGGAGCGGGAGGCGTTAGTCCGGGCGCCTGATCGATTGCGCCATGCCGGAGCCCGCGCCTCACATGATCCCTGCCCGCGACACGCTGCCGAGCATCGGCTTCCTCACCACCTGCCGGGGACGGCTGCATCACCTGCAGCGCACCCTGCCGCTGATGCTTGCCGAGCAGCCCGACGAGGTGATCGTCGTCGACCATGACTGCCCGCAGGGCACGGCCGCCTGGGTGGAGGCCAATCATCCGTCGGTGCGCGTGGTGCGCATCCGCGATGGCCAGCCCTTCCAGCTGGCACACGCCCGCAATGTCGGCCTTGCCGAGAGCCGGGCCGACATCCTCTGCGTCATCGATGCCGATATCCTGGTGAGCCCGGGCTTCGTGGCCTGGATCCGCAAGGCGGCGCGGCGGCGCGGCTTCTTCCGCCATGCCGCCGATGCGGCCGGCCGCCGCGACCGGGAGACCTGGGGCACCCTCGTCTGCCCGCGCGCCCTGCTGCTCGAAGCCGGCCTCTATGACGAGGCCTATGACGGCTGGGGCGGCGAGGACGATGAACTCTATTACCGTCTGCGCAGCAAGGGCGCGGTCGAGGGTTTCTTTCCCTTTGCTTTCGTGCAGGCGATCCGCCATGGCGATCAGGAGCGTTTCGCGCTCTATCCGGGCCTCGACCGGCGGCTTCAGATGCTGGTCAACCGCGTCTATCTCGATGCCAAGAAGGTGCTGCTGGCCTTTTCCCAGCCGCCGGGCGATCTGCCGCTCGACCTCCGCCTGAAGCTGCGCCGCAGGGCGCGGGATGCGGTCTTCGATCCCGCCACGAACGACAGGCTCAAGGTGCAGGTGCGTCAGCGCACGATGCCGCTGCGCGACTTCGGCCTCGACATGAGCCTGACGATCGAAATCGGCATCGACCGGCTGGCGCGGCAGCACGCTGATTCGGAAAACACCGACGTGGCGCGGGACGATTCCGCCACGCGCCGATAAACAATCGAAATAACATATATTTTTCAGCATATTACACGTTACGATCGGCTACCTAGGCAAAACTGCGGAGCTCGTTCGGCGGAAGTTACGCATTGAGCAAACGTCCCGTGAGGCGTGTTCTGCGCTGGCATTCTCGGCACCATTCCGGCGCCGGCGCTGACGGGAGGATCCCATGACGGTTGCTCGCATCATGAAGTCGAAGCTCGGCGCGGTGATCACTGCCGCTCCCGGGGAAAGCATTCAGTCGGTGGCCGGGCGGCTCGCCCGCCACGGCATCGGCGCGCTGGTCGTGGTCGATGCCGGAGGCCGCATTGCCGGCATGGTCCTCGAGCGCGACGTGGTGCGCGCGGTGGCCAATGAGGAAGCCGCCGAAACCATGACGGCGCGCGACGTGATGAGCGCCTGCACGCTGACCTGCTCGCCCGACAGTTCGGAAGCCGAACTGCTCGAACTGATGTGCACGCGGCACATCCGCTACCTGCCGGTGGTGAAGGACGGCAAGCTCGCCGGCATCGTGTCGCAGGGCGATCTCGTCAGGCTGCGCATGGAAAAGATCCGCGAAGTGATGATCGACATCGAGCGCGCCGCCGAAGAGCAGCGCTTCACCGCCAGCCTGGCGGGCCGCCATGGCCAGGACCGCGTGGCGCGCGTCGCCATGGCCGGCTAGGCCGCCCGGAAAGGCTCTCCTTCCGCAGCAAGGCCCTGGGGCCGAAATGGTGCGGAGCAACATTGATCTTCCTTGCCGGGAACAGGGCACCCGCCGCGCCGTTCAGGACCCGGCATGAGCATTACCCTCCCTTATTCCCTCACCCGCAAGCGCATCTGGGTGGCAGGCGAGCACGGCATGGCGGGCGCCGCCCTGCTGCGCCGGCTGGCGCGCGAGAACTGCACGTTGCTGCACATCGGGCGCAAGGCCATCGATTTCCGCGCGCAGCAGCCCACCGCGGCCTGGATCCGCGCCAACCGGCCGGACGTCATCTTCCTCGCCGCGGCCCGCGTCGGCGGCATCGCCGCCAATTCCGCACAACCGGCCACCTTCCTCTATGACAACCTGATGATCGCCGCCAACATCATCCACGCGGCGTACGAGGCGGGCGTCGAGCGGCTGGTGTTCCTCGGCTCCACCTGCATCTATCCGCGTGCGGCACCGCAGCCCATTCCCGAGGAGGCGCTGCTCACCGGCCCCTTGGAGGAAACCAACGCCTGGTATGCCATCGCCAAGATCGCCGGGATCAAGCTCACCCAGGCCTATCGCCGCCAGTACGGCGCGAGCTTCATTTCCTGCCAGCCGACCAATCTCTACGGGCCGGGGGACAATTATGACCTCGAGACCTCGCACGTGCTGCCCGCCCTGCTGCGCAAGGCGCACGAGGCGCAACAGTCGGGTGCCACCCGGATGACGGTGTGGGGCTCCGGCCGGCCGCTGCGCGAGTTCCTGCACGTCGACGACCTGGCGGATGCCGTGGTGTTCCTCGCCAAGCACTACGACGGCGAGTTGCAGATCAACATCGGCTCCGGCGCGGAAATCTCGATCGCCGACCTGGCGCGGCAGATCTGCCGCACCGTTGGCTTCACCGGCGAACTGGTTTTCGACGCCAGCCGGCCCGACGGCACGCCACGCAAGCTCGCCGACACGCGCCGCCTGCGCCAACTCGGCTGGAACGCGGCGCGGCCGCTGCACGAGGGCCTGGCCGAAACCTACGCCGCCTGGCGCGCCGATGCGGGGCATCGCGCCGCGGCACACGCCTGACTGGCGCTCTGAGCGCTGCCGACGAAGTCGGGGGAAGGTTGCCTCCCCGCCGCAACCGTGCATCTATGTCGGCCGAATTCAGGATTGGACGGCGGCAGAATGATAAGGCTCGTGATGGTGGTCCTGTGGGCGGTGCTCATGACGGGAGTGGCTGCCGCCGCCGGCCAGCCCTGGTCGGGCGAGTGGCGGCTCACCTGGGGCACCGGCGGCGCGCTGGTGAGCCTGCAGCAGGACGGTGATTCGGTTGGCGGCAGCTTCGGCAAGGGGCTGATCCGCGGCAGCGTGCATGGCGACCGCTTCGAGGGCCAGATCATCTTCAACGGCGAGACCGAAAACCTCACCGCCACGCTGAACGCCGACGGGCAGAGCTTTGCCGGCACCACCGAATCGGGCGACTGGCTCAACGGCTTCCGCCTGAGCGCCGACGACCTCAAGGCGGCGACGGTGCCGATCGACCTGTCGAGCCCGCGCGCCACCTTGCGGAGCTTTCTCGATTCCGTCAGCCAGGCCCGCGCCGACCGAACCTACGCACTGGCCGCCGCGCTGGAAGCGCTCGACTTCGGGAACGATCCCGGCTGGACCTCGCGCGAGGCGCGCTTCAGCGCCGCCCAGCAGCTGTTCCAGCTGATCGACCGCGCTACCTTTACGATGGCGAGCATTCCCGACACGGAGGACAATTCCAAACTCACCCTGTCGCTACCGCAGATCGATTCCAACGCCGCCATCACCATCGACATGGCGCGCAACGGCGACGGCAAGTGGCTGATCGAGATGCCGTCGCCCGATGCTCTGCGCCTGAAGCTGGAAGCCACCCGGCCCGAAACATCCGACGGCTTCCGGATGCTGCAGAGCCCGCGCGATACGATCCGCGCCTTCATCGACGGCATGCGGAACTGGGACAGCGGCGGCGAGGCCCAGGCGCTGTCGGCCATCGACCTGTCGCAGGTGCCGGACGTCCTGCGGCCGATGGAGGGCAACATCGTCGCGCAGTACCTGGTCCGCATCCTCAGCCAGGTGGGGCACCGCACGCTGCAGAACGTGCCGAATTCCGGCTCGGACCGCGAGCCCTTCGTGGTGTTCGAGCTGCCCGCCGGACGCATCGTGATCGCACCGGTCGGAACGGGCAGCGACACGCGGTGGAAATTCACCGCCGAGACGGCACGCAACATCCGCGACCTCTATCGCGCCGCCGAGACGCTGCCGGACAACCAGGCGCTCGACCCTGTGTTTTTTCCGCCCTCGCCGATGTTCACGCTGCGCGACCAGGTGAAGCGCTTCGCGCCCGTCCTGCTCAACACCCTGCCGCTGCCCGGCCGCCTCGAATACTGGCAGATCCTGGCAAGTGCGGTGGCCATCGCCCTCATCACCCTGCTGACGCTGCTGCTGCGCCGGATCATCCTGTGGCTGCTGCTGCGGCCGTCGCTGAAGCGCCATGTCGGCAATCCCCGGCGGTTGGCGCTGGCCCTGGCGGTGGGGCTTTCGGTCGTTGCGGGCTCGCGCCTGGTGATGATGATCGGCCTCCCGGCGGCGACGCGGCAATATACCGTGCCGGTGCTCGGCACCGCCCTTCTCGCCGTCGTCAGCTATGCGCTGTGGCAGCTCGTGGTCTTTGTTCTGTCGGTGCTCGAGTCCTTGGCCGAGAAGACCGAAACCGCGCTTGACAACATCCTGCTCACCTTCGCCGCGGGCCTGTTCAAGCTCGGCATCGTCATCGGCGCGGTGATGGCGCTCAGCTATCTCTGGTCGCTGCCGACCAGCGGTCTCATCGCCGGTCTCGGCATCAGCGGCCTCGCGGTCGCCTTTGCCTCGAAGGAGACTCTGTCCAACATCTTCGGTGCGGGCATCCTGCTGGGCGACCGGCCATTCCGCAAGGGCGACCGCATCATCGCCGGCGATGTCAACGGCTGGGTGGAGGCCGTCGGCCTGCGCTCGACGCGCATCAGAACCCTGCATGACAGCCTGCTCGTGGTGCCGAACGGCAAGCTGGCCGACACCACCGTCAACAATCTCGGCGCCCGCCGCCGGCGCACCTTCTCGACCTCGGTCATGGTCACCTCGGGCGCAACCCCCGACCGGCTCCACAAGATGACCCAGGGCATCGAGACCCTCATCTCCTCGAACCCGATCTTCGATTCGCGCGCCACCGAGGTAAGCGTCACCGGCATCACGGCCAACGGCATCCAGATCGACATCGCGACGGTGATCGAGACGCGCGACGGGCGCACTGCAAGGGACGCGACCCACCAGCTGTTCCTCGACATCCTGCGCCTCGCCGAGTCGCAGGGCCTGACGCTCGGCCACGGCACCGAAAAGAGTGCCGACGCAACGCCCGGGGACTGAAGTCCGGTTTCAGCGGTTGTAGTCGGGGGGTTCCTTGTCCCAGGCGGCCGGCGTCTGGCCCAGCTGGTAGCCGCGGTCATAGAGCTTGCGCATGTAGGCGGTGTCGAACGAGCTCTTCGCCTTGTCGGTGAAGTCCGACGGGATCGAGGTGATGTTGTAGGCGATGCCGTCCTTCTGGCACTGCGCATACATGCGGTAGGCATCGCCGATGGACTGGTTCTTGATCAGCGTCGAGATCGAGCGCGCCGCGATGGCCAGCGTCTTGGTCTCGGTCTTTTCGGCCTCCGGCGCGAAGGTGCCGTTCATGATGATGTAGAGGCTGCGCTTGCGCGGGAAGTTCAGCGCCTTGTCGACGTCTTTGAGCGAATTCTGCGCCGACACGAGGAAGGCCTGCGTGGTGGTGCCGCCGTCGACGTGGAGTTCCTCGTAGAGCTTGCCGTCGGCCGTCACCTTGATGAGCTGCGGCGGGAACACGCCGGGGATGGCGGCACTCGCCACCAGCACGTTGCGGAACAGCTGCAGCCGGTCGGGGTTGCCGCTGGCGGCGATCGCCGTCATGTCCCACACCACCGGGCGCTGGGCATCGAGATTGGTGGTGCCGATGAGCAGGCGGCGGCCTTTGCCGCCCTCGATCGCGATCTTGTCGAGCAGGTCCTGGGTCACGTATTTCGCGACCAGCGCCTTGAGCGGGCTGTTGTCGGTGAGCGACGTTCCCAGAAGCGCGCCGATCGGGCCGTTCTTCTTCATCACGTCGCTGTCGTTGATGGTGGTGTAGATTTCCTTCAGCTTGTCGTCATAGGCCGAGCCGAGGAAGGCATAGGGCGCGGAGAGTGCCCCGGTGCTGATGCCGGTGACGACCTCGAACTGCGGGCGCGTGCCGGCCTTGCTCCAGCCATTGAGGATGCCCGCACCATAGGCGCCGTCGCCGCCGCCGCCCGAGATCGCCAGGTAGTAGGCATGATCGAGCGGGATCGAGGGGTCGATCTTGTGGGCGGCCTTGAGTTCCGCCAGGCGCTCGGCCGAGGCCTCGTTCAGCTTCTTCAGCTCGGCATCGCCCCAGTAGCGGATGCCCTTGTAGCCCACGGGCGTGGCGTAGCTGTTGACCGGGGCGTCGTCGAGGCGCGGCACGTTGGTGCCGCAGGCGGCGAGCGTCACCAGCAGCGTTGCGGCGAGGATCGACCTGAAGGAGGGGCTGAACATCGGCTGACGTTTGTTGAAACTCGGGAAGCTTGTCAACGTGCAAGCGCAGCAGGCTGCAAGGGACGCATTTGCCGGCTATCCAGTCAGCGCCGCGAGCGCAATGAAGAGATGTCGGTCACCTCGGCGCCGGTCGCGCCCGAGGCCTCCTCGCGCGGTGATTCGGGCTCTTTCACGCGCAGCGCCGGCGGCTCCGGCGGCCTGCCTGGCGGCGGGCCGTCCTGCAGCCGGTTGATCTCGCCGTGGATCGAGACGAGCTTCCCGCGCAGGTCGTGGTTCTGGTTGGACAGGGTCTCGACGATGCGGTCCATCTGGCGGATCCTTTCGTCCCGCGTCGTGGACTCGATCTGGAAATTGCGCTCCTCGAGGTCGGATTGCGCCTTCATCTGCGACAGTTCGGTTTCGGCCGCCGAGGCGAAGCCTTCGGCGCCGAGCGCCATCACCATGCACACGACGCTCATCGCAATGGCCACCGGCGAGACACCCGCCTGCGCCCACAGATAGCCGGTGAATGGCAGGCAGACGAGCAGGCCGATCTTGAACAGGACCCGCAAACGCCGCCGTCCGACCGATGTCATGCTTCTCCCCCTCCTGCGGGGATTGTTCACCCTGCGTCCCGCCACAGCGTCCTGCCGGGCGCCCCGCGGATACCGAACCGCCAACATCACACTCGGGTTCGTCTTACGGAATAGGCCTTCACGGCGATGTTGGCGAGAAGATTTTCGCCGCAGCGGGGTCGTGATCCGCGGGGCAATCCGCCGCCGGAACACGCGGGGATTGCTTATTGAGCCATTCCTGAACGGGTATCGACATATATGATATTATGCGTGTTTTACTTATGTAAACCGGAGGGGTCTAGGATTACACTCGCGAAAACTGGTTTAACTTCCAACCCGGAGAAGAATCGCCGTGATCCGCCGTCTCGCCGCCTTCTGCAGCCTCGTCCTGTTCTGCTTCGGCGCGCCCCTGGCCGCCCAGGCCGGGGCCAATGCCTATGCCATCTGCTCCAACCAGACCTATGCACTGTGCGCCTCGGCGTCGGCCTTCGTCTACCAGGAGGTGAGCTACGCGAAATGCATCATCAAGAACGGCGATTCGATCAGCGCGCCGCCGCTCAGCTACCGCTCCGGCACGCAGATCAAGAACATCTGCGACGTCAACGCCCAGGGCGTGACCAACGGCTACATGATGAGCACCTTCAGCCTGCCGCAGGAAGTGAAGAAGGGCGGCAGCAAGGCCCTCTACACCTGCCCCGGCGGTTCCACCGGCGCCTACGCCCAGTGCGACGGCGGCACCTGCTTCCGCAGCTCCTCCGGCCAGTACTTCCCCGGTGTCGGCAAGCTCGGCCCGGACGAGATCATCTGTTCCTGCCCGATCACCAAGAACACCACCTCGAACGCCCCCCTGGGCTACCAGTTCATCGGACCCTATCCCTGCCAGCAGCGCGCCTTCTCGGTGTGCGACCAGCAGGCCAACAACGGCGCGATCATCCCCGTCGGCTCGCCCCCCGGCGCCGGACGCGTGCTGACCGAGGCCCTCTATGGCCAGCAATATCCGATCAACGAGTGCGCGTCGAACTAGAGGGCGACCGAACCATCCCACCCCGGGTTGATCCGCCCCCAGAAGGGGGAGGCGACAAACCGCAAACTGCCGGATTGCACACGGTGTGATGCTACCGTATCATCGCACCGTGCCGAGGCCGCCCATGGAAGAAGAGGTGGCCCGCAGGAATGGGATGGCTAACGATCAGGACGACGAGGGCAGAATGGCTTCCGTAAAGCCGGACTTCCTCTCCGGCGATGCCGCCGGAGGCGGTGGCGGGTTCCTGCCACCGCTCGAGATTGCCGTTGACCTGCCCGACTTCCGCTACGCCAAGCTCAGCAACATCGTCGCCCAGCATGTGCTGCCGCAGCTGGTGGCGCTGCACGGACAGCAGCCGCCCGCCGCGCCGCCCACGGTCATAAAGCGCACCGCCGAGATCGCCGAACTGGTGCGCATCCTGCTCGGGCCGGAAAGCGACGAGGCCGCGGACTATCTCCTCAGGCTCAAGGACGGCGGCGTCTCGCTCGACGATCTCCATGCCGAACTGCTCGAACCGGCAGCCCGGCTGCTTGGCGATCTGTGGAACGAGGACAAGGCGGATTTCATCGACGTGACCATCGGCGTCTCGCGGCTGCAGCGGCTCGTCCATGTGTTCGAGGGGCTGGGCCAGGTGCCCGACTACGACGAGAAGCGCCGCGTGCTGCTGGCGGCCGCTCCCGGCGAGCAGCACAGCCTCGGCAGCACCATCGTGCAGAAATTCCTGCGCGCCGGCGGCTGGCACGTGTGGAGCTGCGCCTCGCCCGACACCGGCGAACCGGCCGAGATCGTGTCACGCGAATGGTTCGCGGTGGTCGGCTTCTCGCTGGGGTCCGACGTCCACTTGGCGTCGCTCAAGGATGCGATCACCCTGGTGCGCGAGCGCTCGCTGAACCGCAGGGTGGGCGTGATGATCGGCGGCTCGGCGGTCACCCGCGACCCCGGGCTGGTGGCCCGGGTCGGCGCCGACGGCACCGCGGCCAATGGCCCGGCCGCTGTGCTGCTGGCCAAGAAACTGCTGGCCGAAGCCCTCGTCTGAGCTTGCATCGAAGGCCCCGGACGGCGAGACTTCGCCCCATGACGCATCATCATTTCACCCCGTCCACGCTTCACAACACGCTGGGCAGCCACGCCCCGACCCTGGTGATCGCCAGCGGCGACACGGTGACGGCGGGCACCGCCGATGCCCATGGCTTCGACGCCCGCGGCGCGAAGATCGCCGACCGCCCCAATCCGATGACCGGACCTTTCTTCATCGAAGGCGCGGAGCCGGGCGATGCGCTGCTCGTCGCCATCCGCGACATCCGCATGACGCGCGCCACCGGCTGGACCTTCGACACGCTGAGCCCCAACGTGGTCGATCCCAGTGCAGTGCAGCGCTTTCCCGCCCGCAGCAAGGTGGCGTGGCTGATCGATGCCGCGTCGGGCCGCGCCCGGCTGGCGGAGCCGCCCGCATCGCTGGCCGACTGGTCGGTCGCGGTCGAGCCGATGATCGGCTGCTTCGGCGTGGCGCCCGATCTCGGGCAGGCGATCTCGACGGCGACGAGCGGGCGCTATGGCGGCAACATGGATTACCGTGGCTGCAAGGCCGGCGTGGAGGTGATGTTCCCAGTGGCCGTCCCCGGCGCATTGTTTTTCCTGGGCGACGTGCACGCCCAGCAATGCGACGGAGAAATCGTCGGCACCGGCATCGAGACGGCAGCGGAGGTGACCTTCACCGCGCGGGTGCTGAAGGGCCAGAAGATCGGCTGGCCGCGCGGGCTGAACGCGACAGAGATCTTCACCATCGGCAACGCCCGCCCGCTGGACCAGGCCCTGCAGCACGCAACCACCGAGATGCTCGACTGGCTGATGACGGATTACGCTCTCGACGAAGTGGCCGCCAGCCACGTCATGGGCCAGTGCGTGCGCTATGACGTGGCCAATGTGTTCAACCCGGCCTACTCGGTGGTGTGCCGCGTGGCGCGCGAGGCGCTGACCGGACTGGGCTGAGCCAGCCCTCAGCGTACGGATGTTATGAGCGCCTTCAGCGTCTCCAGCGTGTCCGCCTCTTCCGCCGGCTTGTCCCACCTGATCCTCGACACCCGCGGGAAGCGCATCGCAATGCCGGACTTGTGGCGCTTCGAGTCCTGGATCGCGTCGAAGGCCACCTCCAGCACCAGCTTCGCCGCCACCGAGCGCACCGGGCCGAAGCGGTCGATGGTGTTCTGGCGGATGAAGCGGTCGAGCTGGACGAGCTCCTCGTCGGTGAAGCCGGAATAGGCCTTGCCGACGGGCACCAGGAAGGGCTTGCCGTCCTTCTCCGTCCAGGCCCCGAAGGTATAGTCCGAATAGAACGACGAGCGCTTGCCGCTGCCCTTCTGGGCATAGAGCAGCACGCAGTCGGCGGTGAGTGCGGCGCGCTTCCACTTGTACCAGTGGCCCTTGGGGCGGCCCGCGAGATACGGGCTCTCGCGGCGCTTCAGCATCAGGCCCTCGATGCCCTCCCGGCGCGTCGCCTCCCAGCGCGCCTTCAGCTCCTCCTTGCTGGCGAAGTCCAGCACCTCCGAGAGATCGCTGTGGGCCGGCCCGAATTCGCGGTGCCAGGCTTCCAGTCGCTCGCGCCGCGCCGTGAAGGGCAGGCCGCGAAGGTCCTCGCCGCCGATCTCGAGCGCATCGTAGAAGCGCACGTGCACGGGATATCTGGTGAGCATGGCGCGCGTCACCGTCTTGCGGTTGAGGCGCTGCTGCAGGTCGCTGAAGGGCGCCACCTCGCCCTGGCGCACCACCAAGAGCTCGCCGTCGAGCACCGCGTCGAACTTGAAATGGTCGACGAGTTCGGGGAAGGCCTGGCCGATGTCGTCGCCGGTGCGCGAGAACAGCCGCGTGGCGCCGCCCTTGGCCGACACCTGGATGCGGATGCCGTCCCATTTCCATTCCGCGGCGAAGTCGTCGAGGTTCATCGCCTGCCAGTCATTCTCTTCCAGCGCATGCGCCAGCATGAGGGGGCGGAAGATCGGCGTCGCGGCAAGCGACGGCCGCTCGGCCTTCTGCTCGAGCCAGGCAAAAAGCTCCGTATACGGAGGAGCGACGCCGTGCCACAGCTCCTCGATGTCGTCCACCGACTTGCCGAAGGCGTCGGCTACCGCCTGCTTGGCGAGGCGGGCCGAGACACCGACGCGTGGTGCGCCGCTGAGGAACTTCAACAGCGCCCAGCGGCCGGTGGCGTCGAGCCGGTCGAGCCACTGCGTAAGCAGCGCCGCGTGCCCGCCGCGCCCGGCTTTGGAAAGAGCCGCGACGATTTCGGAAAGCCGCGGCGCGTCGCCCTGCGCTTGCGTCACCGGCCAGATCAGCGCCACCGTCTCCGCCGTGTCGCCCACGTCGTCGCGCGACATGCGGAAGAGCTCGGGGTCGAAGCGGCTTTCCCCGATCTCGGACAGCACGCGGCGCAGCGGGAAATCGATGGGCACACCGTCGGTGAGCGCGGCCAGCGCAAATCCGCGGTCCGGATCGGGCGTCGATAGGAAGTAGTTGCGCATCAGCATCAGCTTGGCATTGCGCGCCGGCGTATAGGTGAGGCGGTCGAGGAGCTGCGAGAAGGCCTTCATTCGGCATCGTCCTCGCGGCCGACGAGCCGCAGCGCGCGCGCCGCGATCTGGCGCTTCGACAGCTCGTGCACCAGCGCCTCCTCGCGGCCATGGGTGACCCAGACCTCGCGCGCGCCCGTCTCGGTGATGGTGCGGATGAGTTCGGGCCAGTCGCAATGGTCCGAGATGATGAGCGGCAACTCCACGCCGCGCTGGCGCACGCGGCCGCGGATGCGCATCCAGCCCGAGGCGAAGCCGGCCAGCGGATCGGCGAAGCGGCGCGACCAGCGATCGCCCAGTGCCGAGGGCGGCGACAGTACGATCTCGCCCGGAAGCTTGCCGGTCGCGTCCATGGCATTGGGCACGGCACCGAGTTCGAAGCCGCGCGAGACGTAGTAATCCGTCATCGCGCGCAACGCGCCATGCAGCCAGATCGGCCGCTCGTAACCCGCCCGACGGATGAGCGCGATGAGCCGCTGGCACTTGCCGAGACCATAGACACCGATCTGGTGGGTGCGTTCGGGAAAGTCGCGGAGCGAGGCGAGCAGCTTCTGCACCTCCGCGGTGTCGGGCTCGTGGCGATACACGGGAAGCCCGAAGGTCGCCTCCGTCACGAAAAGATCGCAGGGCACCAGTTCGAAGGGATCGCAGGTCGGATCGGCGTGGCGCTTGTAGTCGCCCGAGACCACCGCGCGCTGGCCCTGGTAGTCGATGACGACCTGCGCCGAGCCCAGGATGTGGCCGGCCGGCACGAGTGTCACAGTGACGTCCTTCACCGGCAAGGGCTCGCCATAGGGCAAGGCCTGCGTCTGGCGAAGTTCGCCCAGGCGCAGGCGCATGATGGCGAGCGTGTCGGCCGTGGCCAGCACCGCGCCATGGCCTGGCCGCGCATGATCGGAATGGCCGTGGGTGATCACCGCGCGCGGCACGGCGGCAGAGGGATCGATGTGAAAATCGCCGGGCACGCAATAAAGGCCGGACGGACCGGGCCTGAGCCAGCTTTCGAAGGGAGGAAAGGACGCCATGACAACCACAATGTCATGCGTGGACGGTTGTTTCGCAATGGGGGTCGGAAATGAGTGCGGGGAGCCTCACCACGTCAGGCTCCCCGCTAATCACAGGGGCACCCGGGTACGCAGTACATGATCCCGGATCGCCGTGGCGCTGGTGCCGCTAGGGTCCCGCTCGCCATGACTGCATCATGGGGCGTGGCGGTTTCCAAACGGTTTAGAGGCTTTGAAGAAAGGCTTAACGGGAGGGCTGCCGCCGTCTCAGCCCGGCACAGCCTGGCTCAGGCCGCCAGCCAGCGGTCGAGAAAACGCGACAGCCAGTCCTTCACCGGGGCATCGTGCAAAAGGTTGCCCTCGAGATGGGCGGCCGAATTCTGGGCATTGGGCAGCACGAAGCGGTGGGCCCCCGTCACGCCCCAGCGGTGCATGGTGAGGCGGGTGACCTCCGGGTGGAACTGGATGCCAAAGGCCTTTGCCTGGTAGCGGAAGGCCTGGTTCTCGAAGGTCTCGCCGGTGGCCAGCCGCACGGCACCCCGAGGCAGCGTCAGCCCTTCTCGGTGCCAGTGATAGACCTGGGCAGGCCAGGGGCCGTGGTCCTGCCCCTGCTCCGTCGGGAGCAGCGGATAATAGCCGATCTCGACCAGGCCATCGGCGTGGGGACCGACCGTGCCGCCCAAGTGCTTCGACAGCATCTGGGCGCCGAGGCAGACGCCGAGGAAGGGCTTCTGCTCCTTCAGCGGCACGCCGATCCAGTCGATCTCGCGGGCGATCCAGTCATCGGAATCATTGGCGCTCATGGGGCCGCCGAAGACGATGGCTCCGGCGTGGTGTGCGAGCGTGGCGGGCAGCGGTTCACCCAGACTGTGGCGGCGGATGTCGAGGCGGTGGCCCTTCGCCTCGAGCATGTGGCCGATGCGGCCCGGGGTCGAGGTCTCCGAGTGGAGCACGATCAGAATGTCGCCGACAGCGCCCATCAGCGCCGCCCCAGCGCGCTGTCGAGCGAGAAGCTTCCCGGTCCCGCCTTGATGATCAGCAGCAGGAGTGCGGCCCAGGTGCCGTGCAGCGCATAGGGCCCGGGGTGGACGAAGATCTCGAACACCGCGAGCAGCACCAGAAGGCCCAGTGCCGCGAAGCGGCTGGCCAGACCCACGGCGAGCAGGATGGGCAGCGTGAATTCCGCGAGCTGCGTGGCGATGGCCGCGGTTTCGTAGGGAACCCACCGGATATTGAGGCCGCCGAGATACATCGTCATGGTGGCCGAGCGCGGCTCGAGGATATTGAGGCTGCCGTCGACGCGGTCGCGCCCGGCGTCCCAGAACGGCCCGGCCACCGAGAGGCGCGCCAGCAGCGCGATGAAGGAATAGGGAATGCGCTCGAAGAGCCGGATGATCGGATTGAACAGGCGCATCGCCTAGACCTCCGCCACGGCGGGAATGGCCTTGCCGCCGCGGCCTTCGAGGAAGACCACGGCGAGGCCGGCCGCCATGATGAGCGCCATGCCGGCGACGGCGAGCGTATCTGGAAACTGCCCGAAGACCAGGATTCCCGACAGGCCGGCCCAGATCATGACGGCGTAGTTGAACGGCGCCACCACGCGTGCCGGCGTCCGGCCATAGGCCATGAACACGAAGGAATGACCGCACATCAGGAAGAAGCCGGCGATGAACATCAGCCAGGCGTGGCGCAGCGTGGGCATCACCTGCGTCTCGAACAGCAGCGACAGGACGAGCGCGCCCAGCATGACGATCAGCAGGGTCGAGAAGGTGACGGCCAATGCCGGCGTGCGCGGCGGCACCTTGCGCGAGAGGATGTCGCGCGCCGCGACTCCTGCGGCGGTGAGAAAGCCGAACACCGCGAAGGGCGAGGCCGCGGCGCCGCCGGGCTGCGCCACCAGCAGCGCGCCGGTGACGCCGAAGCCGATCAGCACGAGGCGCAGCCCGCCGACCTTTTCGCCGAACAGCAGCCACATGCCGAGCAGCACGACGAGCGGCGAGATCTGGGTGATGGCTGTGAGATCGGCGATGGGCATGTGGGCGAGTGCCGTGATGAAACAGAGGATGGCGAAGAGTTCGCTGCAGGAGCGCAGCATGACCCAGGGATTGAAGGCCTTGGGCACGTGGCGGATCAGCCCCATGAAATAGATCACCGGCAGGCACCAGAGGATGGCCGCGAGGCCGCGCATGACGAGGACCTGGAAGGGCGGCGCATCCGCCAGCGCCAGCTTCATGCAGGTATCGTTGGCGACGAAGCTGCCGGTGGCCACGAGGATGGCAGCGATGCCGCGGAGGTTCTGGGAGAAGGCCATCGAGGTCCGGAACAAGGTCAAGGTGATTCGGCGGAGGATAGAACAGAACGCGCTGCTGCGGAGTGGCGTTTTGCGCAGGTCCCTCCTCCACTGCCGGCACTCCGGCATGCGCCGGGATCCTTCATAAGGTTTTCCTAAATTAGCATTTTAGTCCTTGACAGCGCGCGCTCGTCGTGCTAGGAAGGGGCAGGCTCGCGAAGTGGGTCTGGCGGGGTCCGCTATCGGAACATGCGAAGGTGATCATGCCCGGGCACGTCCCGGGCATCGTTGTGTGTGGAAGCGGGAAGGAGTCATTCTTTTTACGCCGTCACGCGGGATGACGGCCGCAGGGGGACGGGCGACTAGTTCGGCAGGGTGATCGGCACCCGGAGGTAATGCACGCCGTTGGCGTCCGCCGGGGGAAGCTTGCCGGCGCGCATGTTGATCTGGATCGAGGGGAGCAGCAGCGTGGGGGCCGAAAGGGTGGCGTCGCGCGTGGTGCGCATCTTCACGAAGTCGTCTTCCGAGACGCCCTCGTGGACATGGACGTTGCGGGCCTTCTCCTCGGCAACCGTGGTCTCCCAGGCATAGTGCTTGCGGCCGTCCTTGGGCAGGTAGTCGTGGCACATGAAAAGGCGGGTTTCGGGCGGCAGCGCCATGAGGCGGCGGATGGAGTGATAGAGGATGCGGGCATCGCCGCCGGGGAAGTCGGCGCGCGCCGTGCCGTAGTCTGGCATGAACAGCGTGTCGCCCACGAACACCGCGTCGCCGATCTTGTAGGAGACGCAGGCCGGCGTGTGGCCCGGGGTGGCCAGCACCTCGCCCGCGAGCTTGCCGATGGTGAAGTGGTCGCCGTCCTTGAACAGGATGTCGAACTCGGAGCCTTCGCCGGAGACGTCGATCGCGTTGAAGACCGGGCGAAAGATCTTCTGCACTTCCTTGATGCGCTCGCCGATCGCCACCTTGGCGCCGGTCTTCAGCTTGATGTAGGGCGCCCCCGAGAGGTGGTCGGCATGCACGTGGGTTTCGAGGACGAGAGTCACGGTCAGGCCCTCGTCCTTCGCCTTGGCGAGGATGGCATCGGCGGACGCGACTTTGGCCTTGCCGGATTTGTGGTCGTAGTCGAGCACCGGATCGATGACGGCGGCCCCACGCGTGTCGGGATCGCCGACAAGATAGCTCACCGTGTTGGTCGGCTCGTCGAAGAAGGCGTGAATGATCGGCCTGGCCATGCGCAGCATCTCCTGGTGCAATTCCGCTTGACAGTATATTAGAGAATCCTAAATTACAAGCTTAGAAACGGAGATGCCGATGGCCACGCTGACGCTCGACCGCTCGCTCGCGGGCTTTGCGGAAAAGGCCGCGGATGCGGCAGCCATGCTCAAGGCGCTGAGTAACGAGAAGCGCCTGATGATCCTGTGCAAGCTCCTCGAACACGGCGAGTTGAGCGTCAACGCGCTGATCGACCATGTGGGGCTGTCGCAGTCCGCGCTGTCACAGCACCTGGCCCGCATGCGCGAGGAAAAGATCCTCGACACGCGCCGCGACGCGCAGCAGATCTTCTATCGTGTCGCCGACCCCCGGGTGCGGCAAATTCTGGCGACGCTCAAGAAAACCTTTTGCTGAGGGATGACCATGACGCTGAAGCACATCAATGCGGCGGAAGCCAAGGAACTCGTCGACGGCGGCGCCCTGCTCGTCGACGTGCGCGAGGACCAGGAATACTTGGACGAGAACATTCCCGGCGCGCGCAACGAGCCCCTGTCGCGCATTGCAGGGGCCAAGATCAGCGGCGCGCCGGCGGTGGTGTTCCACTGCAAGTCGGGCGGGCGCACGCGAATGAATGCCCGGGCGCTGGCGCAGCTGACCGATGCGGATGTCTATATTCTGGATGGCGGCATCGAGGCGTGGAAGGCCGCGGGGTTTCCGGTGACGCGGGGGTGAGGGTCTGTCTTCCCGATCTCCATTACATCCCAATCTGATCGATCATCGCCGGGCTCGTCCCGGCGATCTCTGTTGGCGGGCACGAGAAATAACCCCCGTGCCGTCACCCCGGCGAAGGCCGGGGTCCAGCTAGGGGCGGCCGTCACGTGGAAAGCTGGATCCCCTGAGTTCACAAACGAAGTGCAACACCAGCTTAT
>CAMFKI010000011.1 GCA_945957365.1 uncultured Alphaproteobacteria bacterium | reverse complement strand
CAAGTTTGGCACATTGCGCTGCCGACAGGCGAAGAGCGGCATCCACCCCATCTCTACTGGGATTTCCTCATCCGCAACGAGGCCCGGCTCAAGGCCAACCCGCGCATGGCGATGCCGTATCGCACGCTCGCGAAGATGGACGACGCGCGCAAGGCGGATATCGTGCGGCATGCGGGGAAATTTCTGGACGGACTCAACTCGCGGACAGAGCCCTCATCCGCCCTGTCGGGCACCTTCTCCCATCCCTGCGGGACGGGAGAAGGACACGTTGCGCGATCTCCCCACGAGTCCTTCTCCCGTTGCGAAGCAATGGGAGAAGGTGGCCGACAGGCCGGATGAGGGCCTCTTTCAGCGGGGTACGCACCCCCTTGAACTGTAATCGCTTCCGCTACATATAAGCCCGTGAAAGCGAGGCCTTCATGGAAATCGGCATCTACACCTTCGCGGACGTCGCCCCCGGCGGCTCGCACCCGCAGCGCCTGCGCCAGCTGGTGGAGGAGATGGAACTCGCCGATCAGGTCGGCCTCGACGTCTTCGGCGTGGGCGAGCATCACCGGCCGGACTATGCCGTGTCCGCGCCCGTCGTGGCGCTCGCCGCCGGTGCGGCGCGCACCAAGAACATCCGCCTCACCAGTGCCGTCACCGTGCTGAGCTCGGAGGACCCGGTGCGGGTGTTCCAGCAGTTCGCGACACTCGACGGCCTGTCCGACGGCCGCGCCGAGATCATGGCCGGCCGCGGCTCCTTCATCGAGAGCTTCCCGCTCTTCGGCTATGACCTGAATGATTACGACGCGCTCTTCGCCGAGAAGCTCGACCTGCTGCTGAAGCTCATCGACAACGAGACGGTGAGCTGGCAGGGCGAGCTGCGACCGCCGCTCGACAACGTCACCCTCTATCCGCGCCCCGCACACAAGATCCCGTTGTGGATCGCGGTGGGCGGCACGCCGCAGTCGGTGGTGCGCGCGGCGACCCTCGGGCTCCCCATGGCGCTCGCCATCATCGGCGGCGACCCGAAGCGCTTCGCGCCCTATTTCGACCTCTACCGCGAGGCATGGTCGCGCGCCAACCGCAAGCCGGAGGAGGTGCGCCTGAGCCTCAACATGCATGGCTTCGTCGCCGACACGACGGAGGCCGCGAAGGACATCTTCTTCGAGCCGCACAACCAGGTGATGAACCGCATCGGCAAGGAGCGCGGCTGGCAGCCCTCGGGCCGCCGCGAGTTCGAGGCCTCCTGCGGACCCAACGGCCACTTGCTGATCGGCGACCCCGATCGCGTGGCGGACCGCATCATCGAACTCCACAAGCTGTTCGGGAACAGCCGCATCCTGGTGCAGATGGCCATCGGCGCCATGCCGCACAAGGACCTGCTGCGGGCGATCGAACTGCTCGGTACGAAAGTCGCACCCAAAGTGAAGGAGGCCTGCCAGTGAGCCTGCCGCATATCCCCGATCCGATGCCCGGCGACGCCGCGGCGGCGGACGTTATCGAAACCGTCATCGTGCCGCGCGCCCGGGATCTCGGCGGCTTCGAGGTGCGCCGCGCGCTGCCCTCGGCGCAGCGCCAGATGGTCGGCCCCTTCATCTTCTTCGACCAGATGGGCCCCGCGCTGATGCAGCCGGGGCAGGGCATCGACGTGCGCCCGCATCCGCACATCGGGCTTGCCACCGTCACCTGGCTGTTCGACGGCTCGATCTACCACCGCGACAGCCTCGGCTCGTCGCAGCCGATCGCGCCGGGCGAATTGAACTGGATGACCGCCGGCAGGGGCATCGTCCATTCGGAGCGCACCGCACCCCCGGAGCTGGCGCGCGAACGCAAGGTCTTCGGCATCCAGAGCTGGGTGGCGCTGCCGAAAGCCCATGAGGAAACCGCGCCCGCCTTCGATCATGTCGAAGCCCACAAGCTGCCGGTGATCGACGAGCGCGGCATCTCGGCGCGCATCGTCGCGGGTTCGCTCTATGGCGCCACCTCGCCGGTGAAGACGCATTCCGATCTGTTCTATGCCGACGTGCAGATGACGGCCGGCAGCGCCGTGCCGCTGCCCGTGGAGCATGAGGAACGCGGCGTCTATGTTGCCGAAGGGATCGTCGAGGTGGCGGGCCAGCTGTTCGAGGAAGGCCGCCTGCTGGTCTTCCGCCCGGGCGACGCCATCACGCTCCGTGCACGGACCAACGCGCGGCTGATGCTGCTCGGCGGCGAGCCGATGGACGGGCCGCGCTACATCTGG
This sequence comes from uncultured Alphaproteobacteria bacterium, assembly GCA_945957365.1. Classification (GTDB taxonomy): domain Bacteria; phylum Pseudomonadota; class Alphaproteobacteria; order Rhizobiales; family Aestuariivirgaceae; genus Aestuariivirga. Next base: position 100,613 of record CAMFKI010000011.1, on the reverse strand, counting down.
TGGAATTTCGTGTCCTCGTCCAAGGACCGCATCGAGGCGGCGAAGGACGACTGGAAGCAGGCCCGTTTCGCCATCGTGCCGGGTGACGAGAAGGACTTCATCCCGCTGCCGGACAAGTAGGCCGTCGCACCACGTCTTTGGCGCCTTCACGCACCTCCGCCGGGCACGCCGCCAGACCCGTCATGCCAGCGAAAGCTGGCACCCAGCTTTGGTGCCCATAGCTGGGCCCCAGCTGTCGCTGGGGTGACGAGGCAACGGAAATGGTGACGAGAAGCCGAGTTGCGGGTGGAGAAGCTGCGCAGCCTTGCGGCTCAGTTCCCCAGCAGGATGTCGCGCACTTCGCCGGCTGCGATGTTGAAGGTGGCGGTGAGAAGTTCCGCCCCCACTTCGGCGCGTGCCGTGTAGGTGCCGGGCAGCAGCGTCACGTTGGCGCTGATGCCGCCGCGCGTGGCGATGGGGCTGCCCGACTGGTCTTCGACCTCCCAGCGCACCACGGCATTGGGGGCGCCCACGAAGGCCAGTCGCGCCAGGCCCGCCTTGTGCGCGATCTTCACGGTGGCGACGCGGCCTGCCGTGACATGCACGTCCGCCACTGCCTTCACATTGCCGGTGGAGACCTGGCTCTCGACGCGATAGGTGCCCTCGGGCAGGCGGATCAGCTCATTGGGCATGACCGACACCGCCATCAGGCGCTTGCCGTCCATCGAGAACACCCGCACCCGCGAGGCAACGGCGGGAACCGGAATGCCGGTCACCAGCGGCTCGACCTTCAGCGCCCCGGCATCGAGCACGAAATTGACGCTGAGCCGAGTCCCCGCCGGAAGGCTCACCAGCTCCTCGATCACCGTGGCGCCATAGGTGGCGTCGACCACGTAGTCGCCGGGCGGGATCGAGACGTCGGCCGTGCCCTCGGTGCCGGAGAACACGCTCACCCCATCCGGGTTGCGGATGTTCCACGACATGTTCTGCTGCAGCGGCTGGCCGCCCGCCGTCAGCCGCGCGGCGAGTTCGAGGCCCTCGCGGCCTGGCTTCACCATTTCGATGGCAAGCCCCGTTTCGGCGCGTGCGGCGTGGGGGGCGGGTGCAAGGAAAATCGCCACCGCGATGGCGGCGGTGAAGCCGCGCCGGCGGTGGCGTTGCTGCCATGCACGGCAAGTCCGATCGTGCAAAGCCAAGTTCCTCTCTCCAAGAGGGTCGAGCTAAACACGCGACGGAAAGCGCCGCAATTTGCGTCTTAACGAATGGTTAATGCGGGCGGGATTGCCTTTTCCGGGCGCGCCCGCCAGAGTGGAAACATCATGCAGACTTTCAACGACACATCCTCCGTCCTGGCGCTTCTCGGGACCCGCAAATCGGCCTCCGCCAAGGCCATGACGGAGCCGGGGCCAACGGCTGGCCAGCTCGCCGAGATCCTCGCCGCCGCGGTGCGGGTGCCCGATCACGGCAAGCTCGCGCCCTGGCGCTTCATCCTGTGGGAGGGTGCGGCGCGCGCCGCCTTCGGGGACGTGATGAAGGCGCGCTGGCAGCAGCTCCATCCCGATCATGGCGAGCAGACGCTGGGCTTCGTCCACGGCCTGTTCCTGCGCGCGCCCACGGTGCTGGGCGTCGTCTCCGCGGCCAAGGAGAACCCCAAGATCCCGCTGTGGGAGCAGCAGCTCTCGGCCGCCGCCGTGTGCATGAATGTCCTCTATGCCGCGACGGCCCTCGGGCTTGGCTGCCAGTGGAACACCGACTGGGTGGTCTACGACGCCGAGATCGCCGCCGCCATGGGCCTCGCGACCCACGAGAAGCTGGCCGGCCTGATCTATCTCGGCACGCCCTCGGGCCCGCTCGAGGACCGGCCGCGGCCCGATCCGGCGACGCTGCTCACCCGCTGGCAGGCATCATGAAAATCAGGGGAGTCCTCTTCGACAAGGACGGCACGCTGATCGACGTCGACGCGACGTGGGTGCCGATCTACCGCGAAGCGCTGAAGCAGCTCTTTTCCACCGACGATGCCGGCGCCGAAGCCCTGATGGAAGTGGCCGGCTACGACCGCGGCACGGGCAAGCTGAAGGCCGGTTCGCCGCTGGCGGGAGGAACCAACCGCGAGATCGCCGCCATCTGGTGGCCGGATCTCAAGGGTGCGGCGCTCGACGACCATCTCGAGCGCCTCGAGCACCGCTTCGCCCAGATGGTGCGCGACAAGCTGGTGCCGCTCATGCCGCTGGAACCGATCCTCAGTGACCTCCGCGCCATGGGCCTGAAGCTCGGCGTCGCCACCAATGACAGCCACCTGTCGGCCCGCGCCCACATGGCGGAAGTGGGCGTGATCGAGCACTTCGACGACATCATTGCGGCCGACACCGTCGCCGTCGCCAAGCCCGCCGGAAACATGATCCGCCGGTTCGCCGAGATCACCGGGCTTCCCGCCGCGTCGATCGCCATGGTGGGCGACAACCACCATGACATGGCGGAGGCACGCAACGGCGGGGCAGGGCTCGCCATCGCCGTGCTCTCCGGCAATGCCGGGCGCGCCGACATCGCGCATCTCGCCGATTACACCATCGACAGCGTGGCCGATCTCCCGGCGCTTCTGCGGAGCCTCTGATGTTCTACGATGCGGTGAAGAACGACCACGGCTTCCAGTACGATCCGTTCAAGGCCATCGTGGCGCCGCGCCCCATCGGCTGGGTGTCGACGCTGTCGCCCGCCGGCCAGATCAACCTCGCACCCTACAGCTACTTCAATGCCTTCTCGCAGGCCCCGCATTACGTCGCCTTCGGCAGCGGACCGCGCAAGGACTCGATGACGAACATCGAGGCGACGGGCGAATTCACCTTCAGCCTCGCCACCTATGACCTGCGCGAGAAGATGAATGCCTCCTCCGCCCATGTCACCAGCGATGAATTCGAACTCGCCGGCCTCACCAAGGCGGACAGCCACATCGTCCGGCCGCCGCGCGTCGCCGAAAGCCCGGCGGCGCTCGAATGTTGCCTGCACCGCATCGTCCCGCTGCCGGACGATGACGGCAACGCCCATAACTTCCTCATCGTCGGCCGGGTGCTGGGCATCTACATCGACGACCGCTTCATCCACGACGGCCGGGTGGACACCGCCGCCATGCAGCCCATCGCCCGCCTGGGCTACAGCGAATATGCCACGGTGACCGAGGTCTGGCGCATGCGCCGGCCCGACTGACGCGCTGCGACTCACCCGGATGGAATCCTCCCGGGATCGCAACTGCCGCAATTCGGCCATTGTGGACAAATCTGTTCATAAATCGCTTTTTCCGGGCTTCGTCAGCTGTTTACATCCTGTGGATAAGCTGTGGATAACTTCGTTAACCGCTCATTAACCAGCCCGGCGCAGGTTTTGCCCTCACGGACGCGAAGGCGGTTGAGCCGGCGTTCCAGTGGAGTCGGAGAGGTTTGTGGACATGACCAGGTGTCTGCTCATTGATGAAGAGGGCAGGGGTCGGCAGCATCTCGGCGAGATGCTCTCGGGGCTCGGGCTCGAGACGTCGCTGACCAACGGCGCCGACGAGGCCGTGCGCTTCTGCAACGACAACTCGCCCGACGTGGTCATGCTGTCGGCGCGGGCCAATGGCGGCGCGCCGAAGGATTTCGTCAAGCGCCTGCGCCTGTCGGCGCGCGGCAAGCCGCCCGTGGTCTTCCTCTTCGCCGAGACGCCCGACACCGAGATGTTCGGCCAGTCCATCCTCGAGGGCGCAGCCGACGTGCTGATGATGCCGCTCGACCGCGACCTCCTGCACTTCAAGCTCCGCCAGGCCGGTATCGCCGTCTGATTTCTGTCGCAATGGGCTGAGAGAGGGAGACATGAACAACGCCTCTCTCTGGGTGCTCCTCGCCAGCGCCGCGCTTCTGTGCCTCGGCCACGGCCTCAACGGCTCGCTGGTCTCGCTGTCGGCCGACCAGGCGCAATTCTCGACCTGGACGACGGGCCTCGTCATGGCGGGCTATTCGGCGGGCATGCTGCTCTCGACCTTTGCCGCGCCGCGCCTGGTCAAGAGCGTGGGCCACGTGCGCACCTTCGGCGGCCTCGCCTCGATCGTCTCCACCGTGGTGCTGCTGTTCCCCTTGTGGGCCAACCCGGTGTTCTGGTTCCTGCTGCGCATCCTCACCGGCTTGTGCGTCTCGGGCATGTACATCGTCTGCGAAAGCTGGCTCAACGCCGCCTCCACCAACCGCAACCGCGGCCAGATGCTGTCGCTCTACATGATCGTCACCTATGGCGCGCTGGGGCTCGGGCAGTTGCTGCTCAACATCACCGACACGTCGGGCTACGTGCGCTTCATCGTCGTCTCCTGCCTCCTGTCGATGTCGCTGGTGCCGCTCATCCTGGTGCCGTCGGAACAGCCCAGCGTCGAGGGCGCGAAGAGCGTGCGCATCGCCGACATCTGGCAGGCCTCGCCGCTCGCCGTCGTCGGGGTGATCGGCTGCGGCCTCGGGCAGAGCGCCTTCTTTGCCTTGGGCGTCATCTTCGGCCTGGCCATGGGCCTGCCGCTGGTCTGGGTGTCGATCATGATGGCGCTGCCGCCCTTCGGCGTCATCCTCTCGCAGTATCCCATCGGCTGGGTGTCGGATCGCATCGACCGGCGCACCATCATCATGCTGCTCAGCCTCGCGGCGGCCATCGTGCCGGCGATCATCCTGGCCGGCGGCTATTACGTCACCTGGTTCATGCTCATCGCGCTGATGACGCTGTTCGGCATCGTCTCGCTGCCGGTCTATTCCCTGGTCATCGCCCATGCCAACGACCACCTCAGGAAGGAGCAGGTGCTGGGCGCCTCCGCCAAGCTCGTGCTGCTCTATGGCGTGGGCTCGATCATCGGCCCCATCCTGGCGGGCTCGCTGATGAGCGAGATCGGCCGCGCCGGCTTCCTGATCTTCATGATCGTCGTCAACGGCGCGCTCGCCGGCTTCGCCTTCTGGCGCAACTGGCGCCATCCCGACCACATCAAGGCCCAGGGCCGCGACGTGATGGCGGTGAGCCCCATCTCCACCCCCGCCAACGCACCCCTGCTGCAGGACTGAGGGGGCGGCGCCGCCCGGGTCTCCGCTCGGCTCGTCCTCCGGCATAGGGCTGCCTCGCCCGCATCCACCCACACGCTGCGGTCGGCATGGTGAACCAAATCTTAAACCTCCCGCGGGCAGGATGAGGCCTGGAGACTCACATGATGCAGCACGCGGACAAGCAGGAACCCACCTTCGGCCTCGATATCCAGGTCTTCATGGACGTGATCGCCTGTGGCGATGCGGCACGCCGCACCAGCCTGGCCCTGCAGATCGCCCGCTTCCTCGCCGATCCCGCGACCCCGCCGGGCGAGCGCGAGCAGGTCATGCCGGTTGCCCGCCGCCTCGCCGCCGATGCGGATGCCACGGTGCGCCAGGCTTTCGCCGAGGCGCTGGCGGGCCTCGCCATGCTCGATGCCGATCTCCTCTTCGCCATCGTGGCGGATGAGGACGACATCGCGCTGCCCTTCCTCGCCGCCACCCCGGCGCTCGATTCGCTGCGCATGCTGGCGGTGCTGCGTGCGGGCGGCGAGGCGCGCCAGGCGGTCATCGCCACGCGCCACGACGTGTCGCAGGAGGCGGTCGACGTCATCACCGCCGAACTGTCGCTGCCGGTCAATGCGCTGCTGCTCGAGAATGCCTCCGTCGTGCTCCGGCCGGAACAGTTCAGCACCCTCTACCGGCGCTTCGCCGGCGAGAAGGAAATGCTCGAGCTGCTGCTCGACCGGCCGGATCTGCCGCCCATCATCCGCATCGTGCAGGCGCGCCGAGCGGCAACCGGCATCCGCACGCTGCTCACCGAACGCGGCTGGCTTCCCACCATCGAGGGTGCGCAGCTGGTGGTCGAGGCGGAAGAGGGCGCCACCCTCGACATCCTCGCCAACGCCATGCCCCATGACCTGCCGGAGGCGGTGGCCTTCCTGATCGACAGCGACATGCTCACCCCCTCGCTCATCGTGCGCGCCGCCTGCCAGGGCGTCATGAACGTGGTGGCGCAGTGCCTCGCCAGCCTGTCGCGCCTGCCGCTGCGCCGCGTCGAGGAGATGATGAACGAGCGCGGCAAGCTCAAGGCGCTGCACGCCCGCTGCGGCCTGCCGCAAGGCTGCTACTGGACGCTCCAGGCCGCCTGCGACGTCGCCGGCGACGAGCAGGAGGACGGGCTCCGCCTCTCGGCCGAGGAGTTCGGCACGGTGCTGATCGAGAAGCTGCTCACAAGTTACGAGGCCATGCCGGTCGCCGAGCAGCCGCGCAATCTCGACCACGTCGGCCGCTACGCCGCCGGCACCGCCCGCGACCTGGCGGTGCGCCTCCGCGCCGGGCTGCAGCGCGCCGCCTGAGCCCGGTGCGCACCCTCAGAACCTGAACTGCTCGCGCAGCACGCGCTCGGCCAGGCTGTGGCCGGGGTCGAACAGGATGCGCGCGGCATGTGCGGTGTCCTGGGCCACCTCCACCTGGCGCACGTGGCGCACTTCCACATGGTCGGCGACCGCCGCGACCGGGCGCTTTTCACCCTCGAGGATGGTGATCGTCACCTTGGCCGCGGAGGGCAGGATGGCGCCGCGCCAGCCGCGCGGGCGAAAGGCGCTGATCGGGGTCAGCGCCAGCAGGTTCGAGTTGATCGGCAGGATCGGTCCGTGGGCGGAGAGATTGTAGGCCGTGCTGCCGGCGGGCGTGGCCACCAGGATGCCGTCGCAGGTCAGCTCCTCGAGCCGCGGCCGGTCGTCGATGGCGATCGTCAGCTTGGCGGCCTGGTGGCGCTGGCGCAGCAGCGAGACCTCGTTGAAGGCGATGGCGCGGTGGGTCCTGCCGGTCTCGTCCACCGCCGTCATGGCGAGGGGGTGGATCACCGTCATTTCCGCCGCCGCCAGCCGTTCCGGCAGGCCGTTCGCGCCATAATCGTTCATCAGGAAGCCCACCGTGCCGCGGTTCATGCCGTAGATCGGGGTGCCGGTGGAGACGAAGCGGTGCAGCGCCTGCAGCATCAGCCCGTCGCCGCCCAGCGCCACCACGCAGTCGGCCTTGTCCGGGTCGGCATTGCCATGCCGCGCCGTCAGGGTCTGGACAGCCTCGCGGGCCTCGGGCGACTCCGATGCGAGGAAGGCGATCGAGCGGAAGGTCATGCCGGTTTCATCGCCCCATGCATCGCGTTGACAGGTCAGTGGAATGCCTACATTGAAGGCCCGTCCCTTGGCAACCCGAGAAAACCCGCCCGATGCGCGACATCGTCATGTGTTCGACCTGCAAGTTCTCGGCCACCGAGAAGCTGGCCCCCGACGGCCGCACCGGCGGCGAGACGCTGATCGCCCACATGACCGATGCCATCGCCGCCCGCGGGCTGGACCTTCCGGTCGTCACCCAGGCCTGCCTGTGGAACTGCAAGCGCCATTGCTCCGTCGTGCTGCGCGACGGCGGCCGCTTCACCTATTTCACCGGCGACCACGAACCGAGCCGCGAACAGGCCGAGGCGATCCTCGACTGGTTCACGCTCCATGAGCAGTCGGAGACCGGCGAAGTCCCCTTCCGCCAGTGGCCGGACCGCATGCGCGGCCATTTCATCGCCCGCATTCCCCGGGCTCCGGCATGAGCAGGATCACGCTCGTTCTGGGCGGCGCCCGTTCCGGCAAGAGCCGCTTCGCGGAAAGCCTCGCCCAGGAGCACGGCGGACCCCGCACCTACATCGCCACCGCCGAAGCCTTCGACGACGAGATGCGCCAGCGCATCGCCCGCCATCGCGAGCAGCGGGCCGGCGACGGCTGGACCACCATCGAGTCGACACTCGACCCCGCCGCGGCGCTGCCGCGCGACGGCCTCGTCCTGCTCGACTGCATCACCGTCTGGCTCGGGAACCTCATGCATCACGACCGTGACCTTCGTGCCGAGGTGAGCAAACTTTGTGCAGCGCTCGAGGCCTGCCCGGCACAGGTCATCCTCGTGTCGAACGAGGTCGGCCTCTCCATCGTCCCGGAGAATGCCATGGCGCGCCGCTTCAGGGATGAGCAGGGGTTCGCCAACCAGGCTTTCGCGTCGATTTCTGAGACCGTTTTCTTCGTTGCGGCCGGGTTGCCCCTGAAGCTCAAGGGCTAATCAACTGCGGCAACCAGAATCGCAACACACAGCAACACCAGAAACAACATCCACATGGCGCGCGACAACACGCGCAGACCACGCCGGATGTCATCCCGCGTGATGGCATCGCGACCCTCGCCCATGTAGGGCAGGTCGACCATCTCGCCATGGTAGCTCCGCGGCCCGCCGAAGCGCACGCCGAGGGCCGCCGCCATGGCAGCCTCGGGCCAGCCCGCATTGGGCGAGCCATGCTTCGGCGCATCGCGCGTCATCACCGCCACGATCGCGCCGAAGCGCGCCGGCTCGGCAGCGGCGAAGAGATAGCCGGTGAGCCGCGAGGCGGGCAGGTTCACGGCATCGTCCAGCCGCGCAGCCGCCCAGCCAAACCATTGGTATTTCTCGGATTTATGACCGATCATCGAGTCAGCGGTATTGACTGCCTTGTACATCGCGATGCCCGGAAGGCCGAGCAGAGCGTACCACAGAACCGGCGCCACGATGCCGTCGGAGGCATTTTCGGCGAGGCTTTCCAGCGCCGCCTTGGCCACTCCGGCCTCATCGAGCTGGTTGGGGTCGCGGCCGACGATCATGCTCACCTTCTCACGGCCTTCCGCAAGCGACCTGCCGAGCCCGTCATGCACGGCAAGCACATGATCTTTAAGTGATTTCTGGGCAATCAGGGTGGTTGCGAGCAGGGCCTCCGCCAGCCATCCCAGCGGCCAGTGCGTGAGCCACCGCGCGATGAGGTAGGAGGGGATGAAGGCCACCGCCAGAAGGATGGCCACGGCCAAGGCCCCGCGCAAGCGCCCTTCCTGAGGCGAAACACCCTGGGTATTCAATTGCTTGTCCAGCCAGACGATGAGCTTTCCGATCCACACCACCGGATGGCTGATGCGCTGGAACAGGGCGTCGGGATAGCCCAGGAAGCGCTCGATCAGCAGCGCCCAGGCGGCGCGGCCGAAGACCAGGACCGGCCACTCCATCACAGCTCCCTTGCCAGAGACAGGATGAGTTCGAGGTCGAGACTGGCTTCGAGATGCGCGGCGAGTTCGTCCAGCACCCGTTCGATGGTCTGCTCGAAGATCAGCTCGCTTGCCTGAATACCCAGCGATGTCAGGAACTTGGCCCGGAAGTCATCGCTTGCGAAGCAACCGTGCAGGTAGCTTCCCATCACCTGTCCGGACACGCTCACGGCGCCATCCGGTCGCCCCTCCAGCATGGCGAAGGGGCGTTGGCAATCCGCACCGGAGGTCGCGCCAAGATGGATTTCATAGCCGTGCAGCCTGGCGCCGCTGGCAGCATGGATGCCGGTCACACTGGTCAGTGTCTTGTCGGGCAGGAGGGTCGTTTCAACGTCCAGCAACCCCAGGCCCGGCACGCTGCCCGGTTCGCCTTCCAGCCCTTGGGGATCGCTGACCGTCTGGCCCAGCATCTGGTATCCGCCGCACAGTCCGAGCACCATCCCGCCACGCCGCACATGCGCCAGGAGGTCGATGTCCCAACCCTCCCTGCGCACGGCGGCCAGGTCGGAAATCGTTGATTTCGAACCGGGAATGACCACCAGCCGGGTATCGGCAGGGATCGGCTCTCCCGGTTGCACGAAGGTCAGCGTCACGCCGGGTTCGAGGCGTAGAGGATCGAGGTCGTCGAAATTGGCAATGCGTGGCAGGCGCAACACTGAAATTCGCGTGCCACCAAGGGAGGTTGCAAGAACATCCTCGAGCGCCACCGCATCCTCGGCGGGGAGGCTCCGGGCCTGGTCGAACTGTGGTACGATTCCCACACACGGGGCGCCGGTGCGCGCTTCGAGAAAACTGCAACCTTCTGAAAACAGTTGTGGGTCGCCATGGAACTTGTTGATCAAGAATGCTTTTAGACGATTTCTGTCGGCTTGTGGCAGGATCTCGAGGGTTCCGACGATCGACGCGATGACGCCACCGCGGTGAATGTCTCCGATCAGGATCGCCGGCAGGTCGGCCGCTTCGGCGAATCCCATGTTCGCGAGGTCGCCATTCCGCAGATTGACCTCTCCGGGGCTGCCGGCGCCTTCGACGAGCACGAGGTCGGCCACCGCCGCAACCTTATGGAAGCTGTCAAGAACTGCGCCCATGTACTTCATCCGGCTGCGAAAATACTCCCGCGCGGTCATCGAGGCCTGGCGCTGTCCCTGCACGATGACCTGTGCGCCAGTGGTGGTTTCGGGCTTCAGCAGCACCGGGTTCATGTGGACCGAGGGGGGAACCTTCGCCGCCCGCGCCTGCAGGGCCTGGGCCCGGCCGATCTCGCCGCCGTCTGCCGTCACCGCCGCATTGTTCGACATGTTCTGCGGTTTGAAGGGCTGAACGCGCAAGCCCCTGTTCGTGAAGGCTCTTGCAAGGCCGGCCACGATCAGCGACTTGCCGACGTCGGACCCCGTTCCCATGAACATGATGGCGCGGGTCACGACGCCTCCGCGATGACATGGGCGTAGGAGCCCATCACGCGGCCGCGACGCAAGCCCATGTTTTCCAAAGTGTTTCCGGCCGCATCATGGGCGGCGAACAGGCGGTCGGCCTGTCCCTCGGACACCACTGTCGAATAATGGAACTCGTGCGCCATGAGGCGCCCGCTCCAGGGGGCGCCGGTCAGCGCATCCAACTGCCGATACCCCAGATGCAGCTTGCGCGTGGCGAAACTCGTGGTGACCGGCAGCAGCCCCGCCATGGCATGGCTTATCCCATTGGAATCGATAAGGGAAACGCCCAGCACCATGTAGCCGCCGCACTCGCCGTAAACGATGCCACGATGTTCCCTTATTCCCTTGAGGAATCTGGTGTTTCCGGCAATCCGCCCGGCATGGAGTTCGGGATAGCCACCCGGAAGGAATACCGCCTCCGACTTGTGATCGGGTGCCTCGTCGGCGAGCGGCGAGAAGAATGAAAGCGTGGCGCCCTGCCGCCGCCAGCTATCAAGCAAGTGGCTATAACAAAAAGAAAATGCGTCGTCGCGCGCAACGGCGACCGACGCTGCGAGGGGAGGCAGGACGGACGGTCCGGGAGCCAGGTGGAGTGGTTGCGCAAGCTCGAGGATGCGCTCCAGCGCCGCCCCGTGGTTCACCCGCAGCGCCGCAGCCTCGATGAAGGCCTCCAGATCGCGGTTCTCCTGCGCCTGCACCAGGCCGAGGTGCCGCGACGGCCACGCCAGCCTATCGTCGTTGCGCAGCGCCAGCACAACCCGGTCGCCGATGGCCTCGCGCAGCAACAGTTCATGGCGCTCGCTCGCCGTGCGGTTCAGGATGACGCCTGCCAGATCCAAACCCTTGCGATAGCTCGCAAAACCATGCACCAGTGCAGCTGCGGACTGGGCCTGGTGGCGGCAATCGAGCGTGAACAGCACTGGCAGGTTCAGCATGGCGGCGAGGTCAGCCGTCGAGCCCTTGGCCCCACGCGGGCCGTCGAACAGGCCCATGACGCCTTCGATGATCACGAGGTCGGACCCGCGCGCGAGGTCTGCCACCAAGCCATTGATCTGGCTGGCGCTCATCGCCCAGGGGTCGAGGTTGTAGCAGGGCCCGCCGGTGGCTGCTTCGTGGAAGCGGGGGTCGATGTAATCGGGGCCTACCTTGGCCGCCGCCACGCGCACCCCCTGGTTTCGGAAGGCTCTCAGAAGTCCCAGTGTTATCAGCGTCTTGCCGCTGCCGGATGATGGGGCGGCGACGACGATGGCCCTAGCCAACCGGGTTCTCCCGCAGGGGCCCCTTGTACCAGTCGAGCAGGCTCCGCCAGTCTGCGGCCTTGCCCACCACCACGATGGCCGGCGTCGGCGGCTCGTTCGCCGCCACGAAGTCGCCCGCCCCACCGAGGGTGGTCGAGGCGACGTGCTGGTGCGGCATGGAGGCATTGGAAACGATGGTCACCGGGTCGTCGGCAGTTCGGCCCCCCGCCATCAGCGCGGCGGCGATTTCGCCCAGGTGCTTCACCGCCATGTACATGACGATCACCGGCGAGGCCAGTGCGACGGCCCCCCAGTTGACGTTGGCCGGCATGTTGCCGGTCGCGTCGTGGCCGGTCAGGAAGATGACGGAATGGTTGGTATCACGGTGGGTTGCGGGCATTCCGGCATAGGCCAGGCCGCCGATTCCGGCGGTGATTCCCGGCACGATCCGGAACGGAATTTGCGCCATCGCCAAGTTCTGGCACTCCTCGCCGCCGCGCCCGAACATGAAGGGATCGCCGCCCTTGAGGCGCAGTACGCGCTTTCCGGCCTGGGCCAGTTCGATCAGGCGCAGCGTGATGTCCTTCTGGGTCGGCGACGGCTTGCCGCCGCGCTTTCCGGCGTATTCCAGTTCGGCGCCCACCTTCACCCAGCGCAGGATGTCGGGGTTCACCAGAGCGTCGTAAACCACCACGTCGCAGCTCTGCAGCGCGTGGTAGCACATCAGCGACATCAGCCCCGGAGCGCCGGGGCCGGCCCCCACCAGCCACACCCAGCCCGGTTCAAAGCTCGGAAATGTCTCGGCATCCAGCCGCGCAAAGCCGGTCTGCTGCTCGGTCGAGCTCACCCAGTCGCCGATCCTTTTCGTTGGTCCAAGTCCCATGGCAGCCTTATACAGTGGGCCCATGCGAAGTGAGAAGCCCGAAGGCGAGTTAAGGCGCGGCTGGACCACGGGCGCATGCGCAACGGCGGCAGTGAAGGCAGCATTTGCGGCATTGCGGACCGGAGAATTCCCCGATCCGGTCTCGATCACGCTGCCCAAGGGCGAAACGCCAGCCTTTCCATTGGCTTTGGAGGAACGGGGCGACGGCTGGGCACGCGCCGGAATCATCAAGGATGCGGGCGATGATCCGGACGTCACGCACGGCTGCATGGTTTTGGCCACCGTGCGCGAAGGCGGCGAGGGCATCCGCTTCAAGGCGGGGCCGGGCGTCGGCACGGTTACCAAGGCGGGCCTTCCGGTCGCCCCGGGCGAGGCCGCGATCAACCCGGTGCCGCGCCAGATGATGCGGGAGGTCATTGCCGAGATGGGCGGAACGGCCGCTGAAATCGAAATTTCCATACCGAATGGCGCCGAGCTTGCGGCGAAGACCTGGAACCCGCGCCTCGGAATTGTCGGCGGTCTTTCCATCCTCGGCACGACGGGGATCGTGCACCCGTTTTCCTGCGCGGCGTGGATCGCGTCGATCCATCGCGGGGTGGATGTGGCGCGTGCGATGGGGCTTTCGCATGTGGCGGGCTGCACCGGGTCGACGTCGGAGGATGCGGTGCGGGCGCTTTACGGCTTGCCGCTTGAGGCGATGCTGGACATGGGCGATTTTGCCGGCGGGCTGCTGAAATATCTGCGCAGCCACCCGGTCGGGCGGGTGACGATCGGCGGTGGGTTCGGCAAGATCTCGAAGCTGGGGCAGGGTGCGCTGGACCTTCATTCGGGCCGCTCGCAGGTTGACATGCAATGGCTTGCAGATCTCTGTCCGGAACTGCCCCGCGAGCCAGTGCTTGCTGCCAATACGGCGCAGGAAGTTCTTGAAATGGCGCAGGGAATGGACCTGGCGCAACGTGTGGCGGAGGCCGGGCTGCGCACCGTGCGCGAGGTGCTGCGCGATGCCCCGGTGATGGCGGACGTCATCGTCGTGTCGCGCCGGGGCGAGATCATCGCGCATGCCCGCTGAGCGCATCCTGATCCTCGGCGGAACGCGTGATGCACGCGAATTGGCAGGGGTGCTGACGGGCCGCGGGCATGCGGTGATCACCTCGCTGGCGGGTGTCACGCAAGCGCCAGAACTGCCCGTCGGGGAGCATCGCATCGGTGGTTTCGGCGGTGTCGACGGGATGGCAAAATACGTTGCCGCGGATGCAATTTCGGTGGTTGTGGATGCCACGCATCCCTTCGCCGCACGCATCTCGCACAATGCGCATTCGGCATGCCTGCGGACGGGCACGCCGCTGCTCCGCCTCGAGCGGCCGGCATGGCGTCCGGGCCCCGGCGACCGCTGGACCGATGCGGCCGCGCCCGAGGTCGCCGCCCTGCTTCTGCCCCCCGGCGCGCGTGTGCTGCTGACCACCGGTCGCAAGGATGTCGCCCCATTTTTCAGCCGTGCCGATATCTCGGGCATTGCGCGGATGATCGAGGAACCGCCGCTCGACCCACCGCCGAACTGGCGCGTCGTTCGTGAGCGGCCGCCCTTCAGCCTGACACAGGAAAGCGTGGTGATGCGTGAAAACGCCATCACCCATCTCGTCACGAAAAATGCCGGCGGCAGCGCCACGGCGGCGAAGCTTGCGGCCGCGCGCGAGCAAGGCATCGCGGTGGTGATGATCGCCCGCCCGGCCAAGCCGGAGGCGCCGTGTTTTGCCGAGATCGGCGCGCTTGCGGCGGCTGTGGAACGCCTGCTTTCTCCTTGACCTGCTACTCGTTTTCCGATTGTTTTGGGATGCAACCGGGGGACTCATTCGCCCCTAGGATGCTGTAACTCGTCGGCAGGACGGCGCAGCCTGTGGCACACAGGTCAGAAAGAGGAATATCGATGAAGAACAAGCTCATAACACTGATGCTCGGAGCCGCTGCAACGGTGGCGATCGCCGGTGCCGCCAGTGCCGGAACGCTGGACGACGTGCGCCAGCACGGGTTCGTGCAGTGCGGCGTGAGCCAGGGTCTCATGGGCTTCTCGGTCCCGGACGCACAGAACAACTGGACCGGCATGGACGTGGACTTCTGCCGCGCCGTGGCCGCTGCGGTGCTGGGCGACGCCACCAAGGTGAAGTTCACGCCGCTGACCGCCAAGGAGCGCTTCACCGCGCTGCAGTCGGGCGAGATCGACCTCCTCTCGCGCAACACCACCTGGACCATGAGCCGCGACACGTCGCTTGGCCTCAAGTTCGCGGGCATCATGTATTACGACGGCCAGGGCTTCATCGTGAACAAGGCGAAGCACCCGAACGTCAAGTCGGTGAACGACCTCGCCGGCGCCACCATCTGCACCCAGTCCGGCACGACGACGGAACTGAACATCGCGGACTACTTCAAGTCCCATAAGATGGATTACAAGCTGCTGACCTTCGAGAAGAACGACGAGGCCATCGCTGCCTATCAGGACGGCCGCTGCGACAGCTACTCGACCGACCAGTCCGGACTTTATGCCCAGCGCCTCAAGATGGCGACGCCGGACGACAACGTGGTGCTGCCTGAAATCATTTCCAAGGAACCGCTGGGCCCCGTCGTCCGCCAGGGTGACGACGCCTGGTTCAATATCGTGAAGTGGGTCTACTTCGCGCTGGTCAATTCCGAGGAACTCGGCATCACCTCGAAGAACGCCGACGACATGAAGAAGACCTCGACCAATCCGGAAGTGCAGCGCCTGCTCGGCGTCACCTCGGCCGACGGCACCGCCGCCGGCTTCGGCATCGGCATGGGCGTCGACGAGGGCTGGGCCCTGGCCGCGATCAAGCAGGTGGGCAATTACGGCGAGATCTTCGACCGCAATGTCGGCAAGGATTCGCCGCTCAAGATCGAACGCGGCAAGAACGCGCTGTGGAAGGATGGCGGCCTGCAATACGCTCCGCCCGTCCGCTGAGAACCGTTGCATTCAGAGAAACCCGGGGCATTGCCCCGGGTTTTTGGATTCAGGGTGGCGCACGTGGCATGTGAGGTTGCGGCGGCATGAGCCTCGGGGAGGCGCGGCAGCGGCACGGCCGCTCACCGTGGAACAGTGTCCGGCTGCGCGGCGTGGCGCTGCAGGTGCTGCTGCTGGCAGTAATCGCCGCGCTGTTCTACGCGCTGGCCCTCAACACCTATGCCAACATGGCCAGCCGCCACATCGTGTCGGGCTTCGGCTTCCTGTGGCGCAAGTCGGGCTTCGAGGTCTCGTTTTCGCTCATCCCCTATACGGCTGAGGACAACTACGTCCGCGCCCTGATGGTGGGATTTCTCAACACCCTGCTGGTCTCGGCCCTGGGCATATGGCTGGCGACGGCGCTGGGGCTTGCCATCGGGTTGATGCGGCTGTCGCGCAACTGGCTGGCCTCGCGGCTGGCGGCGGGCTACATCGAGGCGGTGCGCAACGTGCCGCTGCTGCTGCAGCTGTTCATCTGGTACCGTCTGGTGCTGACGCCGCTGCCGCAGGCGAGCAGTGCCATCATCCTCGGCCCCGCAGCACTCTCCAACAAGGGTTTGACGCTTCCCGCCCCGCAGTTCGGGCCGGGGGTCTGGACCGCATGGCTGGGCCTCGGCTGCGCCCTGCTGCTGACCGTGGCGCTGAGCTTCTGGGGCCAACGCCGGCGGGAGCGGACGGGGGTGAAGCCGCCTGTCGTTCTGCTGTCGTTGCTGGCCATCATCGCCGTGCCCGTGCTGTTCCTGGCCGCCGCCGGATGGCCCGTGACCTTCGACTATCCGGTACGCGGAAACTTCGGATTCTCGGGCGGCATGACGCTGGTGCCGGAATTCATCGCACTGCTGCTGGCGCTGTCGATCTATACCGCGGGTTTCATTGCCGAGGCGGTGCGCGCCGGGATCGGCGCCGTCGCCAGGGGGCAGGGCGAGGCGGCGCTGGCGCTCGGCCTGAAGCCCGGCCTCGCGATGCGGCTGGTGGTGCTGCCGCAGGCGCTGCGCGTCATCATCCCGCCGCTGACCAGCCAATACCTGAACCTCACCAAGAATTCCTCGCTCGCGGTCGCCATCGGCTATCCGGACCTGGTCTCCACGGGGGGCACGATCCTGGGCCAGACCGGGCAGGCCATCGAGGTGGTGGCGATCTGGATGGTGGTCTACCTCACCCTGAGCCTGCTGACCTCGGCCTTCATGAACTGGTTCAACGCCCGCCACCGGCTGGTGGGGAGGTGAGGGCATGAGCGCCAGCTACGTGCGCGCCAGCGATGCGCCGCTTCGACCGCCACCGCGGGGCCATGCCGGCCCTCTGGCCTGGCTGCGCGAGAACCTGTTCGCCGGGCCGGGCAGCACGGCGCTGACGCTGGGCCTTGGCCTGCTCCTGGGCTGGCTCGCCTACCAGGTGCTGGACTGGACCGTGCTGCGCGCGGTGTGGACGGGTGCCGACCGCAGCGCCTGCGCCGTGCCGGGAGCGGGCGCATGCTGGCCCTTCGTCTGGGAGAAGTTTCCGCAGTGGGTGTTCGGCTTCTATCCCCTGGGCGAGCGCTGGCGGCCGGTGCTGACCTTCCTGATCGGGGCCGCGGCGCTGGCGCCCATGCTGATGCCGGCGGCACCCGCCAAGCGCTTCAACGCGCTGTTCCTGCTGGTCGCCTATCCGGTCATCGCCTTCGTGCTGCTCGGCGGCGGCGTGTTCGGCCTGCCGCCGGTCGAGACGACGAACTGGGGCGGGCTCGTCGTGACGCTGGTGGTGGCGGTGACGGGCATCGTGCTGTCGCTGCCGCTGGGCATTCTGCTGGCGCTGGGGCGGCAGTCGGAACTGCCGGTGGTGCGCGGCGCCTCCATCGCCTTCATCGAGCTGTGGCGCGGCGTGCCGCTGGTGACCGTGCTGTTCATGGCCAGCGTCATGCTGCCGCTGTTCCTGCCCAGCGGCATGAGCCTCGACAAGCTGATGCGGGCGATCGCCGGCCTTTCCCTGTTTGCATCCGCCTACATGGCGGAGGCGGTGCGCGGCGGGCTGCAGGCCGTGTCGCGCGGGCAGCGCGAGGCCGGGCTTGCACTGGGCCTCAGCCGCTGGCAGACGACAGCCAAGATCGTGCTGCCGCAGGCACTGCGGATCTCGATCCCCAACATCGTCGGAATCTTCATCGGCCTGTTCAAGGACACCACGCTGGTGCTGGTGGTCGGCATCTATGACCTCCTCGGCATCATCAACGCCGGCCTGCAGGATTCGAAATGGGCCGCGCCGCAGACGGCCAACACCGGCTATTTCGTGGCGGCGCTGATCTACTTCGCCTTCTGCTTCGCGATGTCGCGCTATGCGCTGTTCACCGAAGGCCGGCTGGCCCGGACGGGGAGGCGGTGATGCCGGACACCGCGGTGCGCTTCATCGGCGTCAACAAGTGGTTCGGCCAGTTCCACGTGCTGCGCGACATCAACCTCGACGTCATGCAGGGCGAACGCATCGTCATCTGCGGACCGTCGGGATCGGGCAAGTCGACGCTGATCCGCTGCATCAACCGGCTGGAGCAGCACCAGGAGGGCCGCATCATCGTCGATGGCCTCGAGATCGACGACGACGTCAAGGCGATCGAGGACGTGCGCCGCGACGTGGGCATGGTGTTCCAGCACTTCAACCTGTTCCCGCACCTCACGGTTCTCGAGAACTGCACGCTGGCCCCCATCTGGGTGCGCAAGCTGCCGAAGCGCGAGGCCGATGCGCTGGCCATGAAATTCCTCGAACGGGTGCGCATCCCCGAACAGGCGACGAAATATCCGGGCCAGCTGTCAGGCGGCCAGCAGCAGCGCGTGGCGATCGCGCGCGCCCTGTGCATGATGCCCAAGATCATGCTGTTCGACGAGCCCACCTCAGCACTCGACCCCGAAATGGTGAAGGAGGTGCTCGACACCATGGTGGGGCTGGCGGGCGAGGGCATGACCATGCTGGTCGTCACCCACGAGATGGGCTTCGCCCGCCAGGTGGCGGACCGGGTGATCTTCATGGACCAGGGCCAGATCATCGAAATGAACGCTCCGGAAGAATTTTTCGGCAATCCCCGCAACGAGCGAACCCGGCTGTTCCTCAGCCAGATCCTGCGCTAGTTTCCCGGGCGAGACGGAGGAATCGGAATGAAGGCTATTCTGGCCGCTGCGGCCCTGCTGATCGGACTTGCCGGCGCCGCGCAGGCATCGACGCTCGATGACGTGAAGGCCAGGGGCAGCCTCACCTGCGGCGTCAATCCCAACCTCCAGGGCTTCGGGGCGAAGGATGCGAATGGCGCCTATGCCGGTTTCGACATCGATTTCTGCCGCGCCGTGGCAGCCGCCGTGCTGGGCGATCCCGCGAAGGTCACCTATGTGCCGCTGAGCGCGCAGGAGCGTTTCGATGCGCTGAAGGCCGGCAAGGTGGACGTGCTGGCGCGAAATTCGACCTGGACGATGGACCGCGAGACTGCAATGCCGCTGCGCTTCGTCGGGATTTCCTATCATGACGGGCAGGGCTTCATCGTGAAGAAGCTGCTGGGCGTGACCTCGGCGCTGCAGCTGTCGGGTGCCTCGATCTGCTTCCAGACCGGCACCACCACGGAGAGCAACGTCGAGGATTTCTTCCGCGAAAAGGAGATGACCTTCGTGCCGGTGCGCTTCGACAAGCTCGACGACCTGGTGAAGGCCTTCGACGACGGCAAGTGCGATACCTTCACCACCGACATGTCGGCGCTCTATGCCGTGCGCCTCAGGCTGAAGAATCCCGATGAGGCGATGGTGCTGCAGGACGTGATCTCCAAGGAACCGCTGGGTCCGGCCGTGCGCCAGGGCGACGAGCAGTGGTTCAACATCGTGCGCTGGACGCTCTATGCGCTGGTCAATGCCGAGGAACTCGGCATCACCGCCGCCAATGTCGATGACGAGAAGGCCAAGTCGAAGAACGCTTCGGTCCGCCGCCTGCTGGGCCTCGAGGGCAGTGACGGCGTGAGCATGGGGCTCGACGCCGACTGGGCGGCTCGCACCATCAAGGCCACCGGCAATTACGGCGAAATCTTCGACCGCAACCTCGGCCCCTCGACGCCGCTGGCCATCAACCGCGGCATCAATGCACTTTGGAATGCGGGCGGTCTGCTGTATGCGCCGCCGATGTGAGGGTGGGTTCCGACTGCCGACAACTGAAGGTTATAGGCTGGACTTGCAACGATGAGGCTTGATCGGGTTCGGATCGCGATGCTTTCCCTGGTTCTTGCTCTGACGGGAGCGGGTCACAGCGCTGCTGCGGCCGGGGCGGCCGGGCTCTCGGACAAGAAGCCGAACGACGGCGTCGCCGCAGCTCACACCATGCCGGTCCAAGGGATCGACGTGTCCTATTTCCAGGGCGACATCGACTGGAAGAAGGTCGCGGGGGCCGGGGTTCACTTCGCCTACATCAAGGCGACCGAGGGGGCGGACCGTTTCGATCCGAATTTCCTGTCCAACTGGAGTGGTGCCGGGAAGGCCGGCATCGTGCGCGGGGCCTACCATGTCATGTACTGGTGCAGCTTTGCGCGCGACCAGGCGTCGTGGTTCACGACGCATGTGCCAAGCGATGCCGGCGCGCTGCCGCCGGTGCTCGATGTCGAATGGAACAGCTATTCCAAGACCTGCCCGCACCAGATCGACCGGGCCTCGGCGATCGCGAAGATGAAGGTCATGCTGGCGGCGATGGAAGCGCATACGGGCAAGCGCCCGATCATCTATACCGATCCCAAGTTCCACCATGACGTGCTCGAGGGCGAGTTCACGGATTATCAGTTCTGGCTGCGCTCGGTGGCGGCGAAGCCGGACGTGAAATACCGGGGGCGCGACTGGGCGTTCTGGCAGTTCACCACCACGGGCCGCGTGCCCGGCGTGGCCGGCGCCGTCGACCGCAACAGCTACAACGGCACGCCGGCCGACTGGACGCGCACGGTGAAGAGGCTGCAGACCCGGACCGTCGCGACGGATGTGGAGCCGGCTTCGGTTTCGCAGTGAAGGTACTGCCCGGCCTCGTGTGCTTGCCAGGCGGATGAAGGCGCTGTCAGCGCGCCCGGTTCACGCCGCTCCCACATGCGCCGCCAGCTTGTCGAGTGTCTGGTAGCCGTATTCCACCGCTCCAAAACCGATGACGGTCTTCCGGCGCTCCGCCGAGGGGTGGAGCTGGCGCATGGTGAGCACGGTCTTGCCGTTGCCCTGGGCATCGAAGGTGACGGTGACGTGGAGGCGGATCGGATCGTCATCCTTGTCGGAACCGTGCTCCATCTCGATCAGGCGCGGCGGATCGATGGTGACGAAGTCGATGCGGTTCGTCCATTTGGTGCCGTCCGGCCCGGTGTAGGTGAAGCGCCAGCGGCCGCCTTCGCGGATGTCGCATTCGGTCGTGTCGCAGGTGAAGCCCGCGGGGCCGAACCATTGCGTGATCTGCGCGGGGTCCGTCCAGGCCGCGAAAACGCGTTCGATGGGTGCGTCGATGACGCGGCAGAGGACGATCTCACGCTCGAGCGTGTCGCGGCGGTCAGCGGTCATGGCGGGTCTCCTTCGGTTTGGCGAGGAAGTTTTCGAGGCGGTCGAGGCGGGACTCCCAGGCGCCGCGGGTATTGTCGAGCCAGGCCTGCGCGGCGGCGAGGCGCTCCGGCTTGAGGCGGCAGGGCCGCTCCTGGCCGTTGCGCAGGCGGGAGATCAGGCCGGCCTGTTCCAGCACCTTCAGGTGCTGCGAGACGGCGGGGAGACTCATCGCGAAGGGACGGGCGATGTCCTGCACCGTCATGTCGCCCTGCCGTGCGAGGCGGGCGAGAATGGTCAGCCGCGTGGGATCGCTGAGGGCGGCGAAGGTCCGGGAAATGGTGTTGGCGCGCGGCACTGGCGTGTTCCCGTATTTAAGTGATAACTTAAATATAGGGGCGGCTTGATTTGGAGGCAATGGAGCTGGGGTTGTGTAAATGGGAGGGCGGAACTCGTTAACGTTTGGTGACGCGCGGCACCCGCGGCGTATATTTAAGTGAGCACTTAAATATAGACGAGAGGGGAAGAAGGGGCTGTTGCCGCGTCCTATCGCGGTTCGTGGCCGTCCCGGTTCTCCAAGGGCTTCGGCGCGGGGCAGGGTCGATAGGCGCAGACCGGTGGGTCGGCCGGGGGCGGGCAGCAGGCCTCGGTCGCGCGGCGCTGGTCTTCGCGGCGGTCGAAGTCGAGTGCGGCGCCGGGATGGACCGTGCGGGTAATATCGAGAAGGGCCGTTTCGGCGGCGGCGATGACGATCTGGCGGCCGGTCTGGAGATGGGCCTCATTGTGGATTGCGCAGGTATTGCGCGAGATCGCCTCGAGGGCGCAGATCATCGCGTCCGCCTGCTGCGAGAGGTGGAACAGCGTGGTGTTGGTGACCTGCTGCAGGGCGGCGATGGAATTGAGCACCACGGTGCCGGCATCGACCGAATTGCGCACGTCGGTGATGGCGGCGGTCGAGGCCGCGATCGCCGCCACGATGGCAGCCTGGCCGGCGATGATGCTGCCATTGTCGGCGTGGAGCGTCTGCAGGTTGCCGTTGATGGCCTGCAATTCGTTGAAGGCGTCGTTGAGGGTGGGCATGGCGGTGGTCCTCTCAGGTTGTGGCAGGCCTGTTCAGCGGCGGGTGTCGGGCGTCACGGCGGCCTCGCCGGTGACGGTGATGCCCCACCTGGCCACGCGGCTGCGCATCAGGTGGGGGGCGGTGCGCTCCTGGGCGCCGATCGGCTTCTCGCTGCTGGCGACCTCGCAGCGGATGCGGCGCATGGCGCGAAGGTCTGTCTCATCCACCGCGAGGGGCGCGCCTTCGACCTGTCGCACCTCGCGCAGGATGGCGGGGATGGGGAGGGTGATCTTGGCCGTGCCGCGCGGCGCCACCGTGATGGTGGCGGGCGTGGGGAGCGTGTAGGTGGGCGCGTCGCGCGCCGTGGGCCCGGGCGCGGCCTCGGCGAGGCGAAGGGTGAGGACCTTGCTCGCGGCATCATAGGCGAGGCCACGCAGCTCGCTGACGACATGGAGCGGCTTCGCACCAGGATTGTGGACGCTGATCGTCACGTCGAACCAGATGTCGCGGCGGCCATCGAGTGGACTTGGCAGCCCGCGCCGGCGCGGCGAGAGGGCGATGTCGTCGATCCGGAGGCCGGTCGCCATGCGAAGCTCCTCCAGGTTCAGCAGTTGCAGCAGGACGGGCCGGTGCCGCCGGTGCCCCCGCCGGGCGGCATGCCGGTGCAGCTCGGCACCTGCTGGCCGTTGCCCGCGCCTTGACCGCCATTGTGATTGGTGGGGTCGCGCGCCGCGAGGCCAACCTGGGCGCGGAAGGTGTTCTCGTCGGTGATTGCCTGGAACTCGGGGTCGGCACTGTTGAAGTCGCCGATGGCGCGGTGGAAGGCATGAGCGAGCTCGTGGAACAGGATGACCTGCCGCGGCAGCGAGATCTGCGCGCCGCCGGGTGCGAAGGCGAACATCTGGTTGTTGAAGCAATAGGCGACCTGGATGAGGCCGGCGCTATCCGGCGGGAAGGTGGCGCCGCCGACCAGTTCGATCGGCACCGTGCCGCCGGAGCCGTCGGGGATCTGCGAACCGGCGGGAAAGGCGCTGACCACCACATCGCCGGCCGCACCGACAAGCGCCTCGATGCGATCTTGCCCGGCGCCGCTGCTGGTCTTGGTGTAGGCGATGCGGTCGACCTGGCTGTTGACAGGGTTCTGGCCGAGATTGGCGTCGCAGCGGGTGATGCTGAAAACGTCGCTCAGGGCGGCGCCATCGTTCGCGAGCCTGCTGATGAAGAGGGACATGGCCACCTCGCGGGACTGGGAGAGCAGGCACGGAGAATACCAGAAGGCGAAAGTTCCGCCGAATATGGACCTTCGCGGCGCCGACGTCAATCGCGCCATCGCCGCCGACCCCGGTGGCGAGTGCGAATCCGGGTCGCTGCGCGAAGCCGGATAGAAGCGGATCGGCGGGGATTACGTCGCCTGAGGCCCGGATCGGCGCGTCAGGCGCCGGTTGCGACAGGATTGTCCGGGGTGCCGCCCCATTCCGTCCACGAGCCGTCATAGAGCGCGTGGTCGCGTGCGCCCGTGAGGGTGAGGCCCAGCGTGAGGATCGCGGCCGTGACTCCGGATCCGCAGGAGGTGATGACAGGTTTCGCGAGGTCGACGCCCGCGGCCTTGAACACCGCCGCGATGTCGGCCGGCGATTTCAGCGTCCCGTCGGGCTCGAGGAGGCTGGCATAGTGCACGTTCCTCGCACCGGGCATGTGGCCGGCGCGGACATGGGCGCGGGGCTCCACCTCCTCGCCGCGGAAACGGGTGCCGGAGCGGGCGTCGGCGACCTGGGCCGAACCGGATTTCAGCGCGGCGGCGACTTCTTTCATGTCCTTCACCATCGAGCCCTTGAAGCGGGCGGTGAAGTGGCGCTCCTGGCGGGGAAGGGCGGGGCCATCCTCGGTGGCGCGGGCCTCGGCCAGCCATTTCTTCAGGCCGCCATCGAGCACGGCGACGTCGTCATGGCCGAAGACCTTGAACATCCACCAGGCGCGCGCGGCCGAGAACAGGCCGACCGAGTCATAGGCGATGATGCGCTTGCCGTCGCCGATGCCCATCTTGCGCATGCGCGAGGAGAATTTCTCCGGGCTCGGCAGCATGTGGGGGAGCGCGGACTGGGTGTCGGACAATTCGTCGATGTCGAAGAACTGCGCGCCGGGGATATGCGCGTCGCGGAATTCCCTCCTGGCGTCGCGGTTCGCCGTGGGCAGGTGCCAGGAGGCGTCGATGATGGCGATGTCGGGCGAGCCGAGGTGGTCGGCCAACCACTGCGTCGAGACGATGTCGTTGCTCATTGGAAGGCCACCCTGATGCGGCGGTTGATCTTGCCCTTGTTCTCGATCTTGGCGACGACAACGGGGCCGATGACGCCGGTCGATGACACATGCGTGCCGCCGCAGGGCTGGAGGTCGACCTTGCCGTCCTCGCCGATCATCACGAGGCGCACGCGGCCGGTGCCCATCGGCGGTTTCACAGACATGGTGCGGATCAGGTGCTGGTTCGCGGCCATCTCCTCGTCGGTGATCCAGCGGAAGGAGACGGGATGGTCTTCCGTGACGAGGCGGTTGAGCGTGGCGGTCAATTCCGCCTTGTCCGGGATCTGGCCCTCGGGAATGTCGAAGTCGATGCGGCCACCATCCTCGCCGATGGCGCCGCCGGTGACGGGGAAGGGCACGGAGGCGCAGAGCAGGTGCATCAGCGTATGGCTACGCATGGTGCGGTAGCGGTTGGCCCAGTCGAGCGTGAGCTTCACCTTCGCGCCGACGCCCGGCAGCGTCGAGCCCTCGGCAGGAACGTGCACCACGTCCTTCGTCTCGTCATAGACGGTGGTGGCGATCGTGACCTCGCCGCCCTCCCAGGTGAGCGTGCCCTTGTCGCCCGGCTGGCCGCCGGCGGTGGCGTAGAACACCGTGCGATCGAGCAGGATGCCGCCCTTGTCGTTGATGGCGGTGACGGTGGCCTCGCAGTCCTTCAGGTAGGCGTCGTCACGGAACAGGAGTGCCGCCGTCACGCCGGGACCTCTTGCGCGACGTTGGGCACGTCCGGCGCCTTCTCGAGCCAGGTGGGCACGGGCAGGTTCTTCTCGCGCAGGAAGGCGGGGTTGAAGAGCTTCGAGGCATAGCGCGTGCCGTAGTCGCAGAGGATGGTCACGATGGTATGGCCGGGGCCGAGTTCCTTCGCCATGCGGATCGCGCCCGCGACGTTGACGCCGGTCGAGCCGCCCATGCACAGGCCCTCGTGCCGGAGGAGGTCGAAGGCGATCTGGATCGCCTCGGCATCCGGGATCTGGAAGGCGTCGTCGACGATGGCGCCTTCGAGGTTTGCCGTGATGCGGCCCTGGCCGATGCCCTCGGTGATGGAGGAGCCTTCCGATTTCAGCTCGCCATGCTTGTAATAGTTGTAGAGGGCGGCCCCCATGGGGTCGGCCAGCGCGATCTTGATGTTGGGGTTGAAGGACTTGAGGCCCATGGACACGCCGGCCAATGTGCCGCCGGAGCCCACCGCGCAGACGAAGGCATCGACCTTGCCGTCGGTCTGGCGCCAGATTTCGGGCGCGGTGCCCTCGATATGGGCCATGCGGTTGGCCGTGTTGTCGAATTGGTTGGCCCAGACGGCGCCCATGGCCTCCGCGAGGCGGCCGGAATACTTCACGTAGTTGTTGGGGTTCTTGTAGGGGACGGCCGGCACCTCGACGAGCTCGGCGCCGAGCTGGCGCAGCGCGTCCTTCTTCTCCTGGGCCTGGGTGTTTGGGATGACGATCACCGAGCGGAAGCCCATGGCATTGGCAACGACCGTGAGGCCGATCCCCGTATTGCCCGCCGTGCCCTCGACGATGGTGCCGCCGGGCCTCAGCGCGCCGCGCGCGATGGCGTCGCGGATGATGAAGAGGGCGGCGCGGTCCTTCACCGACTGGCCCGGGTTCATGAACTCGGCCTTGCCGAGGATGGTGCAGCCCGTGAGCTCGGAAGCCTTGCGGAGCTTGATCAGCGGCGTGTTGCCGATGGCGGCGATGACGTCTTGCTTGATATCCATGGTGCTAGTGATGCCCCAGCGGGTGGATTCCGTCAAATCGCAGCTCACCCATCAAAATCCCGGGACAGGCGGGTGACGCGGGGAACTTGTTGGCGGGCTTGTGCATTTCCATACGTTTCTCAGGTCGCACGTTAGAAAATCTCTATCGACATTGTAGGGTAGCGTCGCGAAAAGCAACGGCCAACAACAACAAGCATTCAGGAGCAGTCGTCCAATGTTCAAGTTCTCATCCGTCCCCGCCGCTCTGCTGGCTGCCGCCCTCACGCTGGGGCCCGCCGTTCTGCCGGCGCAGGCCGGAGCCAATCTCGACGCCATCAAGCAGGCGGGCGTGCTGAAGGTCGGCACCGAGGGCACCTACGCGCCCTTCACCTATCATGACGAAAGCGGAAAGCTCGTTGGCTTCGACGTCGAGATCGCCGAAGCCATCGCGGCCAAGCTGGGGGTGAAGCCGGAGTTCGTCGAGGGCAAGTGGGACGGGCTGATCGCCGGCCTCGACGCCAATCGCTACGACGTCGTCATCAACGAGGTCGGCATCACCGAGAAGCGCAAGGCCAAGTTCGCCTTTTCGGACCCTTACATCGCGTCCCGCGCCGTGCTGATCGTCAAGGACGACAATGCCGACATCAAGGACTTCAAGGACCTGAAGGGCAAGAAGGCAGCCCAGTCGCTGACCTCCAACTTCGCCGAGATCGCCAAGACCAATGGCGCCGAGATCGTGGGCACCGACGGCTTCGACCAGTCGATCGCGCTGGTCACGCAAGGCCGGGCGGACGCCACCATCAATGACAGCCTGTCCTTCTTCGACTTCAAGAAGAAGCAGGCCGCGGCCCCGGTGAAGATCGTGGCGCAGGAGCAGGATGCCTCCTATTCGGGCGTCATCCTCCGGAAGGGCGACGACGACCTCGTGGCGGCCATCAACAAGGCGCTGAAGGACCTTGACGCCGACGGGACCTACCAGAAGATTTCCGACAAGTATTTCGGCCAGGACGTTTCGAAGTAATCTGGCGGCGGCGCGGCAGGAAACTGCCGCGCCCCACGACACTCTTCGAAAGGAACCACAGTGCCGCCCTGGCTGCAGCTGATGCTGGACTCGCTGGCCCCCTTGCTGTGGGCCTGCCTGACCTTCACCATTCCCCTCACCATCCTCTCCTTCGCCTTCGGACTGGCGCTGGGGCTGGCCTCGGCGCTGATCCGGCTGTTCGGGCCGAAGCCCGCCGCAGCGGCGGTGCGCTTCTATGTGTGGATCATCCGCGGAACGCCGCTGCTGGTGCAGCTGTTCCTGATCTTCTACGGGTTGCCATCGGTCGGCATCCTGCTCGATGCCTTCCCGGCAGCCCTCATCGGCTTCACGCTCAACATCGGCGCCTATACCTCGGAAGTGATCCGTGCCGCGATCTCGTCGATCCCCAAGGGGCAGTGGGAAGCCTCCTTCTCGATCGGCATGACATGGGGGCAGGCGATCCGCCGCACCGTGCTGCCGCAGGCGGCGCGCGTCGCCGTGCCGCCCTTGTCGAACACCTTCATCTCGCTGGTGAAGGACACGTCGCTGGCGGCGGCCATCACGGTGCCGGAGATGTTCCAGACCGCGCAGCGCATCGTGGCCGTCACCTATGAGCCGCTCATCCTCTATGTCGAGGCGGCGCTGATCTATCTCGCGCTCTCGTCGGTTCTCTCGGCCTTGCAGACCAGGCTGGAAGTGCGGCTGTCGCGCCATGGCGGCTTCATGGAGGCGCGCACGTGATCGAACTTTCGCATATCGTCAAGGCCTTCGGCACGAACACGGTGCTGAACGGCATCAGCGTCGCCATCCGCGAAGGCAGCGTCAGCGCACTGGTCGGCCCCTCGGGTGGCGGAAAGTCGACGCTGCTCCGCTGCATCAACCTGCTCGAGATCCCGACGTCGGGCCGCGTGCGCATCGGCGAGGAGGCGATCGATTTTTCGCCGGGCCTGCGCGTGCCCTTCGCGCAGGTACAGAAGCTCCGGCGGCAAACGGGCATGGTGTTCCAGAACTTCCAGCTGTTCCCGCACCGGACGGCGCGCGGCAACGTCATGGAGCCGCTGGTGACGGTGCTGAAATGGCCGCACGACAAGGCCGCAGCACGTGCCGACGCGCTGCTGGCCAAGGTGGGCATGGCGCACAAGCGCGATGCCTGGCCGTCCGAACTCTCCGGCGGGCAGCAGCAGCGGGTGGCGATCGCCCGGGCGCTGGCGCCGTCGCCCCGCGTGCTGCTGTGCGACGAGCCGACCTCGGCGCTCGACCCGGAACTGGCGGGCGAGGTGATCGAGGTGCTGGTGGGGCTGGCGCGCGAGGGCACGACGATGGTCATCGCCACGCATGACCTGCGGCTTGCGGCGGGCATCGCGCATGAGGTGGTGTTCCTGGAGGCGGGCGAAGTGGTGGAGAAGGGCGATGCCTCGCGGATCTTCTCGAACCCGGAGCGCGAGCGCACCCAGCGCTTCATCGCATCGCTGCGCCAGGAACCGGACCACGCAAAGCAAAAGGGCGCCGGATAATCCTGCGCCCTTTCGTTTCAAGTTCAGCGCTGCTCAGTAGCAGGGCGGGTAGGGGTAGTAGCCGCAGGCCGGCGGGGGCGGCGGCGGAACATAGGGTGCGCCGTAAACCACCGGCGGCGGATAGCCGTACCAGGCGCGCTTGCCGTGGACCACATAGCCGCCGGGACCGACGTACCAGTAGTCGACGAACAGCGCGGCCGGACCGTCGAGACCCTTGAGATCGCCTTCGAGCACCTTCACGTTGAAGGTGAGGTCATCGCCCGCGAGCTTGGGGTTGGAGAGTTCGACGACGGCGTCCGTCACGCCGTCCTTTTCGCCGCCGAGCACCGAGACGGTGGCGTTGGGCGGATCCTTCTTGAAGCTGTCCTTGCCATCGCCCCAGCGGGAAATGAACGCGTCGAGGTCTTCATGACCTGCCCCGCGCGCCGGACGGTCGGCGAAGATGATGACATTATGCGAGACGCCCTTCAGCGTGAGCTTGCCGTCGGCGAGTGTCGCGTGGTCGGAGTTGAGAACGCCGAGATAGGGCACGGGCTCCTGCGCCTGCGCCTGCGGCTTGCCGATGCTCTTCTGCAAGTCGACGTGGGTGTTGGCCGGTTCGGTCGCCTGCGCGAGAGTCGCGGCGAGGACGAGGCCAGCGGACACGACCGCCATGCGGCTCAGTGCCTTGAATGCCATGCTTGGTCTCCTTCAAATGGGACGGAATTTGCCGGAAGGGTTTCGATAGCCGCTCAAGCCGGCGATCGCCACCGGATCGAAGTCGCAAGGTGGGCGCCGGCAGTGCCGGCGCCCTGTCGTTTCAGACTGTCCGCTCAGTAGCAGGGCGGGTAGGGATAATATCCGCAGGCCACCGGGGCCGGCGCATAATAGGGATGCGCGGCAACGGCCGCACCGACGGCTGCACCGGCAACCGCACCGGCTGCAACGCCGGCCGCGACCGGGGCGCCGTACCAGGCGTGGTAGCCGCCGTAACCATGATAGTAGCCGCCATGCCAGGCGCCGCCACCCACGGCAACGCCACCACGCGGACCCGCCGCGGCGAACCAGTCGATGAACACCGCCGCCGGACCCTTGAGGCCCTTCAGGTCGCCTTCGAGCACGTCAACGTCGAAGGTCAGCGTGGTGCCGTCGAGCTTGGGGTTCTTGAGGATCACGACGGCGTCGGTCACGCCGTCCTTCTCGCCGCCCAGCACCGAGACGGTGGCGTTCGGCGGGTCATTCTGGAAGCTGTCCTTGCCGGTGTCCCAGCGCGAGATGAAGAGTTCCGTGGTCTCGTGGCCGGCGGCGCGGACCGGACGGTCGGCGAAGACGATCACGTTCCTGGTGATGCCGGTGAGGGTGAGCTTGTTGCCCTCGAGCGTGGCGCCGTCCGAGTTGATGACGCCGAGCGAGGGAACCGGCGCCTGGCTGGTGGGCTGGCCGATCGTCTTCTGCAGCGGAACGTGCGGGTTGGCAGGTTCGGTCGCGCCGGCATAGCTTGCGGCGAAGGCAAGACCCGCTGCCATCACCGCCACGCGGGTAAGAGCCGTGAAATTCATCCTTGGTCTCCTTGGTACCTTCTGTTGGCCGTAGCCGCGCGCAATCAGAGAAGGCCACTGCTTGCGCCGGAAGAGTGCACGCATAACAGGCGTCAGCGCGGTTCGCTACCCGGTTGCCGACAGTTTACTGCAATTTCATGAGGCGGGCTGCATTCTGAAATTGAGTAACCATAAATCTTGCCCATACCAGACGTATTCTTAACGCTCATTCCCGCATTATGATAGCGTTTACGAAATTGCAAAAATCCCGGTTGTAACCTAATGCAACTAAACCGCGCATATCAAGAGCGGTGCCGGGCGGTAGAGGGCACATGTGGTTCATTCAGCACCGCGTCAATACGGCGGCCGGTCTCCGGGCGGTGCCGGTGGCTTCCGGTGCGGAAATCGACATTCGATATCATGGCAATGACCTGGTGCTGGAACACGACCCCCTGCATCACCACGAGCGCCATCCCGAACGTCTGGAAGACTGGCTGACGGGCTGGCATCACGATGGGCCGCTGATCCTCAACGTGAAGACCGAGGGGATCGAACGGAATTGCATCGATCTGGTCCATCGCCACGGGGTCCGGAACTGGTTCTTTCTCGACCTCTCGCCACCCTTTCTGGTGAAGTACAGCCTGCTGGCCGCGCGCGGCGAAATCGCCGGTTTCGGGCCGGAGAACCTCGCGGTGCGCCTGTCCGAGCACGAGCCGGTCGACGGGGTGTTGGCTTTTGCCGGGCGCGTCGGCTGGGTGTGGGTCGACTGTTTCACCCGGCTGCCGCTCGATGCGCGCCTCGCCGGGCTGCTGCGCCAGGCCGGGTTCAGGCTGTGCATCGTGTCGCCCGAACTGCAGCACCATCCTCTCGACCGCATCGCCGAGTTCGCGGCGCAACTGACGGGCCTGCGGGTCGACGCCATCTGCACCAAGCGGCCCGACCTGTGGTTGGCCGCCGTTCCGCGGGCGCTCGCCGGGTGACATGCAGATCCTGATCCCCATGACCGGCGAAGGCAGCCGTTTCCGGCGGGCAGGTTTCGACCGCCTGAAGCCGATGATCAGGGTGCATGGCATTCCGATGGTCGAATGGGTGACGCGGCTGTTTCCCGGCGCCGATCGCGAGATCACGTTCATCTGCCAGGGCGCGCATCTCGCGGGGCTGGACTACCTGCGTCCCGAGCTGGAGCGGATTGCGCCACATGGCCGCATTCTGGAAATCGCGGACTGGAGCAAGCGCGGGCCGGTCTGCGACATCCTGCGGGTGAAGGACCATATCGCCGATGATGAACCGGTGATCGTCTCCTACTGCGATTACTTCATGCAATGGGACTATCAGGAATTCCGGAACCAGCTTCGCGAGCGCGGCTGCGCAGGTGCGGCGCCGTGCTACTCGGGGTTTCATCCCCACCTTCTGCCGCGCAACAATCTCTATGCATCCTGCAAGGTCGACGATGACGACATGCTGGTGGAGATCCGGGAAAAATTCAGCTGGACGGAGGACCGCACGCTGTCGCGGCACTCGCCCGGACTTTACTATTTCCGTTCCGGCGCGGTGATGAAGGATTATGCGCAGCGGCTGGTCGACTCGGGCGAAGCCATCAACGGTGAATATTATGTCAGCCTGGTCTACAACGCCATGGTGCGGGACGGACTCGATGTGTGGTGCCCGGTGAACGTCTCCAAGTTCTGCCAATGGGGCACACCCGAGGATCTCGCCGAATACAACCACTGGACCGGCATGATTCAGCGCGAGCGGGCGGGACGGGCCACATGATCGTTCTGGTGCCAATGGGCGGGCAGGGTTCGCGCTTCCGCAAGGTCGGTTATACGCTCTCCAAGCCGGCCATACCGGTGGTCGACCGGCACAGCGGCGACAAGCTGCCGATGGTGATCGCGGCGATGGAGGATATTCTCCGCATCGGCGGTCCGGGGACGCGCTTCATCTGCATCGACCAGGCCGAACATGCATCCTCCGGACTCGAAGCAGAGATCAAGCGGCACTTCGTGGACACGCTGTTCATCCATGACCACGCGCGGCTCGGCCAGGCCTTCGCCTGCCTGCTGGCCCGCGAGCATCTGCAGTCGGACGAGGAGCTGATCATCGCCTGCTGCGATGCCGGCATCGAGGCCGACCTGTCGGAGTTCAGGCTGCGCCGGATGGAGGCCGACGCGCTCATGCTGTCGCATTCGGGTGACCAGAACATCGAAGCCAATCCGCTGGCGCACAGCTGGGCCGAACTCGTGCCCGGCACGCGGAAGATCAGCCGCATTTCGATCAAGCAGCCGGTGAGCGCCGACCCGATGGCCGATCATGCCACGACGGGCATCTTCTGGTTCAGGCGCGCCTCGGCGTTTCTCGACTGCCTGGTGCGGACCCTGTCCGACGACAGGGGGCTGAAGAGCGAATGCCTGGTCGACCACGTGCTGCAGCGCTATGTCGAGCAGGGGGCTGAGGTGAGCTTCCTCGATGTCCGCTATTATTGCTGGGGCACGCCGCAGGACTACGAGAGCTATCACCTGACCTACCGTTACTGGGAGGAGTATCTTGACGCAAACGAGTGGCTCCGCACCGGAACTCTCAATCATCATCCCGTGCCTGAACGAGGCGCAGAACGTCGCGGAGCTGGTGAGGCGGATCCACATCGTGAGGATGCAGTCGCCGGCAAGCTTCGAAGTCATCTTCGTTGACGGCCGCTCGACGGACGGGACGGCGGCACAAATCTCGGAACGGGCGGCGGCCCTCGGCCTCGACAACGTGAGCGTAGCGATCAGCAGCGGGCCCAAGGGCTATGGCGCCGACATCCGCCAGGGCCTGCGCAGCGCCCGCGGCGACCTGCTGGCATGGACCCATGCCGACCTCCAGTGCGACATCGCGGACGTTTTCGAGGCGCTTGCCGTCTATCGTCAGGCCGGCGGCGGCAAGCTGCTCGTCAAGGGCGACAGGAAGGGACGCCCCGCCTTCGACCGCTTCTTCACCGCTGGCATGGAGCTGCTCAACTGGGCAGTGACGCGCCGCCGGCTGCGCGACATCAACGCCCAGCCCAAGCTGCTGCCGCGCAGCCTGTGTGACATCATCCTCTCGCGACCGTCCCCGGATGATTTTTCATTCGACCTTCACGCCCTCAATGTCGCCGCGGCGGCAGGCTACCGGATCCTCGCCTTCCCGGTCGACATGAAGACGAGGCGGCACGGGGTGGCGAAGGGCGGAGGCGGAGGCCTCAAGATCAAGCTCCGGCTGGCGCGGCGCACGGCGGCCTATATCCTGTCGCGATCGGAGCTACAGTGAAAGGGCTGTCGTTCTCACAGGTTCGATTGTCGACGCTGACCGCGCTCGTGGTGATCACGATCGTCCTCATCAATGCCGTGCGCTACGTTCTGGGGCAGGGGACTGCCCTCAAGGGCAATGTCGACGACTTCTTCATCGCCCTCAATGCCGGCTACGCCGTTGTGCAGGAGGGGCTGGCCCATCCGAGCATCCATTCGCCTTTCGGCGTGGTGTATTTCTTCCTGTCGTCCAATTCTTTCCGTCTGATCGAGGCCTTCCCGCAGTGGCTGAGCCTCGACAAGATCCACATGATCACGTCGGTGCAATGGATGGCGGTGATTTCCGCACTGTTCATCGCGTTGCGACAGCTGCAGGTTGGGCCAAAGCGCTTCCCCTTGTGGCTGCTCGCCGTGCTCCTTGTGATCTGTGTTCAGGCAAAGGACGTCGCTGCGTTCAATCCGCTGCCCAACTGGTATGGGACCTATAATTACCTGCTCTGGGCGCTACTGATCCTGCAGGCAGCCAACCACTACTGCTGGAAGGGGGCAGGCCCGAAGGGATGGGCGATCCTCTCGCTGGGGGCGGTCGAGGCAGCCATCCTGGTGCTCGAATTCAACTACAAGATTTCCTTTTTCGTGGCCGGCTGCGTCCTCAGTCTTCTGCCGATGTTCTATCTTGCGGGCTGGCGGGCACGCGCGGCCTATTACGGCGCCCTGCTGGCCAGTGCCGCCGTGATGACGGCCGTGCTTGCCGGCCTCGGCGTTCCGTTTGCGCGCTATGTCGGCGACGTCCTTTTCGTCGCGCGGGCAAAGTCAGTGCCCGAGACGGTGGTTCTCGGGCAGATCTGTGCAGGGCTGGCCTACACCCTCATCGTCGGCAAGGTCGACGTTCAGGCGGCAGGGGCTCCATTCGAAACGGCACGAAATGTCGTCGCAAGGGCATCCGGTTTCGCCCGGCAATACGCGTTTCATGGCCTGGTGGCGGTCGCCATCGCCATGGGTTCGCTGGGCGATTTTTTCGGGCCCTTCTGGCCCTACGCCGTCGTTGGACTGTGGGCCGTGGTGTGCAGTTCGAAGGGCGCCGCAGCGGAGACGCCGGAGCCGGCCGACCGCTGGCTGGCCAGGAACGTCACCACCGCAGTGATCGTGGTGCTCGGCGGATTTTCGCTGCTTTCGCTGCAAAAGACGGCAGACTGTGCCAACTCGGATACGCCGAAGGAGGCCATATCCGAGGCAATTTCCTTCACTCCCCGGTCACTCAGCTTCGTCAATTTCCCCGTCAGCGCAGGACTTGATGATTTGTACGCCAGCAAGCTTTTCGCGGTTCCGCCAGACCTGCCGCAAAGGCTGTTCGAATATTCCTACCGGCGTGAAAGCGACCAGATCCTCCCCGCCGTTCAGGCGATCGCAATCTTGGCGGGGGCAGGCTTCGTCACGAGCGTAAACGCAACGGCGAATTGGCTTAATGCCCATGGTTCGGCTGCGAAGGGAACGCTCGCCATCTCGCATTTGGGATTTGCCAATCCCTGGCCGCTTCTGACGGGTAACAGGTTTACCGCCGGTTCGCCACACTGGCTGCATGTTGGAACGACGGTGTCGCCAAGACAGATAGATGTCTATCTTGAGGCACTGTCGGCGGCGGACGTGACGGTGGTGCCGCTCGTCAGCGTGAACGACCCCGAGCAGAGGATCATCAACTGCGCCTTCTATGACTGGAATTTCCGGAACGGCAGCCGCTTCGTGCCACAGCAACTTGCCGGCTACAACCTGATCTTTGTGCGCAAGGGCGGCCGGCTTCCGGTCAGCGAGGCGGAGCCGGTGCGGATCGATGCGTCCACCATAGAACAGCAATGTGGCGACGTGCTTGCTGACACCCGGACGCCCGGCTGAACGATGCGCTTTGGCGTGCGCTTTCCGACTGCGAGTTCCTCTGGCCTCGGGCAATTATTGCGTTTTCTCGTCGTGGGATGCGTGGCGACGGCGGTGAACGTCACGATCTATTACCTTCTGTACAGGACAGGGGTGATCTACTCCGTCGCCATGCCAGCGGGCTTCGTGTCAGGTTCGGTGGTGGGCTACGTGCTGAACAGCTTCTTCACCTTCGGCGCGGCGCGCCGAACGGTGGGCAGCGCAGCAGGCTACGTCGCGGTCAACCTGTTCTCGCTGGCCGTGGGCGAAACCGTTTTGCTGCTGCTGGTGGAGCGGGTGGGGCTCGCCATTCTCTACGGCAGCATCCTGGTGATATTCCTCACCACGGCCCTCAATTTCGCGGGCGCCAAATACGTGGTGTTCCGCCGGTGCTGACCGGTCGATCAACGCGCCATTTCTTGCGGACATGAAGAGGGTGGCTCCCCGACCTGGACTCGAACCAGGGACCATTCGATTAACAGTCGAATGCTCTACCAACTGAGCTATCGGGGAATGTGACGGGGGCTATAGCAGACGGTTCCGGCGGGGAAAAGCACTTTCTGAGGCGGCCGGAATTTGCCTGCGGATACGCTTCCGATGGTGCAATCAGGGCCTGAGAATCGCCAGGATGCGGGCGGCCAGACTGGCGGCATCGAGGCCTGCTTCGGCATATTGCTCGGCCGGAGATCCATGCGACACGAAGCTGTCGGGCAGGGTGAAGCCACGGAAGCGGGTGCGGGCCAGCAAGTCCGCCGAAGCGAGGTGCTGCAGGACGTGGCTCGCGAAGCCGCCGACGCCGCCGTCTTCGACCGTCACCAGCAGGGGATGATGGCGGGCGAGCCGATCCACCAGCGCGATATCCAGCGGCTTGCAGAACCGGGCATCCGCCACAGTCGCCTCGATCCCGGCTTCCGCCAGCCTGCGCGCGGCGGCGAGGGCGGCCTCGAGGCGTGCGCCAAGCGACAGGATGGCGACATGCGTGCCTTCGCGCAGGACGCGGCCCTTGCCGATCTCGACGGGACGGATCTCCTGCGGATCATCGGTGCCCGCCGCTTCGCCGCGCGGATAGCGGAAGGCGATCGGGCCTTCGTCGAAGGCCACCGCGGTGGCCACCATGCGGCGCAGCTCGGCCGCGTCGGCAGGGGCCATCACCACCATTCCCGGCAGCATCGACATGTAGGCAAGATCGAAGGAACCGGCATGGGTGGCGCCGTCCTGGCCCACGAGCCCGGCGCGATCGATGGCGAAGCGCACCGGCAGGCGTTGCAGCGCCACGTCGTGGACGACCTGGTCGAAGCCTCGCTGCAGGAATGTGGAATAGATGGCGCAGACCGGCGTCATGCCCTCCGAGGCGAGCCCGGCGGCCATCGTCACGGCATGCTGTTCGGCGATTCCCACGTCGAAGGTGCGCTCCGGGAAGCGCTCGGCAAAGATGTCGAGTCCGGTGCCCGACGGCATCGCGGCGGTGATCGCCACGAGCCGGGGGTCGCGTTCCGCTGCGGCGATGAGCGAGGATGCGAAGACCTGCGTGAAGGTGGGCGCGTTGGCCTTGGCCGTCTTGAACTCGAAGGTGACGGGGTCGAACTTGCCGACGGCGTGATAGCGCTCCTTGTCGGGGCCGGGGAAGGGGTGGCCGCGGCCCTTCTCGGTGACGACATGGAGGAGCAGGGGCCCAGCGTCATCGGTTTCGCGTGCGGAGCGCAGCGTGGTGACAAGGTCCTTGAGGTCGTGGCCGTCGATGGGTCCGGTATAGCGGAAGCCCAGCGCCTCGAAGGCGCTCGGCATTTCGCCGGCGCGCAGTTGCGCCAGATGATCGTTGAGCGCGCCCACCGCGGGCGCGATCGACATGCCATTGTCGTTGAGGATGACGACGAGCCTGCTGCCGAGGCTGCCGGCGTGGTTCATCGCCTCCCACGCCATGCCGCCGGTGATCGCGCCGTCGCCGATGACGGCGACGACGTGATTGTCGCCACCGGTGAGATCGCGCGCCAGCGCCATGCCGAGGCCGGCCGAGATGGAGGTGGAACTGTGTGCGGCGCCGAACGGGTCGTATGCGCTCTCGCTGCGCTTGGTGAAGCCGTAGAGCCCATCCTTCTGGCGGATCGAACGGATGCGGTGGCGCCGGCCGGTGAGGATCTTGTGCGGATAGGCCTGGTGGCTGACATCCCAGATCAGCCGGTCGCGCGGCGTGTCGAAGACGTAATGCAGGGCGATGGTGAGTTCGACCACCCCGAGGCCGCCGCCGAAATGCCCGCCCGTCTCGGCCGCCGCGGAAATGATCTCGGCCCGGAGTTCGGCCGCAAGTCGCGGCAGGTCGGCCTGGCGCAGGTGCCTCAGGGCCTCGGGATCGGC
The DNA here is from genome assembly GCA_945957365.1 of uncultured Alphaproteobacteria bacterium. Taxonomy (GTDB): domain Bacteria; phylum Pseudomonadota; class Alphaproteobacteria; order Rhizobiales; family Aestuariivirgaceae; genus Aestuariivirga. The sequence goes on along the minus strand of CAMFKI010000011.1, from coordinate 62,825 downwards.
GGCGCGGTCAAGGAGAGGTGTCAACTTGTCCATACACGATACTGTAACACTCAATTGACGCCTCGCCAAGCCGTAGACTTCGTCCGGATTCGCCGGAGCGCGTCGTACTATCGGATCCTGGCGACTTACCCAAGAGGGCGGAGGATGGCGATCATCCTCTGGATGGTGGAGCGGAGGGTCGCCTCAGCCACCGGGATGCCAACGCGTCCTCGACGGCACGTGGCGCCCCGATGACAGCTCGCGCCTGGCTCATGATCATAGATGACGGCGTTGCCGAGAGGTCACTCATCGTCGAAGACAGCAGTCCCGCTGCGCGGTCATTGTGCTGGAACCTCGACTTCACGGACCGCGCGCGCTGCGCTAGGCGTGCGAGCGCAGCGGACCTCACGAATTGCGGTTGCCGACGCGCCTGGTGACGGCGGTGCATCTGGCACGGGATGGGTGATCGGAAGTTGGAGGCCTCGCCCGGAATCGAACCGGGGTGCAAGGATTTGCAGTCCTCTGCGTAACCACTCCGCCACGAGGCCTTCAGTGTTTTCAATGACTTACGTCTTGAGTGGTGGCCTTGTATGGCACGCTGCGCCGGCGCTGACAAGAGCCAAACGCCTGCCGTGCACGAGTTCTGGGCAGGCGGGGCGGGCAATCGAAATCTAAGTTGTAAAAGAAGCGCAGCAGCCATCCAAAACGGTTCAATTCCCTACCGGCTGATGGACATATTCGGCATCCTTCGCTACACAAAGATTGACAATTCGTGAATGCGCCAGACTTTAGGAAGATAATGACCGATTTCACTGCCGCCCGCCTCAACATGGTCGAATCGCAGGTGCGGCCCAATGGCATCACTGATCGCCGCATCATTGCTGCAATCGAGTCCGTGCCGCGCGAAAACTACGTTCCCGAAAGCCGCCGCCCGCTCGCCTACATGGACGAGGACGTAACGCTCGATGCCAGCGACCGCAGCGCCGGACGGCGCGCCCTGATCGAGGTGATGGCCTTCGCCCGCATGCTCCAGCAGGCCGCCATCAAGCCCACCGACAAGGTTCTGGTGGTCGGGGCGGAGACCGGCTACGGCGCGGCCGTGATCAGCCAGATCGCCGACAAGGTGGTGGCGCTGGAATGTGACGCCGGCCTGTTCGCGCTGGCCAAGGCGAACCTCGCGGGCCGCGCCAACGTGACGCTCGTGCAGGGGCCGCTGGCAGCCGGCGTCGCGGCGGACCAGCCCTACAATGTGATCCTTCTCGAAGGCCGGGCCGAAGAAGTTCCGCAGGCCCTGATCGACCAGCTGGCCGACGACGGCCGCCTGGTGGCCGTGGTCGGGGAACGGGAAACGTCTCAGGCTTGCGTCTATTCTCGGGCCGGCGCCTCGGTTGCGGTGCGCCAGGCATTCGATGCCTCGGTCACGGCGTTGCCGGGGATGAAGAAGTTGAAGCCCGCCTTTGTGTTCTGAGGCAGGAAGCGCCGTGCCTATCGTCGCCTCCGGCCGCAGCGGCACGGCGGTGTCTGGTTTTTGGAGTGAGGGTTCATGACAGTTCAGTGGGTGCGGGCACTTCTCTCCGGCGTTGCCATAACCGTGGCGGCGGCGACGCAGACCGGTTCGGCCTCGGCCGACTCGCTGTTCGGGGCCATGGAGAAGGCCTACGTCACCAATCCAACGCTCAATGCCGCCCGCGCCGGCCAGCGCGCCACCGACGAACTGGTGCCGCAGGCGCTGTCGGGCTGGCGGCCCACCATCGGGATCAGCGGGGAAATCGACAAGACCTATGCCTCGAAGCCGGTGGGCGTCGATCTCAATGGCAACATCGTGCGCGACAGCGGGAATGCCTTCAACAGCAGCATCGCCATCCAGCTGAACCAGCCGTTGTTTCGGGGCTTCGGGACGATCAACCAGACCAAGGCGGCGGAAGCGCGGGTCGACGCCGGCAAGCAGGGCCTGCTCGGCACCGAACAGCAGGTGCTGTTCGACGTCGTCCAGGCCTACATGGACGTCTATTCCGGCCGGCAATTCGTGATGCTGCGGCGCCAGGACGTGGCCGCACTCCAGGCCCAGGTGAAGGCCGCGCGTGACCGCTTCGCGGTGGGCGAGATCACCCGTACCGACGTGGCCCAGGCCGAATCCCGTCTCGCCGAGTCGCAGACCTTCCTGGTGAATGCCCAGACCGACCTCGCCCGGGCCGTGGCCAGCTATGTGCAGGTGGTGGGCCAGGAGCCCGACAAGCTGAGCTACCCCAAGATCGTCAACATCCCGAATTCACTGAAGGTCGCGCTCGACACGGCGGGCGAGATCAACCCGCAGCTGCTGGCCCAGTCCTTCGTCGAGGTGGCGGCCAAGAGCGACATCGGGGTGGCCTTCTCCAACCTGCTGCCCAACGCCAACCTGGTGGCGACCGGGGCCCGTGTCGATCCCGACATCAGCGCGCCGGACAACCACACCAGCACCTTCCAGGTCGGGGCCCAGCTGTCGATCCCGCTCTACGAATCGGGCTTCGTCTATTCGCAGGTCCGCCAGGCCAAGCAGCTGGCGAGCCAGAGCCGCATCCAGGTGATCGAGGTGGCGCGCAGCGTGCGTCAGGCGGTCGCCTCGTCGTGGAACGCCTATGTGGGGCTTGCCCAGATCATCAAGAACACCCGCACCCAGGTGAGCGCTGCCCAGCTGGCGCTGAACGGCGTGCAGCAGGAATACCAGGCCGGTACACGCACCACGCTGGACGTGCTCGATGCCCAGCGCGACCTGGTTCAGGCCCAGGTGCTGCAGGTGACGGCGGAGCGCAACAGGGTGGTGAGCGGTTATCAGCTGCTCGCGGCGATCGGCCACCTGACCGCGCAGGACGTGGGCCTGCAGGTTCCGGTCTACGATCCGGATGCGAACTACAAGCGCGTGCGCGACAAATGGATCGGCACCGACGTCAAAACGGTTGAATAGGGCCCCCTCGGATATCGACAAGCCGGCCCGCCTCGCGTAATCCTTGCTGAAGGGTGAATGTCCTTGAGCCGCTACAGGGTGGGCGACGTGACTGCAGAACCGCGAATGGAAGATCTCCTGGCGTCGATCCGCAAGGCTATCCACGATGACATCGGGGACATGCCGTTGCAGGCGGCGCGCGGCACGCATGCGGCCTCGGCGCCGGCGACCGATCCCCACCCCCGCGGCCATGCCGACAGCCATTCCCGCGCCGGTGACGAGCTGGCGGCGGCGGCCAGCGAAATCCAGCAGCTTCGCGACAAGATCACGCGAGCCCGCACCGGCAAGCCCGCTGCCCCGGCGGAGCCCGGGCAGCGTGCCGCCTCGCTTGCCGCCGCACTCCAGAACGAAACACCCCGCCGCAACTGGCGCGAACTCGAGCCGGCCCCGCTGCCGCCGCGCCTGCGCGGCAGCGTTCTGGAGAGCGAACCGCCAAAACCCGTGGCCAAGCCGGAAGCACCTGCCGCACGACCCCCGGCGCGCAGCGAAACGCCGCCGGCGATTCTCTCCGGCAATTCCGCCCAGGCAGTGAATTCCGCCTTCAACCGCCTGGCTGACACCGTGCTGACGAGGGCGACCAACGACCGCTCGGTGGAAGACCTCACCCGCGAATTGCTGCGGGTGATGCTGAAGCAGTGGCTGGATGAAAACCTGCCGGCCATGGTCGAGAGACTGGTGCGCGAAGAGATCGAGCGCGTGGCCCGCAGCGGACGCTGAAGCGGGCCGCCCATTGCCTTGAAATCGTCATCGATTCGATTTTAAATTGCAAATTTGCAGTGTTTGACGTAACGTCCACTGTCACAACCCTAGCATGAAGTGCTTCATTTGATTCTATCAGGATGGGCAAATCATGACCGCAGCTCATGTGACCACCCAGGAGCGCCGGGCTCACCCCCGGCGGCGCGTGTTGAAGAAGGTGAAGGCCGTCTTCAATTCCAACCAGTCCGTGCTCGATTGTATCATGCGTGATGTTTCACAGGGTGGCGCCAGGCTGTCGTGCAGCCAGGCCATTCTGCTGCCGGACCATTTCACTCTGGTTTTCATGTCCGAACGCGAATTGCGGGACGTGCGGGTGGCGTGGCGGCGCCTCGATGAGGTGGGGGTGGCGTTCGTGTCGCCTCCGCGCAAGGCATTGCATCTGCTGCTCTAGCGCACCCGTCTCAAGCGTTGCACGGCACGGCAGGCTGGTGTTTAAGGCGCACCAGCCAATTCATCGCTTTGCCCGGACTTGATCATGCTCGAGAAGACCTTCACGCCTGCCGAAATGGAAGCAAGGCTCTATGCCGAATGGGAGGAGCGCGGCTTCTTCAAGCCGGGCGGCAAGCCCAAGGCCGTGCCCTTCACCATCGTGATCCCGCCACCCAACGTGACGGGCTCGCTGCACATGGGCCATGCCCTCAACAACACCATCCAGGACATTCTCGTCCGCTTCGAGCGCATGCGCGGCAAGGACGTGCTGTGGCAGCCGGGCACCGACCATGCCGGCATCGCCACCCAGATGGTGGTGGAGCGGCTCCTCCAGAAGGAGAACAAGACCGACCGCCGGTCGATGGGCCGCGAGGCCTTCCTCAAGCGCGTGTGGGAATGGAAGGAAGAATCGGGCGGCACCATTTCGCGCCAGCTGCGCCGCCTCGGCGCATCGTGTGACTGGTCGCGCGAGCGCTTCACCATGGACGAGGGGCTGTCCAAGGCCGTGCTCAAGGTCTTCGTGCAGCTCTACAAGGAGGGCCTGATCTACAAGGACAAGCGCCTTGTGAACTGGGACCCGAAGCTCTTGACCGCCATCTCCGACCTCGAGGTGGTGCAGAAGGAAGTGAAGGGCAATCTCTGGCACCTGCGCTACCCGATCGAGGGCTCGGACGAATTCATCGTGGTCGCCACCACGCGACCCGAGACGATGCTGGGCGATAGCGGCGTTGCCGTGCACCCCGAGAACGAGAAGCTGAAGCACCTCATCGGGAAGATGGTGAAGCTGCCGCTGGTCGGCCGCCTGATCCCCATCGTCGGCGACGACTATGCCGACCCGGAGAAGGGCACCGGCGCGGTGAAGATCACTCCGGCGCATGACTTCAACGACTTCGACGTGGGCAAGCGCAACGACCTCCGGCAGATCAACGTGCTCGACCAGTTCGGCAAGATCACGCTCGAGGGCAATGCCGACTTCCTCGAGGCCGCCGACGTTCCGGCCGAGACGATGGCGCTCAACGGGCTCGACCGCTTCGAGGCGCGCAAGCGTATCGTCGAGATGTTCGAGGCGCTGGGCCTGCTCGACAAGATCGAGCCGCACACCAACCAGGTGCCGCATGGCGACCGCTCCGACGTCGTCATCGAGCCGTGGCTCACCGAGCAGTGGTATGTGAATGCCGCCGAACTCGCCAAGCCCGCCATCGCGATGGTGGAGAAGGGCGAGACCAGCTTCGTCCCGAAGAACTGGGAGAAGACCTATTTCGAATGGATGCGCAACATCCAGCCCTGGTGCATCTCGCGCCAGCTGTGGTGGGGCCACCAGATCCCGGCCTGGTATGGCCCGGACGGCACGGTCTTCGTCGAGGAGACGGAGGCTGCCGCGGTTGCTGCTGCCGAGCGCCAATTCGGCACCAAGGTGGCGCTGACGCGCGACGAGGACGTGCTCGACACCTGGTTCTCCTCCGCCCTCTGGCCGTTCTCGACGCTCGGCTGGCCCGACGAGACGCCGGAGCTGAAGCGGCACTACAAGACCGACGTGCTGGTGACCGGCTTCGACATCATCTTCTTCTGGGTCGCCCGCATGATGATGATGGGGCTGCACTTCATGCACGAGGTGCCGTTCCACACCGTCTACATCCACGCCCTGGTCCGCGACGAGAAGGGCCAGAAGATGTCGAAGTCGAAGGGCAACGTCATCGATCCGCTCGAGCTGATCGACGCCTATGGCGCCGATGCGCTGCGCTTCACGCTCGCGGCCATGGCCGCACAGGGCCGCGACATCAAGCTCGCCAAGGCGCGCGTCGAGGGCTATCGCAACTTCGGCACCAAGCTGTGGAACGCCGCGCGCTTCGCCGAGATGAACGGCGTGGCGCATGACCCGAATTACGACCCGCTCGCCGCGCGCGTCACCGTCAACCGCTGGATCGCCGGCGAGACGGCGCGTACCGAGGCACTCGTGAGGAAGGCGCTCGACGAATACAAGTTCAACGAGGCTGCGGGCGCACTCTACCAGTTCGTCTGGAACGTGTTCTGCGACTGGTACCTTGAACTTATCAAGCCGATCCTCAACGGGACCGACGAGGCCGCCAAGGCCGAGACGCGCGCCACCACCGCCTGGGTGATGGACCAGATCCTGCTGCTGCTGCACCCCTTCATGCCCTTCGTGACCGAAGAGCTGTGGCAGCAGACGGGCACGCGCAAGCAGTGGCTGATCGCCTCCGACTGGCCGAGCTACAAGGGCCTGGGCGATGCCAAGGCCGATGCCGAGATGGAATGGGTGATCCGCTTCATCTCCGAAGTGCGTTCGGTACGCGCCGAGATGAACGTGCCCGCCGGCGCCAAGATCGCCTGCGTGCTGGTCTCGGCCAACAGCGAGACGCGCCGCCGGGCCGATGCCTGGGAGAACGAGATCATGCGCCTGGCGCGGCTTTCCTCCATCACCTTCGAGGAGTCCGTTCCGAAGGCCTCCGCCCAGATCGTGCTGGGCGAGGCGACCGTCGCGCTGCCGCTCGAAGGCGTCATCGACTTCGCCGCCGAGAAGGCGCGCCTGTCGAAGGAACTCGAGAAGATCGCCAAGGACACCGCCGCCATCGACGGCCGCCTCAACAACCCCGGTTTCGTCGCCAAGGCGCCGCCGGAGGTGCTGGAGGAAAGCCGCGAGCGCAAGACCGAGCTCGCGGCGCGCAAGGCCAAGATCGACGAGGCGCTGGTCAGGCTGGGATAGGCGCTGGTCCATGATCCTCAGCAGCCGGATCGAGACTCCCATCGGCCCTCTCGTGCTGCTCGCACGGGAGGGCCTTTTGCTGATGCTGGAATTCGAGGACGCGGAGCCGCGGGTGGAGCGCGAGATGAAGGCGCGGTTTCGCGGCGAGACCCATCAGCCCGCGGATGATCCCTTCGGCTTCCGCTCCCGCATCGAGGCCTATTTTGCCGGCGAGCTTTCCGCCATCGAGGGGATTTCGACGGATGGCGGCGGCACGGAATTTCAGGCCCGCGTGTGGAAGGAACTCAAACGCATCCCTTGCGGCGTGACGATCTCCTACGGCGAACTGGCGCGCCGCCTGGGCGATCCCAGGGCGGTGCGGGCCGTGGGAACCGCCAATGGCCGCAATCCGATTTCCATCGTGGTGCCCTGCCACCGGGTGATCGGCGCCGACGGCTCGCTCACCGGCTATGGCGGGGGCCTCGACCGCAAGCGCTGGCTCCTCGTGCATGAGGGCGCGCTGCTCGACGTGTGAATGGGCAGATGAAATCGGAATGATGTCCCTCCCCCTCGTGGGGAGGGATCAAGGGTGGGGGGTCCCGGGTTCTGGTCTTGAGGTTCGGACTCGCTGCCCCCCACCCCTAACCCCTCCCCACGAGGGGGAGGGGAACCTCTAGGTGTCGAGGACCGATCTCCGGGGGCGGCTCAGCCTGCCGCCTTGGCCGTTTTCCGGTTGCGTAGCACGTGCTCGTGGTCGGCGTCGTAGAGAGCGGAGTCGCGGAAGTCATGCCCGTCGAGTACGTGGCCCACGAGGATCAGGGCGGTGCGGGTGAGCTTCGCCTCGCGCACCTTCTTCGCGATGGTCGACAGCGTGCCGCGGATGATCATCTGGTCGGGCCAGGTGATGCGATAGGCCACGACCACCGGGCAGTCGGAGCCATAATGCGGCGTGAGCGCGCGCTCGATGTAGCCGAGGTTGCGGATGGAGAGATGAATGGCGAGGGTGGCCTTCGAGCGTCCCAGTTCCTCCAGCACCTCGCCCGGCGGCATGGAGGAGGACTGCATGGCGGTGCGGGTGAGGATCACCGTCTGGGCGATCTCGGGGAGCGTGAACTCGGTCTTGAGCTCGGCGGCCGCAGCGGCGAAGGCGGGAACGCCCGGCGTCACGTCATAGGGAATGCCGAGCTTCTCGAGGCGGCGGATCTGCTCGGCGATGGCGCCATAGAGCGAGGGATCGCCGGAATGGACGCGGGCGACGTCATGGCCCTTGGCGTGCGCGGCCTCGATCTCCGCAACGATTTCGTCCAGCGTCAGCGGCGCGGTATCGACGACGCGCGCGCCTTGCGGCGCAGCCTTGACGATCTCCTCCGGCACCAGCGACCCGGCATAGAGGCAGACGGGGCAGGACTGGATGCGCTTCAGCCCGCGCACCGTGATGAGGTCGGGTGCGCCGGGGCCGGCGCCGATGAAGTGGACGGTCATTCCGCTGCCTCTCTCTTCCTGGCATAGCCGCGGGGCGTATAGGCGTAGGTCCTGCCGTCGCCGCGGGTGAAACATTTCGATTGCGACGAGCCGACCATCACCAGCGTGAGCATGTCGACGTCCTCGGGGTTGAAGTCCGCGAAGCGCACGATCTTCACCTTCTCCTCGGGGCGGCCGAGGTTGGAGGCGATGACGACGGGCGTATCCGGCGGTCGATGATCCTTCAGGATCGCGAAGGCGCGTTCCAGCTGGTCGCGGCGCTTGAGCGAGCGCGGGTTATAGAAGGAGATCACGAAGTCGCCTTCCGCCGCGCCATGCAGCCGCTTCTCGATCGCCTCCCACGGGGTGAGCAGGTCGGAGAGCGAGATGCAGCAGAAGTCGTGCCCGATCATGGCGCCGGCCTTGGCGGCCGCTGCCTGGAAGGCCGAGATGCCGGGAATGACATTGACCGCGATGCGCGAGGGCTCGATGTCGATCACCTCGTAGACGAGCGCCGCCATGGCATAGATGCCGGCATCGCCGGAGCAGATGAGCGAGACTTGCCTGCCCTGCTTCGCCAGTTCGATGGCGTGGCGCACGCGGTCTTCCTCGCCGCCGAGCGGGAAGCGGTGCTCCTGCTGGCCGGACTTCACGTCGGCGACGAGGTCGAGATAGAGGCCGTAGCCGACCCAGTCGGTGGAGGCTTCGAGTGCGGCCCGCGCCGCGGGTGCCCGCCAGTCCGGCGTGCCGGGGCCGATGCCCACGACATGGACGATGCCGCGCGGGCGGCCGGGCAGATCGAGAAGCGGCTGGGCTGCCTTGGCAATGGCGCAGGTGCCGCGCGTGGAGCGCGTCTTCTCGACGATGAGCTCGGACGTGCTGCCCGCCGCGGCGAGGGCAGCGGCTTCGGCCACGCCGGCGACGCCCACTTCCTTCGCCACGATCTCGGACGGGTTTTTGAGGCGCGGCGTCTCCTGCGCGAGGTCCGCGACGGAGAAGAATCGGGCGGGCACGCCGAAATGTGCGGCGACCGCATGGATGGCGGCTTCGTCCGACTTGAGGTCGATGGAGGCGACGGCTGCCAGCGACGCGGGGGAGAGCTCGCGGTCGGACAGCACCTTCTCCGCCAGCGCGATGAGGTCAGCGCCTTCCGCATTGCGTTCGCAGCCGAGGCCCATGACGAGCGTCCGGGGATGGTAGACGAGGCGCGACTTCGAGCCCTCGTCCCTTTGTTCGGTCACCACCAGCGTCACGCCGCCGCCGCTGGCATAGGTCGCGGCGGAGAAGGGGTTGAGCGTGCCGTCGAGCGACAGTTGAGCGCCATTCAGCAGCGCGGCGGTGGCGGGTTTCATGTCCTGCGGGTTGGCGAGCACGAAGCCCGGTGCCGGATCATCGAGAGCGAAGCCGAAGCGCACGTCGCTCGCGGTGGTGACGGCGGCGTGACCGCCCGTCATTGCGGCGATGCGGCGGGCCAGTTCGTTGGCGCCGTGATGGCCGCCGAGCAGCGGCACCACGGAGGAACCATCCTCCGCCAGCGCGATCACCGGCGGTTCGCTGCGCTTGTCGGCAAGGTGTGGGGCAATGGCGCGGACCAGGATGCCGGCGGCGCAGAGGCCGATGATGCTGCGGCCCTCGCTGAAGAGATGCCCGAGATGGGCCGTCGCCTTGGCATAGGTGACATCGCCGCCCGCCACGCAGTCCGGCGTGTGGATTTCGGCATCGAGTCCCTGCTTCAGCTTTCTAGCGAGCGGCACGGCGGAGGCGCCGAGCACGAAAAGGACGGGCTTCACCATGCTTCGGTGCCTGCATAGACGAGGATGGACGAGAAATAGGGCAAGTGATCTTCCGTGATGTCGAGGAGCGGTGTGACCACCTCGTCCTCATGTGTTGCCTTGACGATGACATGGGCGCGGGACGAGAGGTCCAGCAGCCCCAGGATGTTGCGCACCTTGGCGAGGTGGCGGCCGACCTTGATGAGAACCGCACTCTCCGCCGTCATCAGTTCCTCGCGCAGGCGATCTTCGGGGAGCGTTGCCGGCAGCACCTTCACCACCTCGTTGCGCGCCGAGAGCGGGCGGCGAAGCGCGGCGGCGGAGGCCGTCATCGAGGTGACACCCGGCACGATGGCGCAGGGGTAGTCGTTCGCGAGGCGGGCGAAGAGATACATGAAAGAGCCGTAGAAGAAGGGATCGCCTTCGCACAGCATGACCACGTCGTGGCCCTGCTTCAGGTGTTCGGCGATCGCTGCGGCGCCGGCATCATAGGCCTTCTCGCCCGGCTCGCGCTCCACCCGCATCGGCATGTCGATGACAAGGTGCCGGGCCGTGGCAGGGATATATGCCTTCGCGATGTCGCGCGCGGTCGAGTCCTTGCCGTTGGCGGCGAGATAGGCGACGACGCCGGCATTGGAGATGAGCCGCGCGGCCTTGACCGTGAGAAGGTCCGGGTCGCCGGGACCGACGCCGACGCCGTGCAGGGTTCCGAGTTTGCTCACCATGATTTCTGCGCCCGCCACTGGGTGACCGCCATGCGCGGCCGCAGCGCCCGCAGGCGCCCGACATGCGTGAGGCTCGAGACTTCCATGCGCACGATGTCGCCGCCATGTTTCTCATGGAGGTCGTAGAGGTGCAGCTCGCCCTCGATGGTGACGACATTGGCCACCAGCGGGCCGCCGGGCTTGAGTGCTTCCCAGGCCTGTTCGAAGACACCGGGAAGCCAGATGCCGCCGCCGATGAACACCGCGTCGGGTGTTGGCTGGCCCAGGTAGGTGGCCGGTGCATCGCCGGCGACCACCTTGAGGCGCGGCGTTCCGAGCGCGTCGCAATTGGCGGCGATCATGCCAAGCCGGTCGGCGTCATGCTCGAAGGCAATGGCCTGGCAGCCGCGCGCGGCGCGCATCCACTCGATGGAGATCGAGCCGCAGCCGGCGCCCACGTCCCACAGCAGCCTGTCGGGCGAGGGGGCGAGAGCCGCGAGCGTCGCGGCGCGCACTTCGCGCTTGGTGAGCTGGCCGTCATGCACGAAGGCATCGTCGGGCAAGCCCGCGAGGCGTGAGAAGAGCCTCGCGCCCGGTGACGCCACACAGTGGATGGCGAGGGTGTTGAGGTCGGAGAAGTGGGTAGGGGGAACGGCATCGGCCACGAAGCTGGACTGGCCCTCGCGTTCGCCACCCATGTTCTCGAGCACGGTGATCGCGCTCTTGCCGAAGCCGCGCGCGACGAGTCGGCGGGCGACCTCGGGGATGGTGGTGCGGTCGGCCGTCAGCACGATTAGGCGCACGCCGGGCTGGATGAAGGGTTCGAGATGCGCGGCGTCGCGGCCGTGCAGCGTAAGGGTGTCGCAATCGGGGAGCGACCAGCCGACCCGCGCCGCGGCGAGCGAGAAGGCGGAGAAATGCGGGACGATCTCTATCTCGGCGAACGGGATGAACTCCATCAGCTTGCGCGCCACGCCATAGTTCAGCGGGTCACCCGTGGCCAGCACCACGGTGCGGCGGCCGGCGAGCGGCCTGATGCGGTCGACGACGGCGGAGAAGGGCTGCGGCCATTCGTGGCGCTCCGCTGCCACGGTGTCCGGCAGAAAGCCGAGCAGGCGGGTCGAGCCCACGATTGCCTCGGCACTGCCGATGGCCATGCGAGCACGGGGCGACAGGCCCTCCCAGCCGTCCTCGCCCATGCCGATGATGGTGAGCCACCTGTTCATTGCGCACCCCGCGTCAGGGCGTTGACGACGGAGGCCGCCATGGCGGAGCCACCGCGGCGGCCGAGCAGCGTGGCGTAGGGTATGCCGCGCGGGTTGGCGTGGAGTTCGTCCTTCGATTCCGCCGCCCCGACGAAGCCGACGGGAAAGCCGACGATGGCGGCGGGCCTCGGCGCTCCGGCGTCGATCATCTCGAGCAGGGCGAAGAGGGCGGTGGGGGCATTGCCGATCACCGCGATGCTGCCGGCAAGGTGATCACGCCAGAGTTCGACGGCGGCAGCCGAGCGGGTGTTGCGAGTGGCGAGCCCGATCTCGCGCGACCTCGGGTCGTTGAGCGTGCAGATGACGGTGAGCTGCTTGTCGATGATGCCGTGGCGGACCATCTCGGCATCGACGAGAACGGGCTTGCCCGCCGCGAGCGCGGCCTTCGCGGCCTGCACGAAGTCGGGCGAGATGCGCAGGTCGGCCGCGATCTCCGGCATGCCGCAGGCATGGATGATGCGGGTGGCGACGGGTTCCGCGTCCGCCGGCAGGCGGGAGAAATCCGCTTCGGTGCGAATGATCTCGAAGGAGCGCCGGTAGATGGCGGCGGGATCGCGGAGATAGTCCATCACTTCTTCAGCATGCTTTTCGGGCCCAGCGGGTGATCGGCATGGGGGTAGGGGGCATGGGTGTGGCCGTGGTCGTGGTCATGCCCATGCGCGTGGTCATGATCGTGGCCGTGGTGATGGTGGTGGCCGTCGTCATGATGGTGGTGGGGGACAGCGCCGGACAGGATCTTCGAAGCATCGACCGCCAGCACGGCATCCGTCCGTTTCTTCGGCGCGGTCTTGCACATCTGGTTGCAGACGCCGTCGCAGTATTCGCAGTCGGCCGAGGTGCCGATGCCCTCGACATGGTGGTGGTGGCTCTCCTGTATCGCGCCCACGTCCGCTTCGAAGCCCAGCACCTGGGTGCGGTACTTGCACATCTGGCAGTTCATGGCGATGTCGCCCGTCAGGATCTGCTCGATGCGCTCTTCAAACGTCGCGATGACCTGCGGATGGTCGTTGAGGTAGGGCGCCTTGACGAACTCGATCTCCGGGTGGCGCGCGGCAACCGCATCGGTCGCGTCATAGATGCGATCGACGAGGATGCCGGTGAACAGGAAATAGGGGAACACGATGATGCGGCGATAGCCGAGCCGCGCCGCGTGCTCGAGGCCGGGTTCGACCAGCGGGAAGGTGACGCCGGAATAGGCGGTCTCCGCCCAGCCGAAGCCGAAGCCTTCCCAGAGCAGGCGCGTCACCTTGGCGACGTTGGAATTGGCGTCGGGGTCCGACGCGCCGCGGCCGACGACGACGAGCAGCGTCTCGTGCTTCGGCACCTGCGCGCCGGCCCTGTCGAGGGCTTCCTGCACGCGGTCGCCGGCGGCGCGCATCATCTTGGGGTCGATGCCGAGTTCCTTGCCGTAGTCGATTCGCAGGTCATTGGCGGCGGCATAGGTGTTGAGCACGGAGGGAATGTCGTTCTTGGCGTGGGCGGCGGCAAACAGCATGCCGGGCACGGCGAGCACCCGCGTCACCCCTTGCGCCTTCAGGTTGTCGAGGCCGGTGCGGATGATGGGCGTGGCGAATTCGAGATAGCCGTATTCGACCGGATATTGGGGCAGGCGGCGCTTGAGGTGTTCGGCGAGGATGGCGAATTCCTTCACCGCGTCGTTGTCGCGGCTGCCGTGGCCGCACAGCATCACACCCAGTTTGTCCGCCATTGGTCCTGCCTTCCAGATCAAGCGCGTCCCCGGGCGAGGCCCGGTCCGGAAGACAGCTCCGGCATTGGCCCCGCAACTGGGTCGGCCGCACCGGAATTTGCTTTCAGTCCCGTCTCTGGGGACGCTGCGAGGCTGTTTGGTAGTCCCCATGCGGGCGGGGGTCAAGTGAACCGGCGACGAAGCCTTGCGCGTTTGCGGCAGCGGGCCCATTCTGCCGAGGATGAAGCGTCTTCTGGCGATATTTCTGCTTGTGACACCGGCCTCCGCGGCGGGCTGGCAAAGTTATGTCAGCGAGAGGTTCGGGGCGGCGCTCGACATTCCCCCGGGCTTCGTGAACGATGCCGACGGCCCCGAGAACGGCGACGGGCGCACCTTCCACGACAAGCCCGAGGCGGCCGAGCTCTTGGTCTGGGGCCGTAACCTCGCGGGCCGCAGCTTCAAGGAAGATGCGGCGGACCGGGCCAAGTACGAGCGCGGGCGCGGCTTCAACGTGACCTATGAAAAGGTTCACAACCTGTCGCTCAAGGGCACCGCCAAGGGCTGGTACGTGCTGGCGGGCGATGCCTCCGGAAGGTTGTTCTATGAAAAGGCCGTCGCCAGCTGCAAGGGAGCGCAGGCGGTGTATTTCCGCCTCGAATATCCCGCGAGCCGGAAGGCGGAGTTCGATCCCGTCGTGGACCGGCTTTCGGCGGCCCTGCATGCAACGCCGGCGCGGGATTGTCCGTCCGGCTAGAACTCGATCCCGGCCTGCGCCTTCACGCCGGAGCGGAAGGGGTGCTTCACCTGTTCCATTTCGGTGACGAGGTCGGCGATCTCGATCAGCTCGTCCTTGGCGTTGCGGCCGGTGACGACGACGTGCTTGCCCTCGGGCTTGTTCTTCAGAACCTCGAGCACCTCCTCGAGTGGCAGGTAGTCGTAGCGCAACACGATGTTGAGTTCGTCGAGCAGCACCATCTTGTAATCGGGATCGGCGATCATCTTCTTGGCCTCGTCCCAGGCGGCGCGGGAATGCGCGATGTCGCGCTCGCGGTCCTGGGTTTCCCAGGTGAAGCCTTCGCCCATGGCCTTGATGGTGACGAGCTCTGGGAACTTCTCCAGCACCGTGCGCTCGCCCGTACCCCAGGCGCCCTTCACGAACTGGATGACGCCCGACTTCATGCCATGGCCGATGCAGCGGAACACCATGCCGAAGGCGGCGGTCGACTTGCCCTTGCCCTTGCCGGTGTGGACGACGAGCAGTCCCTTCTCGATGGTCTTGCCCGCCATGATCTTGGCGCGGGCGGCCTTCTTCTTCGCCATCTTCTCATGGTGGCGGGCATTGTCGTGGTCGGGGGTCTCGTCGGTCATCGTGTCAGGTCCTCGAGCAGGTCTTCGAGCTGGTTATGGGCGGAGTTGAGGCGCGGCGTCCACAAGCCCCGTTCGCGTGCCTCGCGGAAGCGCTCGGCGATCTCGCGGAGCGCCGCGGGGTTGTTGTCGCGGATGAAGTCACGCGTCGCATCATCGGCGAGGAAGGCGTCGTAGGCCAGATCGAAATGATGGCTGCGCACCGCGCCGGTTGTTGCGGCGAAGGCGAACATGTAATCGACGGTCGCCGCGATCTCGAAGGCGCCCTTGTAGCCGTGGCGCTTCACGCCCGTGATCCACTTTGGGTTGACCACGCGCGCGCGCATGACGCGGCTCACCTCTTCCTCGAGCGTGCGGATCACCGGGCGCTCGGGGCGGGAATGGTCATTGTGGTAGACGCGCGGGAGGCTGCCCGAGGCGTGCTCCACGGCGGCGGCCATGCCGCCCTCGAACTGGTAGTAATCATCGGAATCGAGCAGGTCGTGCTCGCGGTTGTCCTGGTTGTGGACCACGGCCTCGATGCGCTTCAGGCGCTCGGTGAAGGCCTTCTCGTCATTGATGCCCTGTGCCCTGGCGCCATAGGCATAGGCACCCCAGGTGACATAGGCGGCGGCGAGGTCGGCGCGCGCGCTCCAGATCTTCTCGTCGATCAGCGCCTGCAGGCCGGCGCCATAGGCGCCGGGCCTGGACCCGAAGATGCGGTGGCCGGCCATGTCCTGCGCCGCGGCGGTGTCGATCCCCGACGATGCCAGCAGCCTGGCCTCGGCACGCATGCGGGCCGCGAGCGGATTGTCGTCCTCGTCCTCGTCCAGCGCACCCACGGCGCGGATCGCCTTGTCGAGCAGTTCGATCTGGGCCGGAAAGGCGTCGCGGAAAAAGCCGGAAATGCGCAGCGTGACATCGACGCGCGGACGGCCGAGCTTCGCCAGCGGAATGATCTCGTAGCCGGTGACGCGCCAGCTCGACGGCTCCCACACCGGCTTCGCCCCGATGAGCGCGAGCGCCTGGGCGATGTCGTCGCCGCCGGTGCGCATGTTGGAGGTGCCCCAGGCGGAGAGGCCGAGCGCCTTCGGGTATTGTCCCATGTCCTGGAAATGGCGCAGCAGCAGGTCTTCCGCCGATTTCTGGCCAAGGTTCCAGGCCGTGGGCGTGGGCACCGTGCGGTTGTCGAGGGAGTAGAAGTTCCGGCCCGTGGGCAACACGTCGAGCCGGCCACGCGTCGGTGCGCCGGATGAACCGGGGACGACGAAGCGGCCGGCGAGGCCCTTGAGGACAGCCGCGATCTCGTCATGCCCGCAGGCGCGAAGCGCGGGTCGGATGCGCGTTTCGATCTCGGCGAGCACGGCGCTCGTCTTGTCGAAGCCCGCCGGCAGTGGCGTGCCCGAGAGCAGCGCGGATGCGAAGCGTTCCAGCCGCTCCACCGTGTCGCCGTTGCTGCGCCAGGGATCACTGGCGAGTGACAAGAGCGCCGCGGGTTTCGCGCCAGTCCACCGGGCGGCCATGTCACAGTCGAGCGGATCGAAGCCGGCAAGGCCCGAATCTGCCGCGAGCGCGCGGATCAGCGACTGGTCGCCGCCTTCGCCCAGTCCGCGTGGCACGCGGGTGAAGGCGACGAGGAGATCGGTCTCCAGCCGTCCCTCGGGGGACGCGCCGAGAACATGCAGCCCGTCGCGGATCTGCGCCTCCTTGAGGTCGCAGAGAAACGCGTCGAGCCGCTGCAGGTCCCGGTCCTCGTCACCGGTGAAGCCTGCATCCTCGTCGAGGCGCGAGGACCTGGTGAGATCGAGGATGTCGCGCTTCAGCGAATCGCGGCGGCGGGCGTCGAGGCCGGAGGCGAGGTAATATTCATCGACGAGGGCTTCGAGATCCTTCAGCGGGCCGTAGGTTTCGGCGCGCGTCAGCGGCGGCGTCAAGTGGTCGATGATGACGGCACCGGTGCGGCGCTTGGCCTGCGTGCCCTCGCCGGGATCGTTGACGATGAAGGGATAGAGCTGCGGCAGCGGGCCGAGTGCAACTTCGGGCAGGCATTCGGCCGACAGCGCATTGGCCTTGCCCGGCAGCCATTCGAGATTGCCGTGCTTGCCGTTGTGGATCACGGCATCCGCTTTGAAAAGCGTGCGAAGCCAGTAGTAGAAGGCGAGATAGCCATGCGGCGGCAGCAGCGCCGGGTCGTGGTAGGTCGATTTCGGATCGATGTTGTAGCCGCGCGCCGGCTGGATCGCGACGGCGGCATTGCCGTAGAGGCGGATGGGAAGGTGGAAGGCGCCGTCCGCGAAGAACGGATCGCGGGCGGGTTCGCCCCAGCGCGCGGTGATGCTGCTGCGGAGCGGGGCGGGGAGGGTTTCGAAGAAGGTGATGTAGTCGGCAAGGGCGAGTAGGGCCGGGCTTTCGTCCCGCCCCACCCATCCACCTTCGCCCGGCTTGACCGGGCGATCCTTTTTGCCGGCGTCCGAAGAGGATGCCCCGGTCGAGCCGGGGCGAGGTGAAGCGTGGAAGGGCGTTGCCGTGGATGGAGAATGGCGCGCCGCATTCGTCGGCCCGCGCTGCAGGTCTTCGACGATGCCATTGCCGCTCTTGGGGTAATCCGCGACCGCATGGCCCTCCGCCGCCATCGCATCGAGGATCGCAACCGTGCTCGCCGGCGTGTCGTAGCCCACGCCATTGGCGATGCGGCCGTCCTTGTTCGGGTAGTTGGCGAGGATGATCGCCACCTTGCGCTCGGCCGCAGGCTTGCGGCGAAGTCTCACCCAGTTGGCGGCGAGGTCGGCCACGAAGGCGACGCGGTCCGGCACGGCGCGATAGGTGACGATGCGGCACTCCGTGCCCTGGTGCCACAGGCTGTCGGCCTTGAAGGAAACGGCGCGCGACATGATGCGGCCGTCGAGTTCGGGGAGCACCACGTTCATGGCGAGGTCGCGGGCGCTGAGGCCCTGGGACGATTGGCGCCAGCTCTCTTCGGAGGAGCCGGAGAGCACCACTTGCAGCACCGGGCAATCATGTGCGGCGAGCGGATCGGCGCTGCCGCCGGAGGCCACGGCGAAGCTGGTGCAGTTGAGGATCACGTCGGGGCGGGAGAGGGTCTGTTCCAGCACCTCGACGCTGGCGCGGTCCTTGAGGCTCGCAACGAAGAATGCGCGGGCGCCGATGCCGCGTTCGGCCAGCGCGTCCACCAGCGCATCGATGGGCGCGGTCTGCGCGCCCTCGAGGACCGAACGGTAGAAGACGAGTGCCGCCAGCGGCTGCCCGGGCCTGGACGTGTCGCGGTAGATCCCGGCCTTCGGCAATTCGCGCGCCGGCGCCGGCGCTGCGCTGCCCTCGGTCAGGTGGCGGCAATAGGCGAGGAAGCACGCGGCGTTCTCCGCGCCGCCCGTCACCAGATACTGGCGCAGCTGTTCCGCGTGGCGCGCCGCGATGGTCGATCGTGCCGTGAGGTCGGGATCGGGCTGGGCGTCGCCCGGCAGCAGGCAGAGCATGATGCCCCGATCGCGGGCCACGGCCTCCAGCTGGTCGAGGCCGTAGCTCCAGTAGGAGGCGCCGCCGAGGAGACGCAGCACGACGAGCTTCGCATGCTGCAGTGTCTTCTCGATGTAGAGATCGACGGACAGCGGGTGCTGCAGCTGCAGCAGGTTGGCGAGGCGCAGCGGGCAGGGGGCAGCGTCGTGGGCGCGCGCGAGGCTCGCCAGCTCGCTGTCGGCGGCGGAGAGGACGACGATGTCGGCAGGCGATTGCGCGAGATCGACGGCTTCCGCAGCGCCGTCGATCACGCCCGATGTCGTGGCGAGAAGGTGCATCAGCCCCGCAGCATGGCGGCGATGGCCTCGCGGTCCATGTGCTTCTCGCCGATGACCACCAGCTGGGTGCCACGCCGTTCATCCGGCTTCCATGGCCGGTCGAAATAGCTGTTGAGGCGCGGGCCAACGGCCTGGACCAGCAGGCGCGCGGGCGAGCCCTTGACGTCGACGAAGCCCTTCAGGCGCAGCACGTCATGCGCGGCGATGGTCTGCTTGATGCGCTTCAGCAGCGCAGCCTTGTCGGGCGTTTCACCAAGCGGCACGATGAAGGTCACGAAGTCGTCGTGGTCGTGCTGTTCCTCGCCTTCCATTTCATGGTGCGAAAGGCGGTTGTGGAGGTCGTCCTCGGCCGAGGCCCCGACGCCGAGCAGCGCCGCGACGTCGATCTGGCCATGACGGGTGGGCACGAGGCGGGTGCCGGCGCGCACCTTCTGCCTCAGCTCGGCCGAAACGGCGTCATGCTCGCCATCGCCAAGCAGGTCGGTCTTGTTGAGGATCACCATGTCGGCGCAGTTGAGCTGGTCTTCGAACAGTTCCTCGATGGGGTTCTCGTGGTCGAGGTTGGGGTCCGCCTCGCGCTTGGCCTGCACGGCCTCCTCGTCGTCGGCGAAACGGCCCTCGGCGAGGGCCTTGGCATCGACCACGGTGATCACGCCATCGACGGTGACTCGCGACTTGATCTCGGGCCAGTTGAAGGCGCGCACCAGGGGCTGGGGCAGGGCGAGGCCCGAGGTCTCGATGACGATGTGCTGGGGCGGGTCGTCACGGTCGAGCAGCTTCTTCATGGTGGGCACGAAGTCGTCGGCCACGGTACAGCAGATGCAGCCGTTGGCGAGTTCGATCACGTCCTCGTCGCGGCAGGACTCGACCCCGCAGCCCCGCAGGATCTCGCCGTCGACGCCGATGTCGCCGAACTCGTTGATGATGAGCGCGATGCGGCGGCCGCCAGCATTCTCCAGCATGTTGCGGATGAGCGTGGTCTTGCCGGCGCCGAGAAAGCCGGTGATGACGGTGGCTCCGATTTTTTCACTGTTCATGTGGCGTGGATCTCCCGGGCAGTCCGGTCCGGCACCAGGCCCGGGAACAGGCCGATGCAGCACCGGAACACCGATTTGGCTTAGTGGCAGGGGAAGCCGGTGGCGTGGCGCGTGTCGCGCGCCGCATTGGGGGCGCCTGCCAGATGCGACAGGCCGGACGTGAAGGTCGGCGTCGCGCCGGTGGGCCGCGGTGCGAAGCGCGCGGCAATACGCTTCGAGGCGGCGAGCGAGGTGGTGGAAGCAATCCGACGAGCGGTCATGAACACCCTCCGTGGTGACCTGGTTCAGTCCTGTCGTGTGGCAGGTCTCCTGACTTGCGGGTCGCTGAGCCTGGGCGGCCTTCCCGGTTTCCCAGTGGCCAATCTTGCCCACGCCCTCACCGCTCACAGTTGCGGGGGCAGCCACGGATTCGGCCCCCGATTGGGTCTGCCTCACCGTGTTCCCTGTTAGGCCCGCAGTCCGTCTGGCAGCGGGCACCACACGGGGTCTGTTGTGCCAGCGTGACTGGCAGCCGTCAACTCGGCTGCGCCGGGCGGGAGTCTAAAAACGACACACGGCCGGCCATCGCGTTTACCACCTGTCAACTTTCCAAGCCCCTTCCGGCAATAGGTTTTTAACCACGTGGCCGCGATACTGCCCAACATGAGCATCCGCACCCTTCTCCTCGCCTCCGCCTGTTTCGTGGTTCTTGCCGCCAATGCCGCCCCGGCCTTGTCCGCCAGCGCCACCCCCGACATCAAGCTCGCGTCGCAGGCCTACAAGGCGCTGCAATCCGGCGATGCGGCGACGGCGGTGACCGACTATTCCCAGGCCATCGACTCGCGCAACCTGCCGCCCGATGTGCTGGCCAACGCGCTGCTCAACCGCGGTCTGGCCTATCAGCGCCTGAACGAGCATGAATTCGCCATCGACGACTATACCGCCGCCCTGCGCATCGATGCGCTGTCCGGCAAGGTGCGGGCCCTGGCACTCTACAATCGTGGTCTGTCCTACCAGCGGCTGCAACGCAATGCCCTGGCGATGGAAGACTTCACCTCGGCGCTGTTCCTCGATGCGGAATTCAGCAATGCCTATTACAGCCGCGGCACGCTGCTGCGCGATTCCGGCCAGTATCTCTTCGCGCTTGCCGATTTCGACAAGGCGCTGAGCTACAATTATGCCGATCCGGCGCGGGTCTATCTCGCCCAGGCGGCGACCTATGAAAAGCTGCAGCGCACGGCCGATGCCCGCGACGCGCTGAACCGCGCGCTCCAGGCCAAGCCCGGCTACGAGCCGGCGGTGCAGAGTCTCGCAGCCCTCGACGGCGGAGCGCCCAAGGCGACGACCGGTGGGGACATACAGACCGCCGACGTCAGCCCCGCCAGTGACAATCAGCTTCCGGCCGCCAAGGCGCCGCCCTCGAGCCTCTCCGGCGATGACTCCCAGGTCGCCGAAACCACCGTCAATGCGCAGGCGAAGCTCTATACGGACCGCGTTCCGCAGGATCAGCCCGTGACCACGGCATCGGCAAGCCCGGCGGCCGACGCCGTCCCCGCACCGGCCGCCGCCGAGGAGAAGGTGCTCGCCGTCGAGGACGTGCCCGCCGACGACGCATCGGGCGCCCCGGCGACGGCAGTGGCCGAGCCCGCGGCCGATGAGACGCAGACGGCATCCGCCGCCCCCGTGCCGGCCGAGCCTGCCGCGGCGCCGCAGAAGATGACCGGCTGGTCGGTGCAGCTCGCCTCCGCCACCACCGAGGCTTCCGCCTGGTCCACCTGGAAGACGATGCAGGCGCGCAACAAGGCCCTTGCCTCGCAGAGCCCCGTGGTGGTCCGCGCCGACCTTGGCGCCAAGGGCGTGTTCTACCGCGTCCGCCTCGTCGGGTTCGACAGCCAGAGCGATGCCGGCAATGCCTGCGCCAAGCTGAAGTCCAAGGGCGTGAAGTGCTTCATCAGCAAGGCCGCTTCCTGATCCATGGCGCTGGCCGGGACGGGGCTGCAACCTCCGGTGCCGGCCGTTCTCCCATAAGCCGATGTTAAGCCTTGCCGCTTAACCTAGCGTCATGTTCGTCCTGAGCGAATTCCAGCGGCTCATGCAGCCCTCCGATGACGAGCCGTCCGATGCCGGCGAGCCGATGGGGGGAATCACCGAAGAGGGGCGCATGGCACTGGCGGCCCTGGTCAATGCCGCCAACGCCGTGCTGCGGAGCGAGCTGATCGCGCGCATCCACGCGCAGACGCCGGAGTTCTTCGAACGCCTCGTCATCGATGTGCTGCTCGCCATGGGCTATGGCAGCAACCGTGCCGAAATGGCCCTTTGCCTGGGGCGCTCGGGCGATGGCGGGATCGACGGCATCATCAGCCTCGACGAGCTGGGCTTCGATTCGATCTGCATTCAGGCCAAGCGGCTCAAGCCGGGCATCGCGGTGCCGATCGGCGACGTCCGCGACTTCGCCGGCAGCCTTGAGGCGCGGCGGGCGGGAAAGGGAGTCTTCGTCACCACCACCCATTTTTCAGCGGGCGCTGCGGAATTCTGCGCCCAGCTGGTGCGCAGGGTCGTGCTGATCGACGGCAGCCGCCTGACCGAATTGATGCTGCGCCACGGGATCGGCGTGCGCGTGCAGCACAATTTCGAGATCCGCACCCTGGACAAGGCCTATTTCACGCCGGTGACCCCGCGGGACGGCACGTAGACGCGGCTGGGGACAACGCTCCGGGCGATGGTTCACCTGCCCGGTACGGTCCTCTATGATCGTGGCATGGCTCTCCATATTCTCAAGCTCTGCGTCGGCGTGTCCGAGATCGACGAACTCGAATCATGGGTCAAGGATTGCCGCGCCGGCCGCGATACCCTCGATCACGTGACGCGCATGTTCCCCAAGCGCAAGGACGAGATCGTGCCGGGCGGCTCGCTCTACTGGGTGCTGCGCGGGATGATTCTCTGCCGCCAGCCCATCGCCGGCCTCGAACCGGTTACCGGCGCCGACGGCATCGAGCGCTGCCGCATCATGTTCAAGCCGCAGATCATTCCGGTACGGCCGGTGCCGAAGCGCGCCTTCCAGGGCTGGCGGTACCTCGAAGCGGCGGACGCTCCGCCGGACCTGCCGAAATCCTCGAGGGTCGAAGGCATGCCGGAAAAGCTCCGTCGCGAACTGGCGGAGCTCGGCCTGCTGTGACGGTCAGGCGCCTCACCGTCGAGGATGATCCGCAGCCGGCGACGCTGCTGCTCCAGCGCTTCTTCCGCGAGGAAGGCTTCACCACAGCCGATGCGACGATCGCGTCCAATCTCCGCGCCATGCTCACGCTCGAGCACTGCGCCGTGCTGCTGGCGGACGAGCAGGGCCTCGCCACCGGCGTGGCCACCGTGTCGATGGATTTCGGCATCGAGTTCGGCTGGTCGGCCGAACTGGGCGATCTCTATGTGCTGCCGGAACATCGCGGCAAGGGCATCGCGCGAGCACTGATCGCCGAGGCCGAAGCGTGGTTGCGCGGGATGGGGGCGGCCGGCTACCAGGTCACCGTCACGCCCCATGGTGCCGATGCCGATCTGCGGCGGTTCTATCTGTCGCTCGGTTTTGCGGCGGAGGGCAGGGAGCTGCTCTACCGCACGCTCTAGACCGCCACGTTGTCGATCAGCCTGGTCTTTCCCAGCCAGGCGGCTGCGATGACGCGCAGCGGCTCGTCCCTGTGCTGCGGCGGGGCCAGCGTCTCGGCGTTGCGGACGGTTACGTAGTCCACCTGGAAACCCAGCGCCATCAGCGTGCGGGTAGCCAGCTGGGCGGCGGACTGTGTGTCGAGGCCGCCCCTGATGCGTTCTGCGGCGTGGCTGATGCTCGAATGGATGGCCAGCGCCTGCTGCCGCTCCTGCTTCGAGAGATAGACGTTGCGCGATGACTTCGCGAGGCCGTCCTCCTCGCGCACCGTGGGGATGCCGACGACTTCGATCGGAATGTCGAGGTCGCGCGCCATCTGGGTGACGACCTTGAGCTGCTGGTAGTCCTTTTCGCCGAACATGGCGTAATCGGCACCCGTCTGGATGAACAGCTTGGCCACCACGGTCGTCACGCCGTCGAAGAACTGGGGCCGGAACTTGTCTTCCAGCCCGGCCTTGGCCGGCCCCGCAAGCGACACGGTGGTGCAGAAGCCGGCGGGATAGATTTCCTCGGGCTCGGGAATATAGACCAGATGCGACCCGGCCTTGCCGAGCTTCAGCACATCGCCATCCTCGTCGCGCGGATATTTCGCCAGGTCCTCGTTGGCGGCGAATTGCCGGGGGTTGACGAAGATCGTGGTGATCACCCGGTCGGCGCGTTTCAGTCCTTCGGTCACCAGCTGGGTATGGCCGGAATGGATGGCGCCCATGGTGGGCACGACGGCATAGCTCAGGCCGTCCTTCCGCCACCGGGCGGTTTCACGGCGGAGCGCTGCAAGGCTGCGGACGAGTTTCGGCTTCATGACCTGAGAATCTGGCTGTGCAAGCTTGCTTTACCCCGACTTTCGGGGTTGCGGAATGGGTCAGTCCTCCTGGCCAAATCCGATGCCGCGGGCAACCGCACTGCGCCCGAACTTGTCGCGGATGCGGTCGACCGCCAGTTCCGCCTTCGCACGGGCGGCGGTGGTGACGTCCAGCGTCTCGGTCTCGTCCTCGGGCTTGGCCGCGACGAGGCCGGAAATGCCGACCCCGATCAGCCGGAAGGACGTGCCCGTCGCCTCGCGCTGCAGCAGCGGCACGGCCGCGTCATAGATGCGATTGGCGAGCAGCGTGGGGTCGGCGAGCGAGACATTGCGGGTCCGCGTCTTGAAATCCGCGGTCTTGAGCTTCAGCACCACGGTGTGGCCCGCCACCCCTTCCGCCTTGGCGCGGCGGGAGACCTTTTCCGCCAGCGGCCACAGGATGCGCTCGAGCTCCGCACCGTCGCGGATGTCGGTGTTGAATGTGGTCTCGGCGCTGATCGATTTCGAATGATCGTCGGTCGACACGATGCGCAGGTCCTCGCCGCGCGACAGGTGATAGAGCCGTGACCCCATCGATCCGAAGCGGCGCATCAGGTCGTTCTTCTCCATCTGCTGCAGCTGCGCGATCATGGTGATGCCGCCCCGCGCCAGTTCCTCCTGCATGGCCTTGCCGACGCCCCAGATGAAGCCCACGGGCTTCGTCGCGAGGAAGGTGAGTGTTTCGGCCTTGCCCAGCACCGAAAAGCCACGCGGCTTCTCGAGGTCGGAGGCGAGCTTGGCCAGGAACTTGTTGTGCGACAGACCGACCGAGGCGCTGATCCCCACCTTCTCCGCGATGCGGTTGATGAGATGGGCAAGGGTCAGGGCAGGGCTCATGCCATGAAGCCGCACGGTGCCGGTGAGGTCGAGGAAGGCCTCGTCGATGGACAAGGGTTCGACCAGCGGCGTCACCTCGAGCATCAATTCGCGCACCACCCTGCCGGCGGCCGCGTATTTCGCCATGTCAGGCTTGATGACGACGGCTTCGGGGCAGAGCTTCAGGGCCTTGAACATCGGCATTGCCGACTTCACGCCCTGGATGCGGGCGATGTAGCAGGCGGTCGAGACCACGCCGCGCGTTCCGCCGCCGACGATCACCGGCTTGTCGGCGAGTTCGGGCCGGTCGCGCTTTTCGACGGATGCATAGAAGGCGTCACAATCGATATGCGCGATGGAGAGCTGATGCAGTTCGGGGTGCCGCAACAGCCGGGGGCTGCCGCATTGCCGGCACCGCCGCTCCGCGCCCAGCGTGGGCGAAAAGCAGTCGCGGCAGAATCCCGCCGTCGCAGCGTCGTCTTGCATGACGAACATACTAGCCTAGCCGCCCGAATTGGGGAACACTGCCTCGGGGGCCGGTACAAGGAGCGGGAGAACACGATGTACAAGCTTTACAATGTCAAGACCTGGGGATCGCTCGCCGTCCACTGCCTGCTTGAGGAAATGGAAGCGCCCTACACCAACATCTGGATGACGCCGGAGCAGGTCCGGGCGCCGGAGTTCCGGGCCATCAGCCCGCTCGGCATGATTCCCGCATTGGGTCTCGCCGATGGCCGCACCCTCTATGAGTCGGCGGCGATCGTCGCCTTCCTGGTGGCGGCCCATCCGGAGAAGCACATGTCGCCGGAGCTGGGCAGCCCCGACTATGGCGAATTCCTGAGCCTGCTGGTGTTCATGAGCACCGAGATCTACGGCACCGGGAACTTCACCTATTCGGCCTCCGACCAGGTGAAGGACGAGGCCGAGCGCGCGGCGCTGAAGGCGGCCCTCTTCCAGCAGATCGAGGGCTACTGGCTGCTCATCGAAAAGCGCCTTGCGGCATCGGGTCCGTGGCTGATGGGCCGCGATTTCTCCGCCCTCGACCTCTATGCCTTCATGCTGACCCTGTGGAATTCTCCCAGCGAACAGGCGCTGCACGACAAGTGCCCCGCCATCGCCAAGCTCTCAGCCGCGGTGCGCGCCCGGCCGAAGCTCAAGGCCGTGCTCGAGTCGCATGGCGTGCTGAAGCCCGGCGGATACCCGGCGGCGTGACAGCCGAGCCTATTCCAGGGTCCAGTGAATGGTGCGGCATTCGACGGCGAGTTTCCGTGCCGTGTCGGACACGTTCACATTGAGGCGCCGCAGCATCCGGTAGGTGAGGTTGGAGGTGGAGCGGGTGCCGTCGCGGTCGATGCCGGCTCCCCGGTAGCTCCTCATCTCCCTGGTGAAGGCGCCCCAGCGGCCGCAGTCGAAGGCTTTCTTGTCGGTGAAGTAGTCGCTGACGAGCGTGTTGTATTCGGTGATGAAGCGCTTGGCATCGAGCGTCATCTGGTTGCGGTCGAAGTGATCCTTCTGGACGCTCGGGCGCTCCATCCAGCGGTCCTCGGTGAGCGAGTAGTGGCCCACCCCGGGCTGGGGCGCGAGGGTCGCGGCGCGAATCGCATAGAACTGCGGCTCCGCCGGCACGCCGTGCAGCAGCAGCCGGCCCTCGTACACGGCCTCGAGATAATCGGTGTAGGTCTTCAGAAGCGCGTTCAGCTGCTTGATGTCGCCCTTGTAGCGGGACGTGTCGAGGAACACCCGGATGCTCAGGTCGGCGCTGTCGTCATACTCGTAGGACACCGTGCTGCCCTGCACCTCGACATTGCTGATCGCGAGATCCGGCATCTTGAGGTCGGCGAACATGTCGGTGACGATCGCGAGCGCGCGGGCGCGAACGTCCGGCCGCATCCTGTCGCCCTCCCAAAGGCGGGGATCGAGTTCCGTCGGGAATGCCGTGATGTCGTCGATGGCCGCGGCAATGTCCTTATCGCTGCTGGTGACGAGCGGGGCCGCGGCCATGTAGGGCGCGCTGTTCCACCGGTTCACCCCGCCGGCGGCCAGCGCCGCTCCGCAAGCCAGCGTCGCGAGCAGCAGCACTGCAAGGCGTGTCACATTCGGCATCACGATCTTCCTTCTTGTTCCGCGGGCCGCCTTGCTGAGCAGGGACCCTCCGTCCGAAGGCGCAAGCAGCATGCGCGATGCCTGAGCGTCAATCGGTAGAATTCACCTCATACCTGCTCAGACCGGTCGCCACGCCGCCTGGGAGGCCGGGCGCGATCGGGAACATTCTACGGGTGAAATGTGATGCTTACGGATGTTTCCATGGAACCCGAGGCTCTAAGGGACAGGGCTCCACTGAGGGCCATGGGGGCCCTCCGAATTCAGCCGGCTGCGCCCCGTAGCGCATGGGAAAATGATGAGACATTGCTTGCGGGCCATCGCGGCCCTTGCCCTCCTGCTCTGGCCCCTGGCCGCACAGGCCGCGCCGTCGGTTTACACCGCCATCGTCGATGCGGGCAGCGGCGGAACGCGGCTCTACCTCTACAAGGTCACGCCCGGCCCCTATCCGGCGAGTGAGCTGCTGCTGCAGTCGGTGGTCGCGGACGTGCCGGGAACCCCCTACGAGGAAGATGACGGCATCGACAACTACGCCTGCCTTCCCGGTGCCGACCCGGCCATCCAGGCCTTCTACGCGGCGGCCAACGTCAATCCCTTCGTCATGGCGCCGCTGTGGGAGGCGATGAAGGGCAAGCTCGCCACGCTGAACCCGCCGGTCGCGCCCGCCGATGTGGTGGTCAAGGTCTTCGCCACGGCCGGCATGCGGACGGCGGCGGAAGTCTGTGGCCAGCCGGCAGTCGACAATCTCTATTCCGTCATCAGGGCCGGCATGACCGGAGCGGGCCTGACCAATGCCGGCAACGAGGTGCGCACCATCGATGGCGGCGCTGAGGAAGGCCTGTGGAGCTTCGTCAACGCCAATGATGAATATGTGAATGCCTTCGGCCGGCCGGCAGCGCCGCGGCTGGGCAAGGCGCCGGTGGGGATCCTCGAGGTCGGCGGGTCATCCGTGCAGATCGTCTATCCCATTGCGCAGGCCGGGGCCGACCCCTACGCCCTGCACATCCGGATCAACAACCGCGCGCTGACGGTGCACGCGCAGTCCTGGCTGCACCTCGGCCAGGACGACGTGCGCAAGGCCCTGCGCAAGAACCGCGGCATCGGCGGCGGCCTGATGGCCTACAAGTGCTGGGCCCGCGGCTTCGACAAGGCGAATGATGCCGGCGACGTGGGTTACCCCGCGCTGAGCGCCAATGGCGCCTTCGATGGCGCCAACCCGGCCTGCGTGAATTTCATGGTGAGCCACATCAGGGCCTACATGCCGACGCCGCCGGATCTCTCCGCTGTAACGGCCAGGTTCGTCGGCCTCGGTGGCATGAAGTTCACGCTCGATGGCTTCGGCCGCCTGGCGGGGCCCCTGACCGGGGCCCAGGGCTTCGGCGCGGCGGTCGATGCCCAGTGCAGCAAGGATGCGGCCAGCTGGCCCGAGATCAACACCAGCGCCAATGCCCAGCGCGCCTGCCCGAACGGCGTCTATCTCTCGACCCTGCTGACCAACGCGCAATACGGCGTCTTCCGGCAGAATCCGCTGCTGTTCGACCGCGCCCTCGTCGCCAGGGACGTCGGCGGCAAGAGCCTGTCGTGGATCGCCGGCTACCTGCTGCTGACCTATGCGCAATAGCCAGCCTTCTTGACGCCAAGACCCCTCAGCCTGCGATCAGCCGCAGGATGTGGGGCCGCGCCTCATCCCAGCTCGCCGTGCGCAGCGACACGTAGTCGAGGGGCGCGATGTGGCGGGCGAAGCGGTCATCGTGCAGGAAGTGGATCAGCTTGACCTCGGGAGCATAGTCATGGGCCGAGGCGAGGTAGGACGGGCTGTCGTCGATGAACACCATGGGCTTGCCGCCACGGTCCCAAAGGTTGCGGATGGCGGGGCCCTTTGGCCCCGAGTTGGTCACCACCGGATAGGGCAGGCCATGGCTCCTCAGGTTCTCGCGCCGGTGGTCGCCCGCCGTATGGGGAAGATTGGTCAGCAGCACCACGTCGGCGGCCTCGCCGAAGGCCAGCAGCGAGGCGACGGCGCCGTCGATCTCCTGCATGGTGCGGGTGCGCTGTTCGAAAAAGTCGCCGATCAGTTCGGCCACCAGCGCTTCGGGCGCAGGGGTGTTGGTCTCCCGCTCGCGGATATTGCCGTTGAGGGCGAAGCTCGAGGTATCGAGCCACAGCCCCTGCAGTCCGATGTAGTCCTCGAAGTCGCGGGTGAAATGCACGATTACCTCGTCGACGTCGCAGACGACGAGGGGGCGGCCGGTGAAGCTCAGGGTCGCGAGCTGGCCCTGGGTAATCTCAGAAATCAATGGAGGCTCCTGGAAGTTTGCGGCGGAGTTCGGCGATGCGCTCGGGCCTGACCTGCTGGTCCTCGGCGAAGATCAGCAGCAGGCTCTCGTCGGCCAGCAAGTGATCGAGGATGCCGCCGAGGAACGCCGGGCTCGATGCGCCGGCCCGTATGGCCGCGACGTCGAGGCCGGAAAGGTCCATGAACCGCTGCAAACGTTCGCCGTCGGCTGCGAGAAAGCCGAGCGCATTTATGGCAAGGATTTCCGCCGCTTCGCTGTGGTTCTGTGTCTTCGGTCTCATCATGATGAATCGCAATTAACCACCGCTGAACCGCGTTGAACAGCCGCCGTGTTGGGTTAAGCTGTTGGTTACCCAAGATGGTCCAGAAATGCATCATGTCGCGGGACTGCGGGCGCGTGAGTCTGCCAGGCCGCCCGGAACCAGAGCCAGATGGGTGCGAATGTGTCAGTATCGGCGGGACCGATGAGAACGCCAGAGATGCGACGGGCCATGGCCAAGAAGGTTCTGGTGGTCGAGGACAACGAGCTGAACATGAAACTGTTCAACGACTTGCTCGAGGCCAATGGATATCAGGTGATCCAGACGCGGGACGGGCTTTCCGCCCTCGAACTGGCGCGTCAGCACCGGCCTGACCTGATCCTCATGGATATCCAGCTCCCCGAAGTCTCCGGCATCGAGGTGACCAAGTGGCTGAAGGAGGACGACGAACTGCGCCTCATTCCGGTCATCGCCGTCACCGCCTTCGCCATGAAGGGTGACGAGCAGAAGATCCGCGAGGGCGGCTGCGAGGCCTATATCTCGAAGCCGATCTCCGTCGTCAGCTTCCTCCAGACCATCGACAGCTATCTGAAGACCCCGCAATGACCGCCCGCGTCCTCGTCGTCGACGACATCCTCGCCAATGTGCGGCTGCTGGAGGCGAAGCTCGCGGCGGAATATTTCGAGGTGGTCACCGCCATGAACGGTGCCGATGCGCTGGAAGCCGTCCAGCGCACGAGGCCCGACATCGTGCTGCTCGACGTGATGATGCCGGGGATCGACGGGATCGAGGTTTGCCGCCGCATCAAGGGCAACCCCGCCACCCAGCACATTCCGGTGGTGATGGTGACCGCCCTCGACCAGCCGGAGGACCGCATCCGCGGGCTCGAAGCCGGGGCGGACGATTTCCTGACGAAGCCGGTCAACGACGTGGCGCTGTTCTGCCGGGTGAAGGGACTCGTCCGGCTCAAGATGCTGACGGATGAACTGCGCGCCCGCACCGGCGCCGATCCCCTCGGGCTTGCCGCCGCGGAACCGGCGGCGGAGCCGGCCTCCGGCCGCATCCTCGTCCTCGACAACCGGGTCGTTCCGGGCGAGCGCATCCGCAACCTGCTGATGCCGAAGCACGAGGTGACGCTCGTCGCCGAGCCGCAGCAGGCTTTCGAGGCCTTCGGCGCCGCGCAAGGCGGCTATGACCTGATCATCGTCAACCTCGATCTCGACGGCATCGACGGGCTGCGCATCTGCTCGCAGCTGAAGTCGGTGGAGACGACGCGCCAGACGCCGATCCTCATCCTCGTCGACCCGGAGGACCACCAGCGCCTGCTGCGCGCCCTCGACATGGGGGTGAACGACTATCTGATCCGCCCGATCGACCGGCAGGAGCTGCTGGCCCGCGTCGCCACCCAGGTGCGCCGCCACCGCTATACCGAGCAGCTGCGCCTCACGGTGCGCGCCTCGATGGAGATGGCGGTGACCGATGCCCTCACCGGGCTCTACAATCGCCGCTATCTCGAAACCCAGCTCACCCAGCTGATCGAACAGCAGGCCGACCGTGGCAAGGGCCTGTCGCTCCTCACGCTCGACATCGACTTCTTCAAGTCGGTCAACGACACCTACGGCCATGATGCCGGCGACCGCGTGCTGCAGGAAGTGGCAGGGCGCATCCGCGGCTCGGTGCGGAACGTCGATCTCGCCTGCCGCACCGGCGGCGAGGAGTTCGTGGTGGTGCTGCCGGGCGCCGAATTGCCGGTGGCCGAACGGGTTGGCGAGCGCATCCGCAAGGCCATCGCCGCCAAGCCGTTCCTGCTGGGGCCAGGGTCGCACCTCACGGTCACGGCCTCGCTGGGCGTGGCGAGCCTCGCTTCTGCCGAGGACAGGCTCGAGGACCTGCTGAAGCGGGCCGACCGCGCCCTGTATCGCGCCAAGCGCGAGGGCCGCAACCGGGTGGTGCCGGCGGCAGCCTGAACCCTCCGGGACCCCGCCAGATCCCCCGTTGCGGACCCAATTTCGTCTTTCATTCGGCCACTTCGCAACCTATCTGGGGGCCAATGGGCTTCGGTTGCGGCGCGCCGGGCTTTCTGCTTTAGTGCCGCGAAACGTCGAGGAGGGAGTTTCCTCCCTCCGTTTAAAGGAGTTTGTCTCATGGGTTCGCTGTCGATCTGGCATTGGATTCTCGTTATTCTCGTTGTGGTTCTGCTGTTCGGCCGCGGCAAGGTGTCTGACCTGATGGGCGACGTCGCCAAGGGCATCAAGAGCTTCAAGAAGGGCCTCGCCGACGACGACACCACCGTCACCGCCGATCCGAAGCCGATCGAGCAGCAGACCGCCGTCAAGTCGGAAGCCGAGAAGGCGCAGAGCTAAAGGCACGCCGCGACACCTCGGCCGGATACACACATGTTCGATTTCGGGTTCGGCTATAGCGAGATGTTCGTCGTTGCCGTGGTGGCGATCATCGTCATCGGGCCGAAGGATCTCCCCAAGGTGCTCCGCGCGCTCGGCAGGACCGTCGCCAAGATGCGCGGCATGGCGCGCGAGTTCCAGGGACACCTCGACCAGGCGCTGAAGGAATCGGGCCTCGACGAGGTGAAGAAGGAATTCGACAACATCAAGAATCCGGCCAACTTCATCGAGCCGCCCTCGGCCAAGAAGACCGTCGAGGACGCCTCGAAGAAGCAGGTCGATGACTTCAAGAAGCTGTTCGGCGAGGTGCCGGCGGCCGATGCGCCCAAGGCCTCCGCGGCCGCCACGGACACCCCCGCAGCCACCTCATGACCCAGCATGACATCGATGCCTCCGAAGCCCCGCTGATCGAGCACCTGATCGAGCTGCGGACCAGGCTGATCTATTGCGTGATCGGCTTCATGGCCGCCTTCATGCTGAGCTTCTTCTTCTCCTCCGACATCCTGCATGCCCTGGTGCTGCCGTTCAAATGGGGCACGGGAACGGACGTCTCGCTGATCTCGATCAAGCTCCTCGGCGTCTTCCTGGTGAAGCTGAAGATCGCCTTCTTCGGCGGGCTGTTCATCGGCTTCCCGCTGATCGCCACCCAGATCTACCGCTTCGTGGCGCCCGGCCTCTACAAGCACGAGAAGGCGGCGTTCCTGCCCTATCTCATCGCCACGCCGGTGTTCTTCGTGCTCGGCGCGTCGCTGGTCTATTTCTTCCTGCTGCCCGTCGCCATCAAGTTCTTCACGGCGCTGGCGGGCACCTCCGGCGTCACCCTGATGCCCGACATCGAGGCCTACCTCGATTTCGTGATGATGCTGATGCTGGCCTTCGGCCTGTGCTTCCAGCTTCCCGTGGTGCTGACGCTGCTCGGCCAGATCGGCATCGTGTCCTACCAGACGCTCAAGAGCGGCCGCAGGTTCGCCATCGTCGGCGTGTTCATCGTGGCCGCCATCCTCACCCCGCCGGACCCGATCTCGCAGGTCTCCATGGCCATCCCGCTCATGGCCCTCTACGAGATATCGGTGCAGGCCGTGCGCATCCTCGAAGCCCGCCGCAAGAAGCGCGAGGCGGCGGAAGACGCCCAGAACGCCGAGTAGAGCAAACATCTTCCCGTCCTGCGTCCGGCGTCCTATAGGAGGCCGCCAAGAGGGATTCAGAAACATGCACGACATCAAGGCCATCCGCGACAATCCGGCAGCATTCGACCAGGGGCTCGCCCGCCGCGGCCTGGCGCCCATGGCCGCCGAGCTGCTCAAGATCGATGCCGAACGCCGCGACCACGTGCAGAAGCTGCAGGACGCCCAGGCCCGCCGCAATGCCGCCTCCAAGGAAATCGGCGAGGCCATGAAGACGGGCGACAAGGCCCGGGCCGAGGCGCTCAAGGCCGAGATGGGCGCGATCAAGGATTTCATCGCGTCGGGCGAAGCGGTGGAGCGCGACATCGACCAGCGCCTCGCCGCGGCACTCGCCGTGATCCCCAACATCCCGCTCGACGACGTGCCGGACGGTAAGGACGAGACCGGCAATGTCGAGGTCCGGCGCTGGGGCACGCCGCCCGCCTACAACTACGAGCCACGGCAGCATTTCGACATCGGCGAATGGCTGGGGCTGATGGACTTCGAGGCGGCCGCGAAGATTGCCGGCGCGCGCTTCGTGGTGATGAAGGGCCAGCTGGCGCGGCTCGAGCGCGCGCTCGCCCAGTTCATGCTCGATCACCAGACCGGGGTCAACGGCTACACCGAGCACTATGTGCCATTCATGGTCAATGATGCGGCGATGTACGGCACCGGCCAGCTGCCGAAGTTCGCCGACGACCTGTTCAGGACCACCGATGGCCGCTGGCTCATCCCGACGGCGGAAGTCTCGCTCACCAACCTGGTGCGCGAAACCATCCTCGAGGAGAAGGACCTGCCGCGGCGGCTCACCGCCTATACGCCGTGCTTCCGGGCCGAAGCGGGTGCGGCCGGCCGCGACACCCGCGGCATGATCCGCCAGCACCAGTTCTCCAAGGTCGAGCTGGTCTCCATCACCACGCCCGAACAGTCGCGCGAGGAGCTCGAACGCATGACGGGCGCGGCGGAAAGCGTGCTGCAGAAGCTTGGCCTCGCTTACCGCGTGATGCGCCTGTGCACCGGCGACATGGGGTTCGGCAGCCGCATGACCTATGACCTCGAGGTCTGGCTTCCGGGCCAGAACGCCTACCGTGAAATCTCGTCGTGCTCGGTGTGCGGCGACTTCCAGGCGCGGCGCATGGATGCGCGCTACAAGCCGGCCGACGGCAAGGGCACGCGCTATGTCCACACGCTCAACGGCTCCGGCCTCGCCGTGGGCCGCACCATGGTGGCGATCCTCGAGAACTACCAGAACGCCGACGGTTCGGTGACGATCCCCGAGGTGCTGCGCCCCTACATGGGCGGTGCCGACAAGATCACGAGAGGCTGAGCCCGATGCGCATTCTGGTCACCAACGACGACGGCATCCATGCGCCGGGGCTCGAAACCCTTGAGCGGATTGCGCGCAGCATTTCCGACGATGTGTGGATCGTGGCGCCCGCCGAGGAGAATTCCGGTGCGGGCCATTCGCTGTCGCTGGCCGAGCCCATCCGCTACCGCAAGATCGCCGACAAGCGTTTCGAAGTCGCCGGCACGCCCACCGACTGCGTGGTGATGGCGGCGCGCAAGATTCTTCCCGGCGATCCCGATCTGGTGCTCTCCGGCGTCAACCGCGGCCAGAACATCGCCGACGACGTGACCTATTCCGGCACCATCGCCGCGGCGATGGAAGGCACCCAGCTCGGCTTCAAGTCGATCGCGCTCAGCCAGGTCACCGGCATCCACGGCAATGGCTTTTCCTACGATGTGGCCGAACAGCACGGACCCGGCATCGTCAAGAAGCTGCTGAAGCTTGCCTTCGGTCCCGGCATCCTGATGAACGTCAATTTCCCCGACTGCCGACCCGATGAGGTGCAGGGCGTCGAGGTTACCCGCCAGGGCAAGCGCGACGTGAACCTGCTCACCGTCGATGAGCGCGTCGACATGCGCGGCAACAATTACTACTGGCTCGGCTTCAAGCGCGAGCGCGGCAATCCCGCCATTGGCACCGATCTGTGGGCGGCCTTCAACCGCCGCATTTCAGTGACCCCCCTGCACATGAACCTGACGCAGCTCGAAGCCATGGACGCGGTGCGCGCGGTGCTCGACCAGAAATAGCCCGTTCACCGTGGAGAGCGCCGCATTGACGGAGGCTCTGCCGCGGGTCTAACGAGCGGACTGAAACCGGAGGTTACATCATGAAGATCCGTTTTGCCGGCGCAACCGCCGCCGTCCTGCTCGGCCTGGGCGTGGCCATCGCCACGGCCGCCCCGCCGCCTCCGCCGGGCGCGCGCGAATTTCCGATCGGCACCATCACGTACGATGCCCAGCCGCAGCGCGAGGTCATCACGCTGCGCCGTGGCGAGGGCCAGTTCCGGGGCATCCGCCTCGAGGTACGCCAGGGCGACGTCGACCTGCGCGACCTGCGGATCAGCTTCGACGATGGCTCTTCCGAGGTGATCCGCGTCAACCAGCTGGTCCGTGCCGGCGGATCGACACGGGTGTTCGACGTCGACGCGCGCCGCCGCGAGGTGCGCAGCGTCGCCGTCACCTACATGCCGCAGGGTGCGGCCCGCATCACCGTGCTCGGCGTGGGCGGCATGCCGGGTCCCGGTCCGGGGCCCGTCGACTGGACGCGGCTCGGTTGCAAGGACGTGAAGTTCCTCGTCGACCGCGACACTCTCAAGGTCAACCGCGAAGGCCGTTTCGGCGCGCTGCGTCTCAGCGTGCGCAAGGCGCCGGTCGAGATGTTCAGCCTGAAGATTTCCTACATGAGCGGCGCCAAGCAGGAAGTGCCGGTGCGCGAGATGATCATGCCGGGCGGCGGCACCCGCCCGATCGAGCTCCTCGGCCGCGAGCGCGGCATCGAGCGCATCGAGATGATCTACCGCGCGCTCCCTTCGAACAAGGGCACGGCGGAAATCTGCATCGACGGGCTCGAACGCTGACGGCCAGTCTCCGCCTCACGCCGACCAGTTGAAGGTCACCGTGTTGCTGGGATTGGTCGAGCCCTGGTGGGCGGTGATCGGCTGGGCGTTCATGGCCGTCACCTTCATGACGGCGTTGGGGAAGGGCTTGGTCTTCTGCGGCGGGCTTGATGGTGTTTCCTGCCGCGCCTCGAGGACGTCCGCCGCCGGGAAGCTGGTGTCGATGGTGCCCGTGGCCGTGCTCATGGCCGTGGTCTTGCCAAAGCGCGTGTCGACGACCTGCACGCTGCCGGGTGAACCGGGCGGCCCGCCGGCAAGCGCGCTGTAGTCGGTGGAAATGTCGATCTCCACCAGGTGGGAGGCGGCGAAGTTGCTGCCCGTGACCTTGATCTTGTCGCCATCCTGCACGGCAGAGATCACGGGCGTGGGTGCCGGCGGCGTGTGGAACACCGCGACGGCGGCCAGCCCGGCGCCGGTTGAATTGCGCGGCGTGACGGTGAGGGCGAATTGCGAGGCGAAGCTCGTCGTCTCGGTCGCGGGGAGGCTGGCGGTCGTCCCCGGCTGGCTGAGGTTCAGCACCTGTGTCCCGTCGCGCGTCACGGTGACGTCGAAGCTCTCGGCCTTGCGGTCGGCATCCGCGCCCTGGGCGATATCCTTCCACGACAGGGTCAGCGCTGTTGCGACCGTGATGGCCGATCCTGCCGCCGGGGCGAGGATCACCGGCTGCAGCGGCACCGGCTTCACCACCGTGGTCTTGCGGTTGCCCGGCGACTGGACGGCGCAATAGCGCTGCCGCAGCTTCAGCTGGTCGTCCACCGCCAGGATGGCGGTGAGGGGAACGAGCGTGGTGTCCGCCTTCGCCGTCGCCGTCCCGATCAGCTTCCAGCTCTCGTCCTTCGCCAGGCGCAGGATCTCGACCTGCGCATCGCGGATCGTGCCCTTGACCAGGACGGCGGTGTCGATGCGGGTGACCAGCGCGGTGAAGAACGGATCGTCGACGACGGGCGCCGCCAGCACGGTCTTGCTGGGCGACTGCATCTTGACCAGGTGGCAGGCCCATTCGACGGCCCAGACATCGGCATCCTCGATCAGCGTGACGACGGCGACGTCGATTGTCGCGGCATAGGCGATGACCTGGTTCGAGATCGGCCGCGCCTGGAGCCTCGGCCCCTTCGACCAGATCTGAACGAGGGCGCCCGGCTTCAGCTTGTCGACGGTGACGCTGCGCTGGCACTTGACGAGATCGCCGACGATCTGTGGCTGGTCGATGTTCGCGGGCGCCGCGTCGACGCTTCCCGTCGCCGTGTCACTGGCGAGCCCGCAGGCGAAGCTCTGCACGGTGATCGTTCCCGCGCCCAGGGGTGCCACGTCGAACCGGTTGAGGCCCGCTCCCGAGGCGGTCGTGCGATATTCGTCGCCGCCGGCGTTGATATGGACATCCGCCCCGCGATCGAGATTGTCGACGAACACCCAGGTCATGCCTTCGCAAAGCGGGTAGACATAGGGTGTCGAGGGTTTCACCGCCGGGCCGATGGGGACGGTCACCTCCTGTCCCTTGCGCTCGCAGCCGGGCATGGCCTGGCTCACCTTCACCCAGCCATTGGCCTGCTTCAGCGGTGTCGCGAGATTGAACCACAGGCCGGAGAGATCGAAACCCGCCGACTGGACCTCCCCGGACTTCCGCTCCACCGTCACTTCGGCGCCTTCGTAGACGCCGTCGATGCGGATGGCGCCGAGGCATTCCCGCACCGGGCTCGTCACCAGGGGCGGCGGCATGAGGCTGCCCGGCGGCACCGGCAGCTCTTCGGCCTGGCGCGGGGTCTCGAGCCCGATGGAGCCGCCGTTGCGCTGCCGCACGGTGACGGTATCGAGCTTGTTGTAGCGCTTGGTGAGGTTGACGCGCGCCACCCCGTCCTGGGCCACCGCGCTGCCGATGACGGCACCGGCGCGCAGGATTTCGACGGTGAGGCCGGGGCTGGCATTGCCGACCCAGGAGTGCAGGCCGCATTCCCACAGCTGCCCGGCGATGTCGACCGGCGGGATATCCGCCTTGGTGGTGGGTGCCGGGCCGACAGCGACAGCGAGCTTGGGGTCGGTCTCGAGCGATGGCGTCGCGGCCGCATCCTCCTGCCGCGCCACCAGCTGGTCCCCGGCCAGAAGCGCTGCGCCGGGTGCGAGCGGCAGGTAGCCGTCGGGCGCGCCGATCTGCGCCTTGACCAGCGCCTGCCCCGGCCGGGTGAGCGAGCGGATGATCACCACGGCGCCCGGAATGCAGTTCGAGACGAACACCGCCGTCGAGAGGTTCGAGAGCGGACCCCCGATGACCGGCGCACAGAGTTTCACAGGCATGAGACACTCCCCTTGACGGCGTTGAAGGCACGGCGGGGCGAAGGCGCCACATTAGGGGAGAGACACGCAGCGTCAATTGGGTGCAATCATTTGCACAAAAATAGTTATGTGAGCGGATCGGCTAGGGCTGCTCGAAATCGCGGATCGGCTCGACGTGCTGAACCCGCTCCCGCCAAGAGATGTAGATCGCACAGGCGATGAGGATGGCGACCCCGAGGAAGGTCCAGGCATCGGGGAAGTCGCCGAAGATGTACCAGCCCAGAACCGTCGCCATGATGATCTCGCTGTAGGCGAGCGGCGCCAGCAGCGAGGCTTCGGCATGGTCATAGGCCCGGATGATCAGGTAGTGGCCGCCATTTGCGATGGCCGACAGCAGGATGAACAGGCCCCACTGGGCCGGCGTCGGGGTCTGCCACACGAACAGAACGATGACGCTCATGATGATCGCGCCGCACAGGCTGGTGTAGAAGGTCGTGACCATGGCCGGTGCGGAGCCCGCGATGCGCCTCGTCATCAGCAGGTAGACCGCGAGCGAGGTGCCGGCGCCCAGCGCCAGCGGCACGCCCGGCGTCAGTTGCTGGAAGCCGGGGCGGATGATGATCAGCGTGCCGATGAAGCCGATCAGCACCGCCACCCAGCGGCGGATCCCGACCTTCTCGCCCAGCACCAGAGGCGAGAGCAGGGTGACGATCAGCGGCTGCACGAAGAAGATCGCCAGCGTATCGGCGATCGACTGCCAGTGCAGCGCGGCAAAGAAGAATGCCGTAGCGGCAATCAACAGCGAGGCCCTCGCCGCGTGGATCAGCGGCAGGTTCGGGACGAGCCCGCGCGGCCCCGCGAGCTTCAGCGCGAAGGGCATGGTCAGGAACGCGCCGAAGAACAGCCGGGCCCAGACGATCTGCAGCACCGGCACGCCCTGCTGGCCGAGATATTTCGCTATGGCGTCGAGGAAGGGCAGCACCGCCATGGCGGTGAGCATCAGGGCGATGCCGATGAGGCCACCGCTTCTCATGCGGAACCCGAAGAGGGACGGCGCGTTGCCCGGAAGACAAGGCTGGCCCGGAGCCAACGCCTGCCGTTGCTGGAGGTTATGATGAAACTGCCGTTTCTCATTCTGGCCGCCGTGGCCGCCGGCTCATGGACGCTTCCCGCCACCGCCGAGCAGCAGGTGATGGAATGCGCCCGCCGCGACGACATGGTGAAGGTGCTGGCGCAGCGATACCGCGAGCTGCCGCGCGCCATCGGGCTGGCGAATTCGTCTTCGGTTATCGAGATCTTCACGTCGAAGGCGGGCACCTGGACCATCCTGCTGACGAGGTCCGATGGCGCGAGCTGCATCGTCAGCGCGGGCAGCGCCTGGGAGGAAAGCCCCCCGCTGCGCAGCATGACGTCATTGTGAGGCACGGCTGGCGCGGTCACGGCTGGCGGCGCAGCTGCAGCAGGTCCCACGGGTTGCCAAAGGGATCCTCGAACACCGCCACGCTGCCATAGACCTCTTCGCGCGGTTCCTCGCGGAAGCGCACGCCGGCGGCGGCATATCGTGCGTGGTCCCGGCGAAAGTCATCGGTGTGGAGGAACAGGAACACGCGACCTCCTGCCTGCCGCCCGATGGCCGCACGCTGCGCGTCATCAGAAGGCTCCGCGAGCAGCAGCTGCGTTTCGGCACTGCCCGGCGGCGCCACCAGCACCCAGCGCCTGCCCGGCGACAGCGGCGTGTCCTCGACCACGGTGAAGCCCAGCGTTCCGGCATAGAACGCCAGGCCCTCGTCATAGGAGGGCACCAGAAGGGTGACGGCGCCGATGTGCTGCGGCATGGGGGCCAGCGTTCAGGCCTTCAGCCGCTCGTTGGCCGGATCCCAGATCGACTCCGGAATGATCCGTGCCTTGCGCATCTGGGTGAACATCATCACCTCGAACTCGGTTCCGCTGGCCGCAAGCTCCGGCGGCACATAGGCGAAGGCCAGCGACTTCCCCGTCTTCTGGCCGAAGCCGCCCGAGGTGGTGAG
Organism: uncultured Alphaproteobacteria bacterium; assembly: GCA_945957365.1. Lineage (GTDB taxonomy): Bacteria > Pseudomonadota > Alphaproteobacteria > Rhizobiales > Aestuariivirgaceae > Aestuariivirga. The sequence continues at coordinate 22,128 of CAMFKI010000011.1, read as the reverse complement.
GCCCACCACCTTGCCATCCTTGTAGATGGGCTCGTTGCCCACGCAGTCGGAGTCGGTGTTGTCGACCTCCATGTAGACGAGCTTCATGCGCGGCCCCTGCTGCTTGCGCCGCAGCGTCGCCGCCTTGCCGATGAAGTCCTCCTTGTCGAGGCGCAGGAAGCGCTCCATCGAAGCCTCGATCATGTCGATCTCGGCGGTGAGCTCCGAGCCCCAGCCGCGATAGGCCTTCTCCATGCGCAGCGAGTTCATCGCATAGGTGCCGAACAGGCGGATGCCATGGGGCTTGCCCGCCGCCATCAGGGCGTCGAACACCCTGGGCATGTCCTTCATCGGCACGTGCAGTTCCCAGCCGAGCTCGCCCACGTAATTCACGCGCAGCAGGCGCACGCCCGCGACACCGGCCACCGTCGCCACCTTGCCCGTCAGCCAGCGGAAGTCTGCGTTGGACAGGCTGGTGTCGGTGCATTTCGCCAAGACCTCGCGCGCCAGCGGTCCGGCCAGAACCAGCACGCCGAAGTCGTCGGTGACGTCGGTGATCGTCACCAGCTCAGCCTCGCGCTTGCGCCAGTTCATCTGGTCGAGGTCGTGGAGCTGCGCCACGGCGGCGGACAGCACGTAGAAGTGCTCGGCCGAGAGGCGCGTCACGGTGATTTCCGATTCGATGAAGCCGTTCTCGTTCAGGAGGTGGCCGAGGATGATGCCGCCGTCCTTGGCGGGGATCTTGTTGGCGCAAATGCGCTCGAGGAAGGAATAGGCATCCTTGCGCTTCACCTCGTACTTGGAGAAGGTCGAGAGGTCCATGAGGCCGACGCCGTCACGCACCGCGAGGGCCTCTTCCTTCACCGCCGGGAACCAGTTCGAGCGCTTGAAGGAATACTTCTCGCCTTCGCCGCTCTTGTCATACCAGCGCGGGCGCTCCCAGCCGAAGATCTGGGCGAACTGCGCGCCCTCGGCCTTCAGCTTGTCGTAGAGCGCGGACTTCCTCAGGCCGCGGCCCACCTCATGCTGCTCGGCCGGCTTGTAGCAGTAATACATGTGGTGATAGTCGGCGACGGAGACTTCCGCCGTGTAGTCCTTGGTCGCCCAGTTGCCGAAGCGGCGCGGGTCGAATTCGCGCATGTTGATCTCGGCCTGGCCATGCACCATCCACTGCGCCAGGTACTTGCCGGCACCGCCGCCCTGGCAGATCCCGATCGAGGCGCCGCAATGCATCCAGTAGTTCTTCGGGCCGTGCGCGGGGCCGGAGAGATAGACGCCGTCCGGCGTGTGGGTGATGGCGCCGGAGATGATCGACTTGACGCCCGTTTCGCCGAACAGCGGCAGGCGCTCGGTGGCGCGCTCCAGCCACGGCATGATGCGGTCGAGCTCGGGGGCTTCCAGCTCGCTCTCATAGTCCCAGCGCGGCGGCTGGCCGTCCCAGCACACATGCGCGGTGGCCGTCTCGTAGGGGCCGACGAGCACGCCGTTGGTCTCCTCGCGGAGGTAGGCGTGGGAGTAGGGGTCGCGCACCACCGGGAGCTCCATCTGGAGGTCGATCAGCTCCTTCAGCGGCTCGGTGATCACATAGTGGTGCAGCATGTTGGCGATCGGCACATTGTGCCCGGTCCACGAGCCGACGACGTCGCAATAGGAACCCGCGGCATTCACCACGTGCTCGCAGTCGATGTTGCCCTGCTCGGTGAACACCCGCCATTCGCCATTGGGGAGGAGCTTGATGTCGGTGACGCGGTTGCGCCGCACGATCTCCGCACCCAGCTGGCGCGCACCGGCCGCCATGGCATTGGTGATGTCGGCCGGGGCCACGTGCCCGTCATGGACGGTGCGGAAGGCCGCCTTGACGCCGGTGGTGTCGAGGAAGGGGTGGTACTGCTTGATTTCGGAAGGCCCGATGATGTCGCACTCGTAGCCGGCCAGCCGCGAGATGCCGTAGACGTATTTCAGCCAGTTCACTTCCTCGTCGGTGCAGGCCAGCCTGAGGCCGCCGCAGCCGTGCCAGGACACGGCCTGGCCGGTGAGCTTCTCCAGCTGCGGGTAGAGCTCGGTGCCATAGACGTGCACCTTGGTCATGTTGAGCGAGCCGTTGAAGTGCGGGCACTGGCCCGCCGCATGCCAGGTGGAGCCCGAGGTCAGCTCGCCCTTCTCGATGAGGACGATGTCCGTCCAGCCCTCGAGCGCCAGGTGGTAGAGCAGGCCCACGCCCATCACGCCACCGCCGACAACCACAACACGCGCATGCGACTTCATTTCGATCTCCGGACTCTGATCGGTGGAGAATAGGCCGGAGCACTGCCCCGGCTCAAGCTCCAGTCAATCCGCTTCAACCGTCCAGTGCTGATTTCAGGGCGAAATCGGGGGAAGGGTGGTGAATGGGGCTCAACCATCGTTTCCAATACTCCGTCACCCCAGCGAAAGCTGGGGCCCCGCTTCGGGTATCGGCAGCGCGGAAAGCTGGATCCCAGCTTTCGCTGGGATGACGGCGTGGAGGGGCTTACAGCTTCTGCGCCTCGAACAGCATCAGCCCCGTGGCAATGGCGACGTTGAGCGATTCAGCCCCGCCCTTCATCGGGATGCGCACCAGCCGCGAGCAGGCGGCGGAGGCCTCGTCCGACAGGCCGCGGCCCTCGCTGCCCATGACGAGCAGGGTGGGGGCGGCATAGCTCCTCCGGTAGTTCTCCGTCGCCTTCAGGTGGGTTCCGACACTCTCGCCCGGCCATTCCTTGAGGAGCGACAGGAAGGCCTTCTGCTCCAGCCGCACCAGCGGCATGCCGAAGATCGAACCCATCGTGGCGCGCACGCAGTCGCCGGCCCACGGGTCGCAGGACTGGCAGGCGAGGATCACGCCCGAGGCCCCGGCTGCGTCCGCCGTGCGGATGATGGTGCCGAGGTTGCCGGGGTCGCGCATGTCCTCCAGCGCCACCCACACGCCTTCGGGCTTCACGCTGTCCGTCCAGCGCTGGCGGAACACCCCGATCTGGTCGGGCGGGTTCTTCTGGGCGCTCACCTGGCCCATGACGCGTTCGTCGAGCTGGATCAGTGCCGCCTTGCCCCAGGGCTCGGCATGGCCGGTGGCGAGCAGGTAGGCGGGCTCCCAGCCCTCCTGCCGGGCGCGTTCCAGCACCTGCCGGCCCTCGGCCACGAACAGCCCGTGCTCCTGCCGGTGCTTCTTGTCGTCGAGCGAGCGGATCAGCTTGATGGTCGGGTTCTGGGCGGAGGTGACGATGAGCATGGGGCTTCTTAGAAGGTTCGGGGTCGGGAGGAAAGCGACGGCCCAGCATCGTCTGGGGACCCGCCAGGAGCCGGCCAAGAGCTCTCAGGCGGGCTTTCTGGGGCAGCCAGCTAGGGGGGCTAGCGCAAAACAAAACCTGCCAAAAACAATCGTTACGAAGTCGATTGCGGCCTGGTCCTGCTTCCAGAGGTTTTGACATGCCGCCGCGCCATTCCTCCGCTATACTTGGCCCATGAACATCCTGCCCAACATCAAGACCGGCATTTCGGTCTGCCCGCACGACTGTCCCTCCGCCTGCGCCCTCGAGGTGGAGGTGCTGGACGAGCGCACCATCGGCCGCGTCAGGGGGGCGAAGGACAACAGCTACACGCTGGGCGTGATCTGCGAGAAGGTGGCGCGCTATTCCGAGCGCATCCACCACCCGGACCGGCTGCTGTACCCGTTGAAGCGCAAGGGCCCCAAAGGTTCGGGCGAATTCCAGCGCATCTCGTGGGACGACGCCATGGCCGAGACGGCGGAGGCCATGCTGAAGGCCGAGGCCGAACACGGACCCACCTCCGTCTGGCCCTATTTCTACGCCGGCACCATGGGCTACGTGATGCGCGACGGCATCAACCGCCTGCGCCACGCCAAGGGCTATTCCAACATGGGCGATACCTTCTGCATCGCCCTCTCGTGGTCGGGCTATCTCGCCGGCACGGGGTCGGTCTCGGGCGTCGACCCGCGCGAGATGCAGAAGTCCGACCTGATCGTGATCTGGGGCGGCAACCCGGTGAACACCCAGGTCAACGTGATGACCCATGTGATGAAGGCGCGGAAGGACCGCGGCGCCAAGATCGCCTGCGTCGACATCTACGAGACCGGCACGATGAAGCAGGCCGACATCAAGCTGCTCATTCGTCCGGGTACGGACGGGGCGCTCGCCTGCGCGGTGATGCACGTGCTGTTCCGTGACGGCCATGCCGACTGGCCCTATCTCGAGACGTTCACCGACGCGCCGAAGGACTTCGCCGCGCACCTGAAGACCCGCACGCCGGAATGGGCCGCGAAGATCTGCGACGTCCCCGTGGCCGACATCGAAGCCTTCGCCACGCTGATCGGCGAGACGAAGCGGAGCTTCTTCCGCATCGGCTATGGCTTCACCCGCTCGCGCAATGGCGCCCCCAACATGCATGCGGTGAGCTGCATTCCGGCGGTGACCGGGGCCTGGCAGTACGAGGGCGGCGGCGCGCTGCACTCGAACAGCGGCATGTATGGCATGAACAAGACGATGATCGAGGGGCTCGACGTCCGCAAGCCGGGCATCCGCATCCTCGACCAGAGCCGCATCGGGCCGGCCCTGCTGAACGACCCCTATGACCTCGCGGGCGGGCCGCCGGTGAAGGTGCTGTTCGTGCAGAACACCAATCCCGCCTCGGTCGCTCCCGACCAGACGAAGGTGAAGCAGGGCCTGGCGCGCGAGGACCTGTTCACCTGCGTCCACGAGCAGTTCATGACCGAGACGGCGAAGTTCGCCGACATCGTGCTGCCCGCCACCATGTTCCTCGAGCATGACGACATCTACCAGGGCGGCGGCCACTCGCACCTGCTCTTCGGGCGCAAGCTGGTGGAGGCGCCGGGCGAGTGCCGCAGCAACCACGAGGTGATCTGCGATCTGGCGAGGCGCGTGGGCGCCGAGCACCCGGGCTTCCACATGAGCCCGCGCGAACTCATCGACTGGACGCTGGTGAACTCGAACAAGCCCGGGCTCGACCGCCTCGACCAGGAGAACTGGGTCGACGTGATGCCGGATTTCGAGCGCGCCCATTTCCTGAAGGGCTTCGGCTTCCCCGATGGCAAGTTCCGCTTCCGCGCCGACTGGCGCAAGGTGCGGCTGCGCTCGGCCGATGCGCCGGTCGGCCCCGTCGACCGGCTGCCGGGCTTCCCCGATCACTGCGAGACCCACGAGGAGGCGACGGCGGAATATCCCTTCCGGCTGGCGACCAGCCCGGCCCGCACCTTCCTCAACTCGACCTTCAACGAGACCCCGTCGTCGCGCAGGCGCGAGGGCCGGCCCACCGTCTTCGTCCACCCCGAGGACATGGCCGAACTGGGCCTCGCCGAAGGCCAGAAGGTTCGGGTGGGCAGTGCGCGCGGCACCGTGACGCTGCACGCCAAGACCCATGACGGCCAGCGCCGCGGCGTGCTGATCGCCGAGTCGATCTGGCCCAATGAGGCTCATGAGGACGGGCAGGGCATCAACACCCTGACGGGGGCCGACCAGCCGGCCCCCAATGGCGGCGGCGCCTTCCACGACAACCGGGTGTGGATCCGCGCGGCCTGACTTCGTTAACGGATCGTTAATCCGTGTGCGGAGGGAACCGCTGTGCGCCATTCCACGTTGTAGCCGCAATGATGCCCCGAACTTTTCGCCATTGCGCGCGATAAGGGAGCATCGAATCGAGGTTCAACATGTCCCGCCGTGCTTTGCTCATCATGGCCGTGCTGCTCGCCGCAGCGACCGCCGCCACCGCCGCCTCCGCCGTCCCTGCACCGCTCCGCGCCGTGTCGGAGTTCGTGCTCACGGTGGCCTGAAAAGCCCTCATCCGCCCTTCGGGCACCTTCTCCCATTGCTGCGCCGACGGGAGAAGGACTCGTGGGGGAGATCGCGCGCCCCCAAGTCCTTCTCCCGTCCCGCAGGGATGGGAGAAGGTGGCCGACAGGCCGGATGAGGGCCTCTCGCAGCGTACTCCGCCCTAGGGCAGCGTCGCGATCCGTTCCGCCAGAAGCTTGAAGAACCCCTCGGCGTCCACGTCGCGGATCACCGTGGCGTTGCGCGGGCGCCGCGTCACGTGCCACCAGTCGACCACGGTGGCGCCCATGGTCAGCTCCGACTCGCATTCGACCGCCACGTTCACGAGCTTGCCCTTGAACAGGTCCGGCCGGATCAGCCAGGCGATCACGCAGGGGTCGTGCAGCGGGCCGCCGTCGGTGCCGTACTTGTTCTCGTCGAAGCGCTCGAAGAAATCGAGCATCGCCGCGACGGCGGGGCCGGAGCGGTTCGGCATGCTGCGGAAGGCTTCGATGCGCCTTGCCGTGGTCAGCGCCTTGTGGGTGCAGTCGAGCGGGATCAGGGTGAAGGGGATGCCGGCGTCGAGCACGAGTCGCGCCGCATGCGGGTCGACGTAGATGTTGAACTCGGCGGCGGGCGTCACGTTGCCCTGCTCGAAATAGCCCCCGCCCATGGCGACGACCTGCTTGATGCGCCCGGCGATGCGGGGTTCGCGCACCAGGGCGAGGCCGATGTTGGTGAGCGGTCCGAGCGTGCACAGCGTCACCGTGCCCGAGGGCCGCGACATCAGGGTCTCGACGATGAAGTCCACCGCATACAGGCCCTGCAGCGGCATCACGGGTTCAGGCAGCACCGGGCCGTCGAGGCCGGTCGTGCCGTGCACCTCTTCGGCAGTGACGAGAGGCCGGATCATCGGCCGGATGGCCCCGGCGAAGACCTTCATGTCAGGCTTTCCCGCCAGTTCGCAGATCTTGCGGGCGTTCTTCTCGGTCAGCGCCAGCGGCACGTTGCCGGCGACCGCGGTGATGCCCAGCACCTCGAACTCGGGCGAGGCCAGCGCCAGCAGGATGGCCACGGCATCGTCCTGGCCGGGATCGGTGTCGATGATGATGGGGAGCGGCTTGGTCATTCACTGTCCTCGATGATGCGGGTGGCGAGCCAGGCCAGTGCCTGGGGGTAGATGCGGTGTTCTTCGGCGAGCACGCGGGCAGACAGCGAGTCGGGCGTGTCGTCCGGGAGCACGGGAACCTCGGCCTGCAGCAGCACCGGCCCGCCATCGAGTTGCGGCGTCACCAGGTGCACGCTGCAGCCATGGACCTGCGCGCCATCGGCAATCGCGCGCTCATGGGTGTGGAGGCCCTTGTAGGCCGGGAGCAGCGACGGGTGGATGTTGAGCATCCGGCCCTCCCAGCGGGTGATGAACTGTGCCGTCAGCACCCGCATGAAGCCCGCGAGCGCAATGCCCTCGACGTTCATGGAACTCAGATACTGGTCGAGCGCCGCCTCGAAGTCTTCGCGCGTGGCATAGGCCTTGTGGTCAATCACCGTCGTCGCGATGCCATTGGCGGCGGCGAACGCGAGCCCCTTGGCATCGGCCCGGTTGGAGACGACGCAGACAATTTCGCCCGGAAAGGCCTTGTCGCGCGCCGCCTCGACCAGCGCCATCATGTTGGAGCCGCGCCCCGAGATCAGGATGGCGATGCGGGCCTTGCTCATCGCACGGCGAGGGCACCCTTCAGCGCCACCTGTTCCTCACGGCCCTTGCGCCTGCCGATGGCGCCGAGGGTGACGACCGTCTCGCCCGACCGCTTCAGCGAGGCGGCGACCTTCCTGGCGTCCTTCGCCGCCGTCACCACGATCATGCCGATGCCGCAGTTGAAGGTGCGCAGCATCTCGCGCTCGCTGACGCCGCCCACCGACTGCAGCCAGTCGAACACCGGGGTGAAGGGCACGGCATCGAGGTCGATCTCGGCCACGGTGGTCTTGGGCAGCACGCGCGGAATGTTCTCGATGAAGCCGCCGCCGGTGATGTGGGCCAGCGCCTTGATGGCGTCGGTCTGCTTCATCGCCTTGAGGATCGGCTTCACATAGATGCGGGTGGGCGCGAGCAGGGCGTCGCCCAGCGTCAGCTTGCGGTCGAAGGGGGCCTTCGAGGTGTATTTGACGCCGCTCATCTCGACCAGCTTGCGCACCAGCGAATAGCCGTTGGAGTGCGGCCCCGAGGAGGCGAGGCCGAGGATCACGTCGCCCGGCTTGACGTCGCGCGGCAGCAGCTTCTTCCTCTCGGCAGCGCCCACCGCGAAGCCCGCGAGGTCATAGTCGCCGCCGTGGTACATGCCGGGCATCTCGGCCGTCTCGCCGCCGACCAGCGCGCAGCCCGCCTGCTTGCAGCCGTCGGCGATGCCGGAGATCACCTGTGCGGCGGCCTTCACGTCGAGCTTGCCGGTGGCGTAATAGTCGAGGAAGAACAACGGCTCCGCACCCTGCACGACGAGGTCGTTCACCGACATGGCGACGAGGTCGATGCCCACGCCATGGTGCCGTCCGGTTTCGATGGCGATGCGCAGCTTGGTGCCCACCCCGTCGTTGGCGGCCACCAGGACGGGGTCCCTGAAGCCGCAGGCCTTGAGGTCGAACAGGCCCCCGAAGCCGCCCAGCGCCGAATCGGCGCCCTTCCGCCGGGTCGACCGGGCGAGCGGCTTGATCGCGTCCACCAGGGCGTTTCCGGCCGAAATGTCCACCCCGGCATCGGCGTAGCTGACGCCGTTTCCTGCTGCTTGTTTCGCTCTGCTCATGCCGCTAGTTTGCCCCAAATCTCTGGTGGAGGTGCCCGATGGGCGTCCTTAGCCCGAAGTGCTGATGGAATAAAGCGCGGAAGGGACGCCGGACAGGTGTGTGGAAAGTTGGGACCGGCATTTTGAACGTCATTCGCATGTTGCAGGGCCGCGCCGTCGCGGCGGCTCTCGCCGGGTTGCTGGCGCTCGCGGCCATCGTCCTGCCGGTCTGGGCCAGCGGCCCGGTCGAAACCAGCATCTTTTCGGAGCAGGGGGTGGATGTCGACGTCACCTCGACCGACGCCAATTCGGCCAAGAACCAGGCGCTGATGGATGTCCAGGTGAAGGCCTTCTTCCAGCTCGTGGCACGGCTCGGCTCGCAGGAACTCGCCGACCAGCTGAAGGAAAAGATGAAGCCCGAGGACATCGCCCCCTTCCTGCGCTCGCTGTCGATCGAAAAGGAAACTTCCGGGCCGGGGCGCTACATCGGCACCTTCACGGTGCGCTTCCTGCCGGCCAAGATGCAGAAGTTCCTGGCGGGCTACAACGTCAACGTCTCGGCGCAGCAGTCTGATCCGGTGCTGGTCATTCCGGTCTACCGCGCACCCGACGGGCCGAAGCTGTGGGAGGACAATCCCTGGCGCCAGGCCTGGCTCGACCTCAAGGCCGAGCAGGACGTGGTCCCGATCATCATCCCGCTGGGCGATGCCGACGATACCGCGGCGCTGACCACCCAGGATGCGCTGAACGGCGACCCGGTGAAGCTCGAGGCCATCCGCAAGCGCTATGACGCCCCCAGCATCCTCGTCGCCCAGGCCGAGCCCGCCGACGGCGGCGGCCTTCACGTCTTCATCGAGGGCGACACCAAGCTCGGCCACGTCAACATCAACAAGGTCTATACGCCGGAGGACGGCAATCCCGCCTCGGTCGAGACGCTGGCGGCGCAGGCCTTCCAGAAGGTGGTCCTGAAGGCCTACCAGGCCGAGGCTGCCAAGGCCGCCGAGGCGCAGGCGGCGCGCGACAGCACCCCCCAGGCGCTGGCCGTCACGGTGCCCTTCAACTCGCCGCGGGAATGGAACGCCATCCGCTCGCGCATCCTCAACGCGCCCAATGTCTCGGCGGTGGACCTGACGACGCTCAACGTCGATGGCGCGGTGATCAAGCTGGTCTACACCCACAGCCTGGAAGAGCTGCAGGGCAACCTGCAGCGCGTCGGCCTGAATCTCGCGCAGGGCGGCGCCGGCTGGACCATCCAGCCCATGTGACGGGCAGGGGCGCCATGCGCAACATCCCCAACCTGATCTCGGTCATGCGCCTGCTGCTGGTGCCGTTCACCGTCTGGCTGGTGATCTCCGAGGCCTATGGCTGGGCCTTCGTCACCTTCATGGCGGCCGGCATATCGGACGGCGTCGACGGCTATCTGGCGCGGCGCTTCGACTGGCGGACGAAGCTCGGGTCCTATCTCGATCCGCTGGCCGACAAGGCGCTGCTGGTCTCGGTCTACGTGACTCTGGGCCTGCTCAAGATCATTCCGGCCTGGCTCGCCATCCTGGTGGTTTCGCGCGATGCGCTGATCGTCGGCGCCGTGCTGCTGTCGCGGCTGATGGACCATCCGGTCCGGCTCAAGCCGCTGCTGGTGAGCAAGCTCAACACCGTGGTGCAGATCGCCTTCGCCGTCAGCGTGCTGGGCCTTGCGGCCCTGGGCAAACCGCTCGCCGCCCTCGTCGACTATGGCAGCATACCGGTGGCGCTGTTGACGGCGCTGTCCGGGGCGGCCTATCTCGCATCCTGGCTGCGCCACATGGCCGAGCAGCCCGATGGGGACACGACGCCGTGACGCTGCAGAAACAGGTGCTGATCTGGGCCTTCTCCTTCGCGGCGGCGGTGTTCGTGCTGTGGCTGCTGAGCCCCATCCTGCTGCCGTTCCTGGCCGGATTCGTGCTCGCCTATTTCCTCGATCCGGTCGCCGACCGGCTGCAGAAGTGGGGCCTGTCGCGGCTGACCGCGGCGATGCTGATCGTCGTGCTGGCGCTGATCGTGGTGGTGGCGGCGCTGGTCGTCTTCGTGCCGATGCTGGCCGACCAGATCGGGCGCTTCGCGGGCGAATTGCCGAACCTCGTCCAGTCCGTCGCCGCCCGCCTCAACGACTGGGCGCCGCAATGGATGAAGGATGCCGTGGCCAAGAGCGGGGCCGACATCCAGGGCACCATCACGCAATTCGCCGGAAATGCCGCCAACTGGCTGCTGAGCGTGTTGAAGACGCTCCTTTCGGGCGGTCTCGCGCTGGTCAATCTGGTGTCGCTGCTGGTGGTGACGCCGATCGTCGCCTTCTACATGCTGGTCGACTGGGACCGGATGATCGCCAGGATCGATTCCTGGGTTCCGCGCGACTATGTGCAGACGGTGCGCGAGCTCGGCCGCGACGTGAACGCGGCCATGGCGGGGTTCATCCGCGGCCAGGGCACGGTGTGCCTGGTTCTCGGCGTCTTCTACGCAGCGGCACTGAGCTTCGCCGGCCTCAAGTTCGGGCTGGCGATCGGGCTCCTCGCCGGGGCGCTGACCTTCATTCCCTATGCCGGGGCGATGACCGGCGGCGTGCTGGCGATCGGCGTGGCGCTGTTCCAGTTCTGGCCGGACTACTGGGCCATCGGCCTGGTCGTGGCGATCTTCGGGCTGGGGCAGTTCCTCGAAGGCAATTTCCTGTCGCCCAAGCTCGTCGGCAAAAGCATCGGCCTGCACCCGGTGTGGCTGATGTTCGCGCTCTTCGCCTTCGGCTATGCCTTCGGCTTCGTCGGCCTCCTGCTGGCCGTGCCCATGGCGGCGGCCGCCGGCGTGCTGGTGCGCTTCGGGCTGCGGCAATATCTCACGAGCCGGCTCTATCTCGGCGCCGGGGAGGCCATGCGCGTGCCGCAGAAGCCGGTGCTGATCGAGACCTCCACGGCGGCGATCGAGAATCGTCCGGCATGAGCCGCCAGCTCGTCCTCGACCTGCCGCTGCGCGCCGCACTGGGGCGCGAGGATTTCCTCGTGACGCCGTCCAACGCGGCGGCCGTGGCGATGATCGACCGCTACCCCGACTGGCCGCATCACGGCGTCGTGCTGGTGGGCGCTGCGGGATCGGGCAAGTCGCACCTGCTGGAGGTCTGGCGCCAGGCTTCAGGGGCGAGGCTCGTCGATGCGTCGCACCTCTCTGACGAACCTCCCGACGTGCTGCTGCAACGGGGCGCCCTCGCGATCGACAACGCGCCGGGTGCGGACCTCGACGAGCGCGCGCTGTTTCATCTCCTGAACCTGGCGCTCCAGACCGGAGGCCACGTGCTGATCGCGTCCGCCAGCGATCCGGCGCAGTGGAAGGTGAGGCTCCCCGATCTCGCCTCGCGCCTCAGGGCGCTGGCCGTGGCGCGGCTCGACCCGCCGGACGATGCGCTGCTGCGCGGCGTGCTGGTGAAGCATTTCGCCGACCGCCAGCTCAGCGTCGAGGAGCCGGTGATCTCCTACCTGATGCTGCGCATGCCGCGTTCGCTCGAGGCGGCGCGCGCCGTCGTGGCGGAGCTCGATGCGCTTGCGCTGGCGGGCAAGTCCGCCGTCACCCGCACCCTGGCTGCGCGGGTGCTGCAGCAGATGACCGAGCCCGGCCTGTTTCCGGAAGATGGCTGAGGCGTCTCAGGTGCCGAAGTCGTGCCCCGGCGGCATCGCCACCGCGGCCTTCCGCACTTCCTCCGCCAGCCGGTCGCGCGCCGCCATGTGGTCGACCTGCGATTTTTCCAGAACATCGAGAATGCGGCACGCCTGCGTTGTATCCTTGCCCGTTCCCTCGAGGGCGGCAATCAGGAGTTTCTGGCGGCGGATGTGGATCAGCCCCTCGGTGACGTAGCGCTCGGCCCATTCGAGGTGCTCGAGGAGTGTGGTGCCGTCCATGCCGCGCTGTCCTGATGTGTCCCAAAGGTTGACGATCGTGCCGGCGCACCACTCACAAGCAACCTTCTGCGCCCTGAAATTGCACCTGCTGCTGGCGCCGTCACGACGGCGCTCGCGCACGGCTTCGGGACGGCACCGATAACCCTGTTCGAACCAGGAGTTCACCCAACCGTCACAGGCCTGTTATAGTGCCGTCCCGGCTCCATTTTCCGAAAGCCCGCCATGAACGAGCAGCTGCCCATTTCCGAGGCCATCGCGGATCACTCGCCGCATCGCTTCATCAACCGCGAGATCTCGTGGCTGGGCTTCAACATGCGCGTGCTGGAAGAGGCGCGCAACACGGCGCATCCGCTGCTCGAACGGCTGCGCTTCCTGTCGATCTCCGGCAACAACCTGGACGAGTTCTTCATGGTCCGCGTTGCAGGCCTGGTCGGCCAGGTGCGCGAGAAGCTGAACCAGCACAGCGATGACGGTCTCACCGCCCAGGAACAGCTCGACCGGGTGCGGGCGCTCGCCCAGGAGCTGATGGCCGAGCAGGACCGGCGCTGGATCCACCTCACCCAGGAAATGGCGCAGAACGGCATCGTCATCACCGACGGCAGCGATGTGCTGCCTCACGAGAAATCCTGGCTCGACCAGCGCTTCCTCGAGCAGATCCTGCCCGTGGTCACGCCCATCGCCATCGACCCGGCGCACCCCTTTCCATTCATTCCCAACCGCGGCTTCATCATCTGCCTCGAGCTGAAGCGGCGCAAGGACGGCGGCAGCATGAACGCGCTGCTCCCCATTCCCCAGCAGCTCGACCGTTTCGTCAGGCTTCCGGCCATCGACGGGCAGGCTGCGGTGCGCTTCATCTCGCTCGAGAACATGCTCAGCCTGTTCATTCCGCGGCTGTTCCCGGGCTACGAGGTCACCGGCAAGGGCGTGATGCGGCTGATCCGCGACAGCGACATCGAAATCGAGGAAGAGGCCGAAGACCTGGTGCGGGTGTTCGAAAGCGCGCTCAAGCGCCGCCGCCGCGGCTCGGTGATCCGCATGGAGGTCGCGGCCTCGACACCGCCGTCGCTGCGCGAATTCATCGCCGAGGAGCTGGCCGTCCACCGTGACGCCATCGTCGAATGCGCCGGCCTCGTGGGCTATTCCGATACCCGCCTCCTGATCCTCGACGAGCGGCCGGATCTCAAGTTCAAGCCCTTCATGGCGCGCTTTCCCGAGCGCATCCGCGACCACGGCGGCGACTGTTTCGCCGCGATCCGCCAGAAGGACATCGTCGTCCACCACCCCTATGAATCCTTCGACGTCGTCGTGCAGTTCGTGCTGCAGGCGGCGAACGACCCCGATGTCGTGGCGATCAAGCAGACGCTTTACCGCACCTCGAAGGATTCCCCCATCGTCGCCGCGCTGGCCAAGGCGGCGGAAGCCGGCAAGTCGGTGATGGCGCTGGTCGAACTCAAGGCGCGCTTCGACGAGGAGGCCAACATCCAGTGGGCCCGCGACCTCGAACGCGCCGGCGTGCAGGTGGTGTTCGGCTTCATCGAGCTGAAGACCCACGCCAAGGTCTCCATGGTGGTACGCCGCGAGTCGGGCGCCATGCGCACCTACGTGCATTTCGGCACCGGCAACTATCACCCGATCACCGCCAAGGTCTATACCGACCTGTCGTTCTTCACCTGCGATCCCGCGCTGGCGCGGGATGCCGCGCGGCTGTTCAACTTCATCTCCGGCTATGCCCAGCCGGAGGACCTCGAGAAGATCGCCATCTCGCCGCTGAATCTCAAGAAGCGGCTGCTCGACCACATCGACGAGGAGATCGAGCATGCCAAGGCGGGCCGCCCGGCCCAGATCTGGGCCAAGCTCAATTCCATCGTCGATCCCGGAATCATCGACGCGCTGTACCGCGCCAGCCAGGCCGGCGTGCAGATCGACCTCGTGGTGCGCGGCATCTGCTGCCTGAGGCCCGGCGTTCCGGGCCTTTCGGAGAACATCCGGGTCAAGAGCATCATCGGGCGCTTCCTCGAGCATTCGCGCATCGTCTGCTTCGGCGGCGGCCATGCGCTGCCCAACAAGCGCGCCAAGGTCTACATCTCCTCGGCCGACTGGATGCAGCGGAACCTCCATCGCCGCGTCGAGACGCTGATCCCCATCGAGAACCCGACCGTGCACGACCAGGTGCTCGACCAGATCATGATGGCCAACATGATGGACAACCAGCAGAGCTGGGAACTGCTCGCCGACGGCTCGTCACGCCGGATCGCGCCGGGCCCCGACGAGGAGCCGTTCAACGCCCACGAATATTTCATGAAGAACCCCTCGCTGTCGGGCCGCGGGCGCAGCCAGGCCGGCAACGTGCCGCCCGAGATCATCGAGCGCCTGAAGAAGAAATCGAAGGGCAAGCCGTGACCTGGGAGAACTGGCACAAGGGCTTCCGCACCGAACCGCCGAAATACCGGCCGGTGGCGGTGGTCGACATCGGCTCGAACTCGGTGCGCCTCGTGGTCTATGACGGCCTTCGCCGCTCGCCGTCGCCGATCTTCAACGAGAAGATCCTGTGCGGCCTCGGGCGCGGCGTCGCCACCAAGGGCAAGCTGGCGGAGGACGGCATCCTCCGCGCCATCGCCGCCCTGAAGCGCTTCCGCGCGCTGGCCCGGCAGATCGGCGCCAAGCACGTCTATGCGGTGGCCACCGCCGCAGCGCGCGAGGCGGCCAACGGTCCGCAATTCATCGCCCGGGCCGAGAAGGCGCTGGGCTGCGACATCAAGGTTCTCACCGGCAAGGAGGAGGCGCGCTTCGCCGCGCTCGGCGTCATCGCCGGCATTCCGGGCGCCGATGGCGTGGCCGGCGATCTCGGCGGCGGCTCGCTCGAACTGATCGACATCAAGGACGGCAAGCTGCGCGAGGGCGTCACCCTGCCGCTCGGCCCCCTGCGCCTCATGGACCTGTCGGGCGGCTCGATCGAGAAGGCCCGCGACATCATCGACGAGACGCTGGCCAGAACCGACATCCTGAAGCGGCTCGAGGGCCGCACCTTCTATGCGGTGGGCGGCACCTGGCGCAACCTCGCCAAGCTGCACATGGCGCAGAGCCATTACCCGCTGCACGTGCTGCACTGCTACAACCTGACCCGCCAGCAGGCCATGTCGCTCTCGGGCCTCGTGGCGCATCTCTCGCCCAATTCGCTGAAGGACATCCGCGAGGTGTCGAGGAGCCGCTCCGACACCATGCCCTTCGGCGCCCTCGTGCTGGAACGCCTGCTGCAGCACTGCCACCCCGCGGCGGTCGAAATCTCGGTCTATGGCGTGCGCGAGGGCATGCTGTTTTCCAAGCTTCCCGGCCGCAAGCGCAACTCCGATGCGCTGCTCTCCTCGTGCTGGGATTTCGCCAGGCGCTATGCCCGCTCGCCCGAACACGAGCTCGAACTCTGCGACTGGACCGACCAGCTCTTCGGACCCGGCAAGCTCAGCGAGACGGACGAGCAGCGCCGCCTGCGCTATGCCGCCTGCCTGCTGGCGGACATCGGCTGGCGCGCCCACCCGGACTATCGCGCCGAGCGTTCGCTCTCCATGATCTCGCAGGCGGCCTTCGTCGGCATCGACCATCCGGGCCGGGTGTTCCTGGCCCTCACCGTGTTCTACCGCTATGACGGCGAGGGCGAGGACGGCGACGGGCTCAACCGGCTGCTCGACGACGACGCCCACCAGCGCGCCCATCTGCTCGCCTCGATCTTCCGCCTGGCCTACATCCTGTCCGCCGCCATGCCCGGCATGCTGCCCTCGATCGGGCTCAAGCTGGGTGACAACAAGACGCTCGTGCTGCGCCTGCCCAAGAAGCTCGCCGACCTCGCCGGCGAACGCGTCGAAAAGCGCCTCGCCGGCCTCGCCGCCGAGATCGGCCGGACCGGGAAGCTGGTGATCGGGCGTTAGGGAAGTGCCCTGACGCCTCTTTCCGGGCGCAGGCGCAACTCACGACATGACTCATTCAATCACTTGTGATAGCGGTTTTGCAGTGCAGCAATTGCTGCGTTGCAATGAAGGCGCTTCCGAATGGCCAAGTCCCCGAAAAATCAAGATAAACCCATCCTGATCGACCTTGCGTTGCAGGGCGGCGGATCGCATGGCGCCTTCACCTGGGGCGTGCTCGATCGCATGCTGGAGGAGGAGCGCTTCCTCATCGAGGCGATTTCCGGCACGTCGGCGGGCGCCATGAATGCCGCCGTGCTGGCGGATGGCTGGAACAAGGGCGGGGCCGAGGGCGCCAAGGCGGCGCTCGCGGCCTACTGGAAGCGCGTCTCCGATGCTGCGGCCTTCAGCCCTTTCCAGCGCACCCCCTTCGACAAGCTGATGGGCCGCTGGTCGCTCGACCATTCGCCGGCCTATCTCGCCATGGACCTGCTGACCCGCGTGGCCTCGCCCTATGACCTCAATCCGGCCGGCTACAATCCGCTGAAACCGATCCTCGAGGAGTCGATCGACTTCACGGGCCTCGCCCGGAGCCCGATCAAGCTCTTCGTCACCGCCACCAATGTGCGCACCGGACGCGCCCGCATTTTCCGCAATGCCGAGATCACCGCGGACGTGCTGCTGGCCTCCGCCTGCCTTCCCACCATGTTCCAGGCCGTCGAGATCGACGGCGAGGCCTATTGGGATGGCGGCTATGCCGGCAACCCGACCATCACGCCGCTGGTGCGGGAAAGCGATGCGACCGACAGCATCCTCGTCCAGATCAATCCGCGCGAACGCGCCGAAGTGCCGAAGACCGCCGCCGAGATCCTCAACCGTCTCAACGAGATTTCCTTCAACTCGCCGCTGATGAAGGAGATCTACATGATCGCCCTGATGCGCCAGGTGGCCGACCCCGGCACGGGTGAGGGCGCGCGCTGGGCCTCGATGCGCACCCACCGCATCATGACGGAAAAGCTCGCCGAGCTCGGCGCCTCTTCCAAGCTCAATGCCGAGTGGGACTTCATCGAGATGCTGCACCAGGAAGGCCGCCGCGCCGCCGACGAGTTCATCGCGCTGCATGGCGACGACGTGGGCAAGCGCAGCACCGCCGATATCGACGTGTTGCTGAAGGAGCACTGAAACATGGGTCTCATCGGCATTCTCGTCGGCCTGGCGATCCTGATCGCACTCGCGTTCCGGGGCTGGAGCATCCTGCTGCTGGCGCCCATCGCAGCGCTCGTCACGGCCCTGTTCTCGGGCGAACCGCTGCTGGCGCACTGGACGCAGGTGTTCATGCACAGCGGGGCGGGCTTCATCGCGCAGTTCTTCCCGCTGTTCCTGCTCGGCGCGCTGTTCGGCAAGCTGATGGAAGATTCAGGCTCCGTCACCGTCATCGCCAACTGGATGGTGGCGAAGCTCGGCACCGGCCGGGCCATCCTCGCGGTGGTGCTGGCAGGCGCGCTCGTCACCTATGGCGGCGTCAGCCTGTTCGTCGCCTTCTTCGTGCTGGCCCCCATGGCGCAGGAACTGTTCCGGTCGGCGGGCATCCCGCGCCGGCTGATGCCGGCCGCCATCGTGCTCGGCACCTCGACCTTCACCATGTCGGCGCTGCCGGGCACGCCCTCGATCCAGAACGCCATCCCGATGCCGTTCTTCGGAACCACACCCTTCGCGGCGCCGGGGCTCGGCATCATCGCCTCGCTGGTCATGCTGGGCTTCGGCCTGTGGTGGCTCAACCGCGAGGAGGCCCGCGCCAGGGCGCGCGGCGAGGGCTTCGGCGACGGCATGCCGGCAAGTGCCAAGGATCTCGCCTCGGATGAAACGCTGCGCGAGCGCGCCACCTCGGCCCGCGAATTCGATCCGGCGGAAATCGACAGCGGCCAGCAGACCATGACGCCGCCTTCGATCCTGTTCGCGGCGCTGCCGCTCGTGGTGGTGATCGTCGTCAACATCCTGATGTCTTTCTTCATCCTGCCGCGGATCAATGCCGACTTCCTGGCGAAGCCGGAATTCGGCGCAACCTCGCTCTCGGCCCTGAGCGGCGTCTGGGCGGTGATCACCGCGCTCGCGGCGGCCATCGTCACGGCCCTCGCCATCAACGTCCGCCGCCTGCCGGCCCTCAAGAGCACCATCGATGCCGGCGCCAATGCCTCGGTGCTGCCCATCATGTCGGTGGCGAGCCTGGTGGGCTTCGGCGCCGTCGTCGCCGCGATGCCGGCCTTCAAGGAGGTGAGCGACTGGGTGCTGGGCATCGGCGGCGGACCGCTGGTGTCGCTGTCGGTTGCGGTCAACGTTCTGGCGGCCCTCACGGGCTCGGCCTCGGGCGGCCTCACCATCGCGCTCGATGCGCTGGGCGGCACCTTCATGGAGCGCGCCGCCGCCATCGGCCTCGATCCGTCGCTGCTGCATCGCGTGGCCGTGATCAGTTCCGGCACGCTCGACAGCCTGCCGCACAACGGCGCGGTGGTGACGCTGCTCGCCGTCTGCGGCTCGAACCACCGCGAGGCCTACCGCGACATCGTGATGGTCGGCATCCTCGGCGCCGTGCTGGCGCTGGTCGTGGTGATCGTGCTGGGCGGACTGTTCGGCTCGTTCTGAGCCCATCCAGTCCTTCTCCCGTTGCGGCACGCAATGGGAGAAGGTGCCCGACAGGGCGGATGAGGGCCTCTTTCGAGCGGCATGCTTTCAGATCACTGGACTCGCGGACACAGGCCCTCATCCGGCCTTCGGCCACCTTCTCCCATCCTGCGGACGGGAGAAGGGGAAGCTGCACCACCGTGAGTTACTCCGCCGCCGCCTTCACGTCGCGCGCCGCCGGCAGCACGCGCACGCGGCCGCCCTCGAAGCCGATCACCGCCTCGCCGCGCTTGATGGCCAGCGCCAGGTTGCCGAACAGCTCGCGCCGCCAGCCGTGCATCAGGTGGACGTCGGCCGCATCGCTCTCGGCGATGGCGTCGATGTCGGAGCTCGACGCCACGAGCTTCGGTGCAATGCCTTCCTTCTCGCAGACCACCTTCAGCGCCAGCTTCAGCACTTCGGCGGCGGCCTGTGCGGCATCGCTCATGTCGTCGCGGCCGTCGTCGGGCTGGGGCAGGGACTTGGGGTCCACTGCCAGACCCGCCGCCACCGCCTTGAGAATGGCATCGCCGATGCGCGAGGTGCCCATGCCCTTGGGCAGGGCGCGCAGCTGGTTCAGCGCCTCCCGCGTCTGCGGGCACTGCGTGGCGACCTCGGCCAGCGCGTCATCCTTCAAAACGCGGGAGCGCGGCACGTTCTTCTCGCGCGCCTCGCGCTCGCGCCAGGCGGCGATCTCGACCAGCACGCCGAGCTGCTTCTTGGAGCGCAGCCGCACCTTGATGCGCTTCCAGGCATCCTCGGGCTCGGTGCGGTAGGTGGCGGGATTGGTGAGGATATCCATTTCCTCGCGCAGCCAGTGCTCGCGGCCGGTGCGGTCCAACTCGGTCTTCAGCGCCTCATAGACGACGCGCAGGTGGGTGACGTCGGCAAGCGCATAGACCAGCTGCTTCTCGCTCAGTGGGCGGCGCGACCAGTCGGTGAAGCGCGAGGACTTGTCGATCTGCTCCTTGGCCAGCTTGCGGACGATCGCCTCGTAGCCCACCTGGTCGCCGAAACCGCAGACCATGGCGGCGATCTGGGTGTCGAACACCGGGTGCGGCACGATGCCGGCCAGGTGCACCATGATCTCGATGTCCTGGCGGGCCGCGTGGAAGACCTTGAGAACGTTCGGATTGTTCATCAGCGCGAAGAACGGCTTCAGGTCGATGCCGGGAGCGAGTGGGTCGATCAAACCGTTCACCGTTTCGCCCGCCACCTGGATCAGGCAGAGGTCAGGCCAATAGGTCGATTCCCGCATGAACTCGGTATCGACGGTGATGAACGTCTCGGTGGCAAGGCTGTCGCAGAGGCGGTAGAGCGATTCGGTGGTGGTAATCAGGTCCATGTGCGCAGGGAAGCGCGATCGCCCGCTCAGGTCAATGGTCTGTGCAGAAAAGTTCTGAACCGAGGTTTATTGCAATATTGCAATGATTTGCGGGTATTTTTGCAGGCTTTTTATCAGCTCCGCCATCAGCGCGCCCCGAGCGGCGGCCAAGGTGCCATCGTCCGCTGCAACAAGCTTCAATCATTCCCTTGACTTGCCAAAATGATCCTTGCATAACGCGCCCACCAAACGGCCCGGGCGACCCCCGGGCTGAATGGCGTTTGGCCTAAGCAGTGTCTGCCCTTTACCGAGGGTGATGCGGGGGAGTGTCCCGAGCGGCAAAGGGGGCGGACTGTAAATCCGCTGGCTTCGCCTTCGTAGGTTCGAGTCCTACCTCCCCCACCACTGCTTGGGGCCGAATGCCAGCAATGGGTCGATGGAGTTCGGACGCAGTAATTTCGGGTTTCCCGGGCGGGTGTAGCTCAATGGTAGAGCAGCAGCCTTCCAAGCTGAATACGAGGGTTCGATTCCCTTCACCCGCTCCAAAGTTTGAATCGTGAATGCCGCGAACATGCGGCCAACAGGGTAGACGACGATGGCCAAAGAGAAATTCAACCGCGACAAGCCGCATTGCAACATTGGCACGATTGGCCACGTTGACCACGGCAAGACGTCGCTGACCGCTGCGATCACCAAGGTCCTCGCCGAGACGGGCGGCGCCACGTTCACGGCGTATGACCAGATCGACAAGGCGCCGGAAGAGCGCGCCCGCGGCATCACCATCAACACGGCCCACGTCGAGTACCAGACGAAGGCGCGGCACTACGCGCACGTCGACTGCCCCGGCCACGCCGACTATGTGAAGAACATGATCACCGGTGCCGCCCAGATGGACGGCGCGATCCTGGTGGTGTCGGCTGCCGACGGCCCGATGCCGCAGACCCGCGAGCACATCCTGCTGGCCCGCCAGGTCGGCGTTCCGGCACTCGTGGTGTTCATGAACAAGTGCGACATGGTCGACGATCCGGAGCTTCTGGACCTCGTCGAGATGGAAGTGCGCGAGCTTCTTTCGTCCTACCAGTTCCCGGGCGACGACATTCCGATCATCCGCGGCTCGGCGCTGTGCGCGCTCGAGGGCAAGAACCCCGAGCTCGGCCGTGACGCCGTCCTCAAGCTGATGGAAGCCGTCGACAGCTACATTCCGCAGCCGGAGCGTCCGAAGGACCAGCCGTTCCTGATGCCGATCGAGGACGTGTTCTCGATCTCGGGCCGTGGCACGGTGGTGACCGGCCGCGTCGAGCGTGGCATCGTGAAGGTAGGCGAGGAAGTCGAGATCGTCGGCATCCGCGACACCCAGAAGACGACCGTCACGGGCGTCGAGATGTTCCGCAAGCTGCTCGACTCGGGCGAGGCTGGCGACAACATCGGCGCGCTGCTGCGCGGTGTCGACCGTGAGGGCGTGGAGCGCGGCCAGGTGCTGTGCAAGCCGGGCTCCGTGAAGCCGCACAAGAAGTTCAAGGCGGAAGCCTACATCCTGACCAAGGAAGAGGGTGGCCGTCACACGCCGTTCTTTGCCAACTACCGTCCGCAGTTCTACTTCCGCACGACCGACGTGACGGGTGTGGTGACGCTGCCGGAAGGCACGGAAATGGTGATGCCGGGCGACAACATCTCGTTCGACGTCGAGCTGATCACGCCGATCGCCATGGAAGAGAAGCTGCGCTTCGCCATCCGTGAAGGCGGCCGTACCGTCGGCGCCGGCGTCGTCGCCAAGATCACCGA
>CAMFKI010000010.1 GCA_945957365.1 uncultured Alphaproteobacteria bacterium | reverse complement strand
ACATCGGGGCGCTGATCGGCACCATCATGGCGGCCAATGTCTTCATGGTGATCATTCCCAACCAGCGCAAGATCACGGCCTCGCTGATGAAAGGCGAAAAGCCCGACCCGCGGCTGGGCGCCATCGGCAAGCAGCGCTCGCTGCACAACACCTATCTCACGCTTCCGGTTCTGGCGATGATGGTGTCGAACCATTTCCCGATGATCAGCGACAGTCCGCATGCCTGGATGCTGGCCGGCCTCATCATCCTCGCCGGCGGCCTCGCCCGCCACTTCCTGGTGCGCACCGAGGTGGGGGATGCCCATGCCGATCTCGCCTGGACACTGCCGCTCATCGGCGCGGCGCTGGCGCTTGGCTTGATTATCACCCAGCCCGGCAAGCTGGTGCTGTTCGAGGGCGAAGTGTCGGATGCCGAGGCGCTGCGCATCGTGCAGACACGCTGTGCGGCCTGTCATGCAGAGCATCCGACCGATGCCACCATCAAGGTGGCGCCCAAGGGCGTGCACCTCGAAACGCTGGAGCAGCTGAAGCGCTATGCCGCGCAGGTCGAGGTGCAGGCTGTCGAGAACAAGGCCATGCCGCTCGGCAACCGCACCGGCATCACCGACGAGGAGCGCGCCAAGCTCGGAACATGGATCGCCAAGCAATGATGAGCATCACGCAAGTCAACGCCCTGAGCCCGAGGGACTTCATCGAAGCCTTTGGCGACGTGGCCGAGCATTCGCCCTGGGTGGCGCGCGAGGCCGATGCCGCTCGGCCGTTCTCCGATCGGGACGCCATGGTGAGGCATTTCGAAGTTGCGGTCCGCGCCGCCAACCCGTGCGCGCAGCTGGCGCTGGTCCGCGCCCATCCCGACCTCGCGACCAAGGCGAAGCTCACGGAGGACTCGACGAAGGAGCAGGCCGGGGCAGGGCTCAATGCCCTCACCGCGGAGGAATTCGCCCGCTTCACCGAACTCAACACGGCTTACAAGCAGCGCTTCGGCTTTCCCTTCATCTTCGCGGTGAAGGGTGCCACCAAGCACATGATCCTCGACAGCTTCGCAGCGCGCGTCGGCAATGATCCCGCAGCCGAGTTCGAGACAGCCCTGCAGCAGGTCTGTCGCATCTTCCGC
The DNA here is from genome assembly GCA_945957365.1 of uncultured Alphaproteobacteria bacterium. Taxonomy (GTDB): domain Bacteria; phylum Pseudomonadota; class Alphaproteobacteria; order Rhizobiales; family Aestuariivirgaceae; genus Aestuariivirga. The sequence continues at coordinate 107,963 of CAMFKI010000010.1, read as the reverse complement.
TTCCGGCTCGAGGACAGGGTGTCGCCATGACCCGCGTCATCAAGGGCCAGACGCTGAGCTTCGCCGAGGGTGGCAGGGCCGTGCACGAGAGCAGGGGAGCGGTCGCCGTCGGCGATGATGGCACCATCCTGTGGGCCGGCCCGCAGGGCCTGCTGCCGCAGGGCTTTGCGCAGGCCGAGACCGACGATCATGGCGACATGCTCGTCATGCCCGGCTTCATCGACGCCCACATCCACTTCCCGCAGTACCGCATGCTCGCCGCACCGGGAAAGGACCTGCTCGACTGGCTCACCCGCTTCACCTTCCCGGAGGAGAGCCGCTACGCCGATGCGGACTATGCCCGCGCGGCGGCGCAGATCTTCCTGCAGCGGCTGTTCCAGCACGGCACCACATCCGCGCTGGCCTTCTGCTCGGTGCACAAGACCTGTGCCGATGCGCTGTTCGCCGCCGCGGATGCCCATGGCATGGCGCTGGTCACCGGCAAGACGATGATGGACCGCAATGCCATTCCCGCGGTCGAGGACACGCCGGAGACGGGCGCGCGCGAGACCGTCGAGCTTTACGAAAAATGGCACGGCAAGGACCGGCTGCGCTATGCGGTGACGCCGCGCTTCGCCATCACCTCGTCGGAGGCGCAGCTGAAAGTTTCAGGCGAACTCCTGGCATCGCTGCCGGGCGCGCTGATGCAGACGCATCTCTCCGAAAGCCCGGGCGAGATCGCCTTCGTCAAGGAGCTCTTCCCGAAGGCAAAGGACTATACCGACGTCTACGACCATTTCGGCCTGCTGGGCGAGCGCAGCCTCTTCGCCCACGGCATCCACCTCTCGGAACGGGAATGCGCAAGGCTGTCGGAGTCGGGTTCCACCGTGGTGCATTGCCCCACGTCCAACACCTTTCTCGGTTCGGGCCTCATGTCCATGCCGTGGCTGCGCCAGGAAGGCCGCCCGGTGCACCTCGGTGTCGCCACCGACGTGGGCGGCGGCACCAGCTATTCGATGCTGGCGACGCTGGGCGAGGCCTACAAGGTGCAGATGCTGGCGGGCTACAAGCCCACCGCGCACGAGCTCTTCGCCATGGCCACGCGCGGCAATGCCGGACGGCTGAAGATCGAGCACGAGACGGGCGCGCTGGAGCACGGAAAATTCGCCGACATCGTCGTGCTCGACCCGAAGGCAACTCCGGTTCTTGCGAGCCGCCAGGAACTCTCCACCTCGCTCGAGGACGTGCTGTTCTCGCTGATGATCCTCGGCGACGACCGCGCCGTGAAGGCCACCTATGTCAGGGGCCGCAAGGTGCATGAGCGCAGCTGTTGATGCCGTCATCCCGGCGAAAGCCGGGACCCCGCTTTGGTTCAGCGCGCGTTTTGAGAAAGCGGGGTCCCGGCTTTCGCCGGGATGGCGGCCTCAAGAGGTGGGGAGGTGAAGGGGCGTGTCGTCGAGCCACACCTCCTCCAGATTGTTCCCCGGCCCCTTGCGGTCGACGATCAGGAAGCGGCTGTCATCGTCCAGCACCAGCAGCGGGTGGTGCCAGACATTGCGGCCATAGTTGATGCCCTGCAGACCGCTGGCGGTGAAGGCGCGGTAGCTGGAATGATCGTGCACCTCGCCCGCCACCACGACGAGCCACGCCCGGTCCTGCAGCGGAATGAAGGCCTGGGAGCCCAGCGGGTGGCGCTCCATCAGCCTGATCTCTATGGGTGCTGTCCGCGGCTGGGCGAGGAACAGGCTGACGTTGGTCGATCCGCCCTCCATCGCGACGTCGACGAAACACAGGTCGTTGAAGCGCTCTGTGAAGCCCTGGTTGATGGTGTAGTGCGCGGCACCCTCCATCGCGATCACCTCGCCGAAGGGGCGGAAGGCCTGCGGGCTCAGCGGCTCGGGGCGGAGGAGCTTCATCACACGATCTTGCAGGAGATGGTGCCGAGGAGGCCGTAGTCCACGCTCACCTCATCGCCCGGCGCCACAGCCATCGGCACGATGCAGGTGCCGGTGGTGACGAACTGCCCGGCCTTCACGCCGCCGCAATAGGTGGCCGCCTCGTTGACGAACCAGGCGAGCGCCTTGCGCGGATCGCCCAGCACCGCCTTGCCAGTGCCCTCCGCCGTCACGACCCCGTTGCGGAGGCCCTTCACCGCATGCGCCGAGAGGTCGAGACCGCGCCACGGCTGTTCGACCGCCGGCCCGATCACCAGCCACGAGGCACAGGCCGTATCGGCGATGAGTTGCGCCGCTCCCACCCTGGTGAAGTCCACGTAGCGGCTGTCCGGAATTTCGATGGAAAGATGCAGCGAACTCACAGCAGCCGTCGCCTCGTCCTGCGAATAGGGCTCTTCGCGCGGTGGCAGATCGGTGGCGAAGCCGAAGGCGAACTCGGCTTCCGCCACGCGCATGATGTTGTCGCCCAGCGGCACGCCAGCACCTTCCGGCAGAAGCCTGTTTTTCAGGATGCGGCCGATGAGCGGGCCGTCGACGTTGATGTGCTTCTGCCCGGCGGCACTGGTGGCGGCGATCTTCCAGCCCGCCACCGTGCTGCCGCTCTGCCGCGCCACCGCCGCAGCCGCGTCGTATCCCTCGGCGCGCGAGGCAGGGCGCAGGGCCTCGGGGAGTTCGGCGATGCGCGTCGTCGCGGCCCAGTTCCTGAGCAGCAGCTCCGCCGCGGCGGCAGGGTCGGTCATTCTCAGTCTCCCAGTTTCTTCAGGATTTCGGCGAAGCGCGGATGCTCGCGCAGCACGTCGAGGTCGCTGTCGTGCAGCATGAACTCCTGCAGCGAGCGCAGCGTGCGCGGCCCCATGATGCGCTCCAGCCGGTCGAGGGCGAGCTCCTTCTCGCCAAGGATCGCATAGGCGCAGGCGATGTTGTAGTGCATGTAGAAGTCGTCGGGCTCGATGATCGAGGCGCGCTCGGCCCAGTCGCGGGTGCGGTCGTTCTCGCCCAGCACGGCCAGCAGTCCCGCGCCGAAGGCCAGCGCATCGGCATCGTCGGGGCGTTCGGCGACCGCCGCCTCGGTGCGCGCCAGCGCGGCCTTGGCGGAAGCCCGCGCCTCCTCCAGCTTGCCCAACGACTGGAAGCACATGGACTGCAGTCCGAGCGAGCGGAAATCGTCGAGCTTGAATTCTGCGGCCCTCCCGAACAGCTCCGCCGCCTTGCCGTATTGCCCGCGGTTGAAGCAGTTGCGGCCATAGAAGAAATAGGCCTCGAACAGGTCGGGCTTCAGCGCGATGGCGCGGTCGAAGCTCGCCTCCGCCTCCTCGTAGCGGCCCGCGGTGTAGAGGGCGAGACCCTTGGAGGCATGGGCCTCGGCGAGGGTGGCGTCGATCGCCAGCGCCCGCTCGCTCTGTTCGAAGATCTCGTTGGTGGTGATCGAGGTGTCCCCGGCGTCGAGCAGGTGCGAATTGCAGTCGGCGATGCCGGCATGGGCCGCCGCATAATCGGGCTCGAGGTCGAGGGCGCGCTGGAACATCTGCTTGGCCAGCCGCAGGAAGCGCCGGGTGTGGCCGCGGTGGAAGAAGCTGCGGCCCATCAGGTAGAAGCGGTAGGCCTCGCTGTTGTAGGTCGGGCGCTGCGAGATGGTCTCGCGCTCGGCCGGCAGCATCTTGAGGCGCAGCGCGTCGACGATGGCATGCGATATGTCGTCCTGCAGCTCGAAGATGTCTTCGAACTTGCGGTCATAGCGCTCGGCCCACACGTGGCCGTTGCTGCGCCCGTCGATCAGCTGCGCGGTGATGCGCACCCGGTCGTTCACCTTCCTGACGCTGCCTTCGAGCACGTACTGCACGCCGAGCCGCGCCGCCACGCGGTCGAGGTCTTCGGTGCTGCCCTTGTAGGTGAAGGCGGTGTTGCGCGAGACTACGAAGAGCGCGGAGATCTTCGAGAGATCGGTGATGATGTCCTCGGTGATGCCGTCGCTGAAGTAATCCTGCTCCGGGTCGCCCGACATGTTGACGAAGGGCAGCACCGCGATCGAGGCCTCGTGCCCCTCGCCGCGCCGCCACGGCTGGCGCTCCGAGCTGCCCGCCACGCGCCACGCCTGGGTGAGGCCCGAAGTGTCCTTCAGCTGGCGCTTGCCGGCATCCTCGAAGCCGAGCGGCAGCTGCCGGCTCACCTGCTGGTGCACGCTGTCGGAGATGAACACGCTGCCCGGCTCGGCGATCGCCTGCAGCCGCGACGCGACGTTGACGCCCTCGCCGAACACGTCGTTGTGCTCGACGATGACGTCGGAGAGGTTGATGCCGATGCGGAAGCTCATGCGGCGGTCTTCCGGCAGGTTGGCGTTGCGCGCTTCGGAGGCCTGCTGCATGTCGGTGGCGAAGCTCACGGCATTCACCGGGCTGCCGAACTCGGCGAGGAAGCCGTCGCCCAGCGTCTTGACGATGCGACCGCCGTTCTGCGCAATGAGCGGATCGATGATGGCGGACTGGCGCTCCATCAGCTCGGCGAGCGTGCCCGCCTCGTCACGCTCCATCAGCCGCGAATAGCCCGCGACATCGGCAGAGAGAATGGTCGTCAGGCGCCGTTCCAAGCTGTCAAACTCCACGCGACTTCGGGGAAGGGCCCCAAGCTACGGGGAAGACAGCGACTTAGCAATTTGATTTCGCATGATGAATCGGGTTGCAACGGCCGCCCGTCCTTGACACGCCCATGGCCGCGCCACACACTCGGCCGCTGCAACCGGCAAGGAAACTCAGGCGTGTACGCCCGGCCCACGACCATCGACGAGGCGACCCGCGCCATGACCGCCGAGGGCGCGATGGCGGTGAGCGGCGGTACCGACGTCTATCCCGCCCATGTGGACAAGCCGCTGTCGCGGCCGGTGGTCGATCTTTCGCGGGTTGCCGGCCTCCGTGGCATCAGCGAAACGGCGGATGGCTTCCGCTTCGGCGCCACGACCACCTGGACCGACATCCTGCGCGCCGAGCTTCCAGCGGCCTTCGATGGCCTCCGCGCGGCGGCGCGCGAGGTGGGCTCGGTCCAGATCCAGAACCGCGGCACCATCGCCGGCAACCTGTGCAACGCCTCGCCCGCGGCCGATGGCGTGCCGCCGCTGCTCAGCCTCGATGCCAGCGTCGAACTGGCCTCGCCGCAGGGCCGCCGCGTGCTGCCGCTCCGCACCTTCATCACCGGCTATCGAAAGACGGCGCTGGCGCCGGGCGAGATCGTCACCGCGGTGCTGGTGCCGAAGCCATCGCCACGGGCAGGATCGGCCTTCGTGAAGCTCGGTGCACGGCGTTACCTGGTGATCTCCATCCTCATGGCATCGGCTGTGGTGGAGACAGATGCCGCGGGCCGCATCGCCCGTGCCGCCGTGGCAGTGGGCGCGGCCTCGCCGGTGGCGCAACGCCTGCCGGGCCTCGAGGCCGATCTGCGCGGCCTCGCCGGGCGGCCGTCGCGACTCGTCGCACCTCGCCACCTCGCAGACCTGTCACCGATCGATGACGTGCGCGCCAGCGCGGCCTATCGGATGGAGGCGGCGCTCTCCGCCATCGGCGAGGCACTGGACCTTGCGGCGGGGATCTCGTGATTTCCTTCGAGTTGAATGGCGCCGCCGTCCGCTGCGATGCCGCGCCCGCCACGCGCCTCAGCGAGGTGCTGCGCAGCCATCTCGGGCACAAGGGCACCAAGAGCGGCTGTGACGCCGGCGACTGTGGCGCCTGCACCGTGCTCATCGACGGCGAGGCCGCCTGTGCCTGCCTCGTCCCGGCCGCGCAGGTGGAGGGCACGAAGGTCGCCACCGTCGAAGGCCTCGCGGCCACGGCGAAGGGCGCGCTGCTGCAGCAGGCCTTCCTGGCGCGCGGCGCCGCCCAGTGCGGCATCTGCACGCCGGGCATGCTGATGGCCGCCGTGGCGCTGCTCGACCGCGAGGGGAGGCCATCGCGCGCGGCGATCGCGGATGCGCTCGGCGGCGTGCTCTGCCGCTGCACCGGCTATGCCAAGATCATCGATGCTGTCGAGGATGCGGCGTACGGCACGATCCATGCCGAGGCCGCGCCGGAGCGGGGCCGTGCCGTTGGCGCCCGCATCGCCCGGCTCGACGGCATTCCGAAGGCCGCCGGCACGGAAGTCTTCGGCGCCGATGCCATTCCGCCCGATGCGCTGTGGGTGAGGGCGATCCGCTCGCCCCATCATCGCGCCGGCTTCCGTTTCGGCGACATCGAGGCCTTCATCGCAGGTCGACCGGGCATCGTGCGCGTGCTGACGGCGCGCGACATTCCGGGCCGCAACATCTTCGGGGTCATCCCGCCCTTCGCCGACCAGCCGGTCTTCGCTGAAACCGAGGCGCGCTTCCGCGGCGAAGCCGTCGCCGCCGTGGTGGGCGAACGCGCCGCCATCGCGGCGCTCGACCTCACCGCGTTCCCGGTCACCTGGGAGGAGCGCGCCCCCGTGCTCACCATCGCCGCAGCGCTCGACCCCGCCGCACCGCAACTGCACGACACGCGTCCCGGCAACATCCTGGTGCGCGGCCACGTGGAGACGGGCGACGTCGCCGCCGCCTTCGCGTCCGCTGCCATCGCCATCGAAGGCATATTCGAAACGGCCTTCGTCGAACACGCCTATATCGAGCCCGAGGCCGGCTGGGCCCGGCGCGTCGGCGACCGCATCGAGATCACCGCCTCAACCCAGGCACCCTATCTCGACCGCGACGACACCGCCGCCATCATGGCGCTGGCGCCGGAGCAGGTCCGCATCATTCCTTCAGCTTGCGGCGGCGGCTTCGGCTCCAAGCTCGATCTCTCGGTCCAGCCCTATGTGGCACTCGCCGCGTGGCTCACGGGTCGGCCCGCCGCCATGGTCTACACCCGTCCCGAGTCGCTGCAGTCCACCACCAAGCGCCATCCCGCCATCATGCGCTCGCGCATCGCGGCGGCGCGCGACGGAACCTTGCTCGCCATGGATTTCGAGGCCGACTTCAACACCGGCGCCTATTCCTCGTGGGGCCCCACCGTGGCCAACCGCGTGCCGGTGCATGCCTCGGGGCCCTACAGGGTGCCCAACTACCGCGCCAACACGCGCGCCGTGCTCACCCATTGCGTGCCCGCCGGCGCCTTCCGCGGCTTCGGCGTGCCGCAGACCGTGGTGGCGCAGGAGCAGATGCTGGACATGCTGGCGGCGAAACTCGGCCTCGACGCGCTCGCCTTCCGTATCCGGAATGCGCTCACCGACGCGACACCCACCGTCACCGGCCAGGTGATGGGCGATGGCGTCGGCATCCGCGACTGTCTCGAGGCGCTGCAGCCGCAGTGGCATGCCTGGCGCGCCGCGGCGGAGGCCTTCAACCGCGCGAGCGACCGGATGAAGCGCGGTGCCGGCGTCGCCGGCATGTTCTATGGCTGCGGCAACACCTCGCTGCCCAACCCGTCGACCATCCGCTTCGGGTTGAAGCCCGATGGCCGCCTGTCGCTGCACCAGGGCGCGGTCGACATCGGGCAGGGTTCAAACACGGTGATCGCCCAGATCGCGGCGGATGCGCTGGGACTGCCGCTGTCGCTGATCGATCTGGTCTCGGCCGATACCGACCTGACGCCCGACTGCGGCAAGACCTCTGCCTCGCGCCAGACCTTCGTCACCGGCACGGCGGCGCAGCGGGCCGGGCGGGCGTTGCGCCAGCAGCTGCTGCGCCTTGCCAACGCGGGCGAGGGGGCCACCCTGTCGCTGGAGAACGGCAAGCTGGTGGTGCGCGACGACAGTGTGGTGCGCGCGATCGATCTCTCCGGCCTGCCGCGTGACGGGCACGGCTATGTGCAGTGTGCGGAGGAAACATTCGATCCGCCCACCTCAGCCCTCGATGCCGATGGCCAGGGCAATCCCTATGCCGTCTATGGCTATGGCGCGCATCTGGCGGAAGTCGAGGTCGATACGCGGCTGGGCCGGGTGAGGGTGCTGCGCATCGTGGCGGCGCATGACGTCGGCCGCGCCATCAACCCCATGCTGGTCGAAGGCCAGATCGAGGGCGGTGTCGCGCAGGGCATCGGCATGGCATTGATGGAGGAGTTCACGCCGGGCCGCGGCGAGAACCTTCATGATTACCTGATCCCCACCATCGGCGACGTGCCGGCGATCCAGTCGATCCTCGTCGAGCGCGCCTCGTCTGCCGGGCCCTTCGGCGCCAAGGGCATCGGCGAACAGGCGCTGATCCCCACCGCTCCGGCGATCCTCAATGCCATCCACCACGCCACGGGTGCGCGCATCACGCAGATCCCGGCAACGCCCGACCGTGTGCTCGCGGCGCTGAAGTCCGCCACCCCATGACCCGCGTGCAGGCGCACATGCTGCCCGACGGCCGCAGGCTGCACCTGAACGACGGCCCCATCGACCTGATCATCGGCGCCGAGGGCGATCCGGCGGAGGTCGGCCGTGCCTACGCCGCCGCGCACGCCCGCTTCGCCACCGTGCTGGACGAGCTCTGCGCCGAGCTGCCGCTGCTGCGCCGGCCGGCTGGCGGGGAGCCGCGAGGTGCGATCGCCCGGCGCATGTGGCGCGCCACGCTGCCGCTCGTCCGCCACGCCTTCATCACGCCCATGGCCGCGGTGGCCGGCAGCGTGGCGGAGGAGATGCTGGCGGCCATGCTCGCGGCGGCCCAGCTTCCCCGCGCCTTCGTCAACAACGGCGGCGACATCGCGCTGCACTTGGGCGAGGGGCAGCATTATGACGTGGGCCTCGTCGACCGGCCGGACCGGCCGTCGCTGTTCTCCACCGCGCGCATCGCGGCGGGGGACCGGGTGCGCGGCATCGCCACCAGCGGCTGGCGCGGCCGCTCCTTCTCGCTCGGCATCGCCGATGCCGTGACGGTGCTGGCCGAACAGGCGTCCTTCGCCGATGCCGCGGTCACCCTCATCGCCAATGCGGTGGACCTTCCCGGCCACTCCGCGGTCACCCGCACGCCGGCTTCCGCGCTCCAGCCGGACAGCGACCTCGGCCAGCGGCAGGTGACGCGCGCCGTGGGACCGCTCGCGCCGAAGGAGGTTGTCGCCGCGCTCGCCGCCGGTGTAGCCTTTGCCGAAACACTGGTGGCGGAACGGCGGATCACCGCTGCAGCCCTGCATCTCGCGGGCGAAACCCGCACCGTTGGGAGGTTCGATGCCGGAGGTAAGGGTCAGGAAATTCCTCGTCTCGGTCGAGGAGATCCATCATGAGGGCGGCCCGCCTGCCGCCGTGCCGCCGAAGCGCGGGCTGATCCTCGCCGTGGTCGAAAATCCCTATGCCGGCGCCTGGCACGAGGACATCCTGCCCTTCATGGAGGACCTGAAGCCCTTGGGCCTCGAGATGGCCCGCCGCCTGCTGGCGGCGCTTGGCGGCGATCCGAAATCCGTCGAGGGCTACGGCAAGGGCGCGATCGTCGGTGCGGCGGGCGAGCTCGAGCACGCCGCGCTCTGGCATGCTCCCGGCGGCTATTCGATGCGCGAGGTGCTGGGCGGCGCCAGGGCCATCGTCCCCTCGGCCAAGAAGGTGGGCGGCCCCGGCACCAGGCTCGACATCCCGGTCACCCACATCAACGCCTCCTATGTGCGCAGCCACTTCGACTCGGTCGAGGCCGGCATCACCGACGCGCCGCGCGCCGATGAGCTGGTGCTGGGCCTCGTCATGACCACCGGACCCCGCGTCCACGCCCGTTCAGGCGGCCTGGCCGTCGCGGACGTCAAGGGCGAGGACGGATTGCGATGAAGGCGAAGATCCGCAAGATCGTCACGGTGGTCGACGAGGTGCTGACAGAGCAGGGCCGAGAGGTATCTCCTCCCATCCGACGTGCCGCCGCCATCGCCGTCATCGCCAACCCATTTGCATCAAAGTTTCAGGATGACCTGTCGGAGCTGATCGACATCGGCGAGGAGCTGGGCCTGATGCTGGCGGAGCGTGCGGTGGCGGCTCTGGGCAGCAACGGCGGCACCGTCGAAAGCTACGGCAAGGCAGCGGCGGTGGGCGAAAACGGTGAGCTCGAGCATGCCGCCGCCATCCTCCATCCAAAGCTCGGTGCACCCTTCCGCAAGGTGCTGGGCAAGGGAGCGGCCCTCATTCCGTCCTCCAAGAAGCGCGGCGGTCTGGGTGTCACGCTCGACATTCCGCTGGGTCACAAGGACGCCGCCTTCGTGAGGAGCCATTTCGACGGCATGGAAGTGCGCGTCGCAGATGCCCCGCGCGCCAATGAGATCATGGTTGCGGTCGCCGTTACGACCGGAGGTCGTCCATTGCCGCGCATCGGCGGATTGAAGGCCTCGGAGATCAAGGGTGAAGACGGTCTTCGCTAATATCTATCCCTATATTTTTTGTCATTTGCGACTGAACCCCTGTTCAGCAATGGACGTATCCCTATCTTGAGTGGAGTACGTGAACATGCTGATAGCATTAGTTGTATTCGTGAAGTCACTAAAGTTGTTTGAACGATAACATTTCGAAAATGCCCAGATTCGCACAAGCCTTCGGCAAGGGCCTCCGGGAGAAGGTCCTGTCGCGTGGATCGATTGCACAGGCCTGCCAGGCGACGGGAATAAATCGCCAGCAGTTCAACAAATATCTCGCGGGCCAGATCATTCCCAACGCCCGCAACATGCGCAAGATTTGCAACTATCTCCGCATCAGCGAAGAGCAGCTGATGGCAGTGGGCTCCGCCGCAGCCCCCAACCCATCTTCGTCTCGCTTGGCCGAAATCGATTGGGGCGCCGTGCCGCCCGGCTTTGCCGGCGTCCAGGAGGCGACAGCGGATGCACTGCGCAATGGCCTGTATCACGCCCATTTTCCGGTGCACGGCCATCCCGATCTGGTGGCACGCTGGCTGGTGCACGTGTTTCAGGGCGCCTGCGGCGGCCAGCTTCACACCTGCCGCAATCGATTTAAGGATGGGCCCGCGCTGGGTTTCGCCGCCTCCCGGATCCGTTATCGCGGCCCCGTGGGCTACGGCACCGCGTCAGCCTGCCTGAATGGCAGCACGCGCATTCCGCGGCCGATGCATGGCTCCATCTACCTCAATCTGAAACCCGTCGAGGGCACCGACTACTTCACGGCCATGGTCCTCACCCACCGCCCCAGGGGGCCGCTCGCCCTGTCGGGGATCATGCGTTTCCTCGGGTCCGGCCATTCCGCCCGGGAGGCGCTGGCCGCCTGCGGCGCCTACCGCCGAGACGAGCTGGCGGACGATCCGGTGATCGCGCGGTTTCTGCGCGCTGCTCCTCCGACAGGTCCCAACTGGATGCAGTCACTGGATGAGAGAAGCCTCCGGACGGATATCACGTCCGAAGGCTTCGATGTTCCCGAGGGTACGGAGTTTCTTCCGCTGCCCTCCTAGGCCCGGCGCGGGCGTTCGCCCTCAAGGCCCTGTTTTCTGCAGCCCACGGTGTAGGCCTCGTAATAGACGCTCTCGATCATCCAGACGAGCGCCGGCTGCTCCGCGCGGATCGCCGCGAGCCGCAGCTTGCGGCTCTGCTCGGCAATGAAGCGCGCGGTCTCCACCGCATTCAGACGGTGGGCTCCGATGGCATCCGGATCGAAAGCACGGCTCAACATCGTGTCGAGGCGGGTCCGCGTCGCCGCGGCGTCAAGCACGTCCTTGTCGGTCTTTGTCTTCGAAGGCACTGCTTTCATAGGCTTCACTCCCCAAGTTTTTCTCAGAGGCTCCGCCGTTTTCCCACCGGATGACCTCTGGTAAACCCGAGCTTAGTGAAACAACTATAGGTGTAAATTTCGCAGCTTGGCGAAGGGTGAGTTGGCCTAACCCTACGACAGGTTGGAGATCAGGCGGCGGCCCGCAGGCTGCGGCGGCTGGCCAGCAGATTGTCGAACATCGCCCGGCTTACCCGCTCGGTCTTGGCGAGCTGCAGGCGCGACTGGGCCTTCACCCGCTGGTAGGCGCCCGGTCCCATGGCCTGGTCCAGCCATTCGAGATACTGCGGGATATGGGCCCAGCGGTCGATCAGCGCCGGCGTCAGCTCGCCATGGAACTGGGTGGCCATGATCTCGCGCCCGACCGACATGATCTGGACGGGGCTCACGGCGGAGGAGGCGAGCACCTCGGCGCCTGCCGGAAGCCTGGTCACCTCGGCATGGTGCCACTGCATGATCTTGAACGAGGACGGCAGCCCCCGGGTCAGCGGGTGGGCGTGGCCCAGCGCGTTCAACTCGACCTTGCCGAAGCCGACTTCGGCTTCGCGCGCCAGTCCCACCTCGCCGCCCATCGCCACGGCGAGCAGCTGCAGGCCGAGGCAGACGCCCAGATAGGGCCGGTTGCGCTGGAACGTCCATTCACGGATGGCGGCGATTTCAGGCTGCAGCCAAGGGTGGGCATCGGTCTCCCACACGTCCATGGCGCCGCCCATCACCAGCAGGAAATCATAAGGGGCGAGCGACGGAATCGCCTCACCCCTGTGCAACATCACCACGTCGAGCTCAACCCCGCGCTCGGCGAGGAAGCGGCCGAACAGGCCGGGCGGTTCGTCATCCATATGCTGGAAGGCAAGGGCGCGACGGATCACGGGCAAAATCCTTCGGACGGGGGTGATGGGTTGAAGGCGCGCACATAAGCAATCCTGCGCGATTCACAAGAGCTTTTTTTCCCACCATTGCCTTAAGGACTGATTGCGACGAATGTGTTGCACCCATGACACGCTTGCGCCTGATCCTCTCCGCCCTTTTGCCCTTCGCCATCGGCTACTTCATGTCCTACCTGCTGCGTGCGGTGAACGCCGTGGTGGCGCCGGACCTGGTGAAGGACCTCGGGCTGTCCCCGGCCCAGCTGGGCCTCCTGACGGCTGCCTATCTTGGCGCCTTCGCGCTGTTCCAGTTGCCGCTCGGCGTGCTGCTCGACCGCTACGGCCCCCGCAAGGTCCAGGCGGCGCTGCTGACCGTGGCCGCCGCCGGCTGCCTCGGCTTCGCCTATGCCCCCAATTTCGCGGTGCTGTTCCTGGCCCGCGCCGTTGTGGGCCTGGGCTTCTCGGCAGGGCTGATGGCGAGCTACAAATCCACTGCCACCTGGGTGCCCGCCGAGCGCCGCTCGCTGGCCAACACGGCCGTCATGTCGGTGGGCGCGCTCGGCATGGTGGTGGCGAGCGAGCCCACCGAATATCTCGTCGGCCTCATCGGCTGGCGCGGCACGTTCGGCGTCTTCGCCGGCGTCATCCTGGTCTCCGCCATCCTCGTCTTCGCCGCCGCTCCCCGCGCCGACACCTTCGTCGAGCCGGCGCCCCTGCGCCGCCAGTTCGGGCAGATGCTGTCGATCATGCGGACCGGCGTCTTCTGGCGTCTCGCCCCGCTGCTGGGCCTCACCTCGGGCGTGCAGATCGGCATCTCCACCCTGTGGACCGGCCCATGGTTCCGCGACGTGATGGGCCTCGGCCGGGAGGAGGTGGCGCGCCACCTGCTCTGGCTGGCCTTCGCCTTCATGGTGGGGATCCTTTCGGTTGGCGTAGTGGCCGACCGGCTGGGGCGGCGCGGCATCGGCGCCATGCAGGTGATGCTGGGCTTCAACATCCTCTATTTCGCGGCCCAGCTGGTGATCGTGCTGCGCATCACCGCATTGGCGATGCCGGCCTGGCTGGTGGTGGCGGCGCTGGGCCAGGTGGCGGTGCTGGCCTATCCGTGGTTCGAGCAGCACCTCGGGCGCGAGGTGGCGGGCCGGGCCAATGCCACCATCAACTTCACCCTCTTCCTCTGCGCCTTCGCCTCGCAATACCTGGTGGGCTTCATCATCGGGCTTTTCCCGGCGAGCGCCACCGGCTACAGCCCTGAAGGCTATAGCTGGGCCATCGGCATCTTCCTCGTCGCCCAGCTCGTCGCCTATGGATGGTATCTCGCGGCCTCGCCGCACAAGGACGTGGTGGAGAAGCGTGCATGAACAACCCCGTGATCGCCGAAGTCACCCGCGGTGACATCATCGAGAGCCGGCATCGCGGCGCCTATGCCGTGGTGGACCGCACCGGCCATGTGGTGGATGCCGAGGGCGGCATCGCCGCCGCGGTCTACCCGCGCTCGGCGATCAAGGCCTTCCAGTGCCTTCCGGTGATCGAGAGCGGGGCGGCCGACCGTTTCGGCCTCACGGACGAAGAGATCGCGCTGTGCTGCGCGTCGCACAATGGCGAGCCGGAGCATGTGCGCGTGGCGCGCGCCATGCTGGCCAAGGGCGGCAATGCCGAGGGCCTCTATGAGTGCGGCGCCCACTGGCCCAATTTCGAGGCGGCGCGTTTCGATCTCGTCCGCCACAACGAGCCCTGCGCTGCGGTTCACAACAACTGTTCCGGCAAGCATGCCGGCATGCTGGCACTGGCCCGGCAGCTGAACGCCGACCCCCACGGCTACGTCAAGCCCGAACACCCGGTGCAGCAGGCCATCGCGCGCCGGATCGGCGAGCTCTGCGACATCGACCTGTCGCAGCAGCCCGTCGGCATCGACGGCTGCTCGGTGCCCACCTGGGCCATTCCGCTGAAGAACCTGGCGCTCGGCTTCGCCCGTTTCGCGGACCCGGACAATGCCGCGGCCCGCCGCATCATCGCTGCCGTGCGCCGGCATCCCTTCATGGTGGCGGGCACCGGCGATTTCGACACGCTCATCATGGAGGCCGTGCCGCGGCTGTTCATCAAGACCGGGGCCGAAGGGGTCTATTGCGCCTGCATCCCGCACGCGGGCCTCGGCGTCGCGCTCAAGATCGATGACGGCGCTTCACGCGCTGCGGAAGTGGGCATTGCCGCAGTGCTGGCGGGACTCGAGGTCTGGACGCCGGAAGAACGCGCGGCACTGGACCGCTTCCGCCACCACGGTCTCGCCAACTGGCGCAGGATCGACGTGGGCGAGGTGCGGGGCTTGCGGCTGTAAACATCCCGTCATAACTTCGCATGATGGTTGAATGGTCATTCAGGAGACTCCCATGCGACAGCTGCTTCTCGCCACGACCATCCTCGCCGCTCTCGCCACCTCGGCGCAGGCGACCGAACTCACCGTCATGAGCTTCAACATCTGGGGTGGCGGCGGCAATGCCGGCAAGCCCGTGGACGAGACGGCGGCGGCCATCCGGGCGGTGAACCCCGATATCGTCGGCGTCCAGGAAACCCGCCTCGAGAGCGATCCCTGCACCGCCGATTCCTGCCCGGCGGTGGGCGAGAGCGTCGCTGCCAAGCTGGCCGCGGCGCTGGGCTACTATTATTACGACCAGACCAAGCAGAACGACGCGCTGTGGGCCAATGCCATCCTCAGCCGCTATCCCATCGGCAAGGCGACCCCCAATGACACCGGCGTGGAGATCGAGATCGACGGCCGCAAGGTGCATGCCTTCAACATCCACCTCGATGACTCGCCCTACCAGCCCTATCAGCTTCTCAACATCCCTTATGGCGACACGCCCTTCCTGAAGACCGCGGACGAAGCGGTGGCCGCGGCAAAGGCGACGCGCGGTCCCGGCCTCAAGATCCTGTTCGAGGACATGGCGGCCGCAGGCCCGGCGGATGCCGAATTCGTGTTCGGCGATTTCAACGAGCCATCGCACCGCGACTGGACGGAGTCCGCCGTCAAGGCCGGCTACCAGCCCATGGTGGTGCCCTTCCCGACGGTGATGGCGATCGAGGACAAGGGCTTCGTCGATACCTTCCGCGCCGTCTACCCCGATGCCGGCGTGAAGCCGGGCATGACCTGGACGCCCACCACCGACCCGGCCGCCAAGGACGACCACCACGACCGCATCGACTTCGCGCTGGCGCGCGCCAAGGACCTCGAGGTGACCGCCGCCGGCATCGTCGGCGAGAAGGCGCCGGAAGCCGACATCGTGGTGTCGCCATGGCCCAGCGACCACCGCGCCACCATGGCGAAGGTGAAGTTCTGAGGACCCGGCCGCGCCGCTGAACGAGCGCGGCGCCGCCAGAGGCCAGTCGTTCGGAAGGGAACTATTCCGCCGCGCGCTGCGCGTAGCCGAGTTTCTGATTCAGCCGATCGAGCAGCGCCAGCGCGGCATCGGGGATCACGGTTCCCGGCGGGAACACCGCGGCCGCCCCCATGTCGATGAGCGTCTGCACGTCCTCGGGCGGGATCACGCCGCCCACGACGATCATGATGTCGGAGCGTCCCGCCTTGTCGAGTGCGGCCTTGAGCAATGGCACCAGCGTGAGGTGACCGGCGGTGAGCGTCGACACGCCGACGGCATGGGCCTTCTCCGCCACCGCCTTCTCCGCCACTTCTTCCGGTGTCGCGAACAGCGGACCGATGACCACGTCGAAGCCCATGTCGGTGAAGGCCGAGGCGATCACCTTCTGCCCGCGGTCATGGCCGTCCTGGCCGACCTTGGCGACGAGCAGCTTGGGCGCGCGGCCATCCGACTCGCGAAAGGCCGCGACCGCATGTTCGACGCGTTCGATCTTGTGCCTGTCGCGCGGCGTTGCGGCATAAACGCCCTTCACCGCGCGGATCGCCGGCGTGTGGCGGTTGAACACCTTCTCGAGGGCCAGCGAGATTTCGCCCACCGTGGCCTTGGCGCGGGCCGCATCGACGGCGGCGGCGAGCAGGTTGCCCTGTCCGGTGCGTGCCACCTCGGTGAGCTTCGCGAGGGTGGCCATGGTCTCGGCCTCGTTGCGCTCGGCGCGCAGGCGCTGCAGCTTCTCGATC
Source organism: uncultured Alphaproteobacteria bacterium (assembly GCA_945957365.1). Lineage (GTDB taxonomy): Bacteria > Pseudomonadota > Alphaproteobacteria > Rhizobiales > Aestuariivirgaceae > Aestuariivirga. The sequence continues at coordinate 91,401 of CAMFKI010000010.1, read as the reverse complement.
TGGCGCGCACGAACGGCGGAATTGTCGACCTTGAGGATGTCGATCTTGGCGTCGCCTTCGACCTGGTACTTGTTGACGCCGATCACCGCCTGTTCGCCCGAGTCGATGCGGGCCTGGGTGCGGGCTGCTGCTTCCTCGATGCGCGATTTCGGGATTCCGGCCTCGATGGCCTTGGCCATGCCGCCCATCGCCTCGATCTCCGCGATGTGCTTCCACGCCTTCTCGGCCAGGTCCTTCGTCAGCTTCTCGACGAAATAGCTGCCGCCCCACGGGTCGATGACCTTGCAGGTTCCCGCCTCCTGCTGCAGGAACAGCTGCGTGTTGCGCGCAATGCGGGCCGAGAAATCGGTGGGGAGTGCCAGGGCCTCGTCGAGCGAGTTGGTGTGCAGCGACTGCGTGCCCCCTTGGGTCGCGGCCATGGCCTCGATGCAGGTGCGCGTCACGTTGTTGAACACGTCCTGAGCGGCGAGCGACCAGCCGCTGGTCTGGCAGTGCGTGCGCAGGCTGAGCGAGCGCTCGTCCTTCGGGTCGAAGCGCTTGATGAGCTTGGCCCAGATCATGCGCGCGGCGCGCATCTTGGCCACTTCCATGAAGAAGTTCATGCCGATGGCCCAGAAGAAGGAAAGCCTGGGCGCGAACGTGTCGATGGTCATGCCGGCATCGACACCGGCCTTGGCGTATTCGAGACCGTCGGCCAGCGTGTAGGCGAGTTCGAGGTCGGCCGTCGCACCCGCCTCCTGCATGTGGTAGCCGGAGATCGAGATCGAGTTGAACTTCGGCATCTTCTCGGAGGTGTACCTGAAGATGTCCGAGACGATCTTCATCGACGCCGCGGGCGGGTAGATGAAGGTGTTGCGGACCATGAACTCCTTGAGGATGTCGTTCTGGATGGTTCCGGCGAGCTTCTCCGGCGGCACGCCCTGTTCCTCGCCCGCCACGATGTAGAGCGCCATCACCGGCAGCACCGCGCCGTTCATGGTCATCGACACCGTCATCTGGTCGAGCGGGATGCCGTCGAACAGCGTGCGCATGTCGTAGATCGAATCGATGGCAACACCCGCCATGCCGACGTCGCCCGCGACGCGCGGATGGTCCGAGTCATAGCCGCGATGGGTGGCGAGGTCGAAGGCGATGGAGAGACCCATCTGCCCCGCCGCGAGGTTGCGGCGGTAGAAGGCGTTGGAATCCTCCGCCGTGGAGAAGCCCGCGTACTGGCGGATCGTCCAGGGCTGGGTCGTGTACATGGTGGGGTAAGGGCCGCGCAGGTAGGGCAGCGCGCCCGGCCATGTATTGAGGAAGTCGATGCCCTTCATGTCCTCGGGGCCATAGGCGCACTTCACGTGCAGGCCCTCGGGGGTGAGCCAGTCCTGGCCTCCGCAGCCGTCGACGGCGGAGGTCTCCAACGCGATCTTCGAGAAGTTCGGAATGCGGCTCATCACAGGGCCTCCGTTTCGGGGGCGTATTCTTGTTTCAGCGGATAGGCGGTGGTGCCGATGATGGGCAGGCTCGCCTTCGAGTCAGGGTCGCGCTTCGGCCAGTGGCCGGCCTCCGCTGCCTGGAACACCTTCCATGCGGACTCGCACAGGCCCTGCGTATAGGTTTCGATGTAGCCCGCACCCAGTGCGGGGTCGGCAACGCGCCACAGGTTCGATTCCTCCGCCAGCACGTTCTGCACGTTGCGGGCGACGCGGCGCGCAAACGCGTTTGGCAACCCTTGAGCCAGCGAGAAGGGCAAGACCGTGATCGAGTCGGCGCCGCCGAGGCCTGCGCCGAAGACGGCCGCCGTGGCGCGCAGGATGTTGGTGTGCGGGTCCTTCACCGCCATCATGCGCCACGAGGTTTCGGCATGGAGCCTGAGCGGCGCATCGGGCAGCCCCGCCGCCTGCAGCACGCGCCGCCAGAGCAGGCGGATCGCCCGGAACTTCGCGAGCGTCGCGAACATGTCCTGGTTCGCGGCGAGCGTGATGCCGACGGAGCGGACGAGGTGGACATCGTTCAGCGTCTCGAGCTTGCGCAGGGTGGCCACCGCGGTGGCGAGCGCCGCGCCCAGCTCCTGCGCATCCGTTGCGCCCTGTTCGTGCCAGCTGCGGCCATCGGCCTCCATGTAGGGGCCGGTGTAGCCCAGCCGTGCGAGTTCCGCCGCGTCGGCTGCGGACGTGAGCGCGAAGGACACATTGAGCCGCTCCGGGTCGATCGGTTCCCTGGCGATCAGTTCGGCAAGCGCCATCGAGCCGCTGCCTTCGATGCGCAGCATCACGGCATGGAGGTGCACGCCCTGCAGCACGCGGGCGAGCCGCGCGGGGTCGATGCCGCAGCCACGCGCCGTGGCAGAGTCCCTCGCCACCAGCACGAGGCCGGTCGCGCCATTGGCGAGGTCGTCGAGGGCGAGGGCATTGGCGCGCGCCGCATCGGGGTGGTCGACGCGCTGGAACAGCGTCCATGGCACCTGGGATGCCCGCGCTGCGCGGGGTGCTGCAAGCTGGCCGTAGAGCGGCTCCAGCCGAATCCCGTCCGGCGAGGTCTGGACCAGCTTGTTCTCGAAGGCCGCGCCCTTCAGCACCGCCTCGACCCGCTTCATCCATTCGGCCCGGTTCACCGCCGGGAAGTCGGCGGCCAGCTTCAGATCACCCATGGCAAACCCAGTCTTTTGCAACTGCGAAACACTAGCGAAGACAGGGTGCCGCCGCAAACCGCCCTTGGTCTAATCGGGGCGATCAGACGTAGCCGGAGAGACCCGGAATGGAGCCCGCCACCTCCTTGACGAGCGGCGCGCCCGCCTTCTCCTTGGCATAATCGAGCGTGGTGGTGCCCAGCGCCTTGATCTGGTCCATGGACAGGCCCGCGGCGGAAAGCTTGGAGATGGCGGCCAGGGGGCCTCCCATCATGCCGCCGGCCAGCATGCCGAGGAGCCCGCCGCCGCCCTTGCCGGCCCCGTCGCCACCCTGGGCGCGGGCGAGTTCGGCGGCGCCGGGGATCTTGTCGAAGAGTTCCTGCACCTTGTTCTGGTTGCCCTGGGTCTGGATCAGGTTCAACATGATGCCGAGGCCCTTCTCGGCCTTTTCGGGGCTCAGCCCGCTTGCCGTCACGATACGGTCGATCAGCTCCTGCATGCTTGTCCGTCCTGCTCAGTCTCGTTGCGAAATCCGGCGGCTTATAGCAAGAAAGGGTTGTTCAAAGCGAATTTTCCGGGGGTTCCGCGACCATGTCCGATCCGACGATCTTCATCGGCCAAAGCACCAAGCGCGAGGAATTGTTCCTCGCCATGGCCAACCGCCACGGCCTCGTGACCGGCGCCACCGGCACCGGCAAGACGGTGACGCTGCAGATCCTGGCGGAGGGCTTCTGCGATGCGGGCGTTCCCGTCTTCGCCGCCGACGTGAAGGGCGACCTCTCCGGCATCGCCATGCCGGGCGAGCCCAAGGACGCCCTCATCGAGCGCGCCAAGTCGATGGGCTTCGACGACTATGGCTTCGAGGCGATCCCCACGATCTTCTGGGACCTGTTCGGCGAGCAGGGCCACCCAATCCGCACCACGATTTCCGAGATGGGCCCGCTGATGCTGTCGCGCCTCATGGGGCTGACGGATGCGCAGGAGGGGGCCCTCAACATCGCCTTCAAGATCGCCGACAAGGAGGGCCTCGCCCTTCTCGACCTCAAGGACCTGCGCGCCCTGCTGAAGGATCTGGCCGATCGCGGCAAGGAGATCACCACCGAATACGGCAACGTCACGGCGCCGACGATCGGCGGCATCCAGCGCCGCCTCGTGGTGCTGGAGGAGCAGGGCGGGGATCACTTCTTCGGCGAGCCCGCCCTCGACATCCATGACTTCATGCGCACCACGCCGGGCGGCAAGGGCTACATGAACGTGCTCGCCGCCGACAAGCTGATCAGCTCGCCGCAGCTCTACGCCACCTTCCTGTTATGGATGATGTCGGAACTCTTCGAGCGCATGCCCGAGGTGGGCGACCCGGACAAGCCGAAGATGGTGTTCTTCTTCGACGAGGCGCATCTCCTGTTCACCGATGCGCCGGCCGGCCTTGTGCAGAAGATCGAGCAGACGGTGAAGCTGATCCGCTCCAAGGGCATCGGCATCTATTTCGTGACGCAGAACCCGCTCGACGTGCCGGAAAGCGTGCTGGCGCAGATGGGCAACCGCATCCAGCATGCGCTGCGCGCCTATACGCCGCGCGAGCAGAAGGCGGTGGCCACCGCGGCTTCAACCTTCCGCCCCAACCCGGCCTTCAAGACGGAAGAGGTGATCAGCCAGCTCGGCAAGGGCGAGGCGCTGGTCTCGGTGCTCGACATGAAGGGCGTGCCCACCATGGTGGAGCGCACCATGATCCGCCCGCCCTCCAGCCGCATGGGCCCGATCACCCCGGAAGAGCGCCAGAAGATCATCAAGAACTCACCGGTCTACGGCAATTACGAGGAGGCCGAGGACCGCGAGTCGGCCTACGAGATCCTCGCGAAGCGCGCCGAACAGCGCGGCATCGCCACCGAACAGGCCAAGGCGCAGAAGGAAGCCGACCAGCAGGCAAGGGCGCAGGCGCGGGCGCCCGCCCGCGAAACGGCGACGGACCGCTTCGTCAAGAACATGGCCAGCACCGCGGGCCGCCAGATCGGCAACATGCTGATCCGGGGAATCTTGGGCGGGTTGAAGAAGTGGTGAGGAATATCGTCCTCTCCCGCGATGCGGGAGAGGAGGGGGCCCCGACGCAGTCGGGGTAGGTGAGGGGAAGTGGGCTCCGCCAGAGGACGTTTCGTACACTCCCCCTCATCTACCCGCTGCTTTGCAGCGGGGCCCTTCTTCTCCCGCTGAAGAAGCGGGAGAAGACGTCCTCAAATAATCTCGTCCTCGTCCGCCAGTGCCACCGCTTCATCCGGGTGCTCGCGGATCGTGGCGAGCGGCATGGCCCGGGCGATGTGGAACACCGCGTCGCCCCGGTTCACCAGCGGCAGGTTCGTGCAGCCCACGATGATGCCGTCCCATTCGGCGAACAGCGGCAGCGAGGCCTGGCCCAGCGGATCGGCGACCACACCCACCACCTCGCCCTTGCCGACGCGGTCGCCGATGCGGCGGGTGGTGTGCAAGATGCCGCTCTCCGGGGCGCGCACCCAGGAACTGGCGTCCGAGAACACCGTCTGCCCCACCGGCCGCGAGGTCGGCTCCACCATGCCGAGATGGGCCATGACGCGCAGCGTGCCGCGCACCGCGGCATCGATGGCATGCTCGTCGAAGCGCAGGGCCTCGCCGCCCTCGTAGAGCAGCACCTTCACGCCCGCTTCTGCGGCCGACAGCCGCAGCGAGCGCTCGCGCAGCTTGGAGATCAGGATCACCGGCGGCGCGAAAGCCTGCGCCATCCTCAGGAGTTCGGGCTCGTCCGGCGCCAGCCGTACCTGGGGCAGGTTGCTGCGGTGGAGTGCGGCGGTGTGGAAGTCGACGCCGTACTGGCACTTCAGCACCACCTCGCGGAAAAAGATGTCGGCCACCAGGCTGGCGAGCGAGCCGCGGTCCGAGCCGGGGAAGCAGCGGTTCAGGTCGCGCCGGTCCGGCATGTAGCGGGTGTGGTTCAGAAAGCCGAAGCTGTTGACGATGGGCACCGCCAGCAACGTGCCGCGCAGCGTCTGCAGCGCCGGGTGGGTGAGGATGCGGCGGATGATCTCCACACCCTGGATCTCGTCGCCATGAATTGCCCCCGACAGGAACATGGTGGGGCCGGGTACCTCACCATGCACCACGTGTACGGGCAGCGTCACCTGCGTGTGGCTCGACAGCATGCTGACAGGCAGGTCCACCGTGGCGCGCCGGCCACGTTCGACGCTCACGTCGCCCAGCGTGAAGACTTTCATCCCTTGCCCCGTGTGCGGGTGCGGCCGGGCTTCGCATGGCGCTCGACGAAGCGCAGGATGGTGTCGGCCACGTCGACGCCCGTCGCCTTCTCGATGCCTTCGAGGCCCGGTGAGGAATTGACCTCGATCACCACCGGCCCATGCGAGGAGCGCAGCATGTCGACTCCGGCGACGTTGAGCCCCATGGAGCGCGCCGCCTTCAGCGCGGTCGATTTCTCCAGCGGCGTCATCTCGATCATGCTGGCGGAGCCGCCGCGGTGCAGGTTGGAGCGGAAGTCGCCTTTCGCACCCCGGCGTTCCATCGCCGCCACCAGCGAGCGGCCGACCACGAAGGCGCGGATGTCGCTGCCCTCCGCCTCCTTGATGAATTCCTGCACGAGAATCGCCACGTTGGCGCCGTGGAAGGCTTCGACCACCGATTTCGCCGACTTGTGGGTTTCGCTCAGCACCACGCCGATCCCTTGCGTGCCTTCCAGCAGCTTGATGACGACGGGCGCTCCGCCCACGATGTCGAGCAGGTCGTCGGTGCGCTTGGAATCCTGCGCGAAGGCGGTGACCGGCAATCCGACGCCGTCGCGCGCCAGCAGCTGCAGCGAGCGCAGCTTGTCCCGCGAGCGGCCGATGGCGACGGATTCGTTCAGGGGATAGACGCCCATCATCTCGAACTGGCGCAGCACCGCCATGCCATAGAAGGTGTGCGACGCGCCAATCCGCGGGATCACCGCATCGAATCCCTCGAGCTTCTCGCCCTGATAGCGCAGCTCGGGTTTTTTCGACGTGATGTTCATGTAGCACTTGAGGTAGTCGATCGGCACCATCTCGTGGCCGCGCCTGGTGGCGGTCTCGATCAGGCGCTGGTGCGAATAGAGCTTCTGGTTCCGGGTGAGCAGCGCGATCTTCATGGCGTCTTGCGTTTCTTCCGCGACAGGAGATTGGTCTTGATGGGATGCACGAGAAAGGCGGCGCCGATCGAGCTGCGGCCCAGCAGCATGGCGACGCCCATGTCGGTGCGGTCGGTGAGGGTGACGTCGATCCTCAGTATGATCTTTCCGATCTTGACCTCGGTCTCGACCACGGCGCGGGTCTCGATCTGGCCGTTGGAGCTCTTCACCCGCTTCATGCCCTTGAGCGGCAGGCGGCAATGGTGGTTGCGCCGGGGCAGGGGCAGCACGAAGTTCACGTGGTGGTCATCACGCTCGATGTTGGTGGCATGAAGCGCCGCCGAACGCGCTCCGGTGTCGATCTTGGCGAAGAACGTGCCGACGCCCAGCCGCGGCAGGCTCACCCTTTCGCGCCAGCCGATGACGACCGCCTCGCTGTCCTTCGCCTGCTTCTGCCGCGCCGTCTGCATCGGCAAAGCTTAGAGCAGATTGCAGCCCGGCGGGAAGGCCGATCCGCCAGCCGCCATCGCGCGGCGGGCTCCACGGCTTCCGGTTCAGGAAAAGTCAAACCCTCTTTGTTGTCCCGCGGAACTTGGTAAAACGACGGGGGCTCCGCGCGGCCACGATCCGTATGAAGGCCGGCCGTGCGCGTGGCGGCCAGCAGCCGAGGATTTGCGATGAACTTGCCGCCGATTGCCGTTGCCCTTGTCTGCTGGGTCCTCGTCGTTTCCGGCGGGCTGGTTGGAATGTGGATCGGACCGCGGCTTCCGGAGCGGCAGCGCGGCAGCGACACCCAGGCCGCCGTGGCCGTGTCCATGGCCATGGTGAGCACGCTCACGGCCATGGTGCTCGGCTTGCTGCTTTCGGTTTCCAATTCCTCGTTCCGCAGCAATCAGGAGCAGGTGATGTCCACCTCGAGCGACCTGATCCGCATGGACCACCTGTTCCGCCTCTACGGCCAGGAAGCCGAAACGGCGCGTGACTTCCTGCACCAATATGCGATCTCGATGAAGCAGGACCTGTTTCCCGATGGCGGCCATCCCTCCAATGTGGAAAATGAAGCGACGCTCGACCTCATGGCGAAGGCGGAAGGCGCCGCCGCGACCCTGGCACCCGACACGGCGACCCAACGCTGGCTGCAGCCTCGCATCCTCGAGGTCGCCGACACCATCGTTCAGGAACACTTCGCGCTGGTGAAACAGAACCTGGACGACATTCCGATGTCGCTGATCGCGCTGCTGATCCTGTGGCTCGTGCTGCTCTTCGCAGGTCACGGCCTGTTCGCGCCGCGCCACCTGACATCCGTCCTGGTGCTGCTGATCTCCTCGGGTGCGGCGTCGGGCGCGCTCTTCCTCATGCTCGAACTCGATACGCCGAACAGTGGCTTCGTGCAGCTCTCCGCCGCGCCGCTGCAGCATGCCATCGACGTCATGGAGCGACACCCGATCACGAAATGACCATGGCGCCCTGCCGGGCCCTGGCGGCGCGCGCCGGTCAGGCCGGGCGCGGTCCGGACCGCTAGTCGAGCTTGATCGTTTCCGCGATCTCGATGCCGAAGCCCGAAAGCCCGACATAGTGGCGGTTCGACGAGGAGACGAGACGGATCGACGTGACATTCAGGTCGCGCAGGATCTGGGCGCCCAGCCCGACGTCGCGCCAGGACTGCTGGCGCTGGGCGGCGCTGCCGGTCTTTTCCTGGGCGAGCTGGCCGGCCGGCACGCCGGCGGCCCCTTCCTGCAGGTAGACCAGAATGCCGCAGCCTTCCCGCTTGAACACGTCGAACACCTTGTTGAGGGTGGTGCGTTTGCCGAACACGTCCTCAATCACGTTCTCGCGGTGCAGCCGCACCGGCACGGCCTTGCCCGTCGTGACGTCGCCGAACACCAGTGCCAGCTGCTCCACCTGGTCGAAGGGCGTGACGAAGGAATAGCCCTTCGCCTTGCCGATCACCGTCTCGACGTCGAACTGCGCGGTCTGCTCGACCAGCCGCTCGCGGCGCTGGCGATAGGCGATGAGGTCGGCGACCGAGATGATCTTGAAGCCGTGCTCGCGTGCAAACGCCATGACCTGCGGCCCGCGCTTCACCGAGCCGTCGTCGTTGACGAGCTCGCAGATGACGCCGGCAGGGTGCAGCCCCGCGAGCTTCACGAGGTCGACCGCGGCTTCCGTGTGGCCGGAGCGCATCAGCACGCCGCCGGACTTGGCGACCAGCGGGAAGATGTGGCCGGGGCGCACGAAGTCGTCCGCCACCACGTTGCGGTTGGCCAGCGCATGGCAGGTGGCCGCGCGCTCCTTGGCGGAGATGCCGGTGGTGAGGCCCTCCTTGTAGTCGATCGTCACGGTGAAGGCGGTGCCCATGGGCGCGTCGTTCAGCGCCACCATGGGATCGAGCTTCAGGCGCTTGGCCTCTTCCGCCGTGATCGGCGTGCACACGATGCCGGAGGTGTGGCGCACCATGAAGGCCATCTGCTCGGCCGTGATCTTGGCGGCGGCCCCGATCAGGTCGCCCTCGTTCTCGCGGTCGTCGTCGTCGACGACCACCACCATCTCGCCGGCGGCAATGGCCTTGATCGCATCCTCGACGAGGTCGAGCTTCGGTTCGTTCGGCATGGTCTGATCTCCAAAATCCTGGGCGCGCACCTTGTTGCCCGTGGCGGCGGCAATCTTGTTGGCGAGGTCGAGCGAGGGCAGCGCCCCCGCCACGAGCTGCGAAACCCGGCCCTGGGTGACCCCCAGCCGGCGTGCCAGTTCGGATTGCGACGTGCCGCTATTAGCGAGCCACTCGGAGAGCTTCATGGGTCTCTATTAGCAGTGCTAATAGACCGGTGCAAACATCTTTGCAGGGTTATTCACCCCAGGTCCGCTCCAGCACCTTCATCCAGTTCTCGGAACACAGTTTCCTGGCGAGCTCCTCGCCGTAACCGTGGGAAGCCATGGCCTCCGCCAGCCGCGGCAGCCCCGTGACGTCGCCGATCTGCGAGGGGATGCGGGCGCCGTCGAAGTCCGACCCGAGGCCGACATGGTCCTCGCCGGCCATCTTCATCATGTGGTCGAGGTGCCGAAGCATGGTGTCGAGCCCGTTCTCGCTCTGCCAGCGGCCGTCGGCGCGCAGGAAGCCGTTGGCGAAGTTCAGGCCCACCATGCCGCCGGTCTTGCCGATGATCTTCAGCTGGTCGTCGGTGAGGTTGCGCGAGGAGGCGCACAGCGCATGGGCGTTGGAATGGGTGGCGACGATGGGGGCCGTCGAATGCCGTGCCACGTCCCAGAAGCCCTTCTCGTTGAGGTGCGAGACGTCGACCATGATCTTGAGGTCGTTGCAGCGGCGCACCAGCGCCTTGCCGGTCTCGGTGAGGCCGGCGCCGGTGTCGGGCGGCGACGGAAACTTGAACGGCACCCCGTGGCCGAAGACATTGTCGCGGCTCCAGACGAGGCCGAGCGAGCGCAGCCCCGCCTTGTGCAGTACGTCGAGCGACTTGAGATCCGGGTCGATGGCCTCGGCGCCCTCGATGTGGAAGATCGCGGCGACCTTGCCCTCGGCAACCGCGCTGCGGATGTCGGCAACGCTGCGGCACACCTTGAAGCGGCCTTCCGAACGTTCCTCGATGCGGAACAGGATCGACGCCATGCCGATCGTCGCGGTGAGGGCGCCGATCTGGCCCACCGTGTTGGCAGGCGGCGGGTTCATGTCCTCGTCGTCGTCGAGATCGGCATCCTCGGGGCTGGGCGCGAAGATGGCGAAGAAGCCGCCCTGAAAACCGCCCTTGATCATGCGCGGCAGGTCGAGGTGGCCACCGGTGTCGCCATTGAGAAAGTCAGCGACCGGGTCGCCTTGCTTCTTGCCCCACAGGCGGAGCAGCACGTCATTGTGGCCGTCGAATACTGGAACCAATGTCAGGCATCCTTCATGTGGAAACGGCCGGGCGAAACCCGGCCGTCCGTTGTCTCAGATTAGCAGGCGATCAGGCCTTGGAGAACATCTCGTCGACATAGTCCCAGTTGACCAGGTTGTCGACGAAGGCCTCGAGATACTTGGGGCGCAGGTTGCGGTAGTCGATGTAGTAGCTGTGCTCCCACACGTCGCAGCCGAGGATTGGAGAGGCGCCGTGCATCAGCGGGTTCTCGCCATTGGGTGTCTTCATGATGGCGAGCTTGCCATCCTTCTTGGCGATCCACGCCCAGCCCGAGCCGAACTGCGTGACGCCGGCCTGGATGAAGTCGGTGCGCATCTTGTCATAGCCGCCGAGGTCGGCGTCGATCGCGGCCTGCAGACGGCCCGGGATCTTCTTGCCGCCGCCATTGGGCTTCATCCAGTTCCAGAAGTGGAGGTGGTTGTAGTGCTGGCCCACGTTGTTCACGAGCGGGGCGATCTTCTCGGCGAAGGCGACCTTGCAGATCTCCTCGATCGACTTCGAGGCCAGCGGGCTGTCCTTCAGCGCGGCGTTGCCGTTGGTCACGTAGGCCTGGTGATGCTTGTCGTGATGGTACTCGAGCGTTTCCTTGGACATGTAGGGGCCGAGCGCATCATAGGCATAGGGCAGGGCGGGCAGTTCGAGAGCCATGGTCGTTCCTCCTTGAAAGCTGTCGGCCCTATCTAGTCCGTGACGCTTGAACGTGCAAGGAACCCCGCTAGGATCAGGGGGTGAGGTGAATTCATGTCAAAGCCGCAGATCATCCCCTTCGACCGCAACGCGCCCCTGGTTCCGTGGGATGATTTCCCGGAGGGCGAGATCGTCTCCGGTACCCGCAAGCAGAACGGGTTGATGCTGTTCGAGGACAAGGCGCGGGGGCTTTCGGCCGGCATCTGGGAACAGGGCGCGAACGAAAGCCGCTGGCTGGATTACCCCGTCAACGAGTTCATGACGGTGCTCGAAGGCGAGGTGGTGATCGTCGAGGAGGACCGCTCGGTCTCCATCAAGGCCGGCGAAAGCTTCATCATCCCCAAGGGCCTGCGCTGCCGCTGGATGCAACCCGGCCACGTGAAGAAGGTCTTCGTGATCTTCGAGGATGCCTCGGGGCTTTCGAACGAAGGTCCGTTGCGGACCATCAAGATCGACCCGGCGGTGGCGCTCGATCCCTCCACGCCGCCCGCCGCCGCCATGCTGCTGTCGCCGGTCCCCGTGCAGCACGCGCATGACTATTTCACCGACGCGACCGGGCAATTGCACATCGGCGTGTGGGACACGACGGGCTACCACCGCAAGCTCATCGACTTCCCGCGGCATGAGCTGATGTGCCTGCTGGAGGGGTCGGTGGAGTTCGAGGACGACAAGGGGGTGAAGCAGAGATTTTCGGCAGGCGATACCTTCTTCGTTCCGCTGGGCACGCCGAACAGCTGGAAGTCCGGTGGCTACCTGCGGAAGATCTTCGTCATCTTCCAGCCGTCCTCATAGGAAGGGCTGACAATGATTGCCGTCCGTTTCGCCAAGATCGCGCTCGTCACCGCCGCCGGCCTGTTCTGCCTGCTCGTGGGCTACAACAACATCGTGGACTACGGCAGCAACTACATGTTCGTGCAGCATGTGCTCAGCATGGACACCACCTTCCCCGACAATGCCGTGCGCGCCAGCCGCGCCATCACCGATCCGCAGCTTCATCGGATCGCCTACTGGCTCATCATCGCGGCGGAACTTGGCGTTGGCCTGCTTTGTCTTGCCGGCGCCATCCGGCTGCTTATGGTCGTGAACGCATCGGCCGTGCGCTTCAACATGGCCAAGAGCACGGCCTCGCTCGCCCTCGCAGCCGGCATGCTGTTCTGGTTCTTCGGCTTCATCGTGGTGGGTGGCGAGTGGTTCCAGATGTGGCAGTCGCAGATCTGGAACGGCCAAGAGGCGGCCTTCCGTTTCATCGCGTCGCTGGGGCTGTTCCTCGTCTTCCTCAGCTTCGAGGACCGCTAGTTCGGCTTGTCGAACAGGGCGAGCGCTTCGTCCGCCAGAACGCCGCCGGCGATCTTGAGATGCGAGAAGGACGCCGCGTCGGCCACCGCCTGGCTGGTGATCATGATCTGGTCGAGCTTGGTGGCAAGCTGTGCGACGGAAGCGGCGAAGACCACACGCCCGATCCCCGACCAGAGAATGGCGCCGATGCACATCACGCACGGCTCGCCGGAGGTGTAGAGGGTGGTTCCGCGCAGTTCCTCCGGAGAATGCGTGCGGAGGAAGTTCCGGATCGCCACCATCTCGCCGTGCGCCGTGGGGTCGCGCTCTGTGGCGCCGAGGTTGCGGCCCGTGGCGAGGACCTTGCCATTGCTCACGATGATCGCACCGAAGGGAAGATCTGCCTTGGCCGCTTCGGCGAGCGCCAGCTTCATGAAGGCCTCGTCTTCGGCGCTGGCGACAGCTTCGGCACCGGCCGGCCGGGCCTCGGCGCCGAGTGCGACGGCGACGCCCAGCAGCATTCCGCCCTGGATCACCTCGCGCCGCGACACCTGCCGCTCGGACGGTGCCTGCATTTCATTGATCTGATTCTCAGTCGCCATGTGCCGCGCTCCGTTCAATGCCGTCATCACTCGTGTGCCCGCAGGAGTTTTTCCATGAACACGCTGTTCGGATCATCCGCCGGATAATCGCCGAAGGCGCCGCGATCGACATAGCCGAGCCGGCGGTAGAGCCCCAGTGACTCGGGCTGGTGGATCCCGCTCTCGAGCCGCGCAACGAGACGGCCGCAGGCCACGGCTTCCTGCTCGATCCGCTGCATCATCTGCTTGGCGAGGCCCAGCCCACGCGCCACGGGCGTCACGTAGATGCGCTTGATCTCCGCATAGTCGCCATGCAGCCAGCAGCCGCCGATGGCCAGCACCTCTTCCCCGCGATGGGCGGCGAAGAAGCGCATCTCGGGCTGGCGCAGCGTCTCGATGTCGAGCAGGTGATTACTCTCGGCCGGATAGAGCGGCACGAGATAGGCGTCGAGTTCCTCCACCAGCGCCCGAACCGGCGGATAGGCCGGATCGGCGATGGTGATGATCACCGTGGTCACTGGAAGGCCTGAAGCCCGGTCTGGGCGCGGCCGAGGATCAGGGCGTGGACGTCATGCGTGCCCTCATAGGTGTTCACCGTCTCGAGGTTCACCATGTGGCGGATGACGTGATACTCCTCCGAGATGCCGTTGCCGCCGTGCATGTCGCGCGCCATGCGGGCGATGTCGAGCGACTTGCCGCAGTTGTTGCGCTTCATCAGCGAGATCGCGGGCGGCGCAATGGTGCCGCGCTCGAGGCCGCGGCCCAAGGCGAGGCAGCCCTGCAGGCCGAGCGCGATCTCTGTCTGCATGTCGGCGAGCTTCTTCTGGACGAGCTGGTTCGCGGCCAGCGGCTTGCCGAACTGCTTGCGGTCCAGCGTGTACTGGCGCGCACGGTGCCAGCAGTCTTCCGCCGCACCCATGACGCCCCAGGCGATGCCGTAGCGCGCCTTGTTGAGGCAGCCGAAGGGACCGCCGAGGCCCTTGGCATTGGGCAGCAGGTTGGCGTCCGGCACTTCCACGTTGTCGAGCACGATCTCGCCGGTGATCGAGGCGCGGAGTGAAATCTTGCCGTCGATGACGGGCGTCGAGAAACCCTTCATGCCGCGCTCCACGATGAAGCCGCGGATCACGCCGTCCTCGGTCTTGCCCCACACCACCGCCACGTCGGCGATGGGCGAGTTCGAGATCCACATCTTGGCGCCGTTCAGCACGTAGCCACCGTCGACCTTCTTGGCACGGGTCTTCATGCCGCCGGGGTCGGAGCCGGCGTCGGGCTCGGTGAGGCCGAAGCAGCCGACCCATTCGCCGGTGGCGAGCTTGGGCAGGTACTTCTTCTTCTGCGCCTCGGAGCCATAGGCCTCGATCGGGTGCATGACGAGCGAGTTCTGCACGCTCATGGCGGAACGGTAGCCCGAGTCGACGCGCTCCACTTCGCGCGCCACCAGGCCATAGGCCACGTAGCCCAGCCCTGAGCCGCCGAAATCGGCGGAGGTCATCACGCCGAGGAAACCCATCTCGCCCATCTCGTTCATGATCTCGCGGTCGAAGCGTTCGTCGCGGAACGCGGATTTCACCCGCGGCATCAGCTTGTCCTGCGCGAAGGCGCGGGCGGCGTCGCGGATCATGCGCTCTTCGTCGGTGAGCTGGGATTCGAGGTCGAGCGGGTCTTCCCAGTTGAATTCGGCAGCGGCCATGAAAAACTCCCTTGGATTGCGGCCTAATGAGCAATGCCGCGCGGAATTGTCAATTCGGCGAAATGACGGATCGCCTTGCTCTCAGCGCACAAGTGCCGAAAGCGCCTTGAATTCCGCCGTCCCGGCCCGTCCCAGCAGCTCGAATACGACCATTTCGGTATTGACCACCGCCACGCCGTGCTGGCGCATGCGGTCCATCGCGAGACCATGGGAGGCCGGCGCCCGTGACGCCATGGCATCGGCCACCGCGAAGACGCCGAAGCCCGCCGCGCAAAGGTCCGCCGCCGTCTGCATGACGCAGACGTGGGATTCGATCCCGGCCAGGATGACCAGAGGGCGGCCCGCCTCGTGATGGGCGATCAGGTGGTCCTTCAGCGGCTTGTCCTTCCAGCAGGAGAAGGCCAGCTTCTCGAAGACCGGGGCATTGCCGATCTCGGACGCGAGGCCTGGCACGGTGTGGCCAAGGCCCTTCGGATACTGCTCCGAAACCGTGACCGGCACGTCCAGCGCCTTCGCCGCCTTGAGCAGGATGGCGCAGCGCTGTTCCGCGTCCGCTCCGCCGGTCATGGCGGGCAGAAGGCGCTCCTGCACGTCGACGAGGAGGAGGGTGGATTTTGCGGCATCGACGAGCATCGCCTGGTCTCCATCATGTCGTTTCCCCTCCCCCTTGTGGGGAGGGGCAGGGGTGGGGGTCGTGCCGCGGACGCATACTCAAACAGCGGACTCGCGGCACCCCCGCCCTCGATCCCTCCCCACGAGGGGGAGGGAAGCCCCTTTCATCATGCCAGCCCTGCCACCTTGAGTCCGAAGGCATAGACGAAGGCCACTTCCTTCAGCCGGTCGAAGCGGCCCGAGGCGCCGCCGTGGCCGGCACCCATGTTGGTCTTGAACAGGAGCAGGTTGTCGTCGGTCTTCAGTTCACGGAGCTTCGCCACCCATTTGGCGGGCTCCCAGTAGGTGACGCGCGGGTCGGTGAGGCCGCCGACCGCGAGCATGTTGGGATAGGCCTTTGCCTCCACCCGGTCATAGGGCGAATAGGCCATGATGTTTTCGTAGGCCGCCTTCGACTCGATGGGGTTGCCCCATTCGGGCCACTCGGGCGGGGTCAGCGGCAGCGTATCGTCCAGCATGGTGGTGAGCACGTCGACGAATGGCACCTCGGCGACAATGCCGCGGAACAGTTCGGGCGCCATGTTGGCGACAGCCCCCATCAGCATGCCGCCGGCGCTGCCGCCCTGCGCCACGATATTGCCTTTCGCCGTGTAGCCCTTGTCGATCAGGAACTTCGTCACCGAGATGAAGTCGCGGAAGCTGTTCTGCTTCTTCGCCATCTTGCCGTCGGTGTACCAGCGCCGGCCCTTCTCCTGGCCGCCGCGGATATGCGCGGTGGCGTAGATGAAGCCGCGGTTCACCAGCGACAGGATGTTGGTGTTGAAGCCCGCGGGCATCGAGATGCCATAGGAGCCATAGCCGTAGAGCCACACGGGTTCGGAGCCATCGAGCTTCGCGTCCTTGCGGTAGAGCAGGGTGACGGGGATCGTCTCGCCGTCATGCGCCGGCGCCATGAGGCGGCGGGTGACGTAGTGCGACGGGTCGTGGCCGCTCGGCACGTCCTGGGTTTTCCGCAGCACGCGGCTGCGCGTGCGCATGTCGTAGTCGAAGACTTGTGCCGGCGTCGTGGGAGAGGAATAGGTGAAGCGCAGCGTGTCGGTGTCGAACTCGCGCATCTCGCCGAAGCCCAGCGAATAGGCCTCCTCGTCGAAGGCGATGGCGTGCTCTTCTCCGCTCGTCATGTTGCGCACCACGATGCGCGGCAGCGCGTTCTCGCGCTCCATGCGGATGAGCCAGTCCTTCAGCACCATGTAGCTGACGATGAAGATACCCGGCCGGTGCGGGATCAGGTCCCGCCAGTTCTCCTTGCCCGGGCTCGCCACGGGTGCGGTGACGAGCTTGTAGTCCTCGGCCCCGCCCTCGTTGGTGCGGATGATGAACTGGTCGGCCCGGTGGTCGATGTCGTATTCGATGCCCTCGACGCGGGGCGCGACGAGGCGTGGCTTCTCGTCCGGCTTCGCGGCGTCGATCAGCCAGATCTCGGAGGTGTCGTGGTCGTGGATGTCGATGGTGATCCACTGTTCCGAATGGGTCTTGCCGACGCCGGTGAACTTGCCGGTGTCGTCCTCCTCGTAGATCAGCACATCGGCAGATTGCTCCGTACCCAGAACATGGCGGAAGGTCTTCAGCGGGCGGTGGTTGTCGTCCTGCAGCGTGTAGAAGAAGCTCTTGCCGTCAGCGGTCCAGGTGGCCTCGCCGGCGGTATTCTCCAGCACGTCCCTGTGCTCCGCGCCCGTCGCTGCATCGCGCAGGCGAAGCTCGTAGAATTCCGAGCCGTTGCCGTCGAAGGACCAGGCGATCAGGCTCTGGTCGGGTGAAAGGTCGATGCCGCCGAACTGGAAATAGTCGCGGCCCTTGGCCAGCGCGTTGCCGTCGAGCAGCAGCTGCTCGGGACCATCCTCGCCGCGCGGCTTGCGGCAGTAGCGCGGGTGCTGGCCGCCGGTGACGTAGCTCGCGTAATAGTCATAGGGGCCATCGGGTGCGGGCACCGAGGAGTCGTCCTCCTTGATGCGGCCCTTGAGTTCGGCGAAGAGCTTGTCCTGCAGCGCCTTCGTGTCGGCCATGACGGCCTCGTGATAGGCATTCTCGCCCTCGAGGAAGGCGCGGATCTCGGCGGGCAGCACGGAGGGATCATGCATCACCTCCTGCCAGTTCGGCGCCTTCAGCCAGTGATAGTCGTCGCGCTTCTCGTAGCCGTGCCAGGTTTCGACACGCGGGCGCTTCTCCGCCCGGGGCGGCTTCGGAACATTGCTCATGATCTGCTTTCGTGATGCGGTTTCGCGCCCAATGTGGGGGATCGGGGGGCAAATGTGAAGCACGGGCAGGACACGGTGCAACCCCGCAAGCATTGGTTAATCATGTTGCCGCGCGGGCCCCGACCGGCACAATCCGAAACCTCAAGTTTTAATCAATTCCTCAAGTGTCGGGTGCTGAGTGCGGGGCAGAGGAGATCATGCCGCTCGATCAGCCCACCAGTGCCGGAAGCCCGGCCCCGCCACGCGGAACGCCGGAATCCTTCCGGCGGCTCACCGAGCGGCTGAAGCGCGCCGCTGCGCCCGCCGCCGCGCTGGTGGCCGAGGCCGTGGAGGTGCTGCCCCCTCCGCCGCAGCCGCGACCGGCCGCACCGGCCGACCCGGGAGACGCCGCGGCGGCCCTGCTCGACATCATCTGGGGCGCGGTGGACCTGCCGCCGCAGGAACGCAGCATGGCGGGCGATACGCTCCTGCTGCTGCTGCCGCGCCTGTCGGAGGAAGACCTGGCGCGTCTCGCCGAGCGCATCGCCGCGATGGACGCGCCGCCGCCGCTCCTCGTGTCGCGGCTGCTGCGCGATCCGCGGGCCGACATTGGCGGCGTGGTTCTGGAACGCAGTGCGCACCTCGAGGCGGACGATCTCCTCGCGGCCTGCCGCGGCGCGGCGCCGGAGCGGCTGCAGCTGCTGGCGCGGCGCCGCAACGTGCCGCCGGCGCTCAGCGACTTTCTCGTGCGCTCGGGCGACCTGCTGAGCCTCCTCGCCCTGCTGCGCAATCCGGGCGCCGAGATTTCCTTTCCGGCCTTTCTCGCGCTGTCCGAAATGGCGGGCGAGCACGCCGGGCTGCAGGCCCCGCTGGCGCTGCGCACCGACCTGCCGCTGGCCGTTGCGCTGGACCTGTTGTGGCGGCTGCCGCCGGAACTGCGGCGCATCGTCATCGCCCGCTTCCTCTCGGATTCGGTGACGCTGGGTCGCATCCTGTCGGTGGCCCTGTCGGCCGCCGACATGCCGCTGCCGGACACGGTGCCGCCAGGCGAGGCCGACGCGGCGCTGCGCCTGCTGCTTGCCGGCCGGCGCGGCGAGGCGGTGCCGCGCCTGGCGCTGCTGGCGGGGCTGAGCGACGCCACGGTGGAGCGCATCCTGGCGGACGCCGAGGGCGAGGCGCTGGTGGTGCTGCTCAAGGCGCTGGGCTTCAGCCGGGCGCGTTTCGACGCGGTGCTGGAGGCGATCCGCGCCTCGACCGGGCTGTTGCGCGCGGGCCGCGCCCCGGAGGAACTGAAGGCGGTGTTCGAAGGGCTGTCCTTCACCAAGGCACGGGTTCTGCTGATCTACTGGGAATGGTTCACGCGGCGCGCCGGACCTTATGCGCCCGCCGGCTGAAGCGGCACTTGTTGAAGCCACGCCGCTCGCCTAAACAGAGGTCGCTCAAGCCCGAGGAAAGCCTGCCCCACATGGAACCAAAGTCCACGCTCATCGAATTGGCGACCCAGATCGTGGCGGCCTATGTCGGGCGCAACGCCGTTGAGCAGGCCGATCTGCCGCGGCTCATCACCGAAGTGCACAAGGCGCTGGAACAGGTGGCCGGCGCGCCGCCGCGCCGCGACGACAGCCTCGATCCCAAGCCCGCCATCAGCGTGAAGAAATCGATCACGCCGGACTATCTCGTGTGCCTCGAGGACGGCAAGAAGTTCAAGTCGCTGAAGCGCCACCTGCGCACCCACTTCAACCTGACACCCGAACAGTACCGCGAGAAGTGGAACCTTCCCGCCGACTACCCGATGGTCGCGCCGAACTACGCCAACTCGCGGTCCAAGCTCGCCAAGAACATGGGGCTGGGCCAGCGCAAGACCCGCTGAAGCGCACGCGGAGATTTTATTCCGCCGGACTCTTGCGGATCAGCCGTTCACGATTCATAAACGGTTCGTTAGGCAGGGCATCGATTCGCGAAGGGCGGCGTTGGCTATGGGGTCGGTCAACATTGCGTTCAGGGCACAATTGGTGGTGCCGGAGCAGCGTCAGCTTTATGACTACTGGCTGTCGCGCGCCGAGGCCGGCGCGCTTCCGACGCGCGCCGACATCAACCCCGCCCATATCCCGCGGCTGCTGCCGTTCATCAGCCTGATCGACGTGGGCGACACGCTGGAACGCTCGCGCGTGCGGCTGGCGGGAACGAGGCTGCGCGACGTCTTCGACCGCGAGATCACCGGTCTCCGCATCGACGATCTCGACCTCGGTCCCAAGCGCGACTACTGGATGACCGCCTATCGCCACACCGCCGTCGACGGCAAGCCCACGCAGGGCATCGTGCGCGGCCCCCGGGTGAACAAGGAACACCTGGTGCAATACTGGATCCGCCTGCCGCTGGCGGCGGCGGATGGCTCCGCCGTCCGCATGATCCTCGGCCTCGACTTCTTCCTCTCCGGCCTCGAGGACGAACAGCGCCAGGCCAGCGCCGGCTGAGGCGTTCAAGCGCCGTTGCGGCGAGATCGTCCATCTGTCATGGTCGCCTCCGCGCGCGAGCGGAAGGGCAATGCCATGATCGAATTCGCCTTGCATCACGTCTCCGTTCCCACCGATGATTTCGATGCGTCTTGCGCCTTCTACGAAGGTGTCCTCGGGCTGAATCGCGTGGCGCGACCGCCGTTCTCGATCGCGGGCGCGTGGTATGGGGTGGGCCTGCTGCAGATTCACCTCACCCTTCATCCGGATGCGAACTTCCGGTCAGGCAGGGCCGTCGACAACGACGATATCCACTTCGCCCTCAGGGTCGAGGATTTCGAGGCAGCGGTCAGCCACCTGCAATCGCATGGCTTCGGCGAGAGCCTAGCTCATGATCATCCGCGGCGGATCATCGTGAAGCGCACGGGGCTTGCAGGCTTTCCGCAGGTCTTCCTCATGGACCCCTGCCGCAATGTCATCGAACTGAACACCGCGCCCTTCAATCCACCCCGGTGACGAGGCGAGGGAAGGGTCATTCCCACAGAAGGAAATAAATCGCACCGAAGTCTTGATTCCCGTTTTGTTCTCACCTATGTTGCAACCTCTGTGAGGAGGAAAGCTTATGCGTGAGATCGAAACCCGCCCCGCCGCCGCCACCCAGCTGTTCAACGACAACGAAAGCCCGCTCACCTGGCTCCGCGCCCGGCGCGGCAAGGACGGGAAGCCGCTGATTTCGGAGGCGCAATACCTAGCCGGAGAGCGGCTGCGCGGGGATTTCGAGCGCGCCATGCTGGCCCGCCGCACCACGCTCAACTGGGAACTCGCGGGTGCGGGTTCCAGTGCCGGGGGCGCCGGCGCCGAACTGAGCGACGGGGCGATCGCCGCCCGCCAGCGCTACCACGCGGCGCTGGACAGCGTGGGGCCGGAACTCGCCTCGATACTGGCCCAGGTGTGCTGCCTGTCGGCGGGCGTGGAGCAGGCGGAGCGCGTGCTGGAACTTCCCGCCCGCAGCGGCCGCGTGGTGCTGGGCCTCGCCCTCACCGCGCTGGCGCGGCATTACGGACTGGCGGAGGCAGTGCGCCGCGACGGCATCACCGGCTGGGGCCTCGACGGCTACCGGCCCGGCCTCAACCGCGGAAGGGCTTAGGCGTGGAGCGCCGCCTGGGCATCGGACTTGATGCGCTGGATCATCGAGGCGAAACCGTTGGAGCGCTGCTGGGTCAGGTGACCCGACAGCCCGAGCTTGCCCAGGACCTCGCCGGCATCGGCAGCGAGAATGGCGCGGGCGGTCTTGCCGGAATAGATCATGAAGGCGATGGCGATCAGGCCCTTGACGATCAGCGCATCGCTGTCGCCGAGGAAGGTGAGCACCGGATCGTCCTTGCTGCCGCTGACGGACGACGTGATCCACACCTGGCTGGCGCAGCCGCGCACCTTGTTCTCCGCCGTGTGATCGGCCTCGGGCAGGGGCGGCAGATCGCGGCCGAGCTCGATCACGTGGCGGTAGCGGTCCTCCCAGTCGTCGAGGACGTCGAAATCGGCGAGGAGATCGTCGAGGGCGGTCAAGATCCGGGGTCTTCCCTGTTGCGCGCCTCAGATAGGCCGCGCCGCGGGCAAGCTCAACCCTCTTTCGCCGGGCCGCGCCACGGCGCCACGAGATCGTCGAGGCCCAGTGTCGACTGGCCCTTGGGATCGTCGGTTGCGGGTGCCGGCATGTCGCCCTCGACCGTGATCTCGGCATAGGGGCCCTGCAGTTGCGGCTTGCCCGTCCGGCCATCCCAGGCCCAGCCCCACAGCAGCGAGGCCGAATAGAGCGTCTTGGCTTCGAGCCGCCCTGCCAGATAGCCCGCAACCCCGCAGACTTCCGGCTGGCGGCTGCAGAACGACCAGGCGTCCGAGGCCGCCGACCCGGCGGACGACAGCATCTCGATGGTCGAGGGCGAATCGGCATCGGCCCCGATTTTCGGCTCGTCCGGCGGCGAGGGCAGCAGCAGCCCCGCTGCGCCGAGCAGAATGATGGTTCGGATGAGACGCATTCCCGCCCCTGTTCTCCAGTCTTTTCGACGGCTTACCACTTCAGTGTTGAGCGTGAAGTGAAGAGTTTGGACTTATTTTGCGTTAAGGCCTGCGCCGTCACGCGCGTGCCGGAAAGGCTGCGTTAACCTCGATGGGTGCAAGTTTGGCTCTTGCGGGAACAGGCGGGTTGAAGGTGAAGTCGGGTCGGCGTCATGCGTGAGAAGGTGGAAGGAGGCGGCCGCAGGATCAGGCTCGCGCCGCTCGTCGCGTGGAGCCTCACGGCCGTGATGTCGGTGGCGATTGCCGGCAATGCGCTGTTCGGCCAGCCGGCCGCCAGCCGCATGGCCCAGGCCGCGACCGACCCCGCGCAGGATGGCCCGGGCGACCTCACCGCGACCGACGGCGCGCGCACCATCCAGCTCAAGTTCGATCCCGTGGTCGAGGCCGTGCAGCGCGAGCTGCTCACCGCAGGTTACTACAAGGGGCCGGTCGACGGCGTGATCGGCCGCCGCACCCGGCTCGCCATCACCGCCTATCAGCAGGCCATGGGCCTCGAGCCCGACGGCAAGCCGACGACCGATCTGGTCGAGCACATCCGCTTCACGCGCGAGGTGTCCGAAGCCTCGCTGTTCACCGGCTCGGTGGCGGCAGCGCCCGATGCCGAGCAGCGCGCCGCCGTCCGCCGCGTGCAGACGGGGCTGGCCGACCTCGCCTACAGTCCGGGCGAGATCAATGGCGAACTCACCAGCGACACGCGCAACGCCATCATCGCCTTCCAGCACGACCACCACCTGCCGGAAACGGGCGAGGTGAGCGACGGGCTGGTGGCCGAACTCGCCAAGGTGAGCGGCCAGTCGAGCGACCAGGCGCAGTAGGCCCGTTGCGGCTCAAATCAGCCATCTGGGTATCGGCCTTCCTCCGCCGCTGCACCGTGGAGGGAATCTATGGCGCGGTCCTGCGCAAGGGCGCGGAGGAGGCAGGCGCGGTGCATGTGATCGTCGACCACCTCGACGGCACGTGCCATCTGCTCGGGCCGGCGCCGGGCGAATCATATGACGAACTTGGCGACCGGCGCTGGTTCGCCGAAGTGACGCCGCCCGGCACCTTGGCCGACGCCATGGCAATTCTCGATCGCCGGTTGCGCTTTGACCCCGACCTGTGGATCGTCGAGGTTGAGGACCGCAAAGGCTTGGCGGGACTCACTGCGATCGCTTAAGGGCTTGTTAACCATGATGCGCAAGGTTGGGCGCATGGTTTGATCCGCAACCCCAAGGCTGTGCCATGCAACCCCGTTGGACAAGCGCCGTCATCGAATTCCCGCTGGACCGGGCCCGCCCGCCCGGCGGCTCGGCCAAGCCCGCGACGGCCGAGGTGCTGATCTTCACCGGGGTGCGGGTCGAGCGCATGTATGACCTGGCGGAGCGCCTGCCGCCGGCGCGCAGCGGCTACGTCTCCAACGCCCGCATGGACATCGACTTCTGGTAACCGGCTGATCTCAGCCTTCGCCTGCCGGTCCACCGGTGCAGCGCGACCTCGCGACCTGTTCGGCCGCAAGACTGCGCAGGCCGATTTCCGGGGTGGGGTACCATACCACGGCAAGGCCCTTGGGCTCCGGCGAGGTGACGGTCCAGCCCGAGTCGATCTCGTCGATCGCTTCCTTCTCCGTCGACTTCAACAGCTGCTCGATGAGGCCCGGCGCCAGCGACAGGCTGACGGTGAAGCTGTTGGCGCCCGACTGGCGGTTGTTCACCGAATAGATCGTATCCGCCTTGTCGGTGTAGATGGTGGTGATCCAGAATCCGTCCGGCAGGTTGGCGGCGAAGGTGACGTCGCCATGGGCCACGTCGAAGACGCAGACGCCGGTCACGCCGAAGCGCGGCAGCCCGGGGAACAGTTTCGCCTGCTCTTCGGGCGACAGGATGAAGAAGCTGTTCTTGCCGTGTTCATGGGCGAGCTGGGCCACCTCGCGCGAGAACCACCATACCGGCACGAACAGCGCGAAGGCCGCATGCGCCGCAATCCCCGCCACCACGGCAACCAGCAGCCAGAACAGGTGGCGCCTCATGAGCATTCCCCGCGCTTGATGGCGAAGGGCGGCGCCAGCGGCTTGGCGCCGGTCCCGAGCGCCGAATAGATCAGGGTGAAGCGGCGGCGGTCGGGCGTCTTCAGCCAGTTGCCGGGCTGCGGATCGAGGGCGGCGGTGATCTTCACGCTGCCGTCGGCCTCGCGCACGGCGGTGTCGCTATCGGCGGTGGTCTGGAGCGCCGCCTTGCTCTTGTCGCTCTCGATCACGCCGATGCTCCACCAGCGCGGCAGCGGCCCGGTGGAGGTGACGAGATAGCTGCAGGCGCCGGAGAGCAGGCGGCCCTCGCCATCCTTCTCCGCAGTGGCCTCGCCCAGCTGGCTGGGGGCGGGCGGCAGGCGGCCTTCGAGCAGGTAGTGCGAGCGCACGTAGAAGGCGTCGGAGCCCGCCATCGCCGCCGCCCGGCTCTGCCATGGCGCATCGTCCGCGACGGCTGTCACGCCCGCGGACTGGATGGTCGCGAAGGCGCTGAAGCACCCGACGGCGACGCCGGTCACGACATATGCTGTGGCCCAGATGAATCGCCGCATGGCTCAGAAGATACTGTCGAAGAGTGTCTTTTTCTTTTTCTTTTTGGGCTTCGAGGTATCGGCCGGCTGCGACTGGGTGTTGTCGCCGCCGCCGCCGAAGAGCTGGTCGAGGAAGTTGCGGTTCTTCTTCTTGCCCGCGGGGCCCGTCTGCTGGTCCGGCGCCACGTTGGCCTTGGGCAGCACGAGGGCCTGCTGCTTCTGCGCCGCGGTCTTGGCCGCCGCGGTGGCAGCGGGCCGCGCCGGGGGCGTCGACTCGAACAGGTCGAACATGCCGTTGAGCACGCCGTTGACGTCCCCCGTGGCGGCGTCGGCCTGCTGGCTCTCGGTATCGGCACCCTGGGCCTGGTCGGTCTCGTCGCTCACCGCTTCGGGCGCGATGGGCTGCGGCGCCTGGGCGGCGGCCAGCTTGTAGCTGTCGTCATAGGGGACGCCGGCGAAGCCCACCGGCGTGAGCCCGCGTTCGGCCTCCATCATGATGCGCCGCCAGATCGGCGCAGGCAGCAACCCGCCGGTCACTTCCTTCATCGGGGTGAAGTCGTCGTTGCCGAGCCAGACGCCCGCCACGTTGTTGCCGGTGAAGCCGATGAACCAGGCATCGCGGTAGCCCTGGTTGGTGCCGGTCTTGCCGGCGGTGGGCTCGAAGGCCAGGTCGGCGCGCTTGCCCGTGCCCTGCTTCACCACCGCGTTCAGCATGGTGTTGAGTTCCGCCACGGTATCCTCGGGGAAGACGCGATGCGGTCCGGTGCCCGTGTCCTTGTCGCGCTCGTAGAGCACGTCGCCGTTGGAGCGGCGGATCTCGAGCACGGTATAGGGCTGGGCCGCGAGCCCGCCCGAGGCGAAGCTGATGTAGCCCGTCGTCAGGTCGATGAGCGACAGCGCGCTGGTGCCCAGCACCATGGGGGCCCAGGTCTCCAGCGTACCCTTGATGCCGGCCAAATGCGCGGTGTCGATGATGAAGGGCCGCCCGATGTCCAGCATCAGCCGCACCGGCACCGAATTGTAGGAGTGTGCGATGGCATTGAGCAGCGTGGTGCGCCCGCCATACTTGTTGGAATAGTTCCGCGGCGACCAGTTGCCGACCGTCACCGGTCCGTCGATGATCGTGTCGCTCGGCTTGTAGCCCTTGAGCAGTGCCGCCATGTAGACGAAGGGCTTGAACGACGAGCCCGACTGGCGCAGCGCATCGGTGGCGCGGTTGAACTGGCTGGTTTCGTAGTCGATGCCGCCCACCAGCGCCCGCACCGCGCCGTCATGCGCCATCACCACGGCGGCGCCCTGGGTGACGTGATACTGGTCGTGGTCGGCCGCCACTTCCTCGTTGATGATGCTCTGCGCCGCCGTCTGCAGCGGCAGGTTGATCGTGGTCTTGACCTCGAGCACGAAGTCGCCGGTGATGCCCTTCTGGTCGATCAGCGACATCGTATCGCGATAGGCCTGGTCGAGGAACCAGTTGGGACTGTCGGAAATCTTCTGCTCGATGGGCGTTGCCGGTTCGCGCCGGGCCTGCAGCAGCTCGCCCTGCGTGATGAAGCCCGCGTCGAGCATGCGGTAGAGCACGGTGTTGGCGCGGGCCCGGGCGAGTTCGAGGTTCTGGTGCGGGGCATATTTGGTGGGCGCCTTGAACAGGCCCGCGAGCATCGCCGCCTCGGGCAGCGTGATGTCGCGCACCGACTTGCCGAAATAGAACTGCGAGGCGGCCTCGATGCCGTAATTGCCGCCGCCGAGATAGGAGCGGTCGAGATAGAGCTTGAGGATTTCCTGCTTCGACAGCCGGGCCTCGAGCCACAATGCGAGGAAGGCCTCGTGCACCTTGCGGCGGATCGTGCGCTCCGGCGACAGGAACAGGTTCTTCGCCACCTGCTGGGTCAGTGACGAGCCGCCCTGCACCACGTTGTTGGCGCGCGCGTTCTGGATGATGGCGCGCAGCGTGCCCACGATGTCGACGCCGAAATGATCGAAGAAGCGCGCATCCTCGGTGGCGAGCACCGCCTTGATCATCTGCGGCGGAATGTCGGACAGCGGGATCGCGTCGTCCTGGCGGATGCCGCGCCGCCCGATGATCTCGCCATCGGCATCGGTGAAGGTGACGGCATATTCGCGGCCGCGGTTCCACACGTCTCCGGTGCCCGAGAAGGGCGGCAGGGCATAGGCCAGCAGCAGGAAGCACAGCAGCACCCCAAAAGTGACGCCATCGTCGAGCAGGTCGATGAAGATGCGCTTCAGGCCGCGGATGCGGAAACGCTCGAGGAAGCTCGAATAGGCCGAATGGCTGCGCTTGAGGAAGTCCCAGCTTTCGAACACGGCGGTGCTGACGGTGCCATCGGCCCGCCAGAGCCTTCCCCACAGGGATTCACGCGATGGAAGTTGCGACACGCTTCAGACCGACCTCGAGGCAAGGCTCGATTAGGAGGCGAATGTGACGAAAACGCGCCGCCCCAACCGGACCGGGAAGAAAGCTACCAACTGTGATCCCATCATGCCAGCACAAGGTTGACTTTCGGTGTGGGTTCCGTGCCATTAGCCGCCATGACCGACATTCGACCCTTCTGGCAGACCAAGTCACTTTCGGAGATGAGCCGGACGGAATGGGAATCCCTGTGCGACGGCTGCGGCCGCTGCTGCCTGAACAAGCTCGAGGACGAGGACACCGGCCGTTTCCTCTACACGCGCGCCGCGTGCAAGCTGCTCGATCTCGGCACCTGCCGCTGCACCGACTACCCCAACCGCCAGGCCAAGGTGCCAGACTGCGTGCAGCTGACGCCGGAGAATGTGGGGGCACTCGGCTGGCTTCCCGAAACCTGCGCCTACCGGTTGCTGGACGAGGGCCGCAAGCTGCCGTGGTGGCACCCGCTGGTATCGGGGACGCAGGAAACCGTGACCGAGGCGGGGATCTCGGTGGCGGGCGAAGCCTATTCGGAAGAGGGGATCACGGTGGAGGAACTGGTCGACCACCTGTGGCGCCTGCCGAAGGCGAGGCGCAAGACCGTCAAGTAACTACCCCTCCCGTCATCCCGGCGAAAGCCGGGACCCCGCTTTGGTATCCGCGCACGCTGACGTCTCCTTGCCCCCGGCTTGAACGGCGCATCCTTCTTCCCGACCGTCACCAAAGAGGATCGCCCGGTCAAGCCGGGCGAAGGTGGTTCTTCGGAAATGGTAAAAGCGGAAGGGAAGCGGGGTCCCGGCTTTCGCCGGGATGACGGCAGCGATGGTTGTTACGCCGCCACCTTCGGCCGCTTGATCAGCGCCGCTGCCTTGACGATCGTCTCGTCGAGGCCTTCGCCGCCCTTGTCGAGATGCGCCACCAGCACGGAGCGCATGCGCGGGTCCCAGAACTTGTTGATGTGGTCGGCGGCATCCTTCACCGCGGCCTCGGGGCCCGAGCCGTTGAAGAAGGAGGCGATCTGGTTCGCCATCCGGAGCATGTCCTGGTGCTGCATGGTCAGTCCCTGTCGAAAATCATGACGCCGCGGCTGGCAAGCGCCGCGAGCTTGAGGTGAGAGCGCCGCGCCAGCGAAAGGGCGAGCGCGGTGGGTGCGGAGACGGTGGCGAGCGCCCCGATCCCCGCGATAGCGCATTTCTGCACCAGTTCGAAGCTGCAGCGGCTGGACATCAGCACGAAGCCGTCCGAGAGGTCCGCCCCCTCGCGGGTCAGCGCGCCGATGAGCTTGTCGAGCGCGTTATGGCGGCCGACATCCTCGCGGCTGACAAGGATTTCTCCGTTCACGGAACACCATGCGGCGGCATGGACCGTGCGGTTCACCCGGCTCATCGGCTGGTGGGCGGGCAGCTCTTGATAGGCACGCGCTACGGCCTGCGGGCGGAGTTCCACCACCGGCACGCGGGACGAAGGCATGCGGATCGCGTCCTTCATGTCCTCGATGCCGCAGAGGCCGCAGCCGGTACGGCCCTCGAGGCTGCGCCTGGCCATGCGGTCGCGGTTGATCTTCTCTTCCGGCATCGAGAGGTCGATGGCGTAGCCCTGCTCGGTGGGCAGCACCAGAACGGCGGTGACGTCCGCTGCCTTCGCGATGATGCCCTCGGCAATGGCGAAGCCCACGGCGAAATCCTCGAAGTCGGCGGGCGTGCCCATCATCACGGCATAGTTCTGCGAGTTGAACTGCACGGCGAGGGGCACTTCCTCCGGCACCTGCCAGCTGATGGCTTCATCGCCGGCCAGCGTGTGGAGGATGCCATGGGCTGGAACCGACGTGCGCAAAGCTTCCACGTCCCCCGGATGGACCGGGGGACGCTGGCGCTTCATGGCACGCCGGTCGCTCATTCGGCGGCGACCATCGGGGCGACGCGCTTGTTCTCTTCCTCGCGCTCCTCCCACTCCTTCTGCCAGTCCGAGGGCTGGTTGGAGAGGTTCACCTGCACGGCAGTCACCTTGTATTCGGGACAGTTGGTGGCCCAGTCCGAATTCTCGGTGGTGATCACGTTGGCGCCCGACACCGGGTGGTGGAAGGTGGTGTAGACCACGCCCTGCGGCATGCGCTCGGAAATCTTCGCGCGCAGCGTGGTCGCGCCGATGCGGCTCGAGATCGACACCATGGTGCCGTCCTTGATGCCGCGCACCTCGGCGTCATGCGGGTGGATCTCCAGCACGTCCTCCTTGTGCCACGCGACATTGTCGGTGCGCCGCGTCTGGGCGCCGACATTGTACTGCGACAGGATGCGGCCCGTGGTGAGGATGAGCGGGAAGGAGCGGTTGGTGCGCTCCGTCGTCGGCACGAATTCGGTGACGACGAAACGGCCCTTGCCGCGCACGAAGCCGCCGACATGCATGAGGGGGGTTCCCTCCGGCGCCTTGTCATTGCACGGCCACTGGATGGAGCCCATCACCTCGAGCCTCTCGAAGGAGACGCCGGCGAAGGTGGGGGTGAGGCGGGCGATCTCGTCCATGATCTCCGAGGCATCATTGTAGTGCATCGGGTAGCCCATGGCGGTGGCGAGTTCGGCCACGGCCTGCCACTCGTGCTTGCCCTGCATCGGGGCCTTCACCATGCGCACGCGGTTGATGCGGCGCTCGGCATTGGTGAAGGTGCCGTCCTTCTCGAGGAAGGAGGTGCCGGGCAGGAACACGTGGGCGAAGGCGGCGGTCTCGTTCAGGAACAGGTCCTGCACGACGACGCATTCCATCGACTCCAGCGCGTGGTTCACGTGCTTGGTGTTGGGGTCCGACTGGGCGATGTCCTCGCCCTGGACGAAGATGCCCTTGTAGGTGCCTTCGACGGCGGCGTCGAACATGTTGGGGATGCGCAGGCCCGGCTCGTTGTCGAGCGAGGTCTGCCACACGGTCTCGAACATCTGGCGCACCGTGTCGTCGCCGACATGGCGGTAGCCGGAGAATTCGTGCGGGAAGGAACCCATGTCGCAGGAGCCCTGCACATTGTTCTGTCCACGGAGCGGATTCACGCCGACGCCGTTGCGGCCAACGTTGCCGGTCAGCATGGCGAGGTTCGCCATGCCCATGACCATGGTCGAGCCCTGGCTGTGCTCGGTGACGCCGAGGCCGTAGTAGATGGCACCATTGCCGCCCGTCGCGTAGAGGCGGGCCGCGGCGCGGACTTCCGCGGCGGGAACGCCGGTGATCGGCTCCAGCGCTTCAGGCGAGTTCCGCTCTTCCTTGATGAAGGCTTCCCAGCGGGCGAATTCCACCGGGTCGCAGCGCTCGTTGATGTAGTCGCGCTTCTCCAGGCCCTCGCTCATGATGACGTGGGCGAGCGCGTTGACGATGGCCACGTTGGTGCCGGGGCGCAGCTGCAGGTGGTGCGCCGCCTTGACGTGCGGGCTGTCGACGAGGTCGATCTTGCGCGGGTCGGCGACGATCAGCTTGGCGCCATTGCGGATCGCCTTCTTCATGCGCGAGCCGAAGACGGGGTGAGCGTCGGTCGGGTTGGCGCCGATCAGGAGCAGCACGTCGGACTCATCGACCGACTTGAAGTCCTGCGTGCCGGCCGAGGTGCCGAAGGTGCGCGACAGGCCGTAGCCGGTCGGCGAGTGGCAGACGCGGGCGCAGGTATCGACATTGTTGTTCTTGAAGGCGGCGCGGATCATCTTCTGCACCACGAAGACTTCTTCGTTGGTGCAGCGCGAAGAGGTGATGCCGCCGATCGCGGTGCGGCCATACTTTTCCTGGATCGCCTTGAAGCGCTTGGCCGTGAAGCCGATGGCCTCCTCCCACGACACGGCGCGCCACGGATCGGTGATCTTGTCGCGGATCATCGGAGTGGTGATGCGGTCCTTGTGGGTGGTGTAGCCCCAGGCGAAGCGGCCCTTCACGCAGGAATGGCCCTCGTTGGCGCCGCCGTCCTTGAAAGGCACCATGCGGACGACTTCGTCGCCCTTCATCTCGGCCTTGAAGGAGCAGCCCACGCCGCAATAGGCGCAGGTGGTGATGACGGAATGCTCCGGCTGGCCCATCTCGATCACCGACTTCTCGGAGAGCGTGGCGGTGGGGCAGGCCTGCACGCAGGCGCCGCAGGAGACGCATTCGGAGTCGAGGAAGGCCTCGTCCATGCCGGCGGAGACGTGGCTGTCGAAACCGCGGCCGTCGATGGTCAGCGCGAAGGTGCCCTGGACTTCTTCGCAGGCGCGCACGCAGCGCGAGCACACGATGCACTTCGCCGGGTCGAAGGTGAAATAGGGGTTCGAGTCGTCCTTCGGCTGGTAGCGGATGTTCTGCGAACCATCGGCGCGCTTCTTGAAGACGTGGTTGTCGCCCTCATAGCCATAGCGCACTTCGCGCAGGCCCACGGCACCGGCCATGTCCTGCAATTCGCAGTCGCCGTTCGCCGCACAGGTCAGGCAGTCCAGCGGGTGGTCCGAGATGTAGAGCTCCATCACGCCCTTGCGCAGGTTGGCGAGGCGCGGGGTCTGGGTTTTCACCTTGATGCCGGGGGCGACGGGCGTGGTGCAGGAGGCGGGCGTGCCCTTGCGGCCCTCGATCTCGACGAGGCAGAGGCGGCAGGAGCCAAAGGCGTCCAGCATGTCGGTGGCGCAGAGCTTCGGGATCTTGGTGCCCATCTCCATCGCGGCGCGCATGATGGAGGTGCCTTCCGGCACGGTGATTTCCTGGCCGTCGATTTCCAGCGTCACCATCTTCTCGGCGGTGACCTCGGGCGTTCCGTAGTCCGTTTCCTTGATCAGAGTCATCTGGGTCTGGCTCCTTACTCAGCCGCCATCTTGGCGGGCTTGTCGAAATCTTCGGGGAAATGCTTGATGGCGCTCAGCACCGGCATGGGGGTGAGGCCGCCCATGGCGCAGAGCGAGCCGTCGGTCATGGTCTGGCAGAGGTCGGCCAGCAGGTCGAGGTTCGCATCGCGGTCCTCGCCGGCGACGATCTTGTCGATCACCTCGACGCCGCGGGTCGAGCCGATGCGGCAGGGCGTGCACTTGCCGCAGGACTCGATGGCGCAGAACTCCATGGCGAAGCGAGCCTGCGCCGCCATGTCGACCGACTCGTCGAACACCACGATGCCGCCATGGCCGACCATGGCCTGGGCGGCGGCGAAGGTCTCGTAGTCCATCGGCATGTCGAGCTGCGAGGCCGGAACGTAAGCGCCGAGCGGGCCGCCGACCTGGATGGCGCGGATGGGCTTGCCGGTGAAGGTGCCGCCGCCGAAGCCTTCGACCAGTTCACGCAGGGTGACACCGAAGGCCTTCTCGACCAGGCCGCCCTGCCTGATGTTGCCGGCGAGCTGGAAGGGCAGCGTGCCGCGCGAGCGGCCCATGCCGTAATTCTTGTAGGCGGCCCCGCCCTTGGCGAGAATGAAGGGCACGGCGGCGAAGCTCAGCACGTTGTTGATGACGGTGGGCTTGCCGAACAGGCCTTCGAGTGCGGGGATCGGCGGCTTGGGGCGCACCGTGCCGCGCTTGCCCTCGAGCGATTCGAGCATCGCGGTCTCTTCACCGCAGATATAGGCGCCCGCACCGCGGCGCACCTCGAGGTGGAAGGACTTGTCCGTACCCTGAATATTCGCACCCAGCCACTTGGCGGCGACCGCATTGGCGATCGCCTCCTTCATGGTGGCGATGGCATCGGGGTATTCCGAGCGGATGTAGACGTAGCCCTTGGTGGCGCCCACGGCGACGCCGGCAATCGTCATGCCCTCGATGAGCATGAGGGGGTCGCCCTCCATGACCATGCGGTCGGCGAAGGTGCCGCTATCGCCCTCGTCGGCGTTGCAGCACACGTACTTCTGGTCGGCCGAAGCGTCGTGCACCGTCTTCCACTTGATGCCGGTGGGGAAGCCCGCACCGCCGCGGCCGCGGAGGCCCGACTCGGTGACTTCGGCGACGATGGCCGAGCCGGCAAGGCCGAGCGCCTTCTTCAGGCCCTCGAAGCCGCCGTGCTGCACGTAATCCGCGACCGAAACCGGATCGGTGATGCCGCAGCGCGCGAAGGTGAGGCGCTCCTGATTCTTCAGATAGGGGTGGTCCTCGATGTTCCCGAGGCGCAGCTTGTGGGCGCCGCCGGTGGCGAGCGGCAGCGAGGCCACGTCCTCGACCGTGACGGGGCCATAGGCGATGCGGCCGTCCTTGGTCTCGACCTCGACCAGCGGCTCAAGGAAGAGCAGGCCGCGGGAGCCGTTGCGGATCACCTCGTGGCCGGCCTTGGCGAGGGCCTCGGCCACCTCGTCGGCGCCGACCGAACGGGCCGCCGAGTCGCGCGGGACATAGACCTTGCTCATGAGCGGCACTCCGCGACGATCTTCTCGAACTTCTTCGCATCAACGCGGCCGACCAGCTTCTCGTCCACCATCATGGCGGGGGAGAGCGCGCAATTGCCGAGGCAGTAGGCGGCCTCGACCGTGATCGCGCCATCGGCGGTGGTCTGGCCCAGCTTCACCTTGAGATAACGCTCGATCATGCCGACGAGTTCGTTCGCCCCCATGGACTGGCAGGCCTCGGCCCGGCAGACCTTGATCACGTGGCGTCCGGCGGGCTCGCGGCGGTAGTCATGATAGAAGGTGACGACCCCGTGCACCTCGGCCCGCGACAGGTTCAGCGCCTTGGCCAGCGCCGGAAGCGCGGCCTCGGGCACGAAGCCCAGATGTTCCTGCAGGTCATGGAGGATTTCCAGCAGCGCATCGGGGCGGTTGCCGTAACGGAGGGCGATCTCCCGGGCGGCCGTCGCCTCGCGCGGGGAAAGATCGAGCAGGGTGGTTTTCTGGGACATGCACGCTTAATGGCGCATGCAGAGTGTAAATTCCAATTGACGCCTTCAATGGCGTGATAGGCGGGGCTGATTAAGCCATCTGACGCCCGTCACTCCAGCGAAAGCTGGGGCCCCGCTTTGGGCCCCGGAAGGAAGCGGGGTGCCAGCTTTCGCTGGCATGACGGCTTCCTTCCCTAGGTTAACTCCTTGTTAACCAGCGATCTTGCCCACCACCTGGGTGATCCCGGCGGCCATCATGTCCAGCGCGCGGCCGAAGCGGGGGCGGCCCAGTTCCTTTTCGAGCGGGCAGGCCTCGTCGCCGCAGCGGTGATCGTCGCGGCAGTGGCCCTCGGTCTGGTTCAGGGAAACATAGCAATTATGGGTTGCGCAGTGGGCGTGGGTGCCATCGGGGGAGGTTTTCATGATCGGTGCTCCTATAGCGTGCACCTTGGCCGGGCGGCCGAATCCCGTCCTTGACCCTGATCAAGCCTTGAGCGTGCGGGCCGCGGCGAAGAGGCCAGCGACCAGCGGGGAGAGCGGTTCGCGCGGCAGGCCGACGAGGCCGACCTGGTGGACGAGGCGGGGCTCGGTGAGGGGGACGGCCCGCACCCCCTGGATCCGGCCGAGCACGTCGATGAAGTAATCCGGCATGATCGAGGAGAGTCCCATCGACTTGACCGAGGCGAGCAGGTTCATGATCGAGTTGGTCTCGAGCCGCGGCGAGGGGTGGACGTTGGCCACCGCGAAGGCGCGGTCGATGATGCGGCGGTTCTGCATGTTGGGGGTGAGCAGGCACAGGGGCTCCTGCGCGGCCTCGGTCCAGGTGACGGAGGATTTCTCCGCATACGGAGAATTCTCGCCGACGAAGAGGCTGTAGTGCTCGTCATAGAGCGGGTGCTGCATGAGGCCCTCGACCGGCTCGTTGTCGAGGTAGGTGATGCCGACGTCGATGGCGTGCTCGTGCAGGTTCCGGAGAATCTCCACGGAGGACTGGGAGAGCACGGTGAACTCGACGCGGGGATGCTCGCGCTCCATGGCGCGGGTGAGGAGCGAGACCTTGGGAAGGGCCGAGGGAATGACGCCGAGCACCAGCCGGCCCACGAGTTCGCCCTTCTTCGAGCGGATGGTGCCGAGCTCCTGGGTGAGCGACTGCCAGTTGTCGAGAATGAGGTGCGCCCATTTCAGCACGCGCTCGCCCTCGGGGGTGAGCCCGATATAGCGCTGGCCGCGCTCGACGATGGGAACGCCCAGCTCCTGCTCCAGCTGGCGGATGCGGCCCGACAGCGTGGGCTGCGTGACGTGGCAGGCCTGGGCGGCGCGGGTGAAGTGCTTTTCACGCGCGAGGGCTGCGAGGTACTGAAGCTGGCGGATGTCCATCAGCGAGGAATAGCCGGGGACGGTGGCGGTTCAAGGACAAAAGAAAATTCCTCAGACGCGAATTTAGTCCTTGACAGCGCGCGCTCGTTCGGGTATAAAGGCGCATACTCCACAAATGGGTGACGAGATGAGCAGCGACGGTGATGAACCGGCGCCCGCTGCCGTTTGGGCGCGGGCGAAGGAACGATACGAACATGGGCTCGAGGCGCTGGCGGCGATCGCCGCCGAGGCGGGGATCACGCGGCAGGCGCTGGTGGTGCGCGCCCGCAACGAGGGCTGGAAGCTGCGCGGCTACGCCAAGCCCTGGGCGGCGCGGGCCCAGGGCACGCGGGCGACGCTGGCGCGCTTCAAGGCGCTGCTGCAGCAGCGGCTCACCGAATTCGAGGCGCAGATCGGCACGCTGTCGGCGGAGGCCAGTGCGGCGACGAGCGAACGCGACATCCGCGCCATGAACACGCTGGTCAGAACGCTGGAGAAGGTTCTTGAGCTCGAACGCAAGGAACGCGCACGGCGCATCGCCCGGCGCAAGCACGACAAGCGCTTTGATGACGCCGAGCGTGATGCGCTTGCGGACAAGCTTGCGGGATTGCAGCGGGAACTTCTCGCCGAGCGATCTCGCCTGGATACAGAAGCGGCTGACGCGCGAGGAGACACGGGGGATCAACCGCGACTGGCGGATGTGGGGGCGGCTGGGAAAGCAGCTGCCACCTGACGACAGGGAATGGCGC
Source organism: uncultured Alphaproteobacteria bacterium (assembly GCA_945957365.1). Classification (GTDB taxonomy): domain Bacteria; phylum Pseudomonadota; class Alphaproteobacteria; order Rhizobiales; family Aestuariivirgaceae; genus Aestuariivirga. The sequence continues at coordinate 55,330 of CAMFKI010000010.1, read as the reverse complement.
AGCTGGCTGATCCTGGGCGGGCGCGGCGCGGGCAAGACCCGCGCCGGGGCCGAATGGGTGAAGGCGCAGGCGCTGGGGGACTGGGCGAATGGCGTCGCGCAGGCACGGCGCATCGCCATCGTCGGGCCGACCCTCGATCAGGCGCGCAGCGTGATGATCGAGGGGAAGTCCGGGCTGCTCTCGATCCACATGGACGCGGAGCGGCCCCTCTATGAGCCGTCGAAGCGGCTGGTCACGTGGCCCAATGGCGCAATCGCACAGCTGTTCTCGGCGGATGAGCCGGAGAGCCTGCGCGGTCCGCAATTCGATGCGGCCTGGTGCGACGAGCTCGCCAAGTGGCGGCTGGCCGAACAGGTGTGGGACATGCTTGCCTTCGCGCTGCGGCTGGGCGAAGCCCCGCGCGCGGTGATCACCACGACGCCGCGCGCGGTGGCCCTGGTCAAACGCCTGCTGGGCGACCCCGCCACGGCGGTGACGCGCACGGCGACCTTCGACAATGCGACGAACCTGGCGAAGAGCTTCATCGCCGACGTGACCGAGCGCTACGGCGGGACAAGGCTCGGCCGCCAGGAACTGAACGGAGAGCTGATCGATGACGACCCCGATGCGCTGTTCCGCCGCGCCCTCATCGAGGGCGGCCGCGTGAAGGCAGCGCCGGAGCTGAAGCGCGTGGTGGTGGCGGTGGACCCGCCGGCGAGCCACGGGAAAAAGGCCAATGCCTGCGGGATCGTCTGCGTGGGGCTGGGCATCGATGGCGTGGCCTATGTGCTCGACGATCATTCGCTGGAGCGCGCCAAGCCCATCCAGTGGGCCGAGCGGGCGGTCGCGTTGTATCACGAGCGCAAGGCCAGCCGCGTGGTGGCGGAGGTGAACCAGGGCGGCGCCATGGTCGAAGCGGTGATGCGCGAGGTGGACGGCAGCCTGTCGTTCCGCGCCGTGCACGCGACGCGCGGGAAACATGCACGCGCCGAACCGGTGGCGGCCCTGTACGAGCAGGGACGGGTGCGGCACGTGGGGGCCTTCCCCGAGCTGGAGGACGAGATGTGCAGTGCGCTGGGGGAGGGGACGAAGAGCCCCGACCGGATGGATGCGCTGGTCTGGGCGGTGAGTGACCTGATGCTGCGGCGCCGGGCGGAGCCGCGGGTGCGGGTGGTGTGAAAGCTCCCCTCCCCCTTGTGGGGAGGGGCGGGGGTGGGGGTGATGGTTGAGCTTAGAGACACCCGTCGCGCTGCACGACCCCCACCCCTACCCCTCCCCACAAGGGGGAGGGGAATCGTTACGGATGAGGTTGGTATGTTTGACAGACTAAGACGTTTCTTCACCCCCGAAGCCAAGCGCTCGGCCGCGGCGCCGCTGATCGCGCTGCACCAGGCGGGGCGGCCGCAGTGGACGCCGCGGAATTATGCGGCACTGGCGCAGGAGGGCTTTGCCTCCAACGCCATCGGATACCGCGCGGTGCGGATGATCGCGGAGGCTGCGGGGTCGCTGCCGTGGCTGCTGTACGATGGCGATAACGAGCTTGCCGCGCATCCGCTGCTCGATCTCTTGCGACGGCCCAACCCCGGCCAGCCGGGGCGGGAATTCGGCGAGCAGGTCTATGGCTTCCTGCTGGTGGCGGGCAATGCCTATGTGGAAAAGGTGGAGATCGACGGCGCGGTGCGCGAGCTCCACGCGCTCAGGCCCGACCGGATGAAGGCGGTGGCCTCGTCCAACGGCTGGGCGGAAGGCTATGATTACTCCGTCAACGGACAATCGGTGCGGCTGCCGCGCGAGAACGTGCTGCAGCTCCGCCTGTTCAACCCGCTGAACGACCTCTACGGCATGTCGCCGCTGGAGGCCGCCCAGCGGGCGATCGACACGCACAATGCGGCCGGCGCCTGGAACAAGGCGATGCTCGACAATTCCGCGAGGCCGTCGGGCGCGCTGGTCTATGCCGCGGCGGAGGGGCACCTCACCACCGAGCAGTTCGAGCGGCTGAAGAGCGAACTCGAGGACAGCTACCAGGGCGCCTCCAACGCCGGGCGTCCGATGGTGCTGGAGGGCGGCCTCGACTGGAAGGAGATGGGCTATTCGCCCAAGGACATGGAATACAGCGCGGCGAAGGACGGTGCGGCGCGCGAGATCGCGCTGGCCTTCGGCGTGCCGCCGATGCTGCTCGGCATTCCCGGCGACAACACCTTCGCCAATTTCATGGAGGCGAACCGCAGCTTCTGGCGCCAGACCGTGCTGCCGATGGCGAGCCGGGTGGCGGAGGCGATGACCGGCTTCCTGTGTTCGGGCGCGCTGCGGCTGACGCATGACCTCGACCAGGTGGAGGCGCTCTCCGCCGACCGCGAGGCGCTGTGGGCAAGGGTCGGGAAGGCGGGGTTCCTGACCGACGACGAGAAACGCGCGGCGGTGGGGTATGGGGCGGTGGCCCGGTGACGGCGTCACCCTGGCGAAGGCCGGGGTCCCGCTTTGGGCGGTGGCCGCGTTGGAAGAAAGCTGGATCCCGGCCTTCGCCGGGATGACGCCAATATAAAATTCGGAGTGATGACCAGATGCAAACCCGCCGGGAATTGAGCCGGATGGGGCAGCCGCTTTGCGCCTGCTCCGGTTCGGGGGTGTTCAGTGGCTACGCGAGCCTGTTCGGGGCGCGCGACCAGTCGGGCGACGTGGTGATGCCGGGCGCCTTCGCGGCCTCGCTGCGGAAGCGCGGCGCAGCGGATGTGCGGATGCTGTTCCAGCATGATGCGGCGGAGCCCGTGGGGACCTGGATCGACCTGCACGAGACGCCACGCGGCCTGCATGTGACGGGCCGTCTCGACCGCAACGTGCAGCGGGCGCGCGAGATCTTCTCGCTGCTGGAATCGAAGGGCCTCGATGGCTTGTCGATCGGCTTCCGCACGGTGCGGGCGAGGCGCGACAAGGCGACGGCGTCGCGGCTCCTCACAGAAATCGACCTTTGGGAGATCTCGCTGGTGACCTTCCCGATGCTTTCCGGAGCACGGGTGACCGGCGTGAAGTGTGTAACTGGTAGAAAGGGTAAGTAATGGAAAGCGGACTGGAGACCAAGGTCGCCTTCGGCGACATGATGCAGGCCTTCGAGGCCTTCAAGGACGCCAACGACGAGCGCCTCGCCGAGATCGAGAAGCGCATGTCGGCGGATGTGGTGACCGCGGAGAAGGTCGACCGCATCAACCGCGCGGTGGACGAGGCCAAGGCGAGGCTCGACGAGCTGACGCTGAAGCAGCGCCGGCCGCAGCTTTCGGGCGAGACGGCGGAGGCGCCCGTGGCGCGCGAGCACAAGCAGGCCTTCGATGCCTATGTGAGGAAGGGTGAATCGCAGGGCCTGTCCGCGCTCGAGGCCAAGGCGATGTCGGTGGGGTCCGGGCCCGATGGCGGTTACCTGGTGCCGCCCGAGGTGGAGCACGAGATCGGGCGCCGGCTCTATGCGATCTCGCCGCTGCGTTCGATCGGCTCGATCCGCCAGATCTCGGCCGCACTCTACAAGAAGCCGTTCTCGACCAATGGCCTGTCCAACGGCTGGGTGGGCGAGACCCAGGCGAGGCCCGAGACCGGCTCGATCACGCTGGCCGAGCTGCAGTTTCCGGCGATGGAGCTCTATGCCATGCCGTCGGCCACGCAGACGCTGCTCGACGACGCGATCGTCAACATCGACCAGTGGCTGGCGGAAGAGGTGCAGCTGGTCTTCGCCGAGCAGGAGGGGATCGCCTTCGTCAACGGCGACGGCGTGAACAAGCCCAAGGGCTTCCTCGGCTACAACAAGGTGGCCGATGCGAGCTGGACCTGGGGCAATGTCGCCTATCTGGCGACCGGTGTCGCCGGCGGCTTCGCGGCCACCAACCCCTCGGACCGGCTGATCGACCTCATCTATGCGCTGAAGATCGGCTATCGCCAGAACGCCAGCTGGGTGATGAACCGCCGCACCCAGAGCCTGATCCGCAAGTTCCGCGACGTGAACGGCAACTACCTGTGGGAGCCCGCCGCGCGGCCCGACGGCAAGGCGACGCTGATGAACTTCCCCATCACCGAATGCGAGCCGATGCCGGACGTGGCGACCGACAGCTTCGCGCTGGGCTTCGGCGATTTCGCCAGCGGATACCTGATCGTCGACCGGGTGGGGGTGCGCGTGCTGCGCGATCCCTATTCGGCGAAGCCCTATGTGCTGTTCTACACCACGAAGCGGGTGGGCGGCGGCATCCAGAACTTCGAGGCGATCAAGCTGATGAAGTTCGGTCTCACCTGATGGCGGCGATCCTGGTTCAGGCCCCGGCGAGCGAGCCCGTCTCGCTCGCCGAGGCCAAGGCGCAGCTGCGCATCGTGGGGAACGACGATGACCAGCTGCTCGCCTCGCTCATCACCGCGGCGCGGCGCGTCGTCGAGGCGCGCACCGGGCTGTGCCTGATCGCACAGGACTGGCTGTGCCTGCGCGACGCCTGGCCCGATGACGGCGTGATCGATCTTCCCGTTGCGCCGCTCATCGCGGTGGAGGAGATCGGCGTGTTCGGCGACGACGACCAGAAGGCGGTGATCGACCCGGCGCATTACCTCGTCGACGCGGCGTCGCGGCCGGCGCGGGTGATGCTGCGCGGTTCGCGGCTGTGGCCCACGCCGGGGCGCGCCCTGAACGGCATCGGCATCCGGCTGCAGGCGGGCTTCGGCCAGCTTGCCGCCGACGTGGCGCAGCCGCTGCGCCAGGCGGTGGAACTGCTGGTGGCGCATTTCTATGCGCAGCGCGGCGACGAAGCGGGCGGTGGATTGCCGGTGAGCCTCGGCGCACTGCTCGATCCCTACCGCATGGTGCGGCTGTGAGCAGTGCGGGCCTGGCGCTGCAGGAGGCGATGCGCGGCGCGCTGCTGGCCGATGCCACGCTGACGGCGCTGCTGGGCGGCGCCTATGTCTTCGACGAGGTGCCGCGCGGCGCGCCGCCGGCCTTCGTCGAATTCACCGCCCTCGACACGCGCGACTGGAGCACGGCGACGGAACCGGGCCTCGAACACTTCGTGTCGGTGGTGGTGCGTTCGAACAGCCGCGGCCGCTGGCAGGCGCAGGAGATCTCCTCGGCGGTGGAGGCGGTGCTCGATGGCGCTGCCATCCCCGTGCCCGGACAACGGCTGGTGAACCTCAAGCTGGTGTTCTGGAGCGTGATGAAGAACGGCCAGAACTACGGCGCGTCGCTGCGCTTCCGCGCCGCGACGGAACCTCTCTAGGAGAACAAGATGGGTGCTCAGAAAGGGCGGGACCTGCTGCTGAAGCTCGATGCGGCGGGGACGGGCAGCTTCGCCACGGTGGCGGGGCTGCGCAGCAATCAGATCAGCTTCAATGCCGGGGCTGTCGATGCGACGAACCAGGACTCGTCGGGGCAATGGCGCGAGCTGTTGGCCGGGGCCGGGATCAAGTCCGCTTCGATCAGGGGTTCCGGCATCTTCAAGGATGCGACCTCGGACGCGGCGATCCGCACGATCTTCTTCGGCGGAACGATCCGCAGCTGGCAGGTCGTGGTGCCGGACTTCGGCACGCTGACGGGGCCGTTCCAGATCGCCAGCCTGGAGTTCGCCGGCCGCCACGACGCCGAGGTGACCTTCGACCTGGCGCTCGAATCGGCCGGCGAAATCAGCTTCGCGGCGGTGTGACATGGCCAACGCACACCGGGGCGAAATCGAGGCCGAACTCTCGGGCCGCCGCTACGTGCTGTGCCTGACGCTGGGCGCCCTGGCGGAACTCGAGCATGGCTATGGCGGTGAGGACCTGATCGCCATCGCACAGCGCTTCGAGGCGGGGAAGATCGGCGCCAGCGACGCGATCCGCGTCATCGGCGCGGGGCTGCGCGGCGGCGGCAATGCCGTGAGCGACGAGGAGGTCGCGGGCATGACGGCGGCGGGCGGCGCGCAGGGCTTCCTGTCGATCGTGGTGCGGCTGCTGCGCGCCACCTTCGCGGGTGAGGCATGAAGTTTCCCTGGGCGCAGATGATGGCCATGGGCCTCGGCACGCTCAGGCTCAGCCCGCGCGATTTCTGGGCGGCGACGCCGCGCGAGATCGCGGCGGCGTTTCCACGATCAACGGACGCTGCGCTGCCGCGCGGCGTCCTCGAACGGCTCCTCGAACAATTTCCGGATGAGACATGACCGACAATCTCGACCAGATGAGCGGCCAGGCCGATGTGCTGAAGGGCCAGCTGCAGGATATCGACAAGCTCGCCGAGAGCGTGGGAAGCCGCATGGTGACGGCCTTCGCCAGCGCGGCGAGCCAGGGCAAGAACCTGTCCGACGTGCTGAAGGGCCTTGCCCTGTCGCTCGCCCGCATGGCGCTGTCGGCGGCGCTGAAGCCCATCGGCGCCATGCTCGGCGGGCTGACCGGCGGGCTCCTCGGCAATGCGGCGGGCAACGCCTTCTCCGGGGGCAGGGTGATCCCCTTCGCCGAGGGCGGCATCGTCAATTCGCCCACGCTGTTCGCGATGCGCGGCGGCACCGGGCTGATGGGCGAGGCGGGCCCCGAGGCGATCATGCCGCTGGCGCGGGATGCCGAGGGCAAGCTCGGCGTGCGCGGCGGCGGCGGGGTGAGCGTGACGGTGAATATCGCCACCCCCGATGCGCAGGGCTTCCAGCGCTCGCAGTCGCAGGTCTCGGCGATGATCGCGCGGGCCGTGGCGCGCGGGCAGAGGAACCTGTGACATGAGCTTCGATGACGTGCGCTTTCCGCCGCAGATCTCGCGCGGCAGTTCGGGCGGGCCGGAGCGCCGCACCGAGATCGTGGTGACGGGCTCGGGTGCCGAGGAGCGCAACAGCCGCTGGGCCGACTCGCGGCGGCGCTACAACGCCGGCTTCGGGGTGAAATCGCTCGACGACATCAACCTCGTCGTCGCCTTCTTCGAGGAGCGGCGCGGGCGGCTGCACGGCTTCCGCTGGAAGGACCACATCGACTTCAAGTCCTGCGCGCCGGGCGCCACCGTGTCGCCGCTCGACCAGCCGATCGGCACGGGCGATGGCGCGACGACGCGCTTCCAGCTGGTGAAGCGCTATGGCTCGGGGCTGCGCGACTATCTGCGCACCATCACCAAGCCGGTGGCCGGCAGCCTGCGCGTGGCGGTGGGCGGGCAGGAGGTGACGGGCTTCGGCCTCGATGCGCTGTCGGGCGTGGTGACGCTCGCCGCCGCCCCTGGTGCGGGCGCAGCGGTGACGGCGGGCTTCTGCTTCGACGTGCCGGTGCGCTTCGACAGCGACGAGCTGCGCATCAACCTGACGCAGTTCGCGGGCGGCGACATTCCCGACATTCCGATCGTGGAGATCCGGCAATGAGGCAGCTTCCCGACGGGCTGGCCGCGCATCTTGCCGGCGGCGCCACGACGCTGTGCCACTGCTGGCGCGTCGCGCTGCGGAGCGGCGAGGTGATGGGCTTCACCGACCACGACCTGCCGGTCAGCTTCGACGGCACGACCTATGATGCCGAGACCGGCTTCGCGGCGACCGAGATCGACTCGGCGCTGGGGCTGGCCGTCGACAATCTCGAGGCGTCGGGCGCGCTGTCGTCCGACCGGCTGAGCGAAGCACGGCTCAAGGCCGGCGACTTCGACGCCGCGGTGGTGGAGCTGTGGCGCGTCAACTGGCAGGACGCCACCCAGCGCGTGCTGCTGAAGCGCGGCAGCATCGGCGAGGTGACGCGCGGGCGCGGCTTCTTCACCGCCGAACTGCGTGGCCTCACGGACGTGCTGAACCAGCCGGCGGGACGCCTTTACCAGTATGGCTGCGATGCGCTGCTGGGCGATCCGCGCTGCGGTGTCGACCTGGCGAGCCCCAGTTTCAGCGCCGAGGTGGCGGTCAATTCCTGCAGCGCGCTGCGCCGGCTCGAGGTGAGCGGGGCAGAGCGCTTCGCCGCGGGCTTCTTCGCGCGCGGCACCTTCACCTTCCTGAGCGGGGCCAATGCCGGAAGGGGCGGCGAGATCAAGTTTCACCGCATGGCGGGGTCCGGGGCCGCGATCGAGCTGTGGCAGCCGCTGGCCTTCGATGCGGCAAGGGGCGACCGCATGGTGCTGCGCGCCGGCTGCGACCGGCAGTTCGCCACCTGCCGCGCCAAGTTCAACAATGCGGCGCGCTTTCGCGGCTTTCCGCACATGCCGGGAGACGACTTCGTGATGAGTTACGCGGTGAAGCAGAAGAAGACGAAGGGCAAGGGCTGATGGCGCGCGCGGATGAGATCGTGACCGCGGCGCGTGGCTGGATCGGCACGCCCTATCTGCACCAGGCGAGCCTCCGCAACGTCGGCACCGATTGCCTCGGCCTGGTGCGCGGCGTGTGGCGCGAGGTGATGGGGGCCGAACCCGAAGTGCCGCCCGCCTATGCGGCGGGCTGGGCCGAGTTCGGCGGTGTCGAAGCCATGGCCGAGGCGGCGGGCCGCCACCTGCTGCGCATTGCGCTGGATGACTACCGCGCCGGCGACGTGCTGCTGTTCCGCTGGCGCGCACAGCTGCCGGCGAAGCATGCCGGGATCGCGGTCTCCGCCACGGCCATGGTGCATGCCCAGGAGCAGGCGGCGGTGACCGAGGTCGCGCTGTCGGGCTGGTGGCTGCGGCACCTCGCCTTCGTGTTCCGCTTTCCGGGAGGTCTGTGATGGCGACAGTCGTTCTGCAGGCCGCGGGTGCGGGACTGGGCACGCTGCTGGGCGGGCCGCTCGGCGGCGTGATCGGGCGCGCCCTGGGAGCGGTGGCCGGAAGCTTCATCGACGAGAAGCTGTTCGGCGGCGGCAAGGTGACGAAGGGCGCACGGCTCTCCGACCTGCGCGTGATGGCCTCCTCCGAGGGCGCACCCATTCCGCGCCTGTGGGGGCGCATGCGGGTGGCGGGCCAGGTGATCTGGGCCACCGACCTGATCGAGAAGAAGAAGACCGACGGCGGCAGCAAGGGCGGCGGCGGCTCCGGCGGCAAGGTGAAGACCTACAGCTATTTCGCCAATTTCGCCGTGGCGCTGTGCGAGGGCGAGATCGACCGCATCGGCCGGGTGTGGGCGGACGGCAAGGAGTTCGACATGAGCAGCGTCACGGCGCGGCTCTACACCGGAAGCGAGGCGCAGGCGGCCGACAGCCTGATCAGCGCCGTGGAGGGCGCGGGCAACACCCCGGCCTATCGCGGGCTCGCCTATGTGGTGTTCGAGCAGATGCCGCTGAAGAATTTCGGCAACCGGCTGCCGCAGCTCTCCTTCGAGGTGTTCCGCGGCGGTGGCGGTGTCGAGTCCCATGTGCGGGCGGTGAGCATCATCCCCGGCTCGACCGAGTTCGGCTACGACACCGCGATCGTCACCCGCTCCGGGGGCGACGGCGTGACGCTGTCGGAGAACGCCCATGCCTCCGCCGAGCGCAGCGATTTCACCGCGTCGATGGAGCAGCTGACGGCGACCTGCCGCAACATGGGTGCCGCCGCGCTGGTGGTGACGTGGTTCGGCAGCGACATGCGCTGCGGCCAGTGCGAACTGAGGCCCGGCGTCGAGACGGCGGTGAAGGAGACCTCACCCGAGGCCTGGAGGGCGGGTGGCATCGGGCGGGATGGCGCGCATGTGGTGAGCCTGCACGATGGCGGGCCGGCCTATGGCGGAACACCCTCCGACGCTTCCGTCATCCGCGCCATTGGGGAGCTGCGGGCGCGCGGCCTCAAGGTGATGTTCCATCCCTTCGTCGCCATGGACATCGCGCCCGGCAACGGCATGCCCGATCCCTATGGCGGGGTGGAGCAGGCGGCCTATCCGTGGCGCGGGCGCATCACCTGTTCGGTGGCGCCGGGCCGCGCGGGATCGCCCGACAAGAGCGCCGCCTGTGCGGCCGAGATCGCCGCCTTCGCGGGCAGCGCCCAGGCCCAGCACTTCAGCGCGTCGGGAACGACGGTGAATTATGCGGGGCCGGCCGAATGGAGCTTCCGCCGCATGATCCTGCATTATGCGACGCTCTGCGCCCTGGCGGGGGGCGTCGATGCCTTCCTCATCGGCAGCGAGCTCGTGGGCCTCACCACGCTGCGCCGCGAGGCCAACCAGTTTCCCTTCGTCGCGGTGCTGCGCGCGCTGGCCCGCGAGGTGAAGGCGATCCTGCCCGGTGCGCTCGTCTCCTATGGCGCCGACTGGACGGAATATGCCGGCCACCAGCCGCAGGACGGCACCGGCGACGTGTTCTTCCACCTCGATCCCCTGTGGGCCGCGCCCGAGGTGGGGTTCATCGGCATCGACAACTACATGCCGCTCGCCGACTGGCGCGACGGGGACCAGCATTTGGACCGTCTGGCGGGATGGCGCTCGGTCTATGACATGGGATACCTCAAGGCCAACATCGCGGGCGGCGAGGGTTACGACTGGTACTACCGCAATGATGGCGACCGCCTTGCGCAGGCGCGCACGACGATCACCGACGGCGCCTATGGCAAGCCCTGGGTGTTCCGCCGCAAGGATCTCTTCGGCTGGTGGGCGAACCGCCACTATGACCGGCCGGGCGGGATCGAAACCGCCGCGGCGACGGGCTTCGTGCCGCAGTCGAAGCCGTTCTGGTTCACCGAGGCGGGCTGCGCCGCGGTCGACAAGGGGTCGAACGAGCCCAATGCCTTCATCGATGCGAAGTCCTCCGAGTCGCGCCTGCCGCCGTTTTCGGGTGGTGCGCGCGACGACCTGATGCAGGCGCGCCACCTCGCGGCGCTCGACGACCACTGGTCCGACCCGGCGCACAATCCGGTGTCGCAGGTGACGGGGCTGCGCATGGTCGATGCGGGTCGCATCTTCCTGTGGTGCTGGGACGCGCGGCCCTATCCGCAGTTTCCGGCGCGCGACGATCTGTGGTCCGACGCGGTGAACCATGCCCGCGGCCACTGGCTGAACGGGCGCGCCGGACTGCTGCCGCTGGGCCCCCTGGTGGCCGAGGTGATGGCGGGCTATGGCCTGACTGACGTCGATGTTGCGGGCGTCGAGGGGCTGGTGGCGGGCTTTCTCATCGACCGCGTCATGTCGGGCCGCGACGCGCTGGACGCGCTGATGACGGCGATGGGCATCGATGCGGTGGAAAGCGGCGGGCGGCTGCGCGTGTTCATGCGCGGCCAGGCGGATGTCGTCGCCATGTCGCGCGATGAGCTGGCCGAGGCCTCAGCCGAGGCGCCGCTCTACCGCATCACCCGCGCCCAGGAGAGCGAGCTGCCGCAGACCATCAAGCTGTCCTACGTCGAGGCCAGCCTCGACTATCGCCTGGCGGTGGCGGAAGCCAAGCAGGAGGGCGGCTCGGTGAAGCATGACGGGCTGATCGAGCTTCCTGCCGCGGTGGCGCAGGAACAGGCGCTGAAGCGGGCGCAGGTGGTGCTGCAGGAGGCCTGGGCCGGGCGCGAGAGCGCCGAACTGGCGTTGCCGCCCTCGGCGCTTGCGCTGGAGCCCGGCGACGTGCTGGCGCTCGATCTCGGAAGCGGCAGATGCCAGATGCGCATCGAGGAGGTGAGCGACGGCGCGCTGCGCAAGGTCCGAGCACGGAGCTTCGACGCCGCCGTGCAGCAGCCCGCCGATGCCCCGGCCCGCGGCGAGGCGGCCGACACGGCGGTGATCTATGGTCCGCCTGCGGTGCAGGTGATGGACCTGCCGCTGGTGGAGACGACCGCCGCGCCGCAATCGCCCTGGGTGGCGGCCAGTGCGGTGCCATGGCCGGGCGCGCTTGCGCTCTACCGCCAGACCGGGGCCAGCGCCTTCGCCTTCGACAGCGAGATCGACACGCCCGCCGTGATGGGGGCACTGCTGGCGCCCCTTGCGGCGGGCCCGCTCGACTGCCTCGATCGCGGCAACGCCCTGCTGGTGCGGCTCACCTCGGGGGCGGTGTTCTCGATCGGGCCCGACGAGCTGCTCCAGGGCGGCAACCTCGCGGCGGTGGGCTCGGCCCTGACCGGCTGGGAGATCGTGCAGTTCGCCAATGCCGAACTGGTCGATGCCCAGACCTGGCGGCTGTCGCTGCTGCTGCGCGGACAATCGGGCTCCGCACCCGAGATGCGGCTGCAGCGCCCGGCGGGCGAGCGCTTCGTGCTGCTCGACGAGGCGGTGGTGCAGCCCGCGCTCAGCCTGGCACAGGCCGGGCTCGAGCAGACCTGGCGGCTCACGCCCGCCGACATGGACCTCGGCGCGGCACAGAGTTCCGTGACGCTGCGAACCGCGATGCTGGGACTGCGGCCCCTGTCGCCGGTGAGGCTGCGCGCGGTGCGGACCGGCTCCGACATCCAGGTGAGCTGGATCCGGCGCAGCCGCGTGGGCGGCGACAGCTGGGACGTGGGCGAGGTGCCGCTGGGCGAGGACAGCGAGGCCTATCGCCTCGACATCATGCGGGCGAGCGAGGTCTGCCGCAGCGTGAGCGTGACGGAGGCGGGCTACCTCTATCGCGCCGCCGACATCCTGTCCGATTTCGGCGCCGGTGCCGCGGTCTTCACGCTGCGCGTGGCGCAGCTTTCAACCACATTCGGCGCCGGCGCCGCAACGCAGGGAACATTCCATGTCTGACACTCCGATGCTGGGGCTGCCGCTGCTCAGCGCCGCCCAGGCGCAGAAGCACGTGACCCACAACGAGGCGCTGCTGCGGCTCGATGCGCTGGTCCACCTTTCGGTGATCGCGCGCAATCTCGCAGCACCGCCCGCCGCCGCGGCGGATGGCGACCGCTACCTGGTGGCTGCTTCAGCCTCCGGCGCATGGGCGGGGCAGGCGGGGCTGCTGGCGCTGGCGCAGGGCGGGGGCTGGGTGTTCATCACCCCGCGCAAGGGCTGGCGGCTGTGGGTCGAGAGCGAGGGCAAGCTGCTGGCCTTCGACGGCACGCTGTGGCGCGAGCCCTTCACCATCACCGACCTCGCCAACCTGGCGCATCTCGGCGTCAACGCCACGGCGGATGACGTGAACCGGCTTGCCGTGTCATCCGCAGCGAGCCTGTTCAACCATGCGGGCAGCGACCACCGGCTGAAGCTCAACAAGAATGCCGTGGGCGATACCGCCTCGCTGCTCTACCAGACCAACTGGTCGGGCCGCGCCGAGATGGGGCTGACGGGGAGCGAAGATTTCCGCATCAACGTGAGTGGCGACGGTGCGGCGTGGAAGACCGCGCTGCAGATCGACCGCGCATCGGGCGCGGTGAGCCTGCCGTTCACGCCGCAGCCGGTGGCGCCGGCGGGCGTGCTCTACGCGCAATCGCTGGCGCTGCAGGGGCCGGGCTTCGCCGCCGACAGCTATCTGGGCGGCTCCGCCATCGCCATTCCCTCCGGGCGACTGAAGCCCGGCACGCGCTACGTGCTGGCCTTCGATGCGGCCAAGACGGCGGCGGGGGTTGCCGCGCCCGTCCTCACGCTGCGTTTCGGGGCGGCCGCGGCGGTGTCCGACGCGGTACTCGGGGCGATGAGCTTTCCGGTGCAGACGGCGGTGGCCGATGACGGGCGCATCACGCTCGAGGTCACGTTCCGCAGCGTGGGCGTAGGGGCCGTGGTGCAGGCCGTGGCGGCGCTGAGCCACGGCCTGCCGTCGACGGGCCTCGCCAACGTGCCGGGGCCGATGCGGCGGGTGACGTCCGCGGCGTTCGACGCCACTGCCGCCAATGCGGTGATCGGCGTCTCGCTCAATGCCGGGGCCGCCGCGGCGTGGAGCGTGTCACTGGTGCAGGCGCGGCTGGAGAATCTCGCATGACGACGCTCGAGCGTGACGTTGGCGCGCTGGAGGCGCGCATGCAGGCGGTGGAGCAGGAAATCCAGGCGATGCGCCAGGACGTGCGCGAGATTCGCGACGTGCTGGTGACGGCGCGTGGCGGGTGGAAGACGCTGACGCTGGTGATCGGCTTCTCGGTCACCTTCGGTGCGGTCCTGTCGCGCCTCGCGCATGTGCTGCTGCTGGACCGGATTTGAGACGATGACGGTGTGTAAGTGAAAAGGAGATGGCGAATGCAGATGACGGAAGAAGGCGTGGCGCTGATCCGGCGCTTCGAGGGGTTCAGGGCCAATGCCTATCGCTGCCCGGCAGGGGTGTGGACGATCGGCTTCGGCCACACCTCGCAGGCCGGCCCGCCGGCGGTGCGGCCCGGCATGGTGCTGGGCGAGGACGAGGCGAACCGCATCCTGGCGGCGGACGTGCAGCGCTTCGCCGACGAGGTGGGGCCGCTGCTGGCGCGCGAGGTGAGTGCGGCGCAGTTTTCCGCACTGGTGAGCTTCGCCTACAACGTCGGCATTCCGGCCTTCCGCTCATCCTCGGTTCTGAAGGCGGTGAATGACGGGCGGTTCGCGGAGGTGCCGGGACGGCTGAAGCTGTGGGTGAAGGGCGGCGGGCGGGTGCTGCCCGGGCTCGAACGGCGGCGCGCCGCGGAGGCCGAGATGTTCATGTCGGACATCGCACCGCAGGCCGGGCGCGGCATGACGGGTGCGCCAAAGAGCGTCGAGGCCGACAGGAACATTCGCCACGCGGGCGCCGTCGTGGGCGGCACGGCCGCCGCCGTGACCGTGGCGCATGCGCTGCCGGTGTGGGTGAGCGTCGTGGTGCTCGTGACGGTGCTGCTGGCGCTGGGGGCCTATGCCTCCTGGCGCTGGCGCCGGCCGACGACCGGGAAGGTGGCGTGATGCTCCCGGTCGCCATGGCCGCCGAGGTGGTGCTGGGCCTGGTCCAGGGACCGCTCACCAAGATCCTCGACGCCTATGTCTCCGACGTCGAACTCCGCCGCAAGCTCGCCGCCGAGATCGAGCAGCAGACGCTCGGCTATTTCGCCCGCACCGCCGAACTGGGGGCGGGTGTGGTGATGGCCGAGACGCACTCCGAGCACTGGCTGAGCCGCAGCTGGCGGCCGCTGCTCATGCTGGTGCTGATCGGCTTCCTGCTGCTCGTCGGCTTCGTGCTGCCCTTGGCGGACCTCGTGGCCGGGCACCGCGTTGCCTTCGAGCCACGCTGGCAATCGCTGCCCGAAGGGTTCTGGCAGTTCCTCACCGTGGGTGCGGGCGGCTATATCGGCGGCCGCTCGCTCGAGAAGGTGGCGGGCGCGGTGACGGCGGCGAAGCCGCCGGCATTCCCATTCAGGCGCGGTTCAGATAGGAAGGGATAGGACGTGAGCACCATGAACAGCGATCGAGCCAGGCGCCTGCCCCTGACGCTCGCGGCAGCCCTGCTCGCCGCGGCGCTGCTGGCCGTTCCGGCAGCGGCGCAGCAGGTGCCGCCGTCCGACGCGGTGAAGCTGGCGCTGCAGGCGGTGCCGGGGGCCGAGCCCCTCGGCGTGAAGCTCAAGGGCGATCACTACGTGGTGCGCCTGAAGCAGGGCGGCACGGTGATCCAGGTGCTGGTCGACGCCAACACCGGCCAGGTGTCGCAGTAGGGAGTTCGCATGCGCCTTCTCGTCGTCGAGGACGATCCCGATCTCCGCCGCCAGCTGACGGCGGCGCTGGAGGATGCGGGCTATGCCGTCGATGCCGCGAAGGACGGCGAGGAGGGGCATTTCCTCGGCGACACCGAACCCTATGACGCGGTGGTGCTGGACTTGGGCCTTCCCATCATCGACGGCGTCAGCGTGCTCGAAAAGTGGCGCCGCGCCGGGCGCAAGATGCCGGTGCTGATCCTCACCGCGCGCGACCGCTGGTCCGACAAGGTGGCGGGCTTCGATGCCGGCGCCGACGACTACGTCGCCAAGCCGTTCCACATGGAGGAGGTGCTGGCGCGCATCCGCGCCCTGCTGCGCCGCGCGGCGGGGCACGCCTCGAGCGAGATCAGCGTCGGTCCGGTGATGCTCGACACCAAGTCGGCACGGGTGAGCGTCGACGGCATGCCGGTGAAGCTCACCTCGCTCGAGTTCCGGCTGCTGTCCTACCTGATGCACCACAAGGGCAAGGTGGTGTCGCGCAGCGAACTGGTCGAACATCTCTACGACCAGGACTTCGACCGCGATTCCAACACCGTCGAAGTATTCGTCGGCCGCCTCAGGAAGAAGCTGGGCGTCGACGTGCTGCACACCATCCGGGGCATGGGCTATACCGTTTCCGAGCCGGATGATGCAGCCTAGCTCGCTGTCGGGCCGGCTGATCCTGTCATCGCTCGGGGTGAGCGTGGTGCTGCTGGCGGCGACCGGCCTGCTGCTCGCCAGCCTGTTCAACCAGGCGCTGGAACGCAACTTCGACCAGCGGCTGCGTTCGGTGCTGGACGGGCTTCTCGCCAACATCGATGTGGCGGCGGACGGCAGCCCGCACCTGTCGAGCGCCATCGTCGACCCGCGCTTCGGACTGCCGCTGTCGGGCTGGTACTGGCAAGTGATGCCGGTGGACAAGGCGAAGGGCGGCGCCGACCTCGCCTCGGGCTCGCTGCTCGAACAGCGCTTCACCGTGCCGGCCGATGTCGCGGGCCAGCAGGGTGTGCAGGCCTTCTACCTCAAGGACACGCTGGGCGTGACGCTGCGCGCCATCGAGCAGGTGTTCAGGCTGCCCGGCAGCACGCGCGAATATTCCGTGCTGGTCGCAGGAAACTACGACGAGCTGAGCGCCGAGGTGCGGAGCTTCAACCGCGCGCTCATCGCCAGCCTCGTGCTGCTGGCGCTGGGACTGGCGCTCGCCGTGTTCGTGCAGGTGCGTTTCGGGCTTCGCCCGCTGCGGGCGATGCAGGTCAATCTGCTGGCGATCCGCCAGGGCGAGGCGACGGAGCTCAAAGGCGAATTTCCAGCCGAGCTCACCCCCGTGGCGGAGGAGCTGAACCTGCTGATCCAGTCCAATGCCGAGATCGTGGAGCGGGCGCGCACCCAAGTCGGCAACCTCGCCCATGCGCTGAAGACGCCGCTGAGCGTGCTCACCAACGAGGCGGCGGCGCAGGATAACGCGCTCGCCGCCAAGGTGGGCGAGCAGGCCGGCCTGATGCGCGACCATGTGAACCTCTATCTCGACCGCGCCCGCCGTGCCGCGCGGGCCCGGGGCCTCGGCGCCGTGACCGAGGTCCGGCCGGTGCTGGAGGCACTGGCCCGCACGCTGGAACGGATCAACCGCGACAAGGCCGTGAGCATCGGGCTCGACTGCCCGTCAGGCCTCCGGTTCCGCGGCGAACGCCAGGACCTCGAGGAAATGGTGGGCAACCTCATGGACAACGCCTGCAAGTGGGCCGCGTCGCGCGTCGCCGTCTCGGTCCGGGCCGAGGCGGGTGCGGCCGGGCGCGGCCTGCTGGCAATCGCCGTCGACGATGATGGTCCCGGCCTTGCCGCCGAAAGGCGCGCCGACGCCGTGATGCGCGGGCGGCGGCTGGATGAAACCAAGCCCGGTTCGGGCCTGGGGCTGGCGATCGTCACGGAGACCGCGGCCATGTACAACGGCAGCTTGCAGCTCGAAGAGGCCTCCCTGGGCGGCCTTCGGGCCTCATTGCGGCTTCCCTCTGCATCTTGAAGTCGTGGAAGAATATCTAACTGCACCGCCCTCAACTGAGGCTTGCATTGCTTGCAGCCTGGCGCTATATGCGCTGCACGCATGGCTCTACAACCTTCAGGGTCTACCACTTCAGGATGAAGTGATGTAAACGTTCTAGTTGTCGTTTGACTTTGTGCGGTTCGTCAGATCCCCCCGGTCGCGGACGCACAGCAGAAGGGCGGGCTCCCCGGAGTCCGCCCTTTCTCTTTGCAATCCATTTCGACGTCAGATCAGACCGCCTCGGCGGCACCCTCGATGACGGGAATGCCGCGTTCGCGGTAGGGCGTGCGGCCGTAGAAGGCGCGGTAGCATTTGGAGAAGTGCGATGGCGAGGAGAAGCCGCAGGCCAGCGCCACGTTGATCACCGACATGTCGGTCTGGAGCAGCAGCGAGCGCGCCTTCTTGAGGCGGAGCTCGAGATAGTAGCGCTTGGGGCTGCGGTCGAGATAGCGGCGGAACAGGCGTTCCAGCTGGCGGGTGGAGAGGCCCGCCTGCTTCGCGAGGATCGAGGGCGAGAGCGGCTCCTCGAGGTTCTCCTCCATCTCCTCGATGATGCCGACGAGCTTGGGGTGGCGGGCGCCGATGCGGGCGGGCAGCGACATGCGCTGGTGTTCGGAGTGGTGGCGGATGGGCGAGTGCAGGATGCCTTCGGCCACGGCGGAGGCGAGCTCCGGCCCATGCTGGCTGGCGATCAGGGTGAGCATCATGTCGAGCGCCGTGGTGCCGCCGGCCGAGGTGAAGCGGTCGCGGTCGATCTCGAACAGGCCGCCCGTCGCATCGATTTCCGGGAAGGCCTCGGTGAAGCCCGGCATGTTCTCCCAGTGGATGGTGCATTTGTAGCCGTCGAGCAGGCCTGCTTCCGCAAGGATGTGGGCACCGGTGCAGACCGCGCCGATGCTCACCCCCTTGCGCGCCACCTTGCGCAGCCATGACACCAGCCGTTTGTCGGTGTGGCGCTGCACGCTGATGCCGGCGCAGACCAGGATCGTGGCCGTGTCGGGGATCGCGGCGAGATCGCCGTCGACCATGGCGAGGATGCCGTTGGACGCCGCCACCGGCTGGCCGTCGACCGAATGCATGGTCCACTTGTAGAGCGACTTCTCCGACAGGCGGTTGGCGAGGCGGAGCGGTTCGATGGCCGAGGTGACCGGCATCATGGTGAATTCCGGCACCACCACGACGGCGAGGTGCTGGGGCAGTTGCTTGGGCGGATCGCCGAACATCGGGCGAGAACTCCTGTTTGGTGCCTTTTTGCGCAACTCGGGCACATTGTCCACCAGCGTCATGTCGCAGGTGGAAAACGACACCGAAGTTTTGGGCCAGTCGCATTCGTTATGGCGGGGTCGCAAACATCCGGGCGGGGCGGTTCGAGCCGGCGCAATCTCCGGCATCCCAACGGAGCCCGTTTCCCATGAATGCCCCGATCACCGCTGCCGGTTCGTCCACCGCCTCCTTCCTGCGCCTGTCCTCGATCGAGATCACGCCGAAGCAGGTGGAGAAGCTTCCGCTGCTGAAGGACAGGCTGGCGCCCGGCTGCCGCGTCTTCGTGGCGCTCATCGACGCGGGCGACCTTGCCGCCCAGATCGAGGCCGTGAAGCATCTCAAGGCCGCGGGCTTCCAGCCGGTGCCGCACGTGCCCGCCCGCTTCGTCAAGGACGAGGCGGACCTCCGCGCCCGCATCAAGGCGCTGGCGGAGGCCGGCTCCGACACCATGCTGGTGCTGGGCGGGGGTGCTCCGGAGCCCATCGGCCAGTATGACGCGGCGATCCAGCTGATGCAGACCGGCGTGTTCCAGGCCAATGGCGTGAAGACGCTGGGTATCGCCGGACATCCCGAGGGCAACCCGGACATCACCAAGGTGCACGGCGAGGCGGTTCTGCTGAAGGCGCTGAAGGAGAAGCAGGCTTATCTCAAGGCCAACGGGCTGGAAGGCTTCATCGCCACGCAGTTCCTGTTCGAGGCGGGCCCGGTGACCGAATGGGCGCGGAAGCTGCGCGCCGAGGGCATCGACCTTCCCATCTACGTGGGCATCCCGGGGCCTGCCACCATCAAGACGCTGGTGAAGTATGCTGCCATGTGCGGCGTTGGCAACTCCGCCCGCTTCATCAGGAAGCAGGCGCTGAACATCACCAAGCTTCTGACCGTGAACACGCCGGACGATTTCGTCGCAGGGCTGGCGCAGGTGCATTACGGCAAGCCGGAACTGGGCATCGCAGGCCCGCATCTTTATCCGTTCGGTGGGTTCGACAAGCTGTTCGACTGGATCGCGACGGTGAAGTAGGGCGCGTCACACATTTCAGAAGTTCACAATGCCCGGGCTCCTCCCGGGCATTTCTCTTGAATTATGCAGGAAGCTGGATCCCGGCCTTCGCCGGGATGACGGAATACGGGGGTGAGTGCAGCTCTGTAATCGATAAATGTGTGCCGTCATCCCGGCGAAGGCCGGGATCCAGCTTTGCGCGACCCAAGCGCTGAATTAGCCTTGCGGAATGGAAGGCGAGAAGCAGCCCGCGGTCTACATGATGGCGAACCGCTACCGCGGCACCATCTACATCGGTGTGACCAGCAGCCTGTGGTCACGCGTGTGGGATCACAAGAACGGAACGACGCCAGGCCTCACGTCGCAGTACAAACTCACGCGTCTTGTATGGTACGAGCACCGGCACACGATGGAGGCTGCCATTCTGCGCGAGAAGCAGCTGAAGGAATGGCAACGCGCGTGGAAGATACGCCTCATCGAGGCGATGAACCCAGACTGGCGTGATCTGCATGACGAGATCGACCCGGTTGCCACGCTGGTTGAGGAGTGACCCGCCTGTCTCATACCGTCACCCCGGCGAAGGCCGGGGTCCAGCTTCATGGTCCAGCACGTACGGTGAGAAAGCTGGATCCCGGCCTTCGCCGGGATGACGGTATCTAAATGTCGATGGCGGCATTGATCAAAGAAAATGGCCGGGACATGCCCGGCCATTTTTGTTCGTTCGCTGGAAGAAGGATTACGCCGGCACGTCCTGCTTGCCGAAGAGCTTCAGCTTGGCGGGCGCCTTGGCGGTGGCGCAGAGGAAGTTCCAGGTGTAGTGCGCGTAAGAGCGGAAGACGTAGATGTCGAAGACAGTGTCTTCGACGACGTCGAGGAGCGCCGCGATCTCGGCGTAGCGCATGCGGCGGCAGCAGCCCTGCACGTATTCCGGGTCGAGCAGGTCGAGGGACGTGCCCTTCATGATCACTTCGCGGCAGCCTTCGCCCTCGAGGCGGATCACCGCGCGCATGTCGGAGACGTCGACGACGAGCGAGTGGATGCCCTTGAGCGCCTCACGCAGGCTGGCCAGCAGCTCATGTGCCTTCGCACGCGAGCTGAGGATCAGCCACTGGTCGGTGGACAGCCACAAGACCTTGACGTCGCCCCAGGCAACGGAGGTACGGGGCTTCACCGGCAGGTCGACGCCGAGCACGCCCTTCACGGCGGCCATGAAGGCAGCGTCCGAGGTGAGGCCGCGGAGGTCGATCATGCCGCGCTCGGTGATCTCGCGGATGGAGACCGAGAGGCCGGTGGGGGCATTCACGCCGGCGAGCGGCGATTCATAAGAGAGCTCAGACATTCAGCTTGGCCCCTTCCTTGTCATAGAAGACGGTGTCGGTGATCTTGGCGCGCACGACCTTGCCGCCCGGAAGCGGGAAGGAGATCGTCTCGCCCATGCGGGCGCGACCATTCTCGATCAGCGCCATGGCAATGGAGCGGCCGAGCGTCGGAGAGCGGTAGGACGAGGTGACCTGGCCGATCATCTCCATCGGCGGCTTGTCCTTGACCTGCCTGACGGCATAGGCGCCGTCCGGCAGCACGTCGTTCGGATCCTCGGTGAGGAGGCCGACGAGCTGCTTCCGGTTCGGGCCCTTGAGGTAGGACTGCTCGAGCGAGCGCTTGCCGAGGAAGTCCGCCTTCTTCTTGGAGACGAGGCCGTCGAGGCCGACGTCGATCGGCGTCGTGGTGCCGTCGGTTTCGTCGCCGACCACGATGTAGCCCTTCTCGGCGCGCAGCACGTGGAGCGCTTCGGTGCCATAGGGCTCGAGGCCGAATTCATCGCCTGCCTTGACGATCTCGGCCCACAGGCCGAGGCCGTAATTGGCCGGCGTCGCCACCTCGTAGGAAAGCTCGCCCGAGAACGAGATGCGGTAGACGCGCACCGGATAGGCGCCGAGCTTGCCTTCGACGAAGGACATATGCGGCAGCGCCTCATGCGAGATGTCGAAGTCCGGGTCGAGCTTCTGCAGAACCTCGCGCGCCTTGGGGCCGGCGATGGCGAACTGCGACCAGTTCTCCGTCACGTTGGTGACGAAGACCTTGTACTGCGTCCACTCGGTCTGCAGCCATTCCTCGAGCCAGGCGGAGATGCGGTCGGCACCGCCCGATGTGGTGTGCATCAGGAAGTGGTCGTCGGAGAGGCGCACCGTCACGCCGTCGTCGGTGAGGAAGCCCAGCTCGTTCATCATCAGGCCGTAGCGGCATTTGCCGATCTTCAGCGTCGAGAACATGTTGGTGTACATGCGGTCGAGGAACTCGGCCGCATCCGGGCCCTTGATCTCGATCTTGCCGAGCGTCGAGGCATCGAGCAGGCCCACCTTGTTGCGCACGGCGAGGATCTCGCGGTCGATCGACTGGTGGTTGGTCTCGCCATGGCGCGGATAGGTGTAGGCGCGGCGCCACTGGCCGACCGGCTCGAACACCGCACCATGGTCGACGTGCCACTGGTAGATCGCGGTGCGGCGGATCGGCAGGAACAGGTCCCTGGTCAGCACACCCGCCACCGATCCGAAGGAGAAGGGCGTGTAGGGCGGGCGGAAGGTGGTGATGCCGACTTCCGGGATCGTCTTGCCGCTGGCTTCGGCGATGACGCCGAGGCCGTTGATGTTCGATGTCTTGCCCTGGTCGGTGGCCATGCCGAAGGTGGTGTAGCGCTTGGTGTGCTCCACCGACTCATAGCCTTCGCGCTGGGCGAGCTCGAGGTCGGCCGCCGTCACGTCGTTCTGGTAGTCGATGAAGTGCTTGTTGCCTTCATTGTACTTGCCGGTGGCCGGCGCGAACCAGATCGGCTCGAGCGGGCGCTCGTCGGCCTGCACCGCGTTCGGCACCGGATGCACGTTGCCCGTACCGGCGAGCTTCGAACCCGCGTGATAGGCCTCGGCAAGGATCTGCGACAGGCCGAAGGTGCCGTTGGCCGCACCGATGGCCACGATCCTGTCGTGGTGCTCCTTCGGGCGGAAGGCCTGCAGCTTGTCGTCGAAGTGGATCTTGCCGCCATTGTGGCACCACAGGTGCAGCGCGGGGTTCCAGCCGCCGGACATGGCGACGAAATCGGCCTCCGCCTTCGTCTCCTTGATCACGCGGCCCTGGCCCTTGCGGTAGGAGGCAATCTTGACGTCGGTGATGTTGAGGCCGCCCCAGGTGGTGTTGACGGCGGAGATGACGGAACCGGTATCTACGGGCACGCCCATCTCGCGTGCCTTGTTGGGAAGGGCTCCCTCGGCGCGAGCGCGCGAGTCGACCACGCGGACGCCGACGCCCGCATCCTTCAGCACGATGGCCGTCTGGTAGGCATCGTCATTGTTGGTGAAGACGACGCCGTTGGAGCCCGGCGCCACGCCATAACGCTCCACCATGCCGCGTGCGGCCGAGGCGAGCATGACGCCCGGTCGGTCGTTGTTGGCGAAGGCGACAGGGCGCTCGATCGAGCCGGTGGCGAGGATCACCTGATGCGCGCGCACCTTCCACAGGCGATGGCGCGGCACGCCCTGCGACAGCAGCGCCGGATCGTGATCGGCAACGCGCTCGAACAGCATCACGAAATTGTGGTGCCAGTGGCCCACGACTGTCGTGCGGTTCAGAACATGGACGTTCTCGGCGGCGAGCAGCGAGGCCGCCTTGCCCGCGGCCCAGTCGGGCAGCGCATGGCCGTCGATGGTGCCGCCCGAGATGTCGGCGAGGCCGCCGAGGCGCGGGTTTTCATCCGCGATGATGACCTTGGCGCCATTGGCCGCGGCGGCTTCCGCCGCAGCGAGGCCGGCGACGCCGCCGCCGATCACGAGCACGTCGCAATGGACGTGGATCTGCTCATAGGTGTCCGGGTCGCGGCCTTCCGGCGCCTTGCCGAGGCCCGCCGCACGGCGGATGAAGGGCTCGTAGACGTGCTTCCAGAACGACTGCGGCCACATGAAGGTCTTGTAGTAGAAGCCGCCGGGGAAGAAGCGCGAGAGGGAATTGTTGATCGCCCCCACGTCCCAGTTCAGCGACGGCCAGCGGTTCTGCGAGACGGCGGCAAGCCCATTGAAGATCTCGATCTGGGTGGCGCGCAGGTTCGGCTCGTGGCGGGCGCCGAGGCCCACGCCGATCAGCGCGTTCATTTCTTCCGAACCGAGCCCGATCACGCCGCGCGGGCGGTGATACTTGAAGCTGCGGCCGAAGACGCGCTGGCCCGAGGCCAGCACGGCCGAGGCGACGGTGTCGCCCGCAAAACCGGTGACGGTCTTGCCGTCGAAGGTGAAGGAGACCTTCTTCGAACGGTCGACGAAGCGGCCGCCGGAGGAGAGACGATATGGCTTGCTCATGCCTGCTTCTCCGCTTCGAGGCGCTTGGCGAAATACTCGGCCCACTGGCCCTTGGCCTGGGCGATCACGTCCTTGGGCGGCAGTTCGGTGATGCCGTAGAAGGCCTTGAACTCCATGGTCACCGTGTCGCGCGCGGCGTGGAACCACTTGCCGCAGCCGCGGTCGCAGCGCCAGCGCTCGAAATGCAGGCCCTTGGGGTTGATGCGGATGAACAGGTAGTTGCGCTGCTCTTCATCGGTGACATGTGCCGGATCATGGGTGGCAGGGCGGCGGATATGCGCCTGGCCGCCGGCGTGGAAATCCGTCTCGTCACCTTCGGCGCCGCAGACGGGGCATTTGACGACTAGCATCGGGGGATACTCCTAGTGGGCGACCGCGGCGGCGACGGATTCGTCGATCAGGCGGCCTTCCTGGAAGCGGTTGAGGCCGAAAGGCTCGGCGATGGGGTGGGGCCGGTCATTGGCAATGGTGTCGGCGAAGACCCAGCCCGAACCCGGAATGGCCTTGAAGCCGCCCGTACCCCAGCCGCAGTTGACGTAGAGCCCGTCGACCGGCGTCTTGGAGATGATCGGCGAACGGTCGCCCGTCATGTCGACGATGCCGCCCCACATGCGGAGCATGCGCAGCCGCGAGATGATGGGGAAGGTCTCGACCAGCGCCGCCACCGTGTGCTCCAGCGCCGGGAAGGAGCCGCGCTGCGAATAGTTGTTGTAGGGGTCGGTGCCGCCGCCGATGACGAGCTCGCCCTTGTCGGACTGGCTCATGTAGCCGTGCACCGTGTTGGCCATGACCACGCAGTCGATGACCGGCTTGATCGGCTCGGAGACCAGCGCCTGCAGGCACTGGCTCTCGATCGGCATCCTCACGCCCGCCATGTCCATGACGGTCGTGACATTGCCGGCGGTGACGACGCCGATCTTCCTGGTCTTGATGACACCCCTGGTGGTCTCGAGGCCGACGACCTGGCCGCCCTCGCGCTGGATGCCGGTGACCTCGCAATTCTGGATGATGTCGACGCCCATCGAGTCCGCACCGCGGGCATAGCCCCAGGCCACCGCGTCATGGCGGCCCGTGCCGCCGCGCGGCTGATAGTACGCGCCGAGGATCGGGTAGCGGCAGTCAGCTGAGTCGTTGATGATCGGGACGATCTCCTTCACCTCGGCCGGCGTCACCATGCGGCAGTCGAGGCCGGCGAGGCGGTTGGCGTGCGCAGTGCGCTGGAAGGCGCGGAACTCGTGCTGCGTCTGGCACAGCATGAGCACGCCGCGGGGGCTGAACATCACGTTGTAGTTCAGGTCCTGCGCCAGGTCCTCGTAGAGCGAGCGGGCGAGCTCGTAGATGGCGATCGAGGGGTCCTGGAGGTAGTTCGACCGGATGATGGTGGTGTTGCGGCCCGTGTTGCCGCCGCCCAGCCAGCCCTTCTCCACGACCGCGATGTTGGTCATCTTGTGGTTCTTGGCGAGATAATAGGCGGTGGCCAGCCCGTGGCCGCCGGCGCCGACGATGACGGCGTCATATTCCTTTTTCGGGGTGGGCGAGCGCCAGGCCCTCTCCCAGTCCTTGTGGTAGTTCATCGCGTTACGCGCGAGCGAAAAGAGGGAATAGCGCGGCTTCATGGGTGAATTCCTTGCAACTGGGGCGGTTTCTAACGCAACCACAAGGGCCGAACCAAGGCTTTTCCGACGCCCGTGCGCCGCCATGCGACAATGCGACCGGGAATTGCCCCAGGGGGATGAATTGCTTTAATAGGCCTCAAGGGAATATCTCATGGATCGACATGATCTGGATCGTTTTTGCGGCCATGACCGCCGCCGTGCTCGGCGCGCTGCTGTGGCCTGTCGTCAAATCCAAGCCTGCGGCGACGCAAGCGGAGCGCGCCGCCTATGACCAGGCGGTGTTCCGCGACCAGCTGGCGGAACTCGACCGCGACGTCGAGCGCGGCACCATCGGCCAGGCGGAGGCCGACGCGGCGCGCAACGAGATCTCGCGCCGGCTGATCGCCGCAACCGAGGAACCGGGGCGCAAGCCCGTCGCGAGCTTCGCCTGGGCGGCGATTGCCGCCGTGCTGATCGTGCCCGCCGTGGCGCTTCCGCTTTACCTTCGGTCGGGCAATCCGCAGCTTCCCGACGTGCCGCATGCCCAGCGCATGGCCGACGCCGAGAAGAACGGCGACATGGAGGCCCTGATCGCCAAGGTGGAGCAGCACCTCGAGGCCAACCCCGACGACCTGCAGGGCTGGCAGATCCTTGCCCCCGCCTATCGCCGCGCCCAGCGCTGGGACGATGCGGTGGAGGCCTACCGCAACATCGTCAGGCTGGCGCCGCCCGATGCCACCAACATCGCGGATTTCGCCGAGGCGCAGGTCATGGCCAACCAGGGCATGGTTTCCGCCCCGGCGCATGACCTGTTCCGCCAGGTGCTGACGATCGACCCGACGCTGCCCAAGGCCCGCTTCTACAATGCGCTGGCCTTGAAGCAGGAGGGCAAGACCGACGAGGCGAGGGCCGCCTTCACCGCCTTCCTCAAGGATTCCCCCGCCGACGCGCCATGGCGGCCGATGCTCGAGGCCGAGATGCAGGACATGAGCGCCAAGCCCCCCGCGCTCGACCAGCAGACCATGGCCAATGCCTCCAACATGAGCGCGTCGGACCAGCAGGCGATGATCCGCTCCATGGTCGACGGCCTCGAACAGAAGCTTGCCGCAAATCCGGACAATCTTGATGGCTGGCTGCGGCTGATCCGCGCCCGCAGCGTGCTGGGTGATACGGACAAGGCCAAGGCGGCGTACAAGAAGGCGCTCGCGCAGTTCAGCAGCAACCAGGACGCGCTGGCGCAGATTTCGGCGCTCGGCAAGGACATGAAGATCGAATGACACGCAAGCAGAAACGGCTGTCGCTCATCCTCGGCGGCCTCGCGGTCCTGGGCCTCGCCGCCGGGCTGGTGCTCTATGCGCTGTCCGACACCATCACCTTCTTCCACACGCCGAGCGACCTTGCCGACACCCACGTGCAGGTTGGACAGCGCATCAGGCTGGGCGGTATGGTCGAAAAGGGCAGCGTCCGGAAAGGCCCCGGCACGGTGACGAGCTTCGCGGTGACCGATACGCTGAAGACCGTGACGGTTTCCTATGACGGCATCCTGCCGGACCTGTTCCGCGAGGGGCAGGGTGTCGTGACCGAAGGCAAGATGCAGCCCGACGGCACCTTCATCGCCGACACGGTGCTGGCCAAGCATGACGAAAACTACATGCCGCGCGAACTGGCCGAAAGCCTCAAGGCCAAGGGCGTGAAACTCGGCAAGGGAGCCGAAGGGAGCACGACGCAATGATCTCCGTCGCCGAGATTGGACATTTCGCGCTGATCCTCGCGGTCGGCGTGGCGCTCTACCAGTTCGTGGTGCCGCTGCTGGGCGCGCAGCGCGGTGACGTGGCGGCGATGCGCGCCGGCATCTCGGCGGCGATCCTGCAGCTCGTCCTGATCGCCATCGCCTTCGCCGCGCTGGTGCATGCCTACGTGACCTCCGACTTCTCGGTGCTGAACGTCGTCGAGAACTCGCACACGGCGAAACCCTTGCTCTACAAGATCAGCGGCGTGTGGGGGAACCACGAGGGGTCGATGCTGCTGTGGGTGCTGATTCTCGCGCTCTATGGCGCGGCGGTGGCGGTGTTCGGCGGCAACCTGCCGCTGGAGCTGCGCGCCCGCGTGCTGGCGATCCAGGGCTCGATCGGGCTCGCCTTCCTGCTGTTCATCGTGATGACGTCGAACCCCTTCATCCGCGTCGACCCGCCGCCGATCGAGGGCAATGGCCTGAACCCGATCCTGCAGGACCCCGCCCTGGCCTTCCATCCGCCCTTCCTCTATTCGGGCTATGTGGGGCTTTCCATCGCCTTCGCCTTCGCGGTGGCGGCCCTGATCGAGGGCCGTGTGGATGCCGCCTGGGCGCGCTGGGTCAGGCCGTGGACGCTGGTGGCCTGGATGTTCCTCACGGTGGGCATCGCCATGGGTTCATGGTGGTCCTACTATGAACTCGGCTGGGGCGGCTACTGGTTCTGGGACCCGGTCGAGAATGCCAGCCTCATGCCGTGGCTGGTCGCCACCGCCCTCGTCCATTCCGCCATCGTGGTGGAGAAGCGCAATGCGCTGAAGATCTGGACGGTGCTGCTGTCGATCCTCGCCTTCTCGCTGTCCCTCGTCGGCACCTTCCTCGTTCGCTCGGGCGTCCTGACATCGGTCCACGCCTTCGCGGTCGACCCGCAGCGCGGCGCCTTCATCCTGATGATCCTCTGCGTCTTCATCGGCGGCTCGCTCACGCTCTTCGCCTGGCGCGCCCCGCAGCTGAAGGCCGGCGGCCTGTTCGCGCCGGTGAGCCGGGAAGGGAGTCTCGTCCTCAACAACCTCCTCCTCTGCGTCGCCTGCCTCGCGGTGTTCGTCGGCACGCTCTATCCGCTGGCGCTGGAAACCCTGACGGGCGACAAGATTTCCGTAGGCCCCCCTTATTTCGACCTGACCTTCGGGCCCATCGTCCTGCCGCTGCTGCTGCTCGTTCCGCTCGGCGCCTTCCTCGCCTGGAAGCGCGGCGACGCAGGGCTCGCCGTGAAGCGGTTGGTGCTGGCGCTGGTGCTGGCGCTGGGTGTTGGCGCCGTCGTGTTCGCGCTCGACGTGCGCGGGCCGTGGCTGGCGCCCGTGGGCATGGCCGTGGCGGCCTGGCTGGTGTTCGGCGCCATCGCCGACATTGCCGCCAAGACGGCGCTGTTCAAGGTGCCGCTCGCAACGAGCTGGCATCGGCTCATCGGCTTGCCGCGCTCCGCCATCGGCACGGCGGTGGCGCATGCCGGCCTCGGCATCCTGGTGGCCGGCATCATCGCGATCTCGCTGTGGCGGGTCGAGGTGATCGTGGCGCTGAAGCCGGGCGAGTCGACGCCCGTCGGCAAGTACACCGTCACCTATGTGGGCGAGGGTCCGCTCACCGGCCCCAACTATTCGGGCCGCGTCGGCACCTTCACGGTGAAGCAAGGCGACGAACTGCTCGCCACGCTCCACTCCGAGAAGCGCGTGTTCCGGCCCTCGGGCATGCCGACCACGGAAGTGGGCCTGTACCAGACCTGGCATGGCGACGTTTACGTGGTGATGGGCGACGAGACGACCGGCGGCGCGCGCGCCATGCGCATGTATTACAACCCCTTCGTCAACTTCATCTGGATGGGGGCGGTGGTGATGTTCCTCGGCGGGCTCTTGTCGATCTCCGACCGGCGCTACCGGGTGGGGGCGCCGAAGCGCGCCGCGGGCCTTCAGCCGGTGGCGGCGGAATGAGGAAGCTTCTCGTCGTCCTGGCCTTCCTGGTGGCGGTGCAGCCGGCCTTCTCCCTGACGCCCGACGAGCAGCTGAAGGACCCCGCCCTGGAGGCCCGTGCCCGCGCCATCTCGGCCCAGCTGCGCTGCCTCGTCTGCCAGAACCAGTCGATCGATGATTCGGAAGCCCCGCTCGCCAAGGACCTGCGCACCCTGGTGCGCGAGCAGCTGTCGGCGGGGAAATCCGACTCCCAGGTGATGGACTACATCGTCGCGCGCTATGGCCAGTTCGTGCTGCTGAAGCCGCGCTTCGAGCCGGAGACGCTGATTCTCTGGGGCACCCCCTTCGCGGTGCTGCTGATCGCCGGGGCGGCGATGATTCTGCGCCGGAAGCGCGGCCAAGTGGCGCCCGAAACCCCGCTTTCCGAGGACGAGAAGCGCGCCCTCGAGCGGGCCCTGCAATAGCCTTGCGGATGCCGCAAGTCTTACTGTTTTTTCATGTTCCGGACAGGTGTCCGTAAGGAGCCGCACCCTAGCTTGGCCTCATCGGACAACAACACTCGATGGAGACCAGGAAATGTCCTCTGCCAAGAACAAGACGCTCGGCGCCTTCGCGGCCGGCCTGATGGCCGCCACGGCCCTCGTGACCGCCGTGTCGGTCCTGCCGGCCACCCAGGCCATTGCGCAGAACCAGCTGCACGCCGCCGCGATCGACCCGTCCAAGGGCTTCGCCGACCTCGTCGACCGGGTCATGCCGGCCGTGGTCAGCGTGCAGGTGAAGTACGCCACCGTCGCCGCCACTGAGGGCGACCAGGCCCAGGGCAGCAAGCAGCTGCCGAACGGCATGGAAGACTTCTTCAAGCAGTTCCCGCAGTTCCGCAACATGCCGGGCATGGGCCAGGGCCAGGGCGACCAGGGTGGTGACGGCGAGGATTCGCACCCCAACGGCGGCATGGCGATGGGCTCGGGCTTCATCATCTCGGCCGACGGCTATGCGGTGACCAACAACCACGTCGTCAAGGACGCCGACACCGTGTCGGTGACCATGAAGGACGGCACCGAGTACAAGGCCGAGGTGATCGGCACCGATCCCAAGACCGACCTCGCGCTGATCAAGATCGACGCCAAGGACAAGAAGTTCGACTACGTCGCCTTCACGCAGGACCAGCCGCGCGTCGGCGACTGGGTGATGGCGGTGGGCAACCCCTTCGGCCTCGGCGGCACGGTGACCACCGGCATCGTCTCGGCGCTGGGCCGTGACATCGGCTCGGGCCCCTACGACAACTTCATGCAGATCGACGCCGCCATCAACCGCGGCAACTCGGGTGGTCCGGCCTTCAACCTCGAGGGCGAAGTCGTCGGCATCAACACCGCGATCTTCTCTCCCTCGGGCGGCTCGGTCGGCATCGGCTTCGCCATCCCGGCCTCGACGGCGCAGAGCGTCATCGCGAGCCTCAAGGAGAACGGCCACGTGACCCGCGGCTGGCTCGGCGTGCAGATCCAGCCCGTCACCGAGGACATCGCCGAGAGCCTCGGCCTGAAGGACGCCAAGGGTGCCATCGTCGCCGACGTGACGGACGGTTCGCCGGCCCTCGCCGCCGGCGTCAAGCAGGGTGACACCATCCTGAAGATCGACGGCAAGGATGTGGCCGATTCGCGCGACCTGTCGCGCAAGGTCGCCGGCATCAAGCCGGGCGACACCGTGCCGCTGACCGTTGTGCGCAACGGCAAGACCATGGACGTCGAGGTGAAGATCGGCACCATGCCGGACGACCCCAAGATGGCCTCCAAGGACCAGGGCTCGAAGGAGGACACCAAGACCGTGTCGCTCGCCGACCTCGGCCTCAAGGTCGCCTCCGCCCAGGACGGCGCCGGCGTTACCGTGATGGACGTCGCCGAGGGTTCGGCTGCGGCCGACCTGGGCCTCAAGGCCGGTGACACCATCCTCGAAGTGGCGGGCGTCGAAGTGCACGCTCCGTCGGATGTGCGCGCCGCGCTGAAGGCCAACGACAAGAAGAAGGTCCTGATGCTCGTCAAGACCGACGAAGGTCAGCGCTTCATCGCGCTGCCGACCGCCAAGGGCTGATGCGCCCGCCGGCCAGGCGGCAAGGCCTGGCCGGCAATGCGCCAACACGCCCGACAGTAGAGGGCACGCGGACAACGCCCCAACCCCCCGCTCCGCGTCTCGCGTGCCTTTCCGCGGAGGAGGGTGGTCCCGCCCCGGACCTCCTCCTCCGCGACCCCTTTCAATGGGAGATGGAACATGCAAGTTAGTGAGCACGATTCCCACGTCTGGACAGCAAGCCCCGCCCGCACCGCCATGCGCATCCTAGTCATCGAAGACGACCGTGAAGCCGCCAGCTGGCTGGTGAAGGGTCTGGCCGAAGCCGGCCACATCGCCGATCATGCCGCCGACGGCGAAGAAGGCCTGGGCTTGGCGCTCGAAGCCGTGCACGACGTGCTCATCGTCGACCGCATGCTGCCCAAGGTCGACGGCCTCACCATCATCCGCAAGCTGCGTGACGCCAATATCCAGACGCCGGTGCTGATCCTCTCGGCCCTGGCCGACGTCGACGAGCGGGTGAAGGGCCTGCGCGCCGGCGGCGACGACTACCTCGGCAAGCCGTATGCCTTCGCCGAGCTGATCGCCCGCGTCGAGAACCTCGGCAGCCGGGCGAAGGACGCGCCGCAGTCGACCAGGCTCAAGGCCGTCGATCTCGAGATCGACCTCCTGACCCGCACCGTCACCCGCGCCGGCAAGCCCATCCTGCTGCAGCCGCGGGAATTCAAGCTGCTTGAATATCTGGTGCGCAACGCCGGCCACATCGTCACCCGCACCATGCTGCTCGAGAACGTCTGGGACTATCACTTCGATCCGCAGACCAACGTCATCGACGTGCACATCTCCAGGCTGCGCGCCAAGATCGACAAGGGCCACGACGAGCCCATCCTGCAGACGGTGCGCGGCGCCGGCTACATGATCCGCGACAAGTGACGGGCCCGCTCAAGCTCCTCCGCACATCGACCTTCCGCCTCGCGGCGCTCTATCTGATTCTGTTCGCGATCTCGGTCGCGGCGCTGCTGGGCTACGTCTACCTGAATACCGCGGTCCTGCTGCAGGAGCAGACGGACTACACGATCCAGGCCGAGGTGCAGGCGCTGTCCGACCAGTACCAGCTGCGCGGTCTGAACGGCATCCTCGACACGGTGCAGCGCCGCAGCGCCGATGACACCGGTGCGGTCTACCTGCTCGCCGCACCCGCCGGCCAGCGCATCGCCGGCAATCTCGACGACCTGCCCACGGTACCGAAGGGCGATACCAGCTGGATCGAGTTCCCGCTCGACGTCCAGAACGGCGCGACGCGCGAGAACCACGTGGCGCGCGCCTACTACACGGACCTTCCCGGCGGCTTCAAGCTGATCGTCGGGCGCGACGTGGAATCGCTCCGCCAGTTCGCCGCCATCATCCGCCAGACCATCTATTACGCGCTCGCCATCGCGCTGGTGCTGGGACTCGGCGGCGGGTTGCTGATGAGCCGCAACTTCCTCCGCCGCGTCGATGCCATCACCGAGGCGAGCCGCACCATCATGGCCGGCAACATGTCCGGCCGCATGCCGGTGACGGGCTCCAACGACGAGCTCGACCGGCTGGCGCTGGCCTTGAACGAGATGCTCGAACAGATCGAGTCGCTCATGGGCGCCATGAAGGAGGTCTCCTCCAATGTCGCGCATGACCTGAAGACGCCCTTGACCCGCATCAAGGCCCGCGTCGAGGCCGCGCTGCGCGCGGGTAGCGAGGCGGAGTATCGCGCGGCGCTTGAGAGCACGGTCGATGAATCGGACCGTTTGCTCGACACCTTCAATGCGCTGCTGTCGATCGCGCGGGCCGAAGCCGGCCAGGCGCGCGGCGGCCTCGTCGCCGTCGACGTCGCCGAACTCATCGCCGACGTCGCCGACCTCTACGAGCCCATGGCCGAGGAGGAGGGCGGCACCCTCACCAGCTCCGCCGGCCCCGGCCTGCACGTGCTGGGCGACCGACAGCTCCTCGCCCAGGCGCTGACCAACCTCCTCGACAACGCCCTCAAATACGGCGCCCGCGACGGCGAGAAACCGCAGATCACCCTGACCGGCGCGCTCGATGACGACAAGGTGGTCATCACCGTCGCCGACCACGGCGAAGGCATCCCGGAGTCGGACCGTGGCCGGGTGACCGAACGCTTCGTGCGCCTCGACGAAAGCCGGACGAAGCCCGGCAACGGCCTGGGGTTGAGCCTCGTGTCAGGCGTCATGAAACTCCACAAGGGCACGCTGGTGCTGGAGGACAATGTGCCGGGACTGAAGGCGAGTCTGGTGCTGCCGGTGTGGCGGGAGGGGTGAAGGGGCCCTTCAGAAACAGGGAGCCTTTGACAGAGTATCACATTTTCGGATCGACACCGCCGATGTCGACGTTGTGAGCGTCACGGATTGTCATGATCTGAAATCCTGTAGGCTTACGAGACGCGCGACATTCACTCAGTCAGACAAGGTGGATGTTACCTATGAGCAACAACCTTTCGTTCATGGGAACCGCCAAACAAGCAGTGACGATCTCATCAACTTCATTTTCCTCGATATGCCGTTTCAAATCTCTCTCGCGGAAGAACATTGCATTGACGGTGCAACCCCGGACGCTCGAAATCAACTCAGTCACTTCTTGTCCAACGTACCTGGCGCTGGCGAGTCCAGCGGAGTACACGGCGCCTTTGGAGCGGATGGAGCCAATCAAGAGAACGCTGATCTTGCCATCAACAATCACCGACCCAATGAGATCCACTGGCAACGGCCGAAGATTGTCTTCAAATCCGTACTCATACGGTTCGGATACATGGAAGTGACACTTGCGGATTTGCCGTCCAACCTTCATTGCCCGCTCCTACGGTCCAAGCGGCGACGACCAGTAATCATGAATATGGACCGCTTGTTCGGAATAGTATTCTACGCCTCCGCCGGGGAAGCCATAATTCGGCGCCACCGTTCTTGGGCCATAGGCCAGAGTTCCGGGTTCGACGGAGAAGATGACGTGATACGCCGGCTTCGCGGGAAGAGCCAGTTTCTGTTGCGCCGTGGTCGCGCTGCTATAGCCATCCGTCGTGAAGTAGGTCTCATCTCCATCGGTGCACCATGAAAGGCAGCCCGTCGACTTGATCGAATTCAATTCCGCTTCGGATACGTATCGATCGTACCTGGTTGTCGGGTCAAGCTTGTTCGGTTCTGCTGCGGGAGAGGACGATGCGTCCGCCGGGGAGTCCGGCTGCGCCACGATGTCGGCAGCGAGTTGCCAGCGGTACGCCGGCTCGGAGGATGCAGCATCGCGCGAAGTGTCGATCGAGCCCGTCTCGTCAGCCGATGTGCGCTGAGTATGGGACAAGTCCTGGAGCGACCATCCGGTGCCTAAGTCGCCTCCGACGGGTGGCAGGACCCTCAATCCCGTTGCAGAATCATGAACCAGCCGGAGATCAGGTTGGATGCCCCGGAACTCCCGAGCCGTGATGGGGACCACCCGCGTGGAGCTGCCGTTGCTGCTCGTCTCCGGGAGTCTGGGGGCGCGTGCGTCTTGAACCTGCTGGGCGGCGGAGGGACCTGCGATAAGTCCAAGGACAACGGCTGCCAAAACAGCGCGCATGCGTTCCATCCTGAGGTTGGTGCCCAAAGGAAAGATATCGTGCATGATATCTCGGGCAATGAAAAACACTGAAACAATGCGGGAATTAGAGCAAAGGATTGCAGTCAAAAAACATTTCGAAGAGAGACGGCTCGACTCCATGCGCGTGTGATCCCTTGGAGGTGAGCGGCTGGCCTAAGGGGCCGTAGTCGGCCCTCGTCACACCAGAGCCCACGCGCAGCACCAGGCGGTTGGAGGCGAGGTGGTCCTTCACCATCACGTCGGTGGCGGAGCCCTCGCGCCGGATGTCGGGGTGGAGGTAGGAGGTGAGGAGGCCCCCGCGGTTGGCGGTGTTCACCAGCACCTCGGCATCGGCCCCCAGGTAGAAGTGCAACTGCCCGAGGAAGGCCTTGCCGGCGCGCTCGCCGTCGGGGCCATAGTCGAAGCCGGCGGGATTGCCGTTGACGGTGACGGTGGCGGGGCGGTTCTCGCCATCATAGGTGATGGATTTGGCGGGGAGCGGCCCCGGCCCGTCGGGGTCGTAGGTGAGCGTGTTGCCGTTGGCGTCATAGGTTACGGGCGTACCGCAGATCGAGACGGGGGCATGGGGCCGCTGACTTCCCGCCGCCGGATAGACGAGGCCGTTGCCCGGGCAGAGGCCGGAATTGGCCGTCAGATTGTCGGCATCGTCATAGGCGTAGCTGCGGTCCTGCGCCGTGTCGCCGAGGTCCTTGCGTTACCGGCAGAAGTGTCCTTCATCATCTGTTGTCATTTGCGCTCGGGTAACCCGAGAAGAGGTCTGGCGACGCGAATTACAAAGTAATGAGGTATCCGCCCTGAATTGATAACCTCCTTCAGCCCCGCAATTGTGAGGCACTGTCGGCACAGCGGAACTACGTCCGAGTGGAGAAGGTCCACAAATTTTGGAAGCTCAACCTCTTCGGGACCGATCGTACAGACGTCAAAAATCAACTCTCGCTGCGCGGGGAAAAGTCGCTCCAAGCGTGCTCGTACATGGCAATGATTTTCTGGAGGATATTCATCATTCCCAAGTGCTAGAAGCCAGACGCTAAGATTTACATAGTATAAGTCACTGAAATCATCCTTTTGGAGGTTCAGGACCACAGTGCAGTCGGGACCATAGAGATACCAACTCTGACCCATCTTTCGAAATTCATGCGCCTTCAGGGCATTGCCAAAAGCCCTCTTGAATTTAGTTCTTTCTGTCATGGCCGATATGTGTCCACGTAACTCTTCCATCCACCACCGTGCAAGGCTTCCAATTCATTGCGATAGGGTTGGCGTCATAGGTGACCGGCGTGCCGCAGGTCGAGACGAACTATGTCTATGGATTTGTCAATTTGAAAATCCGCGCCACCAAAAATGATGTGGTTCCATCCGGCACGTTACGCGGGTTAAGGTTCAGAAGGCTTCGATCTCATTCAGGACGGAGCAAAGCCGCATCGTACCAAACATCTTTGTAGTCACCTGCAATCAAGAAACGCCATCCAGGTGCCAATCCCAGAAATGGGATGATTTGGGGACAGAGGTTCACAAGGTGAGCCGCGTGTACCGGTTTGAAGAAGTCTGGATCTTTCGACAACTCATTGCCTGCCCAAATGAACCAGCCAGATGAGTCACTTACCTGAGGATGGCGTAACCCGTTTAATGGGAGAAGGCCCGTCGTCACGTTGTCAGCCAGGCCAATTTTCTTGAACTCACTCGTCTCCAAGTATTCTGCAGAGTGGTGTGAACAGACTTCTCTCTGCATCGAATGCCAATCCTTATCGTGGACCAAGGCCCAAACTCCTCTTCATTTCCTGTGAGTAGCGGGACAGCTCTGCCCCTTCCTTGGCTGAGCAGGCTGGGCATTCCGGCTGAACCGATTCAAGGCTTCTCATCTTTGCCAAGTCGATCGTACCTGTGTCATAATATTCCTTCACCAATGCTTCCTTATGACCAGCAAACTGTTTGCTGGTCAATGTATCACACTTTACGCAAGGTTTGCCTTGTACGGCATTTCTCTGCGCTTGGGTTGTTGCTCCGGAAGGTCTTGAGTATGGCTGTGAAATCTTTGGGGTCGACGGAGATTCGAGACTTGGAGGGGACACCTCTCCCTCGACAGTGAGATTATCGGCCAAAGATGTGATCGCTTCCTGTTCAATCCTTTCCTCAGCATATCCGAGGGCCACTTCTGGTCCAACGACAGCTATAATTGCAGCTGCGGCTAGCCCAGCTGCTACTGCACAAGTAACACATGAGGAGGGGGCCAGTTCTGGACTGCCGTGATATACGAGACTTTTGCGAGATCCGGAATTATTGCCCGAGTGGGTCTCCGAATCGCCACCTTTATCGTTCCCGACATTGGAGCCACCGCCGTTGTCATGCCAGTGCTCGGGAACGTGATCCGACACGCTGTATCCTCCCACGCCACCCGTGTTCTGGGGCGCGTGGGACGTCGGATCGGAAATCTCACCGCCACTGTCCGGATCCTTATGGCCGTTCGCATCACTTCCATTCACAGGATCATCCAGCGCATAGGCGTAGCGGTTGAAGTCGACGCCCGGGATGTCCGGGTCCCAGGTGTCCGGCGTGAGGAAGCGGCCGAGCGTGGGGTCGTAGTAGCGGGCGTGCAGGTATTCGAGGCCCGCTTCGGGGTCGAAGCGTTCGTTGAGGTAGGCCTTGCCCTGCAGCACCTGGGAGCCGTTGGAGGTGAGCGGCTGGCCGAAGGGGCCGTAGTCGGCCCTCGTGACGCCCGAGCCCACGCGCAGCACCAGGCGGTTGGAGGCGAGGTGGTCCTTCACCATCACGTCGGTGGCGGAGCCCTCGCGCCGGATGTCGGGGTGGAGGTAGGAGGTGAGGAGGCCCCCGCGGTTGGCGGTGTTCACCAGCACCTCGGCATCGGCCCCCAGGTAGAAGTGCAACTGCCCGAGGAAGGCCTTGCCGGCGCGCTCGCCGTCGGGGCCATAGTCGAAGCGGGCGGGATTGCCGTTGACGGTGACGGTGGCGGGGCGGTTCTCGCCGTCATAGGTGATGGATTTGGCGGGCAGCGGCCCCGGCCCGTCTGGGTCGTAGGTGAGCGTGTTGCCGTTCGCGTCATAGGTGACGGGCGTGCCGCAGATCGAGACGGGGGCATGGGGATGAGCCCCGCCCGCGGCATAGACGAGGCCATTGCCCGGGCAGAGGCCGGAATTGGCCGTCAAATTGTCGGCATCGTCATAGGCGTAGCTGCGGTCCTGCGCCGTGCCGCCGAGATTGTCGGCGGAAACCAGCCGGTCCATCTCGTCATAGCCGAAGGCCCAGGCGCGGGAGGGATCGGGCGAGTCGATCCTTGTGATGAGGCCCTCGGCGTTTCGGCTGTAGTTGAGGTCGAGCAGTGTCTGCCCATCCCTTTGCGTCAGCACGCGGTTGAGGAAGCCGCGCTGGTCGTTGTAGCCGAAGCTGGTGGTGACGCCGCCGCCATAGGAAATCGCCGTGGTCTGGCCGCGGGCATTGTAGGTCGTCGACGCGACATATTGCGCCGGCTCGCTGGCCGAGGGCGCATTGGCGTTGCCGACGCTGTAGAGCCGGCCGGACAGGTCATAGACATAGGTTCCGGTCCATGATCCGTCGGCCAGGCGCTTGCGCTCGAGGCTGCCGTCCGACCAGTATTCGAAGCCCTGGGTGTAGTCCCGTCCATTGACGCCGATGTCACTGCGCTGGCTGAGCCGGCCGGCCAGGTCATAGTCGTAGCGCTGGGTGAAGCGCCGCGTGCCGGCGGTCCGAACCGCGGTGGTGAGCTGGCCCAGATTGAAATAGCCGGCGCGGGCCTCGTCATAGCTGTTGGTGGTGAGTTCGGTGCCGGACGCCGTGCTCACCGCCTTCGCGGTGAGGCGCGACAGCGTGTCATAGCTCAGCTGCGTGCGCTGGCCTTTTGCGTCTGTCTGTGTGACGAGGCGGGAAGCATTGTCATAGGCATAGGTCCAGCTGCCGAGGTCCGGGTCATCCACGCGGATGCGCCGGCCCAATCCATCGTAGCTGTAGGACCATTGGTTGCCCACGGGGTCGATCACCTGGACGATGCGGCCGAGACCGTCGCGGCGATATTCGGTGGGAACGGCGGCGCCATTCTTGACCCGAACGCGCTTCATCAGGTTGCCATGCGCATCGCGTGGCTCCCAGATCGTGTGCCCATTCTCGTCAGTCACGGCGGTTGCCGTGAATTCGGCAGAATTTGGCCACCCGAGATAGTAGGCGTTGCTCCTGGAGGTGCCGTCCGGGTTGGTGACGCGTGTTAGTCGGTCGAGCTTGTCGTAGGTGTAGGTTGTCCAGTACTGCGCTTCGCCGGAATAAAAGGGAGCCGACCTGAATTGAACGTTTCCGCGCTGATCGTAGGACGTTGCCACTGCGATGTTGTTGTCAGTTCGCCAACCAATGTGGGCGTCATAGACGCTGCGGCCAAAGCCATCGATGTAAAGGGCTGTCCAGCGCCCATAGGTTTGTCCACCCGCCGGCGTTGACCACACGTCGAGATGCTGAGTCGTCGGCTGGCCGAGGTTCCAGTAACTCCGCCACTCCTCATATCCTGTGGGCAAATGCCTGTAGGCTTCCCGGCACATTGCATCATAGGAGTAGCTGGTGACCTGCCCATTCAGGTCCGTCGTCGAGGTGGGCTGGCCGCAGGTCGCGTCCCAGCTGGTCTGCGTCCGGAAGCGCTGGTCGGTGGCAAAATTGGGTAGCCGTGTTTCGACCGGATAGAGGCTGAAACCGCCGTCGTAGAGCGTCGTCGTGGTATTACCGGCGCCATCCGTGGCGGAGACGCGATTGCCGAAGCCGTCATAGGCCCAGCGCCCGGTGACGATCCAGTCGCCCCCCGAGGTCCAGTCTTCGCGCTGGGTGACGTCGCAGGCGGTTGGCGGCTGCCAGGTCGCACTCCCGTCAAAGGCGACACGGCTGCCGGTCAGCAACGGCCCTGCCGAGGTGGTGCCCTGATAGACCAGTGTCTGGACCTGGCAGGACACGACGTAGTCCGTCGTGTTCGGGCTGAAGGAATTGACCGTCAGCGTCTCGTCGCCAGTGGCCTCGGTCACGCCGTAGTCGAGCACCTGCGTGAGATTGCCGTAGGAGTCATAGGTGAAATCCTGTCGCGTGGCCTTGGAACTCGAGCCCTGGTAGAAGCGATTTTCTGTCGCCGCGGCGAGACAGGTGAACGGCGCTCTTGTTGACTTTGACAAAGACGTGGTGGACTGGAACAAGAGGTTGCCTGAGCCATCAAATGTCTGGTCGGCAACCACCTGCCCGATGCAGGCCGGGGACTGGTCATAATACATGACCCTCTGAGGACAGGTGCTTTCGCCTGCAACGCAGGGAAGGCTTATGGTCACCTTCTGGAATCCGAGAAACTGCCGGTCGACCTTCGACCACGCGCCGCCTTCATAGGAGAAGCGGTAGGTCGCCTGACTTGTCCCAGTCCCTCGGCCGTCGTCCAAGGTCATGGTTCTGACAACCTGGGTGTTGAAGGGAAGTCGGCTTCCCGGCGTTCCGGCGGAAGGCCCATAACTTACGGATATCTGGGCACCCAGCGGTTCCTTCACGGAGGTCAGCAGATCGGCTTGGCCAGCAGTGGACAGCCAGACCCTCTGATTGGCCGGATTCGTGGTGATCCGCCCGAGATCGTCAGCGCCATCGCCGTTGAAATCCACTGCGAATGATACGGGATCGGTCCCACCATTGGCATCGATGCCGTGGGCCTGTGCTTCGAACCCCATTCCCGTCGATCGGGCAATGTCGGAGCCGATCGCGACATCTGCCCGCCCGTCGCCGTTGAAATCGCCGAACTTGATGTTCGTCGAGGACATGATCTGAGATGCGCCGGCGATGTAGGTCGTTGACGCGGCCGGGGACGGGCCCGCACCACTCGCAGAATAATTTGCGCCATTGGAGAAGTAAGTCGCGATGCGCCGCGACCCGCCTTGGCCTGGGCTCGACAGGAAGATCAGATCGCTCATCCCGTCGCCGTTGATATCCGCAACGGAAAGTGAGTCCGAATTGCTGGGCGCCGCGAAGCTCGGCTGCGCCGCGAAGCCAGTTCCCGTCGACAGGTAGACCTGATAGGTTGCCGAATTGCCTTGCTTGACGACGACGTCGGCCTTGCCGTCGCCATTCACGTCGGCAATCGCAGGCAAATAGCCATTGTCCTGGTTGGCGTTCAGGCCCCAGGTGACAATTGTCGGCTGGCGCGGATTGCCCGGCGTCGAAAGGACGATGTTGCCGTTGTGCAACAGGAGATCATCCTGGCCATCGCCATTGAAGTCACCCGGAAGGGCGGTCCAGTTTCCATAACCTATATTTGACCTTCCATAACCGAGATTTGACGGCAGGAATGAGAAGAGCGTACCGGCGAGTGTCCGGCCAACCATTCCAAGGTATTCGATGTACTTGACGTAAAAGATGACGGGCGGATTGTGCTTGTTCCATAAGCTGTAGTTTACCCAGGTCTGAATATCGACGAAGTCGCTGACCCCGTCCCCGTCGAGGTCGGCGACCGCAGCAACATATTCGGTGGGCGGAGCAGCATTGTAGCGCAGGTAGGCCCGCTCGTCCGGCAGAATTGCAGGCTGTCCGTTGCCGTAGTAGAGAGTTCCCCCTGTGCCATAGCCAGTGTCCGGAATCGTAATGGGCGGGAAGTAGAAGTCGGTTGCCCAGCCGTCGCCGTTGAAGTCGCCCACAATTTCGTGACCGGTCCAGGGAGAAAGCACATAAGTGGTGTTTACATAGGCGGGGGCAGACCAGTTCGACTGCTTGGCAAAGGTCGGAACACCACTTGCATTGCCGCTGTTCGAGTAGTGCATCTCATAAGCCGGAAGTGACGTTCCCCCCGTAACGGTGGATCCAGAGATGACGGCGTCAGATCCGAAACGCCTCACCGTGATGAGCCGCGACAGTCCGGTCGATGCGGATGTTTCATAGGTCAGCCCATAGGCTGCCTGCCGTTGACCTCCGTTGCGGATTTCAATGCCGGTGATGCGCTTGGTCATGCTGCGCATGCTGCGTCCGTCGCCGTAGGTGATCCGGTCCGGCCGGTCCTCGGTGTAGACGACAACTTCGCTGGCCGGCGTTCCGCTGCCCTGGTTGAAATCCCTGATGCTGGCGATCGTGCAGTGTCCGGAACTGCAGTTCCAACCATAGTCGACATGGTTGCCATGGCGATCGATGACCGAAGAGAGTTGCCAGCGATACGTCAGATCGGAGGATGTCGCTTCGAGAGAAGTGTAGACTGACCTCGTTCCGTCAGTCGATGTGACCTCCCAGCTGTTG
Source organism: uncultured Alphaproteobacteria bacterium (assembly GCA_945957365.1). Classification (GTDB taxonomy): domain Bacteria; phylum Pseudomonadota; class Alphaproteobacteria; order Rhizobiales; family Aestuariivirgaceae; genus Aestuariivirga. Next base: position 13,131 of record CAMFKI010000010.1, on the reverse strand, counting down.
GCGGAGGGGTTTCGGCGGATGCGTTCGAAACTTTCGAGGCGGGTGACATAGGTGTTGGATGTTCCCGCCACACAAGATGGGGCCGACGAGGGATCGGCGACCTCGCTGCAGGGAATGAGTTCCTTGCCGTCGAGCAGAAAACTGTCCGGTGCAAAGCCGGCGGCCCCATAGGCAGGTGCACCCCGCCAGCTCGCGGCCTTGTTTCCGCCATTTGCCACGGGTGTGCCCGATGTGCGCTGAATGGCAGACAAGCCCTGCAGTGTCCATCCGATGCCCAGCTCGCCGCCGACCGGTGGCAAGACCCTCAAACCCGTCGCTGAATCATAAACCAGCCGTAGGTCCGGCTGGATGCCGCGGAACTCCGGAACCGCGATGGGGATCACCCGTGTGAAGCTGCCGTTGCTCGCTGCCACAGGGAGTTTGGGGGCGCGTACGTCCTGTGCCTGCTGGGCGACGCAGGGAGCCGCGATGAGCCCCAGGACAATGGCTGTCAAAATCGCGCGCATGCGTTCCATCCCGAGACAGATGACCAAGGGGAAGATATCTCCCCTTGCTCCTCTGGCAATGAAAAACACTGAAACAAAACAAAAATGTATAGCAAAGGATTGCAGTCAAAACTGTTGCAGAAGCAGTGAGTCAGACTCTATCCTTGCCGGGATGAACTCAGTTATTCACCCTCGCGTCGATGAATGCGCCAGGGCATGCCGGCATCGTCAAACTCTCGAGAAGTTCGTCATGCGAATCCGTTCTGGGCATCCCTTGAAGGACAGCAGGCAGCGACGTGCGAGCCGGGGCTTCGTCCTGATCACGGTGCTGTGGATGTCCGGACTTCTTGCCGCCTTTGCCATTTCGGTCACCACGTCGATCCGCAGTCACGCGCTCTATGCGCGCAATGCCATGTCGTCGGAGCTGGCGGAGGGCATCGCCGACGGGCTGGTGCGGCTGACGGCGCTGCAGCTGGCGACGGGCGATGGCGGGATCCCGGCGGACGGCAGCTGGCGCGCCTGCAGCTGGGGCAATGCGGCACGGGCCTGGGTCGCGGTGCAGGACCAGAGCGGGCTGGTCGATCTCAATACGGCCTCCGTCCCCTTGATGACGGCGCTTCTCGAGGGGCTCGGCCTCGGCCGCGAGCAGGCCGCGCGCATGACGAGTGACATGCGCGACTACCGCGATGCCGATGGCGCGGCGGATCTGGGGGGCAGTGAACCCGCGGTCTATCCCGGCCGCTCCTTCGGGCCCAAGAACGCGCCATTCGAGGCGCTGGAGGAACTGGACCAGATTCCGGACATGACGCCCGGCCTCCTGTTGGCCCTGCGGCAGTTCACCACTGTCGCCAATCTGCAGGCCGGAATCGACTTCGGGACTGCACCGGCGGGTTTGCTGCGCGCCCTCGGCGTATCGCGCAGTTCGGTTGCCGGACTGGCCTTTTCATCGCCACGCGCCTCACCGGACCGTGCCATCGTCGCCGCCGTGGAACTCACGGATGGCACGCGCTTCGTCAGGCGTGCGATGATCGAAAGACTTGATCAGCCCGGGCAGCCCTTCGCAGTCCTGTCATGGGACGAGGGCTCATGGGGCGAGGCGCCCGAGCGGCAGCCCGATGACGGCGAGCCGTGCGCGGGGCTGCGTGACAGCCCTCCGACACGCACGGACCAGGCCGCGCCCGCTGCGGGCGGCCGCACATACGGCTGAGCAAGGCGATGGTGTGCGAAGGCCTTCCGCAATCCGATGGGCGCGTACCGGTACCTGTCCTCCTCAGCGCTGCGCGCGGGCATAGCCGCTGCAGGCGGAGCCGGTGCCGTGTCGCTGACGGCGCAGGCGGCTTTACCCTCGTCGAGATGCTGGTGTCCCTCGCCGTCGTTGCCCTTGCGGCGGTGGTCGCGCTGCCGCAGCTGTCATCCGGCGGCGGTGCGGTGAAGCTCGGGGCTGACGCGCGCGTGCTCGCCGCACGTCTGCGGGAGGCGCGTGAGATGGCGCTGGCGACGCGGACCGTCACCGCGGTCACGCTCGATCTCACGGCGCCCGGCATCACCGGTCCCGGAGCTGAGTCCGGCTATCGCCTCGCGTCCGTCGCGCGCCTGAGCCTGCGCACGGCGCACGGCCTCGTGACCGATGGCGCCGGACAAATCACATTCGATCCGGCGGGCGGCTCTTCGGGCGGGGACATCATCCTGCAGGCCGGGAGCCTGACCAGGGTCGTTCGGGTGGAGTGGCTCACCGGCGCCGTCAGCACCGATGGCGTGGCCAGATGAAGCGCCGCCGCGAGGAAAGTGGCTTTACGCTCATCGAGACCCTGGTTGGACTCGCCATTTTCTCCGGGGTCCTCATTGCCATTTATGCGGCGCTGTCCAGTGCCCTCAACACCGCGTCCCGCATCGTCGCGCGCCAGGAGGCGGTGGACGCCGTGGAGGCCGAGTTCAGGCGCCTCCGCGCCGAAACGGTGAAGCCCGCCGACCGGTGGGACGGGGAGACGTCAAGCTACCGCTGGACCGTCGCCGTGTCGGCGGTGCCGGGCAACTCTTCGCACGGCCTCCTGCCGCTGCGCATCTCCGGCCACATCGTGCGGAAGGCTGGAGCCGGATTGCCGGAGCTCGTGGCCGATACCATCGTCCTCGGTCACGGAGGATGACGCGGATCCACCATCAGGAAGCCGGGTTCACCCTTCTTGAAATGCTGGTGGGGCTTGCGCTGTTCTCGCTGTTGCTCGGCTGCTTCGGCGGCCTGTTCGTGAAGCTCGAGAAGACCACCGCGGTGATCAGCCGGGTGGAAGGCGCGGAGAACATCGACGTCGTGCGGCGCTTCCTGCGCACGAGCCTGGAATCGAGCCGGGCCTTTGCCCGCGTCGCGGCGGATGGCAGCCGTGTCGTCAGGTTCACTGGCGAGCCGTCCCGCATCGTCTACATGGAAGTGGCGGCAGGCGAACGCGAGGTCGGTGGCATCTATGAGACCGAGCTGCGGTTGGACCCGGATGGGCATCTGGTGATCGAGCGCCGGCCATCGGGTTGGGGAGCGGGACTCGACGTCAGTCCCCAGGTCCTGCTCGCCAACGTGCAGTCGCTCGCCTTCGCGTATCTTCCATGTCCCTCGCGCGCCGGATCGAAGCTTGTACACCACTGGACCGAAGCCGGCACCTTGCCTTTCGAGGTGTCGGTCGCCGTATCCTTCAGGAAGGGAGCGCCCGGCACCTGGGCAGACGTGTCCGCCTTCCTGCCAGCAGCGGATTGTCCCGCAGGGTGGTGACATCAAGTGCGTTAGGACGCTGGCAGTTTTCCGGTGCTCCACGCTCCAGTGTTCCGAGGCGTGGCGCGTGTTGGCCGCCGGTAGCGGACACTGCGAGTCCTAGGGAACTTCACATGACGCCAGGGTGTCGATCGGCGCTGAGCGTTGGATCGACGGCCCGGAAGCGGGCCAGAACAATGCCGACGTCCGGTACGGCGGGGTGTGCCGGCGCATTTCTCTTTCCTCCAACATGTTCTAAAGCTTCCGGCATGTTGTTGAACGCTCCGAATTCCCCCCTCGACCAAACCGCCGTCGCCCTGTTTCGCGCCGAGATACCGGCCGGCGCCATCCCGGCGGAGAAGGCCGTGCTGGCCGAGAACATCGCCGGCGCCTCGCCCTATCTCCGCCAGCTGATGCTGCGCGACCCGGTCTTTGCGGGCCGCGTGTTTTCCGAAGACGCGGATCAATTGCTGGCGCTGCAGCTGGCCGCGGTGAAGGACCTGGCGGCGGACCTCTCCCAGGCCGAGGTCATGGCCCGGCTGCGGCAGGTGAAGAAGCGGGTGGCGCTGCTCGTCGCGGTGGCGGATCTTTCGGGCGGCTGGGATGTGGAGCAGGTGACGGCCGCGCTCACCGACTTTGCCGATGCGGCACTCTCCGCCGCGATCGCCTGGCTGCTGGCCGACTATGCCCGCCAGGGCAAGGTGGCGCTCGCCGACCCCGCCGATCCGCAGGCACAGTGCGGCTATGTGGCCCTCGCCATGGGCAAGCAGGGCGCGCATGAGCTCAACTACTCGAGCGACATCGACCTCATCGTGCTTTACGACGCGCTGACGCCGCTGCTCGCCGATCCGCAGGATGCCGCCACCTTCTTCGTGCGCTTCACCCGCCGCCTCGTGCAGATCATGCAGGACGTGACCGAGGACGGCTATGTGTTCCGCACCGACCTCCGGCTCCGCCCCGACCCGCGCGCCACGCAAGTTGCAATCTCCATCGACGCCGCCGAAATCTACTACCTGAACCAGGGCCAGAACTGGGAGCGTGCCGCGATGATCAAGGCCCGCCCCGCGGCGGGCGACACCGCGCTGGGCGATGAGTTCCTCGCCCGCCTCAGGCCCTATATCTGGCGCAAGTATCTCGACTTTGCCGCCATCGCCGACGTGCAGTCGATGAAGCGCCAGATCCATGCGGTGAAGGGCCATGGCGAGGTCAAGGTCAAGGGCCACAACCTCAAGCTCGGACGCGGCGGCATCCGCGAGATCGAGTTCTTCGTGCAGACCCAGCAGCTCATCGCCGGCGGGCGCAACCCGAAGCTCCGTGGACGGAGCACCATCGCCATGCTGACAGAATTGGCGGAGGCCCAGTGGATCACCGGCGAGGCCGCCGCCGAACTCACCGCCGCCTACCGCTTCCTGCGCGCGATCGAGCACCGGGTGCAGATGGTGAACGACGAGCAGACCCATGTGCTGCCGGAGGATGACCGGGCGCTGCTGGCGATGGCTCGGTTCTGCGGCTTCACCGATCTCGAGAGCTTCGACAGCGCGGTGCGCGGCGTGCTCGAATGCGTGCAGGGCCATTATTCCCGCTTGTTCGAATCGGCCGACGAGCTGGGCACCGCCGGCGGCAGCCTCGTCTTCACCGGCGGCGAGGACGATCCCGAAACCATCGAGACCCTGTCGCGCATGGGCTACCGGAGCCCGTCGGAGGTCTCCGCCACCATCCGCGGCTGGCACTTCGGGCGCTATGCCGCCACGCGCAGCGCCAAGGCGCGCGAGCTGCTCACCGAGCTGATGCCGAAGCTGCTCACCGCGCTGTCGGCCATGGGCGACGCCGATCTGGCCTTCCTCGCCTTCGACAAGTTCCTCAGCAAGCTGCCGGCCGGCGTGCAGCTGTTCTCGCTGCTCAAGGCGAACCCGAAGCTGCTCGACCTGCTGGCCACCATTCTCGGCAGCGCGCCGCGGTTGGCCGAGCAGCTGAGCCGGAGGCCGCAGGTGCTCGATGCCGTCCTCGACCCCGGTTTCTTTTCCGCGCTCCCCACCGAGGCGGAGATGGCGCAGATGATCGCCGCCGCCATGCCCGATGGCGTGGAGACCGACGAGGTGGCGGACCGCGCCCGCATCGTCGGCAAGGAGCAGGCCTTCCGCATCGGCGTGCGCGTGCTCTCGGAAACCGCGGGCGCGGCGGAGACGGGCCTCGCCTTCTCGCAGCTCGCCGGCCTGCTGCTCGGCCGCCTGCACCGCGCGGTGAACGACGATGCCGTCCGCCGCAATGGCCATGTGCCGGGCGGGCGCAGTGCCGTCATCGCCATGGGCAAGCTGGGCGGCAACGAGATGACGGCGGGCTCCGATCTCGATCTCATCATCGTCTACGACGCGGCAGCGGGCGCGGATATGAGCGAGGGGGCGAAGCCCCTCAGTACCAACCAGTATTACGCGCGCCTCAGCCAGCGGCTGATCGCGGCGGTCTCCGCCCCCACGGCGGAGGGCGTGCTCTATGAGGTCGACATGCGGCTCCGCCCCTCGGGCAGCAAGGGCCCGGTGGCGGCGAGCCTCGCCAGCTTCGAGAGCTATCACCGCGAGTCCGCCTGGACATGGGAGAAGCTGGCGCTCACCCGCGCGCGCCCGGTCTGCGGCGATCCGGGGCTGATGAACGAACTCGCGCTTCACATCCGTGCCGCGCTGTGCGAAGCGCGCGACGCGGAGAAAGTGCGCGACGACGTCGTCGCCATGCGCAAGCTCATGCTGAAGGAGCAGGGTACGGGCGGCGTGTGGGACGTGAAGCGGGCGAGGGGCGGCCTGGTCGAGCTCGAATTCATCGCCCAGACGCTGCAGCTGATCCACGCCCACGCCCACCCCCACGTGCTCGACACCAACACGCTGGCAGCACTCCACAAGCTCCATGCGGCGGGCCTCCTGGCCGATGCCGACCACGCGGCGCTGAAGCGGGCCGGGCTGCTCTACCACCGCCTCACCCAGATGCTCCGCCTCTGCCTCGACGGGCCCTATGATCCCGCAAAGGCGCTGCCCGCCCTCAACCTGCTCGTCGCCAATGCGGCGGTGACGCCCGACATCGCCACGGCGGAAGCGCTGCTGGCCGAGGCCCAGGGCGAGGTGGCGGAGATCTTCGACCGGCTGATCGGCCCGGTGACGTAAAAAATCAGCGACGGATTCGCGTTCCCCCTGCGTCTTGCTTTCAGGACAGCAACAAGGAGGAACCGTCCGATGACCAGATTGAGCTTTGCCTTCGCCCTCATGAGCGCCATGGCCGTCATTCCGGCCACCGCCTTCGCTATGGGGCCCTACCTGCCGCGAACGCCCCAGTCCTTCACCAAGGTCGACGTCGACGCCAACGGCAAGGTCACCGCCGCGGAGCTGACGCCGCGCGCCGAGAAGAGCTTCGACAAGATGGATACCGACCACAACGGCGCGGTCTCCACCGCCGAGCTCAACCAGGCGCTGGAGCAGGCGCTGCAGCGCCGGCGCGACCGCATTCTCGCCGAACTCGACACCAACAAGGACGGCGTGATCACCAAGGCCGAGCTCGATGCCTCGGTGGACCGGCTGGTGGCCGCCGCCGATACCGACCATGACGGCGGGGTGACGCTGGACGAGGCCAAGAGCTACCGTCTTGCCAAGATCAGGAAACCCGCTACGGCTACCGGGGTACAGGCCAACTGACCAGGGCACCGGACAGAGATCTTGACGACAGAGCCATCGGCCTTCCGCCAGATGACGGATGCCGGCCTTCTCGCGGCCGCCGCCGCGGGCTCGCATGCGGGCTTCGCCGAGATCGTCAGCCGCCATTACCAGCCGGTCTACCGGCTGGTGTGGCGGATGACCAATGGCGGGGCGGATGCCGAGGACGTGGCCCAGGAGGCCTTCGTCAAGCTGTGGAAGAACCCCGCGCAGGTGCGCGAGGCCGGCGCGCTGAAGGGCTGGCTGATGCGGGTGGCCGCCAATGCGGTGGTCGACCGCAGCCGCAAGCCGCGCGCGGGTGCGCTGGAGGAGGCGCCGGAGGTGATCGACCCCACGGCCCGTCCCGATGCGCCGCTGGCCCGGGCGCAGGCCGCACGGCTGGTGGACCGCCGCATCGCGGAACTTCCGGAGCGCCAGCGCCTGGCGCTGTCGCTTGTGTATTTCGAGGGCATGACCAATATCGAGGCCGCGGCCGTGCTGGAGGTGAGTGTCGATGCGCTCGAATCCCTCCTCGCGCGGGCGCGGCGGGGCTTGAAGGACAGCCTTTCGGCCGAGTGGCGCGACCTGCTCGGCGGTCTGGCGGAAACGGGGCAGTGAGAAACGGATATGGAACAGGACAACAATCGTTCTGAGGAACGTGAGCTGCGCGCCGTGCTGGCGCAGGCCTCGCAACCGCAGCTTCCCGCCGGCGCGGCAGACCGGCTGATGGCGCGCATCGCGGCGGAGCCCCAGGCGGGCAGGGTCATCGCCTTCGCGCCGCGGGCGAAGGCGCAGCGCCCGTTCTGGCGTTATGCGGCGGCGGTCCCGCTCGCGGCCTCCCTGGCGCTGGGCGTCTGGCTCGGCGCCAACGGCCGGATGGATTTCATGATGCCCAACGCCGTCACCGGCGGCGTGGCGCTCAACGACGATACCCCCGTGGACGATCTGGGCGGCGTGGGTGCCGCCTATGCCGAGGAAAGCACGACATGAGTGACACCCTGTCCAAGCCGGAGGCTCCGGCGCGGCGTTTCACCTGGCTGAAGGTGGCGCTGATCGCCTCGCTGGCGCTCAACCTGCTGGTCATCGGCGGCGGCATCGCGCGCTGGTACGTGGGCTTCGGGCCGGACCGCTATGCCCGGCTCACCCAGACCCAGCTCATTCCGCGCTTCTTCTTCCACGACCTCGATCATGCCCGGCGAGCCGAGCTCTTCGCGGTTTTCAAGGCGCATGACAAGGAGATCAGGGACGAACGGCAGGCGATGAAGGCCCAGGTGCTCGAACTCGCCACCGCGCTGGAGTCCGATCCCTACGATCCGGCACGTGTGAAGGCGGCGGTGGATGGCTTCACGGCGAAGAGCGAGGCGCTTTTCACCACCGGCACCGGCGCTGCGCTGGAACTGATCGGCAAGCTCTCCCCCGACGAGCGCAAGCTGATGGCCAAGCACCTGCGTGCCCGCGAGGATCATGACCGCGGCGCACCGGGTGGCCCGTCCGCCGACGACAAGAAGACGGACGCCCCCTGAGCCGTCAATCGGCGGGCGCGAAGCCGATCATCAGGATCTCGGCCGCGCCGCCGATCGTCACCTTCTCGCGGCGGTCGAGCAGAACCGTGTCGAAGCGGCGCGCCTGCCGGTCCGCGATGGCGATCTCGCCGGACAGCACGAACAGCGCCGCCGTGCCCCAGGCATGGGTGACGTCGCCCGTGCCTTCGACGGTCAGCCGCTCGGCGCGCAGGCGCAGCCGTCCCCGTCGCACCATGATGTTGAGATCCGTCACCGGCCCGTCGACGAGACGGCCTTGGACCTGGGCCTCGCCGGCAAAATCGCTGTGCTCGCCGGCATGCAGCCGCCGCGTCTCCGCGCCTTCGAACGTGAGATCCAGCCCGCCGCCCGCGAGGACATAGAGCCGCCGGTCGACGCCATCGAAGCGCGAGAAGGGTCCATCCTGCGAGACCTCGGCCGTCGAAAGGCGCCAGTGGAAATCATCGAGGCCGCTTTCCGGCGGGAAGCAGGCGATCTGCCGGGTTTCACCGCCGCCGTTCTTCCACGGCGTGGCAACGAGGCTGTCGCGCGGGATCAGGCGCAAGGCTCAGGCGACCTTGGCGGCGGCCTGCCGCAACGGGAAGGTGACGGTCACCTCCGTGCCCTGGCCCACGGTGGAGCGGATGGTCAGCGTGCCGCCATGGAGCTCCACGAAGGACTTTGAAATCGCCAGCCCCAGGCCCGAACCGCCGCGCGACTTGGTGAACTGGTTCTCCACCTGCTCGAAGGGCCGGCCCAGCTTCTCGATGTCGCGCGCCGGAATGCCGATCCCCGTATCGCGGATGGCGATCGCAATCACGCCGTTCGAGGCCATGGCCGAAACCGTGATGCGTCCGCCCTCGGGCGTGAACTTCACCGCGTTGGAGAGCAGGTTGATCAGCACCTGCTTGAAGGCGCGGCGGTCGGCCCACAGGGTGAAGCCCTGCGGCACCTGGCGCTCCACGGTGACGCCGCCCTCGAAGGCGCGCGGCGTGATCAAGCGCATCACCTCGTCGACGGCGGCATCGACCTGCAGCGTCTCGCATTCGAGCGACATGCGGCCGGCCTCGATCTTCGACATGTCGAGGATGTCGTTGATGACGTCGAGCAGGAACTGGCCGCTCCTGTGGATGTCGCGCGAGTATTCGGCATATTTCTCCGAGCCCATCGGCCCGAACATCTGCGCCAGCATCACTTCCGAGAAGCCGATGATGGCGTTCAAGGGCGTCCGCAGTTCATGAGACATGTTGGCGAGGAACTCGGACTTCGAGCGGTTCGCCGCCTCGGCCCTGGTCTTCTCGCGGGCATATTTGTCGGCGAGGTCGGCCAGGCGCTGGGCCTGCTGGTCGGCCAGCAGGCGCTCCTTCTGCAGGTCGCGCACCGTCATCATCAGCTCGCGTTCGGACATACGCAGGCGTTCCTCCTGCAGCTTCAGCGCGGTGATGTCGGTGCCCACCGACACGAAGCCGCCGTCCTTGGTGCGGCGCTCGTTGATCTGCAGCCAGCGCCGGTCGGCCAGCTGCACCTCGAAGGAGCGGCCCTCGCCGCCGCCTTCGCCGCGGATGCCGGTGCGCTTGGTGATCGCCGGCTCCTTGGCCGAGCGCACCACGTCCTCATAGGGCGTGCCGGGCACGCACACCGAGGCCGGCAGCGAATGGAACTGCTGGTACTTGGAATTGCACAGCACCAGCAGGTTGTCGGCATCCCACAGCACGAAGGCTTCCGAGATGTTCTCGATCGCGTCCTTGAGGCGGAGCTCGGCTTCCTTGTTCAGCTTGTCCGCCACCTTCTGCTGGGTGATGTCGAAGACGATGCCCATCAGGTGCGGCTGGCCCTCGGCCTCGCCCGGCGCCATGGCCACGCGCGCCCTCAGCCACACGTAGTGGCCGTCCTGGTGGCGCATGCGGAATTCCTGGTCGAAGGAGGTGATCTGTCCGTCGAGCAGCTGCTCAACCGCCTCCTCGAGCTGCGTGTCGCCCTCGTGGATGCGGCTCGCCATTTCGGCGAAGCTCAGGTAGTCGCCCTTCACCGGCATGCCCAGCATGTCGAACATCGAGCGCGACCAGAAGATGATGCCGCGGTTCACGTCCCAGTCCCACATGCCGCACTGGCCGCGGTCCAGCGCCTTGTCGAGCCGCGCGGTGGCCACCCCGAGGATCGAGTCCGCTTCAGACGCCTTGGCCGCCTGCCAGTGGAAGGCCGCGCCCAGCAGCATCAGCACGAAGAAGGTGACGATGAACAGCGCCGTCACCTGGGTGACGCCGGAGCGCCAGGCCGACAGCACGTCCTGCTGGCGCTGCAGCACGATCAGCGTGCCGGGATAGTCGCCGAGATCATACATCGAGACGAAGGCTTCCTCGCCCGAGGCCAGGGTGAGCGGCGCCATCTCGCCGGTGTTGATCGGCGCATCGGTCACGAAATCCGGCGACAGCACGCTGGTGATCGTCTTGCCGTCGAGACCCTCGGAGGCCGGAACGCTCGCGGCGATTTCGCCCGTGCCCCTGGCCACGGCGAAGATTCGTTCCTCGGCCAGTGCCTCAGCCGGCAGCAGCGAGCGCAGGTAGTCGCTGCTCAGCACCGGCGGCGTGTGGCCGGCGGCGAGGGCGGCGGACATGTCGGCCTTGATGCGCTGGGCCACCAGCTGGCCATGCAGCGCCGAGAGCCGGTTCTGCTCGGCCACGTGGGTGGTGCGGCTCTCGGTCAGCTGCACCAGCAGCGAGCTGCCCAGCATCAGCAGGAACAGCACGATCAGCGAGGTGATGAGCAGGCGCAGGTGGCGCTCGCCGATGGCGATGCGGAACCGGCCGGGCCACGGCGAAGGAAGCTTGAGGACCCTCTCCTTGAAGAACAGCTCGCCGATGTGCGTCTTGCCCAATCTTTTCCCCTGAAACCCTGCCGGCCCACGGCGGGTAGGCTTTGAAAACACGGACGCCACCACTGAACGAATCACCGGCTATTGATTCGAAAAGGGGGTGATTTGTCCAGTGATTAGAATGGGATTCAGGCGCCCGCGATCTTCGCCACGATCTCGTAGACGTCGCGCGACAGCGAGGGCTCGGCGAGGATCCGCTCGAGCTCCGCCTGCGCCGCCGATTTTCGACTCGAATTCAACAGCTTGCAGCTGCGGAACGAGGTGGCGAGCCGCGACGCGACCTGCGGGTTCATGGGATCGAGCTTCAGGATCGCATCGGCGATCACCCGGTAGCCGGAGCCGTCCGCGGCGTTGAAACCCGCCGGATTTCCGCCGGCGAAGCCCGAGAGCAGGGCATAGACCTTGTTGGGCGTCGTCCACTTGAAGTCCGGGTGCTGCGTCAGCCGCGTGATGCGGGCCGCCGCGTCCGCTCCCTGCGCCTGGGCGTTCAGCATCAGCCACTTGTCGATCAGCAGGTGTTCCTGCGCATGGCGGGCATGGAAGCGGTCGAGTGCGGCCTCGCGCTCGGGGCAGTCGACCTGCACCAGCGCCGCCAGTGCGCCCACTTCCGCACTCATGTTGTGCGCGGCTTCGAATTCGGCCAGCGCCTCCGCCACGCCATGATCGCGGTCGCCCATCACCATCAGCGCCAGCGCCGTTTGCCTGAGCGCGCGCCGCGCGGTGGAAGCGGGGTCGGGGCGATAGGGCCCGGGCTCGCCCGTGCGCCGCCAGATCGCGTCGAGTTCGCCCGCCAGCTGCCGTGCGATCGCCGTGCGCAAGCCGTCGCGCGCGGAATGAACCGTGTCGGTATCCACGTCGGCGCCGAGTGCCGCCGCAATCTCGCTTTCCGACGGCAGCACCAGCATCAGCGCCTTGAAGGCATCGTCCACCGCCGGATCGTCGATGATCGCCTTCAGCGCCGCGCCATAGGCGGCGACGTCGGCCTCCGTTGCCGTGCCGCGACAGGCGGCGAGCACCAGGTTGCGCCCCAGACGCTGGCCGGCCTCCCAGCGGTTGAAGCTGTCGGCGTCATGCGCCATCAGGAACAGCTCGTCCGCCGTGGACAGATTGGCCTCGAGTTTCACCGGCGCCGAGAAGCCGCGGTTGAGCGACAGCACCGGCCGCTTGGACACATTGTTGAACCGGAATGTCTGGCGCGGCTCGGTGAGCTCGATGATCGGCGTGTTGAGCGCGCCCACGCCGTCGAGGTCCAGCGGCAGGTCCTGGCCATCGGGTCCGACGAGTCCGAGGCCGAGCGGAATGTGCAGCGGCTGCTTCTCCGCCTGGCCCGGCGTAGGCTTCACGTTCTGCTCGAGGGTGAGCGTGTACTGCCTTGTTGCGGCGTCATATTTTCCTTCCGCCGTCACGCTGGGCGTGCCCGCTTGCGTGTACCAGCTGAAGAACTGCGTGAGGTCGCGGCCCGAAGCCTCTGACATGCACTGCACGAACTGCTCGACGGTCGCCGCCTCGCCGTCGTGCCGCTCGAAATAGAGGTCCATCGCCTTGCGGAAGGCCTGCGCGCCGATGAGGGTGAGCATCATGCGGCAGATCTCGGCGCCCTTTTCATAAACGGTGGGTGTGTAGAAATTATTGATCTCGATATAGGCCGCGGGCCGCGGCGGGTGGGCGAGGGGACCATTGTCCTCGGGGAACTGCCGCGCCCGCAGCGTCTTCACGTCGGCGATGCGTTTCACCGCGCGCGAGCGCAGGTCGGAGGTGAACTCCTGGTCGCGGAAGACGGTCAGGCCTTCCTTGAGGCAGAGCTGGAACCAGTCGCGGCAGGTGATGCGGTTGCCGGTCCAGTTGTGGA